>NZ_BBNO01000006.1:0-485565 GCF_000829715.2 Streptomyces lydicamycinicus | reverse complement strand
ATCCTGGGGCTGGAGTCGGTCCCAAGGGTTGGGCTGTTCGCCCATTAAAGCGGTACGCGAGCTGGGTTTAGAACGTCGTGAGACAGTTCGGTCCCTATCCGCTGTGCGCGTAGGAGTCTTGAGAAGGGCTGTCCCTAGTACGAGAGGACCGGGACGGACGAACCTCTGGTGTGCCAGTTGTCCTGCCAAGGGCATGGCTGGTTGGCTACGTTCGGAAAGGATAACCGCTGAAAGCATCTAAGCGGGAAGCCTGCTTCGAGATGAGGGCTCCCACCAACTTGATTGGTTAAGGCTCCCAGTAGACGACTGGGTTGATAGGCCAGATATGGAAGCCCGGTAACGGGTGGAGTTGACTGGTACTAATAGGCCGAGGGCTTGTCCTCAGTTGCTCGCGTCCACTGTGTGGTTCCCGGGTTGCGAACAGTCGCAATCGCTGGTTGAACCAAGTTTCACTCTTTAACTAAAAAGTGTGCTTGTTCGCTAGAACCCGATAGGGTTTCGGTGGTCATAGCGTTAGGGAAACGCCCGGTTACATTCCGAACCCGGAAGCTAAGCCTTTCCGCGCCGATGGTACTGCAGGGGGGACCCTGTGGGAGAGTAGGACGCCGCCGAACAATCTTTCAGGACCCTTGGTCCCAGCGTTCACGCTGGGACCAAGGGTCCTTTTTGTTTTTCCGAAGCGCGCCGAACTGGTCGGTGCGCGAGAATGAATGCAGTACCGAAGACAGGAGTCACGTCGATGTCCACCAATTCTTCCGACGATCGTTCGGAGCGCCGGCCGCAGCGGCGCGACGACGGCGACCGCGGTGGTTTCCGGCGTGACGACCGCGGGTCGCGTGGCGACAACCGTGGTGGTGACCGCGGAGGTTACCGACGTGATGACCGCCCCTCGGGTGGCGACCGTGGTGGATACCGCGGTGGCGACCGGCGGGACGACCGCGGTGGGGACCGTGGCGGCTTCCGTAGGGATGACCGCGGGCCGCGGCGGGATGACCGTTCGTACGGCGGCGACCGGCGGGATGATCGCGGTGGGTTCCGTCGTGATGACCGGCCGTCCGGTGGCGATCGCGGTGGTTACCGCGGTGGCGACCGTCGCGATGACCGCGGTGGAGACCGCGGCGGTTTCCGTAGGGACGACCGTTCCCATGGTGGTGACCGTGGGGGATTCCGCCGTGATGACCGGCCGTCCGGTGGCGACCGTGGTGGCTTCCGCCGTGACGACCGCCGTGACGACCGTCGTGATGACCGCGGTGGGTTCCGTCGTGATGACCGGCCGTCCGGTGGCGACCGTGGTGGTTACCGCGGTGGTGACCGTCGCGATGACCGTGGTGGGGACCGCGGCGGCTTCCGTCGTGATGACCGTGGTGGCGATCGGGGTGGGTTCCGTCGTGATGACCGGCCGTCGGGTGGCGACCGTGGTGGGTTCCGTGGTGGCGACCGGCGGGACGACCGCGGCGGGGACCGTGGTGGCTTCCGTAGGGATGACCGTGGGCCGCGGCGGGATGATGAGCGTGGTGGCGGGTTCCGGCGCGACGACCGCGGTGGGGACCGTCCCGGCTTCCGGCGGGACGACCGCGGTGGGGACCGTCCCGGCTTCCGGCGGGACGACCGTGGTGGATACCGCGGTGGTGACCGGCGCGATGATCGCGGCGGGGACCGTGGTGGCTTCCGGCGGGACGACCGGCCGTCGGGTGGCGACCGTGGGGGGGTCCGTGGCGGTGACCGGCGCGATGACCGCGGTGGCGACCGTCGGGACGACCGCGGTGGTGACCGGGGTGGGTTCCGTAGGGACGACCGTGGGCCGCGGCGCGATGACCGTGGGGGGTTCCGGCGGGATGACGAGCGTGGGGGGCGTCGGCCGTACGGCGGTGGCCGGGGGCGGGATGACCGCCGGGACGATCGCCGTGATGACCGGCGGGACCGGGATCGGGAGCCGATCAAGCGGCTGCCGATTCCGGAGGATGTCACCGGGGACGAGATCGACAAGGATGTGCGTCAGGAGCTGCTGAGCCTGCCGAAGACGCTGGCTGATGATGTCGCCAAGAACCTGGTGATGGTGGCGAAGCTGCTGGACGAGGACCCGGAGCAGGCCTACGGCTACTCGCGGGTGGCGCTGCGGCTGGCGTCCAGGGTCGCGGCGGTGCGTGAGGCCGCGGGCTTCGCGGCGTACGCGGTCGGCAAGTACAGCGAGGCGCTGGCGGAGTTCCGGGCGGCGCGGCGGATGACCGGCAGCGTGGAGCTGTGGCCCGTCATGGCGGACTGCGAGCGTGGTCTCGGCCGTCCGGAGAAGGCGATGGCCATGGCCGGTGAGCCCGAGGTGCAGAAGCTCGACAAGGCCGGCCAGGTCGAGATGCGGCTGGTCGCGGCGGGTGCCCGGCGGGACATGGGCCAGGCGGACGCCGCGGTGGTGACCCTCCAGAGCCCGGAACTCGCGTCGAGTGCGGTGCACCCGTGGACGGCGCGGCTGCGCTACGCGTACGCGGATGCCCTGCTGGCGGTCGGGCGTGAGGACGAGGCGCGCGACTGGTTCGCCAGGGCGCTGGAGGCCGACCAGGGCGGTACGACGGACGCCTCGGACCGGCTCGCGGAGCTGGACGGTGTGGAGTTCACCGACGCGCTGGAAGAGGCCGACGAGGCCGACGAGGCGGACGCGGCCGAGGACGACGGCGCCCAGGGCGAGGCCGGTTCCGCGAAGGACTGAGCCGGCCGTCGGCTGAGCCGATGTGACGCATGAGGAAGGGCGGGACCCCGGGGAGGGGTCCCGCCCTTCGGCGTGTGGGGGTGCGGTCAGGAGGCCGGAGCGTAGGGGGCGAGGGGGTTGCGGAGGGTGCCGATGAGCTGGAGGGCGCCCGCCGGGTCCTGGAGGTCGACCATCTCCTGGTTGTTGCGCAGCTGGAGGCGGTTGAGGCAGGAGAGCGCGAACTCGTCGGTGAAGAGGTCGTAGCGCTCGAACTTGTCGGCGAGCTGGGGGGTGGCCGCCTGGTAGTCGGTGACGCAGGCGGCGACCGTGCGCCAGAAGGTGTCCTCGTCGAGGATGCCGTGGTCGTCGAGGATGCTGCTGAGGAAGCGGAAGAAGCAGTCGAAGACGTCGGTGAAGACGGACAGGAGTTTCTTGTCCTCGGGGACATCGGCGCGGATGCGTTCGACGGCGGGCGGCAGCACCGCGTCGGGGTCCATGACGGCGATCTCCTCGGCGATGTCCTTGAAGATCACGCGGGCCACGGCGCCGTCCTCGATGACCAGGATGGCGTTCTCGCCGTGCGGCATGAAGACCAGGTCGTAGGCGTAGAAGGCGTGGAGTACGGGCGTGAGGTAGGCGTCCAGGTAGCGGCGGAGCCAGACGGCGGGTTCCAGGCCGGACTCCTCGATGAGGGCGGCGGCGAGGGAGCCGCCGTCCTCGTCGGTGTGCAGGAGGGAGGCCATGGTGGCCAGGCGCTGACCCGGTTCGATGGTGGGGACGGGGCTCTCGCGCCACAGGGCGGCGAGCATCTTCCGGTACGGGGAGCCCTTGGCCGTGGCGGCCTCGTACTGCCGGTGGTGGTAGCCGAGGGCGGCGCGCTCCCGGATGATCGAGAAGCGGGCGGCCCGGAAGGTGTCATCGGCGTCGATGAGGCGGGCCAGCCAGTCGTTGATGGCCGGGGTGGCCTCCATGTAGGACGCGGACAGACCGCGCATGAAGCCCATGTTGAGGACGGAGAGGGCCGTTTTGACGTAGTGCTTGGTGGGGCTGGTGGTGTTGAAGAAGGTGCGGATCGACTGCTGGGCCAGGTAGTCGTCGTCACCGGGGCCCAGGCACACCAGGCGCTGCCGGGCGACTTCGGCGGCGAAGGTGACGGAGAGCTTGTTCCACCACTGCCAGGGGTGGGTGGGGAAGAAGTAGTAGTCGGCGGGGTCGAGGCCGAGGGTGGTGAGGGTGGCGGTGAAGCGGGCGCGGGTGGTGTCGGGGAGTTCGTCGCGGATCAGGGCGTCGTAGTCGAGGCCGGCGCCGGCGGTGAAGGTGGCATGGTCGCGGTGGGCGGCGAGCCAGATCAGCCGGAGCGGGGCCGCGGTCTCCGGGGCGTAGGCGTGGTACTCGTGGATGCCGAAGCCGAGCCGGCCGTTGTTGGCGACGAAGCAGGGGTGGCCCTCGGTCATGCCGGTCTCGACGGCCTGGAAGTCCGCCTTCGCGAGCTCCGCGGCGGAGGGCCGGCCGGCGGCGAGTTTGTAGGCGGTGCCGGAGAGGGTGGAGCTGATCTCCTCCAGGTAGACCGGGAGGATCGCCTCGCCGAGGCCCAGGGAGTCACGGAGTTCGAGGAAGAACGCCAGGGCGTCCAAGGGGAGTTCGTCGTGGTCGCGGTGCCGGGTGATGCTGTCGGCGTCGATCTGCCAGTGGTCCAGGGCTCGTCTGCGGGCGGCGAAGCGGTACTCGGTGGCGCCGTCGTCGCTGCGTACGGCGTAGTGGCCGTCCTGCGGGAGGCGCCGGGGGGTGAGCAGCCGCTCATGGGCGAACTCGGCGAGGCCCTTGCGGATCAGCAGCCGGTTGGCGCGGGCCCACAGACCGGGAGTGAGGTGGGCGACGGCGTCCCGGGCGGACAGGTGCGGGGTGCCGTCGGAGGGGGCGGTCATCGGTGGTCTCCTCGGGTGGCCAGGAACTGGTCGCGGGTGCAGGTGCTGAGGTAGGCGTCTTTGGAGGGGAGCGAGACGGTGCGCAGGACCTCGAAGCCGACGGCCTTGTTGAGGGCGTGGACGGCGGTGTTGCGCGCGTCGGGCTCGACGACGACGCGGCGGGCGTCCGGGTCGGCGAAGAGCATCTCCATGACGGTGGTGATCACGGCGAGGGTGAAGCCGTGCACGGGGGTGTCGGTGGGCGCCGACAGGAAGTGCATGCCGACGTCGCCGGGTTCGGCGGCGTGGATGCCGACGAGTTCGCGGTGTGCGGGGTCGTAGCGCTCCATGAGGAAGGCCGGGGTGCCGTTGTGCAGGCCGAGGAAGGCGTCGTGGAAGGGGTCGGCGGATATGCGCGCGAATTCCTTCTCGACGGCGGCGAGGTCGCAGTCCTGCATCAGCCAGAAGGCGGCCTTGGGGTGGGTGACCCAGCGGTGCAGCAGTTCGGCGTCGCCGTACGGGTCGACCGGGCGGAGCGAGAACTCCCCGAGCGCGGCGTCGGTGCGGGTGAAGAGGGGGGTGGTCATGCCGGGAGCTCCATGGGGTGGTGCGGGCCGGCCGGGGCGGCGAACTCCTGGAAGGCGATGGCCTTTTCGACCGGGTAGTACTCGCGGCCGAGCAGCTCGCGGATGATGCACGCGTTGCGGTAGGCGGCCATGCCGAGGTCGGGGGTGACGAAGCCATGGGTGTGCAGCTCGGCGTTCTGCACGAAGATGCCCTGGCCGGTGGTGTCGATGCTGTAGTTGCGCGCGACGTCGTAGCGGCCGGCGTCGTCCCAGACGATGCGGTCGCGGACGGGGGAGAGGAAGTCCGGTACGCGGTAGCGGTAGCCGGTGGCGAGGATCAGGCCCTGGGTGTCGAGGGCGAAGTCCGTGCCCTGTTCCTCCTGGCGCAGGCCCAGGGTGTAGGTGCCGGACGTCTCGTCGTAACTCGCCTGGTGCAGGGCGGTGTTGGTCAGGAGCCGGGTGGGGACGGGGCCGGCCAGGTTCTTCTGGTAGAGCAGATCGAAGATGTCGTTGATCAGCTCGGAGTCGATGCCCTTGTAGAGGTGCTTCTGGGTGGCGTTGAGGCGGTCGCGGGTGGCCGGCGGGAGGGCGTGGAAGTAGTCCACGTACTCCGGGGAGGTCATCTCCAGCGTGAGCTTGGTGTATTCGAGGGGGAAGAAGCGCGGGGAGCGGGTGGCCCAGGTCAGGTGGTAGCCGTGGCTGTCGATGTCCTGGAGGAGGTCGTAGTAGATCTCGGCCGCGCTCTGGCCGCTGCCGATGAGGGTGATGCTGTCCTTGGCCTGGAGGGCGGCCTTGGCGTCGAGGTACCCGGCGTTGTGCAGCAGATCACCGCCCAGGTCCCGGCAGGCGTCGGGGACATACGGCGGGGTGCCGGTGCCCAGGACGAGCCTGCGGGCGCGGAAGGTGTGACGTTCGCCGGTGGGCTGCTCGGCGTGGACGGTGTAGAGCTCTTCGCGTGCGTCGTATTCGACGGTGGTGACCCGGTGGGCGAAGCGGACGGAGTCGAGTTTGCCGGCCGCCCAGCGGCAGTAGTCGTTGAACTCGGCGCGCAGCGGATAGAAGTTCTCGCGGATGTAGAACGAGTACAGCCGCCCCGATTCCTTGAGGTAGTTCAGGAACGAGAAGGGGGAGCTGGGGTCGGCGAGGGTGACCAGGTCGGCCAGGAACGGCACCTGGAGGTGGCTGCTGTCCAGCATCATGCCGGGGTGCCAGTCGAAGGACGCCTTGTCGTCCAGGAACAGGCCGTCGAGTCCGTCGATCGGCTCGGTCAGGCAGGCCAGGCCCAGGTTGAACGGGCCGAGGCCGATGGCGATGAAGTCATAAGGGGCGGACACACGGGTCTCCGATGGGGACTGTTGGCGGGGAGGGTCAGCGCGCGCTGAGGGCCGGCCGGGGCTGCTCGGCGAGGAAGCTGCCGGCGTGCTCGGCGATCAGGTCGAGGACGGTGGCGATGTCCTCGAGCGTGGTCTCCGGGTTGAGCAGGGTGAACTTGAGGTAGTGGCGGCCGTCGACGACGGTGCCCGCGACGATCGCCGCGCCGGAGGCGAACAGCGCCTCCCTGGCGTGCAGATTGACCCGGTCGCTGAGCTCGGGGTCCCGGTCGGTGGAGGGGACGTAGCGGAAGACCAGGGTGCTCAGCCGGGGCTCGACGACGACCTCGAAGCGGGGGTCGTCGTGCAGCAGTTTCCAGGCGTCCGCGGCCCGGTCGATGACCTCGTCGAAGAGTTCGCCGACGGCCTGGGCGCCCATGATGCGCAGGGTGAGCCAGAGCTTGAGGGCGTCGAAGCGGCGGGTGGTCTGGATCGACTTGTCGACCTGGTTGGGGATGCGCTGCTCCACCATGCGGCGGGGGTTGAGATAGTCCGCGTGGTAGGTGACATGTCGCAGGGTGGCGCGATCGCGGACCAGGAGGGCGCTCGAACTGACCGGCTGGAAGAAGGACTTGTGGTAGTCCACGGTCACCGAGGCGGCGCGTTCGATGCCGGTCAGCAGGGCGCGGCGGCGGGAGACCAGCAGTCCGCAGCCGTAGGCGGCGTCGACATGCATCCAGGTGCCGTACCCGGCGCACAGGCCGGCGATCTCGGGAAGCGGGTCGATGGAGCCGAAGTCGGTGGTGCCGGCGGTGGCAACGACGGCCATGGGTATCAGGCCGTCACGCCGGCAGCGGGCCAGTTCGGCGGCGAGCGCGTCGGTGCGCATGCGCTTGCTGTCGTCGCTGGGGACGGCGATGACGGCTTCGGCGCCCATGCCGAGCAGGGTGGCCGACTTGCGGATGCTGAAGTGGCTGCATTCGGAGGTGAGGATGCGCAGCCGGGGCAGTACGTCGGTGAGCCGGGCATCCGTCGTACCCTCGCGGCTCAGTTCCCGGCGGCAGGCCTCGTCGCGGGCGAGCAGCATGGCCTGGAGGTTGGACTGGCTGCCGCCGCTGGTGAAGATGCCGTCGGCCGCCTCGCCCAGGCCGATCCGCTCGGCCGTCCAGTCGATCAGCCGGCGCTCGATGAGCGTGCCGCCCGCGCTCTGGTCCCAGGTGTCCAGGGAGGAGTTGACGGCGGAGAGCACGGCCTCGCCGACGAGGGCGGGGATCACCACGGGGCAGTTGAGGTGCGCGAGGTAGCGCGGGTGGTGGAAGTAGACGGCGTCGCGGAGGTAGACCTCTTCGAGTTCGTCGAGCGCGGCGGCCGCGTCGTGCAGCGGGCTGTCGAGGTCGACGCCGGCGATGGTGGGGGTGAGGCCGTCGACGGTGATGCCGGTGAACGGCTGGGCGGTGCCGGCGATTTTGGCGCTGATCCGCGTGACGCTCTCGGTGACCGCGCTGTGGTAGTGGCGGGCGGTGCCGTTGTTGAGCAGATACGCCCGGTGGTCGGCCGGGTCCTCGGCGGAATGCGCGAGGAGACTCATGAAGGTGTCCTCCCTGGTGCGGAGTTGACCACGTCCTGCGCAGGACGGGGTGTGCGCAGGGGCAGGGAGACCCCGCCCGGCGACGTAGTGAGGTTAGCCTAACCTAACTAGTCGCGGGGCGGGGTTGAGGGACCGTGACGGCGCCCTGAAGGTCAGTTCTCGTCGCCGTCCAGGGTGCGCAGGACCAGGCCCGTGGCGGGCTTGGGGCCGAAGGAGGTGGACTTCCGCGGCATCGTCACCCCGTGCTCGGCGAGCTGACGGACCGTCTCCTCGGAGGTGGCACGCATCAGCACGGCCGTCCCGCCGTGCCGGGCGGCCTGCTCGACGGCGGCTTCGGTGTGATGCAGATAGCCGATGTCCGACGGGTGGTCAGGAATGTGCCAGACCTCGTCCAGCAGGACGGAGTGCAGCACGGTGGCGTCCAGCTGCCGCCAGGCCTCGGGCCGGTCCCGGCGGATCGTCCGGTCCAGCAGACCGGGGTCGGGACGGTCCAGGAGATGGAAGGAGTCCGGACCGCCGGCGAGCACGAAGGCGGTGCCGGGCGTCTCCTCCAGGGCCTCCATGGCGGCGGACAGCTCGCCGGGGAGGGTACGGGCACGGAAGGCGCCGGCCAGGTCCGCCAGCGCCTTGGCGGGCGGCAGATGCGGCAGTACCCGGTGGATCGCGCGGACCTGGAGCGGGTAACGGGCGGTGTCCACCAGCAGCACCAGACCGGAGGCCCAGGGTGAGCCGGCGGTGGCGCCGGGCCGCTGCTCGTACAGCCGCTGGTAGGTCGCCCAGCGGTGGTGGCCGTCGGCGATCAGGGCCTGCCGGCGGGTGAGGTCGTCGTCGATGGCGGTGAGGTCGGCCGGGTCGGTGACCGCCCACAGGCGGTGCGCGAAGCCGTCCTCCGTAGTGGTGGCGAGCAAGGGCTCCCGCTCCACCACGCGCTCGATGACCGCGGCGGCGCCGGTCGCGGTGCCCTCACCGCGGTAGGAGAGCAGCAGCGGTTCGAAGTTCGCGGCCGCCGCCCGCATCAGGGCGGCCCGGTCCTCGACCACCTCGGGGATGACGCCCTCGTGCGGCAGCACCGGACCGTCCAGGCGCAGCGCCCCGATCAGCCCGCGCTGGAGCACCTCACCGGCGCGCTGCTCGTAGACGTACAGCGCGGGCTCGGTGTCCTGCGTCAGCACGCCCTCGCTGCGCCAGCGGTGCAGGGTGTCGGCGGCCTGGCGGTGGCGGGTGGTGGGGTCCGCGGCGTGCGGGAGGATCAGCCGGACGATGTTGTACGGATCGGCGGTCTCCAAATGGCGCACGCCGTCCGGCCGGACCACCACGTCGTACGGCGGGGACATCACAGCGGTCAGGCTGCTGACCCGCTCCGGGGCGTAACGCAGCCCGCGGAACGGGAGGAGGCGGAGGCCGTCGGTACTGGTCATTGAAGAATGCTATGCCGCCGGACGGATGAGGGAAGATCGGGGGACAGCCCGTGGGTGGCTGGAAATATCGGTATGCGCGAAGTGGAGGGCGAGCGTCCCCACGGTGCGGTGAGTGCGCCCCCGGGGGCGGCGGATCCCCGGCGCGATGTGTGGAGCGAGGAGCGAGACGGCATGAACGAGCAGGTTCGCAGGCGGCCCGACGGGTCCCGGCAGGCGCTGAGCGAGGCATATGACACCGCGCTGCTGGATCTGGACGGGGTGGTCTACGCCGGCGGACAGGCCATCGAGCACGCCGTGGAGTCGCTGACCCGCGCCCGCAAGGGCGGAATGCACCTCGCCTATGTGACCAACAACGCCGCCCGGACCCCGCAGGCCGTCGCCGACCAGCTGTCCGGTTTTGGTCTGCCGACCGGTCCGGACGATGTGATCACCTCGGCGCAGGCGGTGGCGCGGCTGATCTCCGAGCAGGTGCCGTCGGGCTCGCGGGTGCTGGCCATCGGCGGCGAGGGGCTGCGGGTGGCGCTGCGCGAGCGCGGTCTCGTCCCGGTCGGCTCCGCGGACGACGACCCGGCGGCCGTGGTGCAGGGCTACGACCCCTCGCTGGACTGGGAGCGGCTGGCGGAGGCCGCGTACGCGGTGCAGCGCGGGGTGCCTTGGTTCGCGTCCAACACGGATCTGACGATCCCCAAGGAGCGCGGGATCGCGCCCGGCAACGGTGCGTTGGTGGAGGTGGTCCGGATCGCCGCGGGCGGCAGCCCGCAGGTGGCGGGCAAGCCGCAGCCGCCGATGCACCGGGAGACGGTGCTGCGGACCGGGGCGCGGCGGCCGCTGGTGATCGGCGACCGGCTCGACACCGACATCGAGGGGGCCAGCAACGGTGAGGTCGACTCGCTGCTGGTGCTCACCGGCGTCACCACACCGGCCGCGCTGCTGGCGGCCCCGCCGCAGCACCGCCCCGCCTATGTGGACGAGGATCTGCGCGGGCTGCTGACCCCGCAGCCGGAGGTGACCGCGGCCGACGGCGGTTTCCGGTGCGGTGGCTGGTGGGCCGAGGCGGCCGGCGACACCCTGCGGGTGGCCGGCGAGGGCACACCGGTCGACGGGCTGCGGGCGCTGTGCGCGGCGGCCTGGACGGCGGCGGGGGACGGCAGTTACGCGGCGGACACGGGGCCGGCGCTGGCGCGGATCGGCAGGTGAGACGGTGTCCCGGCGCGCGGGGATCAGTCCTCCTCGGGTGCCGGGGCACCGGCCGTCAGCTCCGCGAGCAGCTCTTCCTCGGAGGCGCCACGGCGCCAGTAGCCGGTGAACTTGACGGCCCTGCGGTCGATGCCGCGCTCGCGGACGAGATGCCTGCGCACCGCCTTGACGGTGCCGGACTCGCCGGCGATCCAGGCGTACGGGGTGCCCTCGGGAAGCTCGGCGGCGCGCAGGGCGTCGAGCACCGGCTCGTGCCCTGCGGCGGTCGCCTCGTTACGGACGAGCCAGGTGATGTCGGTGTCGGCGAAGGACGGCAGCTGCTGCCGGTCGTCCTCGTGCGCGATCTCGATCCAGACCTTGGCGCGGGTGCCGGGGGAGAGCCAGGACAGGATGCCGGCGATCGCGGGCAGTGCCGTCTCGTCGCCGGTGATCAGGATCCAGTCGGTGCCGGCCGGCGGCCGGAAGTCGACACCGCCGTTGTCCTCCACGGCCGGGGCGAGGACGGTCAGCCGGTCGCCGGGCCGGGCGTGGGCGGCCCAGCGGGAGGCGGGGCCGCCGGCCAGCGGCGAGGCTCCCGGCCCGGCACCGTGCAGCGCGAAGTCGACATCGAACTCCCGTGGTTCATGGCGCTGTTCGCGGATGGTGTACGAGCGCATCACCGGCCGCTCGGCCGGGTCCTGCGCCCGCCAGGCGGTGTACCAGCCGTCGCCGGTGTCGTGGAAGACCGGCCGGTCCTGGTGGGGCTGCGGGAGGAAGAGCTTGAAGCGCTGGTCACGACCGCCGGAGGCCAGTTCGGCCAGCCGTTCACCGCCGAAGGTGACCCGCACCACGGAGGGGCTCAGCCGTCGGGTCCGTACGACATGCACGTCGAAGAAGCGGAACGGTGCGGTGGCGGGTGCGGCGGTCGTGGTCATGTGGGGGACCTCCCGGGACGGGGCGCGGACTGTGCGGTGTGGTGGTGCGGTGGCTCTCGGGTGGTGCGGTGGCGTCGGGCGCGGAGACGCCGAGGCGCTGAGGTGCGTGGGTGCCGCGGTGGACCGTGGCGGCCGGGAGGTGCTGCGGCCGGGGACCGGCGATCCACCGCGGCCGTACGTCAGTTGGCCTTCTTGGTGACCTCGATGGCCTTGGCGAGCGACTCGATGAGCGGGGCGGCGCCCGCGTAGGAGAAGCGCGGCTCGCTCGACCACGGGGTGATCTGGCCGGCCTTGACGGCGGGCAGCTTGGCCCAGGAGGGCTTGGCCGTCAGGTCCTTGGGCTGGAGGGTGGCGGTCCGGTTGTCCAGCAGGAGCAGATCCGCCTTGTACTTGTCGGCGTTCTCCCAGCTCAGGCTCTCGAAGTAGCCGCCCTTGTCCAGGTGGTCGGGGACGATCAGATCGACACCGAGGGACTTGTAGTACATGAGGTCGGCGTTGATGCCGGGGTTGGAGGCGTAGAAGAGGTCCGGGCTGCCGGAGCAGGCGAGCACCTTGACCGGGTGGGCCTTGGCGGCCTTGCGCAGCCGCTCGGAGGCGTGCTCGAAGCGGGCCTTGGCGTCGGTGACCTTCTTCGCCCGGAGGTCGGCGCCGAGTGACTCGGCCAGGTCGGCGTAGCGTTCGATGATCTTGACGAGCGGGACCCGGGCCGAGGTGATGGCGACGGTCTTCGCCAGCGGGGTGATCTTGTCCTTGCTGTCGTCCGGTACGAACCACAGGGCGCCCGGCTCGTACATGTTCGTGACCAGCAGATCGGGGCGCAGGGACGCGTACTTCTCGACGTTGAACTGGTTGTAGGCGTTGCCGATGATGGTGACCTTGTCGACATCCAGGTCGCCGGCCTGCGGATCGGGCTTGCCGTTCTTGAGCTTGGTGGGGCCGAAGACACCGACGATCCGGTCGTCGATCCCGAAGTCGTGCAGCGCGGCCGCGGTGCCGGTGAAGGCGACGATGCGCTGCGGGGAGTTCTTCAGCGAGACCTTCTGCTTGCGGTCGTCGGTGAAGGACCACGGGCCGGTGCCGGCGCCCTTGTTGGCACCCCCCGAGCCCTTGCCCCCGCCGCATGCGGCCAGCAGGGCGCCGATACCGACGGCGCCCCCCGCGGCCAGGATGCCGCGACGGGACAGAGTGACGTTTGGGGAGGTGCTCATGGGCGCACTTCTCTCTGGGAGGGACTGCGAGTCGAATGTGAGGGTAGGCTAACCTAACCATCGTGTTGGTTGACAGTCCCCCCGAAGCGGCAACGGCTCCGGACCCCGTGACTCCTCGTCGGCGCCCCCTCCTGCGCTCCGCGGGGCTGGTGGTCTCGGTGGCCGTATTGGCCGTCATCGTCGTCCTCGGCATCGCCGTCGGCGCCAAGCAGATCCCCCTCGACCAGGTGTGGCACGGGGTGTTCCACTACTCCGGCTCCGACACCGACGTCGTCATCCGCGATGTCCGCTTCCCGCGCACCCTGCTCGGCCTGCTCGTCGGCGCCGCGCTCGGCCTGGCCGGCACGGTCATGCAGGGGCTGACCCGAAATCCCCTGGCGGACCCCGGAGTTCTCGGCATCAACGCCGGTGCCTCGGCCGCGGTCGTCACCGCCGTCAGCTTCTTCGGCGTCACCTCGCTGACCGGCTATGTGTGGTTCGCGTTCGCCGGCGCCGCGGTGGTCAATGTCGCGGTGTACGTTCTCGGCGGCACCCGGGGTGCCACGCCCGTACGGCTCGCCCTGGCCGGCACCGCGCTGACCGCCGTCCTCATCGGCTACATCAACGCCGTCAATCTGATGGACACCGCGGCGCTGGACAAGATGCGCTTCTGGACGGTGGGTTCGCTGGCCTCGGCCACTCTGCCGACGGTCACCGCGATCGCGCCGTTCCTGGCGGTGGGGGGCGTCCTCGCGCTGCTGATCGCCCGGCCGCTGAACGCCATCGCGCTCGGCGACGACCAGGCGCGGGCGCTGGGCGCCCGGCTGACCCGCACCCGGGTGCTGGCGATGCTCGCCGTCACCCTGCTGTGCGGCGGGGCGACCGCCGCCTGCGGCCCGATCGTCTATGTGGGCCTGATGGTTCCGCATGCCGTACGGGCCGTCACCGGGCCCGATATGCGCTGGATCCTGCCGTACTCCGCGGTGCTCTCACCGGTCCTGCTGCTCGGCGCGGATGTCCTCGGCCGGGTCGTGGCCCGGCCCGGTGAACTCCAGGTCGGCATCGTCACGGCCGTCCTCGGCGGACCGGTCTTCATCTATCTCGTACGACGTCGGAGGATGGCCCAGCTGTGAGCGCGACCGTGAAGTCCGGTGAGGCGGTGGGGCCCGGGGCCGGGAAGACCCGGGCGACGGGGGCCCGGCGGGTGAGGGCGATACGCACCAAGGGCGGCCTGTCGGTGCGCCTGGACGTACGCGCCACGGCCGTCGGACTGCTGCTGCTGGCCGTCGCACTGGCCGCCGCCGTCGCCCTGATCGGCTCCGGCGACTACCCGATGACCCCGGCCGAGGTGCTCGCCGCCCTGACCGGCGGCGGGGACGCCGGCCAGCAGTACATCGTGCACGACCTGCGGCTGCCGCGGGTGCTGGTGGGGCTGTTGGTCGGTGTGGCGTTCGGGGTCTCCGGGGCGGTCTTCCAGACCGTCTCCCGCAACCCGCTGGGCAGCCCGGACGTCCTGGGCTTCGCCCAGGGCTCGTCCGTCGGTGCCCTGGCCGCCATCGTCTACTTCCAGGCCGATGCCTTCGGGGTCGCGGCCGGAGCGGTGGCCGGCGGGGTGGGCACCGGGCTCGCCATCTTCCTGCTCGCCTGGAAGCGCGGCATCCACGGCTACCGCTTCGTGCTCGTCGGTATCGGAGCGAGCGCCATGCTCTACGCGATGGTGCTCTTCCTCATGACCAAGGCGAACATCGTCGAGGCGACCCGGGCCACCACCTGGATGACCGGTTCCCTCAACGGCCGTGACTGGGACCAGGTCCAGCCGCTGGCCGCGGTCTGCGCCGTCCTCGTGCCGCTGCTGCTGTTCTTCGGACGGCCGCTGCGCATGCTGGAGATGGGCGATGACGCCGCGTCCGCGCTCGGCGTACGGGTCGACCGGGTCCGTGTCGTCGTGCTGCTGGCGGCGGTGGTGCTCGTCGCGGCCGCCACCGCGGCGGCCGGGCCGATCTCCTTCGTGGCGCTCACCGCACCCCAGCTGGCCCGCCGGCTGACCCTTCCGCGCCGGCTCAGGGGCGGGGGAGGCAGCGCCCCGATGCCCGGTCCCAATCTGGTGCTCTCCGGCCTCATGGGTGCCGTGCTGCTGGTCGCCGCCGACTGGGCGTCCCAGCGGCTCTTCGGCGCCGACCAGCTGCCGGTGGGGGTGCTCACCGGTGTCCTCGGCGGCGGCTATCTGCTGTGGCTGCTGGCCACGGAACGCAAGGCGGGACGGGTGTGAGCGGCCGGGCGCCGGTGGAAGGACCGGCCAGGAGGCGGGTGCCGGAGGGCGGCGCGGCTGCCGCCGGGCCACAACCCCGCGCGGGCCGGGCGACGGTGCGGCCCCTGGCCGGCGACGGTGCGGCCGGCACCGGGCCGGCCCACAGCAGTGACACGACAACCCCAGGAGTTCCGAAGTGAGCCGTCTCTCGGCCGAGAACGTCACCCTCGCCTACGACCAGCGGGTCATCGCCGAGAACCTCTCGGTCGCCATCCCCGACCACTCCTTCACGGTCATCGTCGGCCCCAACGCCTGCGGTAAGTCCACGCTGCTGCGCGCGCTCTCGCGGATGCTCAAACCGGCCGGCGGATCGGTCCTGCTGGACGGCGCGGCGATCTCCTCGCTGCCGGCCAAGAAGGTCGCCAGGACGCTCGGGCTGCTGCCGCAGTCCTCGATCGCCCCGGACGGGATCACCGTGTCGGACCTGGTGGCCCGCGGCCGCTATCCGCACCAGGGGCTGCTGCGGCAGTGGTCGCCCGAGGACGAGCGGATCGTCGAGGAGTCGATGGCGGCCACCGGCGTCGGCGAGCTGGCCGACCGCTATGTCGACGAGCTGTCCGGCGGGCAGCGGCAGCGGGTGTGGATCGCGATGGCGCTCGCCCAGCAGACCCCGCTGTTCCTGCTGGACGAGCCGACGACGTATCTGGACATCCAGCATCAGATCGAGGTGCTGGACCTGTGCGCCGAGCTCCACGAGGAGCAGGGACGCACGCTGGTCGCGGTGCTGCACGACCTCAATCACGCGGCCCGTTACGCGACACACCTCATCGCCATGAAGGACGGCGAGGTCATCGCCGAGGGCGCCCCGGCCGACATCGTCACGGCGGAACTGGTGGAGCAGGTCTTCGGCCTCGGCTGCCAGATCATCGAGGACCCGGAGAGCGGCACTCCGTTGGTGGTGCCGGCGGCACGCAAGCCGCGTAAGGGGGGTGCGCGCGGGGGTCGGACGGCGGAGAAGCAGTCGTCCGCGGGGGAGAAGCAGTCGTCCGCGGGCGAGAAGGCGCCTTCGGCAGCGGAGGAGGCTTCGGCAGCGGAGAAGGCTGCGGGGGCGGGGGAGGCTTCGGGGGTGCAGGAGCCTGCGGGGGCTGGGGAGGCTTCGGCGGGGGTTGGGCGGGGGAGCGGTCGGTAGGGGAGGGGTGGGGGTGAGGGCGCGTCGTGGGGCCATGGCCGGTCGGCTTGGCCGCGCGGGGCCGCGCGGGGCGTGATGCGTCAGGGCGTGGTCGGTGGGGCGCTCGGGGGACACGGCTGAGGGGGCGTGACGGGCGGTGGTCCGGCTCCGGCGCACGTGGGTGCGACGAGCGGGGTTGCGGCTGACCGGGAGCGCGCCGAGCGGAGCTGTGGCCGGCGAGTGTGCGACGGCCCGGGGCAGCGGCCGGGCGGCCGCGACGCCCCGGGCGGCGGCCGGCGGGGCGCGACCGGGTGTGACGAGCGGGGCTGCGCCTGTGATGAGCGCGTGTGACGAGCGGGCTGCGCGTGGCCAGGCGCGACGGGATGGGCTGCTGGTACAGCGGGACGGGCTGCTGTTACAGCAGTGTCCTGAGGCGGAGCAGGTCGCGTAGGCCGGCCTCCAGCTTGACGCGGCCGCTGCCCCAGGCCTTGGCGAAGTTCAGCTCTCCGTCCACCAGGGCCACCAGGTCGTCGCCCGCCATGGACAGCCTGATGTCGGCCTTTTGCGGGGGCGGGCCCGGGACGTTGGTCACCTCCTGGATGGTGCCGTCGGCCAGCCGCCCGAGGAAGGTCACATCGAGGTCCGTGATGCGGCAGCTGAGTGAGCGGTCGAACGTGGCGGCCTGGCGGACGCTGCCGTCGGCCGAGGACAGGTTCTGGGCCAGCCGGTCGAGAGCGGCGCGGCACTGGTCGAGGGTTGCCATCGTGATCGACGATACGCCAGGTCGGGGACGGCTCGTTCCTCCTCGACCGGCTTCGCCGAGGTAGCGTCGGGGGCATGGAAGAGCCGACGTCCGGCCCGGAGCCGGAGGCGCCCGCGCAAGCCGCGCCAGGGGACCCCACAGAGCCCGTGGAACCGAAGGAGCCCTGGCAGCGCGAGGGCAGCGGAGCCGTGAGCACCGCGGGTGGAGTGCCGGCCGGTCTCGTCGGGTCGGACGGCGCGGCAGGGCCGGACGATGTCGCTGAGCCGCGCGGCGGCGCCGAGCGGGGCGGTGCCGCTGAGTCGGAGGGTGCCGATGGGGCGGGCAGCGGTGCCGAGCGGGTCGAGGCCGCTGAGCCGGGCGGAGGGGGCCGGCCGGGCGCCGCGGGCGAGCCGGAGGGGCCCGCTGAGCCGCAGCCGATCGGGGTGGACGTGACACCGACCGGTGAGGCCGCGGTCGATGCCCGGCTGCGGCGCCTCGCCGACGCCGACCACCTCCCCGCGAGCGAACACCTCCAGGTGTACGAGGATGTGCATCGTGGGCTGCGCGATGTGCTGGCCGGTCTCGACCAGCACCCCGGGCCGCCCGCCCCTTCCTCGACGACGCACGACAACAGGAGCTGAACCACAGGTGGCAGGAGTGGCACGACGCCGACTCGATGCGGAGCTGGTGCGCCGCAAGCTGGCCCGTTCCCGCGAGCACGCGAGCCAGCTGATCGCCGCGGGCCGGGTGACCGTCGGCGGGGCGACCGCGACCAAACCGGCCACCCAGGTGGAGACCAGCGCGGCCGTGGTCGTCCGCGAGGACGAGAGCGACCCCGACTATGTCTCGCGCGGCGGGCACAAGCTCGCCGGGGCGTTCGCCGCCTTCGTCCCCCTCGGCCTGAAGATCGAGGGCCGCCGGGCGCTGGACGCGGGTGCCTCGACCGGTGGCTTCACCGATGTCCTGCTGCGGGCCGGCGCACGTCATGTCGTCGCCGTCGACGTCGGATACGGACAGCTCGCCTGGTCGCTCCAGAGCGACGAACGGGTCACCGTGAAGGACCGCACCAACGTACGCGAATTGACCCTGGAGCAGATCGACTCGGAGCCCGTCGACCTCGTCGTCGGTGATCTCTCCTTCATCCCGCTGGGGCTCGTACTGCCCGCGCTGGCCCGCTGTGCGGCGCCCGACGCGGATCTGGTGCTGATGGTCAAGCCGCAGTTCGAGGTCGGCAAGGAGCGGCTGGGCAGCGGCGGGGTGGTGCGCAGCGCGGAGCTGCGGGCCGAGGCCGTCCGCGCGGTCGCGAGCCGGGCCGCCGAACTGGAATTTGGCGTAGTTGGCGTAACTGCGAGCCCACTGCCTGGACCTTCCGGGAATGTCGAGTACTTTCTGTGGCTGCGCGCCGGGGCGCCTGCACTCGACCCGGCGGACGTCGACCGTGCAGTGGCGGAGGGGCCTCGTTGACCACTACCCATGCAGTTGAAGGCAGCGCAGCACACGAGAACACCGGAGCCGGGCGGACGGTGTTCCTGCTCGCACACACGGGCCGCCCCGCGGCCATCCGCAGTGCCGAACTCGTTGTCCAGGGGCTGCTGCGCAGCGGCATCGGGGTGCGTGTGCTGGCGGAGGAGGCGGCGGATCTGCCGCTGCCGTCGTCGGTCCAGCGCGTCGACTCCGAGGTATGCGCCGCCGAGGGCTGCGAACTCCTGGTGGTGCTGGGCGGGGACGGCACGCTGCTGCGCGGCGCGGACTTCGCCCGGACGTCCGGGGTCCCGATGCTCGGCGTCAACCTCGGCCGGGTCGGCTTCCTCGCGGAGGCCGAGCGCGACGACCTCGACAAGGTCGTCGACCGGGTCGTCACCCGGGCGTACGAGGTCGAGGAGCGGATGACCCTCGATGTCCTCGTACGCAACAACGGCAATGTCGTACACACCGATTGGGCCCTGAACGAGGCCTCGGTGGAGAAGGCCGCACGGGAGCGGATGCTGGAGGTGGTGACCGAGGTCGACGGCCGGCCCGTCTCGCGCTTCGGCGGCGACGGCGTGGTCTGTGCGACCCCGACCGGTTCGACCGCATACGCCTTCTCGGCCGGCGGGCCGGTGGTCTGGCCCGAGGTCGAGGCCCTGCTGATGGTCCCCATCAGCGCCCACGCCCTGTTCGCCAAGCCGCTGGTCACCTCGCCGCGTTCGGTGCTCGCGGTGGAGGTCCAGCCCAAAACGCCGCACGGCATTCTCTGGTGCGACGGCCGCCGCAGTGTCGAACTCCCCGCCGGCGCCCGCGTCGAGGTCCGCCGCGGCGCCGTACCCGTACGCCTGGCCCGTCTGCACCATGCCTCCTTCACGGACCGCCTGGTCGCCAAGTTCGCCCTCCCCGTGGCGGGGTGGCGGGGGGCGCCGCACTAAGGGGTCTCCGGTGCGTTCCCGCTGCCGTCGGTTCCGACGGCAGCGGGCGCCGGTCGCGCGGAGCGTCACGCATCCGCGGCGCAGCCGGGAGAGGGCCCGGCCGCTCGTGGAGAAGCTCGCGAATATCGACATGTGGATCCAGTCGCGGAGCGGAGTGACGGCCGTGCCCGACGCGGCGCCGTCGGCCGTCGTCGCCCGGCCCGCGGCGGACGGCAGGGCCTCCGCGCCGGCCTCGATGAGCCGCTTCACCGACGCGATGGGCCACCTCATCGAGGCGCCGGCAATCGCCACCGCACCCCGCGTGACCACCGCTGTCCTGCCGGCCGCGGCGCGGTGACCGCACCACCCCGCATACGTCGTCGGGTACGTCGATCCGCTGGACATGACCACACCTTTCGTTCCGGACTGTGATCAGCTTGACGGCTGAGCGTGATCACGCACCATGCGGAATTCCCCCGTCTTTCGATGCGGTTTTCCGCAGGGGCGGGGGCAGGAGTGAGGGGAGGCCGTCGCGGGGCCGCCCCGGGACCTCGTAAGGTCGTATCCGTGTTGGAGGAGATGCGGATCCGGTCCCTGGGTGTCATTGACGACGCCGTTGTCGAGCTGTCCCCCGGCTTCACGGCGGTGACCGGCGAGACGGGCGCGGGCAAGACCATGGTCGTCACCAGCCTCGGCCTGCTGCTCGGCGGGCGCGCCGACCCCGCCCTGGTGCGGATCGGCGCCAAATCGGCGGTCGTGGAGGGCAGGATCAGCGTCGGCCCCCAGGCTCCCGCCGCGGTACGGGCCGAGGAGGCCGGTGCGGAGCTGGACGACGGTGCGCTGCTGATCAGCCGCACGCTCTCCGCGGAGGGCCGCTCGCGCGCCCACGTGGGAGGGCGTTCCGTACCTGTCGGCCTCCTGGCGGAGTTGGCCGACGACCTGGTCGCCGTACACGGCCAGACCGACCAGCAGGGCCTGCTGCGGCCGGCCCGCCAGCGCCAGGCCCTGGACCGCTACGCCGGAGACACGGTCGCGGTCCCGCTGGCCAAGTACACCGCCGCCCACCGCCGGCTGCGCGCCGTCGCCACCGAGCTGGACGAGCTGACCACGCGGGCCCGCGAGCGCTCACAGGAAGCCGATCTGCTGCGCTTCGGCCTGGACGAGATCGCGGCGGCCGAGCCGCAGCCCGGTGAGGACACCGAACTCGCCGCCGAGGCGGAGCGGCTCGGCCACGCCGAGGCACTGGCCTCCGCCGCGACCCTGGCGCACGCCGCGCTGGCCGGCAATCCCGAGGACCCCGAGGGCGTCGACGCCACCACCCTGGTCGCCGGCGCCCATCGCGCGCTGGAGGCCGTACGCAGCCATGACCGGGAGCTCGCCGGGCTCGCCGAGCGGATCGGCGAGATCGGCATCCTGATGGCGGATGTGGCGGGCGAGCTGGCCGGCTACGCGGACGGCCTGGACGCCGACCCGTTGCGGCTCGCCGCGGTCGAGGAGCGTCGTGCCGCGCTGAACCATCTGACCCGCAAGTACGGCCAGGACATCGCGGCGGTGCTCGCCTGGGCGGAGGAGAGCGCCGCCCGGCTCGCCGAACTGGACGGCGATGACGACCGCATCGGCGAGCTGACCGCCGAGCGGGACGCACTCCGCACCGAACTGGGCGAATTGGCGCAAACGTTGACCGATGCCCGTACGGAGTCGGCGAAGCGTTTCGCCGACGCGGTCACCGCCGAACTGGCCGAACTCGCCATGCCGCACGCCCGGGTGATCGTCGAGATCCGCCAGACCGAGGTCGCCGAGGACGCCGACGGCATCGAGGTCGGCGGCCGTACGGTGGCCTATGGACCGGCCGGCGCCGATGAGGTCGAACTTCTCCTGGCGCCGCATCCGGGCGCACCGCCCCGGCCCATCGCCAAGGGGGCGTCCGGCGGTGAGCTCTCCCGGGTGATGCTCGCCGTGGAGGTGGTCTTCGCCGGCTCCGCCCCCGTACCGACCTACCTCTTCGACGAGGTCGACGCGGGCGTCGGCGGCAAGGCGGCCGTCGAGGTCGGCCGGCGGCTGGCCAGGCTCGCGAAGTCGGCGCAGGTCGTGGTCGTCACGCACCTCCCGCAGGTCGCGGCGTTCGCGGACCGCCAGCTGCTGGTGGCGAAGACGAACGACGGCTCGGTCACCAGGAGCGGTGTCACGGTCCTGGAAGGCGAGGAGAGGGTCCGCGAACTCTCCCGGATGCTGGCCGGCCAGGAGGACTCCGAAACGGCCCGCGCGCATGCCGAGGAACTGCTGGAGACGGCGCGCACGGGCAACTAGCAGCGGCTCGTGCCCTGGCGCTTCAGCTCTCTCACCGGCCACCGGCCACCGGCTACCGGACCTCGGGCACCAGCCAGCGGCCATTGGCCACCGGCCACCGGCCCCCGGTCGCCGGGCACGTCGTTCCCGTGTGACCGGGCGGCGCTCGCCCCTAGGGTGACGGGAAGCGAGCACAGCAGGGTGCCGGGTGAGGGGCGTGACATGGCGGCGGTGGCGGGCGGCAGGGTGTCGGGGCGGATCTCGGCGCTCCTGGGGGCGGCAGGGGCGACCCGGGCCGTCTACACGGCGCTCAGGAAGCGCCCGCCGGGCGGTGCCGTCCTGTGGGAGCGGAAGAACTACGCCGGCCGGCTCGTGAACCTGCATGCGGGTCTCGCCACGGCCACCGGTACCGCCCTCGCCGCCGTCACCGCACCGGGACTGCCCGCCCGGACCCGAGCTGCCGGGGCGCTGGCCGTACTGGCCGCCGGGGGCTGTGGCGCGTACGACGACGTGTTCGGCGCCAGTGATCCGCGCCGCGGATTCCGGGCGCACCTCTCGGCGCTCCGGCAGAAAGAGGTCACCAGTGGGGCGGTGAAGCTGTTCGGGATCGGCGCCGCCGGGCTCGCGGCCGGCGCCCTCCTCAAGGAGCGGCCGGCCGACAAAATGCTGGCAGGCGTGGTGATCGCGGGCTCGGCGCATCTGGTGAACCTCCTGGACGTCCGGCCGGGCCGGGCGGCCGGCGCCGTCCTGGCCGTCGGCGCCCCCGGGCTGCTGCGCCACGGCCCGGCGGGCACGCTGTCCGCCGCGCCCATGGGGGCCGCGGCCGCCGTCCTCGGCGACGACCTCGGGGAGCGCACGATGATCGGGGACGCCGGGGCGCACGCCCTCGGCGCGGCGCTCGGCCTCGCCATCGTCACGGGCAACGGCCGTCGTGGCCTGGCCGTGCACGCCGCCGGACTGATCGCCGCCGCGGCCGCGGGGGACCGCGTCAGCCGGGCGGCGGCAGCGCTCTGAGGCTGCTGACGGCCTGCCCAATCGCCGCTCCTACGGGGAAGCACCCCGCGAGGGAGCACCGCCCGTCACCGGCCCCGCCCGGAGTTGAGCCGGGCGGCCTGGCGCGTCAGATAGTCGCGCTCGGCGAGGTTGGGCGCTCTCCGGGCCGCCTCGGCGTACAGCCGGGCCGCCGTCGTCAGGTCCCCGTCACGCTCGTGGAGGTACGCCGCCACCGCGGTGTGGCGGGGCAGGGAGTCATTCAGGGCCGCGAGCGCCGCCAGGCCGGCGCGCGGTCCGTCGGCCTCACCGACGGCCACCGCGCGGTTCAGCCGGACGACCGGGCTGTCGGTGAGGCGCGCGAGCTCGTCGTACCACTCGACGATCTGCACCCAGTCGGTCTCCTCGGCGGTGGGCGCGTCGGCGTGGAGCGCCGCGATGGCGGCCTGGGCCTGGAACTCGCCCAGCCGGTCGCGGGCGAGGGCCGTCTGCAGGATCTCGACGCCCTCGGCGATCGACGCGGTGTCCCACCGGCCGCGGTCCTGCTCGGCGAGCGGCACCAGGCTGCCGTCGGCCGCGGTCCGGGTGGCGCGCCGGGCGTGGTGGAGCAGCATGAGGGCGAGCAGCCCCGCCACCTCGGGGTGGTCGATCGCGGCCGCGAGCTGCCGGGTGAGCCGGATGGCCTCGGCAGCGAGGTCGACGTCGCCGGAGTAGCCCTCGTTGAAGACCAGGTAGAGGACGCGCAGCACGGTGGCGACGTCGCCGGGCCGGTCGAACCCCACGCCGGAGACGGTGCGCTTGGCACGGCTGATGCGCTGCGCCATGGTCGCCTCGGGCACCAGGTAGGCCTGGGCGATCTGGCGGGTGGTGAGCCCGCCGACGGCGCGCAGGGTGAGCGCCACCGCGGACGACGGCGTCAGCGACGGGTGGGCGCACAGGAAGTAGAGCTGGAGCGTGTCGTCCACCGCGGGCGCGGGGCCCGGCGCCGGCTCCTCGTCGACGAGGTCCTCACGCCGGCGGCGGGCGGTGTCCGCCCGGGTCGCGTCGAGGAACCGGCGCCAGGCCACGGTGACCAGCCAGCCCTTGGGGTCCCGCGGGGGCTCGGCCGGCCAGACGCGGACCGCCTCGACCAGCGCGTCCTGCACGGCGTCCTCGGCCGCCGCGAAGTCGGCTCCGCGGCGGACGAGGATCGCGAGGACGCTCGGTATGAGGCTCCGGAGCAGGGCCTCGTCCATCGGTGCGCTCACTCCGTGACGGTGGGCGGCGCGGTCAGGAACGGGCGCACCTCCAGCCACTCGTGAATCGGCTTCCCGCCCGCCCCGGGGGCGGCCGACAGCTCCCCGGCCAGTTCGACGGCGCGCTCGTGGCTGTCGACGTCGATCACCATCCAGCCGGCGATGAGGTCCTTGGTCTCGGCGAACGGGCCGTCGGTGACCGGCGGGCGCCCCTCACCGTCGTACCGGACCCAGGTGCCCTCGGGGGCGAGCGCCTGACCGTCGACGAACTCGCCGGTCTTCTCCAGCCGGTCCGCGAAGTCCTGCATGTACGCCATGTGCGCCGAGATCTCCTCCGGCGTCCACTGGTCCATGGGCACGTCGTTGACCGCGGCCGGAGCGCCTCGGTAGTGCTTGAGCAGCAGGTACTTGGCCATGGTGTTCTCCTCGGTGCTGGTGCGTCCCATTGTGGTCGCGTTCACCCCGGGGACGGAGCCGGTCTTGGGTTCTCGACATCGCCGCCCGAAGTTTTTTGGCCCGGGTGGAGGAACCCGGGGGAGCCGCCTCGCGGTGTCCGGGTCCACGGCGCGGGGCGGGGCGAGACCGGGCGAGGCTCTCCAAGATCAGTGAGCGAGCGCGGCCCCACCGGAGTGCCGCCGGGACGGCGCCCTCCCCACAGGCGCTGCCACGAGCCATACGCGGCCAGACCGGTAATTCCCGACATCACGCCTTCCGCGGCAACTCCTTATTCGGCCAAACACCGGCCGTGCTCCCAGCAACGGCGCATGCGCCCTGTGGCACGGCGCGAGGCGCACTCCGGGGAGTGGGGTCACCCTCAAGAGCCATTGATCCGCGCGGGCGGTTTGTCGCCCATGTGGGTGATCTGGTGGGCGCTGAGGTGAGACTTCCCACCGGAACGGCGGCCGGACGGTGCCGATTTGACCCTGCCGGGCTGGCATCCTGGGCGCGGTGCGCAGTCCCGGGCCCGCTGTCCGCGTCCTGACCCCTCGCCGGGCAGGCAAGTGGCCGCCGGCCGTGCGCCGCAGCTCAGCGGACCGATCCCGCCGGTACGGCCCGCCCGCCCCCGACCCAGGAGTCCGACCACGTGATCAGCACCCCGACCTCGGCGCACGGGCTGTCGCCGCTGCGCACGGTCCAGGTGCTCGGGCACGGCAGCGCCGGCAGCGCGGCGCATGTCCGGTCACTGGCCGAAGGGCTGGTCGCACGCGGCGTACGGGTCTCCGTCTGTGCCACGCCGGAAACCGAGGAGGCCTACGACTTCACCGGGGCGGGCGCGCGGTTCGTGCAGGTCCCGCCGCGGATGGATCCGGCGAGCGTGGCCGTCCTGCGCAGCGCCTGCTGGGACGCCGACCTCGTCCATGCGCACGGCCTGCGGGCCGGGATGCGGGCCTCGATGGCGTTGCGCGGACTGCGCGGCCCACGGGGCGGGCGGCGGGTCCCGCTGGTCATCACCTGGCACACCAAGGCGCACATCGAGGGTGCGCGAGCCGGGGTGGTGCATCTGATGGAGCGACGGGTGGCACGGGCGGCCGCCGTGGTTCTGGGGGCTTGTTCCGATCTCGTGGACCGGGCGCGTGAGCGCGGCGCCCGTGATGCGCGGCTTGCGCCGGTCGCGATTCCGCGCCCCCGGTCCGGTGGTACGCCGGACGCGCTGGAGGAGCACGACCGGACGCGTCACAAGGAACGGGCCGAACTGGGCGCGGTGGACCGCCCGTTGCTGCTCGCGGTGGGCCGCCTCGATCCGAACCAGGGCCACGACCTGCTGCTGGACGCGGCGCATGCCTGGTGCGCGCTCGACCCGCAGCCGCTGGTCGCCATCGCGGGGGAGGGCGACCAGCGGAGTGCGCTCCAGCGGCGGATCGACAGCGAGCAGCTGCCCGTCCAGCTGCTCGGGCGCCGTGACGACGTGCCCGAACTCCTCGCCGCCGCCGACCTGGTGGTGCTGCCCAGCCGGTGGGAGGCGCGCTCGCTGATCGCCCAGGAGGCGCTGCGCGCCGGGGTGCCGCTGGTCGCCACCGACACCGGAGGCACCCGCGAACTGGTCGGCCGGGCCGCCGAGCTGGTCCGCTACGGGGATGCCGCCGCCCTGGCCCGTACCGTTCTCGCGCTCCTCGCCGACCCCGCGCGGCGGGACGCGCTCGCCCGGGCGGGCCGCGCTCAGGCGGCCGGCTGGCCCAGCGAGAACGACACCGTCACCCAGGTCCTCAGCGTCTACGACGAGTTGACCCAGCCCATTCAGCCGGCCTAGCCGATTCAGCCAACGGCCGGCAGGCCAAGAGACGGCCGGGCCGCCGGTACAGCGGGCCGGCCACTACGGTGGGCCGGCCCATCGGCCACCCGCCCGGCAACCCCCCCGCCGCCGCCCCCACCGATAAGCTCCCCGCATTCGATTCATGTACGGCCCATGTGTCTTCCTTTGCCGCACCCCGGGCCACAGGTACGAGAGGAGAGCGCCGTGACGGCTGCGGTAGCGGGCTTCGCGTTGTTCGCCCTGCTGGTGACGATGGCTCCCGGCCCGGACACCCTGCTGGTGTTGCGCAACTGTGTGCGCGGCGGGCGGCGTACGGGGGCCGCCACGGCCATCGGCGCCGCCGCCGGTTCGCTCGCCTGGGCGGTGGCCGCCGCGGTCGGGCTGGCCGCGGCGCTACAGCGCTGGGACGCGGCGTTCACGGTCGTACGGCTGGCCGGCGCCGCCTACTTGGTGCTGCTCGGCGGCCAGGCGCTCTGGGCGCACCGCCGGTCCGCGGCGGCGGCGACGCCCGCGGCCGCTCCGGATCCCTTCGACGCCCCGGAGCCGGACGGCCGCGCCGACGCGCCCTTCGCGCCCCCGCGCGCCTTCCGGCAGGGGCTGCTGAGCTGTCTGCTCAACCCCAAGGTCGGGATCTTCTTCGTGGCCGTGGTGCCGCAGTTCCTCCCCGAGGGGCACTCGGTGCTGGGCACGACGCTGCTGCTCGGGGCGGTCGACGCGGTGATCGCCGCGGGCTGGCTGCTGCTGGTCGTGGTCTGCGCCGGACG
Organism: Streptomyces lydicamycinicus; assembly: GCF_000829715.2. Lineage (NCBI taxonomy): Bacteria > Bacillati > Actinomycetota > Actinomycetes > Kitasatosporales > Streptomycetaceae > Streptomyces > Streptomyces lydicamycinicus. The sequence continues at coordinate 458,736 of NZ_BBNO01000006.1, read as the reverse complement.
GCTGCTGCGCCGTCTGCGGCGTCCCCGGGTGCACCGCAATCTGGAGCGCACCACGGGCGGGGTGCTGATCGCGCTCGGTATGGGGACGGCGGCCGAGACGGTCGCGGGGTAACCCGCCGCCCCGGTGGCCGTCGCCCGTTACGGCTTGTCCGTGTGGCGCCGGGCGCGCAGTGCCAGCCGCAGGCCCAGGACGGTCTGCGGATCGTCCAGGTCCGTGCCGAGCAGCTGGGCGATGCGGGCCAGCCGGTCGTACAGCGTCTGCCGGTTCACATTCAGATCGCGGGCGGTCTCGGCCTTGCGGCCCGCGCTGGCCAGATAGGCCTCCAGCGTCGGCAGCAGCGGCTGACGGGCGGTCCGGTCATGGGCCAGCAGCGGCCCGATGGCGCGCTCCACGAAATCGGTGAGCACACCCTGCTCGCCGTGTTCGCGCATCCGCCACAGCAGCAGCTCGATATCCAGCCGGCGGGCGTCGTACCAGGGCTGTTCCGGCAAACCCTGGGCCGCGGCCGCGGCCTCCGACGCGTGCTGGAGACCGGGGCCCGCCGCCGCCCAGTCACCGGGCGTCCCGACGACGACCACCGGGCGGTGCGCGGCCGGCCGGTCCAGGCCCGCGCGGACGACCCCGGCGCGCAGCGCCTCGGCGATCCGGCCGGCCAGCGCGTCCCGGTCCTGGCCCGCGCGCAGCGCCACCAGTATCGGCACCCGGCCCTCCACGGGGCGGACGCCGAGCAGTACGGGCACCCCGGGGGCGGCGAGTTCCTCACGCAGGGCCTGGGCGAGCAGCGCCCAGCTGCCGGGGGAGGGGAGCCCCGCCGGCAGCCGCATCACCACCGGGAACACCGGTTCGGAGCCGGGGCGGAAGCCCAGCAGGCGGGCCTGGGCGGGCGCCTCGGCCGCGGAGATCCGGCCCTCCGAGAGGTCGGCCAGGAAGTCGCCGCGCCCCCGGGCGGCGAGCACCTCCTCCTGGCGGGACTGGAGCATGACGACGGCGAGCAGATCGGCGGCGCGTTCGGCGGCGATCCGGTGCACCGGCGCCAGGGGGGCGTTGACGGGCAGCAGGACGAGGCGGGCACGGACCGCATCGGGGCCGTGGCCGCCGCCGGGCACATCGACCCGCAGACCGGTCTCGCGCAGGCCCTCCCAGGCCAGCAGCGGGTCGGCCTCCGCGGGACCGTCGTCCTCGCCGTCCGGGCCCGCCGCGTAGAGCGGGCTGCCGTCGGGGGCCTCCAGACAGAGCGGGTTGCCGGTGAAGACGGCCAGCAGCCGGAGCACCTCGGGGACGCCACCGCCGCGCAGCAGCACGTCCGTGCAGCGCCGCAGGATCTCGTCGGCGCGCCGCAGCAGCGCGTAGTGCCTGTTGATGATCTCGGTGTGGATCGCCTCGGTGACCGTGACGTACGGGACCTCGCGGTGCAGCTGGATCAGCGGCAGCCCGCAGTCCCGTGCGGCATCGACCAGCGCGACGGGCAGGGAGGCGAACCGGGAGCCCAGCTCCACGACGAGCGCGGCGATCTCGCGGTCCGCGAGCTTACGGATGAAGGCACGTTGCTCCGAGGGCCGGGCCCCCAGCCCCAGGCCGGTGGTCAGCAGCAGCTCGCCGCCCTTGAGCAGTGAGGCGATATGCGGGACCTCGCCCGCGTGCACCCAGCGGACCGCGCGGTCCAGGCGGTCCCCGCCGGCCAGCACCTCCGGCAGACCGCGCCGCAGCGCGGGCAGCTCCAGTGCCCTGCGTACCGTGACCTCGGCTTCGATCTTCGCTTCCTGCCCCATGGCGAGGACGGTACCCGTAGTCCGCTATCCGGAGCTTCCCGGTCCGGATCGCCGTCCGGTGGGGCACCGGGAGGAGGCGCGCACCTCCCGGCGCCACCGCCCGCTCACCCCGACTCCCGCACCACCAGCCGCGCCTCCGTGATCACCGGGGCGAGCTCCACCGCGTCCGCCTCCGCCGCCTTGCCCGGATCCAGCAGCCGCAGCAGCAGCCGGGCCATCAGCCGCCCCATCTCCTCCACGTCCTGCCGCACCGTGGTCAGCGGCGGATCCGCCCAGGCCGCCGGTTCCAGATCGTCATAGCCGACCACCGCCACCTCCTCCGGCACCCGTCGCCCGCGTGCCCGCAGGGTGCGCAGCGCACCGTTCGCCATCAGGTCGGAGCAGACGAAGACGGCGTCCAGGTCCGGTGCGGCGTCCAGGAGTTCGGTCATGGCCCGCTCGCCGCCGGCGGCCGTGAACCCACCGTCCGCGATCAGGCGCGGGTCCGGCTCGGCCGTGCCCAGCGCCTCGCGGTAGCCGTCGAGACGGTCCACCGCGGAGGTCTGGTCGAGCGGTCCGGTGATCACGGCGATCCGGCGGCGGCCGCGGCCGAGGAGATGGCGTACGGCCTGCCGGGCGCCCCCGCGGTTGTCGGTGTCGACATACAGCGGCCGCGGCCCCCGGCCGGCGCTCGCCCAGCCGGGCCGGCCGCCGTAGACGGTGGGCAGCCCGGCGCGCTCGGCCATCGCGGGCAGCGGGTCGTCGCGGTGCAGCGAGAACATCAGCGCGCCGTCGACATGCCCGGCCGACAGATAGCGGCCGATGCGGTCGTAGTCGGCGCGGTGCTCGACGAACATCAACAGCAGCTGGGTGTCGGCGGCGGCCAGTTCCCGGCTGATGCCGCGCAGTTGGCGTCCGAAGAACGGATCGCTGAAGACCCGGGTCTCCGGTTCCGCGATGACCACGGCGACCGCGCCGGTGCGGCGGGTGACCAGGGAGCGGGCCGCGCTGTTCGGTACGTAGCCCAGCTCGGTGACCGCCTGGCGCACCCGTTCCTGGACCGCGGCCCGGACGCCCGCACCGCCGTTGACCACGCGGGACACCGTGGCGCGGGAGACCCCGGCGCGGGCCGCGACCGCCTCCAGCGTCGGTCGCGGACCGTTCGGCTCGGACACCATTCAACTCCTTTTTCTCTGCGATGACTTGACGGCCTGCCATGGAATCGGCAGGGTGCACAGCGCACGATATGAGAGCGCTCTCAGTCCCGATAACCCCAGAACTCCTCACGATCCCCCCACCGTGCCGAGGAGAGAATGTCATGAGCATGAGAGTCGGACCCGGATGCCGGACGGTCACCGTCCCGCAGCCCGCCGGGGCCGGTACCAGCCGGAACGTCACCCCCACCGATCGGCACACCGCCCCGCAAGGAGCCACCTCGTGATCACTCGCCGCAGTCTGCTCGGCGGTCTCGCCGCCGGCGCCGCCGCCTCCGGAATCGCCCTGGCCGGCCGTGCGAACGGCGCGCCCGCCCCGGCCACAGCACCCCGCGGGCCCGCCCGGTCCGCCGCCGGAATGTCCCTGCACCTCGTCAACAACTCCGGCGCCTACGCCAACTCCTCGGTCTGGATCTACATCGTCGGCACTGACGGCACCCAGCAGGTGCACGTCACCCCGGACGGTGAGCTCAAGCCCGTGGCGACGGCCGACAACGGGCCGGACGGCTTCACCGACTACGCCATACCGCTCGCGGGGAGCGGCACCACGACCCTCCAGCTGCCCCGGATGTCCGGCCGGATCTACACCGCACTGGGCGGCAAGCTGAAGTTCAAGGCGGTCGAGGACGGCAACGGCAAGGCCGCGCTCGCCTACCCGGCGGGCTGGGTCGCCGGCGACCCCAACTACGACGTGCTGCACGACTGCGCCGAGTTCACGTACAACGCCGGCGGGATGTACTGCAACACCACCATGGTCGACATGTTCAGCGTGCCTCTCGCGATCAAGCTCACCGGGGCCAAGGACCAGACCACGGGCACGCTCAAGGACGGCGCCCGCGCCAAGGTCTTCGCCGACGTCCGGGCCGCCGACGGCTTCGACCGGCTGGTCATCGGCGACCGGCGGGTGATCGCCCCTGGTCACGGCCTGGACAGCGGACTGTTCGCCCCCGACTACCTCGCCCCCGCCATCGACGAGGCCTGGTCCGCCTACGCGGCCAAGGACCTGTCCGTCACCACGAACGCAGGCACCTTCACCGGCCGGGTCCGCGACGGCAAGCTCGTCTTCACCGTCCCCCAGGGCATCCGCCGGGGTGCGGCCGCCCCCACCGGAACGGTCTCCTTCGACAAGCCGTCCACCCGCGATGTCCTCTTCTGCGACGGCACCCTCGCCGCCCCCAACGACGGAACCCTCGGCCCGATCGCCGCCGTCCTGGGCGCCGCCCTCAACCGCTCCACCCTCACCGCGCACGCCGCCCAGCCCACCACCGACCCGGCCACCTTCTACCGGGAGCGGCTGACCAACCACTACGCCAAGGCCATGCACGCCGCGACCCGGGACGGCCGGGCCTACGGCTTCGCCTTCGACGACGTCGCCGGTTTCGCCTCCTACATCGAGGACCCCGCCCCGAAGGAGATCACCCTCACCCTGACCCCCTTCTGACACAAAAGTGGTGCCGCCCGAAAACCGGGCGGCACCACAGAACTCCGGGGGTCGGCGCCCCGAAGGGGGCGCTAACCCCCGTAAGCCCCACTGGCCGTCAGCCGCAGCGCCGTGTCGATCAGCGGAACATGGCTGAATGCCTGCGGGAAATTGCCCACCTGCCGCTGGGCCTTGGGGTCCCACTCCTCCGCGAGCAGGCCCAGGTCGTTGCGGAGCGAGAGCAGCTTCTCGAAGAGCTTGCGGGCCTCGTCGACCCGGCCGATCATCGCGAGGTCGTCCGCGAGCCAGAACGAGCACGCCAGGAAGGCACCTTCCTCGCCCTCCAGGCCGTCCACTCCGAGATCGTGCGCACCCGACGTCGGGTAGCGCAGCACGAAGCCGTCCTCGGTGGACAGTTCCCGCTGGATCGCCTCGATGGTGCCGATGACGCGCTTGTCGTCCGGCGGCAGGAAGCCCATCTGCGGGATCAGCAGCAGCGAGGCGTCCAGCTCCTGCGAGCCGTAGGACTGGGTGAAGGTGTTGCGCTCCTTGTCGTAACCCTTCTCGCAGACGTCCCGGTGGATCGTCTCGCGCAGGTCCTTCCAGCGCTCCAGCGGTCCGTCGACATCCCCGGACTCGATCAGCTTGACCGTGCGGTCCACCGCGACCCAGGTCATGACCTTGGAGTGCACGAAGTGCCGGCGCGGGCCGCGGACCTCCCAGATGCCCTCGTCCGGCTCGTCCCAGTGCTTCTCCACCCACTGGATCAGCTTGATCTGGAGCAGCGAGGCGTAGTCGTTACGGGCCAGCCCCGTCATGTGCGCCAGATGCAGCGCCTCGGTGACCTCGCCGTAGACATCGAGCTGGAGCTGTCCGGCGGCGCCGTTGCCGACCCGTACGGGACGGGAGTTCTCGTACCCGGGAAGCCAGTGGAGCTCGTTCTCGCCGAGCTCCCGCTCACCGGCGATGCCGTACATGATCTGGAGGTTGTCCGGGTCGCCGGCCACCGCCCGCAGCAGCCACTCCCGCCAGGCCCGCGCCTCTTCGCGGTAGCCGGTGCGCAGCAGGGAGGACAGGGTGATCGCCGCGTCCCGCAGCCAGGTGAAGCGGTAGTCCCAGTTACGGACTCCGCCCAGGCACTCCGGCAGCGAGGTCGTCGGCGCCGCCACGATCCCGCCGGTCGGCGCATAGGTCAGCGCCTTCAGCGTGATCAGCGAGCGCACCACCGCGTCCCGGTAGGGCCCGTGGTACGTGCAGTGCTCGACCCACTCGCGCCAGAACTCCTCGGTGGCCTCCAGCGACCCCTCCGGGTCGGCGACGGCCGGCGGCTGCTTGTGCGAGGGCTCCCAGCTGATCGTGAACGCGATCCGCTCACCCGGAGAAACGGTGAAGTCGGAGAACGTCGTCAGGTCCTTGCCGTAGGTCTCCGCCTCGGTGTCCAGCCACACCGAATCGGGCCCGGCCACCGCCACCGTACGGTCGTCGATCTTGTGCACCCACGGCACGACCCAGCCGTAGGAGAACCGCATCCGCAGCTCCGAACGCATCGGGACCCGCCCGCTGACGCCCTCCACGATGCGGATCAGCTGCGGCGCCCCGTCACGGGGCGGCATGAAGTCGATCACGCGGACCGTGCCGCGCGGGGTGTCCCACTCCGATTCCAGGACGAGCGAATCGCCCCGGTAGCGCCGGCGGTCGGCCGGTGCGGGCCGCCCCCCGGGACCGTTGACCGGCCCCAGCCGCCAGAATCCGTGCTCCTCCGTGCCCAGCAGCCCCGCAAAGACCGCCGGCGAGTCGAAGCGGGGCAGGCACAGCCAGTCCACCGTGCCGTCCCGGCACACTAGAGCGGCGGTTTGCATATCGCCGATAAGTGCGTAGTCCTCGATGCGCCCGGCCACGTGCATCTCCCGTCGAACTGGAGTCACGCCCCCCATGGGACGTATGTATTGGTCCGTCCTGCCCATGAAACGTCGCCGAGCAGCGGGACCGGAAATCGGGCGGGGGTGGTGCCTTCCCGGACGGCTCGTAGCGAGTGTCCGAGCAGGATACGACGCAGGTGGGTGATCCGCGTGACGCTCGCAAGGACTGAAGTGCTCCGAACGGGTGGCCTCCGTCACGTGACACTGTCACGTCGGCCGTGACCGCACGGTCGCCCTGTGTGGCCGGACGCGACCACGCCCGGTCGCTGATAGCCTGGTACCCCGTGGACCGGTGGTCACGAGAACCCCCGAACCGCAGCGACGGCACCCCTGAAAACTCCGGACGGCGCCGCTTCGCACCTCTCCACCTCGCGACCACGGGAGCTCCCTCTTGGCCATGCCGCCCAAATCTCCGACGACCAAGCACCTCTTCGTCACCGGGGGCGTCGCCTCCTCGCTGGGCAAGGGGCTCACCGCCTCCAGCCTGGGTGCTCTCCTCAAGGCGCGCGGCCTGCGGGTCACGATGCAGAAGCTCGACCCGTATCTGAACGTCGACCCCGGAACGATGAACCCGTTCCAGCACGGTGAGGTCTTCGTCACCAACGACGGCGCCGAGACCGACCTGGACATCGGCCACTACGAGCGCTTCCTGGACGTCGACCTCGACGGCTCCGCGAACGTCACCACCGGCCAGGTCTACAACACCGTGATCGCCAAGGAGCGGCGCGGCGAGTACCTCGGTGACACCGTGCAGGTCATCCCGCACATCACCAACGAGATCAAGCACCGCATCCGGCGGATGGCGACCGAGGACGTCGATGTCGTCATCACCGAGGTCGGCGGCACCGTCGGTGACATCGAGTCGCTGCCGTTCCTGGAGACCGTCCGCCAGGTCCGCCACGAGGTCGGCCGGGACAACGTCTTCGTCGTGCACATCTCGCTGCTCCCCTACATCGGCCCGTCCGGTGAGCTGAAGACCAAGCCGACCCAGCACTCCGTCGCCGCGCTGCGCAACATCGGTATCCAGCCCGACGCGATCGTGCTGCGCGCCGACCGCGAGGTGCCGACCGCCATCAAGCGCAAGATCTCGCTGATGTGCGATGTCGACGAGGCCGCGGTGGTCGCCGCGATCGACGCCCCGTCGATCTACGACATCCCCAAGGTCCTGCACACCGAGGGCCTGGACGCCTATGTGGTGCGCAAGCTGGACCTGCCCTTCCGGGACGTGAACTGGACCCAGTGGGAGGACCTGCTCGACCGCGTCCACAACCCCGACCACGAGGTCAAGGTCGCGCTGGTCGGCAAGTACATCGACCTCCCCGACGCCTACCTCTCGGTCACCGAGGCGCTGCGGGCCGGCGGCTTCGCGAACAAGGCCCGGGTGAAGGTGAAGTGGGTCACCTCCGACGACTGCAAGACCCCGGCCGGGGCCGCCGAGCAGCTCGCGGACTGTGACGCGGTCTGCATCCCCGGCGGCTTCGGCGACCGGGGCGTGGACGGCAAGGTCGGCGCGATCACCTACGCCCGGGAGAACAAGCTCCCGCTGCTCGGCCTGTGCCTGGGCCTCCAGTGCGTGGTCATCGAGGCGGCCCGCAACCTGGCCGGCATCCAGGGCGCGAACTCCACCGAGTTCGACCCGGCCGCGGCCGACCCGGTCATCTCCACGATGGCCGAGCAGATGGACATCGTCGCAGGTGAGGGCGATATGGGCGGCACGATGCGGCTGGGTATGTACCCCGCCAAGCTCGCCGAGGGCTCGATCGTCCGCGAGGTCTACGACGACCAGCCCTACGTCGAGGAGCGCCACCGCCACCGCTACGAGGTCAACAACGCCTACCGCGGTGAGCTGGAGAAGAAGGCCGGGCTGCTGTTCTCCGGCACCTCCCCGGACAACAAGCTCGTCGAGTACGTCGAGTACCCGCGCGAGATCCACCCCTACCTGGTGGCCACCCAGGCGCACCCGGAGCTGCGCTCCCGCCCGACCCGTCCGCACCCGCTCTTCGCCGGACTGGTGAAGGCCGCGGTCGCGCGCAAGACGGGCGCCGCGAAGTAGCGGACACCACGGCGGATACGGTTGCCGGGGTACGGCCTCCCGCAGGTCGTGCCCCGGTTTCTGCGTTGGTACAGGCACACACAGGAGGACGCGCCATGGCGATCAAGGACACCCCGGAGGAGTGGACGGTCACCGCGACCACGACGCCGTTCACCGGAAACAAGACCAGCGTGCGCACCGATGAGGTCGTCATGCCGGACGGCACCACCGTCACCCGCGACTACCAGGTCCACCCCGGTTCCGTGGCCGTCCTCGCGCTCGACGAGGAGGGCCGGGTGCTGGTGCTGCGCCAGTACCGCCACCCCGTACGCCAGAAGCTGTGGGAGATCCCCGCCGGGCTGCTCGACATCCCCGGGGAGAACCCGCTGCACGCCGCGCAGCGCGAGCTGTACGAGGAGGCGCACGTCAAGGCCGAGGACTGGCGGGTGCTGACCGATGTCTACACCACGCCCGGCGGCTGTGACGAGGCCGTGCGGATCTTCCTCGCCCGCGATCTGTCCGAGGCCGAGGGCGAGCGCTTCGAGGTCTCCGAGGAGGAGGCCGACATGGAGCTGGCGCGGGTGCCGCAGGACGAGCTGGTCCGTGGCGCGCTCGCCGGTGAGCTGCACAACAACTGCCTCGTCGTGGGGGTGCTGGCACTCACCGCGGCCCAGGCCGGTGCGGGTCTGGACGCGCTGCGCCCGGCCGACGCGCCGTGGCCGGCCCGCCCCTTCGAGGCCTGACCGACGGGCCCGTCCCCGCCGTACGACGCGCCCGTCGGATGATCCGCCGATCCGATCGGGTGACGTAACCGCCCTGCGCTGCGCGAGACGTGACGTGCCGTGAACTACGCTCGGCAGCGTCCGCCCCAGCGGCGGATTCGTACGCGCAGGTGGACGGGAGCGTGAGCCGGTGACGGACCAGGCGGTGGGCGGGGGGCACCTCCCGCCGGAGGCGGCGAGAGCGCCTGCCACGACAGCGCCCGGACCGCGGGGGACACCCCGCCAGGACGGTGCCACCGCCCGCCCCACCGTTCCCGCGACCGCCGCCGCCCCTGCCCCCGGCGGCTTCACCGGGCGGCGCCGCGAGCTCAAGGAGCTGCACGCCGATATCGCCCGCGCCGGCCTGGACACCCTCTCCGGCCGCAAGGGCGCCCGCAGCCGGGTGCTGCTGATCGCCGGGCGTCCCGGTTCCGGCCGTACGGCCCTGGCCGAGGAGCTGCTGCGGGAACTGGCCGGCGACCATCCCGACGGGGTGCTGCGGGCCACCCTGACCGGACCGGGCGGCGAACCGGCCGACACCGGCCACACCGCACGGGAGCTGCTGGCCGCGCTCGGCACCGGCGCCCCGCCCGGCGCCCCCGAGGACGAGCTGACCGAGCGGCTGCGCGAGGCGCTCGCCGGGCGCCGGGCACTGCTCTTCCTGGACGACGCACCGGGCGCCGACCAGGTCGAACCGCTGCTGCCGGACGCCCCGGACTGCCTGGTCGTGGTGGTCTCGCAGGGGCCGCTGACCGGGATTCCGGACGTCCGGCCGTGCGCCCTGGGCGGCCTCGACAGCGCGGCCGGGGTCGCCGTTCTCAGCCGGTACGCCGGGCCGACCCGGATCACCGTCGACCCGCGGACCGCCGACCGCGTCGTGGAGGAGTGCGGCGGCCAGCCGGCCGCCCTGGTGCTGGCCGGTGCCTGGCTCGCCGCCCGCCCGATGTCCTCGGTCGCCGATCTGTGCCAGGCGCTGCACGCCGTTCCGCTGCCGCCTGACCTGCCCACCGGGGCCCGGCCGCTGTTCCGCGCCTTCCGCCTCGCCCATGACGCGCTGCCGGCGCCCGCCGCCCGGATGCTGCGGCTGATCACCCTGGCGCCGGGCGGTCTGGTGGACGCGCACATCGCCTCCGCGCTGGCCGGCTGCTCGGTGGCGGTGGCCGCCACGACACTGGGCGAATTCGCCGCGCTCGGGCTGCTGCGGCCGGTCACCGCGGAGGACGACGAGGTCCCCGGCGCCCGCGCGCCCGACGCCGCCCTGTATCTCCCGTACCGCCTTCCCGGCTGCCTCGGCCCGCTGGTGCGCGATCTGCTGGCGGAGCACGAGCGCCCGGCCGAGGTCCAGCTGGCCCGCGCCCGGATGCTGGAGCGGACCGTACGGCTGCTTCAGTCCTGCCGGGCGATGGGCGAGCCGGCCGATTCCCCGGCCCGGCAGAAGACCGCGGGGCTGCCGCGTTCGCTGCGCTTCGGCTCCCGGGCCGCCGCCGCGCACTGGCTGCGCAGTCGCCGCGGCGCCCTGCTCGACGCCGCCCGGATCGCCGTCGCGGACGGTGAACTCGACACCCTGGACCGGCGGTTGATGGCCGCGCTGACCCGGACGCTGCTGGCCCACCAGGGCGCCGAGGCCGCCGCGCCGGACCTCTACGCGCTGCACGGGCTCGTCCTGCGGGTCGCCGAGCGGCGCGGGCTGCCACGGGAGCGGGCCGCCGCCCTCCTGAACCTCGGGGACCTGGACGGCCAGGCGGGCCGGACCGCCCAGGCGGCCACCCGCTACCGGGGTGCGCTGGAGGCGGCACGCTCGGTGAAGGACCCGATGGCCACCGGCCGGGCGCTGGAGTCGCTGGGCGGCGCGTACACCGAGCTGGGCGACTGGCAGCGGGCCGCCGACTGGTACGGCCGGGCCCTGGAGCTGCGGCTCGCCCGGGGTGAGGGCGCGGACGCGGCGCGGCTGCACGGCCGGATCGGCGGCGTGCTCACCCATGCGGGCCGGTGGGGCGAGGCGCTCAAGGCGTGGCGGGCCGCGGTCGGGGCCTGCCGGAGGCTCGGCGACGTGGCCGGCCAGGCGCGGGCGACCGGTGAGGTGGCCCGGGTGCAGGAGTACGCGGGGCGGCCCGAGGAAGCGCTGCGGACCTGCCTCGAAGCCCTGGACACCGCCCGTAAGGCGGGTGACGGCCGACTGGAGGCGGCCCTTCAGCTGCGGATTGCGGACACCCTCGACCGGCTCGGAGATCCGGCCGCGGCACGGCTCCATCGTGCCGCTGGAGAGCGACTCCTTGGAGATCATCCCGAGTGACCTACGAAATCGGTAGTGCTTCTCGCAAGAATTAATGCTTTGCAAGGCTAGACAAGAAGAGCTCCTTCAATAGACTGGCTGGGCCGCGTTCGGCGCGGTCAGTTCCGTCATGCAACGCATGAGGGGATAATTCCTCCTGCACCCTCTCTTTCAAGGACCGTGATCGACGTGAAGGTCGGTATCCCCCGCGAGGTCAAGAACAACGAGTTCCGTGTGGCCATCACGCCCGCCGGAGTCCACGAGCTCGTCCGCCACGGCCACCAGGTCTTCATCGAGAAGGACGCCGGTCTCGGCTCGTCCATCACGAATGAGGAGTACGTCTCCGCCGGTGCCTCCATCCTGGACACCGCCGATGAGGTCTGGGGCACCGCTGACCTGCTGCTGAAGGTCAAGGAGCCGATTGCGGAGGAGTACCACCGCCTCCGCAAGGACCAGACGCTCTTCACCTACCTGCACCTGGCCGCGTCCAAGGAGTGCACGGACGCCCTGCTGGAGTCCGGCACCACCGCCATTGCCTACGAGACCGTCGAGACGGCCGGCCGCCAGCTGCCGCTGCTCGCCCCGATGTCCGAGGTCGCGGGCCGTATCGCCCCGCAGGTCGGCGCCTACCACCTGATGCGCCAGGCCGGCGGCCGCGGTGTGCTGCCCGGTGGCGTCCCCGGTGTCCACGCGGGCAAGGCCGTCATCATCGGCGGTGGCGTCTCCGGCTGGAACGCGCTCCAGATCGCCGTGGGCCTCGGCTTCCACGTCACCCTGCTCGACAAGGACATCAACAAGCTCCGCGAGGCCGACAAGATCTTCGGCACCAAGGTGCAGACGATCGTCTCCAACGCCTACGAGCTGGAGAAGGCCGTCGTCGACGCCGACCTCGTCGTCGGTGCCGTCCTGATCCCCGGCGCCAAGGCGCCGAAGCTGGTCACCAACGAGCTCGTCGCCAAGATGAAGCCCGGAAGTGTTCTTGTCGACATCGCGATCGACCAGGGCGGCTGCTTCGAGGACTCCCGTCCCACCACGCACGCCGAGCCGACCTTCCCGGTCCACAACTCGGTCTTCTACTGCGTCGCCAACATGCCCGGCGCGGTGCCCAACACCTCCACCCACGCGCTCACCAACGCCACGCTGCCCTACATCGTGGAGCTGGCGAACCGCGGCTGGGTCGAGGCGCTGCGCCGTGACCCGGCGCTGGCCAAGGGTCTGAACACGCACGACGGCAAGGTCGTCTACGGCCCCGTCGCCGAGGCGCACGGCCTGGAGCACGTCGAACTGCGCACCCTCCTCGGCTGAGGCGTCAACCGCGGACGTCAACGCCGCACCACCGGCCGGGCCTTGTCGACAAGGCCCGGCCGGTCGCGTGTGCGACCCTCGGCGCGCCGCCCTCCGGGCCGCCGGCACTCAACTCGCCGCGAACGTAACCCTTTAACCGATTCGCGTACCCCTGAAACATCGGTCCGATACTGCTTGCGCCCTTGACATCGGGGGGTCCGGTTACCGACACATCGTGCCGGGTCCGGTGGATTGTGTTGCTGCGGACGCCCGACACGCCATAGAGTCGCCAACCGTCGGCATGGTGCCACGCTGACCTATCGATAAAGTTTCCTGGTCACGTCCAAGGAGGTAAGACGACTTGTGAATGAGTCGACATTTACTCCCGGAGGCGGTCAACCAGGAGTGGTTGCACGGGACCAGGGTCCCTCGGGGCGCGAGGCTGTCGGCTCCGTTGCGATCCATACCTTCGCAGCCCATCAGAGTATTTCCACGACAGCCCACCAGAGCATGGACGGCCATCACGTGAACGCCATGGCCGGCGACCGGGGCAGTGGAGAACCCGCCCGTCTCGCCGACTACGACGACCTGCCCGAGGGGCACTTCTACGATCCGGACGCGGAGTACGAGCCGGACCCCGAATACGCCGCGACGCTCGCGCCGGACGCCGCGCGCCAGCGCCGCGAACGCGTCGGCCCGACCGGACGCCCGCTCCCTTACTTCCCCATCCCGGGACCGCTGTCGGACCACGGCCCCGCCAAAATCATCGCGATGTGCAACCAGAAGGGCGGGGTCGGCAAGACCACCTCGACCATCAACCTGGGCGCCGCGCTCGCCGAATACGGACGACGGGTGCTGCTCGTCGACTTCGACCCGCAGGGCGCCCTGTCCGTCGGACTCGGCGTCAATCCGATGGAGCTCGACCTGACGGTCTACAACCTGCTCATGGAGCGGGGTATGTCGGCCGACGAGGTGCTGCTGAAGACCGCGGTCCCCAACATGGACCTGCTGCCCAGCAATATCGATTTGTCTGCGGCAGAGGTGCAGTTGGTCAGTGAGGTCGCGCGCGAGTCGACGCTGCAGCGTGCCCTGAAGCCTCTGCTGGCCGACTACGACTACATCGTCATCGACTGTCAGCCCTCCCTCGGCCTGCTCACCGTCAATGCCCTGACGGCGGCTCACAAGGTCATCGTGCCGCTGGAGTGCGAGTTCTTCGCGCTGCGCGGTGTCGCGCTGCTCACCGAGACGATCGAGAAAGTTCAGGAGCGGCTCAACCCCGAGCTGGAGCTGGACGGCATCCTGGCGACGATGTACGACTCCCGCACCGTGCACAGCCGTGAGGTCCTGGCGCGGGTCGTCGAGGCCTTCGACGACCACGTCTACCACACCGTCATCGGCCGCACGGTGCGCTTCCCGGAGACCACCGTCGCCGGTGAGCCGATCACCACGTACGCCTCCAACTCCGTTGGTGCCGCCGCCTATCGTCAGCTCGCCAGGGAGGTGCTCGCCCGGTGTCACGCCGAGTGAGTCTGCCGGGAGCCGACGAACTGTTCCGTACCACCGGGGGAGTGGGGCTACAGCCCTCCAGCCCCCGCCGATCGGCGAACGGCTCCCCGGCCGGCGGCGAGGCCCCCCGGGTACCCGCACCGGCCGGCGAGCCCGATCCGGCGGCGGACGGGCCGGAGGCGGCCACCGCGGTACGGCAGCGTCGGCCCGGGACCGGCGGCTCGGACACCCCGGCGGCGACGGCCGGTGACGGCGGACCGGCCACTCCGCCCCGGGTGCCCGCCGTCGGCGCCCCGGCCGAGCACAGTGGCCGCGAGACGGACGGCGAGACCGCCAAGGGGCACCGGGCCAAGGCGGCCAAGGGCGGCCAGGCCGGTTCCGAGCCGGCCGCCGCCACCGGGCAGGCCGGTGGCCAGGGCCGCCGCCGCGGAGGCTCCCGCGGCGCCAACCGCCGCCCCAGCGGCCGGGAACGGCACGACGAGAAGATCACCGTCTATGTCTCCGCCGAGGAGCTCATGGACCTCGAACATGCGCGGCTGGTGCTGCGCGGCGAACACGGCCTCGCCGTCGACCGCGGCCGGATCGTCCGCGAGGCGGTCGCCGTCGTCCTCGCCGACCTGGAGTCCCGTGGCGACGCCAGCATCCTGGTGCGGCGGCTGCGGGGCCGCTGACGCCCGCCTCCCGTCGGCCCGTGCCCGGCCGGTCGGCACCGTCGGGGCCGCCGTCGTGGCCGCCCGCGGAGGACGGCCGAGAATTCCTGCGCCGGCCGCCGCGGTGCGGAAACGTCACGCCGGGTGGGCCGGGATAGCCTGCCTCCTCGGCGGGGTCTCCCGCCCGTGACCAGCCCGTCGCCCCCGGCACGGGACCGCAGCACCATGGACCGCGATGCCGACGACCAACGACGAATCCCCCGCGCCCCGCGCCCGCAGACCCCTCGGCCGCGGGGCGGGTGCGGGGCTGGTGGCGCCGGGGGAGGCGGTGGCGCCGGACGGGCCCCAGGCGCCCGCGTCGCCTTCGGCGCAGGAGGTGCCGGGGCAAGCGGGGGGCTCCGAGGGGCCGGAGGGGCCCGCGGCGGCCGAGGTGCCGGACGAGTCCGCGCCGACCGAGATGCCGGAGGCTTCCGCTGCGGCGGTGGCGGCCGTCGCCGGGGAGGACCCCGCGACGGCCCCCGGTACCGCTCCCACCGAGACCGCGCCCGAGAGCGGCGAGGGTACCGAGAGCGCCGATGGCAGCGAGAGCGCCGAGAACCCCGAGCACTCCGAAGGTACCGACGGTCGCTTCACCCTCCACCTCGACAACTTCGAGGGCCCCTTTGATCTCCTCCTCCAGTTGATCTCGAAGCACAAGCTGGACGTCACCGAGGTCGCGCTGTCGAAGGTGACCGACGAGTTCATGGCGCACATCCGTGCCATGGGGCCGGACTGGGACCTGGACCAGACCACGGAGTTCCTGGTCGTGGCGGCGACGCTGCTGGATCTGAAGGCGGCCCGGCTGCTGCCCGCGGCCGAAGTGGAGGACGAGGCGGACCTCGCGCTCCTGGAAGCCCGTGATCTGCTCTTCGCCCGGTTGCTCCAGTACCGCGCCTACAAACGGATCGCGGACATCTTCAGCGGCCGGCTGGCGGACGAGGCCCGGTGCCATCCGCGTACGGTCGGCCTGGAGCCGCAGCTGGCCGAGCTGCTGCCCGAGGTCGTCATCAGCACCGGGGCGGAGGGCTTCGCCAAGCTCGCGGTGAAGGCGATGCAGCCCAAGGCGCGGCCGCAGGTCTATGTCGATCACATCCATGCGCCGCTGGTGAGCGTGCGGGAGCAGGCCGAGGTGGTGATGGCGCGGCTGCGGGAGGCGGGCGAGAGCAGCTTCCAGGAGCTGTGCGCGGACGCACCGGACACCCTCACCGTCGTGGCGCGCTTCCTGGCCCTGCTGGAGCTCTACCGGGAGCGGGTGGTCGTCCTGGACCAGGACGAGGCCCTGGGGGCGCTGACGGTCCGCTGGACGGGCGCGGAGGGGGCCGAGCCGGTGGTCACCGACGAGTTCGACCAGGAACCGGCACAGCGCGCCGCCGTGGCGGCGCGGGCAGAGCGAGCAGGAGAGGAGCGGGCATGAGCGGCGCGGCCGGTGGCGAGGCGTACGACATCACGGATACCGGTACGGGCGGCACCCCGGGAGAGCGGCCCGGGGCGCCGGCCGGGGCGCCGGTCGTCGCCGAGCTGGAGCTGAAGCCCGCGCTGGAGGCCGTCCTCATGGTCGTCGACGAGCCCGCGACCGAGGAACACCTGGCCAGGGTGTTGCAGCGGCCCCGCCGTGCGGTCGCGCTGGCGCTGCGCGAACTCTCCGACGACTACACCCGCCAGGGGCGCGGTTTCGATCTGCGCCTGGTGGCCGGAGGCTGGCGCTTCTACTCCCGTGCCGCGTACGCGGACGCGGTGGAGAGCTTCGTCCTGGACGGGCAGCAGGCCCGCCTCACGCAGGCGGCTTTGGAGACTCTGGCCGTGGTCGCGTACCGTCAGCCGGTCAGCCGTTCCCGTGTCTCGGCCGTACGCGGCGTGAACTGTGACGGTGTGATGCGCACGCTCCTCCAGCGCGGCCTGGTGGAGGAGGCGGGGACGGAACCTGAAACAGGTGCGATCCTGTACAGGACGACGAATTACTTTCTGGAGCGGATGGGCCTGCGCGGCCTCGACGAGCTCCCTGAGCTCGCACCGTTCCTCCCGGAGGCGGACGCGGTCGAGGGCGATTCCCCGGAAGGTATCCCGTCGTTCGACGTAGACGACAGCGGCGACTCTCAGACGGATCATTGATGCGAAGCAGCGGCAGGAACAACGACAGCGGGCGGGGCAACTACCGCGGCGCGGGTGGGGGCCCCTCCCAGCCGAAGGCTGGGGGAAAGAGGGACGACAAGCAGCAGCGGGCCGGCCGTCCCCGTCCCGAGGAGCGCCGCTACGACGTGGGCGGAACCGGTGGCCCGGGCGGCAAGGACGAGCGCGGCGGGGCCAAGAGCGGCGGTCCCAAGAGCGGCGGTGCCAAGAGCACGGGCAGCCGGGGCGCGGCGGCCCGTGGCGGCGCCAAGGGCGGCCCCCGTACCGGTGCCAAGTCCGGTCCCGGTGCCAAGGGCGGTCCCAAGGGCGGCCCGCAGCGCGGCCGTGGACAGGCGCCCGCGCGGCCCCGTGAGTACGACGCCCAGGTAGAGGAGCGCAACCGCGCCCGCCACAACAAGCCGCAGATCAAGACCCCCAAGACGTTCGGCGACCAGGACGGCGAGCGGCTCCAGAAGGTGCTGGCCAGGGCCGGAATGGGCTCGCGCCGGGCCTGCGAGGAGCTGATCGACCAGGCGCGGGTCGAGGTCAACGGCCAGATCGTCATGGAGCAGGGCGTCCGGGTCGACCCGGAGAAGGACGAGATCAAGGTCGACGGCCTGACGGTCGCCACCCAGTCGTACCTCTTCTTCGCGCTGAACAAGCCGGCCGGCGTCGTCTCCACGATGGAGGACCCCGACGGCCGCCAGTGCCTCGGCGACTACGTCACCAACCGCGAGACCCGGCTCTTCCACGTCGGCCGCCTCGACACCGAGACCGAGGGCATCATCCTGCTCACCAACCACGGTGAGCTGGCCCACCGCCTGACGCACCCGCGCTACGGCGTCAAGAAGACCTACCTGGCCGCGATCCAGGGCCCGCTCCCGCGCGACCTGGGCAAGCAGCTCAAGGACGGCATCCAGCTGGAGGACGGCTACGCCCGCGCGGACCACTTCCGGGTCGTGGAGAACACCGGCAAGAACTACCTCGTCGAGGTCACCCTCCACGAAGGCCGCAAGCACATCGTGCGCCGGATGCTCTCCGAGGCCGGCTTCCCGGTCGACAAGCTCGTCCGCACGAGCTTCGGCCCCATCGCCCTCGGCGACCAGAAGTCGGGCTGGCTCCGCCGGATGACGAACACGGAGGTCGGCATGCTGATGCGCGAGGTTGAGCTGTAGCCCACGTTTTTGGCTTTCCCGCCGTTCCGCTGCGCTTTGCCTCGGCCGACGCTTTTGGCTTTCTCGCCGTTGCGCCTGCGGCGGGCGGTGCCGCTGCGCGGGGCTGTTGGGTGCGGTGACGGGTCTGCGCGGGTGGGGGTGTCCGGACTGCTTCGCTTTACGTCCGGACACCCCCACCCGCTCCGGCCCGTCCCCTCCCGTTGAGGGGTGGGGAAACCTTGGTGGGTGGACCCGTAGTGGTCCGGTGCGGCTTGTCGATCACAGCAATGGGCGCGGGCACAGGCATGGTCACGGGCACGAGCATGGGTGGCCAGCCCCCACCCACCGTCACTCACTCCCCCAACGGGAGGGGACGGGCCGGAGGGGCCGGTGTGTGGGACGTAAAGCGAAGCAGTCCCACACACCGGCCCCGGAGGTCCGTCACCGCACCCACAAACCACCCCGCCCGCCGCAGGCGCAACGGCGACCAACAACCACGGCGGGACAGTCAAAAACGTGGGAGGTCAGCCAAGCGCTGAGCGCCGCGCTCGGTACAAGAAGTCGGCCACCCGGGCCCGGTCCGGGGTGGGCGGCAGGGGGGAGCCGGAGACCGCGGCTTCGGCCTCTTCGGAGAGGCGGGCCATCCGGCGCTCCACCGTGTTCCAGGGCACCTCGCCGCGGCGGACCGCCAGCAGGTTCTCCCGGTCCGGGCCGACGTCGAGGGTGAGCCTGCCCGTGCGGAGCAGATCGCGGGAGCAGGCCAGTATTCGCAGCAGATGCATGGCGTGCTTCCAGCGGGGCGCGCCGTGCTGCCGTACGTCGGCGCGCAGCTGTTTCAGCTGGCTGCCTGCGTAGCCGGCGAAGGTCTGGTGGACCTGCCGGGACAGGAACGCCTCGCGCAGCGTGAGCAGTTCCCGGCCGGTGGCGTCGATCCGCTCCACGAGGGGGGAGTGCAGGCATTCCAGGACGGTGGGGTTGGCACGCAGCGCCAGCTGGCAGAACCGCTCCAGCTCCCAGGAGAACTCCTCCTCGCGCGGTCCCTCCACATGGGTCGGCGGCTTCTCGAAGCCCCAGAAGAGCGGGGTGGGGGCGAGAAACACCCCGCGGCGGTCGGTGTCGCTGGTCTCCGTGGCCAGACCGAAAGCGCGCGAGCCCATCACACAGGCGTAGACGGTGTGCTCGGTGACCAGGGAGTGATCTGCGGCGGCTTCGGGCATGGCGGCGATTGTCGCTGGCGGGCGGGGGCGATGTCACCAGGTTTCGGCGGACCGTTTACCGGCCGCCCGGGGGCTCGGCCACCGTCGGTGCACGGGCGGTCGCGGGGCGCGCGGACCGCCGTCCCGCGCCGCCGGTCCTGCCGCCGCCGTACGGATTGTCCGTGCGGCTGGTTACGCTGATCAGTGCGCGCACAGGTGCGTGACGCGGCACATAACGCAGGGGAGCAGTGACGTGGCGGTACGAGCGGTCCGCGGGGCCGTCCAGCTGGAGCGGGACGACGCGGAGCACATGCAGGAGCAGGTCGGCGCGCTGCTCACCGCCATTCTGGAGCGCAACGAGCTGCGCGCGGACGACCTGATCAGCGTGTGGTTCACCGCCACCCCCGATCTGCACAGCGACTTCCCGGCCGCCGCCGCGCGGGCCCTGGGCATCACGGACGTCCCGCTGATCTGCGCCCAGGAGCTGGACATCACCGGCGCCATGGAGCGCGTGGTGCGGGTGCTCGCCCATGTCGAGACCGATCTGTCCAGGGCCGGGATCGCCCATGTCTACCTCGGTGCGGCCGGGGCGCTGCGGAAGGACATCGCGCAGTGAGGACCGCACTCGTCATCGGTACGGGCCTGATCGGCACCTCGGCCGCGCTCGCGCTCAACGCGCGGGGTGTCCAGGTGTTCCTGGAGGACCACGACCAGGCCCAGGCCCTGACGGCCGCCGCGCTCGGTGCGGGCACCGCCGAGGCGCCGCCGGGACCGGTCGATCTGGCCATCGTGGCCGTGCCGCCGGCCCATGTCGCCACGGCGCTGGCGGACGCGATGCGGCGCGGGGTGGCCCGGGCCTACATCGATGTCGCCAGCGTCAAGGGCGGCCCGCGCCGTGAGCTGGAGGCGATGGGCCGCGATCTGACCGGCTACCTCGGCACGCACCCGATGGCCGGCAAGGAGCGCTCCGGCCCGCTGGCCGCCACCGCCGACCTCTTCGAGGGCCGCCCCTGGGTGCTGACCCCGACCCGCGACGGCGACACCGAGGTGCTCAATCTCGCGCTGGAGCTGGTCGCGCTGTGCCGGGCCGTCCCGGTGGTGATGGACGCGGATGCGCACGACCGCGCGGTCGCCCTCGTCTCGCACACCCCGCAGCTGCTCTCCAGCCTCGTCGCCGCCCGTCTCAAGGGCGCGGACGAGACCGCCGTACGCCTCTGCGGCCAGGGCATCCGGGATGTGACACGGATCGCGGCCTCCGATCCGGCGATGTGGATCGACATCCTGTCCGCGAACCCGGGCCCGGTCGCCGATGTGCTGTCCGAGATCGCCGCCGATCTCGACGAGACGGTGCGTTCCCTGCGCGCTCTGGAGTCCGCCGACGAGGACAAGCGCGGCAGCGGCGCCGGCGGCATCGAGGACGTGCTCCGCCGGGGCAACGCCGGGCGGGAGCGGGTGCCGGGCAAGCACGGTGCCGCCCCGGCAACCTACGAGATCGTCGCCGTCTACATCGGTGACCAGCCCGGTGAGCTGGCCCGTATCTTCGCCGACGCCGGCCGGGCGGGGGTCAATATCGAGGATGTCCGCATCGAGCACGCCACCGGCCAGCAGGCGGGCTTCATCCAGCTCATGGTCGAGCCGCAGGCGGTGCCGGTGCTCACCGCGGAGCTGCGGGAGCGGGGCTGGTCGATCCGGCAGTGACACCGTGGACGGCACCGTACGGGTGAGCCAGTAACCTTGTCCGAGGCCCTTATGGCCCTTGGACCCCCGCCCCGTGTACAAGAAAGGTGTTCGTCACCGTGGAAACCGCCGCTCGGACCGCCCCGGCAGCAGTGATTGTCGCCATCGACGGCCCCGCAGGCACGGGCAAGTCCAGCACGTCCAAGGCCGTCGCTGCCAAGCTGGGCCTCGGCTACCTCGACACCGGCGCCCAGTACCGCGCGATCACCTGGTGGATGCTGAGCAACGGCATCGACGTCAATGACGCGACCGCGGTGGCCGACGCCGCCGCCAAGCCCGTGATCGTCTCCGGCACCGACCCGGCCGCCCCGACCATCACCGTCGACGGCCTGGACGCCGCGGGCCCGATCCGCACCCAGGAGGTCACCGCCGCGGTCAGCGCCGTCAGCGCTGTCCCCGAGGTCCGGACCCTGATCACCGACCTCCAGCGCAGCATCGCCGCCGAGGCGCCGAACGGCATCGTGGTCGAGGGCCGGGACATCGGCATCACCGTCCTGCCCGACGCCGACCTCAAGGTCTTCCTCACCGCCTCCCCCGAGGCGCGGGCGGCCCGCCGCAGCGGCGAGCTCAAGGGCAAGGAGGCCGGTGACCTGGCCGCCACCCGCGAGGCGCTGATCAAGCGCGACGCCGCCGACTCCGCCCGCAAGACCTCCCCGCTGGCCAAGGCGGACGACGCCGTCGAGGTGGACACCACCGACCTGACCCTGGAGCAGGTCATCGAGTGTGTGGTCACTCTCATCGAGGGCGCCGGCGCCGAAAAGGCAGGGCGGGCCGCCCGGTGACCGAAAGCGGCAGGGCGCCGAGCGCGGCGGGTGCCGCGGTCGGCCGCCGGATCGGCATCGGCCTGATGTACGGGCTGTGGCGGCCGCGGGTGCTGGGTGCCTGGCGGGTGCCGTCCGCCGGCCCGGTGATCCTGGCCGTCAACCACTCGCACGGTATCGACGGCCCGATGCTGATGGGCACCGCGCCGCGGCCGGTGCACTTCCTGATCAAGAAGGAAGCCTTCGTCGGCCCGCTGGACCCGTTCCTGCGGGGCATCGGGCAGCTGAAGGTGGACCGCGACACCACCGACCGCAAGGCGATCACCGACGCCCTCGGGGTGCTGGCGGACGGCGGCGTGCTGGGGATCTTCCCCGAAGGCACCCGCGGCGAGGGCGACTTCGCCTCCCTGCGGGCGGGCCTGGCGTACTTCGCGGTGCGCTCCGGGGCCCCGGTCGTGCCGGTGGCGGTGCTCGGCGGCAAGGACCGGCACAGCCGGCTGTCGTCGGCCGTACCGGCGCTGCGCTCCCGGGTCGATGTCGTTTTCGGGGACGCCTTCGAGGCGGGCGACGGAAGCGGGCGGCGCACCCGTAAGGCGCTCGACGAGGCGACCGTACGGATCCAGGAGCGGCTGACCGCCCACCTGGCAGAGGCCAGGCGCCTGACCGGGCGCTGAACCACACTTGAGTAGTGGGCCGCGGACGAGCGGCCCACCGATGATGAACGAGGAACGGACTTCATGAACGACCAGACCCCTACCGGCGACGAGCACGGTGCGCTTGGCGACGCCGAGTACGCGGAGTTCATGGAGCTCGCCGCGGAGGAGGGCTTCGATCTCGAGGAGGTCGAGGGTGACATCGCCGCGGCCGGCCATGGTCCGCTGCCCGTCCTCGCCGTCATCGGCCGCCCCAATGTCGGCAAGTCGACCCTGGTGAACCGCATCATCGGCCGCCGGGAAGCGGTCGTCGAGGACAAGCCGGGCGTCACCCGCGACCGGGTCACCTACGAGGCCGACTGGAACGGCCGCCGCTTCAAGGTCGTCGACACCGGCGGCTGGGAGCAGGACGTCCTCGGCATCGACGCCTCCGTGGCGATGCAGGCCGAGTTCGCCATCGAGGCCGCGGACGCGGTCGTCTTCGTCGTCGACGCCAAGGTCGGCGCGACCGACACCGACGAGGCCGTCGTCAAGCTGCTGCGCCGCGCCGGCAAGCCCGTCGTCCTGGTCGCCAACAAGGTCGACGGCCCGTCCGGTGAGGCCGACGCCGCCATGCTGTGGTCGCTGGGCCTCGGTGAGCCGCACCCGGTCTCCGCGCTGCACGGCCGGGGCACCGGCGACATGCTCGACGCCGCGCTGGAGGCGCTGCCCGAGGCCCCCGCGCAGACCTTCGGCACGGCCCTCGGCGGCCCCCGCCGGATCGCGCTGATCGGCCGGCCGAACGTCGGCAAGTCGTCGCTGCTGAACAAGGTCGCCGGCGAGGAGCGGGTGGTCGTCAACGAGCAGGCCGGCACCACCCGTGACCCGGTCGACGAGATCATCGAACTGGCCGGCAAGACCTGGAAGTTCGTGGACACCGCCGGTATCCGCCGCCGGGTGCACCTCCAGGAAGGCGCCGACTACTACGCCTCGCTGCGCACCGCGGCGGCCGTCGAGAAGGCCGAGGTCGCCGTCGTCCTGATCGACGCGTCCGAGTCCATCAGCGTCCAGGACCAGCGCATCATCACGATGGCCGTGGAGGCCGGACGCGCCCTGGTCATCGCCTACAACAAGTGGGACACCCTCGACGAGGAGCGCCGCTTCTACCTGGAGCGGGAGATCGAGCGGGACCTCGTGCAGATCCCCTGGGCGATGCGGGTGAACGTCTCCGCGCGCACCGGCCGCCACATGGAGAAGCTGGTCCCGGCGATCGAGACCGCGCTGGCCGGCTGGGAGACCCGGATCCCCACCGGGCGGCTGAACGCCTTCCTCGGTGAGATCGTCGCCTCCCACCCGCACCCGATCCGCGGCGGCAAGCAGCCCCGCATCCTCTTCGGCACCCAGGCGGGCACCAAGCCGCCGCGCTTCGTCCTCTTCGCCTCCGGCTTCCTGGAGGCCGGCTACCGCCGCTTCGTCGAGCGGCGGCTGCGGGAGGAGTTCAGCTTCGACGGGACGCCGATCCACATCTCCGTGCGGGTGCGCGAGAAGCGCAGCAAGAAGAAGTAGCGGCGCCCTCCGGCCGTGCGGACGGCTCAGTGTCCGCGCGGCCGGGAGTCCCGCTGTGCGGGTGGCAGCGCCGCCGGGCCCTGCCCCCGGGGGTGGTAGGGCTGCCGGCTCACGACCTCCCAGTGGCCCGCGGAGCCCGGCGTACGGCTCCAGCTCCCGCGCAGCGCCTCCGGGATCTCCGGCTCGTCCGTACGGTCCCCGGGCAGCGCCCGGAAGCTGCGGCGCCACTCGGCGTACAGCGCGTCATAGATCGGCGTGGCCGAGCCGTGGTCCGCGGTGTGCGTCGTGCCGTGTTCGCGCGACGGGCGCATGCCGGGGATCGGGTGGGTGTACTGGGCGGGAACGGAGGGGTCGTATGCGTGCACGTATGTGCCAACGACCCCGGTGGCCGCGGGATGCGGCTTTCCTGCGGAAATGGCTGATCGCGGGGGCATGACCGGCCGGATCGGCGGTCCTGCCCCCGCGATCGGGACTGCTGGAATATCAGGTGCCGGCCAGCGGGATCTCCGCGGCGACCAGGGCGCCCTTCGCCGCGGCGTCCTCCAGGGCCTGCCGCATCAGGTCCTCACGGGGCTGGTGTCCGATGGTGCCCGCGGGCGCGGCGTACAGCACCACGGACTGCGCCTTGTTGGCCGCGGCGCGCCAGCCGTCCGAGACGGCCAGCGGCTGGTGGGCCTGCCACCAGGCGGACTGCTGGCCGGAGTTGCCCGGCTGGAGGACGGCGTGCAGTTTGCCCATGGCCAGCAGTGCGGACCAGCCCGGGTTCGGGGCGGGGAGCTGGTTCATGTCCGTCACCGGGTGGAAGCCCTGCTCCAGGAGCAGCGGAAGGAAGTCGTCGTCCGGGCCGGTCGAGCCGGGACGGGCGATCGGACCGTCGGGCTCGACCACCAGGGCCGGGCGCAGGTCGGCTTCGACGAGCACCAGACCGCAGGTGATCCCGAGGGTCGCCTGGCGGGGCGCGGTGGGAACCGGGACGGCCGGGGACGGCTGCGATCCGGGCGTGCGCGGGGCGGCGTCCTCTCCGGTGATGGAGCGCACGGCTCCCTGGAGCTGCTCCTCCGAGACCGGGACGACCTGCGAGGGAATGCAGGTGGCATGGGCGAACGCGAGTACCGCGGTCTCCTCGCCCACGAACAGGACGGTGCTGGTGCGCTCCTGGTCGCTATCTCCGGGGGTCCGGCAGGAGGTGCAGTCATAGCTGCCGGGGGCGTCGCCACCGGCCAGCAGGCGGTCGGCTTCTTCGTCGCCGATCTCGGCGCGAACGTCGTCGCTGACGTCGAGCATGCGCGGCACGGGTGGCTCCTCGATCTCTGTGCGTCTGCCGGGTGGTCTCCCGGCTCGTACAAGGACAACGGGTGACCTGCGGCAGGAGTCACGCGAGGACGGGAACAGAATCGAACCAATCGCCGCACAGCGGAAAATCACGGAAAGCCGCCCCACAAGTGGTCACGTAGCGCCAACTCTTGCGCAGAACTTGGCGCAGTCGGCGGCGTTCCGTACGCCGGACCGGGTGGGACCGGGACGCCGAGGGCGTGGCACGCTGGCCGGCGCCGGGGGGCTGCTTACCGTCACCGGCTATGTCGGACAACTCTTCGGCGCCACGGCGCCTCGTGGGATCCGTCGGGCTGCTCACCGCGGCGGCCGCTGCCCTGGTCCTGGGCCTGCCCGGGGGCGCCGCCGCCGACGGGCCGGACGGCGTCGGCAAGTCCTCGCACGCCTGCGCCGATGACCAGTGGCCATGGGGCTGCCTCGCCGAGTGCGAGAGCAGCGGTGACTGGCACATCAACACCGGTAACTCCTTCTACGGCGGGCTCCAGTTCCACCAGCCCACCTGGGAGGAGTTCGGCGGCCTCGCCTTCGCGCGGCGGGCCGACCTCGCCTCCCGTGAGGAGCAGATCGAGATCGCGAAGAAGGTGCAGGCCGCCCAGGGCTGGGGCGCCTGGCCCGAGTGCGCCCGGCGTTTCGGGCTGACCGCCAAGAGCCGGACCCATGTCGTACGGCGCGGGGAGACGCTCGGCGAGATCGCCCGCAAGTACCGGGTGAAGGGCGGCTGGCAGGCGCTCTATGACGCCAACCGGTCGGCCATCGGCCAGAACCCGAACCGGCTGTCGATCGGCACCCGGCTGCGGCTGCCCTAGGCGGGCCCAGGGGAGCCCTGAGCGGCCGGCTCGACGGCGTCAGTATCCGAGACCGCGCCGAATGGCGAGCTCCACCGGTGAGTAGTCCCCGTCGGGCCGTTCGGTCCTGGGGTCCGCACCCGGCCTGGGGAGCAGCGGCGGCTGGGCCATGAAGCGGGGCTCGGTGCCGCGGTGCGGCTGTGCGGCGTGCACGAGGAACGGGTGGCAGAGGTAGACGTCACCGGCGCGGCCGGTGGCCAGCGCGAGCGGCCGGTGCTCGGTGGCGGGCACGGCGCGCCCTGCGAGGTCCATGAAGGACAGCCCGGCCTCGCCCTCCGGTCCGAGGAGCACGGCGACGTCCAGGTGGGAGCCGACCCGGATGCGGGTGGGCGCGTCGTCCTCCCCCACGTCGGACATCAGGAACAGCATCAGCAGCCAGCGGCCCTTGGACGCGGCGTTCACCCGGTAGGACAGGAAGTCGGTGGGATCGTCGCCCGGGAAGCTCGCGTCGATGTGCCAGCCGTCGTCGCCCGGTGCGTCGTCGCTGCGGAACCGCACCGGGAACGTGCCGAGGTCGCCGCGCGGTGCCCAGCGCCCCGGTCCGGCGAGGGCGTCGTACGCGGCGTGCAGCCGGGGCGAGTTGACGGCGGCCCGGAAGGGTTCCTGCCCGTAGAAGCCGAGCCGTACGACGGGGTCCTTCCATGTCGCCGGATCGCCGGGCTCACCCGGGATGTCCCGCCACATGATCTTCCGGCACTCCGCCGCGACCTCGGGCGGGAACGCGCCCTCCACATGGAGAAAGCCCTGCTCCACGAATGCGGACAAGGCGGTGTCATCGATAGTTGATCCGTTCATGGGGCCAGCGTGACGCGAGGGACAGGCGGTTACCAGCGATTTTCCGGGTGCGCCGTTGGTGCGGGAGCGGGAGCGGGCGAGGGCGCCGGGCCGGGGTGCGCGGCGCTCGGCGGACGCCTCCAGCTCCTGTGGGGCGGAGGGGATTTGCGGCCCAAGGGTTCCAGGAGGCGGCTACCGATGAACTAACTCTTGTGGAACAAGTTGGCGAAAGGCCCAACCAGGACCCCCGTTTCGCGGTCCTTCCCTAGAGCAGGGGGCCGCCT
This sequence comes from Streptomyces lydicamycinicus, assembly GCF_000829715.2. Lineage (NCBI taxonomy): Bacteria > Bacillati > Actinomycetota > Actinomycetes > Kitasatosporales > Streptomycetaceae > Streptomyces > Streptomyces lydicamycinicus. The sequence goes on along the minus strand of NZ_BBNO01000006.1, from coordinate 431,503 downwards.
CGCACCATCAGGAGGGGAGTGCGAAGTGGCCCCGGGGGAGACCAGGCAGGACTGGAAGACCAGGGGACACGGGGACGGATGCACATCTCATTCCTGATTCACAATGCCTACGGTATCGGGGGGACGATCCGCACGACGTTCAATCTGGCCCGGACGCTCGCCGAACGGCATGACGTCGAGATCGTGTCCGTGCTGCGCCACCGCGACGACCCGGTCTTCGACCTGGGTCCCCGGGTCGCACTGCGGCATCTCGTGGACCTCCGGGAGAGCAGTCCCGGCCACGACGGAGCGGATCCCGAGCATGCCCGTCCCGCCAAGGTCTTCCCCGCCGCCGAGGGGCGCTACGGCCAGTACAGCGAGCTCACCGACCGCCGGATCGCCGAGCATCTGCGCCGGACGGAGGCGGACGTGCTGGTCGGCACCCGGCCCGGCCTCAATGTGCACATCGCCAAGCAGGCGCGCCGCGGCCCGGTGCGGATAGGCCAGGAGCACCTCACCCTGGACACCCACAACCGGGCGCTCAAGCTGGCGCTGCGCGGCGCCTATCCGCGCCTGGACGCGGTCACCACCGTCACCGAGGCCGATGCCGGCGCCTACCGCCGGGCGCTGCGGCTGCCCGGCGTGCGCATCGAGGCGGTGCCCAACAGCGTGCCGGCGCCCGCTCTCGCGCCTGCCGACGGCAGCGGCAAGTGGGTCGTCGCAGCCGGCCGGCTCGCCCGCGTCAAGCGCTATGACGTGCTCATACGCGCCTTCGCCCAGGTCGCCGCCGAGCGTCCCGACTGGCGGCTGCGGATCTACGGCGGCGGCGCCGAGAAGGCCACGCTGCGCGCCCTGATCGACGAACTCGGCCTGTACAACCACGTCTTCCTGATGGGCCCGGCCAACCCTCTGGAGCCGGAGTGGGCCAAGGGCTCGATCGCCGCGGTCTCCTCCAGCCTGGAGTCCTTCGGGATGACCATCGTCGAGGCCATGCGCTGCGGTCTGCCGGTCGTTGCCACCAACTGCCCGCACGGGCCGGGCGAGATCATCGACGACGGGGTGGACGGCAAGCTGGTGCCGGTGGGCAATCCGGAGGCGATGGCCGGCGCGCTGCTGACGCTGATCAACGACGACGCCGCCCGCAAGCGGATGGGTGTGGCCGCGCTGGCCTCGTCGGCGCGCTTCGACCCCGCCACGGTCGCCGGGCGCTACGAGGCGCTCTTCGGGGAGCTGCTCGCCCGCAGGCGCGACAGCCGATGGCACAGCAGCCTGCATCGCGCCCGCGGAGCCCTGCTCAGCGGCGCTTACGCCACCAAGGACGCGGCCCGCGCCGCCATGAGAGGGGTGCGGACGGTATGACGGCGTCGAGCCAGTTGACCGTGACCGGACACGAGACGAAGGAGTCCTCCGCCATCGATCAGGAACCCATGGTTCCGGCGAGCACCGGGCCCGAGGGCCCCGGGCGGCCGGGCGAGCGGGGCGGCGAAGCGGCTCCGGTGGAGCTGCGGGCCGACTGCATCGCGGACTCCGCGGGCGGCCTCACCTTCGACCTGAACGCCCCTCAGGACACCCACATCACCTGGAGCGCGGCGCTGGTCCTGCGGCTGCGCGGCGGCGACGGCGCGGACGACGAGGTACGGCTGCCGCTCGGGCCGAACGGCGCCGGACGGCTGCGCGCCGTCCTGCCCAGCACCGTCGCGCTCGCCGAGGGCCGCTGGAACGCCTACGCCGACCTCGGCGACGGCCAGATCCCCCGGCGCCTGCTGCCCGGCGTCAACGATCTGCGGTCGCTGGTGGACCGCCGGCCGCTGGCGGGCATCGGCCGGCTCGGTGTGCGCATCCCGTACGCGACGAAGTTCGGCAACCTCGCCCTGCGCAGCTGGCTGCGCGGCCCGCACGCGGAGGCCGGTGACATCCTTGTCGCGCCCGACGGTATGACGGTCTCCGGCCGGCTCTACGGTGCCGTCCCGGCCGCCGGCGCCCGTGTGGAGGCCCGTGCGCGCCGCAATCCGAAGTCCCCGGAGACGGCACCGGCCGCCGTCACCGTCCCGCTGACCGTCGAGGGCGCGGACTTCACCTTCACGCTGCCCTATGCGGAGCTGGCCGGCCGGTGGGAGCAGGGCAGCGAGCCGTGGGACCTGTGGCTGCGCCTCGCCGACGGCGCCCGGCCGGTGCGGATCGCCCGCCTCCTGGACGATGTCGCCGACAAGAAGCAGGTGTTCAGCTACCCCGCGCTGCCGGTACCGGCCGCCGCCGGAGAGCTCAGGATCGGCCCGTATTACACGCTCGACAACGACCTGGCCCTACGGGTCGCCGGGCCGGACGGGAGCTGACGGAGCAGCGGCTGCGGTCCCGGTCCGGTATCGAGGACCGCAGCTGTCCGCAAAGGCTGCGAAACTCGGGCCATGTTGGAGACCTCGGCACGTCTGCTCCGCCTGCTCTCCCTGCTACAGGCCCACCGTGAGTGGTCCGGCGCGGAGCTCGCCGACCGGCTCGATGTCACCCCGCGCACGGTGCGCCGGGACATCGACCGGCTGCGCGAGCTGGGCTACCCCGTCCACTCCGCGCCGGGGACGGCCGGCGGCTACCGGCTCGGCGCGGGCGCCGAACTCCCGCCGCTGCTGCTGGACGACGACGAGGCGGTGGCGGTCGCGGTCGGGCTGCGCACCGCAGCGGCCGGTGGTGTCGACGGCATCGAGGAGGCCTCCGTACGGGCGCTGGCGAAGCTGGAGCAGGTGCTGCCGCACCGGCTGCGGCGCCGGGTCGGGGCGCTGACCGCCTTCACCGTGCCGATCCTCGACACGGGCGGCCCCCGGGTGGACCCGCACACCCTCACCGAGCTCGCGCACGCCTGCCGGGACAGCCGGCGGCTCCGCTTCGACTACACCACCCATGACGGCACGGTCTCCCGCCGTACCGTGGAACCGCTCCGCCTGGTCTGCGCCCGGCGCCACTGGTACCTCGTCGCCTGGGACGTGGACCGTGACGACTGGCGCACCTACCGCGCCGACCGCATCACCCCCACCCCGCCGCACGGGCCGCGCTTTGACCCCCGTACGCCACCGGCCGAGGACCTGGCCGCCTATGTCTCCCGGGGCATCTCCACCCGGGCCTACGCGACCCGGGCCACCGTGCTGCTGCATGCCTCGCTGGAGCAGGCCGCGGCGCGCATCAGCCCGGCGGCCGGGGTGCTCGAAGCGGTCGACGAGCAGCACTGTCTGCTGCGCACCGGGGCGCACAGCCTCGACCTGATGGTGCTGCACATCGTGCTGACGGGCTTCGACTTCGAGGTCCGTGAGCCGCCGGAGCTGCTCGGCAAGGTACGGGAGGTCAGGGACCGGCTGGATCGGGCGCTGATACCACCACCGGCTGTTTCCCCACCTCCGGGTGGTGCAGATCGAACGCGGGGGACTCGGAGCGGATCCTCGGCAGGGTCGTGAAGTTGTGCCGGGGCGGCGGAGAGGAGGTCGCCCACTCCAGGGACCGGCCGAAGCCCCACGGGTCGTCCACGGTGACCCTGGCGCCGTAGTGGGTGGTCTTCCAGACGTTGTAGAGGAAGGGCAGCGTGGAGAGCCCGAGCAGGAAGGAGCCGACGGTGGAGAAGGTGTTCAGGGCCGTGAAGCCGTCGGCGGCCAGATAGTCGGCGTACCGCCGGGGCATGCCCTCCACGCCCAGCCAGTGCTGGACGAGGAAGGTGGTGTGAAAGCCGACGAACAGCGTCCAGAAATGGATCTTTCCCAGGCGCTCGTCGAGCATCTTGCCGGTGAATTTCGGCCACCAGAAGTAGAAGCCCGCGTAGGTGGCGAAGACGACCGTCCCGAAGACGACGTAGTGGAAGTGGCCGACCACGAAGTACGAGTCGGTGACGTGGAAGTCCAGCGGCGGTGAGGCCAGGATGACGCCGGTCAGCCCGCCGAACAGAAAGCTCACCAGGAACCCGATCGACCAGAGCATCGGCGTCTCGAACGACACCGAGCCGTGCCACATCGTGCCGATCCAGTTGAAGAACTTCACCCCGGTCGGCGCCGCGATCAGGAACGACATGATGGAGAAGAACGGCAGCAGCACCGCCCCGGTCACGAACATGTGGTGCGCCCAGACCATCACCGACAGCGCCGTGATGGCCATCGTCGCGCCGATCAGCATGACGTAGCCGAAGATCGGCTTGCGGGAGAAGACCGGGATGATCTCCGTGATGATGCCGAAGAACGGCAGCGCGATGATGTAGACCTCGGGATGGCCGAAGAACCAGAACAGGTGCTGCCACAGCAGCGCCCCGCCCCACTGCGCGTCGAAGACCACCGCCCCGAACTGCCGGTCCGCCTCCAGCACCAGCAGCGCGGCCGCCAGCACGGGGAAGGCCATCAGCACCAGGATCGACGTGAAGAGCACGTTCCAGGTGAACACCGGCATCCGGAACATCGTCATGCCGGGCGCCCGCAGCACGATGACCGTGGTGATGAAGTTGACGGCACCGAGAATCGTGCCGAATCCGGCGAGCGCCAGCCCCATGATCCACATATCGGCGCCGATGCCGGGGGAGCGGACCATCGAGTTGAGCGGGGCGTAGGCCGTCCACCCGAAGGCCGGACCGCCGAACGGCGTGAGGAAGCTGCCCAGCACGATCAGCCCGCCGAAGAGGAAGAGCCAGTACGAGAGCATGTTCAGCCGCGGGAAGGCCACATCGGGCGAGCCGATCTGAAGCGGCATGATCTCGTTCGCGAAACCGGCGAACGCGGGGGTGGCGAACAGCAGCAGCATGATCGTGCCGTGCATCGTCACCGCCTGGTTGAACTGCTCGGCGTTGATGATCTGGAGCCCGGGACGGGCCAGCTCGGCGCGCATCACCAGCGCCAGCAGACCGCCCACCAGGAAGAACCCGAACGCGGTGATCAGGTAGAGGTGCCCGATCTTCTTGTGGTCGGTGGTGGTCAGCCAGTCCACCAGCACCGAGCCGGGGTGCCGCGCCCCGGGGGGCGGGATGTGCGCCCGGTCGGTCTCCGTAACCATCCGCTGCACCTCGTTCGTCGAAGGTGGACTGGGGCCCGGGACATGATGCTCGCGCGGGGGACGCAGGGCGAGAGGGCGCTCCGGTCCGTTCCGGTGGCATCCGGCGGGGCGGTGGACGCCGGGGCCGGGAGGCGCGGGGCCCGGTAAGCGGGGTGATGGGCGATGTGCGGAAAATGTGTGTGGAGTGTGTCTCGTTGGCCAATTTCCGGTCGGCCGATAAAGGGCGTCGGGTAATGCGAATCCGGAACTGACAGGGGATTGTTTTCGGACGGCGCGTCGCGTTGACCGGACCGACTGCGTCCGTTCCGTCTTCGATCAAGGCGGAATTCCGGCCGATTAATTTTCCACCCGGTTGCGCCGTCACGCGGCGCGTACGGGTGACGGAAGTTCCGGCAAACGCGCGCACGTTCGCTGTGACACAAGTGTGACCAATGCCGGACAGGGAAGTCACCGGGGCATGCGAGGGCGGGCCTTCCACGGGCCGTCGCGGGCGCCTACGGTGGCTGTCATGGACGTACCGAACCTCCCCGACAACCCCCAGGACGACATCGAGGCGTATGTCGGTCTCGCGCAGCAGGACGCCGAGGAGCAGGCGAGAGCGCGTGGCTGGACCACCGTCCGCTCGCTGCCGCCGGGCGCGATCATCACCATGGAGTACCTGGCCGGCCGGCTCAACTTCGAGGTCAAGGACGGTGAGGTGCACCGCAGCTGGCAGGGCTGACCGCCACTGTCGACGACGAAGGCCCCGGCCGCTCTCAGAGCGGCCGGGGCCTTCGGTGCGGGGTGAGGGTGTGTGCGTACCGGCCCCGCGGCTCGTGGGGCGGTCAGCCGCTCCCGTTGCGGCCGCGCCCGGACGTCGGGCTCAGCGGCGTGGTGCGCGGGACGCGGTCCGCGTGCGGCGGCCGCCGGCTGCCCGCCGGAGTGGCAGGCGTGCGCTCCGAGCGGATGGAATACGGGCGCGAGGGGTGGTGTGGCCAGCCGTCCGGGGTGTGCCCGGTGGCCGAGCGGCCGCCCGTCCCGGCGGAGATCGTCTCGCGTACGAGGACCTCGCCGTCGGAGGCGAGGCGCTGCCGGGAGACTCCCGGCGCCGGCGCGCCGGCCGGCAGCGGGCCGCGCAGCGAATCGGGGCGCAGTCGCAGCCACAGCCGCAGCAGGATGCCCATCAGACGGTCCTCGAACCAGGTGATCGCGGGCTCCAGCCAGGGCATCGCCAGCAGCACCAGCAGCCCCGCGGCCCAGCCGAGCAGCACATCGCTGACCCAGTGCGTCCCGAGGTAGACGGTGGTCATGCCGACGCCCAGCGCGCCCAGCGCGGCGATCACCGACAGCGTGCGGCGGCGCAGCGAGGTGGTCGCCAGGTAGGCCAGCACACCCCAGGTGACCACGGCGTTCGCGGTGTGACCCGAGGGGAATATGTCGCCGTCGAGCCACATCTCGTTGGCGCCGACCACGGTCGCGTAATGCGGGCCGAGCCGGCCCATGCCGAGCTTGGCGGCGCCCACGGTGATGTTCAGTAGCAGCAGTGAGGCGCCGAGCACCAGCAGCGGGTGGAGGTTGCGCTGCCGCCAGCAGCGCCAGCCCAGCCAGGCGGCCACCGCCACCGCGGTCGGTCCGCGCTGCCCCAGCACCACGAAGTAGTCGAGGAAGGCATGGATCTCCGGCCACTGCTTGTAGGGCCGGAAGAACATGACCTGCCAGTCGAACGTGACCAGCCATGAAGTGGCCAGCACCCCGGCCACGATCGCGAAATAGACCGCCAGGGTGCCCCAGAACAGCCACATACGGGTCGGGGTCATGCTGGGCGGTCGGACGCGATCGGTGGGGCGCTCCTCCATCTGGTCGAGCTTGTCATCGGTACGCACTCAATCGACGTTACCGCGTGTGATGTAGGTGCTTGGTCAAACTGTGCGCTTTGTAATGACGATGTGATGTGGAATGTGTCTCAATCGAGGCTTCGCCGCAGGGATTTGGAAGCGAATTCCCAGCGATTCTCAATCGGCCCCCCGCATGCGCGTGTCGTCACCCTGAGCGCCTTATCTTCTTTTCCCCTCCGGGGTTTATCGGCTATTCGCTCACGGGTAGCGTGACGTTTCCTCGCGACGGTGCTCACGCAGCGGGCTCGATCGGTCACGTGGAGTGCCGACCGCGAGGTCAGGGCGGGCCCGAGCCGTTCAGCCAGAACGCCCCGTAGACCGCGGAGCCCACCGCCGCCGCCCCGACGACCAGCCAGGTCCACACCGGACGCCCGCGCGTCAGCGCCACCGCCAGGGGCAGCAGCAGCGGATAGGCCGGCAGCATCAGCCGGGGCTTGGACCCGAAGTACCCCTTGGCGGTCAGCGCGAGCAGCAGCACCGCCCCGCCGTAGACGGCCAGCGGCAGCGGCTGCCCCTGCCGCACCCCGTGCACGTGGAGCCAGATCACCAGCCCGACGCCGACGACCAGTGCGAGTCCGGCCGCGAACGTGGGCCCCGACAACTGGTGCCAGACGAAGGAGCCGAACGCGATCCCCCCGTCGAAGCCGTTGCCCCAGCCTTCCTGGACGTCCAGATAGCCGGTGAACGAGCCCTGCCGCGCCCCGACCCACAGGAAGAAGCCGCACCAGCCGAGCGGTGCGAGCAGCACACCGGACAGCATCCCCGGGTGCCGGCGCAGCCCCGCGCACAGCCCTGCCCCGCCGGCCCGCTCCCGCCACAGCGTCACCGCCGCGGTGAGCCACACGGCCGCCACCACCGCCGCGCCCACCGGCCGGGTCAGCCCGGCCAGCGAGGCCGGCACCCCCGCCCACAGCCAGCGCCCGGCCAGCACGGCGTACAGACTCCAGGCCGCGAGCGCGGTGAACAGCGCCTCCGAGTACGCCATCGACTGCACGATCCCGACGGGCAGCGCGGCCCACAGCGCCGCGAGCGCGACCCCGGCCCGCGGCCCGTGCAGCCGCTCCCCGGTCGCGTACAGCGCCCAGGCCGCACCCAGCGACGTCAGCCAGGCCACCAGCAGTCCCGCGTCGGCGGGCGACAGCGTCGTGAGCGCCGACAGTCCGCGCTCCAGCCAGGGGAGCAGCGGGAAGAAGGCCAGGTTGGAGTGCACCTCGCCGTTGGGCAGCGCGACGGTGTAGCCGTAGCCCTGCTCGGCGACCCGGGTGTACCAGAGCGCGTCCCAGCGGGCGGCCAGCAGGGTGTGCCAGTTCTTGCCGTCGGCCGTCGACCAGAGGGCGAGGGTCACGATGCCCAGCAGCCGGATCGCCGCGTACGCCAGCAGCGCGGGCGCGGCCCGGCGCAGCGCGGCCCGTACGACGGATCCGTCGTACGGGGTCCGGCCGGGAACGGCGGCGGAGGCAAGATCGTTCATCGGGACGATTATCCAGGTGGCCGAAGAACGACTGCCGACGGCGGGTGGGGGAACGCATGGCGCTGCGATGAGCGTCTCATCGTGAGGTGAGCCACGCGGCACGCCACGGGACTCGCGTAGTCTGAGCGTCTCAACTCGCCCGTGCCGCCGGTTCGCCCCGGGGCGTTTTCGCGCCCTGTTCCGTGGCCGCGAGAGCATGACTGGAGGTGCTGCATGTCCGGGACGACCGCGTCCGGCAGTGGACGGACGGCTGGTGTTCCCCGGCTTTCACGTGGTGGTGCGAACCGCTGGACCGTGCTGATCGTGCTCTGCGTCAGCCTGCTCTTCGTCGCGCTGGACACCACGATCCTGTACGTCGCCGTGCCCTCGGTCACCGAGGACCTGCGGCCGGGGCCCGTGGAGCTCCTCTGGATCGTCGACGTCTATCCGCTGATCGCGGCCTCCCTGCTGATCCTCTTCGGCACCCTCGGCGACCGCGTCGGGCGCCGCCGCGTCCTCCTCCTCGGCTACGGCCTCTTCGGCCTGGCCTCGGCCGCCGCCGCACTCGCGCCCAATCCGCAGATCCTGATGGTCGCCCGCGCCCTGCTCGGCATTGGCGGCGCCATGATCATGCCGGCCACGCTGTCGATCCTGCGGCAGGTCTTCCCCGACCGGCGCGAGCGCGCGGTCGCCATCGGCGTGTGGAGCGCGGTGGCCGCGGTCGGTGCCGCGGTCGGCCCGGTCCTCGGCGGCTTCCTCGTCGAGAACTTCTGGTGGGGCTCGGTCTTCCTCATCAACATCCCGATGATGGCCGCGATGCTGCTGATAGGACGGTGGCTGCTGCCGGAGTCGCGCGGTGAGCGCAACGGCCCCTGGGACGTGATCGGTGCGATCGTCGCGGCGCTCGGTGTGCTGGGGATCGTCCTCGGTGTGAAGCGGATCGGCAGTGGTGCGGCCGTGGTCGGCCCGACCACGCTGCTGCCCATCGTCCTCGGTGTCCTGCTGCTGATCCTCTTCGTCCGCCGCCAGCACCGCCTCAAGGCCCCGCTGATCGACATGCGGCTGTTCGCCCGGCCCGCGTTCGGCACCTCCGTCGGCTGCATCGTGCTGGCCATGCTCGCCCTGGTGGGCCTTCAGCTGATCGCCGTGCAGTACCTCCAGCTGGTCCTCGGGCTGAGCCCGCTGGAGACCGGGCTGCGGATGCTGCCGCTGGTCTTCGCCGCGATGGCCGCCGGCCTCACCGGCTCGAAGATGCTCCAGGCCCTGGGGCCGCGCGCGATGGTCTCCCTCGGCTTCGTGCTGACCGCCGTCGCGGTGCTCTGTCTGACCGCGATGAGCAGTCAGGACCGCCCCTGGCTGCTGTCCCTGGGCTTTGTGCTGCTCGGCTTCGGTTTCCAGTCCACGCTGTTCGGTGCCTACGAGTCGATGCTCAGCGAGGCGCCCGCCGAGCAGTCCGGCGGCGCCGCCGCGATCGGGGAGACCTCCTACCAGCTCGGCGCCGGTATCGGTGTCGCCCTGCTCGGCAGCGTCATGAACGCCGCCTACGCCCCGGGCCTGAACCACGTCGACGGCGTCCCCGCGCGGGCCTCCGCGTCGGCGGCGCACTCCCTCGGCGAGGCCTACAAGGTCGCCGCCGGCCTGGGCGGAGCCGCCCGCGCCGCCCTGCGGGAGGCCGCCCGGGACTCCTTCGTCCGCGGGCTGCATGTCACCCTCGTCGCCAGCGCCGTGCTGCTGCTGGTCGGCGCCGGGATCGCGCTGCGGCTGCCGCGCCGGGCGGCGGACTCCACGGAGCGGGCGGAGGCGGACGGCGAGCCCGCCCCGGGCGAGGGCGCCGGCCGCGGCAGCAGCGAGCCCGCCCCGGCGAGCTCCGGCCGCTGACCCCCGGCTCTCCTCCCGGGCGTCCCTGCCCCGCCGCGCGGCGGTGACCCTTGCCGCGCGGCACCGCGGCCCGTACCGTCGGAAGCGCAAATAACTACCACTGCTAGTTTTTCGCGCCGATCCGCCGGAGGCCCCGCCATGTCCGCACCGCCGTCCTCGACGCTTCCGCCGTTCGACCCCAGCGACCCCCTGGGCCTCGACGATCTGCTGACCGATGAGGACCGCGCCGTACGGGACACCGTCCGCCGGTGGGCCGCCGACCGGGTGCTGCCGCAGATCGCCGACTGGTACGAGCGCGGCGAACTGCCCGGCATCCGCGAACTTGCCCGTGAGCTCGGCTCCCTCGGCGCGCTCGGAATGTCCCTGACCGGCTACGGCTGCGCGGGCGCCTCCGCCGTCCAGTACGGCCTGGCCTGTCTGGAGCTGGAGGCCGCCGACTCCGGTATCCGCTCGCTGGTCTCCGTCCAGGGCTCGCTCGCCATGTACGCGATCTGGCGCTTCGGCTCCGAGGAGCAGAAGCAGCAGTGGCTGCCCCGGATGGCGGCCGGCGAGATCATCGGCTGCTTCGGCCTGACCGAACCCGACCACGGCTCCGACCCCGCGGCGATGCGGACGTACGCCAAGCGCGACGGCGGGGACTGGGTGCTCAACGGGCGCAAGATGTGGATCACCAATGGCTCGGTCGCCGGTGTCGCGGTCGTCTGGGCGCAGACGGAAGAGGGCATCCGCGGCTTCGTGGTCCCCACCGGCAGCCCCGGTTTCTCGGCCCCCGAGATCACCCATAAGTGGTCCCTGCGTGCCTCGGTGACCAGCGAACTCGTCATGGACGACGTACGGCTGCCGGCCGACGCGGTGCTCCCGGAGGTCACCGGGCTGCGCGGCCCCCTCGGCTGCCTCAGCCACGCCCGCTACGGCATCGTCTGGGGCTCCATGGGAGCCGCGCGCGTCAGCTTCGAGGCGGCACTGGACTACGCGAAGACACGGGAACAGTTCGGCAAGCCGATCGGCGGCTTCCAGCTCACCCAGGCCAAGCTCGCCGACATGGCGGTCGAACTGCACAAGGGGATCCTGCTGGCCCATCATCTGGGGCAGCGGATGGACGCGGGGCGACTGCGCCCCGAGCAGATCAGCTTCGGCAAGCTGAACAACGTACGGGAGGCGATCGAGATCTGCCGCACGGCCCGGACGATTCTCGGTGCCAACGGGATCTCGCTGGAGTACCCCGTCATGCGGCATGCGACGAATCTCGAATCGGTGCTCACCTACGAGGGCACCGTCGAGATGCACCAGCTGGTGCTGGGCAAGGCGCTCACCGGCCTGGACGCCTTCCGGTGAGCGGCCTCGCCCGTTGAACGGGGCGATGCCTCAGCCGGGGGCCGGCGCGCCGGTGGCTGCCGCCGCGGGCCCCCGGACCTCCGGCCGGACACCCGAGGGCCGGGCTCAACTCTGGTTGAAGAAACCGCCGTTGCGGTGGCCGCGGGCCTCCCCGCTGACCACCTTGTAGTCGGCGGGGGTCAGCAGGAACACACGGGTGGCGACCCGCTCGATCGAACCGCGCAGACCGAACGTCAGGCCGGCCGCGAAGTCCACCACCCGCTTGGCGTCGGAGGGCTCCATGGCCGTCAGATTGACGATCACCGGGACGCCGTCCCGGAACAGTTCGCCGATGCCACGGGCGTCCCGGAAGCTCTCCGGGGAGACCGTGGCGATGCGGGTGCCCTGGTCCTGGGCGGCCTCGTCGGCCACTCGGACCCGGGGGTCGGTGACCCAGGGGCTGTCGCCCGAGTCACCGGCATCGGGTCCCTCGGCGTAGTCGTCGTCGTAGTAGCGCTCGTCATCACTGTCGTCGACGAGGCCAAGCCAGGCACTCGCCTTGCGCACCGATCCCATTGACGCCTCCTCTCACCCGCGGTCTCTGCGTGTCCGCCCCTATCGTCGTTCATGAGGCGGAGGGTGTGCCAAGTGGATAGCCGCCGCACGGGGGGTTCGTGACACATCTGGTGCAAAGAGGGTGGCGCAGCATCAGCTTACGCGCCCCGTAAGGAAACTGACAGTACGACGAACATCACGGTCGGTACTCTATCGGGTGAGTGGGGCCCGTGAGGGCAAGAAAACGGAGCGGACTCCCGAGTCGGTTCGTGCACGGGACCAGGGCAAATGCCAATGGGATCGGCGGAGGGCCCCGGGATAGCCCGATGATCGGGAGACTGGCCCATCGGAGGGGTGTTGACGCCGGGGCGGATTCCGACCTGTGTCCACCGGACCCGCTTCCCTCGAAAGTTGAGCGAGCCGATTGTCCGACGATGGCGGCCGGAGTGCGGCGTTCCGGGTGGGTTTCACGCCCCCCGGCCGGGGGTCGGGCGCATGATTCGCGCCACGTTTCGCCACCTCCCTGGATCTTGGTGGCGAAGAGGTCCGGCGGGCGGGGCGGAACCGCATCGTCCGCTGATCCGTCCCATCCGCGACCGAGGGGGTCAGCGCCGCCCCGGCAGCCGCCAATGTGGCTGCCGGGGCGGAGTGTTGGGGGCGGCGGTGAGATTGCGGCCGTGTGTCGGGCGTGAGACATCGGTGCGGACCTCTTGCGCCGTGGGGGTGGTGCGCCCGAGACTCCGCTCAGCGCTTGTCAGGGGCACGCCGAAAATGAACGTGCGGATTCTTGTGTGCCCTATGGCTGCGCCTCACCGGCCGCCCACCGGCGGCTCCCGATCCCCTCGGAGGAATCAGTGAGGAACGAGCGCACCACCCCCCGCAGCGGCGTGGCGAGACGCACCCGGCTGATCGCCGTGGCGTCCGGACTGGTGGCCATCGGTGCCATCACCATCCCGACCGCCAACGCACAGAACCCCGCTCCCGCACAGAAGTTCAGCGCCGCCCAGCTCTCCGCCGCCGGGAACGCGGTACGTGCCGCGGATGTCCCGGGCACCGCCTGGCGGGTCGACAGCGCGACCGGCACTCTGGTCGTCACCGCCGACCGCACGGTCTCCCGGGCCGAGATCGCCAAGATCGAGCGGGCCGCGGGCAGCAACGCCGACGCGGTCCGTATCGACCGCATCGCGGGCACCTTCCGCAAGTTCATCTCCGGCGGCGACGCCATCTACGCACCCAGCTGGCGCTGCTCGCTCGGCTTCAACGTCCGCAGCGGCAGCACCTATTACTTCCTGACGGCCGGTCACTGCACCGACGGCAACCCGCCGTGGTACACCAACTCCTCGCACACCACGAGCATCGGTCCGACCGCCGGCTCCAGCTTCCCTGGCAACGACTACGGCATCGTGAAGTACACGAACTCCTCCGTGGCCCACGCCGGCACGGTCGGCAGCCAGGACATCACCAGCGCCGGCACCCCGAGCGTCGGCCAGTCGGTCACCCGCCGGGGCTCCACCACCGGCACCCACAGCGGCAAGGTCACCGCACTGAACGCCACGGTGAACTACGGCGGCGGCGACATCGTCTCCGGCCTCATCCAGACCACGGTCTGCGCCGAGCCCGGTGACAGCGGCGGTCCCCTCTACTCCGGGACCAAGGCGCTGGGCCTCACCTCGGGTGGCAGCGGTGACTGCACCTCCGGTGGCACCACGTTCTTCCAGCCGGTCACCGAGGCGCTGAGCGCGTACGGCGTGAGCGTCTACTGACGCCGGCCGGCTGAGTCCGTACGGCCCGGGATCGCGCGGCCCGGGTCCGTACGGCCAGGTCCCCGCACGAACGCCGGAGCCGGCTCCGGCGGTATGACGGCCCCCGTCCGCCGGCGGACGGGGGTCCGGCCGTGTCCGCCATGAGCCTCGACCGCCTTCCCGGGCCGGGCATACCATGGTAAACAGCGCGATTCGGACGCGTGCGGCACATCTTCAGGGAGCCGTGATGGTCGAAGAACTGGTGACCGCCGGGGTGGCGCTGGCCTGCACGGGCACGGTGTATCTCATGGCGGCGGCGCGGGTGGTCAAGCAGTACGAACGCGGTGTGGTGCTGCGGCTGGGGAGGCTGGCATCCGAGGTGCGTGGCCCCGGGTTCACCATGATCGTTCCGATCATCGACCGGATGCGCAAGGTCAATATGCAGATCGTCACGATGCCGGTGCCCGCGCAGGAGGGCATCACCCGCGACAACGTCACGGTGCGGGTCGACGCGGTCGTCTATTTCAAGGTCGTGGACGCCGCCGACGCGGTCATCCGGGTCGAGGACTACCGCTTCGCGGTCTCCCAGATGGCGCAGACCTCGCTGCGGTCGATCATCGGCAAGAGCGAGCTGGACGATCTGCTGTCGAACCGCGAGAAGCTCAATCAGGGGCTGGAGCTGATGATGGACAGCCCGGCCATCGGCTGGGGTGTGACCGTCGACCGGGTGGAGATCAAGGATGTCTCGCTGCCGGAGACGATGAAGCGGTCGATGGCCCGCCAGGCGGAGGCCACCCGCGACCGGCGGGCCCGGGTGATCAACGCGGACGCCGAGCTCCAGGCGTCGAGGAAGCTCGCCGAGGCGGCCGAGGCGATGTCCGACCAGCCCGCGGCGCTGCAACTGCGACTGCTGCAGACCGTGGTGGCGGTCGCCGCCGAGAAGAATTCCACCCTTGTCCTGCCTTTCCCGGTCGAGCTGCTGCGGTTCCTGGAGCGCTCCGGGCTCCAGGCCCAGGCGCAGACCGCGGCCGCCGAGGCGGAGCGGGACGGCGTGCAGCGGCGTGCCCCGAAGGCGCCCCGGGCGCCGCGTACGGCCGTCGAGCACGGTGCGGAGGACTCGCTGCCGCCGGAGCTGGCGGACCTCCCGCCGGTGGAGGATCTCCCGTAGACCTCCCTCGCGCATGAGGGCCTGAGGCGGGCGCCGGCTGCCTTTCTGATGTGCCACCGAATGCCGTATGTACCCCTTGGTGCGGGTATATACGGCCTTTTCGGTGGCCCGGGGGGCGGTTCCCGGCCGGTGTTTTCCGGCCAGCTATAGTCCTCACACGTTGCCGTCCGCCGCGCGCTCCGCGTGCCCGCTGATGTCCGCACTCGGGCCGAGGTGCGCGGATATCGGTGTGCTCTTCGTGTGGCGAAGTGGTGAACTCCCGCATGTGAGACCGGAACTCGGTCTTGTGCGCGAGTGAGGCGGATGGGAATACTCGGCTGCACCTTGGCATGGACGCGACTCCCCGAGCCGTCGCTCCTCGGGGCGGACCCGTGCCAGTCCTGATCCCTCACTCTCCGGGCCCGGGCAACTCCCCACAGTTTCCGGGCTCTTCCCCCCACGGGAGGCTCTGAGTTGAAGCACCGTCGCATACCCAACCGGCGCGCCGTCATCGCGGGCGCCGGTGCGCTCGCCCTCGCCGCCACCGCCACCGTCACCCTCGCCAACGCCAACGCGTCCCAGGCCCCCACGCCCAAGCCGACGCTCGCCAAGCTGACCTCGGCGGCGGCGAGCACTCTCGCCTCCCACCTCAAGACGGACACCGCCGGTGCGTTCTATGACGCCAAGGCCAAGAAGCTGGTGGTCAACGTCGTGAACCAGGCGGCGGCCAAGGCCGTGCGGGCGAAGGGGGCGGAAGCCAGACTCGTCAAGCACACCTTCGCCCAGCTCGACTCGGCCCGGCAGACGCTGAAGTCGAAGGCGACCATTCCCGGCACGTCCTGGGGCATCGACCCGCAGAGCAACAAGGTCGTGGTGACCGCCGACCGCACGGTCAAGGGCACCAAGCTGGACCGGCTCACCAAGGTCGCCAAGAGCCTCGGCGACAAGGTCGAGGTCCGCCACAGCAAGGGGCAGTTCAAGCCCTTCATCGGCGGCGGCGACGCGATCTGGGGGAGCGGTGCCCGCTGCTCGCTCGGCTTCAACGTCGTCAAGGACGGCCAGCCGCACTTCCTGACGGCCGGCCACTGCGGCAACGAGATCAAGAGCTGGTCCGACAAGCAGGGCGGCTCGGCGATCGCCACCACCGAGGACTCCAAGTTCCCCGGTGACGACTACTCGCTCGCCAAGTACACCGGCGACACCGCGCACCCGAGCGAGGTCGACCTCTACAACGGCAGCACCCAGAAGATCACCAAGGCCGCGGAGGCCACCGTCGGCGAGAAGGTGCAGCGCAGCGGCAGCACCACGCAGGTGCACGACGGCACGGTCAAGGCGCTGAACGCCAGCGTCAACTACCAGGAGGGCACGGTCGAGGGTCTGATCCAGACCGATGTCTGCGCCGAGCCCGGTGACAGCGGTGGCGCGCTCTTCGACGGCGAGTCCGCCCTCGGTCTCACCTCCGGCGGCAGCGGCGACTGCACCAACGGCGGCGAAACCTTCTTCCAGCCGGTCACCGAGGCCCTGAAGGCCTACGGCGCGGAAATCGGCTGACCCACGGCACACCCCGCGCAGCTCGGCGCACGGTGCCGGGCCCCGGATCCGCTCGTCCTCCGGGGGCCGGCACCGTCCCGCGGCGCTCAGCCGTCCGTGCCCGGGGCCGCGTTCCGGCCGTCGCCCGGCCCGAACGCCGCCAGTGCCTCCTCGGCGGAATGCCGGGCCCGGACATAGGTATCCGCCCACGCGGCCGCCGACGGAGAGTCCGATTCCCGGGCGATCCGGGCGCAGGCCGCCTCGTGATCGAAGGCCGTATGCCGCAGTGTGACCGCTCCGCCGCCCGGCCCCAGCAGCGCCCAGTGGGCGCCCGGCCGGCCGTACGGCATGCCGACGCTGCCCGGATTGACCACCAGTCGCCCGTGGGTGAACCGCACGAACGGCATATGGGTGTGCCCGCAGACCACCGTCCGTACGGCCTCGGGCACCCCCTCCAGCACCTCCGCCCAGCGCTCCGGCCGGGAGTCGACCAGTGCGATCTCGGTGTCGTCGCGCGGGGTGGCGTGGCAGAAGAGGACCGGCCCGAGCCCGGCCACCTCCAGCGTCACGGTGGCGGGCAGCGACCGCAGGAACTCCCGCTCTTCCGGGCCGAGTTGACCCGCCGCCCAGGCATCCATCGGATCCGCCGGTTCGTTCCCGGGCCGGGCGGCGGCCATCTCACGGTCGGCGTTGCCGCTGATCCACACCGCCCGGTCGCCGAGGGTGCGCAGCCGCGCCAGGGTCTGGCGGGGGAGCGGCCCGGCGAGCAGATCACCGGTCAGCACGATGCGGTCGGCGGCACGGACATCCGGCTCGGCGAGCACCGCCTCCAGCGCCGGCAGCACGGCATGGATATCGGAGAGCACGGCGACGGCCGCGCCGGTGGGGGAAGTGTCCATGCGCCGAGCGTAGGGACCGTCGACGCTCCCTCACACGGGAAATCCCCGGGCACCACTGTCCGGTGCCCGGGGATTTCCTGTGTGAGGGAGCGGTCAGAAGTCGAAGACCGCGCCCATGCCGTCGGCCATCGCGCAGGAGTTGGCGAAGGTGTAGGTGTACGAGACCCGCTTGCCCTGCCACACGCCGTCGGCGGTGACCACGAAGGGGTTCCACTCCTTGGTGCACAGCCGGTCGGACGGGGCAGTGGTCACCGCGTTGAAGTCACCGGCCACCGTGCGCAGTTCGGCGCAGGCGGCTTTCGGGTTCGGGTGGCTGCCGGTCGCCCCGGGCATACAGCTGAGCGTCACGGCGCGCTGCACCGTGGCGGTCGCGCGGCTTTCGCCCTGGCCGGCCGTCAGCACCAGTGCCGTGGGGGCGTAGAGCCCGCCGGTCCGCGTGGGCTGCGCCGGTGCGGCGGCCTGCGCGGTGGTGGCGAGCGTGCCCAGGACCAGTGCCGCGCCGAGCGCGACCGCCCCAGTGATGTACCGCATGACGAACACTCCCTTGCTCGAAGGTGCAGATACCGGACGGGAGTCTGGCCCAACCGCACCTCGAAAGCATCTTGAGTGGGCAAGGAGCGATCGCTTTGAGTCGTTAGATGAAAGCTGAGAGTAATGGCGCGAACCGGCCGGAGGCGGTGCCGGACGGCCGGGGCGAAGCGGTGTGCGGCCAGCGCGGATGCCACCGTTGGCATGCCCCGGGCAAGCGCCACTCGGCCACGTAACGAAGGGATTCGGCCGCCGACCGGTCGTTCGGGCGGGGTTCGATCTCCGGCGATTGGCTGAAGAGGGGGGCCGGAGGGTGCCTCCGTGCTGCCCTGGGTGCGCGTAAAGGTAAGAACCGGCCGCCCGCCGGTCGCCTTACCGGCCCGGTGTGCCCGTCGCGGTGCCCTCCCTCACCGGCTCCGGCCGCCCGTCGCGGCGCCCTCCCCGTCGCCTCGCCGGCCCGGGTCCTCCTTGTTTTCCCGCCTGTTCACCTCGTATGCCCCGGTCATTTCCGGCAGCCATGCCGTCAGGCCCGCATGGCCGGCACCACGGCCGGCCGGCGGGGAGGGTCATGAGGGGGTCTCGCCCTTCTTGCGGAAGATCGACAGGGCCAGGGTGAGCAGGGTGCCGCCCGCAGCCCAGGCGGCGAGTACCAGGAGCGGGCCGGTGATCGCGTTGCCGCGGAAGTAGGCGAGGGAGCGTGCCGTCCAGGTGCCCGCGCCCGGTGGGAGGGCGGGGCCGATGGCGCGCCAGAACGGGGGCAGCAGCGGGTAGGGGTAGGCGCCGCCCGCACTCGGGTTGCCGAGGATGACGATCAGCAGGATCGCCAGGCCGATGCCGAGGATGCCCAGCAGGGCCTGGCAGGCCAGGGTGGTGGCGCCCACTGCGAAGACGGTCAGGGCGCCCAGCCCCCACAGCCCGAAGAAGGTGCCGGGCAGGGCGCCGAGGACCGGTCCGACGATGATCGCGCCGGCCAGCCCGGCGGCGAGCGCGTAGACGGTGAGCGCGGCCAGCCGGATGACCGCCCGGTGTCCGTTCGAGGGGCGCGCCCCGGCGCTGATCGCGAGGATCGCGGCACACAGATAGCCGCCGACGCACCAGCCGACGACGAGGTAGAAGGACGACAGACTGCGGCTGTCGCCCGCGGCGGCGGGGGCCACCTCGACCGTGCGTACGGTGCGGTGTTCGGCCTTCTCGGCCGAGCGGACGACCAGTTCGACCGCCTGGGCGAGGGAGGCGCCGCCACCGCCGGCCACCAGCAGCCGGTCGGTGCTCCCGCGCGGGTTGACGATCAGTGCGCCGTCGATCGTCCGGTCCGCGAGCTGCTGCCGGGCGGCCCGTTCGGAGGGCAGCGCGCGCGGGTCCAGGGGAGAGCCCGGCAGCCGGTCCAGTTTGCCCACCAGTTGCCCCCTGACCTGCGGGGGAGCGACGACGCCGAGCGGTACATCGGCCGGTGCGGGGTGGTGGAAGGCGCCGGTGTACGACGTGATGAACGCGATCATCAGCCCCAGGACGCCGAGCACCAGCAGCGAGGCATGGGGTGTCACCGCGCTCTTCACCTCCCCGAGGAAGGTGGTGCGGGTGCCGTCGTCCGTCGTGGCCATGGCTCGCTCCTCGCCACACTTCGGCTGCCGGTCCGGTGCTTTTGTTCCCTTATCTTCCGGTTGACGGTAGAGGTGTGCAGATCGGTGGGGCTGATCGGCGGATCGGTGGCCGGCCTCCCGGCATGTCTTCGTACGAATGTTCGATGCGCGGGTTATGGTGGAGAGGAGGAACGGGGGACGCAAGGTCAGCCGGGGGGCGGATGAGGTGCAGGAGGTGCGGATGCCAGGGTTCACGCATCTGCACACCGCTTCGGGGTTCTCCCTGCGCTACGGCGCCTCCCATCCGGAGCGGCTCGCCGAGCGCGCCGCCGAGCGCGGCATGGACGCCCTCGCACTGACCGACCGGGACGGGCTCTCCGGGGCCGTACGGTTCGCCAAGGCCGCGGCCGAAGCCGGTATCCGCCCGCTGTTCGGCAGTGAACTCGCCGTGGCGGAGCGCGCGTCGGCACCCACGCCCACCGCGCGCCGCCGCACCCCGGTGCGCGGCGGTGCCTTCCTCGACGAGTCCGCCGCCCGCGCCGTCTTCCTGGCCCGCGAGGGTGCGGCCGGCTGGGCCGCCCTGTGCCGGCTGGTCTCGGCCGCCCACGCCGGGCAAGGGGAGCAGCCCGTTCTCCCGTGGAGTGCCCTGGAAGCCGCCACGGACGGACTGACCGTGCTGCTCGGACCGGACTCCGAGGTCGGCCGGGCGCTGGCCGCCGGCCGCCCGGACCGCGCCGCGCGACTCCTCGGCCCCTGGCGGGAGCTGTACGGCGAGGCGCTGCGCCTGGAGGTCGTCGACCACGGCCGGCCCGGCAGCGGCCCCGGCTCCCCGCGGCTGGCCGCCCGTACCCTCGGCTTCGCCGTAGACCAGGGCCTCCGTGCCGTCCTGACCAACGCGGTCCGCTATGCCGACCCCGGCCAGGGCCCGGTCGCCGATGTCCTGGACTCCGCCCGCCGTCTGGTGCCGGTGGACCGGCACCGGCCCGAGGCCCGGGACAGCGGGGAACGCTGGCTCAAGGACGGCGCCACGATGAGCCACACCGCCGAGCGGATCGCCGAGGCGGCCGGCTTCCGGCGCGGCCTGGCCCACCGGCTGCTCGCCATGACCGAGGAGACCGCCGGGGAGTGCCTGGTCGACCCGCAGGACGACATCGGGCTCGGCCGGATCCACTTCCCCGAACCGCGGCTGGTCGGCGCGGGCCACCGCACCGCCGCCCGGGTGCTGCGCTCGCGCTGCGCCGCCGGGATGGTGCTGCGCGGCTACGACCACGACCGTGAGCGCTGGGCGCGGCTGCACGACGAGCTGCGCACGATCGAACGGCTCGGCTACCCCTCGTACTTCCTGACGGTCGCTCAAGTGGTGGACGACATACGGGAGATGGGCATCCGGGTCGCGGCCCGTGGGTCCGGCGCCGGTTCCCTGGTCAACCACCTCCTGGGCATCGCACACGCCGATCCGGTCGAGCACGGACTGCTGATGGAGCGTTTTCTGTCCGAACGGCGGGCGGCGCTGCCGGACATCGACATCGACGTCGAGTCCGCCCGCCGGCTGGAGGTCTACCGCGCGATCTTCGACCGGTTCGGCGCGGAGCGGGTCGCCACGGTCTCGATGCCCGAGACCTATCGCGTCCGGCACGCCGTACGGGACGTGGGCGCCGCCCTGGGCATGGACCCGGCGCAGGTGGACCGGCTGGCCAAGGCCTTCCCGCACATCCGCGCCCGGGACGCCCGGGCCGCGCTGGCCGAGCTGCCGGAGCTGCGCGGGGTGCGGGAGGCCGGCGGCGAGCAGCTGTGGCCGCTGGTCGAGGCGCTGGACGCGCTGCCGCGCGGTATCGCCATGCACCCGTGCGGGGTGCTGCTCTCCGACGCCACCCTGCTGGACCGTACGCCGGTCGTCCCGACCAGCGGCGAGGGCTTCGCCATGTCGCAGTTCGACAAGGACGACGTGGAGGAGATGGGCCTGCTCAAGCTCGATGTGCTGGGCGTGCGGATGCAGTCCGCGATGGCGCATGCGGTCGCCGAGATCGGCCGGGCCACAGGGCACCGGCTCGATCTCGACGACCCCGCACAGGTGCCGCCCGGGGACCCGGCCACCTACGACCTGATCCGTTCGACCGAGACGCTCGGCTGCTTCCAGATCGAGTCGCCGGGCCAGCGCGATCTGGTCGGGCGGTTGCAGCCCGCCACCTTCCACGACCTGGTCGTCGATATCTCCCTGTTCCGTCCCGGGCCGGTCGCCGCCGATATGGTGCGGCCCTTCATCGAGGCCCGGCACGGCCGTAAGGCGATCCGCTATCCGCACCCCGACCTGGAGGAGCCGCTGCGCGAGACCTATGGGGTGGTGGTGTTCCACGAGCAGATCATCGAGCTGCTGCGGATCATGACGGGCTGTGGGCGGGACGAGGGCGACGAGAAGCGGCGGGCGCTGTCGCATCCCGAGCTCCAGGGCCGGGTGCGCGCCTGGTTCGCGCAGCGCGCCGAGCGGCGCGGATATGCGCCCGAAGTGATCGCGCGTACCTGGGAGATCGTCGAGGCCTTCGGTTCGTACGGCTTCTGCAAGGCGCACGCGGTGGCCTTCGCGGTGCCGACCTACCAGTCCGCCTGGCTCAAGGCGCACCACCCCGCGGCCTTCTACGCCGGGCTGCTCACCCATGACCCGGGGATGTATCCGAAGCGGCTGCTGCTCGCGGACGCGCGGCGGCGCGGGGTGCCGGTGCTGCCGCTGGATGTGAACCGGTCGGCGGTCGCCCATCGAATCGAACTGGTGTCCGGTGTGGCTTCCCGTGGCGACGGCCCGGGGGACTCCGCGGTCTGGGGGCTGCGGCTCGCGCTCTGCGATGTGCACGGGATGAGTGAGGTCGAGGCGCAGCGGATCGAGGCCGGGCAGCCCTACCACTCGCTACAGGACCTGTGGCAGCGGGCCAGGCCGGGCCGCCCGGTGGCCGAACGCCTCGCCCGGGTGGGCGCGTTGGACGCCTTCGGGGCGAACCGGCGGGACCTGCTGCTGCACATCGCCGAGCTGCACCACCGCGGGCGTCAGGCGCCCGGCGGCCAGCTGACGCTGCCCGGCCGGGCCCTCGACGGCGCGGACACGGAACCGGTTGATCCGGTCGAGCCGGCCGGGCTGCCCGACCTCAGCGAGGTCGAACGGCTCAGCGCCGAGCTGGGCGTCCTCGGTATGGACGCCTCCCGTCATCTGATGGCCGACCACCGGGAGTTCCTCGCGGAGCTGGGCGCGTTGCCGGCCCGACTGCTGCGCGATGCCCGGCACGGTGAGACGGTGCTGGTCGCCGGGGCCAAGGCGGCCACCCAGACGCCGCCGATCCGCTCCGGCCGCCGGGTCATCTTCACCACCCTGGACGACAGCACCGGGCTGGTCGACTGCGCCTTCTTCGACGACAGCCATGCGGCCTGTGCGCACACGATCTTCCACTCCTGGCTGCTGCTGGTGCGCGGCACGGTCCAGCGGCGCGGTCCGCGCAGCCTCAGCGTGGTCGGCGCCGCCGCCTGGAACCTCGCCGAGCTGGCCGAACTGCGCCGTGAGGGCGGGCTGGAGGCGGTCGCCGCCCGGCTCGCTGAGGTGCCGGACAGGGGCGCGGCCGAGGCGGGCAGGGGGGCGGCCGAGGCGGACGCCCCGTCGGCGGAGCCGGGCCGGGGTCCGGGCAAGGAGTCCGGGACGGACCGGGAGCCCGAGCCGGCCACCGCCCCGGGCCGCACCATCCGGCTGACGACCGGCTATGAGCTGCACGCGTGGGCCGATCTCCAGCCTCCCGGCGAACGCGCCGCCACCGGACGCAAGTTGTGGCACTCCAGCCCGGGGAGCGCAGGATGACCCCCCGCTCGGTGCCGCCCGCCGCGCCGCCGGAGCCGTCCGGGGCCCCGCGGCAGCCGGGCATGCTCCATGTACGGTTCCGGACCGTCGACGGCACCCCCGTGAGCGCCGGGTGCTTTGAGCAACTGCTGGGGCTGCTGGCGCAGTTCACCCCGGTGATCGAGGCGCTGCCGCCGGACGCCGCGCTGGTGGACGTGCGCGGTGCGCTGCGCTACTTCGACCGGGACGCGGTGGGCCTCGCCGAACTCGTGCGGCTGCGCGCCCTGGCCTGGCACGGCGTACGGTGCACGATCGGGATCGGCGCCAACCCGCTGCTCGCCCGGATGGCGGCTCAGGGGGCGGCGCCCGGGGAGATCCGGGCCGTCCCCGAGGGCGCCCCGGCCGTCGCCGCGTTCCTCGACCGCCGGCCGGTCTCGGCGCTGCACGGTGTCGGCCCGGCGACCGCGCGCGCCCTGTGTGCGTACGGGCTCGACAGCGTCGGCCGGATCGCCGCCGCCCCGCCCGCGACCCTCCAGCGGATCCTCGGCGCCAGGACGGGCCGGATCGTGTACGAGCGGGCCCGCGGTATCGATCCGACGCCGGTGACGCCCAACGCCGCGGCCCGCTCGATGGGCGCCGAACACCGCTTCCACCGCGACGAGTTGGACCCGGCAAGGCGCCGCCGGGCGCTGCTCTCGCTCGCCGACGAACTCGGTGCCCGGATGCGTGCGAGCGGGCAGGTGGCCCGCGCGCTCACCCTCACCGTCCGCTATGCCGACCGCTCCACCACGACCCGCACCCGGCGGCTGGACGGGCCGACCGCGCACGGGCCCGCGCTGACCGAGGCGGCCTATGCGCTGCATGCCGCGCTCGGGCTTCAGCGGGCGCGGGTGCGGTCCGTGGCACTGCGCGCGGAGGACCTCTGCCGTGCCGAACGCGCCGCGCGCCAGCTGACCTTCGACCCGTCCGACGACAAGGCGCACCGCATCGAGGCCGCCGTCGACCGCGCCAGGGCGCGCTTCGGCACCGGGAGCGTACGGCCCGCCGCAACCCTCGGCCAGACAGGCTGGACCCCGCCACCCCCGGGTTCGAAGCCCCTCGGCCCCGGGGTCAACCGGCCTTAGCCAGCCGTCGGTCAGCCGGTCAGCCGGTGAGCAGGGCCTTCTCCCACTGGTCCGCCCGCTGCTCGATATATGCGGCGTCACTGCGCCAGACCTCGCCGTGTCCTTGCGCCCACAGCGTTGCCCAGGGCTGCGTGCCCAGGGCGGCCTGCTCCCGCAGGAAGTCATGCACGGCACGGGTGCGGCGTCCCAGCAGCGGGACCAGGCGACGCCGCTCGGCCTCGTCGAGACCGTAGGCGTCGGCGAAGATCCGCAGCCGGTCTCCGGCATCGGCGCGCTGCCGGCCGGGATCCGCCGACAGCGGGAGGAAGCCGTGCGCGGCATACGCGACATCGCCCAGCCGGGTCCCCGGGGCGGCCGCGTCCCAGTCGATGAAGGCCCATTCGTCCTCCGGGCCGGCCACGAGGTTCCAGGGAGCCAGGTCCTGGTGGGCGATGATCTCGCTTCCCTCCGCCGGGAGGAGCACCTGCCAGTGCGGGTCGGGCGGTGGCGTGAAGCCCTGCACGGCGTCGTGGAAGTCCCTGATGAGACGTGCCACCCGGGCCAGCCGCCGAGCGGGCTCCAGCAGGGAGAACCGGTCGGGCCAGACCACCTGGCCCGGCATGAAGGTCAGTACCTCCCGGCCCTTCTCGTCGATGCCGAGGGGGCGCGGGGCGGCCCGGAAACCCACCTCGTGCAGATGCGTGAGCAGGGCGTGCACCGCGGGGGTCCACGGCCCGGTGGGACGGCGGACGGTGTCCCCGACCCGGACGACGCCGGCGCTGACGTTTCCGCCGGCCAGCGGCTGTTCTTCGTCGTGCGGCATGGAACCAGCCTGGCCGGACTCCCCGGCCGCGTCACCTCAATTACGGCGATCACGGCACGAGCCGGAGGCCGCACGGCGGGCGCGGCCTGCCGTTCGGATCGCCCGGCCGGCCCCCGGCCCCCGCCTCAGCCGTAGAGCCGCTCCGCGTACCGGGGGCCGTAGTGCTGTTCCAGCTGCTCCAGGGGGAGGTCCGGGGCCTCCAGGCCCTTGACGATGCGGGCCCGGGAGGGCAGCGCGTCCGGGTGCCAGGTCTCCGGCTTCCACAGGTCCGAGCGGAGGAACGCCTTGGAGCAGTGGTAGAAGATCTCCTCGACCTCCACCAGGAGCGCCAGTTGCGGCCGGTGGCCCTTGACGGTCAGTGCGTCGAAGAACGGGGCGTCGCGCAGCAGCCGGGCGCGGCCGTTGATGCGCAGGGTGTCACCGCGCCCGGGGAGGAGGTAGTTCAGCCCGACATGCGGATTGTCGAGGACATTCATCCAGCCGTCCATGCGCTTGTTGCCGGGGCGGTCCGGGATCACCAGGGTGGTGTCGTCCAGGACATGGGTGAAGCCCGCGGGGTCGCCCTTGGGCGAGACGTCGCACCGGCCCTGCGCGTCCGCGGTGGCTATCACGCAGAACGGCGAGCGGGCCAGCCACTGCCGGTCGAGGTCGTGCAGCCGGTGCCGGGTCTTGTGCGCCGCATGGGAGCTGGGCTCACCGATCAGCCCGCGCAGCTCCGCCTTCGAGGTGATCTCCACGATCCCGGTCAGATCCGCCGTCCCGGCCGTTTCCATCGGTCGCCCCTCACGTCTCGGTCCATGACCACGTCTCGTACCTGGTCAAGTCTCGTACCTGGTCACGCGGTTGACGACTCTACGGGACGGGTCTGACATCCGGGCCGGTCGCGACGGACGGGGCGTCACACAGGCACGGAAACGGTCCGCTGCGCCTCGGACGTCCGGTGAGGATTGTGTGCTGCTTCCTTCACCGTCACACGGCTGGCCCACGCTGCTTACCCAGCCGTAACTTACTTGCCAGTCAACTGCGTTGGCCCTTGCGATCCGGATCGCAGGTGAACGGCTCACCGAGCACTTCGGAGTCCCCTCACCCCGCAAGGAGCATCGTATGAAGCTGCGCTGGTCAAGAACGCTCACCCTCCTCCCCGCCCTCGCCCTGGCCCTCGGCGTCACCACCGTCCCCGCCGCGGCCGCCGACCCGTCGCCCGCCACCACCCCGGCCGGAAGCGCCGCGCGGACGGCCGCCGCCAGTGGCTGGAACAACTACTCCTGCAAGCCCTCCGCCGCCCACCCGCGGCCGGTGGTCCTGGTGCACGGCACCCTCGGCAACTCCATCGACAACTGGCTCGGCCTGGCGCCCTACTTGGTGGCCCGCGGCTACTGCGTCTTCTCCCTGGACTACGGTCAGCTGCCCGGTGTCCCGTTCTTCCACGGGCTGGGCCCGGTCGAGGCGTCCGCCCGACAGCTCGCCGCCTACGTCGACCGGGTGCTGGCCGCCACCGGCACCGAGAAGGTCGATCTCGTCGGCCACTCACAGGGCGGCATGATGTCGCGGGTGTACCTGAAGTTCCACGGCGGCGCGGACAAGGTGAACACGCTGGTCGGGCTGGCCCCTGACAACCACGGCACCGATCTGAACGGTCTGACCCGTCTGCTCGACCACTTTCCCGGCGCCAAGGACTACATCGGCAAGCTGACCCCCGGGCTGGCCGACCAGATCGCCGGCTCCGACGTCCTCAACCGCCTCAACGAGGGCGGTGACACGCTCCCCGGGGTGCACTACACGGTGATCGCGACCAAGTACGACGAGGTCGTCACTCCCTACCGGAGCGCCTTCCTCAACGGCCCCGACGTACGCAATGTGGTGGTCCAGGACCTGTGCGGGCTCGACCTCTCCGAGCATGTGGCCATCGGGCTCGTCGACCGTGTCGCCTTCCACGAGACGGCCAACGCCCTCGACCCGGCGCACGCCACCCGGACGACCTGTCTGCCGGGCTGACCGGGAGCCGGCCCGGCCCGCAGCCGCGCGGCCGGGCCGCGCTCCGTACCGGCCGCGAGGGTCAGTCGGCGGCCAGCAGGGCGTCCGTGCACCGCTCCGCCAGGTCCTCGGCGTGCGGGGGCAGCGGGGTGCCGCCGCGCAGATGGCGGCGGACCAGCGACAGCGGGAGGTCGACGGCGGCGAGCGTCACCCGGTCGAAGCCCTCTCTGCCGTGCAGCCCCAGGGCCCCCGCGAGCGCCGCCAGGGCGGCCCGTACCCGCATGTTCCCCTCTTCCGCGCGCAGCAGATGCTCGTCGGACCAGTCGTCCCGCCCGAACTCCTGGGCCCCGTACAGGAGCAGCGCGGCCTCCGCCGGGTGGGTGCGGCTCCACGCCACGATGTGCCGGGCGGCCGCCCGGCCCCCGGCGCGCGGGTCGTCCGAGGATTCGAGGGCCTCGAAGTAGCCCGCCTGGAAGCCCTCGACCGTACGCAGCCACACCTCGGCGAGCAGCGCCGAGCGGCCGGCGAAACGGTGGTAGAGCGAGCCGCTGGGGGCGCCGGCGGCGGCCGCGACCGCGGACATGGTGACGCCCGAGGGCCCGGACTCGGCCGCCAGCCGTACGGCGGCGTCGAGGAGCTGTGCGGTGTCGAACCGGGGTGGCCTGGCCATGTTCTAGAGGGTACTCTCCACTATATTGGAGATGCGCCTCTAGAACGGGTGCGGACCAGGTGAGGAAGGGCGCGATGGGCGTTTACAACGTGCACGAGCGGGAGCTGCCGGTGTCCGGGGCCGAGGCCGGACTGCTGATCGACGGCCTGTCCGGCGGCGCCGACGCGCTCTGGCCGCGCCACGACTGGCCCCCGATGCTGCTCGACGGCCCGCTGGCGCCGGGCGCGGCGGGCGGCCACGGCCCGGTCCACTACACCGTGGCGGACTACGTCCCGGGCCGATGGGTGCGGTTCCGCTTCACCGCCCCGCGCGGCTTCCACGGCTTCCACGAATACACCGTCCACCCGCTCGGCCCGGACCGCGCGCTGCTGCGCCACACCCTGGCCATGCACGCCCGCGGCGGGGCCCGGCTCAGCTGGCCGCTGGCCTTCCGGCCCCTCCACGACGCCGTTCTGGAGGACAGCCTGGACCGCGCCGAACGGGCCTGTACGGGCACCGTCGCCCGGCCCGCCCGCTGGAGCCGCTATGTGCGGCTGCTGCGCCGCCTCATCGGGTGATCCGGCGCAGCGTCAGAAAGCCGACGGCTGCGCAGGCGAGTCCCGCCGGGATCAGCAGCAGCCATCCGGAGAAGGCCAGCACGGCCGCCGTCAGCAGGGCGCTCACGCATCCGCCGCACCACAGGGGAGTGCGGCGGGGCAGCAGCACCAGCGCGGCGGCCAGGCCGGCGAGGGTCACCGCCGCCAGACAGGTGGCGGTGGCCCTCATCAGGAGATCCAGATCGGCGCCGCCGAAGCCCGCCGCCAGCCCCACGAGTACGGCCGCCCCGCCGAGCACCGCCAGCGACCGCCGCGGCACCTCGCCCGGCGCGCCGCCCTTGGCCAGCGCCCGCGGCGCCGCCCCGTCCCGGGCGAGCGCCGCACCGAGCCGGGAGGCCCCGGCCAGATACGAGTTGACCGCGCCGAAGGTCAGGAAGAGCGCCGCCACCGCGGCCACGGGGCGGGCGGCGCCGCCCACGCTCCGGGCGAGCAACTCGGTCAGCGGGGTCTCGGTCCCGGCCGCGGCCGGCCCCAGCGCACCGATCGTGGCGACCGCGAGCCCCAGGTAGAGCACGGTGATGACGGCGAGCGTACGGCGCGTCACCCGCGGCAGATCCCGTCCCGGGTCGGCGAACTCGCCCGACAGATGGCTGGCCGCCTCCCAGCCGGCGAACGCGAAGAACAGCACCCCGGCCGCCGACCCGACCGAGGCCCAGCCGCCCGGCATGAACGGGGTGAAGTGGGCGGCGGACACCTGTGGGGCGGCCGCCAGCACCGTGCCCAGCAGCACCACCGCCAGCAGCCCGCCGAGCAGCAGCTGCACCCGGCCCGACAGCCGCAGCCCCACCGCGTTGGAGACCAGCGCCACGACGACCACCGCCCCGGCCACGACGGCCGCGCCCGTGCCGCCCCAACCGGCCGCGTCGGCCACGTACTTCCCGCCGATCCAGGCCGCCGAGACCACGCCGATCGGCACCGCCCCGTAGAACCACCACCCCACCACGGCCGCCGCCCGCGGCCCGGTCGCCCGGTGCACATAGGTGGCGACGCCCCCGCCGTCGGGGAAGCGCGCGCCGAGCGCCGCGAAGGAGGCGGCCACCGGCACGCACAGGGCGAGCAGGACCACCCAGGCCAGGATCGAGGCGGGGCCGGCCGCGGCGGCGGCCAGGGACGGCAGCGTCAGGACGCCGGGCCCGAGGACGGCCCCGGCGCACAGCGCGGTACCGCTGCCGACGCCCAGCCGCCGTACATCCGGTCGTTCGGATGCCGGGAGGGATGTTTGTTGTACGGTCACAGTCGCAGAACGTAACCGTTGGATTGATCAATGCGGCCTCTCGCCGAAGATAATTCGGTGACTGCGGCACCATGGGGGTCATGGACGACATTGATTCGGCGATTGTCCGCGAACTACAGCGCGATGCACGGCAGACCAACCGCGACCTGGCGCGCCGGCTGAACATCGCGCCCTCCACCTGCCTGGAGCGGGTCCGGGCCCTGCGCGCCCGGGGAGTGATCACCGGCTATCGCGCGACCGTGGACCTGCGCGCCCTCAACCGGCCCGTGCAGGCGCTGCTCACGGTCCGTATCCGCCCGATGAACCGCGAGGTCATCGAGCGCTTCAAGGCCTTTCTGACCTCGCTGCCCGAGGTGCTCAGCATCTATGTCGTCGCGGGCGGCGACGACTTCCTCGTCCATGTGGCCGTCCCCGATGTCGACCGGCTGCACGCGCTCCTGATGGACCAGGTCTTCAAGCGCCGGGAGGTCGTCGACTGCCGGAGCTCGGTCATCTACCAGCATGTCGCCAACGACATCATCGAGGCGCTGCCGCCGGCCGGCTCCTGATACGGCGACGCCGCCCCCGCGGTGAAGCAGGGGGCGGCGTCGCTTCCCGGGTGGCCCGGGCCGCCGGACTCAGCCGCGGTGCCGGGCGGCCCTGCGGCGGGTGGTGGTGAACACGACGCCGGCACCCAGGGCGAGCACGGCGGCGCCGCTGACGGCGAGCGGGGCCGTGGAGCTGTCGCCACCGGTCTCCGCCAGCCGCCGGCCGTCGACCGGACGGGAACCGCCGTTGGTGTGCGGGGCGTTGGCCTGCGCGGCGTCGGCGCGCGCCGGGGCCGCGGCCTTTGCCGGCCGGTCCGTGCCGGTGTGCTGGCCGCCGCCGTGGTGACCACCGCCGTGGTGGTGACCCGTGCCCACCGACGACTTGGGGGCGCCCGCCGCGATCTGGGCGTCGGTCGGCGCGGAGGCAGTCGGTGCGGGTGCCGCCGCGGACTTGGCGACGGTGCCGCCGGCGGCCTTCTTGCCGAAGACGACATCGGAGCAGGTGTAGAAGGCCTCGGGGCTGTCCGACCGCTGCCAG
The DNA here is from genome assembly GCF_000829715.2 of Streptomyces lydicamycinicus. Classification (NCBI taxonomy): domain Bacteria; kingdom Bacillati; phylum Actinomycetota; class Actinomycetes; order Kitasatosporales; family Streptomycetaceae; genus Streptomyces; species Streptomyces lydicamycinicus. The sequence goes on along the minus strand of NZ_BBNO01000006.1, from coordinate 400,741 downwards.
ACGCTGTAGATCAGGTGGCGCCCGGACCGCGCCGGCACCTTGGCGTCGAAGACGTACTCCCCGTTGACCAGCTTCGGGTCGTTGACCTTGGCGAACGGCTTCGCCCCCAGGTCGGACCACTTCAGCGGCTTCTTCGGGTCGTAGCCGGCCTTGGTGAGGTACAGCTCGAAGTAACCCTTGTGCGGCGCGGTGGCCTTGTAGCGGAAGGTGTGGCCGCCCGCCTTCATCGGGGACGACGGCCAGTCGGCGCGGGGCAGGTCCAGGCCCTTGAACTCGGGGCTGTTGGCGCTGCACAGCTTGCCGTCCGGGATGCGGGTCCGGGACTGGCCGCCCGCGTTGCCGTCCCGTACGCCGTTCCAGTCGTAGAACGCCTGGGCCCCGCCGGCCTGCACGGCGGCCTTGCACGCCGCGGACCGCGGGCTCTCGGGGCCCTCCGCGTAACAGGCCGACACCCGGCTGACCGGGTCCGTCATCGAACCGTGAGCGGCGGCCGGGCTCGCGGCCAGTGCGGTGAGCGCGAGCGGGGCGATACCGACCAGGGCGATGCCGGTGGCCTTGCGACGAGCGGTCATGGTGGGGGTCTCCTTCATCAAGTGCGTCGAGCGGGGGGGCGGGGGAGTGGTGGGGGGCAGGGACACAGCACGCGACGCCGCCCCCGGTGACCGGCGCCGGCGGTCCGTGACCCGCCTACGAGAAGCACGCTAGCCGCGCTGAACAGCGGTTTTGGGGGCTGACGGGCGATCCTGGAGATCCTTATGGTCGCTTTAAGGAGCCGCTAAGCGGGGGCTCATACAGGCGGGGAGGAAACGGGCATCGCCGGGTGGTGAGCGCCGTCCGGACCGGCGGCCGGTACGTACCGGAGGCAACCGGTGCCGGTGCCGCGCGCGGCTCTCGGGCCGTGCGTACAGCGGGAGTTGTGCCCGGCGGGAGGCGCCCTCAGTGGCCTTCGGTGCCGGTGCCGCCGGCCGGGCCGTCGAGGTCGCCGAGTCCGTCGAGGAGCGCGTCCACGTCGTGCGCCGGTACGGACCCGGCCACCGAACGCAGCGGCTGCTCGGCCCAGATGATCTTTCCCTGGGCGGTGTACCGGGTGCCCCAGCGCTCGGCGTACCGGGCGATCAGGAACAGCCCCCGGCCGCCCTCGTCGGTGGTGCGCGCATGGCGGAGGTGCGGCGAGGTGCTGCTGCTGTCCGACACCTCGCAGATCAGCGTCCGCGCCCGGATCATCCGCAGGCTGATCGGCCCGGAGGCGTGCCGGATGGCGTTGGTGACCAGTTCGCTGACGATCAGCTCGGTGGAGAACGCGAGGTCCTCCAGCCCCCACTCCGCCAGCCGGCCGGCGGCGGACCGGCGGGCCTGGCCGACCGCGGACGGATCGGCGGGGATCTCCCAGGTCGCCAGCTGGGCCGGCGCCAGGGCCCGGGTGCGGGCCAGCAGCAACGCCACGTCATCGACCGGCCGTCCGCCCGGCAGACCGCCGATCACCGTGTCGCAGAGATCCTCCAGCGGGGCCTGCGGATCGGCCAGGGCGCTACGCAGCCTGGTGATCCCGCCGTCGAGATCGAGGGCCTTCCCCAGCAGCAGACCGTTGGTGTAGAGGGCCAGCAGACTGCCTTCCGGCAACGGCAGTTCGACGGATTCGAAGGGCATCCCGCCCAGTCCCAGCGGTGGTCCGGTCGGCAGCTCCAGCAGCTGCCCTTCGCCCGCGGGGCTGATGAGCAGCGGTGCGGGGTGACCGGCGCGGGCCAGCGTGCAGCGGCAGCCGGCCGGGTCGTAGACCGCGTACAGACAGGTGGCTCCGATGACCCCGTCGTCGGAGCTGGTGTCGTGGCCGACCCGGTTGACCATGTCGTCCAGGTGCGCCAGCACCTCTTCCGGGGACAGGTCCAGGTCGGCGAGCGCCTGCACCGCGGCCCGCAGCCGCCCCATGGTGGCCGCGGCGTGCACCCCGTGGCCGACGACATCGCCGACCACCAGCGCGACCCGGGCGCCGGACAGCGGGATCACATCGAACCAGTCCCCGCCGACGCCGCTGAGCGAATCGGCCGGCAGATAGCGGTAGGCGGCCTCCACCGCGCACTGTTCGGGCAGATCGTGCGGCAGCAGGCTGTGCTGGAGGGTGAGGGCCGTGTTGTGCTCGCGGGTGTATCTGCGGGCGTTGTCGATGGAGATCGCGGCGCGGGTGACGAATTCCTCGGCGAGCACCAGGTCGTCGGGCTGGAACGGCCCGGTGTGCTGCCAGCGGGCGAACGCGGCCGCCCCCAGGAAGGCGCCCCGCGCCCGGAGCGGAACCACCATCAGTGAGTGGAAGCCCAGCTCCCGCAGGTGCGCCGCGCGGACCGGGTCCTCGGCCGCCCAGTCACCCTCGGCGAGATCCAGCGTCTGGAACAGCGCGGAATCGCCCTCGATGAGACTCAGCACGACGGGCGCCGACGGCGGATAGGCGGCCGCGTCCCCGATCGCCACCACCGCCTCGGGACAGCCCTCGCGTACCGACTGCTGCCCCGCCCGGCGCATGGTGAACAGATCCGCGCCATCGGCAGGCTCGGGCATCGGCTCCTCCCCGGAGAGCAGTGCGTCGAGCAGATCGACGGTGACGAAGTCGGCGAGCTCCGGAACCGCCGCATCGGCGAGCTCCTGTGCGGTCTGCCAGACGTCCAGGGAGCTGCCGATGCGCTCACCGGCCCGGTTCAGCAGGGCCATCCGCTGGCGCGCCCGGTAGCTCTCCGTGACGTCGAGGACCATGTAGCAGACGCCCAGCACCTGACCGGCTTCGTCCTCGATCCGGAAGAACGAGGTGGAGTAGGCGTGCTCCCGCTGCGGATCGGACTCCGGGCGCCCCAGGTACTCGTAGCCGACCGACGGGGTCCCGCTGGCCAGCACCTTGCGCATCTCCGCCTCGATGGCCTCCACGGCGAGGCCCGGCTGGATCTCCCCCAGCCGCTTCCCGAGGCGCTGCTCGCGGCTGGTGCCGCCCATCTGCTCCAAGGCGTCGTTCAGCCACACGAACTGAAGATCGGCGTTCACCATGGCCACGCCGATCGGTGACATGCCGAGAATGCCCTCCAGGAACGACCGGCTCGCTCCCGACCAGGGGGTCCGGGTCATCTCGGCGGCGAGGACGAGCCGTGTCGAGTGCTCCTGGGCATCCATGAGCGGCAGTACGCGGAATTCCAGGTCGAGCCGGTGACCGTCCTTGTGCCGTACGGCTTCCAGCCCGCTCCAGCCGTCCGCCGCCGCCAGCCGGGACTCCCACCTGTTGTCCGGCGGCGCACCGGCGGCCACACCCGCGAACAGCTCCGTCAGGGGCCTGCCGACGGCCTCGGACACCGCATAGCCCAGAAGTCGCTCGGCGCCCTTCGTCCAGCCCTGCGCCACCCCCGCGCGATCGGCCATCACCACGGCCGTCCGCGTGAGGTCGAAGACGTCGTCTCCGGAGAGACGGCCGCTCTGGGAGGCACACATATGACCGGTCCAATGCCGGTCCCCACCGTGCGACAGGCGCTTCTCAGGGTGGCGCCGCCGCACTCGACCGGCCTTTTCCACGGTACCCCCTCACCCTGTCCGGGCGCTCTCCCCGGCGCCCGCCACCGGCCCGCGCAGCACGCCCCGAAGCCGTGCCGCCACCGTTGTCAGTGGGTGCTGCCACCATCGGCACATGAGCCCCGTAGCGCCCGATGATCCGTCCCGTCAGCCCGTGGCCGACCCCCTCAACCCACCGCTGCCGACCGCCGACGCCGCCTACTGGGAAGCGGCCGCCGCCTCCTTCGACGAGGAGCCCGACCACGGTCTGCGCGACCCCGTCGTCCGCTCCGCCTGGGCCGCCCGGCTGCGCTCCTGGCTGCCTGCCGGGCCCGCCGCCGTCCTCGACCTGGGCTGCGGCACCGGAAGCCTTTCCCTGCTCGCCGCCGAGCAGGGCCATCGGGTCACGGGCGTCGACCGCTCCGCGCGCATGATCGAGCGGGCGCGCACCAAGCTCGCGGGCCGCGATGCCGCGTTCCTGGTCGGTGACGCCGCCGAACCACCCGTGGGGGAGCGGCGGTTCGATGTCGTCCTGGTGCGCCATGTCCTGTGGGCCCTGCCCGATCCCGCGGCCGCGCTGCGTCACTGGGCCGGTCTGCTCACCCCCGGTGGCCGGCTGGTGCTGGTGGAGGGCCGCTGGGGCGAGGCCGACCCGATAGGCCTGTCGGCCGGCGAACTCATCGCCCTCGTCGAGCCGTTGGCGGTGCGCACACGAGTGGAGAGCCTCGCGCACGATCCGGCCCTGTGGGGCAAGGAGGTGGCCGATGAGCGGTATGTGCTGATCGCCGACCTCCCCCGTCGGCACACCTGAGTGGTCGACGTCCATGCCGCGCCGGACTGGACGGACCGCGCGCAGGGCATCGCTTCCTGCTCCACCGGCACCGGCCCGGTGACGCCGTCGCCCACGACCCGTCGGGCCCCGGCCGCGCGGTCGTGCTCGACGGACGGGGCCGACGGGGTGAACCGGCGAGCGCGCGCGACGCCTCGGCCGCCCCCCGACTCGCTGAGGTGACACGGCGCTTGGGGGAGTGATCAAGGGCCGGCACGAGGCGAAATTGCCGCTTCTTTTCCGGTGTGCGGGCCCCGCTTTGCCGCTGCTTTTCCGTAATGCGGTGAGCGCGTGGCCCGTTCCGGGCGCTCCCGGACGGCTTGTGTGGCCGATACACCTATCCGCGCGTACGGTGCCTGCCGCAGGCCGCCGCCTGGATGCGACGGCCCCGAAGGAGGAGCCGCGAGCATGTGCGGAATCACCGGATGGATCTCCTACGACCACGACCTCAGCGGACAGCGCGCCACCCTTGAGGCGATGACCGAGACCATGGCCTGCCGCGGCCCGGACGCGGCCGGCCTCTGGCTCGACACCCATGCCGCGTTCGGCCACCGCCGGCTCGCCGTCATCGACCCCGACGGCGGTAAGCAGCCCATGACCGTCACCCACGACGGCCGCACCCTGCTCGTCACCACCTACAGCGGCGAGGTGTACAACTACCGCGAGCTGCGCGCCGAACTGGAGCAGCTGGGCCACACCTTCCGTACCCACAGCGACACCGAAGTGGTGCTGCACGCCTACCTCCAGTGGGGCGAGGCGTTCGCCGAGCGCCTCAACGGCATGTACGCCCTGGCGCTCTGGGACCCACGGAGCCGGCAACTCCTGCTGTTACGCGACCGGATGGGCATCAAGCCGCTCTACTACCACCCCACCCCCGACGGGGTGCTCTTCGGTTCCGAGCCCAAGGCGATCCTCGCCCACCCCTCCCTACGCCCCACCGTCGACGCCGAGGGCCTGGCCGAGCTCATCACCTTCACCAAGACCCCGGGCCACGCCGTCTACCAGGGCATGCACGAGGTACGCCCCGGCCATCTCGTCCGGGTCGGCCGCGGCGGGGTGACCGTCAAGCGCTACTGGGCCCTCACCGCCCGCGAGCACACCGACGACCTCGGTACCACCGTCGTGCACATCCGCACGCTGCTCGACGACATCGTGGACCGCCAGCTGATCGCCGATGTGCCGCTGTGCACCTTGCTCTCCGGCGGCCTGGACTCCTCCGCCATCACCGCGCTCGCCGCCGGCGCGCTGGCCGCCCAGGGGCGCGGCCCGGTCCGCTCGTTCGCCGTCGACTTCACCGGCTACACCGAGAACTTCCGGCCCGACGAGCTGCGGGGCACCCCCGACGGGCCGTACGCGCACGCCCTGGCCGAGCACGTCCGCGCCGAGCACCAGGACATCGTCCTGGACACCGCCGCCCTGATGGACCCCGGCCACCGCGCCGCGGTCCTGGCCGCCCGCGATCTGCCGAACGGCTTCGGCGACGGGGACACCTCCCTCTACCTGCTGTTCAAGGCCATCCGCGAGCAGTCCACGGTCGCGCTGTCCGGCGAATCCGCGGACGAGGTCTTCGGCGGCTACCGCTGGTTCCACGACCCCGAGGCCGTGCACGCCGACACCTTCCCCTGGATCGCGGCCGGTCTCTCCGGCCGGTTCGCCGGGGGTGGCGGCACCCGCGAGGCGCTGCTGGACCGCGGCCTGCTGGGCAAGCTCGACCTGCCCGGATACACCGCGCGCCGCTATCGCGAGGCGCTCGCCGAAGTGCCCCGCCTCGACAGCGACACCGGCCTCCAGCGGCGGATGCGCGAGATCAGCTATCTGCATCTGACCCGCTTCGTGCAGATCCTGCTCGACCGCAAGGACCGGGCCAGTATGGCCGTCGGCCTGGAGGTCCGCGTCCCGTTCTGCGACCACCGGCTCGTCGACTATGTCTTCAACACCCCCTGGTCGATGAAGGTCTTCGACGGCCGGGAGAAGTCGCTGCTGCGCGCCGCCACCCGCGACGTGCTGCCCGACGCGGTGGCCGACCGGGTCAAGAGCCCGTATCCCAGCACCCAGGACCCGCGCTATCTGGAGGCGTTGCACGACGAACTGAAGGAGCTGGCCGCCGACCGGGCCGCTCCCGTCCGGCCGTTGCTGGACTCCGGCGCCCTCGCACAGGCCACCGCCGACGGCGCGACGCCAGGCATCCGCCCCGGCGCCGAGCTGGTCCTCGGCATGAACGCCTGGCTGCGGACGACGGGCACCACCCTGGAGCTGTGACCCTTCCCCGGGGGACGCCCCCAGGGTGACATCTCCCGAGAGGTGAGACCTCCCGTCACGGCGGGCGCTCCTGACGCACAATGGATGCGACAAACACGCGCACCGACGGGTACGCGTACGCGCACGCACCCCGGGGCCCCCAGGGGTACGCGCCGTCGCGCATCCGCCCGCCCCACCACCAGCACCAGGAGCGCCACCGTGTCCCCGCAGACCTTGACCCTCACCATCGATCCGGCCGCGGCCGCCGCGCCGTTCGAGCAGGTACGCACCCAGATCGCGGATCAGGCCAGGGACGGCGGTCTGCCGGTCGGCTACAAACTCCCCACCGTCCGCGGCCTCGCCGAAGAGCTCGGCCTGGCGGCCAACACCGTGGCCAAGGCCTACCGCGCCCTGGAGACCGACGGCGTGATCGAGACCCGCGGCCGCAACGGCAGCTTCATCGCGGCGGCCGGGGAGGCCGCGGACAAGGAAGCCGCCGCGGCCGCCGAGACCTACGCCCGCCGCGCCCAGCGACTCGGCCTGGACCACCACGCCGCCCGCGCGGCCGTCGAGAACGCCCTGCGCGCCACGTACGGGGCCGACGACTGACCGCGCCTGCCGCGAGCCCGGCCGTGTCCGCCGCCGCCCGGCCGCACCCGCCGAGCCGGCGACCGGCCGGTCCCACCGGCACCGCTCCCTGACCGCATCCCACCGCTACCCGCCCGCACCCCGAGTCACCGCCCGAAAGGAGCCGCATGCCCAGCAAGCAGGCGCTCGTCCGCCGCCCCGGCCCCCGCCTCGCCGAGGGGCTGGTCACCCATATAGACCGGCGCCCGGTCGACTCCGCCCTCGCCCTGCGCCAGTGGGAGTCCTACGTCCAGGTGCTGCGCGACCACGGCTGGCACATCACCGAGGTCGCCCCCGCCGACGACTGCCCCGACGCGGTCTTCGTCGAGGACACCATGGTCATGTTCCGCAATGTCGCCCTGCTCGCCCGCCCCGGCGCCGGAGAGCGCCGGCCCGAAGTGGCGGACGCCCGCGCGGCCGTCGAGGCGCTCGGCTGTTCCGTCAACGAGATCCGGGCGCCCGGCACCCTGGACGGCGGCGACATCCTCAAGGTCGGCGACACGGTCTACGTGGGCCGCGGCGGCCGCACCAACGCCGAGGGTGTACGCCAACTCCGGGCCGCCTTCGAGCCGTTGGGTGCCCGTGTGGTCGCGGTGCCGGTGAGCCGCGTACTGCATCTCAAATCCGCCGTGACCGCGCTCCCGGACGGCACCGTCATCGGCCATCCGCCCCTGGTCGACGACCCCGCCGCCTTCCCCCGCTTCCTGCCCGTCCCCGAGGAGTCCGGCGCCCATGTCGTGCTGCTCGGCGGCGGCAAGCTGCTGATGGCCGCCGGCGCGCCCCGCAGCGCGGAGCTCTTCGCCGACCTGGGCTATCAGCCGGTCGTCGTGGACATCAGCGAGTTCGAGAAGCTGGAGGGCTGTGTGACCTGCCTGTCCGTGCGGCTGCGCGAGCTGTATGCATGACGGGGCATCATCCCCGGCGCTTCGTGTGCCTGCCCGGACCGCGCGGCTGACCGTGCCTATCGTGGCGCCATGAGCAACCTCGAACTCAGACCCGCGCCCGGCCTGTGCGGCGGCACCGGCCGCACGGGCCCGGTCCGCGACGTCCAGCCCGGCAAGCAGGTCCCCCTCGGCGAGAGCACCGTCGTCCGCCGGCTGCTGCCGAACCTCGGCCGGCGGATGGTCGGCGCCTGGTGCTTCGTCGACCACTACGGTCCGGATGACATCGTCGACGAGCCCGGGATGCAGGTGCCGCCGCATCCGCACGTGGGGCTCCAGACCGTCAGCTGGCTGCGCGAGGGCGAGGTGCTGCACCGCGACAGCCTCGGCAGCCTCCAGACCGTACGGCCGCGGGAACTGGGCCTGATGACGTCCGGCCGGGCCATCGCCCACTCCGAGGAATCACCGCACGGCCATGGACCCTTCCTGCACGGCGCCCAGCTCTGGGTGGCCCTCCCCGGCGCACACCGCGACACCGCGCCGTCCTTCGAGCACCACACCGACCTGCCGGTGATCAACGGCGGCGGCCTCTCCGCCACCGTCATCCTCGGCGAACTGGCCGGCGCCACCTCGCCCGGCACCACCTACTCCCCCCTGGTCGGCGCCGACCTCACCCTCACCGCCGGCACGGACACCCGCCTGCCCCTCGACCCCGACTTCGAGTACGCGGCACTCACCATCTCCGGCGAGAGCGAGGTCGACGGCGTCCGGCTGGCCCCCGGCTCCCTCCTCTACCTCGGCTGCGGCCGCGCCGAGTTGCCGCTGCGCGCCGACTCCGACAGCAGCCTGCTGCTCCTCGGCGGCGAGCCGTTCGAGGAGCAGATCGTGATGTGGTGGAACTTCATCGGCCGCTCCCAGCAGGACATCGAGGACGCCCGCGACGCCTGGACGACCGGCTCCCGCTTCGGCACCGTCCACGGCTACGACGGGGACCGGCTGGCCGCTCCCGAACTACCGCCACTGGCCCTGAAGCCTCGGGGGAGGGCGCGCTGAACTGCGGAGATGTTTGAAGGGGAGGTTGCCGTGAAGGGTGGTCGGGCCTTCTTCCGGGCAGAGGCAACCGGTCAGCCTGTCAGTCCTCCCCGACCCGCGCTCCGGCGGCTCGTGCCAGCGCCCGTGCCCCGGGGCTGACGCCGCGCTTGCGGGGGGACATCCGTGAGTCTGTCGCTTCCCGCTGGGCGACCCACAGGAGGTTCCGCGGCCCAGGGGACGCTACGACGCCCAGGTACCGGGGGTCGCCGGCGAACCATGCCGACGTGACCTCACCGGACTTCACGGTGCGCACCCAGAAGTGCCGCCCTGTCCCGATCAGACCGCCGTAACCGAGGCTCACCGACTTCTCCGGCTGCTCCGGGACCGGCACGACGAACTGCGTACTTCCCTTCTTCTTCGATCGCACGTCGGCAATGTCCACCTGCCACGGGTAGACGCGCAGTACTCGCCGGATTCCCCTCAGGGAGACGACTGTGACCATCGCAAGCAGGGTGTACCAGATGCCGACGCACAGCACCGGCAGCCACAGCACCAGCAGCCAGGTCGGCGTCATGACGACGGCGAACAGCCACGCCGGGAAGCCCAGCAGCAAGCCCAGCAGGGCAGTGCACCGGAACATCGCGGTGCGGCGCCACGCCTTGCGGGTGGCCGGGTCCTCCCAGGCCGTCTTGTAGTGCATCAGGGACGTCACCTCTGTCATCGCAGGTCTCTGATCAGCCGAACACGTCTCGCGCGGCGGCGACTTCCTGGGCCTCCGGAATCTGCTCGCGCAGCTGTGGCGGAAGAGGGTTGTCGAAGCTCACCATGCCGACGATGCCGTAGAACATGTCACGGTAATGCTCATGGTCTGATCCGGCCGTCGTGCTCAACGCGAGCACCGCGACCCGGCGGCCGTCGGGGTGGGGGAGGTAACCCGTCAACTGGAAGACGTTCTGACCTTCTCGCTTGTTCAGACTCTCCACCACGGCCGCCGGGCCACACGGCAGGTCGACCAATTCGGCCTCGCGCGCCTCCGACGAGGCAAGAGCGGCCTTCGCCGCCGCGAGCTTCGGCGGGGCCCAGGGCACCTCTTCCCACTTGATCAGGAACACGGAGTGCAGAACTTCGCCCGACTCGCCGTGGTGCACACCCATCGAGAGATGAACGGCGCCGGTCCGTGCCAGCAGACGGCCCATCGCCCGCGCTTCGTCCATGCTTGAGCGGAGCGACTCGTACTGCTCCTCCGGTACGAGTTCGGTGAGCATCTCCAGCCCATCGGTCGCTGTTGCGTCGGGTGGGTCGGGGGGTGATGCCAATGGCACCTCAACGAACCCCGGCGGCATGGCGAACCAGATGTCGCATTCGGCGCTCATCGCTGATCCAGCGACGGCGAACTCGTCCATGGCGTCAGTGGCTGGCATTGAGCAGCACCTTCAGGGTCTTGAGCGCCGTGGCTCCGTTGCCGGCGCCGTCGAAGCTGCCGGCCCGGGCGCCGTCCATACCGGTGCCCACATTGTTAACAGTGTCGTTGTCCAGCGCGTCGATCAGGTCCTTGGCCGTGCCATACGTGCCGGTGGCGGCTCCGGCGCCGGCGACACCAACATCGATCATCTGCCCGGCTCGCTCCGGGTTGGCCGCGCCCTTGACCACCCAGGCGGTCAAAGGGTTCTCAGCCCCGGCGATCCGGTTTGCGGCGAGCCACGTCTTGCTTCCTGCACTCGCCAGGTGATCGGTGAGGGACAGGGCCTCGCTCGCCGCCCCGGCCGAGCGGACCGCGCCGTTGACGCCGCGCGCCACAGCGCCGACTCCGGGCACCATGCCCAGTGTGTCCCCCGCCACCCCCACTGCGTTGCTCCAGAAATCAGCGTCGAACTCGCCCTTGGTGAACCCGTCCTTGAGCGAGGCGACGACGGCGGGGTTGGAAAGGCGCGAGGCAAGTGTGGCCGCACTTGCCGTCGCCGCGACCAGGAGGAACGCCACGCCGACGGGGCCGCTGAGGATCAGTGCGAGGAGGCCGGCGATCGCAGCCACCGTGCCCAGGACGTCCGTGAGGTTGTCGTCCAGCCAGTCCATGGCCTTGTCGAACCAGCCCGGTTCCTCGGGCGCCAGCTTGTCCGTCGCGTCCCGGATCAGGGTGGCCTTCTTGCCCGCGGCGGAGGAGTGCTCGGCTTCCAGATCGTGAGCGCGCCGCTTGATCGACGAGAGGTGGTCCTGCGCGTCGGTGACCGCGTCCCGCGCGTCATTGAGTGCCGTGGTGGCCTTGTCCAGCCGGGCCTGTGCGTTCTGCAGCGACGCGTCGTCGTCGAACGTCTGGTGCGCGAGCTTCAGGTCAGGGTTGCTGCTGGCGTTCTTCTCCCGGTCCTGGGCCGCGTCGAGCTTGTCCTGCGCGGCCTTGGCCTCGTTGTCCAGCGATTTCGCATCGCCCTGGTAGCCGTGCAAGGCGCGACTCCAGCTGTCCAGCGCAGTCGCAGCCTTCAGGAGGGAGGTGTGGGCCTTCTTCAAGTTGTCCGGGAGTGCGCCGTCCAGTTCCTCGCGGAATGCGGTGGCTGCGTCGCCCTCCCACGAGTTGCCGGACTGCAGCTGCTGCACCAGCCGGTGCGCGTTTGCCAGGGTCTCCGCTGAGGACGTCAGCTTCGATTTAAGGGCCGAGACGGCGGCGACGTTTCCGGGGGCGGGGTTGAAACCCAAGTGGGGGTACGGCTGTGTCACTTGGCTCCCGCCTTGCCTGCAGCCTTCTTGAATGCCTCTTCCAGGGCCTGCTCGACCTCTTCGTAGTTGTCCTTGGTCTTGCCTACCGCCTTCGTGAGCTTCTCGGTCTGCTCGGCGATCTGCTCGGAACCGTACTTCCAGTGTTCTTGGAAGTCGTTGCAGGCTTCGTCAAGCTCGTCGGTGCCCATACGGTCAGATGTGGTCTGATTCATCAGCTTGCGTACGCCATCGAGCGACTCGTGAGCTTTTTTGAGTGTTCTCATGAAGTCACCCAGTTCACCGGTATCGACCGAAAACTTCTCTCCCACGTGTTCCCCCCGCGGCTGGATCGGGCACATCGGCGTGCCGATCGACCGGTCGGCACGTCCGAAGACCCTACCGTCATCCGCAGTAGGCAATTCTCGACCTTCACGAGCTGCCAGGTCTTCCCGTCGTCGTAGCTCACGGACGCGGCGAGTGACTTGAAATTCGTCCCGGCCACCGAGCCTTGCGCGGTCGCCGGGACCTGGATCGCCGTGGTGGCTGCCACCTCCTTGGAGCGGAACGTGCACTGGTGTTGATGTGGGTGGAGGCTTCGGCGAGCTTCGCCAAGCGCTCGATGGAGGTCGTCAGCCGATACCCCGGTGCCGGTGGAGTCGGTAGCCCGTCGCTGCATCAGGCCTTTCGAGCGCGATAGATCGTGCGGCACGGCACGTCTGTCCGCGAGCACGAACCCGAGTCGCACTTGAGATCGGTGCCGCCGAAGCCGTGGGAGAGCGGCTCCAGCCCTGCCGCGTGCAGCGCATCGGTGACGTCGGCGTGGTCGTAGTACCAGCTCGTCAGAGTCTGGTCGACCCGCTGGGCCCGGTCCCCGGCGTCGAATACCCCCGAGACGCGCAGCATTCCGGTGCGGCTGCCGGTGTCCCATACCCCGCGCTTGACCACGACCGCGTCAGGGCTGTCCGTGAGCGTGGCGTGGTTCCAGTGCAGGAAGTGCGACTGCTCATAGAGGTCGAAGATGAATTCGCCTCCCGGTGTGAGCGCGGAGGCCACCGAGGTGAAGCACTGCCGCAGGTCGTCGGTGGAGGGAAGGTGGTTGAGGGCGCCGTCCAGGCTGACGCACGCGGCGACGTGGGCGGGCAGGTCGAAGGAGCGGGCGTCGGCCTGTATCACGCCGAACCTGCCCTCCTCGATCCGCTCGGTGTGCCGGGCACGCGCGAGATCGAGCATGGCCTTGGAACCGTCCACCCCGTACAGGGTCCATCCGGCGTCGAGGAAATGGGCGGCGGTCACGCCGGTGCCGCAGCAGATGTCCGCAGCGGTCAGGTTGTCCCCGGCCGTTTGTGCCAGGTGGGCGACCAGCTTCGGCGAGAACCGGTCCACCCAGCCGGTGTAACTGCTGTCGAAGAAGGCAGCGAATCCGTGGGAGTAGTAATTGGCCATACGAGTAACCCTTCTTGTTGGCGCCGCGCAGGGCACGCGGACCTCAGCGCGGTGGTGTTCCGGGGGCGATTGCTCACCGGGCGGACGTCCGGCTCACGCCGGGACGGAGGCGGGACGCAGACGCGGGATGACCCGCTCGGCGAAGAGCGTGACGCTGTCCCGGTCCACCGGTGGCCGGACTCCCAGCACGAAGTCGCTGACGCCCAGTGCGCGGTAGGGCAGCAGGGCTTCGACGCACTGCTCCGGCGTACCGAAGACCAGATACTCCGGCCACACCGGCGAATCGGGCGGGAAGGTGGCGCGCAAGCGGTCGAGTTTGCCCGGCAGCTCCGCCGGGTCGTCGACGAGCAGGGCGCGGAAGGTCATCGAAAGACGGATCTCCGCCCGGTCACGGCCGGCCCGCTCGCACTCGTGGTCCAGCTGCGCCACCCGCCGGCGATACCGGTCAGGGTCCGTGAGCAGGCTGTTCCACACATCGCCGTGCCGCGCGACCACGCGCAGCACGGGCGTGCTCGCACCGCCGACGACCAGCGGCAACCGCGGCTGCACCGGCGCGGGACGCAGGTAGCCGTCGGTGATGCGGAAGTGCTCGCCGGTGAACGAGAACCTCTCACCCGACCACAGACCCCGCAGGATCGCGGCGGTCTCCTCCAGCATGGCCAGTCGCTCGGCGCGTCCGGGCAGGTCGAAGCCGTACTGCTCGTGCGCCAGATCGGCTCCGCCGACGCCGATGCCGATCTCCACCCGCCCGGCGCTGACATGGTCGACGGTCGCGGCGAGCGCGGCCAGCATCGCCGGATGCCGCCACGCCACCGGCGCCACCATCAGCGCACCGCGGATCCGGTCCGTGCGGGCGGTCAGTGCGGAGAGCAGTGTGGTGCCCTCGAAGCACGGACTGTCCGGTCCGCCCATGGGCGGTCGCAGGTGGTCGAAGACCGAGCACCAGTCGTAGCCGAGTTCCTCGGCCCTGCGCCACAACGCCAGGATCTCGTCGTACCTCTCGTACTGCTGCCCGGAGTGGACGCCGAACCTCAGCGCCGGTTCAGGAGACGGCATCTTCTGCCCTCGCCGTGCCCGTCGCGCCCGTCTGCGCCTCCACCACTGGCGCGAGAGCGGTGGCCAGCGTCCGCAGGCTGTGGAAGGTCTCCGGGGTGATCAGGTCGTCGGGGAGGCTGACACCGAACTCGCTCTCGATCGCCACCAGCGTCGCGACCATGCCCAGGGAGCTCAACCCGGCCTCACGCAGCGGGAGGTCCGGTGACAGATCACCGCCCACCGCGTCGGGCAGCTGCCGAGCGACGAGATCACGGACCGTCTCGCGCAGCGCGTCACCGGTTCGACCGGCCATCTCACTCATGTTCCTCTTCTCCTTCGTCGGCCCGGCCCGCACAGTGGACCGGGCTGGGGGCAACGGGCCCGGCCGGGGGCGTCAGTGCGTGTGGAGGCGCACGGTGACGGTCTTGGGGCGCTGGTACTCCGTGAGGGCGAGGACGCTCATGTCCGTGCCGTGCCCGGAGGTGCCGCGGCCGCCATGGGGCAGCTCCGGGCTCTGGTCCAGATGGCAGTTGACCCAGACCTCCCCGGCGTTCAACTCGTGGGCCAGGGCGAGCGTGGTGGCCGTGTCGGATCCCCAGACGCTCGCGGCGAGGGCCTGCGGTACGGAGTTGGCCGATGCCAGCGCCTCCTCGATGCCGTTCACCGCCTGGACCGTCAGCACCGGGCCGAACACTTCCTCCACCACCGCCGGGTCGTCAGGCGCCAGATCGGCGAGGATCCGTCCGGGCCGCCAGAAACCGTTCTCCTGTCCCGGCCGCGGGGCGATGCCGGCGACATGGTCGATGCCCGCCGCGCTGCTCCCCACGATGCGGTCGTAACGCGCCGCCTGGTCGGCGTTGTTGAGCGGTCCGAAGTCGGATCCGGCGCGCCGCTCGCTCATCGCCTTGGCCAACCCGGCGATGGTCCGGTCGTAGTTCTCCCGCAGGGTGATCACCCGTGCCGGAGCGGCACAGCTCTGACCGGCGTTGTAGGTGACGGCCCGCACCAGCTCCGCGCAGGTGTCGTCGGGCGCGTCCGGGAGGACCAGAGCGGGACAGTTGCCGCCCAGTTCCAGGCTGACCCGGTGCAGTGCCGCACGGACCGCGACATCCCGGCCCCCCGCCTCGCTGCCGGTGAAGGCCACCATGTCGATGTCCTCGGCGACGAGCAGCCGCCCGGTGTCACGGTCGCCCGCCACCGTCACCAACGCGTCGGGGACAAGCGCCGCGGCAGCGTCCCGGGCGAGCAGCACGGCCGTGTCCGGAGTGGTCAGCGCGGGCTTGAGCACGACGGTGTTGCCGGCGGCGAGCGCCGGCCCGATGCGCCAGGCGGCCATCATGAGGGGGTAGTTCCAGGGCACGATCGCCGCGACGACGCCCATGGGTTCCCACCGCACCCAGCTCTCACGGCCGGGCATCCGCCGACCGCCCGCGGGCGCGGTATCGGCACGCAGGGCGCCGGCGTAGAACCGCAGCAGATCGGCGCAGTTCTCGACCTCGCCCTGTGCCTCGGCGACGGGTTTTCCCGTTCCGGCCTGCTCGGCCCGTACGTACGCGGCGGCGTCCTCTTCAATGAGGTCCGCGAACCGCAGCAGGCGTCGTGCCCGCTCCCGGGGAGTAAGGGCGGCCCAGGCGGGCTGGGCGCGGCGGGCGGCCGCCACCGCCGCCCGGGTCTCGGGTGCGCGGCCGACGGCAAGGGACGACCGCTCCTGGCCGGTGCGCGGGTCGGTCAAGGGCAGAGTGAGAGGGTGCTGCGACACAGTGGGCCCTGCTTCCAGGTGGTTTCGGGTCAGGAGACGGCAGGTGGTGGGACGACCCGACGGTTCACCCGAGCCGGTGCGGGGAGTGCGGGCAGCCCTTAGCGGCGAGCTCCTCGCCGCTGGAGCCCTCGATGTCGCAGATGCGGCAGGTGATACGGCCGAGATCACCCAGGAGCGCGGTGTATGCGGTGAGTTCCTGCCGTTCGGGGCTGTCCAGATGGCGGTGCGGAGCGCCTACGGCGAGGATCATGTGGTCGGTCACCGCGCCCACCGCATGCGTGAGGGCGCCCTCCACCATGTAGACCTGTCCGGGACGTGTCTCCACGATCTCTCCGGCGACGGCGATGGTGCCGGTGCCCGCCAGGACGAACAGCAGATGGTCCCCGGGGTGGGTGTGCGGGGCGAAGCCGCTGCCGGCCGGCACGTGCAGGATGTCGGCGCCGACGTGACCGCTGGAGAGCAGTGAGTGTCCCGTGGCGTCGTCGGTCTTCGACACCTGGGTGGGGCCGGGGGCCACCGTGATGCCGAGCTGCTGGGTCGTACCGTCCAGCCCGAGATCAGCCGCCCAGTCGCAGATCAGCAGGGGTGAGCGGCGGCTGCCGGGCTCTTCGAGGGGCGGGAGCGCCGAAGCCTCCGCGGCCTTCGCGCGGCCGAGGACCGACAGCAGTTGCACCGCCTTGGCCTCGCGTTCGGCCACGGGGAGGTGGTGCAGCTCCTCGCGCAGGATGTTGAGGGTCTCCTCGACGGGCAGGCTGTGCGTCGTCTGGGTCACTGTTCTTCGTCCTTCACGGTCGTGGCAGTTGCGGGGAGGAAACGGCGGGGGCGGAGGGCCGCCCGGGCGGGGCCTGCGGGGCCCGGCCGGCGGCGAACGGGACACGGTTCAGGCACTGGGCGAGGTGACAGGCGAGCGGGGCGGCGAACAAGTGGTAGAGCAGCGGGGAGAACTCCTCGCGCACCTGCCCGTGGACGGGCAGGTGCGCCCAGGCGGGGAAGCCGTCGAGCCGGCCCGCGGGCGCGACGGCGACGAGGCGTCGGCCCAGCTCGGTGGCGCGCTGTGCGACCCGCCGGGCGTGCCCGGAGCAGCGGCCGGCCGGGGCCAGCACGAAGACCGGCAGGTCACGCGGGCCGGCGAACCGCTCGACATGGCACCACTCCTCCAGGTCCTGGCCGACGGCGAAGACGGCGGAGGTCTCGATGACTTTCGCCGCGCTGTACAGGGCGCTGCCATGGGACGGTCCGCCACCCAGCAGGGTGAGCACCGGCGCGTGAGCGATCCGGTCGGCGATCTGCCGGGTCCGTCCGGTGTTCTCACCCACGGTGGCTTCGACCGCGTCGGCCAGTGCGCCGAGTTCGTCCCGGAGCATGTCGGCCGCCGCGCGGTCCAGGTGTCCACGTGCCTGCCCCAGGGCTATGGCCAGCAGCAGCGCTCCAAGGAGACTGGCCTGGTAGGTGCGTACGCCCGGAGACGGCTCCTGGCCGGGCAGCGCGAGCAGGACGGTGCCGTGTGCGGACCGGGCGAGCGGGCTCTCCGCCCTTCCGGTGAGAGCCACGACCGCTCCCCCCTCCGCCCTCGCCTGCTCGGCCGCCCGGACAACGAGCGGGCTGCCGCCCGAGGCGGAGATCGCAAGGGTGAGCACGCGGGCCGGCGAGGAGGGGGCAGCGGACTTCCGGTAGTGGGTGAAGGGCAGCGCGCTCACCGGCCGGCAGTCCACACCGGCGAGGGACCGGAAGGCCATTTCGACGGCCCGGGCGGCGTGATCGCTGTCGCCGTTGCCCACGATGACCACCGACTCGATGCCCGCCAGGCCCAAGGAGCCCGGCAGGGCTCGCACCTGTTCGGCGAAGGGCGCGGTGTGGGCCCGTATGTCGTCGGCGAGACACCGCATCTGACGGAGCATCACCTCCGGTTCGAGCGGCGGTGCTCCGGCCGGGCCGGGCCCCGGGCCGTGCGCGGGCGTCATCGCTCGGCCTCCCGGACGATGTCGACGTAACGCCGCACGAGGCCGGTATCGACCTTGCCGCCCCACCCCTCACTCTCCAGGCACGTTCCCACGAACGCCCCGTCCGCGGCGGCCAGCAAGCGCGCCGCGTTGTCGTGGTTCGTGTGTCCGGCCAGGATGATGGGCAGATGGGGCACGGCCTCGCGGACGGACGCGATCATGTGCAGTGCCGTGCGCGGGTCAGGGTGCGAGAGCGACACGGCGTCCGCGCCGACGGTGCGGGCCGCGCGAGCCACCTCGGCGGTGGTCTTCTCCCCGCCGTGCCAGGTGAAGTGCATGGAGTCGATGTCCGCCACGATGCCCACGCTCTCCGCGTCGATCGAGCGGCGATAGCTCATCACCTCCAGCGGATCGGGCCGCACCATGCCGTGGGCGGTGAGGGTCTGCCCCACCAGGGCGCCGGCCCGGACGTAGTCGCCCCCGGCCACCTGTGCCACGGCGAGCGATGCCCTGGTGGCGTTGCGCATCATCTGGACACCGACGCGGAACGCCCCGCCGGTCGCCTCGACGACCGCCCGCGCGATCAGGCCCATCGCGACGGTACGTGCCGGGTCCGACTGGTCGGCGACGCTGTAGACACGGTCGACCGTCTGGATGAGGCAGCCGTCCGCCCCGCCGTCGTACAGGGCCCGCGCGGAGGCCAGCGCCGTGTCGAGGATCTCCGGGAAGGTGTGGGGCTGGTGGAAGGGAGTGCCGGGCAGGGGCGCCAAGTGCACCATGCCGAGGACGAGTTTGTGCCTGCCGTCCGGTACGGCCCAGGAATTCATGCGGCCCCTCGCTCTTCGTGGTGGGGGGAGGACGTCACCGGGCCGCCCTGGCCACGAGATGGGATCCCAGCCGGTCCAGAGCGGGTGCGAGCTGCTCCCAAGGACGGGCGGTGGTGATCCGCATGACGGCACCGGAGAAACAGAAGGTGAGGATGCCGGGGAAGAGGGACACCCCCGTCTCGCGCAGCACGTCCCGGAAGCACCGGTAGGAGTCGTCCCAGCCGGGCAGCTCCACGGTGGTGTTGATGGAGAAGCGCGGCGCGAGCACCCGCGCGGGGGTCTCCGCCAGGCGGACGGTGGCGGCGTCGCGGAGCACGGTGAGCTCCTCGGCCCTTCGCAACCGCTCCGTCCGGTAGGTGCGGTAGGCGTGCCGCAGCTGCTCGATGTCGAGTCCGTAGGACGCCTCGAACTCCTTGAGTTCGCCGGGTCCGGGCTCGTCCAGGCCGGTGATCAGCCATCGCTCCATGCGCGCCAGCACTTCCACGATCGTGTAGAAGAACGACGGCGGCCCTCCGAAGGAGGACGAGGCGTACTCGTAGTACTCCGCGATGAAGCCGGGGTCGGCGAGGAACCAGCCCGCCTTGAGCCCCGGAGCCGACCAGGTCTTGGACAGGCTGGACACACGGACGACGTTGGGCGCGCCGCGCGCGGCGGAGCGCTCCTCGTAGGCGCCCAGCCACTCATGGCACTCGTCGAGGACGATGACGGTGGAGGGGGAGGCCGCTTGGATCAGCCGCCGCAGGCCCTCCTCCGTGACGGCCGCCCCGGTGGGGTTGCCCACGGTCTGGAGCAGCACCAGAGGGGTGTCGGGCGTGAGCGCCGCGAGGAGCGGCTCGATCGAGGTCTGCCCGTGCCCGCTGTCCAGGGGAACGAGCTGTATGTCGTGCCGGCGGGCGATCGTCTCGACCAGGGGCGGGTAGTTGGGGATCGCGCACAGCGCCGGTGGTGTGGACGGGGAGACCTGGTGGAGTACGAAGTCCGCGAGCGTGCTCACGGCGAAGGTCCCGCCCATGGTCATGGCCACGTGTTCGGGCCCGTAGCGCACACCGTCGAGCCGGGCGGTCTCGTAGGCGGCGATCGCTTCGCGTGCCGGGTAGCGCCCCCGCGAGTCGGAGTAGCCGTACCAGTCGCGGTCCAGAGCGAAGCGGATGCATTCCTTCAGGCTTTGCGGCAGACCCCACCGTTCCTCGTCCACCGCGCCGCCGGAGAGGATGTACTGCGCGTTGTCCCGGAGATCGCCGTACAGGTCGTCGCGGAAGTACCAGTTGAACAGCTCTTTGACGAACCGGACGGTCGCCCGGGAGCTCAGCACCTGCTCCGGTTCGACCGAGCGGAGCCGGCGGCTGTCGCGCCACTGCTCGGCCAGTGCCGGATGGTGCGCGTGGCCGCCCAGTTCGTTCTCCACGCGGCCCAGCCACAGGTTGCGCAGTTCCAGCGGATCGTCGGGGCGGCGGGCCCGGGCGAATACGTCAAGCACCCGCTCGTCGACGTGGGTGACGAACGTGTCGGATATCCCGGCGTGCCGGGGTGCCCGCCGGGACATCGCAAGGGCGTCCCGCGACGCGTGCGAAGGACGCGGGACCAGAGGGGAGTCGAAGAGTGTCATCGGCATCTCGCAGGGAGTGGTGGGGAGGGGCCTTCGGTGGGGGGCGGCGCGGGCGACGCTCCTAGCGGATGCGGAGGCGCTGGAGGTGCCGTTGCTGTCGCGGGGGTGTCGCGGCACCGGCGGTTCGGCCGTGGAAGTAGTACGTGTTGTCGATCACGACAAGCAGTCCCCGGCGCCAGCGCACCGCGATCGCCTCTTCGGGCGTGTACATGGCGGTGAGCAGCTCGCGCAGGGCCGCGTTGACCGCCTCGGGGTCGGTGTCCGGCCGGTCGTGTGTCCACCGCAGCTCTTGATCGAGAAAGTCGCGGAAGGAGAACACCCAGCGGCCGTCGACATGGCGCGCGATGGGCGGCGCCGCTGGACTGTCCCGGTAACCGGTATGCGACAGCAGCTCCAGGGTCCTGGGCGACAGCCGACGGGCGACCTCCCGCATGGGCACCAGCACCGTCCGGGCGTGCGGGGTGTCGTCGCCGGGATTGACGCACAGGAGCACGATGTACCGGGGCTGCCTCGACGCGGCGGCACCGCTGCTTTCGGAGTGCAGGGAGAGTGAGTTGCGGGCGAAGGGCTGGAGCGACACCTCCGCTGTGGGCGCGTGCCGGCTGCGGAGGTTGAGGATGACTCCGTCCTGTACGAACGGCTGTACCGCGGGATCCGTTTCCGGGGTCGCGGTGCCCAGGCCGTCGCCGAGTGTCATGAAGCGGTGGGGTGACAGCGGCTGGTCGAGCTGAACGACGGCCAGGCCCTGACGCCACAGCTGTTCGGTGATCTCCTGGTGCACGCCGCGGGCGTCGGCCTCTTGCTCCCCCAGGGTGGCCGCTGTCGGACCGTGCAGGGGCGCCGCGTTGCCCAGCAGCCGTTCCCTTGGCGCGAGGTGGGGGTCGGACCGCGACGCCCGGAAGCTTCCGTGCGTGACATCGCGCGCTGCCGCACCTATGGCTTCGGAGGATGCGAAGGCGGACTGTTCCATGCCTTGTTCCTTTGCTCGGACGAATCAGCTACCGGACGCCAAGAAACTGTGGAGCGGTGGTATTCGGCCCCTCTCGATGACGCTGACGGTCAGATAAAGGGGTGCGATATTGACGGCCTGGGCGCACGGGTGGAGAAGAAACCGTGATGCCGGCCTCAGCCATGGGCGGGTGTGCGGACGAAACCGATGGAGCAGTCTCCGAAGAGTCCCTCTCCA
This sequence comes from Streptomyces lydicamycinicus, assembly GCF_000829715.2. Taxonomy (NCBI): domain Bacteria; kingdom Bacillati; phylum Actinomycetota; class Actinomycetes; order Kitasatosporales; family Streptomycetaceae; genus Streptomyces; species Streptomyces lydicamycinicus. The sequence continues at coordinate 379,131 of NZ_BBNO01000006.1, read as the reverse complement.
TCCCCCACAGGCCGGTACTCCCGCGGCTTCGACTCGGCACGCGGAGCACTCTAGAGGCGGTGCCGGAATCACCCGGGAATCACGAAGAGCCACCGTGGACCACGGGCGATAGCCGGCCGATTAACCGGGAATTCTCCGGAGATTGTTAAGGTCTCAGCCGTTCAAGAATTGATACTTCCTACGGGCCGCTGGTGTACGACGGCACCTTTACCGGCCCGGCCCGCCTCAGCTCCTCTGCGGGCCCCGGCATGAAATGAGGCGTTCATGGGATTCACGCACGGGCGCCGCATCACACACTGCCCGTATTGCGGCCACGCCTACACGGACAGCACGAGCTGGCCGTTGAACTGCCAGGCGTGTGCGGAGACACTCTGGCGCAACCCGCTGCCCGCCGCGGTCGCCCTCCAGCCCGTGACACAGGAGGACGGCTCCCGGGGCATCGTCGTGATCCGCCGTGCCCTCCCCCCGGGGCGTGGCCGATTGGCCCTGCCCGGTGGATACCTGGAAGTCGGGGAGAGCTGGCAGGAGGCGGCCGTGCGCGAACTCCGGGAGGAGACCGGGCTCATGGCCTCTGCGCAAGGTGTGCGTCTTTTCGGGGCGCACAGCACACGGGACACCCTGGAGGTTTTCGCGCTGTTGCCGACGCGTGCGGCCGCGGGACTGCCCGAGATGGCACGCACGACCGAGACCCAGGGCTGCTGTGTGCTCAGCGAAGCGGAGGAGCTCGCCTTTCCCGGACACACCCGGGCCCTGGCCGCTGCCCTGGCCGGCCGTTCGCTGCTCAACCGTGAAGGACGGCGGACATCATCCTGAACCGCGGGCGCCCCGCAGGCCGGGCCGAGGGGCTCGATCGCGTGGCCGGTGCACGCCACTTCAGTGAACGCCCCTTGTCCCGCCCGCGCGTTCAGCCGCCGGCCGGGCCGGGCCGGGCCCCGCTCCCGCCGCACCGCCCGGCGGGACGTCCGGCCCCGGGCCGAGCCCGGCCAGGCTGCCGTCCAGCCAGGCTGCCACCAGCTCCACCCGCGAGCGTCGGCCGGTGCGCTGGAACAGCCGGGCCAGCCGTTGTTCGACCGTCTTCTCACTGCACGCCAGACGGGCCGCGATCTGCCGGTTGGTCCCGCCCTCGCCGACCATGCCGATCAGCCGCACATCCGCCTCGCTCAGGCCCTCGCGCGCCGAACGGCCCCTCGGCAGCGGCACGTTGCGGCGTTGCGCCGACCTGTCGAGCAGGACGCGCCCGGGACGCCCCAGCGACAGCAGGTGGGTGTGCCGCGCCGCCTCGGCCAGCCACGGCTGGGGATCGTCGCCGACCTCGGCGAGGACCTGGCAGCAGTACAGCATCATGTGCCGGTCGCCCCGCCGCTCGGCCGAGCGGTAGGCGTCGTGCGCGCCGTCCGCGTCGCGGTCCAGCACCCCACGGGCGATGAGCAGCGCCTCCCGGGTCATGGCCGTGTCCGCCTCCGCGTGCAGTGCCGCGAGCTGCTCCAGGGCCTGCCGCGCCTGCCGTGGCCGGGTCTCCTCGGCGAACTCCAGGATGCGCAGCAGCACCCGCTCGGCCCCCGTGAGCAGGCCGCTGCCGCGCGCCCGCCGCACGTCGTGCCAGGCCTCCTCCAGTGCCGCGTCCTGCTGTCCCGACCAGTACCGCACCCCCAGCCGGGCGCGGGCCACCAACGGATGGACGACCGTGCCGGGAATGCGGTCGAGCCACTCGCGGGCGCGTACGAGGTCACCGCGGAAGCAGTGGATCTCGGCCGCCAGCGCCCGGGCCAACTGGCTGGTGCCCGGCCCGCCGCAGGCCCCGCCGCGCCGCTCGATGCCGCGGGCCGCCGACAGGGCGTCGTCCCAGCGCCCGGCCAGGTAGTCACGGACCATGGCGTGGTAGCGGCCGGCGGCGCTGTGGTCCGCGCGTACGGAGCGTTCACCCAGCACGGCATCGAGGGCGCCCGCCAGGTCGCCGTAGGCCGCGGCGTCACGCAGCCGCCCGATGGCCGCCGCGCCGCCGTCCTCCCGCTGGAGGCCGTGGACGGCCCTCGCCAGCTCCTCGTGGCCGCCCACGGCGGCGGCCAGCGTCCGCAGTTCGGCCCGGGACGGCAGCGGACCGTGCCCGTCGCGCAGCCGCCCGCTGTCCGGGGCGGGTTCCGCGGACGGCGGCCTCGGGGGGAGCGGGCCGATCCCGTACCAACCGCCGAGCGCGGCCAGCATCGCCGCCCGCGGCATCCGTGCGCACACCTCCCGGGGCACGGCGCCGGCGTCGTAGGGCGACCGGTGCTCGTGCAGCGCGGACAGCCCCCAGGCGAGGGTGGCGAACTCCAGCCCGCCGCCGTCGGTGGGGCCGGGGTCCCGCAGGCCGGCGAGGATCGGTTCGCCCAGCGCGAGGACGCCGGTGTGGTCGCCGCACCCCAGCCCCAGTTCGGCGGCCTCGCGCAGCACGCCCAGCGTCGCGGGGTAGTTGGGCGGCAGGCGGCGCAGCGCGGACAGGTAGGCCCGCGCCGCCCGCGGGTGGTAGGACCGGGCGTCCTTGGCGGCGGCCGCCAGCAGCAGCGGCACCGCCACGCCGTCGTTCAGCGCGGGGCCCGCGGCCGCGACGTGGTCGGCCAGCAGCGGATGGCAGGCGCCCGTGGTGGCGGGGCCCAGCCGCTCGGCGACCGTCCGCACGACGGCGGCGTGCACCGAGCGGACCTCGCGGCGGGACGGCAGCGTCCGCAGCGCCGCCGCCAGCGCGGGGACGGCGAAGGCCAGCCGGCCGTCCCCGTCGACGGTCAACGCCCGCTCCCGCACCAGCCGGTCCACCGTCCGGCCGAGGTCCGCGGCGAGCACCGCGCACGCCGGGATCAGGCTGTGCAGGTCCTCCAGCCGCAGTTCGGCGCGGTGCAGGAGGCCGGCCAGGACGACGGCGGCGTCCGTACCGTCGGCGGTGACCCGGCGCAGCGGCTCCGCGTCCACGGTGAGCCGCAGCTCGTCCTCCCTTCCGGCCAGGCAGATACGGCCGTCGAGGCCGATGAGGCCGTCGTCCTCGTCCAGCGCGGTGAGCACCGAGAGCACGGCAGCGGGGTTGCCGGACAGGGGGCCGAGGGAACGCCGCACCGCCGCGAGCAGCGCGGGTTCGGCGGGGCGGCCGAGGCGCTGTCCGACGAGCTCGCCGACGTCCTCCGGCCGCAGCGGCGGCAGGTCGAGCACCCGGTCGGCCGCCGTCGCCAGGTCGGGCGCGTCGGCCGGGCCCCGGGGCACCGGGCGCCCGGCCATCACCACCGGCAGGCCCGCGGGCCGGAACACCCGCAGCATCAGCTGGAGCGCGGACGCGGTCGGCGGGGGCATGCGCTCGGCGCCGTCGAGGACGAGGGCGAACGGCACGTGGCGCGCCGCGTCCGCGAGGGTCTCGCCGAGCGTGGACAGCAGCGTCAGTTCGCCGCCGTCCCCGGAGCGCGACTGCGCCCGGCGCACGGTGGTGATGTGGGCCAGGAACCGGCCGTGCTGGACCTCGGCGAGCACACCGCAGACGGCGTCGGCGAGGGTGGCGGCCCCGCTCGGCCCGGTGGCGGTCTCCCAGGGCAGCCGCAGCACCTTGGCCCCCGCCCGGACCGCCGTGTGCCGCGCCTCGTCCAGCACGGCGGTCTTGCCCGCTCCGGCCTCGCCGGTCACGAGCAGGGTCCGCGCCGTACCGGCCGGACGCAGGGCGTCGGCGACCACGCCGACGTGGTCGTCCCTGCCGACGAGAGATGCACGGCGTTCCACTGGACTCCTCACTCGCTTCGGCCCACGTCGACCGGGGCCGTCCCGCCGATCGTGACGTCGTCGCGGGGGACGGCCATAATGCAGGCTCCGACGGGACCGGTGCACCGGTCCCGTCGCGCGCACCAGGCGGAACGCCCGCCGGTGACACGTCGTTCGAGGAGCTTGCGTGGACAGTGGCCGGCCGGCGGAGACCGGGGCGGCGCGCGGCGCCACGGCGACGTGGGGGGAGTGCGTGAGCGCACACCTGGTGGGCCGTGAAAGGGAGTTGACCGCGTTCGAGCGCTGCCTGGACGCCCCGGACGGTCCCGGCGTGGTGCTCGTCCACGGAGAACGGGGGGCAGGGCGCAGCGCGTTCGCGCAGGCCGCCGCCGCACGGCTGGCTGCGCGGGATCACGTGGTCCTGCCGCTGGTCTGTGTGCGCGGGGACCGGGACCGCCCGCTCCTGCTGGCGCTGCGGGTGGTCACCGCCGTGCGGGAGCACCGGTCGGTCACCGGGAGGCAGCCCGCGGCCGGCCGGGCGGACCTGGACGCCGAGGTGCTGCCCGCCATGGAGCGGGGCGACCGGGCGGCGCTCGCCGACGCCCTGCTGTCCGCGCTGACGCAGGTGGCGCCCGTGGCCGTGGTGGTGGACGACGCGCAGTACGCCGACGTGGCATCCCTCGACGTACTGGGAGCCGTCGCCGCCCGGCGCCCCCCGGAGGTCCGGCTGGTGATGACGTCGGTACGGCACACCGGCGGGGCCGGTGACGCCGCGTCCGGCTGCCGGCCGGACCAGGCCGTCGGACTGCCGGCGGAGGCGGGCCCGGCGCGGACGATCGGCCTGCCGCGCCTGACCCGGCCGCAGCTCGCCGACATGGTGGCGCGGCGGTCGCAGGCGGTGCCCGACCCGGCCCTGGTGGAGCGCGTCCTCGGGCTGACCCGCGGGATTCCCGCAGCCGCCGACGCGCTGCTCACCGAGTGGTTGCGGCGGGATGCGGTGCGGATCGCCGACGGGCACGCCTTCCTCGCCGCGAGCGCGCCGGTGCCGGTACTGCCCGATGCGGACCGGTTCATGAGGGCGCTGTACGAGCTCGGCGAACCGTGCGGGACGACGGCGGCGGCACTGAGCATCCTGTGGCCGCTCGGCCGGACGGCGGCGGCGCTGGTGGCCGGGTCCACCGGTCTGTCCGAGCGGGAGGCCGGCGACGGCGTACGCCGCCTGATCGCCGCGGGCCTCCTCGACGAACTGCCCGGCGAGGACGGCGGTGGCCCCCGGGGCTGGGTGTTCCGGTCACCGCTGATGGAGCACGCCATACGGGAACGGCTCGGGCCCCTGGAACGCGCCCGGATATCCGCCGCCGCGGTGGAGGCTCTCTGGGCGGCGCGGGACGGCGCGGCCGCAGCGACGGCCCCGCGGCGCCCGGCCGTGCTCCTGGCGGAGGCGGACGCCGTGACGTACCTGCCCGACCGGCTCGCCGACGCGGGCGGACTGATCGACCGCGAGCGCGCGGCGGCGGAACTCACGGCCGCCGCCGAGGCGTTGCACCCCGACCCCGAGGACCGCGGCATGCTGCGGTGGTTCCGGGCGGCGCTGCGCCTGACCGAGGAACCGGCGGCCCGGGAACTGGCGTTGCTGCGGTGTGTGAAGGCCGGCTGGATCGTGGGCGACCACCCGGCGGCGGGCCGGGCGGCGGAGCCGATTCTGCGCGACCCCTCCGACGTCGTCAGCACCCCGGACCTCCACGAGCTCGCCACCCTCCAGGTCGTCGCGGTCACCTCCGTGAAGGACTGGCCGCAGTTGTCCCGGATGGGGGCGGCCGAGTGGTGGGACCGTCTGCCGCTGCCCCCGGAGGCCGCGTTGCCGGCGCAGGCGCTGGCGTTGTGCATGAGCGAGCGGTGGCAGGAGGGGCTGGACCTGCTCTCGCGGACGGAGCCGGTCTGGCGCCCGCACCCGCAGATCCGGCTGGTGCCCGAGCTGGCGCAGGCAGCCGGGCACCTGGTGCAGGGCCGGACCGACGTGCTCGCCCGCGCCCTGGAGACGCCGCCGGATCCCGGCCTCCCCCCGGAGGTGCTGTACTCGATAGCGGCCGGGTACGCCCTCCAGTTACTCGGCAACGCCGACCTGTGCGGCGCCATGGACCTGCTGAGGGACCGCGGGATGCCGCCCGAGGCGCTTCCCCCCGCCAGCCACTTCCTCCTGCTCCACCTCCAGGGCCGGTGGGACGACGCACTGGCGCTGGCGCGCGGCATGGTCGCGAAGGACCAGACGTTCATCGCGGCGCCCCAGCACCATCTGTTCGCCGCGGGGACGGCCGCCATCCTGCTGGCCAGGGGCAAGCCGGCCGGCGCCGCCCGTCTGATCGCCGGTGAGCGCGGGACCCACGAGGGCCATACGGAGATCTTCCTGGACGTCGCCGAGGCCGCGGTGCTGCGGACCCTGGGCCGTCCCGACGCGGCCGACCGTCTCCTGCGGCGCGGGCTGCGGGAGGCCGACGCGCGCGGCTATGTCTACGGAACCGACGAGCTGGCCGCCGCCCTCGCCACGCTCCGGGCGGAGGACGGCCGGGCCGATGCGGCGGCGGCCTGTCTGTGGCGCCTCCAGGAACTCGCCGGGCGCACCGGCAGCGGACGCACCCGGCTGCTGTACCTGCTGGCAGCGGCGCGGGTGCGGGAGCAGGGCTCCGGCGCCGCGCGCGAGATGCTGCACGAGGCGGTGGACCTGGCCCGCTCGCGGTGCCAGCCGTTCGAGACCGCGGGCACGCTGACGGCGGCGGCCGGGGAAGCGGGCCCCCCGGAGCTGCTGCACGAGGCGTACGAACTGTACGGGGAGACGGGCTCGTTGCTGAGCCGCTTCCACACCCGGGCCGCGATGCGCGAGGCCGGGCTGACCGTCCCCGGCCGCAGACAGGCCACCGCCGAGAACGAGCGGCTGCTGGCCACGCTGGTGACCGAGGGGCTCACGAACCGCCAGATCGCCACCGTGCTGCGGCTCAGCGAGGACGCCGTCGCCAATCGCCTGTCACGGCTGTTCGCACGCAGCGGCCTGCGGTCCCGTACCGAGGTCGTCTCGGCCATGCTCACCGGCCACCCCCTGACCGCCCCGGACCACTGAACGTGCGTCCGCCGCGGGGCGGGTGTGGCGGAGAACGCCTGCACCGGTCCACCCATCGTCCGCATGCCCGGCACTCGTGCCAGGTTTCCCTGTCCTTAAGCGATCGAGGCGTGCGGAATGCCGGTTTCCGAAAAGTGCGTGGCACGATCACCTATCTCATGGGCGATTTCCGATGGGGAGGCGCAATGCCTGAGCAGATACTCACCGGCACCGTGTGTGTGGCGGTCCACTCACCCGACGTCGTGGTCCACGCGGGACTTGTCAGCTCCCTCCAGCACGACCACCGCGTCCAGGAAGTCCCACCGGAGAGAATCCATGAGGCCGACGCCGTCGTCGCGGCCTTCGACACCGTCGACGCCACCGCACTGGACCAGCTGCGCGCCCTGTCCGACAGACCCGACACACGCTTCCTCCTCGTCGCCGGACGGCACTGGCGAGCAGACGTCTCAGCGGCGATCGACCGGGGAGTGCGCGCCGTGCTGTGGCGTGACGCGTTCACTCCCGCCGCCTTCGTCCGCACCCTGCTCACCGTCGCGGACGGCGGCGGCAGCTTCCCGCCCACCTTGCAGGGCGCGCTGATGGAACAGATCCGGTGGACCCACCGGGAGGTCCTCGCGCCGCGCGGGCTCACCGCCTCAGGCGTCAGCCCCCGCGAACTCGATGTCCTCCGGCTGGTCTCGGAGGGCAGGGAACTGTCCGAGATCGCCACCAAGTTGTGCTATTCGGAGCGCACGGTGAAGTACATCCTCTACGGCCTGATGAAGCGCTTACAGCTGCGCAACCGCGCGCACGCCGTCTCCTACGCCATCCGCGCCGGCCTCATCTGATCAAGGGAACGCCCGGGGCGACACGGGCGTGTCGTTCCCCGTGGCGGCCCGTCGGCGCCTGCGGTGCCCCGGGGTGTGCGCCGGCCTGTTCAAAAGGGCAAAGGCCCGCCGGAAGGCTGGACTCCCGACCCGGCGCCCCGGCAATGTGCCGGAGCGTGACCTGCCAAACCGTCCGTCCGGTTCATGCCGGGTTCAAGGAAGTGCGGAGGGTTCTCTCCGCCGAACGATCTTGGCAGGTCCAGAGGGAAATGAGGTTGACGTGAACTTCCGCATACTGGGCTCTCTTCAGGCAGGCGTGGACGGCGCGGCCATGCCGCTCGGCGGAGTGATCAAACGCCGGCTGCTCGCCTACCTTCTGCTGAACGCCAACCGGGTCGTGGCCACACACAAGCTGCTCGACGTCCTGTGGCCGGACGAAACGCCCCGCACCGCGCGCAAGATGATCGGCAACGCCGTCCGGGGCCTGCGGCTCGATCTGGCCCACGGGGCCACGGATCCCCGTGCGGCCTTATTGACGCTTGCTCCCGGATACCAGCTGCGGGTCGAACCCGACACGGTGGATCTGTTCCTGTTCCGCCGGCACGTGGAACGAGGACGAGCCGAAGCCCGCGCAGGCGACCACGCCGCCGCGGCGAGCACGCTGCGGGGGGCGCTCGGCCTGTGGCGGGGTGCGGCACTCGCCGACCTGGCGGACGGCGACTTGAACTGGCCCGAGCTGGACGGTCTGGAGAGTGAGCGACTGGGGGCCCTGGAGGACTATTTCGAAGCCGGACTGGCGATCGGCCACCACCATGAGATTCTGGGCGAGTTGCAGACGGCGGTCGCCGAGGACCCGCTGCGTGAGCGGCTGAGCGGCCAGCTGATGGTGGCGTTCTACCGGTGCGGTCGGCAGACCGACGCGCTGTCGGTGTTCCGGCGCATCAGGAGCGAACTCGTGGAGCAGTTCGGACTTGAGCCGTCGCGGGAGCTGCGTCGCCTGGAACGCTCCATCCTCGACCACGCCCCCGAGCTGGATGTGCCGGCCGCACCGGTGGCGGAGCACCGGAAGGCGCCCGCGCGGACCAGGGTGCCGGCCCTCGTCGAACAGCAGGCGATGCGCCGGCCGGAGGCGCCCGACGCCCGTGATGCTCCGTCGGTGAGCCGCGTCCTGTCACGGGTGGGCAGGGACCGCGGACGCGATCATCGTGTGGTGTCCGACCGCGTGGAGGACGGCGACCGGCAGTGTACGAGCCACCCGTCGACACCCCGGCGCACACGGGTGAGCGTCGTCCTGGTGTGGGTGCGGCACGACCTGTCCGACGACCCTGATCTGGGCGGCGTGCAGAAGGCCATGGCGGACATCGAGGCGGTGATGCGGCAGCAGGCCACGCAGAACGGGGGGACCGTGGGGCCGGTCACGGCACCGGTGTTCTCCGCCGTGTTCGGAATCGACACCCCGCGCCGGGACGACGCCACGCGTGCCGTGCGGACGGCCTTCGCCCTTCGGGACCGGATCGAGGGCAGCCGGCTGCGTACCGACCCGTCCTGCCTTCGTCTGCATGTCGCCGTGGTCACCGGTGATGCCTGCCTGTCGTACCTGCCGGCGCACAGCGGCGTCCCGACGGTCACGGGGGACGCGGTCGACCGGGGTTTCCGGCTGCTGGCGATGGCGCCCCGGGGGCAGGTGCGGGTGTGTGAGGTCACGCGTCAGGCGACGGAATCACATATCTCGTACCACCTGGGCCCCGAGCCGCCGGAGGGCTGGGAAGCGGTCCGCATCCGGTCCGGCGCGGTTCACGGCGTACGGGAGGTGGGTTCACCGGAGCCGTCCGGGCCACCGGACGGACCGGGCCTGCCGCGGCTCACGGCTCGATCTCTCTGAACAGGTGCAGGAAGTGGTGGATGTCGCGCGTGACCCGGTCGACCAGGGTACGCATGCTGTGCGGGCCGTCGGCAAGGCCGAGGCCGCTGCGGTGCCGGTCCACCGCGGCAGGGGACAAGGGCAGCGCACCGGCCACCGCGTAGCGGATCGCACCGGAGGCGTCGCGGCAGGGCAGCACGTCCCCACGGGCGTACCGGCTGGCGCTGAACGGGATGTCGAGCGTGCCGTCGGCGAAGGCCGCGGTGACGGCACGGGCCGGGTCCGCGGCGCCGAGTACCGGGGCGACGAGGTCATCCACCTCGGCGAGCAGCCAGTCCAGTTCCTCCTCGACCCGCTCCGTGTCGACGGTGACGAAGTCCAGGAGCGGTGAATTGGCGACCGCCGCCAGGCGCATTCCGTCGATGTTCGCCTGGGCGTCCGGAACGCCCAGCGCCTCCTGGTAGGTCTTGGTCACCAGTTTCGCCGCTCCGCCCAGCCGGGCGGTGAGCGCCCCGTAGAAGATCAGTTGCTCGGCGTGGGCCCGTTGGCCCGGGAAGACGCCCATGAACTCGTGCAGCACCGGATAGACCTCGACATCCGCCGGCAGATAGCGCGCGGCCAGCACGGGAATCGCGCGCAGTGCGGCGACGTCCTGAGCGAGGTGCCCGCCCTGCGGATAGGACAACGACAGGCATCCCACCCCCTCGGCCGCGGCAAGGGCGGCCTCGATCACGCCGATGGCCAGGCTGATCGACGGCGGCGTCAGCACCCCGGTGAGGGTGCCGAACAACTCGCGGTCCAAGGTCAGCCCGGCGCGCCGGAGGTCACCGGTCATCGCGTCGACCTCGCGCCAGCAGGCCAGCGAGTGTGCGAGCGGTACGTCCTTGCAGTAGGGGAGGTTGTACGAGATGCCGCCGCCCTCGAACGACGTGGCGCCGGCGGCCACCGCGACGTCGAACAGCAGCCGTGGGTCCGGGGAGCCGTGCCGTATCTCCACCGGTGCGGACACCGACTCGACCAGCTCGCGCCCCCGCTGCCAGCCGTGCGCCACGAGCGGATAGCCGTTCAGCGCGCTCGGGTCGGTGCCGGCCAGCCGGGCCGCGTGGGCGAAGCGGTTGAGCCGGGTGTGGGAGTCAATGGTGAGGGTCAGGACATCCGGCCGTGCACCGGTGTCGAGAGCGCGCAGCAACTGCCGCATCTCGGCGTGCCCGCCCACCCCGCAGCGGGGCTGGATGGCCACCACCGCGTTCTGCACGGACCGGGCCAGTACGTCACGGACGGTCGGCGTGCCGCGGGTGCGGGCGAAGTGCACCGTCTCGGCCACCGAGGGAAAGGCAGGCCCGGGGCCGGTGGGCGCGTCGGTGAAGCGGTGCATGTCCCGGTTCATATGGTCTGGAGCTGCCGGGACCGCGCGGCCTGCCGGGCCAGTTCACGCAGCAGCGGGGCGAGATCGCTGAGTTCGGACAGGAGGTGGTCGACCCCGAGGCGTCGCAGCCGGTCCAGCGCACCGGGATCCTTGCGGCTGCCCACGGACAGGTTGCCGCCGAGAATGACCGGGCAGGCCAGATCGCCCGCGGCGCGCGCGGCCGGGAGGTCACACAAGTCCTCGTAGGCATGGCCGTTGAGGCTGCCGACGACCACGGCGAGCACCCCGGGGTTCTCCCGCACGGCCAGGGCGAACTCCGCGACGGGTGTGCAGACCCCCAGATTGATCACGGTGTAGCCCTGGGCGCGCAACCCGTGTGCGATCAACTGGTTGGCCACCGCATGCGCGTCGCTCGCCGTCACGCCCAGCACGATCACGTCGTGCGCGGACTCCGGCGCGTCGGTGTGCGTGGGAACGCTCCGCATGAATCCTTCTTCCCCGTCGGCCGTCTCGGTGTGCGCTGTCCGTACCGGGCTCATGGACCGGTTTCCCCCGCCCTCGCCTCGGCCATTTCCCTGGTGGCCCGTACGTCCCTTTTGCCGTTGGCGTTGACTTTGATCTCGGGCACGACATGGACCCGCCTGGGCACCAGTTCCTTGGGCAGCAGGGAGGCGAGCTGTGCGCGGATCTCCCGCTCCGTGGGCGGCGTCTGTGCCGACCGGTCGTCGAAGACCACGAAAACCTCGACCGCGTCCAGGACACCACCGCGGATGACGTCGAAGGCGGCGTCGGCGATCAGCGGCAGCGAGAGCGCGTGGCGGCGCAACTCGGCCGGCTCGAACCGGTGGCCGCTCACCTTCAACTGGCTGTCTTTCCGCCCGAGATGCAGCAGCACACCGTCGGGCAGCACCTCGACGATGTCGCCCGTGCGGTAGGCACGGCCGCCGAACGCGGGCTCATCGAAGAAGCGGTCCCCGCCGCCGCCGAGGTAGCCGCGGGCGATACCGAATCCGCTGATGAGAAGCTCACCCTGGCCGCCCACCCCCACCGGTCCGCCGCGCTCGTCCACCACGTAGGCCGCGGTGTTCCAGGCGGGGCTGCCGATGGGCACGGTGGGCAGGTCGGGCATCTCCCGCACCGTGGAACGGAAGGCACAGCAGCCGATCGTGGTCTCGGTCGGCCCGTAGTGGTTGACCACTTCCACCCCGTCGAGCCGGTCGCCCATCTGCCGCAGCATGGCGGGCTCCAGCGGCTCACCACCGATCATCAGCCGCTGGGCGACGGACCGGTACTCCGGCCGCAGCATGCGCTCGAACAGGCGGAAGTGGCTGGGCGTGGCCTTGATGAAGTCATACGGCCGGGCCCGGGGGGCGAACAGGCTCGGGTAGTCCCAGGAGTCCTCGATCAGCACGATCGTGCGGCCCTGCGCCAAGGGTACCCACAGGGTGGTGAGAGCGAGGTCGAAGCTCATGCTGGCGAACACCGGGCAGGCGGCACCGCCCGCGTTCGGCAGGACGTGGGTCGCGGCCCAGCCGATGTAGTTGACCAGCGACCGGTGCTCCACCACCACGCCCTTGGGCAACCCCGTCGAGCCCGAGGTGAAGACCACGTAGGCCGGATCGTCGTGGCGCGGGCCGCCGGTGACGGGGGCCGGTCCGTCGGCCGGCAGATCCGGCAGGTCGGAGGTGTTCAGCGTGGGGAAGCCGGCGGCGCATTCGACGGAGCCGCCGCCGTCCCACAGCATGACGCGCGGCCGTACCTGGTCGAGGATGAGCCGCACACGCCCCAGGGGATTGGTGGGATCGATCGGCGCGTAGGTCGCGCGGACCGCCATGACCGCGATCATCGCCGCCACCGACTCCGCGGTGCGGTGGGCGATGATGCCGATGACCTCACCCGGCCGCACGTCCATGTCACGCAGCGCGGCGGCGATGGACATGCTGCGCCGCCACAGCTGACGGAACGTGGTCCGGGTGGTTCCGCAGTCGAGCGCGACCGCGTCCGGCGCGGTATCGGCCCACCGGCTGATCAGCTCCACCACGGAGGACGCCCGCAACTCCCGGCGTTCCCCGACGAGGGTGGCGTCCGGGAACGCGCCTGCTCGATGGCCGGTCACGTCAACACCTCTCTTCCTCTTGTCGAGCGGTACCCGATCCACGCGCCTCGCATAGGAGGAGACGAGACCCGGGCAGCCACGGTCTAGCGCCAGCCCCGGCCGGAGACACCGCGGAAGTCCCATCCATCGAGCCTGCTAAGGTCCGGGAGCCCGGCCGCGAGCGGAGGGGCACCGGTTTCGCGGATGAGGAGGCTGGGCAGCGGACGGTCCTGCGTGGGCCGGCCGGTCGGCTCGATGAACTCGGCGCCCAGGCCGGCCAAAACGCTGACGCCTGCGTCTGCCAGATCCCGTGTCCACATGAGCACCCGGGTGCCGGGCAGGGACTCGTGGGCGACCTGGATGAGGTCGGCGCAGACCTCCGGGGTGCGGGCCTCACACTCGACGACGGTGGTCGGTGTGGGCCCCTGGTCGGTGTCCACGCCGGAGCGGTGCGCGACGAGATAGCCCTCGGCGCTCCCCGCCTCCGACCGCGCGACGAGGTAGTAGTACTTCGCCAGCGGATTCGAGGCCCGCCAGTCGAAGTAGGCGCTGTCGCGCGCGACACGGAGGCGACCGTCGGTGGGCACTTCGCGCACGACCCCGGCCATGGCGTCGAGGTCCGGGGTGCGGGCCGGCGAGATCAGCGAACCGGAGCGGACACCGCGGGTCACCGGCAACGCGTCCCAGGGGCCGTGGTGCCCGGCGCCGGCGGCCCGCGTCACCACGGACTGTCCCCAGACACCGACCTGCCGCCAGCCGCGGATCAGCATCGCCGGCACGGTGCCCTGGTCACCGAAGTCGAGCAGCCACGGGACGCCGTCGCGGCGCAGCCGGGAGAGCACCTCGTCGACCATGTCGTGGAAGAGCGGGCTGTTGCGGTACTCGCTCGCGAGGATCGTGTCCGTCAGACAGGGCAGCGTGAACCGGCGCCCGTCCCTTTCCCAGCACGAGCCGAAGACCCCCACCATGCCGAGCAGTTCGGCGCCCTCGGCTGACGGTGAGCGGGCGATCACCGTGTAACGCTCGTCGAGATAGGGATTGGCGTGGTACTTCCACTTCAGGTAAGCGTGATTGCCGTCCGGCCCGCCGGCCCACAGCCCTTCCTGAAGGGTGCATATCTCGGCGTAATCGGCGGGCGTGCAGCCGGTGATGGTGAGTTCCGTGCCCATCAGACATCCGCTCGCTTCGCACGGACGAACCGGGTGATCGAATCCACGGTACGGAAGTTGTCCTGGTTCACATCGGCACCGGTGATGTGTATCCCGAACTGTGTCTCCAGCCGGACGAACAGCTCAAGGAACATGATGGAGTTGAGGGCGCCACTGTCCTTGAGGTCGTAGTCGGCCGGAAGGGATTCCCGCAACAGCAGGTCGCACAGCAGCGTGTGCACATAGTCGAGTACTTCACTCTCGGTCAGCGCAAGGCCGTCTTTCATGTCTCACCTGTCCTGGGTAGATGTTCCACCGGCACGGGACGATGTGTGCGCCCGCCTCGCGGTATCGGCCGTTGCTGCGTCCGCCCTGGGGAAGGATCGCCACTGCGCGATGAACGTAACGCGGCCGGATCACCGCACGGGTAACTACGGCGCCACCCTTCCGGCAATTGGTCCGCCCCGTTGAACGGATACTTCCGAATGGCCCGCCAAGTGAGGCCGATGGCCCGGCAATTACCGCAGAGTGGGCGCGCCGCAGGGCCCGCGTGATTAGTGTCTGGCGGTCACCGCACCCCGGTGCCGAGAGGAGACCTTGTGGCATCACGTCCCACCATCGAGCGCACCACCGTCGGTGTCGCGCCCGCCCGCGCCGGGTACCCCGCCGCCGCGGTGGAGTCCTACGTGCTGGACACCGGCGGCGGACCCGCGGTGACGGTGTGGAGCTACGGCGCCACCCTGGTTGACGTCCGGGTACCGGACCGGGAGGGCCGATACGCCAATGTCTGCGTGCGCCTGACCGATCTCGACTCCTACCTGGACCGCGGCAGGAACCCGTACGTCGGGGCCACCCTCGGCCGCTACTGCCGCTGTGTGTCCGGCGCGGAGTTCACCCTCGACGGCGTACGCCACACGCTGGACCGCAACGAGGGCGAGCACCATGTGCACGGCGGCTCCGAGGGGCTCGACCGCCGCGTATGGTCGGCCGAGGCGTCGAGAGACGGCGACGCGTTGGAGGTGCGGCTGTCCGCGATCAGCCCGGACGGCGACCAGGGCTACCCGGGCGAACTGAGGGCGTGCGCCACCTACCGGATCGAGCCGGACGGCACGCTGCTCATCGAGTACACCGCGTGCACCACGGCGCCCACTGTCGTCGGCATGACCAATCACGCCTTCTGGAACCTCGCGGGTGAGGGCACCATCGACGGGCACCGGCTCCGGCTCGGGGCGACCGAGGCGGTGCGCTTCGACAAAGACCTCATCCCTCTTCCCGGTGCCCCCGAAGAGGTACGCGGCACCGCCCGCGACTTCACCGCCGAGCGGTCGCTGGACGGTGTCCGTATCGACAACTGCTTCCTCGCCCCGGGCGGGTCGGTGCTCGCGGAGCTGTCGCATCCGGGCAGCGGCCGGGTGATGCGCCTCAGTACGGACCAGCCGGCGGTCGGCGTGTACACCGGGGACTGGTTCGCCCAGCGACCGCGCAGCGGGATCTGCCTGGAGACCGGGGCCATGCCGGACGCACCGAACCGCCCGGACTACCCGTCCGCACGGCTCGACCCGGGCGAGGTCTACCGGCACCGCAGCATCTACCGGTTCGACTGCGACTGAGGCGACTCAGATCAGCGAGCGATAGAGGTGGACGCGCCGCGGCCCGTCGGCCCCACCGGATGACGTGGTGCAGCGGCGGAAGCCCAGGAGCGTCATGCACTCCACGGTGGACTCGATGTCGGGGTTCGCTTCGGCTCTCAGCATGTCCGCGCCGCGCTCACGCGCGAGCGCCATGGCCCGGCGCAGACACAGCGGCCCGGCGAGCGAGGCGGCGGCGACGAGGTCGGGCCGGACGGCAAGCCTGCTCAGGTACGCGGGGTTCGCGGCCGCCGGGAAGACTCCCGGCGGCTCCGCGAAGGCCGGTGTGCGGGTGAGGGTGAACATGGCGGCCGCTGCCCCTCCGACGCGTAACAGGTGCACCAGGCCGTCCCGCACCCGGGATTCGGTGGTGGCGGGATTGCGCTGCGGCACGGGCGAATGGAACCGCTCCCCCTGATAGCGGTCGCTCGCGCACAGCAGATCGTGCACCTCCCCGGCGTCCGCGGCGACTTCCCAGGTCATTGTGGTCATCCCGAAACCGCCTTTATCGCGGTGGTCATGAATTCAGTGCCCGGCACAGGTGTCTCCTTCAGGTCCGGCGGAATTGTCATGATGGCCATCGGGAGCGTAGATCAGCCCCCTTCCGCCGCACGTCATTCCGCACCATGCCCGGACCACCGGCCGGGCCGCATCAGGCACTACGGGGAAACTTCCCGGCAATCCGCCGGTCCGGTGGTGTTCCGTCGCTGATGAGGCGCTCGTGCCGAGGCGCACCGCGCCAACGGCGGCCGCATCCCGTGTTCCTCGCGAGTGGTTCGCCCATTACCGGAAGCGGTATTTGCTCACGGAGCCCGCTGCTACCTTTTCGCAGAGGGTGGAGGTATCCAACCGCGAAGGTGCGAGAAATTGCGGTTGCCCGTGGCGGAGTGGCTGCACGCTTTTCCTGACGACTCGGTCCCCGCAGAGGCCAGCCCCCGTTCCGCTTTCCGAGGGAGACAGTCGCATGTGTGGTATCGCCGGATGGGTTGCCTTCGAGCGGGACCTGAACCGGGAACGGCCAACGCTGGAGGCGATGACCGAGACCATGTCCTGCCGTGGTCCGGACGCGGCCGGCACCTGGACCGAGCCACGCGGTCGTGCCGCGCTCGGCCACCGGCGGCTGGCGGTCATCGACCTCGCCGGCAGTACTCAGCCGATGACGCTGGAGCGCCCCGTCAGCCCGCTGGCCATGGTCTACAGCGGCGAGGTCTACAACTACCGTGAGCTGCGCGAGGAGTTGCGACGCCGGGGGCATGTCTTTCGTTCCACCGGAGACACCGAGGTGGTGCTGCGCGGCTACCTGGAGTGGGGTGAGGCGGTCGCCGAACGGCTCAACGGGATGTACGCCTTCGCCGTCTGGGACCCCCGCTCGGCGAAACTGGTCATGATCCGTGACCGGCTGGGCATCAAGCCGCTGTACTACCGGCCCACGGCGGATGGCGTGCTCTTCGGCTCGGAGCCCAAGGCGATACTGGCGAACCCGCTGGCCACCAGGACCGTCGATCTGGACGGACTGCGGGAGCTCTTCGGCTTCATCAAGACGCCAGGGCACGCGATATGGGCGGGCATGCGCGAGGTCAGGCCCGGCACGGTGACCACGGTCGATGTCACGGGCGTGCGGGAGCACGTCTATTGGACGCTGACCTCGAAAGAACACACCGATGACCGGGACGCGACCATTTCCCATGTGCGCGAACTGCTGGAAGACATCGTCTCCCGGCAGCTGGTCGCCGATGTCCCGCTGTGCCTGCTGCTCTCCGGCGGACTGGACTCCAGCGCGGTGACCGCTCTCTCCGCGCAACAACTGTCCCTCCAGGGCCAGAAGGCACACAGCTTCGCCGTCGACTTCGCCGGACAGACCGAGAACTTCATACCGGACTCGGCACGCCCCACCCCGGACGCGCCCTATGTGCGGGATGTGGTCGCACACGTGGGCACGGTGCACTCGGACATCGTGCTGGATACGGACTCGCTCGCCGACCCGGCCATCCGCCGGGCGGTGATCACCGCCCGGGACGTCCCCGCCGGCACCGGTGACACCGACGTCTCGCTCTACCGGCTGTTCCACGCGGTCGCGAGGCACTCGGCGGTAGCACTGTCCGGCGAGAGCGCCGACGAGGTGTTCGGCGGGTACCACTGGCACCAGTCTCTGGCGGCGCAGCGGGCCGGTACCTTTCCGTGGATGTCGCCGGCGAACGGGGTGCCCTCGGGCAGCCAGGGCCGGGACGGCGGCGTACTGCGGCCGGAGCTGCTCCGGGCACTGGACCTGTCCGCCTACACGGCGGACCGCTACGCCGAAGCGGTGGCCGAGGTGGAGCAGCTGCCCGGAGACGACGCCGAGGCCCGCACCCGCCGGGTGACCTCGCACCTCGGCATCACCCGGTTCATGCGCATGCTGCTGGACCGCAAGGACCGGATGAGCATGGCCGTCGGGCTGGAGGTCCGTGTGCCGTTCTGCGATCACCGGCTGGTGGAGTACGTGCACAACACACCGTGGACGGTGAAGAGCTTCGACGGTCGCGAGAAGAGCCTGTTGCGGGCGGCCGTCCGGGACCTGCTGCCCCCTTCGGTGGCCGACCGGGTCAAGAGCGCGTACCCGTCCATCCAGGACCCGCGCTATCTGACCGCCTTGCGGCATCAGGCGAACGAACTGCTCGCCGACCCGGACCACCCGGTGTTCGGGCTGATCAGCAGGCCATGGCTGGAGAGGGCCGTGACCGGGGAAACGGGCCCGGCGGTGCGGAGCGGACTGGAGCGCAGCCTGAACCTCGCGACCTGGCTGGACGTCCACCGCCCTCGACTGCTGCTGTCCTGAATCGGTCAACGGCGCCACCCAAGAAGGGCATTCCATTGATGTTGCCGAGACTGAGCCCTACCCGCAGGCTCGTCACCGCCAGCTTGCTGATGACCGCGGGCAGTGGCGCGTTCGCGACCTGCTCAGCGATCTACTTCACCCGGGTGGGCGGCCTCACTCTCACCGAGATGGGCCTGGGGCTGACGATCGCGTGCGCGATCGGCATGGTGGTCGGCGTACCCCTGGGGCACCTGGCCGACCGCCGGGGGCCGCAGCGCGTCGCCGTCCTGCTCGTGGCGCTCAACGGCGTTGCGGCGGCGGGCTACTTGCTGGTGCGCGGATTCCCGGTCTTCGTTCTGGTGGCGTGCCTGTTCACCGCGTCACAGCGCGGGTCCCGTGCCGCGCAGCAAGCGCTCATCGCGCGGCTGGTGGGCGGCGACGAGGTGGTGCGGACGCAGGCGATGGTCCGGTCGGTGAACAACGCCGGCATCGGAGTCGGCGCCGCGGGAGCGAGCATCGCCTTGCAGAGCGGTACCACCACGGCATTCTCGACGGTCATCATCGTGAATGCGCTGGGCTTCTTCGCCTCCGCGGCCATGCTCGCGACCCTGCCCCCGGTCCCGCCGGCGCCCGACTCGCCGCCGGACGAGCCCACATGGGCGGTGTTCCGCGACGGTCCGTTCGCGGTCTTCACCGCACTCGGCGCCGTGCTCGCCCTGCACACGGTGCTGCTGGAGATCGTGCTGCCCCTGTGGATCACCAGGTACACCCATGCCTCGACGGCGATGGTGACCGTACTGTTCGTGCTGAACACGGTCAGCGTCGTGCTGTTCCAAGTGCGCATCGGCACCCGGGTGACCACGATGCCCGGAGCCGTGCGGGCGTACCGGTGGTCAGGGATGGCGCTCGGCGCCGCCTGTGGCCTGTTCGCCGTTTCGGCGGGTGGCTCGCCGGTCGTGTCGACCGTGTTGCTGCTGATGGCCGGCGCCCTGCACGTATGCGGTGAACTGCTGGTGTCGGCGGCCTCGTGGCACATCACCTTCAGCCTCGCCCCGGCAGGGAAGCAAGGCCAGTACCAGGGCTTCGCGATGACCGGTTACGCGACCGCCATGACGTTCGCGCCCATCTTGCTGACCTTCCTCCTGATCGAGTGGGGCCCGCCGGGCTGGCTCGTGCTGGGGGGAGCGTTCCTGCTGGCAGTTCTGCCCACGGGAGCAGTCGTGGCCTGGGCCGAACGGACCCGCCGCACACCGCCCCTTCCGCGCCCGGCCCGCGCACAGGTCCCTGCAACGGGCCTGACGCACGACCGGGATTAGGCCTGTCGTCCGCATTCCGCATTCCGCAGATTCAAGGCGAACCACGAGGGATGGCTATTCGATGACATCTGCTGACCGCATACGCGCTCATAGCTATCGGGGAGTCGACCCCAGCTTCCCTCTCTCGGCGTGGCGTACCCCGTTCGACGCCCTGCACTGGTTCGCACGGCGTCAGGGCAACGCCCCACTGATCACCGCCGTGGCACACGACGGCACGGAGACCACACTGGACTACCGCACCGCCGAGGTCGCGAGCCGCGCGCTCGCGGGATGGCTGTGTGCCGAGTGGGGTACCGCCCGCCCGGCCGTGCTCGCCCTCGCGCCAACCAACGACGTGCCCTCGGTCCTGGCGGTACTGGGCGTACTGCGCGCCGGGTTCGGCCTGCTCATGCTCGGGCCGTCCGATCCGCCGGAACGCCGCGCCGAGCAGGTCAAGGCCGCCGGCGCGCTGGCTGTGCTCCAAGCACCCGGCACCGACGCGCGGTACGCGGACGCCACCACCCTGCCGCACTGGGAAGACCTGGCGGAGCCGGTGCTGCCGCTGCCACCTGTGGACCCGACCGCTGACGCGCTGTACTTCGCGACGTCCGGCTCCACCGCGGCGTCCAAGATTGTCGCTCAGTCACACGTCAACGCGGTGGCCAATGCCGAGGCAGTGCGACGCCATCACGGACTGGCCGCCGGTGACCGGGTGCTGGGATGCCTGCCCATCCACCACGTCAACGGAGCCCACTTCACCGTCCTGGGCACCATGATGGCCGGGGCGCACACGATTCTCGCCGAGTCGTTCTCGCCGATGAACTATCCGAAGACGCTGCGGCACTACCGTCCGCGCATCGCGAGCGTGGTTCCGGGCGTACTCGAAGCGCTCGCGGAAACGTGGCGCGGCCCTGAGGTACCGGCGGACTTCGACTACTTCGTCTCGGCAGCGGCCCCGCTGACCGCACGCACCGCCCGCTCGGTCGCCGACAGGCTCGGTGCCCGGGTGCTCCAGGGCTACGGTCTGTCCGAGACCACGAACTTCTCCACCACGATGCCGACCGACCTGTCCGAGGAGACCTACCGGCGGCTCGTGCTGGATCCGGACATCCCCTCGGTCGGTGTGGCGGTCTACGGCAACGAAGTGGCGGTACTCGATGAGGAGTGCCGTCCGGTACGCCCTGGACAGACCGGTGAGGTGTGCATGCGGGGCTTCAACGTGATGTCCGGCTACGCCGGCAACGCCGAGGCCACCGCGGCGGCCTTCCGCGACGGGTGGTTCCACTCCCAGGACCTGGGTTACCGGGTGGAGGAGGACGGGCGCGACTACGTCGTCCTCACGGGCAGACTGAAGAACATCGCCAAGGTGTCCGGGGAAACCGTCTCGCTGGAAGAGATGGACCGGGTCCTTCGCGCCGTTCCGGAAGTCCGGGACGCGGCCTGCGTCACGGTCCCGGACAGGTTCACCGGAGAGAGCATCATCGCGGCCGTGGTACTCGCTACCGCCACGGACACAGCGGGTGCCCGGGCCGCCTTGCGGGCGAGGTTCCCCCAGGCAGTACTTCCGTCGCGTGTGGTGCCGGTACCGGAGATACCGCGCACCGCCACCGGAAAGGTGCTGCGCCCCCGGCTGGCTGCGGCACTGTCCGAGTCACACGACGCACGTTCGAGCTGACCTCGGCAGTTCTGGTTCACCGCGGAGAGGGGCGGGGCCCGCTGCTTGGCGGTTCACAGATACATCCCCGCGTCCGCGCCCGAGTCCTGGGGCGGGACCGAGGCGGGGCGGGTGCCGCGGCGCAGGGCGTAGAGCTCGGCGAGGGTGGCGCCCTCGCGGCCGATGCCCTGGTCCGTGCCGAGCCAGTGGGCGGCTTCGGGGCGGCTCAGCGGGCCGACCTCGATACGGGCCAGACAGCGGCCGGGGCGGACCACGGCCGGGTGCATGCGTTCCAGGTCCTCGTTGGTGGTCACCCCGACCAGGACGTTCCGGCCCTGGCCCAGCAGACCGTCCGTCAGGTTGAGCAGCCGCGACAGGGCCTGGCCCGCGGCGTGCTTGGCCTCGCCGCGGATCAGCTCGTCGCAGTCCTCCAGGAGCAGCAGCCGCCAGCGGCCCTTGCCGGTGCTGTCGTCCTCGCCGATCGCGATGTCCATCAGATAGCCGACGTCGTTGAACAGCCGCTCCGGGTCCAGCACGCAGTCCACCTGGCACCAGTCCCGCCAGGAGCGGGCCAGGGTGCGCAGCGCGGAGGTCTTGCCCGTTCCGGGCGGGCCGTGCAGCAACAGCAGCCGGCCGGAGATCTCCTCGGGCGCCACCTTCATCAGCCGGTCCATGGCGTCGGCCACCGGCGCCGTGTAGTTGGGGCGGATCTCCTCCCAGGTGCCCGCCGAGATCTGCCGGGAGGTACGGTGCGGCCCGCGGCGCGGGGAGAAGTACCAGAAGCCCATCGGGACGTTCTCCGGCTGCGGCTCCGGTTCGTCCTCCGCCCCGTCCGCGGCCTGGCCCAGCACCTCCTCGGCGAGCTCGTCGGTGACGGCGGTGACCGTCACATCGGCGCCGCGGTTCCAGCGGGAGACCAGCAGGGTGAAACCGTCGCCCTCGGCGAGGAGGGCGCTGCGGTCCTCGTCCTTCGCCGAGCGCAGGACCCGGGCGCCCGGGGGCAGCAGGGTCAGGCCCGAGCGGACCCGGTCCACGGACCGGCTGCGGGCGTACGGTTGCTCTCCTCTGGCGAACCGGCCCAGGAAGAGCGCGTCGACGACATCGGCGGGCGAATCGCTGTCGTCCATGGTCAGCCGGAGCGGAAGGGACTCCTCGGCGGCGGACGGCTGGACGTGATCGGCACACATGCGGCCATGATCCGTCACGGCGGGCCGCCACGTACACGGATTATCCCGGCGTTTCCCCGGAGCCGGGCGCGGCGGCGAAGGGCCGGGGCCGGGAGGCGGCCGGACCCGGGGCCGGTGGCGACGGGCCGCCCACAGACGGCGCAATGACGGTCCGTCGGGCGGGCCGTCCGGAGACTGGGAGGACGTGCCGCGAGGTGAGGTGACCGCGGGAAGGAGTCGCGTCCGTGGAGCCGCCGAGCGGAACCCCGCTGACGGTGGTCATGGTCTGTCTGACCGTGGCCACCGGGATGCTCGACGCCGTCAGCTTTCTGGCGCTCGGTCAGGTCTTCACCGCCACCCAGACCGGCAATCTGCTCTTCCTCGGCTTCGGTATCGCCGGGCAGGGCGGGCTCCCGGTGGTGGCGACGGCGATTTCGCTCGGGGCCTTCGTGCTGGGCGCGGTCCTCGGGGCGCGGATGGAGTCCATGCTGGCCGAACGGGCCTCCCAGTGGTTCCCGGTGGCGCTGGCCGTGGAGGCGGCGCTGCTGATCGCGGCCGCGGCGGCGGCCTGGGAGTCGGGGGCGGTCCCGGGGCTGCCGCAGGGCCGGCGTGATGTCGTCATCGGTCTGATGGCGGTGGCGATGGGCATGCGCAATGTCACCGCCATGCGGGCCGCGCCGCCCGATCTCACCACGACCGTGGAGACCCGGGCGATGACGGCGCTGGTCAGCGCGTCGCCGCTGGGGCGGGACGCGCGGCTGGGGTACGGCGGGCACAGCGCGGGCCGCCGGCTGCTCTCGGTCGTCTCGATGTTCGCCGGCGGCCTCCTCGGGGCCGGGCTGCTCGGTCTGGGAACCCGTCCGACACTGGTGCTCCTGCTGGTGGCCGTCTTCGTTGCGGCCACCGCCTTTCTCGTGCCCGGCCTCGCCCGCCGTCGCCGCAACAGCGAGGAGTGACGCGCGGGGTGCCGCCGAGGGGCCGTCAAGAGGCGCCACGGGCGGGCAGGCCGGGCCGGGTGCACACCTCGGGGCGTCTCCCGGGGCTCATCGGCACGCCGTGCCGAGACGATGACATGGCGGTGAACCTCCGCCCACATCCGCAGATTTGCCGTGAACCGCGAACAACTTTTGGCATGGACACTTCCGGCTACCCGCGAGTCTTGCTACGACAGATAGGGCAGAGCTCCTGCTAAGGGAGGTTCCATGAAACTGTCCCGATTCGCGGCCTTGACGTCCGCCTTCTTCGTCACCACGGCGCTCGCGCTCACCGGCGCGAGCGCCGCCGCGTCCGCCCAACTCCCCACCGCCACGGGCTATGTCGCCCTCGGCGACTCCTACTCCTCCGGTGTCGGAGCCGGCAGCTACGACAGTGCCAGCGGCTCCTGCAAGCGCAGCACCAAGGCCTACCCGGCCCTCTGGGCCGCCGCGCACTCCCCCTCTTCCTTCCGGTTCACCGCCTGTTCGGGCGCCCGAACGGGTGATGTTCTCAGCGGACAACTCGCACCGCTCAGCAGCTCCACCGGCCTGGTGAGCATCTCCATCGGCGGCAACGACGCCGGATTCGCCGACACCATGACGACCTGTGCGCTCCAGGGCGAGAGCGCCTGCCTGGCCCGCATCGCCCAGGCCAGGACCTACATCGACACCACCCTGCCCGGCCGGCTCGACCAGGTGTACGACGCCATCTCGCAGAAGGCCCCCGCCGCGCATGTGGTGGTCCTGGGCTACCCGCGCTTCTACAAGCTCCAGGGAACCTGTATCGCCGGTCTCTCCGAGAAGTCCCGCGCCGCGATCAACGCCGCCGCCGACCACATCAACGGCGTCACCGCCAAGCGGGCCGCCGACCACGGCTTCACCTTCGCCGATGTCAACGCCACCTTTTCCGGTCATGAGCTGTGCTCCGGCAGCGCTTGGCTGCACAGCGTGACCTTCCCGGTCCTGGAGTCCTACCACCCCACCGCCACCGGCCAGTCCGGCGGCTATCTGCCGGTGTTCGCCTCCGCTGCGTGACGACCCGTACGCCGGGCGCCGGGGAGAGGCCGTGATCCCGGTCTCTCCTTGTGCGTTCCGGCGGTCCGTCAGGCCCCCCGTACCGCCCGCGCCGAAGTCCGACGGTTGCTCAACTCGCCCTGATCCAAGCCTTGTACGTGACATTCCGTATGGTGTTCGTCAACGTCAGAGCGAGGCAGGTGAATCCGGTGACCGGTCTGCACGCGTGTCCTCCAAGAGAGATAGGGTTACCCTGCCCGGGCCGGGGTGCCCTCATAGGGTGGGGAGAGTCATGGAACAGATAACAGTGCGTAGCAGGGCGAGAGTCCCTGCCATCAAATGCGGGAGCGGCGCCACCAGTGCGCGTCTCGACCGCCATCTCGCGGTGCTGGGTGGCCCTGCCATCCCGCAGCGCGAGGTGGAGGGCGCGACGTCGCTGATGCAGGAGCTCACCGCGCGCGATCACTCGCGTACGAGGAACGGCCGCGGCGCGAGGGTGTCGCTGTTCGCACCGCTGCGCAGGCTGCGGCGCTCGCTGTTCGGCGGGCACGGCTGACCCGTTTCTGAAGCGGCATCTCGGGCGATCACACCGTCCCGGCGCGGCACTGCGGTCCGATCGCTCATCAGGCCGGCGGCGCCACCAGTACGTCGGTGTGTTCGCCGGGGTGGGACCCCTCGCCCCGGAGGTGCCGTGAGCCGCTCACTTCTTCGCCCGGCCCCGTCCCCGCCCGGCCGGTTGCAGCACTCCCCACCACCCGTCGCTCATACCGCGGCGGGTGGTTTGCTGTGCGCGGCCCGACGGGCCTCGACCCGTGTCCGGCGCTCACAGCAGCGCGAACTGCCCCTCCGGTCCCTCCTCGTGGTGATCGAGCACGGAGGCCGGGCGGTGTGCGGAGACCGGCGCCGGGAGGATTCCGGCCGCCCGTAGTTCCCCCGCCGTCAGCTGTGCCGCCTCCGCCGTTCGCCGCCTCAACTCAGCGCACTCCGGAGCGAGTTCGGCCAGCAGGGCCAGTACGGTGATCAGCTCCAGCAGCTCCGAGGTCCACTCCTGGGGCCAGCCGTCGGGACGCAGCGCGGCCAGCGAGCCGGGCTCGGGCCCTTCCGTGCCCGTGCCGGTGCGCTCGGCGTACCACGCCTCCAGAACCCGGACGCCGCCCGCGTGGAAGTCCCAGGCGCCCGACGGCACCGGCGAGATCCGGCCGCTGCCGAGGAGCAGCGCCTCCTCCTCCGGGTCGTAGCCGAGGGCCTCGGGCAGTCCGCGGGCGGGCAGCGCGGACCGCACGTACGGGCGCCGGCCGCCCGGCATCCGTGGCCGCTCGCCGGCCTGCCCGCCGTCGTCCCCGTGCACATGGGCGCCCCGGGTGCCGAGCCACAGCAGCCGGGCGCCGAGTGCGACGCCGCGGTCCCAGAGCTCCGGGTCGGTGGTGAGCGGGACCGTGCAGCCGTCGGGGGAGTGGTGGGCGCTCGCGGCGAGCCAGGCGAGCAGGTCCGTCGGGCCCGCCGGGCGGTCCAGGCGCCGGCCGAGGAGGGCGAGCAGACCCGGCGCGATGTTCGGCTCCTGCCCGCCGGGCCGCCGGTAGAGGGGGTGGATCCGTCCGGGGCGGCCGGCCGGGGACCGTCCGTCCGGCAGCAGCGCCGAGCACAGCACGGCCGGGCCGGGCAGCTGCGGCACCTGCGGCCACTCGACCGCGAACAGCTGCCGGGCGTCCGCGACCCGCCACAGCTCCGGGCGCGCCCCGTCGAGCAGCCGGTGGTCGGGCAGCAGCCACTGCTGGTCGAACGGGCCGTGCAGGATCCGCACCGGTTCGGGGCAGGGTCCGCTCGCCCGGTACAGCCGACCGGTCGGGGTGGCCTGGCCCGGCAGCTGGCCGACGGCGGAGTGCAGGGTCCGGGCCCGGGACGGCCGGAAGAGCCGCTCGCGTTCCGCCGCGTCCTCGGCGGCCACCAGCGCCGCCCAACGGGCCCGCAGGGTGGCCGGATCCGGCGCCCGCACCCAGGAACGGCCGAGCCGCAGCGGCGCCACGGACCACGGCATGAGATCGGACAGCCGTGGCGCGTCCTGCTTCGCCGTCACGCGGAGCCCCTCCCGGACCGTTCGGTTGACCCCGGCATGGTATCCAGCGCCCCCGAGACCGCACCGAATCCGCAGGCCATACCACTCTTCCAGGACGGACGCAGGCGGTCTTCCGCTTGCTGATCTTGACGGAGTACGGTCCTCGCCGTACGCCCGACCACGCGGTGCGGACCCGGCTCCGTCCCGCGCGCGC
This sequence comes from Streptomyces lydicamycinicus, assembly GCF_000829715.2. NCBI lineage: Bacteria > Bacillati > Actinomycetota > Actinomycetes > Kitasatosporales > Streptomycetaceae > Streptomyces > Streptomyces lydicamycinicus. The sequence goes on along the minus strand of NZ_BBNO01000006.1, from coordinate 352,240 downwards.
CGGGACCTGCTCAGGGGAGGACCGTCATGACGGACACCACCTCCTCCACGCCTGAACGGCGCGGGGGGACCCCCATCGGTGCCCGGGCCGCGGCCCGGCTGGACCGGCTGCCGCCGTCCCGGTGGCACCGCCGCCTCACCCTCATCGTCGGCATCGGCGCCTTCTTCGACCTCTACGAGATCTTCCTCGGCGGGGTGCTGGCCGCGGTCCTCGCCGATCAGTGGCACCTCGGGCACACCGCGAAGTCCTGGGTGATCGCCGCCGGTTTCCTCGGGATGTTCGTCGGCGCGAATGTGCTGTCGGTGCTCGCCGACCGCTTCGGGCGGCGCCGGATGTTCCTGGTCAACCTGGGGGGATATGCGTTCTTCTCGCTGCTTGGCGCCGCAGCGCCGGATCTGTCCTGGCTGCTCGTGCTGCGCTTTCTGTCCGGTCTGGGGCTCGGCGCCGAACTCGTGCTGGTGGACACCTATCTCGCGGAGTTCCTGCCCCGGGCGGTACGGGGCCGCTATATCGCCTACGCGTACACCTTCGGCTTTGTCGGGGTTCCGGTCGCCGCGCTGCTCGGTGCCCGGCTGGTGGCCGCGCACCGGCTGTTCGGCATCGAGGGCTGGCGCTGGCTGCTGGTCGCCGGTGCGCTGGGGGCCGCGTTCCTCCAGCTGATGCGGCGCCGGCTCCCGGAGTCGCCACGGTGGCTGACGGTGCAGGGGCGCGGTGCGGAGGCCGAACGGATCGTGGCCGGGCTGGAGGAGCGGGTGGCCCGGGAGACCGGTGGCAGCCTGCCGTCCGTACCGGAGGCGGAGACCGTCCCGGAGCGGAAGGTGCCGCTGGCGGAGATGTTCCGGGGCGACCAGCGGCGGCGCACCGTGATGTGGTGGATCTTCCAGGTCCTTCAGACCGTCGGCTACTACGGCTTCGGCTCGCTGGCGCCGGTGGTGCTCACCGCGAAGGGCCACACCGTCACCGAGTCGCTGCTGTACGCGGCGCTGAGCTTCTGCGGCTATCCGCTCGGCTCCGCGCTGTCCATCCCGCTCATCGACCGGATCGAGCGCCGGACGCTGATCATCGCCTCCGCGCTCGGTATCGCCGGCTGCGGTCTGGCCTTCGGCTTCGCCACCGCCACCTGGGCCATCGTCACCTTCGGCTTCCTGCTGACGGTGTGCAGCAATGTCTTCTCCAACGCCTTCCACGTCTACCAGACCGAGCTCTTCCCGACCGGTCTGCGCAGCAGTGCGATCGGTATCGCCTACTCGCTGTCCCGGCTCACCTCGGTCGTGCTGCCGTTCGTCGCCCTGAGCGTGCTGACCACCCTCGGCGCGGCCGCGGTCTTCACCGGCTCGGCGGCGCTGATGCTGTTGCTGTGCGTGGACGTGGCGCTGCTGGGGCCGCGTAGTACGGGGCGGAGCCTTGAGAGAATTTAAGCCTTCCCACGTTTTTGTCTTTCCCGCCGTGGGTGTTGCTCGCCGTTTGTTGCCCGCTTGCGCGGTGCCCCCGCCGTGGCGCCTGCGGCGGGCCGGGTCCGCTGCGCGGGGCTGTCGGGGTGCGGTGACGGGCCTCCGGGGCAGGGGTGTGGGACGTAAAGCGAAGCAGTCCCACACCCCTGCCCCGGAGGCCCGTCACCGCACCCACAAACCACCCGGCCCGCCGCAGGCGCAACGGCGAGAAACCACCACGGCGGGAAAGCCAAAAACGTTCAAGAATCCATTGTGACCGTGAAGGAGAAGCGGTCCCCCCGGTAATGGATCCGGGCGACATCGACCGCCCGGCCGTCCGCGTCGTAGCTGACGCCCGTGTAGTGCAGGATCGGGCTGAGCAGCGGGACTTCGAGGAGCCGCGCGGTCTCCGGGTCGGCCAGTCGCGCCTCGACGGTGTCGGTGATCCGGCTGATCCGTACGCCCACCGTGTCCCGCAGCACCTTCGTCATCGGCCAGCGCAGCAGATCCGCCGGATCGATGGCCGCGGCGACCTCGGGGCGGACGTAGTTGCACGCGTGGTTGGTGGGCTCGCCGGTCTTCTCGTCGCTGCGCAGCCGGCGGAAGCCCGCCACCTCCGCCAGGTCCGGGAAGAACTCCGTCAGTTCGGCTGGCACCGGGGTGGGGCCGTGCTCCAGCAGTTCGGTGCGCATCCCGGACTGCTGGGCCACGATGGCGTCCACGGAACCCAGCAGCCGCACCGGCGCACCGCGCTGGGCGCTCGGTTCGATGAAGGTGCCCCGGCGCCGGTGCCGGCTGATCAGGCCCTCCGTCTCCAGCTCCTTGAGGGCCTGGCGCATGGTCAGCACGCTGACGCCGTAGTGCGCGGCGAGCGCGTCCTCGGTGGGCAGCCGCAGCGGCGCCTCCGGGGAGCGGCCCAGTATGGAGGCGCGCAACGACTGCGAGACCTGATACCAGAGCGGCAGCTTGCGGTTCAGGGCGAGCGAGTCGGGAGCGAAGGTGGTCACGAGGTGTTCCCCGGTGTCACAGACGGAAGTGGCGCTGGAGACCCTGCCATACGTCGTCGTAGCCGCGCTGAAGATGGCCGGCGTCCCGGGCCTGTTCGGTGAGCGTCAGCGGCCAGCGGGTCTCGAACATGAAGGCCAGACCGTCGTCGATCTTCTGCGGCCGCAGTTCGGCGGCGCTCGCCCGGTCGAAGGTCTCCCGGTCGGGCCCGTGCGCCGACATCATGTTGTGCAGCGAGCCGCCGCCCGGGACGAAGCCCTCCGCCTTGGCGTCGTAGGCCCCCTCGATCAGGCCCATGTACTCGGTCATCACATTGCGGTGGAAGTAGGGCGGCCGGAAGGTGTCCTCGCCGACCAGCCAGCGCGGTGCGAAGACCACGAAGTCCACGCCCGCCAGCCCCGGGGTGTCGGAGGGGGAGGTGAGCACGGTGAAGATGGACGGGTCGGGGTGGTCGTAGCTGATCGAGCCGATGACGTTGAAGCGGCGCAGGTCGTAGACGTACGGGACGTGGTTGCCGTGCCAGGCGACGACATCCAGGGGGGAGTGGTCGTAGGTGGCCGTCCAGAGGTGGCCGCAGAATTTGTTGACGACCTCGACGGGGCCCTCGACGTCCTCGTAGGCGGCGACCGGGGCGCGGAAGTCCCGGGCGTTGGCCAGGCCGTTGGCGCCGATCGGGCCGAGGTCGGGGAGCTGGAAGGGCCGGCCGTAGTTCTCGCAGACATAGCCGCGGGCGGTGTCGTCCAGCAGCTCGACGCGGAAGCGGACGCCGCGCGGGATCAGCGCCACCTCGCCCGGTGCGGCGTGCAGCAGGCCGAGTTCGGTGCGCAGCAGCAGCCCGCCCCGTTCCGGCACGATCAGCAGCTCGCCGTCCGCGTTGCCGAACACCCGCCGTTCCATGGAGGTGTTGGCGTAGTAGAGGTGGACGGCCATACCGGTGCGCTGGGTGGCGTCGCCGTTGCCGCCCAGGGTCCACAGGCCGTCCAGGAAGTCGGCCGGGCCGGCGGGCTCGGGCAGCGGGTTCCAGCGCAGGCGGTTGGGGTCGGGGGTGCAGTCGGTGAACGGCGCCGAGCGGAGCGCGTGCCGCTCGGCACGGACGAACGGCGGATGCGCGGCCGACGGGCGGATGCGGTAGAGCCAGGAGCGGAGGTTGTGGCCGCGCGGTTCGGTGAACGCCGACCCGCTGAGCTGCTCGGCATACAGGCCGAGCGGTGCGCGCTGGGGGGAGTTGCGGCCCGTCGGCAGCGCGCCCGGGACGGCCTCCGAGCTGTGCTCGTTGCCGAAGCCGGTGTGGTACGCCAGCCCCTCGGCCGTCTTCCTCGCCTGCTCGTTGCCCGTGCCTGCCATCGCGTGCTCCCGCCGCTCAAGGAATCCTATGCAAGACCTTAGGATTGCGGTGGGGAGGCGTCAACGGAGAGTCCCGGCCGCGTCGGCCGGATCAGGGCGCTCAGGTACCGCCCGCCCGTGAGGCGGGCAGGATGGTGGGGTGCCGCAGCCGACCCCCGACCCCGACCCGCCGTCCGCCGCCCTGCGCCGCGCCCCCGTCCAGCGGCGCAGCGCCCAGCGGCTGGCCAGAATCCTCGACGCCTGTGCCGAAGTGCTGGAGGAGACCGGGTACGAGGACCTGAGCACCCGGGCCGTGGCCGGCCGCGCCGGGGTCCCGATCGGCTCCGTCTACCGCTTCTTCCCCAACAAGCGCGCCATGGCCGAGGCCCTGGCCCGGCGCAATCTCGACGCCTACGCGGACCGCATCACCGCCCGGCTGACCGCCCCGGCACACACCCCGCTCCCATGGCGCCATGCGGTGGACGTGGTGGTTGACGAGTACCTCGCCATGAAGCGGACGGTGCCGGGCTTCGCCCTGGTGGAGTTCACCGTCCCCGCCCCGAGCGCCGCCCGGCAGGCCAACTACGAGGTCGCCGACCGGCTGCTGGCCCTCTTCGCCGGCCCGCTCGGTCTGGACGCCGCCGACGAACGGCTGCGCACCGCCTTCCTGGTCGGTGTCGAGACGGCCGACGCGCTGCTCCAGCTCGCCTTCCGTACGGATCCGGCCGGTGACCCGGCACTCGTCACCGAGACCAAGCTGCTGCTGCGGGCCTATCTGTCGCGGTATCTGGACGGGGCGGGCGCGGGGGAGGGGTGAGCACCGGCGGCGGGCGGCGCGGGTCCGGTGCGCCGGTTGTGCGCAGGCCCGTCCGGTGAGATCCCTATTGACCTGGGGTTTTGCTCGTATTGCTCGCGCGTCAAGACCTTGTTAACGAAACTTTGCGGGACCTAACGTCGCCTGAACCGCCACCCCCGGCAGATGTTCAAGGGCGAACGTGAGGTAACCCCTAATGCTGACAATCCTCGGATTTGTCATGATCGCCGCCTTCCTGGTGCTGATCATGATGAAGAAGATGTCACCGATGGCAGCGCTGGTGCTGATTCCCGCGCTGTTCTGCGTCCTGGTCGGACAGGGCGCGCACTTGGGCGACTACGTCCTCAAGGGCATCGGCGACCTGGCCCCCACTGCCGCGATGCTGATGTTCGCCATCATCTACTTCGGGGTGATGATCGACGTCGGGCTCTTCGACCCGATCGTCCGCGGCATCCTCAAGTTCTGCAAGGCCGATCCGGTGCGGGTGGTGGTCGGTACGGCCCTGCTCGCCGCGATCGTCTCGCTCGACGGCGACGGCTCCACCACCTTCATGATCACCGTCTCGGCGCTCTACCCGCTCTACAAGCGGCTGAAGATGAGCCTCGTGGTGATGACCGGTGTCGCCGCCACCGCCAACGGCGTGATGAACACCCTCCCCTGGGGCGGCCCGACCGCCCGCGCCGCCACGGCGCTCAAGCTCGACGCCGGTGACATCTTCGTCCCGATGATCCCCGCGCTGGCCGTCGGCCTGGTCGCGGTCTTCGCTCTCGCGTATGTCCTCGGCCGGCGCGAGCGCAAGCGGCTCGGCGTGCTGACCCTCGGCGACACCACGCTGGTGACCGAGACCGTGCCCGAGAACGAGACCGAACAGGTTCTGGTCGGTGCGGGCACCGGTGGCACGGGCGGCGCCCCGGCCGAGGCGCGGCCCACCACCGGCGGCGCGGGCACCGGCTCCGACGACGGGCCGGCCGCCGGCTTCGGAGAGCAGGCCGCCGACGACGACGGCCTCCAGGTCCTGGACCCGCAGCGGGCCACCCTGCGCCCCAAGCTCTACTGGTTCAACGCCGCGCTCACCCTCGCGCTGCTCACCCTGCTGATCCTCCAGACGCTGCCGATCCCGGTGCTCTTCCTGATCGGCGCCGCCCTCGCGCTCACCGTCAACTTCCCGCACATGAAGGACCAGAAGGCCCGCGTCGCCGCGCACGCCGAGAACGTGCTCAACGTCTCCGGCATGGTCTTCGCCGCCGCGGTCTTCACCGGTGTGCTCACCGGCACCGGCATGGTCGAGCACATGGCCCGCTGGCTGGTCAGCGGCATCCCCGACGCGCTCGGCCCGCACATGGGCATCGTCACCGGCGTGCTCAGCATCCCGCTGACCTACTTCATGTCCAACGACGGCTTCTACTTCGGCATCGTGCCGATCCTCGCCGAGGCCGGCGCCGCCCACGGCGTCGCGCCCATCGAGATCGCCCGCGGCTCCCTCGTCGGCCAGGCCCTGCACATGTCCAGCCCGCTCGTCCCCGCCGTCTACGTCCTCGTCGGGATGGCCAAGGTCGAGTTCGGCGACCACACCAAATTCACCGTCAAATGGGCCGCACTGACCTCCCTGGTGGTCCTGTGTGCCGGTGTGCTCTTCGGCATCATCTAGATGACCGCCACCAACACCGCGAGGCCCGGCAGGAGTTGGCTGCTGCGTCTGGTCCTCACCTTCTCCTTCGCGCAAGGAGCGGTGAGCATGGCCAGGCCGGCTGTCTCCTACCGGGCCCTCGCCCTGGGCGCCGACGAACGCGCCGTCGGCGTGATCACCGCCGTCTACGCGCTGCTGCCGCTGCTCGTCGCCGTACCGCTCGGCCGCCGCACGGACCACGGCCGCTGCGCCCCGCTGCTGGTCGTCGGGGTGGCGCTGATCAGCGGCGGCTGCGCGCTCAGCGGCCTGGCCGGCTCACTGCCCGCGATGGCCGCCTGGAGCGGGGTGATGGGCCTGGGGCACCTCTGCTTCGTCATCGGCGCCCAGTCGATCGTCGCCCGCCGCAGCGCCCCCGAGGACCGCGACCGCAACTTCGGCCACTTCACCATCGGCGCCTCCCTCGGCCAGCTCATCGGTCCGGTCGCCGCCGGGCTCGTCATCTCCGAGCACGACGGCCGGATGGCCCCGACGAGCGCCACCGCCCTGCTGGTCTCCGGCGCCGTCGCCGCGGTTTCGTACGCCTCGCTCTGGCGGCTCGAACAGCGCGCCCGCACCGCCCCGTCCGGCACCCGGGCCCCGGCCGCCGGACCGCCGGTCCCGGTCCGCGGCATCCTGCGGACTCGGGGTGTACCGGCCGGCATCTTCATGAGCCTGGCCGTGCTGTCGGCGACCGACATCCTCACCGCCTACCTCCCCGTCATCGGCGAGGACCGCGCCATCGCCCCCACCGCCATCGGTCTGCTGCTCAGCCTGCGGGCCGCGGCCACCATCGCCTGCCGGCTGGTGATGACGCCGATGATCCGGTGGCTGGGGCGTACCGCGCTGATGGCCGTCAGCTGCGCGCTGGCCGGTGTGCTGTGCGGCGGTCTGGTGCTGCCGGTGCCGGTGTGGGCGCTGGCCGCGATGCTGCTCGCCCTCGGCTTCTGTCTCGGCGTCGGCCAGCCGCTGTCGATGACGACGGTCGTCCAGGCCGCCCCCGAACGGGCCCGCAGTACGGCGCTGGCGCTCCGCCTCACCGGCAACCGCCTCGGCCAGGTCGCCGCCCCGGCCGGCGCCGGACTGCTCGCCGGTGTCGCGGGCACCGCCGCGCCCTTCGTCCTGCTCGGCGCGCTGCTGCTGACCTCCGCCGCGATGGCCGGCCGTACGGGGCGCGCGTCGGACGCCGGAACCGCGAGCGGCGGCGGGGTGGTGAAGCCGTCGGCGGACGAGACCGGGCCGGCGGGGGAGGAGGCCGGGCCGGCAGAGGAGGCCGGGCCGGCAGAGGAGGCCGGGCCGGGGCGGGTGGACAAGGGAGCCGGTGCTCAACAGGCCCGCTCCAAGGGGCCGTAAAGCCTCCCCGGGGGGGCCGCGGGCCCGCGCCAGGAGACCGGCGCCGCGGCCCGAGGGACCCATGGGACCGCGGGCCCGCCCCAAGAGACCACGGGACCGTAAGCCCGCCCGAAGCCCGCCCGAAGGGCCGTAAGCAGACCCGAAGGGAACCATAAGCGCAGCTCGGCAGGGTGGTGTGCACAGCGGGCCGGGCAGTGGGCCGGGCCCGCGCAGCGGATGAGGAGCACACCATGAGCAGCACCCCGAACGACCCCCGCACCCCGGTGACCGTGCTCGGCCTCGGCGCCATGGGCAGCGCACTGGCCGGCGCCTTCGTCCGGGCCGGGCACCCCACGACGGTCTGGAACCGTACGCCGGGCAAGGCCGATGCCCTGGTGGAGCGCGGCGCGGTCCGCGCGGACACGGTGGCCGACGCGGTGGCCGCCAGTCCGCTGGTGATCGTCTGCGTACTGGACTACGCCGCGGCCCTGGAGATCCTCGAACCGGCCGGTCCCGGGCTGTCCGGCCGGGTCCTGGTCAATCTCACCTCCGACACCCCGGAGCGCGCACGGTCCGCCGCCGCCTGGGCCGCCGGGCACGGCATCGACTACCTCGACGGTGCGGTCATGGTGCCGACGCCGGACATCGGCACCCCCGGGGCGACCCTTCTCTACAGCGGTTCGCGGCAGGCGTTCGAGACGTACGAGGAGACGCTGAAGGTGCTGGGAGGTCAGGCGGCGTACCTCGGTGCCGACCACGGCGCGGCCGCGGTGTACGACCTCGCCCTGCTCGGCTTCTTCTACTCCGCGATAGCGGGCCTGGTGCACGCCTTCGCGCTGGCCGGCGCCGAGGGCGTGGCGGCTGAGAAGTTCGTGCCGTTCACGGACGCGATCGTCGGCATCCTGCCGCCGCTCGCCGCGGGCTGGGCACGGGATGCGGACCGCGGGGTCTTCCCGGGCGACCAGGACAACATCGTCATGGAGGCCGCGGGCATCGCCCACATCATCGAGGCGTCCGTGGACCGCGGCCTCAACACCGAGGTGCTCGACGCCGTCAAGGGCCTCGCCGACCGGACCATCGCCGCGGGTCACGGCAAGGCGGGATTCATCAGCGTCATCGAGGAAATGCGCAAGCCGTCCGCCAAGGGGTGAGGGCGGGGGCATCTCCTAGGCTCGTGGCCACCGTCACCTCCCAGCGGGCGGCGGAGCCCTGGCGGCGCAAAACTACCGGCGCTAGTTTAGGGCGGATGACCATCGGCCGGCGCGAGAGGACCACGACGTGAAGCAGCACGACGCGATGTACATCGACGGAAGCTGGCGGCCCGCCGAGGGCGGCGGGACGATCGAGGTCGTCAACCCGGCCGACGGGCGGGTCATCGGCACCGTCCCGGCCGGGTCCGCGCAGGACGTGGACGCCGCCGTGCGGGCCGCCCGCGCCGCCCTGCCGGGCTGGGCCGCGACCCCGCCCGAGGAGCGGGCGGACCGGCTGGCCGCACTGCGCGATCAACTCGCGTCCCGCGCCGGGGAGATCGCCGAGACGGTCACCGCCGAGCTCGGCTCACCGCTCGCCTTCAGTACGGCGGTGCACGCCGGGGTGCCGGTCGCGGTCTGCGGCTCCTACGCCGAACTGGCCCGTACGTACTCCTTCGAGGAGACCATCGGCAACTCCACCGTGCTGCACGAACCGGTCGGCGTGGTCGGCGCGATCACGCCGTGGAACTACCCGCTCCACCAGATCGTCGCCAAGGTCGCCCCGGCGCTCGCGGCCGGCTGCACGGTGGTGCTCAAGCCCGCCGAGGACACCCCGCTGGTCGCCCAGCTGTTCGCGGAGTGCGTCGACGCGGCCGGGATACCCGCGGGGGTCTTCAACCTGGTCACCGGCCTCGGGCCGGTCGCCGGGCAGGCGCTCGCCGAGCACGACGGCGTCGATCTGGTCTCCTTCACCGGCTCGACGGCCGTCGGCAAGCGGATCGGTGCCCTGGCGGGCGCCGCGGTCAAGCGGGTGGCGCTGGAGCTGGGCGGCAAGTCCGCCAATGTCATCCTGCCCGGCGCCGATCTGCCGAAGGCGGTCGCGGTCGGCGTCGCCAACGTCATGGCCAACTCCGGCCAGACGTGCAGCGCCTGGACCCGGATGCTGGTCCACCGGGACCACTACGCCGAGGCGGTGGAGCTGGCGACGGCGGCCGCCGCGAAGTACGTCCCCGGCGAGAGGATCGGCCCGCTGGTCAACGCCGCCCAGCGGGACCGGGTGCGCGGCTATATCGAGCAGGGCATCGCCCAGGGGGCGCGGGTGGTGGCGGGCGGCCCGGAGGCACCCGACGCCGGTCCCGGCTACTACGTCGCGCCGACCGTCTTCGCGGACGTCACCCCGGAGATGACCATCGCCCAGGAGGAGATCTTCGGCCCGGTCCTGTCGATCCTGAAGTACGAGGACGAGGACGACGCCGCGCGGATCGCCAATGACACCGTCTACGGCCTGGCGGGTGCGGTCTGGGCGGGCGACGAGGCCACGGCGGTCGCCTTCGCCCGCCGCCTGCACACCGGGCAGGTCGACATCAACGGCGGCCGCTTCAATCCCCTCGCCCCGTTCGGTGGTTACAAGCAGTCCGGCGTCGGCCGGGAACTGGGCCCGCACGGCCTGACCGAATATCTCCAGACCAAGTCCCTCCAGTTCTGACCCGTCCGGCCGGTGAGGGCGGCCGCCACCGCCCCACCACGCCGCCGTACCACCCCGCCCGCCGCCCTGCGCACGAGGAGTCCTTGTGGTCCGCGCCGCCGTACTGCCCGCCGTCAACGCCCCCCTCCAGATCACCGAGATCGAGCTGCCCGAGCCCGGCCCGGGCCAGGTCCGTATCCGGCTCGCCGCCGCCGGGGTCTGCCACTCCGATCTGTCGCTGTCCAACGGCACCCTGCGCCAGCCCGCCCCGGCCGTCCTCGGGCACGAGGGCGCGGGCACCGTCACCGCGGTCGGCCCCGACGTGACCACCGTGGCCCCCGGCGACCAGGTCGTCCTCAACTGGGCGCCGTCCTGCGGCGACTGTCACTTCTGCGGACTGTCCGAGCCCTGGCTGTGCGCCCATTCCGGCCTCGCCGCGAACGCCCCGTACGCCCGGCGCGCCGACGACGCCACCGAGCTCTACCCCGGCCTGGGCACCGCCGTGTTCGCCGAGGAGACCGTGGTCTCCGCACGGGCCGCGCTGCCGCTGCCGGAGGGGGTACCGCTCGCCGATGCCGCGCTGCTCGGCTGCGCGGTGCTCACCGGCTGGGGCGCCGTGCACCACAGCGCCCAGGTGCGGCCGGGGGAGTCGGTCGTGGTCTTCGGCGTGGGCGGGGTGGGCCTGGCCACGCTCCAGGCGGCGCGGATCGCGGGCGCCGGCCCGATCGTGGCCGTGGACGTCTCGCCCGAGAAGGAGGAACTGGCCCGCGCGGCCGGGGCCACCGAGTTCGTGGTGGCGGGCGACGACACCGCCAAGCGCGTCCGCAAGCTCACCGGCGGCCTGGGCGCCGATGTCGCCGTGGAGTGCGTGGGCCGCGCCGACACCATCCGTACGGCCTGGTCGGCGACCCGCCGCGGCGGCCGCACGACGGTCGTCGGCATCGGCGGCCAGGACCAGCAGGTGTCCTTCTCCGCCCTGGAACTCTTCTACTTCGGCCGCACCCTCTCCGGCTGCGTCTACGGCAACACCGACCCCGCCCGCGACCTCCCGCTGATCGCCCGGCACATCCGCTCCGGCGCGTTCGACCTCTCCACCCTGGTCACCGACCGGATCGGCCTCGACGGCATCCCGGCGGCCTTCGACGCGATGCTGGCGGGCAAGGGGGGACGGGCGTTGGTGGTGTTCTAGGGGGCGAGGACGGCGGGGGCGGGGGCTGCGGGGAGCGCCCTGGCCCCCGCATGCAGGCGGCGCCGGAAAGTCGTGCTGCGTGATCCGTTGACGCCGTACCGGCCGGTCGGTACGGTCGCCCGACATCACGGCGCCGCCCCCCTCCCTCCCCGCACCCCTCGGAGTGTGCACGCATGGATACGGCCCCCTCCGCGCCACACGGCAACACCGGCACCCCGCCCTCCGCCCGCAGCCGCCGCAGGGTCGCCACCGCGGCCGCCCTCGCCTCCGCCGTCGAGTGGTACGACTACTTCGTCTTCGGTATCGCCGCCGCGCTCGTCCTCGGCCCGGCCTACTTCCCCTCGGACAGTCCGGCCGCCGGTGTCCTCGCCTCGTTCGCGACCTTCGCGGTGGGCTTCCTGGCCCGTCCCGTCGGCGGGGTGATCGCCGGTCAGCTCGGGGACCGGCACGGCCGTAAGCCCATGCTGGTGCTCGCACTGACCGTCATGGGGCTGGCCACCACCGCCATCGGCCTGCTCCCCTCCTACGCCACCATCGGGCTGGCCGCACCGGTCCTGCTGGTCGTGCTGCGGCTGCTGCAAGGCATCGCGGTCGGTGCCCAGTGGGGCGGCGCGATGCTGATGGCCACCGAATACGCCCCCGAGGGGAAGCGCGGGCTCTACGGCTCGCTGGTGCAACTCGGCGTCCCCCTCGGCGTGATGACCGCCAACTCCGTTTTCCTGCTGGCCGGCGCGGTCACCGACGAGCGGTCCTTCGGCACCTGGGGCTGGCGGCTGCCGTTCCTCGTCGGCGTCCTGGTGCTCCTGCTCGCCCGCTATATCCACACCCACGTCGAGGAGACCCCCGCGTTCCGGGCCGCGGAAGCGAAGCTGGCGGCGACCGAGCAGGCCGCCGCGGCGCGCCGTTCTCCGCTGCGCGAGATCCTGCGGCACCATCTGCGCACCGTCCTGCTGGCCGGCGGCTCGTTCGCGGTCAACACCGCCACGTTCTACATCCTCATCACCGGCGTCCTGGACTACGCCACCCGCGAGCTGGAGATGCGGCGCACCTCCGTACTGGCCGTGTCGCTGCTGGTCAGCCTCACCCAACTCGCGCTGATCCCGGCCGCCGCGGCGCTCTCCGACCGGATCGGCCGGCTGCGGGTCTATGCCGCGGGCGCCGTCGGGCTGTTGCTCTGGGCGGTGCCGATGTTCCTGCTCATCGACACCGCGTCGCTGGTGTGGCTGGCCGTCGGCACCTTTGTCGGCAGCTGCTTCCTGAGCGTCATGTACGGCCCGCAGGCCGCACTGTTCGCCGAGCTGTTCACCGCCGAGATGCGCTACACCGGCGCCTCGCTCGGCTATCAGATCAGCGCGATCCTGGGCGGCGGACTCGCCCCGTTCGTGATGGTGCTGCTCCTGGAGGCGACCGGCACCTCGATGGCGGTGGCCGGCTACATCATGGCGCTGTCCGTCATCGCGCTGGCGTCCATCTGGCTGCTGATCCGGCGTGCCGGGACGGCGCCTGCACCGGGCGGTGGGGCCGAGCCGGGGCGCCGGCTCTAAGGGGTGTCCCGCAGGGCGCGGACCGGCCTGGGGGAGCGGTGGTGCACCGCTTCCCCGCGCACGGTTCGTCGCCGGCCGGACGGCGCGGTGCAGAATGACGAGGCCGGTGCCCGGAGAGCCGCCGTCGGCGACCGTGGTGGTCTGTCCGACGGTTTCCGCGGCGCCGGCCCTGGCGGAAGAGCGGTGCGAGTTGGCGCAGGGGTCAGGTGGGTGCGCCAGTAGGCGGCGCACGGACCCGGCAGATCGCTGTGTCGGAGACGGCCGGGTGGCTCATGGCGCAGGGGTCACCGGACGGTCCATAGAGGCGTAGGGGGCGGATTGATGGAAAGCGTGGGCGCGTGCCTGGACGCGGGCGGGCACGGCGACGACCCGTGGTCGGGGGTGGATGCCAGCCGTCTGGCACGTGCCGCAAGCGAGCAGGCGGAGCGCGCGATACCGGGGATCCAGGACATGCGGTCCTACCTGGCTTCCCAGGTCTCCGATGTCTCACATCGGGAAGTGGTGGGCCCCCTGCTCGACGGGCAGGGGGCGAGCGGGGTCGTCGTGCGGCGGGGAACGGTCCTTGCGGCCTGGGGAGACCCCGAGCGGGAGGAAATGGCCTTCAGTGCCACCAAGAGTGTCCTGTCGCTGGTAGCCGGACTGGCCTTCGACGACGGGCTGCTGCGCTTGGACGAACCGGTGTGCCGGTCGATCGATCTGCCCCAATTCGGCGACGCGCACGGTCAGGAGATCACCTGGCGGCACCTTCTGGACCAGTCCAGCCAGTGGGAGGGCGAACTGTGGGGCAAGCCCACCTCGGTCGACGCCCAGAGCACCCGCGAGGGAACCGAGTCGGCCGGCGGCCCTCCCGGAGCCGGCTGGGCCTACAACGACGTCCGGGTGAATCTGACCGCCCTCGCGCTCACCGTGCTGCTCCGCCGCCCCCTGCCCGAGGCGCTGCACGAGCGGATCATGGAACCGATCGGGGCGTCGTCCGGCTGGTCCTGGCACGGCTATGCCGACTCCGCGGTCGAGGTCGGCGGCCGGCGCCTCCCCGTGGTGTCGGGCGGCGCGCACTGGGGCGGCGGACTGTGGATCAGTGCCCTCGACCTCGCCCGGATCGGACAACTCTGCCTGCGGCGCGGACAATGGGGCGGGCACCGGCTGCTGTCCGGCCGATGGGTCGAGGAAATGTGGCGGCCCTGCCCGGTCAAGCCCCACTACGGGCTGTCATGGTGGCTCAACGACCATCGAACGGTCTGGCCCAAGGCCCCGTCCACCGGGCGCTGCGCCCGCGGCAACGGGGGCGGACACCTGCTCTGGGTCGACCCCGCACGGGACCTGGTGGTCAGCTCGCGCTGGGGAGCGGAAGTCGAGACGCTTCTGGCTGAAGTGTCGGCTGCGATCGAGCCGTTGGGGAAGCCTGCACCCTGAGGGTGTCGAGGCGGCCCGCCCCGCCGTACGGTCAGCTCCCCTCCGGCGGCACGAGGTCCGGGTGCTGGAGCGCCAGGCCGTCCACCAGGGCCCGTAGCCCCGTCTCGAACGCGCCCTCGTCCACCTGGCGTTGATGCTCGGCCAGCAGATGCGCCTGGCCCAGGTGGGGGTAGTCGGCGGGGTCGTAGGCGCTCGGGTCGTCGACGAAGCCGCGGGCGAAGGAGCCCAGGGCGGAGCCGGCCACGAAGTAGCGGACCATGGCGCAGACCCTGGTGGCCTGGGCGGGCGGCCAGCCCGCCTCGACCATCCCGCCGAACGCCGCGTCGGCCATCTTCAGGCCGGCGGGGCGGCGGCCGGGGCCCTGGGCCAGGAACGGCACGATGTGCGGATGGGCGGCGAGCGCCGCGCGGTAGGAGCGGGCCCAGTCGAGCAGCCCGGCGCGCCAGTCCGTGCCCGTCTCGAACGCCGACACATCGACCTTGGCGATGACCGTGTCGGCCACCGCGTCGAGGATCTCGTCCTTGGTCGTGAAGTGGTTGTAGAGCGACGGCCCGCTCACGCCCAGCTCCGCCGCCAGCCGCCGGGTGGAGAGCGCCGGCAGCCCCTCGGCGTCGATGAGCGCCAGCGCCGTGGAGACGATGCGCTCGCGGCTCAGAAGGGGCTTGCGGGGTCGGGCCATGCCGCACATAGTAGAGGCTGCCCGCCAAAAACTAGCAGTGCTAATTAACTGTTCTCGTCCACAAGGGGCCCGAGATGAACCTGGAGCTCAGCGCGGAGCAGACCGCGGTACGGCAGCTCGCCAAGGACTTCACCGACCGCGAGATCACCCCGTACGTCACCGCCTGGGACCGCACCGAACAGGTCGACCGCGGCATCGTGAAGAAGCTCGGCGGCCTCGGCTTCCTCGGGCTCACCGTCCCCGAGGAGTACGGCGGCTCGGGCGGCGACCACCTCTCCTACGTCCTGGTCACCGAGGAACTGGGCCGCGGGGACTCCTCGGTGCGCGGCATCGTCTCGGTCTCCCTCGGGCTGGTGGCCAAGACCATCGCGGCATGGGGCGACGAGGAACAGAAGCGGGCATGGCTGCCGCGGCTCACCTCCGGCGAGGCCGTCGGCTGCTTCGGCCTGACGGAGCCGGGCACCGGATCCGACGCCGCGAACCTCGCCACCCGCGCGGTCCGTGACGGGGACTCCTATGTCATCGACGGCAGCAAGATGTTCATCACCAATGGGACCTGGGCCGATGTGGTGCTGCTCTTCGCCCGCACCGGCGGCGCCCCCGGCCACCAGGGCATCAGCGCCTTCCTCGTCCCGGCCGACAGCCCCGGTCTGGAGCGCCGGGAGATCCACGGGAAGCTGGGGCTGCGCGGCCAGGCCACCGCGGAGCTGGCCCTGAACGGCGTACGGGTCCCCGCCACCGCCATGCTGGGCCCCGAGGGCAAGGGGTTCTCGGTCGCGATGTCCGCGCTGGCCAAGGGCCGGATGTCGGTCGCCGCCGGCTGCGTGGGCATCGCCCAGGCCGCCCTGGACGCCGCGCTCGGCTACGCGGGCGAGCGCGAGCAGTTCGGCAAGCCGATCGCCCGGCACCAGCTGGTGCAGGAGCTGATCAGCGATATCTCCGTGGACGTGGCGGCCGCGCGGCTGCTGACCTGGCGGGTCGCCGATCTGATCGACCGCGGCGAGCCGTTCGGCACCGAGGCGTCCCAGGCCAAGCTCTTCGCCTCCGAGGCCGCGGTGCGCGCCGCCAACAACGCCCTCCAGGTGTTCGGCGGCTATGGCTATATCGACGAGTACCCGGTCGGCAAGCTGCTGCGGGACGCGCGGGTGATGACGCTGTACGAGGGCACCAGCCAGATACAGAAGCTGGTCATCGGGCGGGCGCTGACGGGGGTCTCGGCCTTCTGAAGCCGTCCGGCCCGCATGGCCACGGGGCCGCCGGCCCGCCCGCCGCGCCCTAAGCGCTTGCTCAGCGGCGCGATATGGTGTTCGATCCGTCAGAGGAGGGTCCCTGGCGGGTCGAGGAGCGGGGTGCGCGATGGGTGCGGCGGCGGAGCGGGCCAAAGAGGAGAACGAGGAATGGGCCGGGGTGACCCCGGACGCCGCGCGACGGCTGGTCAGCGCCGCCGTCGAGGCCTTCGCCGAACGCGGCTACCACGCCACCACCACCCGTGACATCGCCGGCCGCGCCGGGATGAGCCCGGCCGCCCTCTACATCCACTACAAGACCAAGGAAGAGCTGCTCTACCGCATCAGCGGCATCGGCCACGAGAAGGCGCTGCGCATCATGGGCGCCGCCGCCGAGGCCCAGGGCAGTGCCGCCGAGCGGCTCCGCGACGCCGTCCGCACCTTCGCCCGCTGGCACGCGGAGCACCACACCACCGCCCGGGTCATCCAGTACGAACTCCAGGCGCTGAGCCCCGAGCACTACACCGAGATCGCCGGACTGCGCCGCCGGACCGACCGGTTGCTGCGGCAGATCATCCAGGACGGCGCGGACAGCGGCGAGTTCCGGGCCGACGACGTGCCGGGCACCACCCTCGCGGTGCTGTCGCTGTGTGTGGACGTCGCCCGCTGGTTCACCGCGGACGGCCCGCGTACCCCCGACGAGGTCGGCACGCTGTACGCCGACCTCGTCCTGCGCATGGTGGGTGCACCGGTCGCCTAGGGCGCGCCGCCGCGAGGCACCCGGCGCCGGCCGGGGACGGCACCCCGGCCACCGGGCCGGGGCGGCCCGCCGGTCACAGATAGAAGCGGCTGACCGTCTCCGCGACGCAGACCGGCTTGTCGCCGCCCTCGCGTTCGATCGTCACGACCGTGGCCAGCTGGACGCCGCCGGACACCTCGGTCACGTCCGCGATCCTGGCCGTGGCGCGCAGCCGCGAGCCGACCGGCACGGTGGCGGGGAAGCGGACCTTGTTGGTGCCGTAGTTGATGCCCATCTTCACGTTGTCGACCCGCATCAGCTGCGGGACGAGGGCGGGCAGCAGCGACAGCGTCAGATAGCCGTGCGCGATGGTGGTGCCGAACGGGCCGGCCGCGGCCTTCTCCTGGTCCACATGGATCCACTGGTGATCGCCGGTGGCCTCGGCGAACAGATCGATCCGCTTCTGGTCGATCTCCAGCCAGTCGCTGGTACCCAGCTCCTCACCGACCGCGGCCCGCAGTTCGTCGAGCGATCCAAACACTCGGGGCTCTGCCATCTCTCGTCTGCCTCCTCGGGGTCCGTCCGCCGTTGGCGCGCATCGGCCGACGCTTACTAAGCGCTTGCTCAGAATGCGGAGTACGAGCCCCCGCTGTCAATGGCCGGACGACTAGGGTTGAACCGTGCCCCAGCTTCCGTACAAGGTTCATGAACTCTCCGTCGGCCAGCTCTCCGCGCGCAGTGGCGCCGCGGTGTCCGCGCTGCACTTCTACGAGTCCAAGGGGCTGATCAGCAGCACCCGGACGGCGGGCAACCAGCGCCGCTACACCCGTGACGCACTGCGCCGGGTCGCCTTCGTGCGGGCGGCACAGCGGGTCGGCATCCCGCTCGCGGTGATCCGCGACGCACTGGCGGAGCTGCCCGACGAGCGCACCCCCAATCGCGCCGACTGGGCCCGGCTCTCCGAGGTCTGGCGCTCCGAACTGGACGAGCGGATCAGCCAACTCGTGGAGCTGCGCGACCGGTTGACCGACTGCATCGGCTGCGGCTGCCTCTCGCTGGAGAAGTGCGCGCTGTCCAATCCGTACGACAACCTCGGAGAGCGGGGGCCCGGCGCGCGGCGGCTGCGGGTCGACCGGAGCGCCAAGGACCCGGAGGGGGCACAGCGGCGCGCCGGCGGCGAGCCGGGGACCGGCCCGGCGCAGCCGGACGAGCAGGAGTGCTGCACGGGCGAGAGCTGAGCGCGGGCGCGCCCGTCCCGGGGCGGGACGGGCGCGCGCACTCCGGTGTGCGTCACCACACGGGCGGGGTGCGTCCCGCCCATGGGCGGGCCTGCTCCAGCTGCGCCGACAGCGCGATCAGGGTGGCCTCGTCGCCGTACCGGCCGGCCAGCATCACCCCGATCGGCAGCCCTTCGGCGTTCCACTGCAACGGGACGTTCACCGCGGGCTGGCCGGTGGCGTTGTAGAGCGCGGTGAACGGGGTGAACGCCCCGAGGGCGTCGAACTCGGCCTGCGGGTCGGCGTCGTTGCGCAGTGCGCCGACCTCGGCCGGCGGCGCGGCCAGGGTCGGCGAGAGGATCACGTCATAGCCACCCGGCGGCATCAGACCGTCGGCCAGGGACTGGGCGAGCATCCGGAAGGCGTACAGCGAGCGGGTGAAGTCCGTGCCGGAGACCTCGGCGCCGCGGTCGCGCAGATAGCGGGTGAGCGGCATCAGCAACTCCTCGCGCCCGGGCGGTACGGGGCGGCTCGCGGCCAGCACCGACCAGACGCGGGTGAAGGCGAGCAGGACGCTCTCGTCGGCGGGCAGCGTCAACTCCTCGACCTCATGGCCGAGTCCGGTCAGCAGGGCGGCGGTCTCGGTGGTGGCGGTACGGCAGTCGGGGTGCACCTCGATGCCGGGGACGGGCGCCTCGGTGAGGCAGGCGATCCGCAGCCGTCCCGGGTCGCGGAGGGCGTGGTCGGCGAAGGTCTCCCCGGGCGGCAGCGACGGCGCCGCGAACGGGTCGCCGGGCATCGCCCCCGCCAGGACGTCCAGCAGGGTGGCCGCATCGGCGACCGTACGGGCCAGCGGGCCCGAGGTGGCCAGGCCCGAGACATCGTGCAGCAGCGGGCCGCCGCTGATCCGGCCACGGCTGGGCTTGATGCCGAAGAGCCCGCAGACCGAGGCCGGTATCCGGACCGAGCCGCCGCCGTCGCTGGCGTGCGCGACGGGCGCCAGGCCTCCCGCCACGGCCGCGGCGGACCCACCGCTGGAACCGCCCGCCGAGCGCGCCAGGTCCCACGGGGTGCGGGCGGGCGGGGCGAGGCCGTTCTCGGTGTAGCAGGGCAGCCCGAATTCGGGGGTGTTGGTCTTGCCGAGCAGGATCGTGCCGCCCGCCCGCAGCTTGCCGACCACATGGTCGTCGACGGTGGGCACATGCTCGGCCAGCGCCCGGGAGCCCATCGTGCAGCGCACCCCCGCGACCTGGTTGAGGTCCTTCACCGGCACGGGAACGCCGTGCAGCGGCGGCAGTTCACGGCCCTCGCGGCGGGCCGCGGCGGCCTCGCTCTCGGCGTCCGCGGCCTGTTTGCGGGCGATGTCGGGGGTGCGGGTGAGGAAGGCGCCGAGTGTGTCGTCGAGCCGCTCGATCCGCGCGAGATAGTGCTCGGTCAGTTCCACGGGGGAGAGCTCCCCGGACCGGATTTTCCGGGCCTGCTCCAGCGCGGTCAGATCGTGCAGTTCGGCCATGGACGTCCACCCTCTCCTACCGACGCCCGCGCGACCCTGGTGCCGCCCGGGCAGGAGGACCGACGCCCCCCGGGCGCGCTGCCGGTGCGGGTGGTCGGCCCGTGGACAGTTGTTTCAGTTCGCGGGTCGATTCGTAAAGGCCCCTATATGAACGGGATGCCCGACGGTGGGCGACCTGCGCCCGTTGCCCCGCGCGCTGTGGAGGTCGCGGGCGCGCGGGCTCCGGGCGGAGGCCACGTGCCCCGTCCGCACACCGACCCGGACGCCCCCGTCACGCGGAGGCGCCCGGTGTCGTGCGAGGACGGTCAGGCCGCCGCGAAGGCGTCCGCCCCGTGGAGCCGGCCCGCGGCGGTGAGGGCCTCAGGGGTCAGTACGGAGACCGGGGCCAGGACGCCGCACTGGCGGCAGGCCGGGCCGGTCGCGGTGGAGTCCGGGGGCCAGGCGAAGTGGGTGCTGCCGCACACCGGGCAGTCGCGGCGGGGCCGGCCGGCCTCCATCGCGGCGATCATGCGGCGCAGTACCACCGCGAGACGGGCCGCGGGGTGCCGTTGCGGTGACTCGCACGGCACGATGTCGCAGCCGCCCCAGGTCCGCCGGTGCCACTCGTCGAGCGCGCCGGGCTGGCGGATGCCGTGGTGTTTCTCCTTGCGGCGCCGGGCGGCGCACTCTTCCTCGTACGCGAGCCAGAGAGCACGGGCCTCCTCCAGCTCGGCGAGCGCGGCCATCAGCCGCTCCGGATCGGGATCGCGGTCCTGGGTCGCGATACCGGCCCGGGTGCACAGATGGTGCCAGGTCGCCCGGTGCCCGTAAGGGGCGAAGCGTTCAAGGCACTTGCGCAGCGCGGTGCGTCGCTGGGTCGCGACGAGACGTGGATTGCGGACCTGCTCTGCGAGGGCTCTGAAACCGGCCATTCTTCCCACCTCCGTGGGGAGGATCCGACTGGACAGGGATGAGACGTAGCCTGCCCCCACTTGGATCCATCGAACTTTTTTGCGGCTTTGTTGGCGATGTTCCGAGGTGTCGCCGCGGCGCCGGCCCGGTCTTCGGGTGGCAGGGCAAAAGTTGACTGTTGTTCATCTTCCGGCCGGGGATAACCGCCGGTAACGTCCCGCCCGCCCTCCCCAAGGGGACCCCCATCGAGGAGCTGCAATGCGACGACGTACCGGAAGGTTCAGGACTGCCGCCGCGGCAGCCCTGTTCGCCTTGGGTGCCACGCTCTTGGCACCGCCCCCCACCGCGGCCGCCGCGCCCCCGGACGCCCAGGACTACTGCCGGGGCCAGTGCGGCGACATCCTGCCGCCCGGCGCCACCGGCAACGCCACCCTGGTGGAGATCCTCGGAAACAAGCTGTTCGGCACCCACCCCGAGCACTCCACCGACCAAGTCGCCCCGTACGGCGCGCTGGCGAGCGGCTATCAGTCGCTCACCGACGACACCCTCGGCAACTTCTTCAACGATGCCTCGTTCGGCGTCCCCACGGACCAGGTCGGCAAGGTCAGCACGCCCCGCGACGACGTGACCATCACCCGCGACAAGAAGACCGGCGTCCCGCACATCAAGGGCACCACCCGCTACGGCACCGAATTCGGCGCCGGCTACGCCGCGGGCCAGGACCGGCTCTGGCTGATGGATCTCTTCCGCCACATCGGCCGCGGCGAACTGACCTCCTTCGCCGGCGGCGCGCTCGCCAACCAGGGCCTGGAGCAGCAGTTCTGGCCGCAGGCGCCGTACACCGAGGACGATCTCCAGGCCCAGGTCGAGCGCATCCGGGACACCAATGGCGAGCGCGGGAAGCTGGCCATGCAGGACGCCCAGGCCTATGTCGACGGGATCAACGCCTACCGCGAACAGTCCAAGAACGGCCGCTACTTCCCCGGCGAGTACGTGCTCACCGGACATGTCGACGCCATCACCAACGCCGGTGAGATCCAGCCCTTCAAGCTCACCGACCTGATAGCCCTGGCCTCCGTCGTCGGCGGTCTCTTCGGCAACGGCGGTGGCGGCGAGGTCCCCTCGGCCCTTGCGCTGCTCTCCGCCCAGCAGAAGTACGGCGTCGAGAAGGGCACCGAGGTCTGGGAGTCCTTCCGGGAGCGCAACGACCCCGAGGCCGCCAAGACCCTGCACGACGGCAGCAGCTTCCCGTACGCCGTGAAGCCCGCCAAGGCCAAGGGCACGGCGCTGCCGGACCGCGGCTCGGTCACCCCCGAGCCGCTGGTCTTCGACCGCACCGGCGCGGCCACCACCAAGAGCGGGACGCCGCCCCGGGACCCGGTCAAGGCCCCCAGGAAGTACAAGAAGCTGGAAGGCCTCTTCAAGGACGGGGTGCTGCCCGAGGGGAGCTTCGATCCCACCCGGCGCCGCGGGATGTCCAACGCCCTGCTGGTGTCCGGCAAACACTCCGCGAGCGGCCACCCGGTCGCCGTGTTCGGCCCGCAGACCGGCTACTTCGCGCCCCAGCTGCTGATGCTCCAGGAGATCCAGGGGCCCGGCATCAGCGCCCGCGGCGCCTCCTTCGCGGGCGTCGGGATGTACGTCCAGCTCGGCCGCGGCCAGGACTACTCCTGGAGCGCCACCTCGGCCGGCCAGGACATCACCGACACCTTCGCGGTCGAGCTGTGCAACGCGGACGGCTCCGCGCCCACCAAGGACTCCACCTCCTACCGCTACCGCGGTGCGTGCGTCCCCATGGAGAAGCTGGAGCGCACCAACTCCTGGAAGCCCACCATCGCCGACCCCACGGCGGCCGGCTCCTACCGGATGCAGGTCTTCCGGACCAAGTACGGGACCGTCACCCACCGCGCCACCGTCGACGGCAAGCCCGTCGCCTACACCGCGCAGCGCTCCACCTACCGCCACGAGGCCGACTCGATCATCGGCTTCCAGATGTTCAACGACCCGTCCTACGTGCAAGACGCCAAGACGTTCCAGCAGGCCGCCCAGCACATCGGTTACGCCTTCAACTGGTTCTACGCCGACTCCCGCGACATCGCGTACTACAACAGCGGCCTCAACCCGGTCCGCAACCCCGAGGTCGATCCGGCGCTGCCCGTCAAGGCGGACGACGCCTACGAGTGGAAGGGCTACGACCCCGCGACCAACACCACCGAGTACACCCCGGCCGCCCAGCACCCGCAGTCCGTCAACCAGGACTACTACATCTCCTGGAACAACAAGCAGGCCAAGGACTACGACTCGGCGGGCTACGGCAACGGCTCCGTGCACCGCGGCAATCTGCTGGACGACCGGGTGCGCGCGCTGACGAAGGACGGCGGGGTGACCCGGGCGTCGCTGACCCGTGCCATGGGGGAGGCCGCGGTCACCGACCTGCGCGGTGAGGACGTGCTGCCCGAACTCCTGCGGGTCCTCAACAGCAAGCCGGTCACCGACCCGAAGCTGAAGACCGCGGTCCAGCAGCTGGAGGCCTGGCGCAAGGACGGCGCCCAGCGCCGGGAGACCGCCGCGGGCTCGCACGCCTACACCCACCCCGACGCGGTACGCCTGATGGACGCCTGGTGGCCGCTGATGACGGAGGCCGTCTTCAAGCCGGGCCTCGGCGGCGACCTCTACGATGCGCTGCGGGCCAACCTCGGGATCGACGAGTCACCGTCGGCCGGCCACGGCCCGACCGGGGCGCACGCCGGATCGGCCTTCCAATACGGCTGGTGGAGCTACGTGGACAAGGATCTGCGGGGGGTGCTCGGCGACAAGGTGGCGGGGCCGCTGGGCCGTCAGTTCTGCGGCGGTGGTGAGCTCTCCGCCTGCCGCGACACCCTGCTCGCCACGCTCCAGCAGGCGGCCGGGAAGACGGCCGAGCAGGTCTACCCCGGCGATGACAGCTGCAAGGCAGGCGACCAGTGGTGCGCGGACGCCATCATCCACCGCACGGTGGGCGGTCTGACCCACGCCACCATCAGCTGGCAGAACCGGCCGACCTATCAGCAGGTGGTGGAGTTCCCCGCCCACCGGTAGACGGGAGGCGGCACCGGCGAGGCCCCGGGGCGGGTGACCCCGGGGCCTTCGTGCACGCCCGCCGGGTGCCTCGGCGGGCCCAACTCCCGTTCCAGGAACGCCGACTGCCCTCGGGGCGGCCTTCCCTTGGGGTTATGCTTCAGGGTTCTGAACTTCAGGGGAGGGGAAAGCGAGGCATGGCCTTGTCAGGTCCGCAGCAGTACCCGACGGAGCTGCTGGATACCACCATGGACCAGCTGCGCACACTGATCGTCGTCCACGAGGCGGGTACCGCGCTGGGTGCCGCCCGGCGGCTGGGCCGCGAACAGTCCAGCGTGCAGAAGCAACTGGACACCATGAACCGCACCTTCGCCGCGCTGTGCGGCGAGGAACTGGTCCTCAAGCAGGGGCGGGGCCGGGACGCCCTGTTCACCGCGACCGGGGAGGCGCTGGTCGAGCTGGCGCGCCGCACGCTGGGGGAGTGGACGGACGGTGTGCACGACGCCCGCCGCCGGCTCGGCCGGACGCTCTCCGTCGGCACCACCCGCTATACGCTCGGCTTTCTCCTGGACGCGGTGGAACGGGTCACCGAGGACTATGAGCGCGACGATGTCGATCTGAAGGTCACCCATGTCCGCACCGGCGACCTCTTCACCAAATTGCGCTCCAAGGAGCTCGATCTGGTCTGCGGCAGCGTCGTGGTCACTGAGCGGGATGAAGCGGAACTGCTGGCTCCGTACGAGGTGATGGAGTGGCGGCGCAGCGGGCTGTCCCTGCTGACGAATCTGCCGCCGGAGCGGCTCCCCGGCACCTCCTTCGCGGCCCGGGACCTGCCCGGGCTGCCGCTGGTCGTCTCGGCGCGCGGGCTGATCGGCCGCTTCCTGACCGCCTGGTACGGCCCCGACTACCGCCAGCGGCTCTCCATCGCGGCCGAGATCGAGGCCGCGCACTACGGCTTCGAGCTGTTGCGGTCCGGGGTCGTGAGCGGCGCGATGCTGGTCACCCGGGGCATCGGGGAGGCGGCGGCGGACGGCCGCCTCCCGGAGGCCGGCGGACTGCGCACCCTGGAACTCGTCGGAGAGGTGGGCCCCAGAACGGAGGTACTGGTCGGCGTCTTCACCCGCCGCGGCGAGCGGGACTCCTACGCCCCCGGCCACCCCCTCAACCTCCTGTGGGAGGCGCTGTCCCGGGAGAGCGGCCGGTGGTGGCTGAGCTCGTGAGCGCGCGGGGCGGTCGCCTCAGACGAGTTCCCGCTCCCGGGTCTCCGGCAGTGCCAGCACGCACAGCAGCGAGACGGCCGCCATCGCGCTGACGTACCAGCCCACCGACGCCGAGCCGTACGCCGACTGGAGCCGGGTGGCGACCAGGGGAGCCACGGCGCCGCCCAGGACGCCGCCGAGGTTGTAGGCCAGCGAGGCGCCCGAGTACCGCACCCGTGCGCTGAACAGCTCCGGCAGATAGGCGCCCATCGGGCCGTACACCACACCCATGCAGAACAGCGCGCCACCGATACCGAGGGCGATCAGCACCGGCCGGCCGGTGTCCAGCAGCGGGAAGAGCACCAGCCCCCACACCGCCGCGAGGACGCTGCCGGCGAGGATCAGCCTGCGGCGGCCGGCGCCGTCGGAGCGGGTGGCGGCGAGCCAGGTGCCGGCCGCCAGGAAGAGGCAGGCGACGAGGGAGAGCCCCAGCATGGTGTTGCGGGAGATGCCGAGGGTGCCGGTGGCGTAGGAGAGGCAGTAGGTCGTTGCCGTGTAGAAGAGGCCGTACGCCACGATCATCCCGCCCGCGCTCAGCAGCAGTTCGCGCGGATGGCGGCGCAGCACCTCGACGGCGGGGACCTTGCTCGCCTCCTGGGCGTCCAGCACCTTGGTGAAGACCGGTGTCTCGCTGATCTTCAGCCGTACGAACAGTCCGACGCCGACCAGCAGGAACGACAGCAGGAACGGCACCCGCCAGCCCCACGAGCGGAACGCCGCGTCGTCGAGTGCGGACGACAGCAGCCAGAACACCCCGGTCGCCGCGAAGAACCCCACGGACGGGCCGAGTTGCGGGAACGCCGCATACAGCCCCCGGCGGGTGCGCGGCGCATGCTCGACCGCGAGCAGCGCGGCCCCGCCCCACTCCCCGCCCAGCCCGATGCCCTGGAGGAAGCGCAGCGCGATCAGCAGCAGCGGCGCCCAGATGCCCCAGGTGCCGTATCCCGGGAGCAGTCCGACGCACGCCGTCGACAGCCCCATCAGCAGCAGCGACGCGACCAGGACGGACTTACGGCCCACCCGGTCGCCGAAGTGGCCGAAGACCACCGAGCCGAGCGGCCGCGCGGCGAACGCCACCGCATAGGTGGAGAACGACGCGAGGGTGGCGTTGACCGGATCGAGCGTCGGGAAGAACGCCTGGTTGAGGACGAGCGCGGCGGCCGTCCCGTAGATGTAGAAGTCGTAGAACTCGATGGCCGTCCCGATGAACGAGGCCACCGCCACCCGGCGCAGGCTCTCGCCGCCGGCGGCCGCCCCGTTCGTCTTCGCCGGAGCGTCGTCCGGTGTCTGCGCTGCTGTCGCGTCTTTGCTCACCCGCGCACTTTCCGGCCCGGTGGAGGCACCGGTCAAGAGGCGAAAGGCCCCGTCCCGGTTCCTGAGACCGGGGGCCGGCCCGCGACGGCACCGGCCCAACACCCTTACGGGTAGCGCAGATACCGCCGCCGCACCGTACGGAAGCGTTCCAGGTCCTGCTGCCAGGCGGCCACGATCTCGTCCGGTCCGGCGCCCGCGTCGATCATCGTCCGGACCAGCGCGGAGCCGGTCAGGCGGTCGATGCCGTGGTCCGGCCGCCAGGCGAAGCCGGACCAGACCCGCTTCGCGGTCACCAGGAGGCCGATGCCGGTGCGCACCGGGTCGAAGGCCGCGCGGTCGTGGACGTGCAGTTGTACGCCGCCGATCGTCTTGCCCTGGAACTTGGAGAACGTGGGGGCGAAGTAGGCCTCCCTGAAGTGCACGCCGGGCAGGGCGAGTTCGGTGGCGGCCGCGGCCCAGCGCCGGTCGATGCCGTCGGCGCCCAGCAGTTCGAAGGGGCGGGTGGTGCCGCGTCCCTCGGAGAGGTTGGTGCCCTCGAAGAGACAGGTGCCGGCGTAGACCAGGGCGGTGTCGGGGGTGGGCATGTTGGGGCTCGGGGGGACCCAGGGCAGCCGGGTCGTGTCGTAGAAGTCGCCGCGCCGCCAGCCCGTCATCCGGACCGTCTCCAGCTCCACCGGGCGCCCGGCGGCCTGCGGCACGAACTCGCCGTTGAACAGCAGCGCCAGCTCCGCCACGGTCATCCCGTGCGCCTGCGCGATCGGCTCCCGGCCGATGAACGAGGCATAGGCCTTGTCCAGCACCGGGCCGGTGGCCGCGCGGCCGGTGACCGGGTTCGGGCGGTCGAGGACCAGGAAGCGCTTGCCGGCCAGGACCGCGGCCACCATGCAGTCGTACAGCGTCCAGATGTAGGTGTAGAAGCGGGCGCCGACGTCCTGGATGTCGAAGACGACGGTGTCCACACCGGAGGCGGTGAAGATGTCGGCGAGTGCCCGGCCGCTCTTGTTGTAGGTGTCGTAGACCGGCAGTCCGGTGGCCGGATCGTCGTAACGGCCCTCGGAGCCACCGGCCTGTGCGGTGCCCCGGAAGCCGTGCTCGGGGCCGAAGACGGCGGTCAGCCGCACCCGGTCGTCGGCGTGCATCACATCCACGATGTGCCGCAGATCCGGTGTGACGCCGGTGGGGTTGGTGACGATGCCGACCCGGTGGCCGTCCAGCAGGCGGTAGCCGTCGGCGGCCAGCCGGTCGAAGCCGGTGCGCACCCCCCGCCCGCCGCCGTGCGCCGGCTCCGCGGCCCGCGCGGGCCCGGCCCCCGCGGCCAGGGCCGCCCCGGCCGCACCCGTCGCCGCCAGCCGCCCGAGCAATAGGCGTCTCGACAGAGCCATCCGCACACCTCCGTGATCAGAAATCCACCGGGTACCTGTCGTGCGCACGCTGAGGCCTGGACCCTAGCCCGGCCCGGGGCATCCCGGAACAGGGCGGGCCGAGGCGGAAAGGACTCTTCCGTCAGGACATACCGACTGGTTAGTCTGCCGTCAGCCGAACCGACGTGACCGAGGGAGATCCAGCGTGGCAGCCGTACGGGACAAGACCGTGGTCGTGACCGGGGCGGGCGGGGGGATCGGCGCCGCGCTGGCCCGCCGGTTCGCCGCCGAGGGCGCCCGGGTCGTGGTCAACGATCTGGACGAGGCCAAGGCGAAGCGGACCGCCGACGAGATCGGGGCGATCGCGGTCGCCGGTGACGCCTCCGCCGTGGTCCCGGCCGCCCGCGAGGCGCTCGGCGGCGGTATCGACATCTTCTGCGCCAACGCCGGGGTCGGCACCGGCGGCGGGCCCGAAGCGCCGGAGGAGGACTGGGCGCTGGCCTGGGACGTCAATGTCATGGCGCATGTCCGGGCCGCCCGTGAGCTGGTTCCGGAGTGGCTGGAGCGCGGCAGTGGCCGCTTCATCTCCACGGTGTCCGCCGCCGGCCTGCTCACCATGGTCGCCGCCGCCCCGTACAGCGTCACCAAGCACGGTGCCTACGCCTTCGCCGAGTGGCTCTCGCTCACCTATCGGCACCGCGGTATCGACGTCCACGCCATCTGCCCCCAGGGCGTCCGCACCGACATGCTGGCCGCCACCGGGACCGCCGGGGACCTCGTGCTCACCCCGACCGCCGTGGAGCCCGAGGACGTCGCCGAGGCGCTCTTCGCGGCCATGGCGGAGGGCCGCTTCCTGGTCCTGCCGCACCCCGAGGTCGCGGACTACTACACCGCGCGCGCCGCCGAACCCGACCGCTGGATCGGCGGGATGAATCACCTCCAGCAGAAGCTGGAGCAGGCCGAGGGCCGCTCCTAGGGCGCGGGGTGGCGGGCCGGGTCCGCCACCCCACCTCACCCCAGCCGTTTCCCCGCAGGGATGATCGGGCGATCAGGAAGAAAGGGCCGCACCTCGATGACCTCCTACCAGGACAAGCCGTGGCTGGCACAGCTCACCGACGCCCAGCGCGCCCCCGTGCAGCCGCCTCCCTCGACGCTGCACGCCTTCCGGGCCGCGGTGGGCAGCGTCCCCGACCGAACGGCGCTCGCCTACTTCGACGGCCGGCTGTCCTACGCCGAGACCGACGCGCTCTCCGACGGCATCGCCGCCCACCTCGCCGAGCGCGGCTTCCGGCGCGGCGACCGGGCCGCGGTCATGCTCCAGAACACCCCGCACTTCGTGCTCGCCCTGCTCGGCGTGTGGAAGGCGGGCGGGGTGGTGGTGCCCGTCAACCCCATGTACAAGTCCGCCGAGATGCGGCACATCCTGGACGACGCCGAGGTCACCGCCGTCATCTGCGCCGACCGCACCTGGGACGGCTTTCTGCGGGTCACCGCCGCCGGGGCGCCGTCCGTACGGATCGTGCTCACCGCCCACGAACGGGATCTCCAGACCCGCGACGACCAGCGGGTGCTGCACGGCGAGCGGCTCGGGCCGCAGCAGGACGCCGACGATCTGCTGACCGTCGCCCGCACGACCGGGAGGATACGGGTGGCGCCCGACGACCCCGAGCTCACCGTCGGCGACCTCGCGCTGATCAGCTACACCTCGGGCACCAGCGGCACCCCCAAGGGCGCGACCAACACCCACGGCAACATCACCTATAACGCCGAACGCCAGCGCACCGGTCTGGGCCTGCCCGCGGGAGCCACCTACTTCGCGCTCGCCCCGCTCTTCCACATCACCGGCATGGTCTGCGAACTGGCGGCCTGTATCGCCAACCAGGGAACCCTGGTGCTCGCCTACCGCTTCGAGGCGGGCGTCGTCCTGGATGCCTTCCTGGAGCACCGCCCCGCCTACACGGTCGGCCCCTCGACCGCCTATATGGCGCTGATGGCCCACCCCGAGGTCACCCGCGACCACTTCGCGTCCTTCCGGACCATGTCCTCCGGCGGTGCGCCGCTGCCGCCCGCCCTCGTCGAGAAGTTCCGTACCGGTTTCGGGCCGTACGTCCACAACGGCTACGGCCTGACCGAGTGCACCGCGCCCTGCGCCAGCGTCCCGCCGGGCCGGGAGGCGCCGGTCGACAAGGTGTCCGGCACGCTCGCCGTCGGTGTCCCCGGCCCCGACACCGTCGTCCGGATCATCGGCGAGGACGGCCGGGACCTGCCGTTCGGCGAGCCGGGCGAGATCGCGGTGCGCGGCCCGCAGGTCGTCCCCGGCTACTGGCGCCGCCCCGACGCCACCGCCGAGGCCCTCCCGGACGGTGAGCTGCGGACCGGCGACATCGGCTTCATGGACCGCGACGGCTGGCTCTATGTCGTCGACCGCAAGAAGGACATGATCAACGCCTCCGGTTTCAAGGTGTGGCCGCGCGAGGTCGAGGACGTGCTCTACAGCCATCCAGCGGTGCGCGAGGCGGCTGTGGTCGGGGTGCCCGACGCCTACCGCGGCGAGTCGGTGAAGGCGTATGTCAGCCTGCGCCCCGGCACCGCAACGGAGCCCGCCGAGCTGACCGCCTACTGCAAGGAACGGCTGGCCGCGTACAAATATCCCCGTGCGGTGGAGATCCTGGCCGAGCTTCCGAAGACCACGAGTGGCAAGATCCTCCGACGGGAGCTGCGCCACCGCGCATGACTGAGCACGAAGGACAGGTGAGGGCGATGGCCGGCACGAAGGACGGCAACGGCAACGACGGTGCGAAGCCGGTGGCCCAGCGGCTGCTGGCCACCGCCACCAGGCTTTTCGCGGAGCAGGGCTACGACCGCACCTCCGTCCAGGAGATCGTCGATGCGGCGGGTGTGACCAAGGGCGCCCTCTACCACTACTTCGGCTCCAAGGACGATCTGCTGCACGAGGTCTACGGCCGGGTGCTGCGGCTCCAGCAGGAGCGGCTCGACCACTTCGCGGACGCCGACGCGCCGGTGGAACAGCGGCTGCGGGACGCCGCCGCCGATGTCGTCGTCACCACCATCGAGAACCTCGACGACACCAAGATCTTCTTCCGCTCGATGCACCAGCTGAGTCCGGAGAAGGACAAGCAGGTACGCGCCGAGCGGCGGCGCTACCACGAGCGGTTCCGGGCCCTGATCGAGGAGGGCCAGCGCACCGGCGTGTTCGCCGCCGACATCCCCGCCGACCTCGTCGTCGACTACCACTTCGGCTCGGTGCACCACCTGGGCACCTGGTACCGCGAGGACGGGCCGCTCAGTCCGCAGCAGGTCGCCGACCACCTCGCCGATCTGCTGCTGCGGGCGCTGCGGCCGTGAGCCACGGCGCCGGAGTGCGGCGCTGCTCACACAGGTGCACCTGATCGCGCAGCGGGCCTTGACCGCGTCCCCTGGAATTTGTTGGATTGCGCGCAAGACCAGTGGGCATACGCCCCGGGGCCATGAGACTCAAGGGGCGGTCACGGGCCGGGGCTGTCCTCATCCCGCACCCGTAACCTAAGGTATGGATAGTACTGCTATCTATCGAGTGGGTGCCCTTTGCCTGAAGTGACACTTTTTCTCCGGGAGTACGCACGGACGAGCCGGGAGGTGGGGGCGATCGCTCCCAGCGGCCCCCGGCTCGGCAGGGCCCTCACCCGCTATGTGATCCCCAGCCCCGGCAGTGCCCGCGCGGTCCTTGAGGTGGGGCCCGGTACCGGGGCGGTGACCCGCCATATCGCCGGTTCGCTCGGCCGGCTCGACACCCTCGACCTGGTCGAGGCCAACCCGCGCTTCGTCGACCTGCTGCAAGGTGCCTACGGCAACGACCCGCGGCTCCAGTTCCGTACCGGCCTGGTGCAGGACCATGAGCTGGGCAGCTACGACACCATCGTCTGCGGCCTGCCGTTCGCGAACTTCGACGCCCCGACGACCGCGGACATCTTCGACCGGCTGCTGGGCGCCCTGCGGCCCGGCGGCACCCTGTCCTTCTTCGGCTACGTCGGAGGGGCGCGCATGCGCCGCACCTTCACCGGGAGGGCGGGGCGC
Source organism: Streptomyces lydicamycinicus (assembly GCF_000829715.2). Taxonomy (NCBI): domain Bacteria; kingdom Bacillati; phylum Actinomycetota; class Actinomycetes; order Kitasatosporales; family Streptomycetaceae; genus Streptomyces; species Streptomyces lydicamycinicus. The sequence goes on along the minus strand of NZ_BBNO01000006.1, from coordinate 320,542 downwards.
GAACACGTCCTCGACGGGCAGAACACCCTGCGCCGGATATTGGAGCGGCACACCTTCCGTACGGAACTGGTGCTGGGCAACCTGCCACCGGCCCGGGTGCACCACCTGGCACCGGTCAGCGCCCCCGCTCACCCGGCCTGACGCCGCGCCCCACCCACCCGCAGAACGTTCCCCCGGGCGATGTCGGACAGGCATCACGGCATCGCCCGGACGACGCCGAGCGCCGGCACCCCTGATCCGGGTGCCGGCGCCCGGACTCCGTCGACGGCGGCCGACCGGGTCCCGCCCGGGGTCCGTCCGCCGGCCCCGCGCTACAGGTAGCGCTTCAACTCCCGGCGCGCCAGCGACCGTTGGTGCACCTCGTCCGGACCGTCCGCCAGCTGGAGCGTACGGGCCCCGGCCCACAGCTCGGCCAGCGGGAAGTCCTGGCTGACACCGCCCGCGCCGTGCAGCTGCACCGCCTTGTCGAGGATGTCCACGACCGTGCGCGGGGTGGCGATCTTGATGGCCTGGATCTCGGTGTGCGCGCCCTTGTTGCCGACCGTGTCCATCAGCCAGGCGGTCTTCAGCACCAGCAGCCGCAGCTGCTCCACCGCCACCCGGGCGTCCGCGATCCACTCCTGGACCACGCCCTGCTGGGCCAGCGGCTTGCCGAAGGCCGTACGGCTCACCGCGCGGCGGCACATCAGCTCGATGGCGCGCTCGGCCATCCCGATCAGCCGCATGCAGTGGTGGATCCGGCCGGGGCCGAGCCGGGCCTGGGCGATACCGAAGCCGCCGCCCTCCTCGCCGATCAGGTTGCCGGCCGGCACCCGTACGTCATGGAAGAGCACCTCGGCATGGCCGCCGTGCCAGTGGTCCTCGAAGCCGTAGACCTGCATGGCGCGCTTGACCTCCAGGCCCGGGGTGTCGCGCGGGACCAGGATCATCGACTGCTGGCGGCGGATGTCCGGGCCGTCCGGGTCGGTCTTGCCCATCACGATGAAGATCTGGCACAGCGGGTTCATCGCCCCGGAGATGTACCACTTACGCCCGTTGATGACGTAGTCGTCGCCATCCCTGACGATATGCGTCTCGATGTTGGTGGCGTCCGACGAGGCCACCTCCGGTTCGGTCATCGCGAACGCCGACCGGATCTCGCCCGCCAGCAGCGGCTCCAGCCACTGCTTCTTCTGCGCCTCGGAGCCGAACTGCGCCAGCACCTCCATGTTGCCGGTGTCCGGCGCCGCGCAGTTCAGCGCGGTGGGCGCCAACTGCGGGCTGCGGCCGGTGATCTCGGCCAGCGGCGCGTACTGGAGATTGGTCAGCCCGGCGCCGTACTCCGCATCGGGAAGGCTGTGCTCGTCCACAAAGAAGAGGTTCCACAGTCCCTGCTTGCGGGCCTCGGCCTTGAGCTCGTCGACGATCGCCGGGGTCTCCCACGGGGAGGCCAGTGCGGCCCGCTGCTCATGGGCGGTCTGCTCGGCCGGATGGACATGCTCGTCCATGAAGGTCAGGAGCTTCTCGCGGAGCTCCTCCGTCCGGGCGTCGAATGCGAAGTCCATGGTGCCTCAGCCTTCCTTGAGGGTGGTGAGTCCGCGGTCGATGAAGACGGGGACGAGCTCGCCGATCCGGTCGAACCCGGCGCCGACGGTCTGGCCGAGTGTGAAGCGGTAGTGGATGCCTTCGAGGATCACGGCGAGCTTGAACCAGGCGAACGCCGTGTACCAGGCGATCGCGGAGGTGTCCCGGCCGGACCGGGCGGCGTAGCGCTCGATCAGCTCGGCCGGGGACGGGTGCCCCGGAGCGCCGCTGGTGGTGCTCACCGGCGACTCCGGCAGGCCCAGGTCCGAGCTGTACATCACCAGCAGGCCGAGGTCGGTCAGCGGGTCGCCGAGCGTGGACATCTCCCAGTCCAGTACGGCCTTGAGGGTGTCGTCGGCACCCATCAGCACGTTGTCGAGGCGGTAGTCGCCGTGCACGACGACCGGGGCGGGCGAGGCGGGCAGTGCCCGGCCCAATGCCTCGTGCAGCTCGTCGATGCCCGGCAGTTCACGGTTCTTCGACGCGGTCAACTGCTTGCCCCAGCGCCGCAGTTGGCGCTCCAGGAAGCCGTCGGGGCGGCCGAAGTCGCCGAGTCCGACCGCCTCCGGGTCCACCGCGTGCAGCTCCACGAGCGTGTCGACCAGGGACAGGACCACGGCGCGGGTGCGCTCCGGGCCGAGCGGGGCGAGCTGCGCGGCGGTGCGGTACGGGGTCCCCTCGACCAGCTCCATCACATAGAAGGGCGCCCCGATGACCGAGTCGTCCGTGCACAGCAGCAGCGTCTCGGGCACCGGCACCGGCGTCCGGTGCAGCGCGCTGATCACCCGGTGCTCGCGCTGCATGTCGTGCGCGGTGGCCAGCACATGGCCGAGCGGCGGCCGGCGGACGACCCAGGAGCCGGCGCCGTCGGTGACGCGGTAGGTGAGGTTGGACCGCCCGCCCTCGATCAGCTGCGCGCGCAGCGGGCCGCCGGCCAGCCCCGGCCGCTCCCGGTCCAGATGCGCACGCAATCGTGTCAGGTCGAGGCCGGGAGGGTCCTCCCGGTCCTGGGCCTGCGGGGGAGGGGTGCCCTTGCTCATCGTGCTCCTCCGTACGGAGTGGACGGTCCATCGGTCGCTGGCACGATCATGCCGACTAGTCGGTATGGAGTCCAGTGCCGGAGCATGGGGCGTCCGTCACGCGAGGCTTTTCCGCCGTATCTGCCGCCCCGTCCGTCCCCTGCCCCTCATGAGCACGGGCCCGAGGTCTCCCGAGGCCCGCGGGCCCGGCTCATGCGTGACAGGCCATCGGGACCCCGCCGTTCAGCACCGCCATATCGCTGAAGCCGGCGATCGGGTCGAGCGGGACGCCCGGGGCGGCGCCGCCCAGTTCCGCGTAGGCCCGGTGCAGATTCGCCACCAGCCGCTCGCTCTCGGCCAGCTCGGCGAACGGGCCGAGATCCGCCTCCTGGGCGGTCTCCAGCGGGGTGCGCCCGGCCGCCCGGCCTTCCTCCGCGAGCCGGCCGACGAACCGCAGATAGCGCTCGATCCCGTCGTAGACCTCGGGGCCGGTCACCGGACCGTGCCCGGGGACGACGGTGACCGCGTCCAGGGCCCGCAGCGTCCGCAGGGCGCGCAGCGAGCCGGCCAGCGACCCCATGAAGAGGAACGGGGTGCCGCCGTGGAAGACCAGATCGCCGGCGAAGACGATGCGCTCCCGGGGCAGCCAGACGATCGTGTCGCCGGTGGTGTGCGCGACGCCCGGGTGGATCAGCCGCACCTCGGTGTCACCGACGTGCAGGGTCAGCTCGTCGGTGTAGGTGACCTCGGGCGGGGTGAGGCGGATGTCGCCGTACGCCACCTCCGGCCAGACGGTATGCAGTTGATGTCCGGCGGCCAGCAGTTCGCGGCGGCAGGAGGCATGGCCGACGATCGTCGCCTCGGGTGCGAAGACACCGTTGCCGTAGGTGTGGTCGCCGTGGTGGTGGGTGTTGACCACGGTGCGGGGAGCCGGTGCGCCGCTCTCGGCGATCCGCCGGCGCAGCAGGCGCGCCCGGCGCTCGGTGGCGGCGGTGTCCACGACCAGCGTGGCGTCCCCGTCGGTGACGAAGCCCGCGTTGTTCAGGCACCACCCGCCGTCCGGCTGGATGAACGCATGGACCCCGGCGGCCAGTTCGGTGAGGTAGGGCTCGGGGACGGGGGACCCGTCGGCGGGCGGCGGGCCCGCGGGGGTCCCGGCGCCGGGCGGCTCCGTGGCGTTCGGTCCGCTGATGCCGGGGCCGGTGGGCGGTGCTGCCGGGTTCCGTGCCGCCGTGCGCCGTGCCGTCGCGTCGTCCATGCGGGTGTGCCCTTCGTCCGATGACCCGTCACGCCACGCTGCCGAGCCGGGGCCCGCTCGGTGCGCGCGAGGTCGTGTCACGGTACCGCCGTCCCGGCCGGCGGGCCTGCGGTACCCCGTGTCAGTGCCCCGGCCGCACCAGGATCACCCCGCCGCACAGCGCCAGCGCCAGGGTGCAGCCGACCAGCAGCAGCGCGGTCCGCGGGGGCAGGCCCGGCGGGCGGCCCGTGGCCATCGCCCGCATCCGGCGGTGGGCCAGGGCCATGAAGGCCACCCACAGCAGCCCCATCAGCACCGCCAGCATCACCTCGACCGCTCCCGGGGCATCGCTCCGCAGCAGCTGGCGGCCGGCCAGTACCGCCATCGCGGTGGCCGACAGCGTGGTGCGCCGCCAGGCCAGCCGGGTCCGCTCCGGCTGGAGCCCGGGGTCCCGGTCGGGAGCCGGGCGCGGCGACCCCGCGTCCGGCGGCTGTCCGCTCGCCATCGCCTAGTCGGTCCGGCCCAGCAGCACCAGCACGACCATCGCCACCGCCAGCACGCCGACGCCCAGTGCCAGCGCGCTGGGGAAGCGGGTGACCGGCAGATCCTCACCGCGCCGCATCGCGCGCTCACAGCGCACCCAGTGGTTGACCGCCCGCAGCGCACACAGCGCACCGCCCACCAGCAGGACGACGGTGAAAATCAGCCGTAGCCCCTCGTGCAGCCGGGGCAGGAACTGGTCCACCGCGAACCCGCCGCCGACCAGCGCCAGACCGGTCCGCAGCCAGGCGAGAAAGGTGCGCTCATTGGCGAGCGAGAAGCGGTAGTCGGGGGTCGCCCCCTCCTCGTGGACCCGCGCGGGCGAGACCCACAGCCGTACGGCCGCGCGGAGCGACCGCAGCCCGTCGGTGAGGATCATGGCCGGCACCCCGGCCCGCGGCCCGTCCCGTACACCGGGGGCATCAGATCTCCCCCGCCTCCCGCCGGGCGAGCACCTGCCGGTACGCGGCCATCCCGTCCGGCGTCCACGGCCACTCGTCGAGCCGCCGGCTCAGCTCCTCCTCGGTCAGGAACGCGGACCAGTCGATCTCCGACTCCTGCGGGGCGACCGGCAGGGTGCAGCGCACCTGGTAGACCGCGGACCACCAGGTGTGCTCGGCCGTCTCGTAGAGGAACTTGAACAGCGGCTCGGGCTGCGCCAGCCCCCGCACGCCCAGCTCCTCCTCGGCCTCCCGCAGCGCCGCCTGGTCATAGGTCTCGCCGGCGCCGACCACCCCGCCCACGAACATGTCGTAGTGCGCCGGGAAGACGAGCTTCTGCGGAGTGCGGCGGTGCACGAAGATCCGGTCCTCGGCGTCCCGGACCAGGACGAAGGCGGAGCGGGTGCGCATCCTGCGGGCGTAGGTCTCACCGCGGGGGGCCTGCCCCACGACCTGATCGTTCTCGTCGACGACGTCGAGGATCTCGTCCGCGTTGAGCGGTTGCTGATCGGTCATGGAGCCATGCAATCACCAGGGGAGGGGGCCGCACCCGCCGGGGCCGGGCGCGAACGGCGGGCCCGGCCGGGGGGAGCGGGACGCGAGGAAGGCCCGTACGAGGGAGTCACACAGGGCCGGACGGGGGAGTGGCGGCGGGAGGCGCGACACGACGGCCGGGGGCCGCGCGCGGCGCGAAGGGGCGGGTCAGTGCGGCTGGAGCTCCCGGGCGTTCTCCCGCTGCCCGGCGCCCGGCGGCATCGCCGGGTGGCTGCCGATCAGCACGATGCCCGCGACGACGGCCATGATCCCGATCACCTCCGTGGCCAGCGCCCCGGGCGTCACCCGCAGCTGGTCGCCGAGGAACCCCACCCCGCAGAGAATTCCGGCCAGCGGCTGGGCGGCGGTCAGCGCCGGCAGCGACAGCCGCAGCGGCGCCGACTCGAAGGCGCTCTGCACGAACACCAGCGCCAGCACCCCGAGCACGATGATGGCGTACGGCTGCCAGCTGGTGAGCAGCCCCGACCAGCCGCCGGCCCCGAAGCGCTCACCGCTGATCCGGGTCAGCGCGTCCTGGAGTCCGTAGAGCAGTCCCGCGGCGATGCCCAGGAGTGCGGCCTCCAGGCTCACATGCACCCGCTCCCGCTTGGCGATCGCCGCCAGCAGCAGGGCGGCGCCCAGCACCATGCCCATGATCAGCCACTGCCACATCGGGTCGGCGTTGCTGCGCCCGCCCTGGGGGCGCCCGGCCACGATGAAGGCCGTCACCCCGCCCGCCAGCAGCCACAGCCCGGCCCAGCCGCTGCGGCCGAGCCGCTGCCGGGTCAGCCGTCGGGACAGCGCCATCGCGAACAGCAGATTGGTCGCGAGCAGGGGCTCCACGAGGGTGATGTCGCCCATCCCCAGCGCCACCGCGCCGAGCGCCATCCCGGCCACCATCAGACCGATACCGGCCACCCACAGCGGCATCCGCACCAGGTCCAGCAGCAGACGGAAGGAGAGGAAGTCCTTCATCGGGGCGTGTTGCGCCGCGGCCTGCTGAAACACGAAACCGAGTCCCAGGCAGCAGGCCGCGCCAAGGGCGAGCAATATCACCGTCACGTCGCACCTCGTATCGCGCGGGGTGGGGGGATGCGCCTGAGGATAGTCATCCGGCGTCGGGCGTGGGGTGGCCCTCGTCACCCCCATTCTCCCGCGTGCCCCGGTGTACCACCCGGTAACTCCATGGTTGACGCGGCAGTCGGGTGCGCTGAGGATCGTTCCACCGTTGCGGCCGGGGCGCCCGGCGTGCCCCGTTGAGGAGAGCAGAGATGGCGTACGACGCTGATGTGATCGTGATCGGAGCGGGGCTCGCGGGCCTGGCGGCCACCGCGGAGCTGGTGGACGCGGGACGCAAGGTGATCCTGCTCGACCAGGAGCCCGAGCAGTCCCTCGGCGGACAGGCCCACTGGTCCTTCGGCGGTCTCTTCCTGGTCGACTCGCCCGAGCAGCGCCGGCTGCGGATCCGCGACAGCCACGCGCTGGCCTGGCAGGACTGGCTGGGCACGGCCGGCTTCGACCGGCCCGAGGATCACTGGCCGCGCAAATGGGCCGAGGCCTATGTCGACTTCGCGGCCGGGGAGAAACGCTCCTGGCTGCACCGGCAGGGCGTACGGCTGTTCCCCGTCGTCGGCTGGGCCGAGCGCGGCGGCTACGACGCGACCGGGCACGGCAACTCCGTCCCCCGCTTCCACATCACCTGGGGCACCGGGCCCGGTCTGGTCGCCCCGTTCGAGCGCCGGGTACGGGCCGGGGTGGCCCGTGGCCTGGTGGAGCTGCGCTTCCGCCACCGGGTGACCGGGCTGTCGCAGAGCGCGGGGAGCGTGGACACCGTCAGCGGCGAGATTCTGGAGCCGTCGGCCGTCGAGCGCGGCCGGCCCAGCAGCCGCGAGGTGGCCGGTGCCTTCGAGCTGCGGGCGCAGGCCGTGATCGTCACCTCGGGCGGTATCGGCGGCAATCACGAGCTGGTGCGTGCCCACTGGCCGAAGCGGCTCGGCAGGCCCCCGAAGCGGATGCTGTCCGGGGTCCCGGCGCATGTCGACGGCAAGATGCTGGGCATCGCCGAGGCGGCCGGCGGCCGGATCATCAACCGTGACCGGATGTGGCACTACACCGAAGGCATCGACAACTGGAACCCCATCTGGCCGCTGCACGGCATCCGGATCCTGTCCGGCCCGTCCCCGCTGTGGCTGGACGCCCGCGGCAAACGGCTGCCGGTGCCGCTGTTCCCCGGCTTCGACACCCTCGGGACGCTGGCGCACATCATGCGGACCGGCCACGACCACACCTGGTTCGTGCTCACCCAGAAGATCATCGAGAAGGAGTTCACCCTCTCCGGCTCCGAGCAGAACCCGGATCTGACCGGAAAGAGCATCCGGGACGTGCTGGGCCGGGCGAGGGCCGGTGCGCCGGGCCCGGTGCGGGCCTTCATGGACCACGGTGCGGACTTCATCGTCGAGCGGTCGCTGACGGACCTGGTGCGGCGGATGAACGAGCTGACCGAAGAGCCGCTGATCGCGGAGGACGCGCTGCGCGGCGAGATCGTCGCGCGTGACCGCGAGATCGCCCACCCCTTCACCAAGGACCTCCAGGTGACGGCGATACGCGGGGCCCGCAAGTACCTCGGCGACCGGCTGATCCGCACCGCCGCCCCGCACCGGCTGCTCGACCCCAAGGCGGGCCCGCTGATCGCCGTACGGCTGAACATCCTCACCCGCAAGACGCTCGGCGGCCTGGAGACCGACCTCTCCTCGCGGGTGCTGGCCGACGGCGGCGCACCCCTGCCGGGCGTGTACGCGGCGGGGGAGGCGGCCGGGTTCGGCGGCGGCGGGGTGCACGGCTACCGCTCGCTGGAGGGCACCTTCCTCGGCGGCTGCCTCTTCTCCGGACGTACGGCGGGGCGGGCGGCGGCGCGGGCGGTGGCCTGACGAGGAACGGAAGGCGGGAGACGGGATCGGGGACGCGGGGACGGGGACGCGGAGACGGGCGGCGGCGCCGGACGCGGTGCGCGGTCCGTCGGCCTTCCGTTGGCGGTCCGCTCAATACCGTGATACGGAAAGGGGGTTGGCGGATCCAGCCATTCCCCTTCCCGCCTTGACGCGGAGCTCTGCGTAGCGCTTTGCTTTGCGTGATGACTGGTGCGGACCAAGCCATCACCCTCTGTAGAGGCGCGTACGGATCCGGTCCCTCCCCACTGAGGGCGACTCAGGGGGTTGTTCGGGGCCGGTGCGGCGCGTCATGGAGCCCCTGACCCGTGATTTCCATTTCCCCATCCCCACCGCCGCAGCTCGCACCCGCCCGCTGCCCGGGCGGCCCGGTGCTCGCCCCGGCCCTGGACGACGCCCAACTGTCCCTCGCCGCCGACGCCCTGGCGCTCGGCCAGTGGGCCCGGGTGCGCAGCCTGCTCGCCGAGACCGGCGAGGACTGGGATCTGCGCGGCCACCGATTAACTGTCCTGGCCACCTCACCCGGCAGCGCCGCCTGGGCCGGTGACTGGCGGCTCGCCGAACCGGACAGCGGTGACGCCGCCACCCTCCTGGCCCTCGCCACCGTCCGGCTCGCGCTGCACGGCGAGAGCAGCGCCGAGGCCGCCGCCGACGCCTGTGCCACCGCCGCCCGGATGCTGCCCGAGGACCCCACGCCCTGGCTCGGCGCGCTCATCCTCGCCCGCCGCACCGGCACTCCGGAGGCCCGGGCCCACGCCTTCCAGCAGATCCGCGCCCGCCACCGCGACCACCATCACGCGCATCACCTGATGACGGCCGCCCTGGCCGAGGAGCATCCCGGCGCCCGCGAGGACCCCCGGCACCCGGCCCATGCCTTCGCGGCCCGCGCCGCGGCCCGCGCCCCCGCCGACTCGCCGCTCGCCCTCCTGCCCCTCGTGGCCCACACCGAGCGCTACCGCGTGCTGGCCGCCGCGGGCCCGGCGCCCCGCCCGGACCGGGGCCACTGGTCCACCCGGCGCGCCCACCAGATCCTGCGGGACGCCTTCGACTGGTGGCTGGAATGGGGCGGAGAGGACCATCCCCGCGGCAAGGTCGATCTCAACTTCCTCGCCCATGCCACCTTCCACGAGGGGTGGATGGCCGAGGCCGCCGCCCTCTTCCAGCGCATCGGCCCGCACCCCACCCGGGCCCCGTGGTCGTACGCGGGCCGCGACGCCGACGCCGCGTTCCGGGCCGCCCGGGACACCGCCCTGCGCCGGGCCGGGGACATCACCGTGCCGTGCCCCCGGGGACGCCGATGACGAAAGTCTGACGCCGGGGCCCGGGGTCTGGCCCCGGCGCCCGCCCGGTGTTCGAATCGAAGCATGACCAGGGACGACAGGCCGGACCGCGCGGCGGGCGGCGGCAGGGACGGGCAGGGCGCCCCCGTGGGCCGTCGGGTGGTGCTCGGCATGCTCGCGGCCGGCGCCGCCGGAGTGGCCACGGCCCCCTTCCTCCAGCGTGCCTACGACAGCGCCCTCGGCGGCGCCGCGCAGAAGGACCCCACCGGCCTGACCGGTCTGCTCCCGGGCGGCGGCGGCTTCCGCTACTACTCGGTGACCGGCTCCGTACCGGAGAAGGACGCGCACAGCTACCGGCTGACGGTCGACGGCCTGGTGCGCCACCGTGCCGGCTACCGCCTGGCCGACCTGCGGCGGATGCCGCAGACCCGGCTCGTGCGCGATGTCCAGTGCGTCACCGGCTGGCGGGTGCCCGGCACCCCCTTCGAAGGGGTTCGCCTCTCGGCCCTGCTCGACGCCGCGGGGGTCCGTCCCGAGGCCAGGGCCGTCCGCTTCACCTGCTTCGACGGCGCCTACAGCGAGTCGCTCACCCTCGAACAGGCCCGCCGCGACGACGTCCTGGTCGCCCTGCGGATGCAGGACCAACCACTCGCCCATGCGCACGGCGGTCCGGTACGCCTCTATGTCGCGCCCATGTACTTCTACAAGTCGGCGAAGTGGCTCTCCGGGATCACCGTCACCGACCGGGTCGAGCCCGGATACTGGGAGGACCGCGGATATGACGTCGACGCCTGGGTCGGCCGGTCGAACGGACGCGACGATGCCCCCACGACCTGACGACCCCTCGGAGCCGGTCACCGAGCGCCCCCGCGTCCCCCGCTTCACCCCCGCGGAACACCGGGTGCACCGGGCCACCGCCACCCTGATGGCCCTCTGCGTCCTCACCGCAGGCTGTCTCTACCTCCCCTTCCTGGCCGAACTCGTCGGGCGCCGCGCCCTGATGGTGACCGTCCACGAGTGGTCCGGCATCCTGCTGCCCGTCCCCCTGCTGCTGGGCCTCGGCTCCCGTGCGCTGCGCGCCGACCTCACCCGCCTCAACCGCTACGGTCCGCACGACCGCCAGTGGTTGCGCGCCGCACTCCGCCGCCGGGACGGCCGGCCGGCCGGAAAGTTCAACGCCGGCCAGAAGCTCTACGCCGCCTGGATCGCCGGCGCGATCCTCGTGATGCTCGGGACCGGCCTGTTGATGTGGTTCACGGAACTCGCCCCCTTGGTGTGGCGGACCGGCGCCACCTTCGTCCATGACTGGCTCGCGCTCGCCGTGGTCCTGGTGATCGCCGGACACGTCTGGAAGGCCTTCGGCGACCCCGAGTCCCGCCGCGGGCTGCGCACCGGGTCGGTCGATGCCCAATGGGCCCGGCGCGAGCATCCGTTGTGGGAGCACGAGGACAACACGCGGTAGAGCGCGGCGAGTTGCAGAGAACTCTTCGCAGAGAACCCTGTGCAGAGGAGTCTCTGCAACTCTAGGCTGTCGGCCCATGAGCGACGCCCCTGAGCCGAACCGGCCGCAGCCGCCGTCCGCCACCCCTCCCGTGCGCCGGATGGACGCCCGCAGTCTGCGCGGTCTGGCGCATCCCCTGCGGATGCGCATCCTGGACCTGCTGGCCCTCGACGGCCCGGACACCGCCACCGGACTCGGCCGCCGCCTCGGCGAGAACACCGGCACGGTCAGCTGGCATCTGCGCCACCTCGCCGATCACGGCTTCATCGAGGAGGAGACCGGCCGCGGCACCCGTCGCGAGCGCTGGTGGCGGGCGGTGCGGGTGGCCCGCCGCCTCGACACCAACGACTTCCGCGACGACCCGGACAGTCAGGGCGCCCTCTCGGTCTATCTGCACGAAACCGTCCACCGGGACTTCGGCCAGGTCACCACCTACCTCGCCGAGGAATGGGGCGCGGAGTGGCGCGACGCCGGGACCCTCTCCCGCTGGCCGGACCTGCGTCTGACGCCCAGCCAACTGGCGGCACTGAACGCGGAGTTGGAGGCCGTGGTCGTCCGGCACCGGGAGGCGGCGGCCGGCGGCGGGGCGGCCCGGGACGAGGCGGCGCCGGATGCGGGGGAGGCCCGGCCCGTGATCGTCCAGCTCCAGTCCTTCCCCCGGAAAGAGCGGGACGAGCGATGAGCGGTCTGCTGCGCCGCCACCGTGACTTCCGGCTGCTGTGGTGCGGGGAGACGGCGGGCAAATTCGGAGCGGCGGTCAGTGCGGTGTCGATGCCGCTGGTGGCCGTCGCCACCCTGCACGCCACCACCTTCGAGGTCGCACTGATCGGCGCCTGCGGCTGGCTGCCCTGGCTGCTGATCGGCCTCCCGGTCGGGGTGTGGGTGGACCGGCTGCGCCGCCGCCCGCTGATGCTGGCCGCCGCGGGGAGCTCGATGGTGCTCTTCGCCGCCGTACCGGTCCTGGCCCGGACCGGCGGGCTCACGCTCGGTCTGCTGATCGCCGTGGCCCTGCTGACCGGCGGCTCGGCGGTGCTGTTCCAGACCGCGTACAGCGCCTACCTCCCCACCCTGCTCGCCCCGGCCGACCAGGCCGAGGGCAACGCCAAGCTGCACGGCAGTGCCTCCGCGGCCCAGATCGCCGGGCAGGGGGCGGGCGGCCTCATCGCCCAACTGGCGGGCGCCGTCAACGGGTTGTTCGCCCATGCCGCCACCTTCCTCGTCGCGCTGCTGTGCCTGCTCGGCATCCGGTACCGCGAACCCCGCCCGACGGGCCGGGAGGGCGCGCCGCGGTCGCTGACCGGGGAGGTCGCCGAGGGGCTGCGGCTGGTCGCCGGTGACCCGTGGTTCCGTACGCTCACGCTCTTCGGCGCCGCCTCCAACCTCGCACTGATGGGATATCAGTCCCTCACGGCGGTCTTCCTGGTCCGCGAGGTCGGGCTGCCGCCCGGCGCGGTCGGCGGGCTGCTGGCGCTGGCGAGTACGGGCGGTATCGCGGGCGCCTTCGTGGTGCGCCGCACCGCCGGCCGGCTCGGCACCGCCCGCGCCATGCTGCTGTGCGAACTCGGCGTCCCCAGCGCGGCGTTGCTCATCCCGCTCACCTCCCCGGGCGCCGGGGCGCTGCTCTACGTGGCGGGCGGCTTCGGCGTCTGCGCGGGAGTGGTGGCCGGCAACATCCTCAAGGTGAGCTTCCAGCAGAGCTACTGTCCGCCGCCGCTGCTCGGCCGGCTGGTCGCCAGCAGTGCGTTCCTCAACTACGGCACCCTGCCCCTGGGTGCGCTGCTCGGCGGCGCGCTCGGCTCCGCCCTGGGCGTTCGCACCGCGATGTGGATCATGACCGCCGGGGTGCCGCTGGCTGCCCTGATCCTGCTCTTCTCGCCGGTCCGGACGGTCCGCGACCTGCCGGTGCGCCCGGCGGAGCAGGAGCCCGGCGGGCCCGGCCCCGGGGCGGCGGAGCGGGACGGGGCGCCGGCGCACCGCTGAGGCGGCGCCGGGGCGCCGTACGCTCATGCCGCGGGCGGCTCCGCCGGTGCCTCCGCCGCCGGCAGTTCGACCTCGAAGCGGCAGCCCGCCCCGGTGTTCCGTACCGTCGCCCGGCCCTCATGGGCCGCCACGATGCCGCGGACGATGGCCAGGCCCAGCCCGGCGCCGCCCTTGCCGTCCGCCCGTGGGGTGCGGGCCGTACTGCCGCGCCAGCCGGTGTCGAAGACCCGCGGCAGATCCTCCGGCGGGATGCCGCCACAGCCGTCCTCGACCGCGAGCACCACCCGGCCCTCCTCGTGCCGGGCGCTGACCGCGACGGTGCCGTCGGCGGGCGTGGCGCGGATCGCGTTGACCAGCAGATTGCCCAGGACCCGGGTGATCTGCTGGGCGTCCACCCGCACCGGCAGCGGTACCACGCCGCCGTCCACCAGCCGCACCCCGCTCGCCCGCGCCAGCGGCCCGGCCCCGGCGAGGGCCTCGTCCACCAGGTCGTACACCGACACCCGCGACAGTGTCAGGGCCAGCGCCCCGGCCTGGATACGGGACAGTTCGAAGAGGTCGTCCACCATCGCGGCCAGCCGGTCCACCTCGATCCGCATCCGTGCGTGATAGCGCGCGGTGTCCTCGGCGACCCCGTCCTCCAGCGCCTCGGCCATCGCCCGCAGCCCGGCGAGCGGAGTGCGCAGATCGTGCGAGATCCCGGCGATCAGCTCGCGCCGGGAGGCATCCAGCGCCCGTTCCCGCTCCCGCGCCTCGGCGAGCCGCCCGCTGGTCTCCTCCAACGCGCGTGACAGCGCGGCCAGTTCGGCCGTGGGCGGTTCGGCGGGCGCCACGAAGCCGCCCTCGCTGCCGACCGTACGGGCCGAGCGCGCCAGCTCCCGGCTGCCCGCCGCGATCCGCCGCCCGAAGAGCAGCGCCGCCGCCAGCGACACCACCCCGGAGACGGCCACCACGGCCATCACCACACCCAGGTCGTGCCCGGACAGAAACATCGCCTGGGCGACCGCGACCGTCCCCGCCGCCATCGCGGCCACCGCCAGCGCCGCCACCGCGAACAGCGACAGTGCGACCGAGCGCCGCCGCAACGCCCGTACCGCGGGCGCGGCGAGCAGCCCCGCCAGCGCCGCGCCGAGCGCCGCCAGCGCCACGATGACCAGGAAGTCCGTCATGGGCGCAGGTCCCCTCCCGGCAGTGGCCCGTCCTCCGGCGGCGGCTCGTCCGCGGGGTCGAAGCGGTAACCGGCGCCCCAGACCGTCGTCACCAGCCGTGGCGCCGCCGGATCCGCCTCGATCTTCTCGCGCAGCCGCCGTACGTGCACGGTCACCGTCGACAGATCGCCGAACTCCCAGCCCCAGACCCGGTGCAGCAACTCCTCCCGGGAGAAGACTCGCCCGGGGTGGCGCATGAAGTGCAGCAACAGATCGAACTCCCGTGCCGTCAGGGTGAGTTCACGGCCCGCCCGGATCGCGCGCCGGCCGCCCGGGTCCGCGCTCAGGTCGCCGGCCCGCAGAATCTGCGCCGGGGCGGCGGCCGGCGGCGGGGCCTCGGCCCTGCGCAGTACGGACCCGATGCGCAGCACCAGCTCACGCGGGCTGAAGGGCTTGGTGACATAGTCGTCGGCGCCCATCTCCAGTCCGGCGATACGGTCCGCCTCCTCGCCGCGCGCGGTGAGCATCACCACCGGCACCGAAGGCCCCTCCTCATGGCGGCGCAGCCTGCGGCACACCTCCAGACCGTCCAGCCCCGGCAGCATCAGGTCCAGCACGATCAGATGCGGGCGGAAGGACGCGGCGCGGTCCAGGGCGGCGAAGCCGTCGGCGGCGTGGTCGGTCGCGTATCCGGCCCGGGAGAGATAGCCGGTGACGACCTCGGCGACGGTCGGATCGTCCTCGACGACCAGGACGCGGCGGGGCGCTGCGGACGGGGACGGCGGGTGGGGCGTGGTTCGGTGCACGGGATCAGCGTGCCATCGCGTCGAGGTCCGCGGCACCGAAGGAGACGGAGAACCGCTTGCACCACACCACGGCGCTGTGGAACCGGGACAGGTCGGTACCGGAGGCGACGGCGTAGTTCTGATTGCCCTGGTTGCCCTTGAGCCTGCCCAGCTCCACGGCCCCGTCCCCGAGCCCCTTCTCGGCCCCGGCGGCGCTGCGGGTCGACAGATAGACGCGTACGTCCGGGCCCTCGGAGGTCTTGAGGCCCTCCAGCCGCAGCACCCGCGAGCCGTCGGCGAGCCCCAGGGTGCGGGCCGTGCCGCTGGTGTCGTGCTCGTGGGAGACGAAGCGGCCACGGGCCAGCTCCTTGTCGCCGGCGCCCGTCTTGGCGGCGGGGGCGGAGGCTGCGGGCCCGGCCGAGGGCAGTGACTCGTTCACGGTGGTGGTCGTGAACGCCCGCCACGGCTGGAAGAGGTAGAGCGCGAACGCTGCGACCAGAGCGAGGACCAGCAGGGCCGGGATGACGGTGCGGCGGGTCAGCGAGATCTTCATGCCCCCAGAAAACCCGGGTGAGCGCCCGTCGCGCGCGCCGCGGACGGGTTCCGTAAGGCTCCGGTAATCAGTACCGGGGCGGGGTGCCGGGAGGGGTGGGCCGGGGCGTACCGCCGGTGCGCCTGGCCCCTCAGTTCTCCAGCGCCTCGCGCACCCGCCGCGACACCGTGAAGGCGTACAGGTCCAGCACGCCGGGCGGCTCGGCCAGCCCCGGTCCGCCTGCGCGGATCCACGCCGCGATGTCCGCCAGCGCCTCGTCGTCGTTGACCAGCCCCAGCCAGACGGGGCGTCCGCCGGCCGCCCGGCCCGCGGCCGACGGCTGGACCACGACCACGTTCGCCTGGTCGCAGACGTCCAGGCACTCCGAGGCGCGCACCGGCGCCGCGCCGTCGAGCGCCGCGCGCAGGCGGGGTATCTGCCCGGTGTGGTCGACACCCGGGATCTTGGCCGCGTCGCCGCAGCAGCAGCCGCGGCATACGGTGACCCGGCACGGGGCTGCGGTGGCGGTCCGTCCGGCAGGCTTATTGCTCACCGATTCATGCTACGTGGGCCGTTGACGGCGCCCGACGCCGGGAGAGGAACCCGGCTCCCAGGGGGAGGAATCCGGCCCACCGGAAGGGAAACCCGGCGGGCTCACCGGGATAGACAGCGGGCTCTCCGGGATAGACATCCGGCATGCCCCTGACCGAATCCCTTCCCTCTCAGCCCGGTTCCGCCCCGGAGCGCGCGATACCCGGCCCGGCCGGACTTCCCGTGCTCGGCTCGATGCTCGACCTCCGGCGCGACTCGCTCAGCACGTTCTTACGAGCCCAGCGGGAGCACGGCGATGTGGTCCGTCTGGAAGCCGGGCCGCCCGGCCTGCGCAGTGTCTTCCACGCGGTCTTCGCGCCCGAGGGCGTACAGCAGATCCTCGCCTCCCGGGCCGCCAACTTCCGTAAGGACCACCCGCTTTACGAGGAGGTCCGGCAGGCCTTCGGCAACGGCCTGCTGACCAGCCAGGACGCCGACTACCTCAGACAGCGCCGGCTGGTGCAGCCGCTGTTCACCAAGCGCCGCGTCGACGGCTATGCCTCGGCGGTGACCACCGAGGCCGCCGGTCTCGCCGACCGCTGGCGGACCGCGGACGGCGGCACCGTCGACCTGGTCCCCGAGATGAACCGGCTGGCGCTGCGCACCGTCTCCCGGATCCTGTTCGGCCTGGACGCGGAGGCGGCGGTGGATGCCATCCACCGCTGCGCCCCGGTCATCAACGCGTATGTCGTCCGGCGCGCCTACGTCCCCGTGAAGATCCCCCGCGAGTGGCCCACCCCCGGGAACCAGCGGGCGCGGGCCGCCACCGATGAGCTGAACGCGCTGTGCGACCGGATCGTGGCGGACCGGCGGGCGTCGCGCGAAACCGCCGGCGACGCGGACGGCGCGGGCGAGGATCTGCTGTCCCTGCTCGCCGCGGCCGGCAATGACGAGGACGGTTCGCTGGACGCGACCGAGGTCCGCGAACAGGTCCTGATCTTCCTGCTGGCCGGGCACGAGACCACCGCGACCTCCCTCGCCTTCACCCTCCACCTCCTCGCCCGGCACCCGGAGGAACAGACGCGGGTCCGCGACGAGCTCGACCGCGTCCTGGGCGACCGCACTCCCACGGCCGCCGACCTGGACCGGCTGCCCTGTCTGACACAGGCGCTCAAGGAGTCGATGCGGCTGTATCCGGCGGCGCCGGTGATCAGCCGCCGGGCCGTGGCGGCCGCCGAGATCGGCGGATTCCGCATCCCGGCCGGTGCCGATGTGGTCGTCGCCCCCTGGGTCACCCACCGCAACCCGGAGCTGTGGCCGGACCCGGAGCGCTTCGACCCGCGGCGTTTCGACCCGGAGCCGGAGGCGGCGCGGCACCGCTATGCCTGGTTCCCGTTCGGCGGCGGGCCGCGTGCCTGTATCGGACAGCACTTCTCGATGCTGGAGTCCGTGCTGGCGCTGGCCGTGCTGCTGCGCGCGTACGAACTCGACGCCGTGGACGAGGAGGTGCCGGTCTCGGCCGGAATCACCCTCCAGGCGACCGGTCCGGCGCGGGTACGGCTGCGCCCGCGCGCCGGGGCGGGGGAGTAGCGCCCGGGGACGCCATCCGGAGGAAGAGTAAACGCAACGAAAATAGCGTTTGCTTTTCGGTGGCGTTCCCCGTACCGTCAACATCGTTCCTGTTGCCGCCGATCGGAGAAGGCCGTTGCTCGTCTGAGGTCATGAGACACCGCGCCCGTGAGCGGTGATCCGCCCTGCGCTTCCGGTATCCGGAGCGGCGGATCATGCCTCATGCGGCCCGTCCGCGACCTCGGCGTACCCGCACGGCGTACCCCGGCGCACACCGGCGTTCCGACGCGGTGTCTCCCAGCGCAGTCCGCATGCACCCCACCCGCGCCCAGGAGACCCGTATGTCCATGTCCGCCACCTCCCCGTCCGCCGCCTCCATCGTCTGCACCGGCCTCGGCTTCACCTGGCCCGACGGCAGTCCCGTCCTGGAGGACTTCCCGCTGGCCGTCGGCCCCGGCCGCACGGGCCTGATCGGCCTCAACGGGGCCGGAAAATCAACTCTGTTGAAGCTGATCGCGGGCGAACTCATCCCGACGGCGGGCAGCGTCAAGGTCGCCGGCGAGGTCGGCTACCTCCCGCAGCACGCCCCGCTCGACACCGCCCTGCGGGTCGATCAGGCACTCGGTATCGCCACCGCGCGCGCTGCGCTGCACGCCATCGAGGGCGGCGACGCGAGCGAGGAGCACTTCACCGCCATCGGTGACGACTGGGACGTCGAGGAGCGCGCCCGCGCCACCCTCGACCAGCTCGGGCTGCCCGGTATCGACCTCGACCGCACCATCGGCGAGGTGTCCGGCGGCGAGTCCGTCCTGCTGCGGCTGGCGGCCCTGCTGCTGCGCCGGCCGGATGTCCTGCTGCTCGACGAACCCACCAACAACCTCGACCGGGCTGCCCGGGAGCGGCTGTACACCGCGGTCGCCGGCTGGTCCGGCGTGCTCGTCGTGGTCAGCCACGACCGCGAACTCCTCGAACGCGTCGACCGGATCGCCGACCTCCGCGACGGCGAGGTCCACTGGTACGGCGGCAACTTCAGCGCCTACGAACGGGCCCTGGCCGTCGAACAGGAGGCGGCCGAGCGGATGCTGCGGGTCGCCGAGGCCGATGTGCAGCGCCAGAAGCGCGAACTGGCCGACGCCCACGTCAAGTTGGCCCGCCGGGTCCGCTACGGCAACAAGATGAGCGCCCAGAAGCGTGAGCCGAAGATCGTCATGAACGAACGCAAGAGGGAGGCCCAGGTATCCGCGGGCAAGCACCGCATCATGCACACCGAACGCCTCAAGGAGGCCAGGGACCGGCTCGACGAGGCCACCGAAGCGGTCCGGGACGATGACGAGATCCGCATCGATCTGCCGCACACCGCCGTGCCGCCGGGCCGCACCGTGCTCACCCTGCGCGCGCTGCAAGCCCGTTACGGCGTCCACGCGAATCTGGAGGTGCGCGGCCCCGAACGGATCGCGCTGACCGGCCACAACGGCTCCGGCAAGACCACGCTGCTGCGGACCGTCGCCGGTCTGATCCCGCCGGAGTCCGGTACGGCCGAGACCCATGTCCCCTACCGCTTCCTGCCCCAGCGGCTGGAGGTGCTCGACCCGACGCTGACCGTCGCCGAGAACGTCGCCCGCTACGCCCCGGACGCCACCAACAACCGCATCCGGGCCCGGCTCGCCCGCTTCCTGTTCAAGGGAGCCCGCGCCGACCAGCCGGCCGGCACGCTCTCCGGCGGCGAACGCTTCCGCGCCTCGCTCGCCGCGCTGATGCTGGCCGAACCGGCCCCGCAGCTGCTGCTGCTCGACGAGCCGACGAACAACCTCGACCTCGCCTCGGTCCGCCGGCTGGTCACCGCCCTGGAGTCCTACGAGGGCGCGCTCCTCGTCGTCAGCCACGACCTGACGTTCCTCCGCGACCTCGGCATCACCCGCTGGCTGTCGACGGAAGGCGGTGAACTGACCGACATCGCACCGCTGTAGAAGGGGCGGGGCGGGCGGGGCGGGCCCACTGCCCCGCCCGCCCCCGAAAACCGGTTGCCGCACCCCTTCCCGTGGGCCACGATCCTCCTCATGACCTACAGGAAGGGCGGCCACCGCCCCACCCGATGACCGCGCGGACCCCGGGCCAGGACCCGGTCCCCGCCCCGTCAGCCACCGATCCCGACCGCCCCGCCGACGTGACCGCGGCGGTCCTCGACGGATCCGCCCTCACCCCCGGCGCCACCGTCCGTACCGCCGTCTTCGACGCGGTACGCGCCGACCCGGACGGCCCGGTCGCCCAAGAGCTGGCCGGACTCACCCACCACCGGCGCCCCGCCGTACGCCGCACCGCGCTCACCCTGCTCACCGAGCTGGCCTTCAGTGGTCCCCAGCCCTGGCAGGGCCCCATCGAGGCGGCGGCGGCCCGGCTCCACGACCCCGACCCCGAAGCCCGCCGGACCGCCGCCCGCCTCCTCGTGCGCGCCGGCGGCACCGACCGCGCCCGCACGGCCCTCGACAGCCACCCCGACCCCGCCACCCGTATCGCGCTGGCCGACGCACTGCTGCTGCACGCGCGCCACACCCCGTGCCCGCCCGGACCGCTGCGCACCGACCCGCTCCCCGACATCCGCCTGCTCGCCTGTATCGAGGAGCTGCGCACGGCGCCGGAGGAGGAGTGGCCCGCCCTGGACGCCCAGACGATGGCGGAGGTCGGCGCACTGTCCGCCCATGACGCGGACGGCAGTTGGCCCCTCGGCCTCCGCTGGGGCGACGCCCTGTTCCGGCAGGACCGGGAGCAGCACTGCTACACCGCCGCCGCCCGGCTGCTGACCGGCGCCGCGGGCCCCTACGGCCAACGCGTCGGGGTGGACCTCGCCCGGCGGGCCCTCCAGTCGTGGCGGGCCGCCCCCGCCACCCTGACCCCGCACCTCACCGGTCTGCTCCGCACCGCACCGGACGCCCTGCGCGACCTCGCCGTGGACGCGCTTTGCGCCTCCCGCACCGCCACCCGCCTGGCCGCCGACGACCTGACGGCCCTGCTGCCCGCCACCCGCAACCCCCGCTCCGCCACGGCCTGGAAGATCGCCTACGCCCTCGCCACGGTCGACGACCCGCGCGCCGCCCCGTACGTATACGCCCGTCTGGCATCGGGGGCGCCACCGGCCGGTGCGGTCGCCGCCGTCCGCGGTCTGCTGCGCTCCGGGACCGCCGACCCGGAACATCTCGTCCCCGTCATACGGAGGTTGCTCCGCTCCGACGATCCGCTCGCGGTGCCGACCGCCATCGCGTTGAGCGAGGACCTCGGCCCCGCGGCGGCGGCCTGCGTCCCCGACCTCATCGAGGCGCTCCGCGCCGAGTGCGCCGTGGGCGATACCAGGGGCGCCGAGTGGGCCGGCCGGCGCGAATCGCGCCTGGTCACCGCGCTCGGCCGGATCGGCCCCGCCGCCGGGGCCGCGGTGCCGCTGCTCGAAGGACTCAGCCGCGACTCCCGGCAGCGGGCCGGCCACCGGGAGCTCGCCCTCTCCCGGATCACCGGGGAGCGCCGCTACGCCGAGGCCGCGCTGCGCGCCCCGTCCCGGCTGCGGCGGTATGTGTCCGACCGCTCCGCGCTCTTCGACTGGCTGCTCGACCACGGCGGCCTGACACCGGACCAGTCCCGTCAGCTGCGGGACCTCGTCCTCAGCCGGCCCGGCGGTATGCAGGTCTTCGGATCGCGGGCCCTGTGGCGCCACGAGGGCCCGGCGGTCGCCGCTGACCTGCTCGCCGTCCTCCCGCAGTACCTCGACGACGATCTCTTCGGCCCCGCCGCCATGGCCACCCTCGCAGCCATGGGGGAGCACGCCCGCCCGGCCCTGCCGCCCCTGCGCGCACTCATCGGCCGACGCACCCGGCTCCCGCTGCACGCCGGTTCCGAGGACGCCGATATGAACGCCGACGAACAACTCCTCGAAGCCGCCCGGCGGACGGTCAGCGCCCTCAACGACACGCCCTAGGTGTGGTGTCCGGCGGACCTGCCACGATCCGCCGGACAGCCCGCCGCCGCGAAGGGCTTACCGGCCCCCGTGCCCCCGGGCGCCCGCCGCGAACAGCCGCAGCGTCTCCCCGCATTGCGAGTGCAGCGGCCTTGGCAGCGCGTCCGGGGCGAACCAGTCGAGCGCGTCGAACTTGTGCGGTTCGCCGATCTTCACCCCGTCCGGGGCCACCCGTACGGCGAAGACCACCGCGACCCAGTGCGAGTCGACCGGATCGCCGCGCAGCACATTGCGCACCCCGATCTGCTCGATGCCGAGCGGCCGCACCCCGTACTCCTCCTGCACCTCCCGGGCCACGGCCGTCTCGAAGGACTCCCCGAACTCCAGCGCCCCCGCGCCGCAGTCCCAGGTCCCCGGCTCGTCCCGGGCCCCGGCGCCGCGCCGCGCCAGCAGCACCCGCCCGGCGCCGTCATGGCACACGAAGACACAGGACACCTTGGGTTCCACCGTTGTCATCTCCCCTTCCACTCCCCTCGGTCCGCTCAGAAGTGGTGCAGCAGCTCGCCGAACGCGGGCAGCCGCAGCACCTTCTCGTCGGCCGGGTCGAGCTCATCGTGCTCCAGGACCCAGGTGTGGTCATGGGGGATGAACACCGCGTTGAGGCCTGCCGAACGCGCCGGCAGGATGTCCGACTTCGGGGAGTTCCCGATCATCCAGGTCGAGTCGGGCACCAGGTCGTAGGCCCGCACCAGCTCCTCGTACGTGGCGACGTTCTTCTCCGCCACGATGTGCACCTCCCGGAAGTGCCGGGTCAGCCCC
The DNA here is from genome assembly GCF_000829715.2 of Streptomyces lydicamycinicus. Lineage (NCBI taxonomy): Bacteria > Bacillati > Actinomycetota > Actinomycetes > Kitasatosporales > Streptomycetaceae > Streptomyces > Streptomyces lydicamycinicus. Next base: position 298,179 of record NZ_BBNO01000006.1, on the reverse strand, counting down.
GAAGCCGTCACCTTCCGCTGCTGCTCCTCGGTGTCGCCCTTGGTCAGCAGCAGCAACTCGTGCCGCCGGGCCAGCTCGGCCAGGGTCTCGGCCACCCCGGGCATCAGCTCCACCCGGTCCCCGGCGAAGGCCGTCGCCCACCCGGCGATCCGCGCCGACTCCTCGGCCGTGGCGGCCCGTCCGCGCAGCCGCGCCACACACTCCCCGAGGCTGTGCAGAAAGACCTTGCTGCCGTATCCGAGCGTCAGCGCGTTCGCCGCCTCGATCCCGTCGAGCACGGCCCGCACCCCGGCCCGGTCGAGCTCGGGGTGGGTCATCCACTCCAGGAACTCGTCGATGACCCGCTCGAAGATCACGTTGTTCTCCCACAACGTGTCATCCGCATCGAAGATCAGCATTCGTCCGTCAGCCCTTCTCCCACTTCACCGGCCTGCGCACCCTACGCAGGCCCGGCGGCCGACCGCACCGGATATTCGGTGGGGAGGGAGGTGCCGGCCCGGTGACTCACCACCACCGGAGGTACGACAGCAGCCGCAGCAGCTCCAAGTAGAGCCAGACCAGGGTCATCGTCAGCCCGAACGCGACATACCAGGCCCACCGGTGGGAGGCACCGGACCGCAGCAGGCGGTTGGCGGCCTCGAAGTCCAGCAGCAGGAAGAAGGACGCGGCGGCGACCATCAGCACACTCACCCCGAAGGCCAGGACACCGCCGTCCCGCAGCCCCAGGTCCGCGCCGAACCCCCACCATGCGACCAGCTCCGCCAGGAGCAGCACCAGCAGCCCGAGCGCCGCCCCGACCGCCCAGCGCGTCACCTTCGCACTGATCCGCACCTTCCGGGTGCGATACGCCGCCAGCATGCCGGCGAAGACGCAGCCGGTGCCGAGGACGGCCTGGGTCCCGGCCCCCGGATGCAGCGCGTCGAAGAACTGCGTCGCCTCACCGAGCACGACCCCCTCGAACGCCGCGAACAGCAGGGCCGGTGCGGCACCGGGCCGGGGCCGGAGGGCGAGGAAGATCCCGAGGCCCATCCCGGCGAACAGGGCGGGCAGGGCGAGGTACCCGAGTTCCAGGAAGACGGTGAGGAAGGCGCTCGCCACCAGGACGGCGAACACCGCCAGGGTCTTGACGGTGATGTCGTCGAGCGTGATCGGACGGTCCGCGGCGACCGCCGGCGACGCCTCGCCCGACCTGACCGGACCGGCCGGTGACACCGCACCGTCCAGCGTCAGCAGATTGCGGATCGCAGGGTTGCTCGTCGTGGGCACCGGCCCTCCCGGAGGATCGAGAGAAGTGAACAACTCCGTGTTGTCACAGCATAGTTGGCGAAAACGGGGAATGCCTCAGTCCACCTCGACGACCTGCCGCGACTCCGGCACGCTCGCCCGCAACGCCCGCGTCACCTCCGGCACCGCGGGAAACACGGTGTCCCCGGCGGACGGGGAGGCATACGGCAACGCCGTCCCCAGATGATCGCGCCAGGGCGCGGGCACGGCGATCGGCTGGCGGATACCGGTCAGCACCACACACTGGACCGCCTCGGCACTGTGGTCACGCAGCGCGGTCCGCAACCGGCCCGGCAGCCCCAGACGTTGTGGCACCGCGGTGTTGAGCAGCCGCTCGCCCACGCTCTCGCCCTGCCCGGCGAGCTCGGCACCGTGCAGCTGACGGACGGTGTCACGGATGGCCGGGTACTGCTCCGGCAGCACCCCGCGGCAGCGCAGCACGACCGGACTGAGCGTTTTCCCGTCGACCTCCACCTCACAGGTGATGTCGAACGACATCCGCCGCTTCAGGAAGCCGTAACGGACCTCGTTGATCACCTCCAGATTCGCGTCCGGCTTCGGCCGGCCCGTCTCCCCGGGTGGCTGGCTGTACAGCCCGTGGAGCTGTTCGCCGATCGTCACGCAGCCGGTGAACAGCCGCCGCAGCCCCACGGCCACGGCGTTGCGCTCGTACAGCTCCAGCCAGGCGGGCAGCCGGCTGACGCTGGTGAGATCGGGCGCCAGCAGCCGGGCCGTCTCCGCGTGCTCCAGCGCGTCGTCGCGCATCTGCTCGGTGAGCAGACCGATCCGGCGGCGCAGCTCGATCAGCGCCAGCGCGTCGAACTGCGCCGCCTCGTCGCCGGTCTGCTGCCCGCCGACGCCTTCGAGCACCCCCGCCAGGACCTGGGTCGGGGCGGCCTCGGCGGGCCACCCGCGCCGCCGGGCCAGGTCGGTGAGCCGGTCCTGTGCGTACGGGGTCAGCCAGCCCCGGCCCTCGACGAAGCCGCCCCAGTCACGGGACTCCAGACCGTGCCGGGCGGCGAGCCTCGGCAGCCGGGCCAGCAACGCCAGCAGCAGCAACTCGGCGTCATCGATGCCGTCCTGGTGGTGCCCCGTCTCCCGCAGCGCCTGGGCCAGCTGATGCCCGTCGAAGAGGGTCGCGAACACCTCGGACTCCGGGCACCCCAGAAGCTCCGCGAGCAGCGGCTGCGCGGCCGGGCCGACCAGCAGATGCAGATGCCGTCCGGTGAACACGGCCGGCAGGTCGGGCGGGGTGAAGGCGGCCCGGACCCGGGCCGCCAGCTCCGCCAGCTTGCCCTCGGCCTCGCTGAACCGGCCGATCCGGTGCAGGAGATCATGCGCGGCGAAGTTGCCCAGCGCCTTCTCGGCCGCCGCCCTGGCACGGTCCGAGCTCCGCACCATCCATACGACATACAGCTCGTTGTCCATGTCCTACCTCCCCGCCACCCGGCCGTAGCGCGGGGGTTCCTGCCCGGTGAGGACCTCGAAGAGCTCCTCGGCCGCACCCCGCGACCCCCCGGCATACGGCCCCACCAGAATCTCCTCCAGCGCCCGGCCGAGCTTCGCCAGTGCCGCGTCGACGGCCTCCTGATGCTCGGCGAGCTCCTCACCGGCCTCGTCCAGCTGCCGGGCCAGCCGGGCGTACTCCACCGCGTTCCTGAAGAGCCACACCGCGTACTCCCGCTCGGGGCTCACCTTGTTCAGCGCATCGCCCTTGCAGCTCGCCCGTGCCCGCGGCAGCCCCTGGAACAGTCGCCGGATGCCCTTGTCCAGGCCGGCCTCCGGCAGGCTCTCCAGCCAGTCCCGGGTGAACTCCTCGTCCGCGCTGCCCGCTTCGTCCAGGGCCCGCAGCGCTACATCGGGAAGTCCGGGCATCTGATGCCCGAGCAGACCGGGGATCTCCCGGGACTCCAGCCGGGCGGCCCGGCACTCCACGATCGCCCGCAGCAGCCAGACCCGGGCCTGCCACTGCGTCTCCGTACGGATGTCGTCCAGGCACTCCCGCGCGGTGAGGAACGCCTCGTTGCGCATCGCCATCAGCGCCCGGTCCAGCCCCTCACCGAGCGAGGTGTGCCGTTCCGCGGTCCGCAGCGCCGCCTCGATCCGGTCCTCCTCGGCGGCGCTCGGCCCGGACGGCTGGAGCGCCTCGATCATCCGCCGGGCGATACCGTCCGGCCGCGCCCGCAGCGCTTCGAGGAACCGGCGGCTGAACTCCTCCTCGACCTGCGGCTGTTCGGCCAGTGCGGCCAGCTCGTCCCAGAGCTCCTGCGCGGACGGGCCGTTGGCGTCGGCCGGGGCCGGCTCGGCGTGGTCCGTGGCGTCCCGCACCACCAGCACGGCGCGCCCGGCATCGGCGAGGACCGCGGACCGGGCGGTGTCCACCAGCGTGTACGGGTGGCTGAAGAGCACCGCCGCGTCCTCGGCGGTCGGCGGCAGATAGCGGCTGATCAGCACGGTGTGCGGGGTGAACACATCCTCCGGTGCGATGCCGTCCCGGCGCAGCGCACACCGCCACTCGAACCACAGCATCGGCGCGGCCTCCGTGCACCAGGCGCGAAAGGCCCGTTCGGTGGCGGGACTCTCGTCCGGGACGACGCCCCGTAAGGCGGCATCGAGGAACCGCCCCGCGGCCACCTGCCGGGCGGGGGCGTGCGGCCGGTGCACCGCCGTCTCCAGCTGCTCGACCAGCTCCCGCATACGCCGGGCCCAGGCCTTCCGGATCTTGATCAGATGCGGAACATTGACCTCGTAGTACTTCTCGGTGGGCACCTCCTCGGGCTCGGTGAGCCGGATGGTCCGCCCGGTCGCCTCGTCGAACCGCACCACCAGCAGCACCGTCGCCGGCCACAGCGTCCGCCGCTCCTCCTCGCTCGCCTGCTCATAGGCCCGCTTATCGGCCGTCAGCTGCTCGATCTCCGTCTCCAGCTGGTCCAGGCGCAGCCGGGCGTCCATCGTCAGCCGCTGCGACAGCACCCGCTGATGGGCCTGCTCGACGCTCATATAGGCGTCCGTGGTGAACAGATCCGGGCTGAATTCCAGCCCCACGGACGCCCCTTGCCCCCTGACCGTACGGAGATACGGCTGAAGGGACACCAGACCGTCGTCCTCCGCGGCGCGGGGCGCACGCAGGAAGGCCCGTTCCCTCTCACCCGCCGCCCGGTCCGCCAGCGCCCGCATCCCCTGGGTGTACGTCACCAGGTCCGCGTACGCGATGTCCGCGACCTCCACCAGGCCGGTCTCGTGGGCCAGCGACCGGAGCAGGCTGACGAAGTCGCGCAGCGCACCCCGGGCCGTCGACGACACCGCATCCGCCACCGTCACCGACCGGGCGTGGAACACCGACGGGATGTCCAGCGAGGCCTGGGCGCCGGACAGTCCGGCGGTGACACGGATCAGCCCGACGCCGATGTGGTCGCCGACGAAGTCGCCGCTCTCCGGGTCGCCCAGACCGTTGACCCGCAGACAGGTGGTCAGCGCCGACTGCACCACCTGCTGGCGGATCTCGGGAAGGCCCGCACCGGCCACCAGCACTTCCACCGGGCCCTGTTCGTCCCCCGCCACCCACGCCCGCACCAGCGACGACGGGAGCGCGGCCCGCACCTGCGGTGCGAGCGCGGCCTTCGGGCCCCAGGCGAGCGGCGCGGGAAACAGCGGGCCGCACTCCGCGGCCTCCCGGGCCCGCCGGGCCCACCGGGCGACCGGCCCGTCGCCGGTCCCGGGATCACCGGCGGGCACCCGCAGCCCCAGCGCCCTGGCGTGCAGCACCAGCGCGAGATCGTCCTCGGTGTCACCGAACAGCGGCTGGTCCGGGCACTGCTGGAGCCAGTACTGCCACAACCTGCTCACCAGGCGCTTCGGCACGGCCGGCCGGCTGTCCCGGAAGCGCTGCACGATCCGCTCGGCCTCGTCGGCTGTCCAGGTGTGCGGCAACCGGCTCAGCACCTCGTCGACGGCGTCCCCCCGCATGGATCTCCTCTCGTCGTCACATGTCGCCGGCACACCGGAATCCGACGTTCCCGCGGCACTCGGCCGGTGACCGTGGCGACATGTGCTCCCGCAGCCGAGCCGCGGGGGTGTCATAGGCCCCGCCGCGCAACACCGGCGCCCCCGTGTCGTCCACGCAGATGTCCCAGACGTTACCGAGCAGATCGCCGATGTTGTACGGGTTCGGTGGGAATTCCCCGACCGGGGTCAACGCGCCATGGCTGCGCAGGAAGTTCACCCGGCCCGCCGCGATCTCCGCACGCCACCACTCGCCGCTCCGTCCGGCCCGCGCCGCCCGCTCCCACTCCGCCGCGGTCGGCAGCCGCAGCGGTACGCCCAGCAGGCGGCCCGCCCAGGCCAGATACGCACGGGCCGCGGGGGCGCTCACCGCGACCACCGGGTGATCCGCGCGCCCGGCCGGAAAGTCCGCACCGCTCCAGCCCGCCAGGTAGTTGTCGTCCACGTCCGTGCCCGCCGCCCGCGCGGCCGCCGGGTGCCAGCGCGCGTTCGCCGGATCGCGGAGGAAGGCGCCGAACTGCGCATGGGTCACCGGGTACCGGCCCAGCCACACCGTCCGCGTCTCCGTGAGCGCCACCGGGACCAGCTGTGGCAGGTCGGGCTCCGGCCCGTCGAACGGCACCCGCACCCGCGCCGGGGACACCGCACGACCGCCCGACGGAGCGGTCCCCCCGGCCGTCGCACCCGCCGGAACCCGCGGCGGCGCCTCCTCGGCCGCGGGCCGTGCGACCGTCTCCCCGGCGCGGTTGCGGAACAGGCAGATCTCCCCGGCGGTCTGGCGGGTGCTCTGCTGGGGCAGCGGCCGGGACTTCGCGGTGAGCGCCGCCGTCAGCTCCGTGAACAGCGTCGCCATGCTCAGCAGGGCGGGCCGCCCCGGCACCCCGCCCGCCACGAGCCGGATCAGCTCCCCGGTGAACGCGGTGTACGTCTCTCCCGGCGGGGCCAGCGCCTGCCGTGTCGCGGCGGTGGCGGTGAGCACACACGCCCCCTCGACGGCCACCGCGGGCGCGACATCCGGGGCCTGCATCAGGCCGTCCAGCGCCAGCCCGCTCCAGCAGCAGTCCAGGATCACCACTTTCCGCGGGGCGGTGGGCCGTCCGCCCGACGGGTGGAGCAGGACCGACCGCAGATCCTCGTAACGCAGCGCCGTGTACGACGGGCCCGGCTGCGACCGGGGCAGCGCGAGATGGAGCTCGCCCGAACGCGGATCGACCAGACCGTGCCCCGCGTAATACACCACCACGGTGTCGGTCGCCTCGGCGGTGGCGTTCTCCACCGTCCTCAGGATCGCCTTCCGCGACGCCTGCCGCAGCACCCGGCACCGCTCGTCGGCCAGCCCCCAGACCGCCGGATCACGGCACAGTTCCCGCAGCCGGCTGACGTTGCGCGCCACCGCCGGAATATCGTCCAGCTCCGTATAGGCATGGGTGCCGATCAGGACGGCGCATGAGCGGGACGGATCGGACAGCGCCCCCGCCACCGCACTACTCCCGCCGCCCGGCCCGGCCCACCGGCGCCACGCGACTACCGCCGCCCCCGGCCTCCGAGCCCCGCCCGGCCTCGATCCGTACGCGCACCGCCGCCCCCGCCGCCGTCCGTGAACCCCGTCAGAGCGGTCAGCATAAGCGGCGCCCCGCACCCAGGTCCCGGGATCAGGCGATCGGGCCGTCCGCCCACTCCGCCAGCCGCAGCCGGCTCTCGTACCGCCGTACCCGGCCGTCCACCGGATCGGTGAACTCCAGGACCTTGGCGAGCAGTTGGAGCGGCGCGCCGAAGTCGTCCGGGGCCGGGTCCGTGACGACCGGATAGACCGGGTCATGGCGGATCGGCAGCCCGAGGCCGTTCATGTGGACCCGCAGCTGATGGGTACGGCCGGTCGCGGGCAGCAGCCGGTACCGCCCGAGCCCGTCCCGCCGCTCCACCAGCTCGATCCGGCTCTCCGCGTTCGGCGCACCGGCCTCCTCGCGCGCGGCCATCACCCCGCGTTCCTTCACGATCCGGCTGCGCACGGTCACAGGCAGAGCCACCGCCCCGTCGTACGGCGCCACCGCCTCGTACTCCTTGCGCACCCGCCGCTCGCCGAACAGGTTCTGGTACGCGCCCCGGTCCTCGGGCCGCACGACGAACAGCGCCAGCCCCGCCGTCAGCCGGTCCAGCCGGTGCGCGGGCTGAAGCGCGGGCAGCCCGAGATCCCGCCGCAGCCGCGCCAGCGCGGTCTCGGTGATGTGCCGCCCGCGCGGCGTGGTGGCCAGAAAGTGCGGTTTGTCGGCGATCACGATCCGCTCGTCCCGGTGGACGATCCCCACCTCGAACGGCACCGGCACCTCCGGCGCGAAGTCCCGGTGGAACCACACATACCGTCCGGCCGTATACGCCTCGCCCCCGCTCAGCACCCCGTCCACCCCGACGAACCGCCCCGTACCCAGCATGGCGTCCACCCGCCCGGCCCCGATCGCCCCCTGGAACCGGTCGACGAGATGGTCCCGGACGGTGCCCCACACCCCGTCCGGGTCGGCGGGCAGCCGCACCCGTACGGGGTCGATCCCGTCACGCTGGGGGAGAGGGGCCGGAGGAACCGGGGATCTGCGTCTCACCCGGCAAGAGAACACCGGCCCGGCCGGTGTCTCAAGTCGGTACGGGCGGCGACCGGCCACCGACCCGGTGTGAGCGGCGCACGCGCGCCCAGGAGGTGGAAACGATCAATGCCCGCCCCGGCCGAAGCCGGTGCGGGCATTGATCCTGCGAGTGTCCGAGGGGGGACTTGAACCCCCACGCCCGATAAAGGGCACTAGCACCTCAAGCTAGCGCGTCTGCCATTCCGCCACCCGGACAAGGTGTCTGCCGTTGCGGCCCTGGGCCGTTCCGACGTGGAAAACAATAGCAAACCTTCGAGGGTGGTCGATCACCCGCACAGGTGGCCGGATGTGGGCCTGTGACCAGGGCATGTCGGGAGTATTGCGGCCTTGGGCCCAGCGGGCGACGGGTGGAGGATGGCAGTGGACCCGCCGCGGGCCGCGCTCCTCAGGGCGCGCGATGCGGCCGTGAAGCCAGAGGAGGCACTGTGAGGGAGCTCAGCGAGCTGCGCGAGCGATCCATGGAGAGGTGCGCGCCGCGCGAGTGCGGGGCCGGGCGAAGCGAGGTTTCGGCATGAGTGCGTCGCAGCCGGCCCGTGGGGTCACCGGTGAGGACGAGGTCGTCGACCTGTGCCGGGATCTGATCAGGATCGACACCAGCAACTACGGCGACCACTCGGGGCCGGGCGAGCGGGCCGCCGCCGAGTACGTCGCGGAGAAGCTCGCCGAGGTCGGCCTGGAGCCACAGATCTTCGAGTCCCACAAGGGCCGCGCCTCGACCGTCGCCCGGATCGAGGGCGAGGACCGCTCGCGGCCCGCACTGCTGATCCACGGCCACACCGACGTCGTCCCGGCCAACGCCGACGACTGGACCCACCACCCCTTCTCCGGCGAGATCGCCGACGGATGCGTCTGGGGCCGTGGCGCGGTCGACATGAAGGACATGGACGCGATGACGCTGGCCGTCGTCCGGGACCGGCTGCGCACCGGCCGCAAGCCGCCGCGCGACATCGTGCTGGCCTTCCTCGCGGACGAGGAAGCGGGCGGCACCTACGGCGCGCGCTACCTCGTCGACCACCATCCGCACCTCTTCGAGGGCGTCACGGAGGCGATCAGCGAGGTCGGCGGCTTCTCCTTCACCGTCAACGAGCAGGTGCGGCTGTACCTCATCGAGACGGCCCAGAAGGGCATGCACTGGATGAAGCTGACCGTGGACGGCAGCGCCGGACACGGTTCGATGATCCACAAGGACAATGCCATCACCGAACTGTCCGAAGCCGTAGGACGGTTGGGCCGGCACGAGTTCCCGGTGCGGGTGACGAAGACCCTGCGGTCCTTCCTCGATCAGCTCGGCGACGCGCTGGGCACCGAGCTCGACCCGGAAGACATGGACGCCACGCTGGCGAAGCTCGGCGGCATCGCCAAGCTGATCGGCGCCTCGCTCAAGAACACCGCCAACCCCACGCAGCTGGGCGCCGGTTACAAGGTCAATGTCATCCCGGGACAGGCCACCGCGCATGTCGACGGCCGGTTCCTGCCGGGCTACGAGGAGGAGTTCCTGGCCGACGTGGACCGGCTCCTGGGCCCGCGCGTCAGGCGCGAGGACGTGCACGCGGACAAGGCGCTGGAGACCACCTTCGACGGTGCGCTGGTACAGGCGATGCAGTCGGCGCTCCAGGCCGAGGACCCGATCGCGCGTGCGGTGCCGTACATGCTCTCCGCGGGGACGGACGCCAAGTCCTTCGACGATCTCGGGATCCGCGGGTTCGGCTTCGCCCCGCTGAAGCTGCCGCCGGAACTGGACTTCGCGGGGATGTTCCACGGTGTGGACGAGCGAGTGCCGGTGGACGGGCTGAAGTTCGGAGTGCGGGTGCTCGACCGGTTCATCGAACAGAGCTGAATTCGGCGCGATTTTCCTGCCTTTCGCGCCGGCGTCGCTGGAAAGAGTGAACGCACCGATGTGTTCGTAGCTTCAACGGCTTTTCCTCGTTGCAGTCAGTGCGGTCCGCGGCTGGGATCGTATTGCCTACAAGGAGGACTAATGATCAAGAAGGTCGTCGCAGCTGCGGCAGTCGCCGGTGGTGTCGTAATCGCCGGTGCCGGCCTGGCCGTTGCCGACTCGGGTGCCCAGGGTGCGGCCCTGAACTCTCCGGGTGTGGTGTCCGGCAACACCATTCAGGTGCCGGTCCAGGTCCCGGTGAACGTCTGCGACAACACGATCTCCGTGGTCGGGCTGTTGAACTCCGACTTTGGCGCCGGCTGCGTCAACAAGTGACCTTCTGACGTCCTTTGGCGTTGTATTTACACCCGTAAGGGGCTGACTCGGGTCTTCGGAGGCGTGCCGCGCAATCCGGAGCCGCTGAGTATTTCGGCGGGCGGGGCGGTCTTTTCCGAAGACCGCCACTCGTCCGTATTCCTGTAAGGCACTAGGCAGGGGAACAACCTATGAGACAGGTCGCACGAAAGGGCCTGATCACCGCGGCCGCCGCCAGTGGCGTACTCGCCATGGCCGCCGGCTACGCACAGGCCGACGCGGGAGCCGCCGGAGGGGCGGCGAATTCGCCGGGCGTGGGATCCGGCAACAACGTTCAGGTACCGGTCCATGTGCCGGTGAACGCCTGCGGTAACACCGTCAATGTGGTCGGGCTGCTGAACCCCGCGTTCGGCAACCGCTGCGCCAACGACGGCGGTGGCAGGCACCACGGTGGGAACCACCACCAGGGCGGGCACACGGGGGCCGGCGCCGCCGGTACCACCGCGAACTCGCCGGGGGTCGTGTCGGGCAACAATGTCCAGGCTCCGGTCGACGTACCGGTCAACGCCTGTGGCAACCATGTCTCGGGAGGCGGGCTGCTGAACCCCGCCTTCGGCAACCACTGCGCCAATGGGTCCTCGACGACCCCGGACAGGCCGCACCACCCCGGTAACCCGCACCACCCCGGCAAGCCCCATCACCCGGGCAAGCCGCATGAGCCGGGTAAGCCGCACGAGCCGGGTAAGCCGCACCACCCGAGCACGCCGCACCACCCGGGCAAGCCCCACCAGCCGGGTAACCCGAGCCAGCAGACCCCGCACAAGCCGGGGACGAAGCCGCAGACCGGGGGGCACAGCCAGCAGGCGACGCCCGCCAAGCCCGTCGGGCACCTCGCCCAGACCGGTGCGGGGTCGATCGGCTACGCGGTTCCGGCCAGCGCCGGAATGCTGCTCGGTGGCGTCCTGCTCTACCGCAAGACGCGCGCCGCCCGCCGGTGACCAGCAGCAGCTAGCCCACCGGCAGCTCACTGAGCGGGCCCCGTCTCGACGGGGCCCGCTCTGCTGTGCTCAGCCCCCGGTGGCGCTCACCACGTCGCGCGGAGCTGGCGGATGATCCGGCGGCGCAGCCGTACCTTACGGCTCCCGTCGGGGTTCAGACGCAGTCGGTCCAACTCCCAGTGTCCGTACTCGGCATGGTCCGTCAGCAGGCGTGTGGTGGCCTTCCGGGAGACTCCCCGGGGCACATACACATCGCAGAATTCGTATTCCGGCATCGCATCTATTGTGCGGGACCGGCCCCGGTACGGATAGCGTCTGCACTATGTCTGATGCTGCGCAGCCTTCCGCCGCCGAGGTACGTGCCGCCGCCGAGGCGGTCAAAGCCGCACTGGACCGTCACCTCGACGCGGTCGAACGCCGCTCGGGGCAGGACGATCCGGCCGTGTATGCCGCGTTCGACGAGCTCGCCGCGGCTGCTGAGGTCTATGACGAGCTGCTCTACGACACCTACGACGAGGTCACCCCCTTCGAGATCCCCGGAAACGAGGCGCTGCCCGCATACGCGGGCCCGGAAGAGCCGAGCGCGCTGAGCGTGCTGATCCGCCGGGACTACACCGTCGCCGCCCCGCAGCGACTGCTGCATCAGGCACAGCGCATCGCCGATCTTGATCCGGACGCCGCCGACGAGGCGGCCGGCAGCGCCGCCGATGCCGCCGCGGTCGTCGGCACCAGCGTGCATGCGGCGCTCGGTGTGCTCTTCGGGGAGTTCGAACCGGATGAGATCGCCTCCCGGCACAAGGAGTTCGGCCTGGAGGAGGGCGACTCCACCCTGTGGGTGGCGGCCGCCGACGACCCGGCCGAGCCGGGGGAGTGGCTGTCCGCCCCGTTCGACCAGGCGGATCCCCAGCGGGTGGTGTGCCGCTTCGACGTCAGCGCCGTCTTCGACGAGGAACTGGGCGATGACGACCTGGTGGAGCCGCTCGACAGCGAACGGTGAGGGAGGCGCCGGGCGGCCTTGTGCCGCACCGGCGCCGCCCGCTGGTCCGTAGACGCCGCTGCCCCGGCCCGTCCGCTTGTTCTGCGACGGGCCGGGGCAGCGGCGTACAGGGGCTGAGTGAAGGGCTCCGAAGCCCCCGGGCTCAGTCGGCTGCCGTCGGCTCCTCGCCGCTCTGCGCGCTCTGCTGGAGCAGGCTGCGCAGCCGGGTCGTGCGCTCCTTCACGGGCACCTCGGCGACCGCGCGGGCCAGCGCCTGGTCCGCGCCCTGGACGACCGACAGATGCCGCTCACCGCGGCTGAAGGCGGTGTAGACCCAGGAGCGGGTCAGCCCCCCGGTCGCGTCCCCGGGAAGTACGACCACCGCGGCGGGCCAGCGCGCGCCGGCCGCCTGATGGGCGGTGAGTGCCCAGCCGTGCCGTACGGCCCCCGTGCCGACCTGCTCGCGCGCCACCACGACCGCGGAGCCGTCGCAGTCGAGATGCAGCCCGGCCGCGTCCGCACCGGTGACCGTGCCGGGCACCGTACGGCCGGGAGCCGGGGCGTAGGCCACGCGGTCGCCGGGGTCGAAGCCGCCGAACCGGCCGGGGCCGGGGTTGAGCCGCTCCTTGAGGGCGGCGTTGAGCGCGCGGGTGCCGGCCGCGCCGCCGTGGCCGACCGTGATGACCTGGGTGTGGTCCGCGGGGACACCGAAGGCCCGGGGCACGGAGTCGGCGACCAGCTGGACCGTGCGGTGCACCGCCTCGCCGGCATCCCGCACCGGGACGATCACCACCTCCTTGCCGGGCGCCTCGACCTGGCTCAGCTCGCCGATGCCGATGCCCGACACCAGCTCGCCGATCGGGCCGAAGTCCGGGGTACGGGAGGCGACCTGCGGACAGAAACGGGCCGCGAGCAGATCGGCGAACAGCCGGCCGGGACCGGCGGACCACAGCACGCCCGGATCGCCGCTGAGCACCAGCCGGGTCCCGTCGGTCAGCGACTCGACGAGCAGTGCGGCGGTCTCCAGATCCAGCTGCGGGGCGTCCAGCACGACCAGCAGATCGAGCGCGAGGGCGCCGTCCGCGTCCCGTCCCGGCCCCTCTCGGCCGGACAGCAGGCCGGAGACGGTCACCGCTGCCGTGGCGGGGTCCGGGGAGCCGGTGGCCGTGGCGTCGGGCGCGCTCCCGGTGAGGTGCGCGGCCAGGCGGCGGCGGCCGTTCTCGGTGTGGGTGGCGCCGAAGGCCCGCAGACCCAGCGAGCGGGCCGCGGCGATCAGTGCGGCCGGCTCGGCACGGGCCGCCTCCGCACCCGTGTGGGCCACCAGGCCGCTGTGCGCGGCGGCACGGATGAGCTCGGCGGCCGACGGCGAGGGCGCGGCAGCCGCCACCGCCTCCCAGGCGGCGGCGGAGGGCCGGGCGGGGTGGGGGGCCGTGTCGTGGTCGGTGGGGGTATCGGTGGCGGGGGCCGTGGTGGGGGCGCTCTCTCCGAGTGTGTCCCCGTCGGTGACCTGCGCGTCTCCGTCGGCCGTGGTCTCGTCCGCCGTGGGCCCGTCGGCCGTGGCACCGTCGGCCTCCTCCGGCGCCGTGTCCCGGGTCGGCTCCGCCACCGCTTCAAAGGTGTTGAGCAGCCGTGCCAGACCGTCGGCGACGCTCTCCTCGGCCATCGCGAACCGGTCCAGGCCGAGCAGGATCCGGACCGGCTGTTCCTCCTCCTCGTCACCTGTGGCCGGACGTGCCCGGCCGCCCGGCTCGCCGATCGCGTCCTGGAAGACCAGCACCGCTCCGTCCGCGATGGCCGCCTGAAGGGCGTCATCAGGGTCGGGCACCGAGCGCTGGGCGAGGGCCGCGCGCAGGGCGGCGGCCTCCAGGGCGGAGTGGCCCGCGAGCGCGGCCTGTTCCAGCAGCCAGCCGACCAGCGCCTGTGCGCGCCGTTCGTCGCCCGGCCCACAGGCGGGGCCGAGCAGCGCCCGCGCGAAACCGTCGGCCTGCTCGGGGCGGACCCCGGGCACCTGGAGCAGCAGCCAGGGGTCCTCGCTCAGCGCCTCGGCGGCCCGCTCACCCAGGACCTCCGCGGTCTGCTCGGCCAGCGTCTCGGGGGCACCGCCCGCCGCGAGCACCTGCCGTACGCCCTCGACCCCGGGGAGGGCCCGCACCGCGGGTCGGGGAGTGGGGGCGGGGCCGGTGGCTGCCGGTGCGGCTGCGGCGGCCGGGCCCGTGGCACCGCCTTCCGGCCCGTCCGGACGGGCCGGTCCGCCGGTCTCCTGCGCGGTGCGCTGCCGGGTCACCTCCGGCCCCGGGCCCGTGGGTCCGCCCTGCTGCCCGCCCTGCGGCGCGGCCTTGGCCGGCTGGGCGGCGGGTGCGGCCGGCCTGGCGGGGCGGGGGGCGTCATTGAAGAACGAAGCGGCCGAGCGCTCGCCGCTCTCCACGGCCCGCACGGCCGCCGCCAGTGCGTCGGCGGTCGCCTTGGCCGAGCCGGAAGACGGAGTCCCCTTTGCCGCACCGGGGGCCGCAGCCTCGGCTCCGGATACCGGGGCTGCGGACTCCGCGCCGGCAGACGGCGTGCCGGTTTCCGGGCTGGAGGCAGGGCTTCCGTTTGCCGCACCGGGGTCCGCGGTCTCGACCCCGGATGCGGGCGCTCCGGTCTCCGCACCGGAGGCCGGAGCGGCGGACTCTGCCGCAGCAGACGGCACGCCGGTCTCCGCGCCGGCCGCCGCAACACCAGCCTCCGCCCCGGAAGCCTCCGCCCCGGCCGCCTCGGTGCCCTCCTCGCGTCCCGTCGCCTCCTCGCCGGGCGCCGCCGCACCCTCCGGCGCCGCCGCGTCTCCCGGCCCCGCCGCCTCATCGGGCGTCCGGGCCTCCGCGGTGCCGGGTGCGGCCTCCTGCCCGGGCGGGGTTTCGCCGGCGAGGCGGTCGGTGCTCACAGCGTGCTCCAGTCGTGATCGGGGTAGTGGTGCACCGGCGCCGAAACATCGTCCAGCGCCTGGCGGATCTCGTCAGGAAGACTAAGGGTCTCCACTGACAATGCGGCTCTGAGCTGCTGCGCTGTGCGGGCGCCCAGGATCGGCGCGGTCACGCCGGGGCGGTCGCGGACCCAGGAGAGCGCGACCTGGAGCGGGGTGACGGCCAGTCCGTCGGCGGCGGTGGTGACCGCTTCGACGACCCGGCTCGCCGTCTCGTCGAGATAGGGCGCGACGAACGCCGCCAGATGCTCCGAGGCACCACGGGAGTCCGCCGGTGTCCCATGGCGGTACTTGCCCGTCAGCACCCCCCGGCCGAGCGGCGACGACGGCAGCAGGCCGATACCGAGGTCGAGGGCCGCGGGCAGCACCTCCCGCTCGATGCCGCGCTGAAGGAGGGAGTACTCCATCTGTGCGCTCGCGAGACGGTTGCGTACACCGGGCGCCGCGAGCTGCCAGGTGCCGGCCCGGGCGAGTTGCCAGCCGGAGAAGTTCGCCAGCCCCACATAGCGCGCCCGGCCGCTGGTGACGGCGAGGTCGAGGGCCTGGAGTGTCTCCTCCAGCGGGGTGTGCGGATCGAAGGCGTGCAACTGCCACAGGTCGACGTAGTCGGTGCCCAGCCGCTCCAGGGAGGCGTCCAGGGCGGCGAGGAGATGGCGCCGGGAGCCGTCGACCCGGCGGTCCGCCTCCAGGACGCTGCCCGCCTTGGTGGCGATCACCAGGTCCTCGCGCGGAACGAGCTCTTCCGTCAGCCGGCCGAGGAGGTATTCGGCGCCGCCGTCGGCGTAGATGTCGGCGGTGTCCACGAGGCTTCCGCCGGCCTCCCAGAACGCCTTGAGCTGGTCGGCGGCTTCCTGCTCGTCCGTGTCACGCGCCCAGTTCAGGGTGCCGAGCCCGAGCCGGGTCACGCGCAGGCCCGTACGGCCGAGGTGCCTTTGCTCCATGGGCCTTGAGATTACTGGGCGGAAGCCGGCATCAGGGGACCTGTGGACAACCCGCCGATGACAGCCGGCGCGGCCGGCGGCTACAGTCCCCGCAACAGCGACGTTACTGATGGGTAAGGGGAGCGGCATGAGGCTTGGCATCAACCTCGGCTACTGGGGCGCCGGGATGGACTCCGACAATCTCGCGGTGGCGCAGGAGGCCGATCGCCTCGGCTACTCCGTCTGCTGGGCGGCGGAGGCCTATGGCTCCGACGCCGCCACCGTGCTCTCCTGGGTCGCGGCGCAGACCGAGCGGATCGACATCGGTTCGGCGATCTTCCAGATCCCGGCGCGTACGCCCGCGATGACCGCGATGACGGCCGCGACCCTGGACTCCCTCTCCGGGGGCCGGTTCCGCCTGGGCCTCGGCGTCTCGGGGCCGCAGGTCTCCGAGGGCTGGTACGGCGTCAAGTTCGACAAGCCGCTGGCCCGCACCCGCGAGTACGTGGACATCGTCCGTAAGGCGATGTCGCGCGAGCGGCTGTCCTACGAGGGCGAGCACTGGACGCTGCCGCTGCCGGGCGGTCCGGGCAAGCCGCTGAAGCTCACGGTGCACCCGCAGCGCGAGTACATCCCGCTCTACATCGCCGCGATCGGCCCCAAGAACCTCCAGCAGACCGGTGAGATCGCCGACGGCGCGCTGCTGATCTTCCCCTCGGCCGACCACCTGGAGGAGACCGCGATCGCGCACCTCCGGGCCGGCCGCGAGAAGGCGGGCAAGACGCTGGACGGCTTCGACGTCTGCCCGACGCTGCCGCTGGCCGTCGGCGCGGACAAGGACGTCAGCGCGCTGGCCGACATGTTCCGCCCGTACACCGCGCTCTACGTCGGCGGTATGGGCAGCCCCAAGCAGAACTTCTACAACCAGCTCGCTCAGCGCATGGGGTACGGGAAGGAAGCCACCGAGATCCAGGAGAAGTACCTGTCCGGCGACAAGGAAGGCGCCGCCGCCGCGATCCCGGAGCGGCTGATCGACCAGACCACGCTGCTCGGCTCCGTCGAGCGGATCGCCGACCGGATGCAGGCCTACGCGGCGGCCGGCGTGACCACTCTGACGCTCGCCCCGGCGGGCTTCTCCCTGGAGGACCGGCTGGCGTCGCTGCGGGCCGGTACCGAGGCCCTGGAGCGCGCCGGGCTGGCGTAACCCCACCGCGGCGCCGGGCCCCTTGGCCCCGCACCCGGCCCGGCGCCCGGAGCGCCGGGCCGGCGAGGCCCCGCGGCCGTGGTGGGGGCTCGGGGGTCTTCCCCACCACGGCCGTCAGCAGCACAACGCGGCCACGGGCACGCTGGTTACGCCCACGACGGGGACACCTCTCGCCCGAACGGCCGAACGGGCCGCCGCTCCGGTTGCCGCCCGGGGAGCACCCCAATTGACTCTTCCTTTACGGGTGTGTCCGTTCGGAGGTGGCAAAGATGCTCTCGGCGCGAAGCCTGTTCCAGGAGATCGTCGACAACGACGACTCCTTCCGCTTGTTCTGTTCCATCGCGGCCAGCGGCGAGGCGCAGGGCGGCTGGGAGAACGGCCGGATCGCCGCGCTGCTCCCCGCGTCCATGCGGGAGCTGGCGCCCAAGGTCACCCGGCACGGTGCCGACGAGGACAAGCACGGCCGGATCTTCCAGGCCCTGATGCGCAGGCGCGGACTGACGCCGACCGACGTCCCCGTGGAGACCGACTACACCGCGC
Source organism: Streptomyces lydicamycinicus (assembly GCF_000829715.2). Taxonomy (NCBI): domain Bacteria; kingdom Bacillati; phylum Actinomycetota; class Actinomycetes; order Kitasatosporales; family Streptomycetaceae; genus Streptomyces; species Streptomyces lydicamycinicus. Next base: position 280,469 of record NZ_BBNO01000006.1, on the reverse strand, counting down.
TGCTGGAGCGGCGGGGCATCGGCCTGACGCACGACAAGCTGCGCCGCGACCAGCCGCTCACCGAGCGCGACATCGTCGTCTACCTCTCCCACAGCCGGGTCACCGAACAGCGCGCCGCCGACCAGATGGTGCTGCTCACCAAGCACTTCGGCGACCACCCCGAGCTGGGCAAAGCGGTCCGGATGATCTCCCACGACGAGGACAACCACCTCGCGTACTGCCATGAGGAGCTGCTGCGGCTGGCCCGCGCCGGGCACGGCCGTTTCATCCAGCGGACCCTGCGGGAGTGCGCGCATGCCGAGATCGTCGTCTACCGGGAGGTCAGTCTGGCGGTGATGGCCCATATGGGCCGCATCCTGGAGTGGCCGACGGCGAAGTCCGCCGCGCTCGCCGCCGGGATCCGCGCGGTGTACGGCTATGAGCGGCTGGCCGGCTGGCGACGGATGGTCAGCCTCCGGATGCCCGAGCGGCGGAACGCGCTGGGCGGACCGGCCACCTCCGCACCGGAATTCGCCTGAACGGACCGGCCCCACGGCCCGCGGAACCCGGCGTCAGAGCCAGCCGCGGCGCTTGAACAGCCGGTACAGCGACACCTCGATGATGATCATCACTCCCAGGATCACCGGGTACCCCAGATCCCACTTCAGCTCCGGCATGGTGTCGAAGTTCATGCCGTAGACGCCCGCGATCAGGGTGGGGACGGCCGCCAGCGCCGCCCAGGCCGAGATCTTGCGCATGTCGTCGTTCTGCCGTACGCCCATCTGTGCGAGGTGGGCGGAGAGAATGTCCGACAACAGCCGGTCCAGGCCCTCCACCGACTCGTTGGCGCGGGTGAGATGGTCGTCGACATCGCGGAAGAACGGCCGGGCGTGCGCGTGCACGAATGGCACCCCGGGGTTCTGGAGCCGGGCCATCGGCTCCGCCAACGGGCCGGTCGCCCGGCGGAATTCGAGCACCTCGCGCTTGAACGCATAGATTTCGGCGGCGGTGTTCCGGGTGTCCCGGCCGCGCACCGGAGCGAACACCTCCGCCTCCAACTCCTCCAGATCCAGCTGGAGTTCGGCGGCCACCTCGATGTAGTGGTCCACCACCGCGTCACTGACCGCGTACAGCACCGCCCCCGGGCCGTGCCGCAGGATCTCCGGATGCTCCTCCAGCCGGTGCCGCACCGCCGCCAGCGGACTGGCCTCACCGTGCCGGACGGTGACGACGAACGCGTCGCCCACGAACACCATCAGCTCGGACGCGGTCACCGTGTCCGCCTGGTCGTCGTAGGTGACCGGTTTCAGCACCATGAACAGTGAGTCGTCGTAGACCTCCAGCTTGGGGCGCTGATGCGCCTTGAGCGCGTCCTCGACGGCCAGCGGGTGCAGCGCGAATTCCGACCGGACGCGCGCGAACTCCTCCTCCGTCGGCTCGTACATCCCCAGCCACAGGAAGGAGTGCCCCTCGGCCCGGGCCTCTTCCAGGGCGTGCGAGAAGTCGGTCGTGCACTCGGTGCGACGGCCCTCCCGGTAGATGGCGCTGTCGACGATCACACCGGCATTCTCGCGCGTTGCCCGGCCGCCTGCCAGGAAGACGCCCGGCCACTCGCCGGGAAGACGCCCGGCCACTCGCCGGGAAGACGCCCGGCCACCTGCCGGGAAGGCGTACGGGGAACGTAGGGTGGCGGTCATGCCCACGCTGATCCTGGTGCGGCACGGCCGCTCCACCGCCAATACCGCCGGGGTGCTCGCCGGGCGGGCGCCCGGAGTCGCGCTCGACGAGCGCGGCGCGGCCCAGTCCGCCGAGCTGCCCGCGCGGCTGGCGCAGGTGCCGCTGACCGCCGTCGTCTCCAGCCCGCTCCAGCGCTGCCGGGAGACCCTGGCGCCCCTGCTGGACGCCCGGCCGTGGCTCACGCTGCACCTCGACGACCGGATCAGCGAATGCGACTACGGCGAGTGGTCGGGCCGCAAACTCGCCGAACTGAGCGACGAGCCGCTGATGGAGATCGTCCAGCAGCACCCCTCCGCGGCCGCCTTCCCCGGCGGAGAGTCGATGCGCGCGATGCAGGCCCGCGCGGTGGACGCGGTACGGGACTGGAACGCCCGGATCGAGGAGGCGCACGGCCCCGAGGCGACCTACGCCATGTGCTCGCACGGCGACATCATCAAGTCCCTGGTCGCCGACGCCCTGGGCATGCACCTCGACCTCTTTCAGCGGATTTCCGTCGAGCCCTGTTCGGTCACCGCGATCCGCTACACCCGGCTGCGCCCCTACCTCGTCCGGCTCGGGGACACCGGTGATTTCGGATCGCTCGCGCCCCGGGAGGAAGGCGGTGCCCCGGCGGCCGAGCGGGACGCGGCAGTCGGCGGTGGTGCGGGAGCAGCGTGATCAGTCGGCGCAGTAGGGTGGTGCGACGGCGCTGCCCGCCACGCACCTGCGATCCGCGCAGTGACCGCAGGACGTGCAGCGACCGCAGTGACCCCGCAGTCGAGCAATCGGAGCAGGACGTTGTCCCGTCAGGTGTTCTTCTACGACGCGCCGGACCGCTTCGTGGCCGGTACGGTCGGGCTGCCTGGCCGCCGTAGCTTCTACCTCCAGGCCACCGCGGCCGGCCGCACCACCAGCGTCGCCCTGGAGAAGACTCAGGTCGCCGCCCTCGCCGAGCGGATCGACGAATTGCTGGACGAGGTCGTCCGGCGCAGCGGCGGCAACGCCCCGGTACCCGCGGTCTCGCCCGCCGAGCTGTCCGACACCGCGCCGCTGGAATCGCCGGTCGAGGAGGAATTCCGGGTCGGCACGATGGCGCTCGCGTGGGACGGCGAGGACGAGCGGATGATCGTCGAGGCCCAGGCCCTGGTCGAGCTGGAGGCGGACAGCGACGAGGACCTCGCCGACGCGGAGGAGCGGCTGCTCCAGGACGACGAGAACGGCCCCCCGATGCTGCGGGTGCGCCTCACCGGAACCATGGCCAGGGCGTTCGCCAAGCGGGCGCTGGAGGTCGTCAACGCCGGCCGCCCGCCGTGCCCGCTGTGCAGCCTGCCGCTCGACCCGGAGGGACACGTATGCCCGCGCCAGAACGGATACCGGCGGGACGCCTGAGCGCCATGGAGTCCGCCGCAGAGCCCGCCGCGCCGCTGCCCGGTCCCGCCAAGCCGCAGGACCCGCCGGCGGCCGCGCCCGAGCCCGCCGGGAACCCGTCGGACGCGCTGCTCGCCGAAGGGGAGCTGACCGTCCGCGGCCGCATCCAGGAAGCCTCCAACGCGGTGCTCTACTGCACGGTCGCGTACGACGGCCGCAGCGCCTCCTGTGTCTACAAGCCGGTCGCCGGTGAGCGCCCGCTGTGGGACTTCCCCGACGGCACGCTCGCCCAGCGTGAGGTCGCCGCGTACGAGGTCTCCCGGGCCTGCGGCTGGGACCTGATCCCCCCGACGGTGCTGCGGGACGGCCCGTACGGCACCGGCATGGTCCAGGAGTGGATCGATCCGCCGGAGAGCAGCGACGAGGTGCCCGAACTGCTGGCACTGGTGGAGGACGAGGAGCCGGGGCCCGGCTGGAAGGCCGTCGGGCTCGCCCAGATAGGTGAGGGCCGCACCGCGCTGCTGGTGCACGCCGACCATCCGCGGCTGCGGCGGCTCGCGGTGCTCGACGCGGTGATCAACAACGGGGACCGCAAGGGCGGTCATCTGCTGCCCGGCGCCGGCGGGGAGTTCTTCGCCATCGATCACGGCGTGACGTTCAACGCCGAGGACAAGCTGCGCACTCTGCTGTGGGGGTGGGCGGGGGAGCCGCTGACCGACGAGGCGCTGGAGGTCCTGCGGGGCCTGGAGCGGGCGCTGGAGGCCGGCCGGCCGCTCGCCGCCCGACTGGCCGAACTGATCACGGACGCCGAGACCGAGGCGCTGCGGACGCGGGTGGCGGGGCTGCTGCACAGCGGCCGGCACCCGGAGCCGAGCGGCGAATGGCCCGCGATCCCCTGGCCGCCCGTCTGATCCGCCGGGAATGTGTGCGTGGCGACAGGGCGCTTGCACGTACGACCGTCGAACACAAGACCGCCTTTCCGGCCAGACATCCGGTCCGGTTCGTATGCGGAACATCCGTCCGGTTACGCTCAAGGCATGCATGCATGGCCCGCTTCTGAGGTCCCCGCCCTGCCTGGCCAGGGCCGCGACCTGAGGATCCACGACACCGCGACCGGCGGACGGGTAACCCTCGACCCCGGTCCCGTCGCCCGTATCTACGTCTGCGGCATCACGCCCTACGACGCCACCCACATGGGGCACGCGGCGACCTACAACGCGTTCGACCTGGTTCAGCGCGTGTGGCTCGACACGAAGCGTCAGGTGCACTACGTACAGAACGTCACCGATGTCGACGATCCGCTGCTGGCGCGGGCCGTGGCCACCGGCGACGACTGGACGGCGCTCGCCGAGCGCGAGACCGCCCTCTTCCGCGAGGACATGACGGCCCTGCGGATGCTGCCGCCCCGCCACTACATAGGCGCCGTCGAGTCGATACCCCGCATCGTCCCGCTGGTGGAGCGGTTGCGCGACGCCGGCGCCGCCTACGAGCTGGACGGTGACATCTACTTCTCGGTCGCCTCCGACCCGCACTTCGGCGAGGTCTCCGGGCTGGACGCCGAGGCGATGCGGCTGCTGTCCGCCGAGCGCGGCGGCGACCCGGAGCGCGAGGGCAAGAAGAACCCGCTCGACCCGATGCTGTGGATGGCGGCCCGCGACGGCGAGCCGAGCTGGGACGGCGCCTCGCTGGGCCGCGGCCGGCCCGGCTGGCACATCGAGTGTGTCGCCATCGCCCTGGACCACCTCGGTATGGGCTTCGACGTCCAGGGCGGCGGCTCCGACCTCGCCTTCCCGCACCACGAGATGGGCGCCTCGCACGCCCAGGCGCTCACCGGTGAGCACCCGTTCGCCAAGGCGTATGTGCACGCCGGGATGGTGGCCCTGAACGGCGAGAAGATGTCCAAGTCCAAGGGCAACCTCGTCTTCGTCTCCACGGTGCGGCGCGACGGCACCGACCCGGTCGCGATCCGGCTGGCGCTGCTCGCGCACCACTACCGGGCCGACTGGGAGTGGACCGACGCGGTGCTGACGGAGGCCGAGGAGCGGCTGGCGCGCTGGCGGGCCGCCGTCTCCCGTCCTGACGGCCCGTCCGCCGACGCCCTCCTGGCGGAGATCCGTACGGCGCTCGCCGACGACCTGGACTCCCCGGCCGCCCTCGCGGCCGTGGACCGCTGGGCCGCCGCGCAGCAGGCGGAGGGCGGCACCGACGAGGGAGCCCCCGGTCTCGTCTCCCGCGCGGTCGACGCGCTGCTCGGCGTGGCCCTGTAACGACCCGTCATATCCGACCCTCAGGGGCGCTTCCGCCGGCCGGTGGAGGCGCCCCTTTCTCCTTACGGGCCACGGGACTTACGGCTCGGGAGGCCCGGGAGGACCGGGAGGGGAAATGCCAGGGGCGCCGCAACGGCCCGCAGGCCGTCCGGCGCCCCTGGCGTAGCGGGGAGTGGGTCCCCGGCGCTCAGCTTCCGCTGCCCTCCGGGCCGTCCTCCGGCCCCGGGGAGTCGGCCGGGTCCGTGCCGCCCGAGGAATCCGGGCTCTCCGACGTGCCGTTGCCCTTGGCCGTGTCCTTCGGTCCCGTCGCCGTCTCGTCGCCGGACTTCGGCTCGCGGGGCTCCTTGGAGACCGGGCGGGGCGGACGGGTGCGCCCGCTGGTGGTGTCGCGGAGGTAGGAACTGTCGCGGCCGTCGGCCAGCCCGCCCTCGGTCGCGACGCCCGGACCGGACTGCGGGTCGCGGCGGCGCAGATAGCGCTCGAACTCGCGGGCGATGGCCTCGCCGGACGCCTCCGGCAGATCCGCGGTGTCCCGCGCCTCCTCCAGCGACTGGACGTATTCGGCGACCTCGCTGTCCTCGGCCGCCAGTTGGTCCACGCCCAGCTGCCAGGCGCGGGCGTCCTCGGTCAGCTCGCCCAGTGGGATGCGGACGTCGAGGAGGTCCTCCAGGCGGTTGAGCAGGGCGAGGCTGGCCTTCGGGTTGGGCGGCTGGGAGACGTAGTGCGGCACCGCGGCCCACAGGCTCACCGCGGGGACACCGGCATGGGTGCACGCCTCCTGGAGGATGCCGACGATGCCCGTGGGGCCCTCGTAGCGGGACTCCTCCAGATCGAGCCGGGCGGCCAGGTCCGCGTCGGAGGTGACCCCGCTGACCGGCACCGGGCGGGTGTGCGGGGTGTCGCCGAGCAGCGAGCCCAGCACGACCAGCATCTCCACACCCAACTCATGGGCGAAGCCGAGGATTTCGTTGCAGAACGAGCGCCAGCGCATGCTGGGCTCGATCCCGCGGACCAGGACGAGGTCGCGCGTGCGCCCCTTGCCGTTCGTGTCGCCGACACGCACCACGGAGAGCCGGGTCGTCGGCCAGGTGATCTTGCGTACCCCGCCGTCCAGGAAGACGGTGGGACGGTTCACCTGGAAGTCGTAGTAGTCCTCCGCGTCCAGTGCGGCGAAGACCTCGCCCTTCCATTCCCGGTCGAGATGGGCGACCGCGGCGGAGGCGGCGTCGCCGGCGTCGTTCCAGCCTTCGAACGCGGCCACCATGACCGGGTCGATCAGCTCGGGTACCCCCTCGAGCTCGATCACCCAGCGCCTCCTTCCGACCGGTCCGGCCGCCTGGGGCGACCGCCGGCAGCAGTTCCATTACGTGCGATCCCAAGACTACGGCTTCCGCGGTGCCGGTCCGTAGCCCCTTTGCAGGAAGGGGTAGCGATTCATCCGACCTGTCTCGACAGTCGTTGGCTCAACTTCCGTACGGGGTCTGGACGCGGTCTTACGCGCGGGTCTATACATCGGATGTCCGGCAAAGGTCCGATGTTCTTCCGCAACATCCCAGGGGGCATGCGCATGGCAGGGACCGGCACCGTCACCGAGCTCGAGGTCCACGACGTCCGCTTCCCCACCTCGGAGCAGCTCGACGGCTCGGACGCCATGAACCCGGACCCCGACTACTCCGCCGCCTACGTCGTCCTGCACACCGACGCCGGACCGCGGGGCCACGGCCTCTGCTTCACCATCGGACGCGGCAACGAGGTCATGGCCGCCGCGATCCGCTCGCTCGCGCCCTACGTCGTCGGCCGCCGCGCCCCCGCCACCGCCGCCGATCTCGCCGCCCTGCACCACGACCTCACCCACGACTCCCAGCTGCGCTGGCTCGGCCCCGAGAAGGGGGTGATGCAGATGGCGGCCGGGGCGCTGGTCAACGCCGCCTGGGACCTGGCCGCGAGCCGGGCGGGGCTGCCGGTGTGGGAGTTCCTCGCCGCGCTGACCCCCGAGGAACTGGTCTCCCTCGTCGACTTCCGCTACCTCTCCGACGCCCTGACCCCCCAGGAGGCGCTGGCCCTCCTGCGGGCCGCCGAACCCGGCCGCGCCGCCCGCGCCGCCCGCCTCAAGGCCGAGGGCTACCCCGCGTACACCACCTCGCCCGGCTGGCTCGGCTACGACGACGGCAAGCTGGTGCGGCTGGCCAGGGAAGCGGTGGCCGACGGTTTCGGCCAGATCAAGCTGAAAGTGGGCGCCGACCTCGACGACGACAAGCGGCGGCTGCGGCTGGTGAGGGACGCGGTCGGCCCCGGCGTACGGATCGCCGTCGACGCCAACCAGCGCTGGGACGTGGCCGAGGCGGTCCGCTGGATGACCGCGCTGGCGCCCTGGACCCCGCACTGGATCGAGGAGCCGACCAGCCCCGACGACGTCCTCGGGCACGCCGCGGTGCGCTCCGGACAGCCCGTGAAGGTCGCCACCGGTGAGCATGTCGCCAACCGGGTGGTCTTCAAGCAGCTGCTCCAGGCCGGCGCCGTGGACTTCGTACAGATCGACGCCGCCCGGGTCGCCGGGGTCAACGAGAACCTCGCGATCCTGCTGCTGGCCGCGAAGTACGGGGTACCGGTGTGCCCGCACGCGGGCGGGGTGGGGCTGTGCGAGCTGGTGCAGCATCTGGCGATGTTCGACTACGTGGCGGTGTCCGGGAGTTGGGAGGACCGGGTCATCGAGTACGTCGACCATCTGCACGACCACTTCAGCGACCCCGTCGTCATCGACCGCGGCCGCTACCGCGCCCCGACCGCGCCCGGCTTCTCGGCCCGGATGAAACCCGGGTCCCTCGCCGCCCACCGCTTTCCCGACGGGCCCGTGTGGCGTGCCCGTCAGCGGCCGCGGCACCCCCACGGCGAACAGGAGGTCACCGTATGAGCGACGGACCGCGGACCGGTCACCACCCGGCCGACTTCGAGGGGATGGCCGCCCTCGTCACCGGCGGCGGCTCCGGCATCGGGGCGGCCACCGCCGCGCTGCTGCTGGCGCGCGGCGCGCGGGTCGCCGTCCTGGACCGGGACCCGGCCGGCGCGCCCGCCGGGGCGATCGAGGTCACCGCCGATGTGACCTCCGACGCCGCCGTACGGGCCGCCGTCGCCGAGGCGGTGGGGGAGCTGGGCGCCCTGCACACCCTCGTCGGCAACGCCGGGACCGGCGCCATCGGCACCGTCGAGGACAACGACGACGCGGAGTGGAGCCGGGTCCTGGACGTCAATGTGCTGGGCCTGGTGCGCACCGCCCGCGCCGCGCTGCCGGCCCTGCGCCACACCGCGGCCGGCGCCGCGGGCCGGGTCTCCATCACCCACACCTGCTCCATCGCCGCCACCGCGGGCCTGCCCCAGCGCGCGCTGTACGCCGCCAGCAAGGGCGCGGTGCTCGCACTGACCCTCGCGATGGCCGCCGACCACCTCCGCGACGGCATCCGCGTCAACTGCGTCAACCCGGGCACCGCCGACACCCCGTGGGTCGGCCGCCTGCTGGACCAGGCCGACGACCCGGCCGCCGAACGCGCCGCCCTCAACGCCCGCCAGCCGATGGGCCGGATGGTCACCGCCGGTGAAGTGGCCGCCGCCATCGCCTCGCTGGCCTCCCCGTCCGCCTCGGGCATCACCGGAACGGCGCTCGCGGTGGACGGGGGGATGCAGGGGCTGCGCTTGCGGGGTGATGGGTGAAGCGGGCTGTCGGGGAGAGCCGTAGGAGCCGCACACCACGACCGAGGGATCAACCATGAGATTGCGTACGACCGGCGCCGCGGCCTATATCGCGGTGCTTGCCATCGCCGCGCTCGCCGGCTGCAACCGCGGCAGTGACACCGCGGGCGGCAGGATCGGCATCGATATGCCCCGTACGGACACCGACTTCTGGAACTCCTACCAGCAGTACCTGGAAAAGGACCTGGACCACGGCGGCCCGGCCGCGCTGCCGTTGTCCAACTCGCAGAACGACATCGCGAAGGTCGTCTCCAATGTGCAGGCCCTGACGGACCAGGGCGCCAAGGCGATCGTCATGGCACCGCAGGACACCGGAGCCATCACCGCCGAGCTGCAACGGCTGGCGGAGAAGAAGATCCCGGTGGTGAGCGTGGACACCCGCCCCGACGAGGGCAAGGTCTACATGGTCGTACGCGCCGACAACCGGGCCTACGGCGAGAAGTCCTGCGACTACCTCGGCAGGAAGCTGGGCGGCACGGGCCGGGTCGCCGAACTCCAGGGCGACCTCAGCTCGATCAACGGGCGGGACCGCTCCGAGGCGTTCGCCTCCTGCATGAGGAAGAAGTTCCCGAAGATCACCGTGCATGAGCTGGCCACGGACTGGAAGGGTGAGGTCGCCTCCGGCAAGCTCCAGAGCCTGCTCGCCCAGCACCCGGACCTCGACGGCATCTATATGCAGGCCGGCGGCGCCTTCCTCCGGCCCACGCTCGCCCTCCTGGAGCAGCAGAAGCGGCTCGAACCGGCCGGCTCCGAGGGGCACATCACCATCATCTCCAACGACGGCATCCCGGACGAACTGGACGCGATCCGGGCCGGCACGATCGACGCCACCCTCTCCCAGCCCGCCGACCTCTACGCCAAGTACGCGCTCTACTACGCCAAGGCCGGCCTGGACGGCAAGACCTTCCGGCCGGGACCGACCGATCACGGCTCCACCATCGTGAAGATCAAGAACGGTCTGGAGGACCAGTTGCCGGCGCCCCTGGTCACCAAGGACACCGTCGACGACAAGAAACTGTGGGCCAATCAGCCGGCGAGGAAGAAGTAGCGCCGTGGAGACCCATGACCGGGCGGCGGCGGTGCATGCCGAGGGAATCGTCAAACGCTATGGGCCCACCGTCGCCCTGGACGGCGCCCGGCTGACCGTAGCGCCCGGCGAGGCGCACGCCCTCGTCGGCCGCAACGGCGCCGGTAAATCCACCCTGGTGTCCGTGCTGACCGGCATGGCACGCCCGGACGCCGGCCGGGTCACCTTCGGCGGCGCACCGGCGCCCGACTGGGGCGACACCGCCGCCTGGCAGCGCAAGGTCGCCTGTGTCCACCAGAAGTCGATGACCGTGCCGGAGCTGACCGTCGCGGAGAACCTCTACCTGGGCCGCTTCCAGGGCACCCGGACCATCCGCTGGCGGGCGTTGCACACCCGCGCCCGCGAGCTGCTCGCCGAATACGGTGTCGAGGTCGACACCGCCGCCCGGATCCGGGATCTCGGCGTCGAGCAGCGGCAGTTCGTGGAGATCGCCCGCGCGCTGTCCGGCGGCGCCCGGCTGGTCATCCTCGATGAGCCCACCGCCCGGCTCGACGCGGGCGGCATCGACCGGCTCTGCGCCAAACTGCGCGGGCTGCGCGCCCAGGGCGTGGCCTTTCTGTTCATCTCGCACCATCTCCAGGAGGTCCACGAGCTCTGTGACACCGTCACCGTCTTCCGCGACGCCCGGCATGTGCTGACCGCACCCGTCCCCGGGCTGGCCAAGGAGGCGCTGGTGGCGGCGATGACGGGGGAGGAGACGGCCGCCGTACGGAAGCCCCGGACGGGCGCGCGCCCGGCGGGTGAACCGGTGCTGCGGACCGAAGCCCTGGCGCTGGACGGGCACTTCGCGCCGCTCGACCTGACCGTACGGGCCGGTGAAGTGGTGGGGCTCGCGGGAGCCACGGCCGGCGGGAGCACCGCGATCGGCGAGACCCTGGTGGGGCTGCGGACGCCGGACGCGGGGCGGATCGCGGTGCGCGGCCGCCCGGTCCGTACGGGCAGCGTCCCGCACGCCCTCGACGCGGGCATCGGCTATGTCCCCGAGGACCGCCATCGCGAGGGGCTGATCCCGGGCCGCAGCGTCGCCGAGAACGCCACCCTCACCGTCACCGGCCGGCTCGGGCCGATGGGGACCGTTCTGCCCTCCCGGACCCGTGCGTTCGCCCGGCGGATGATCGCGGCACTCGACATCAGGACCACCGGGCCCGGCCAGCCGGTGTCCGGCCTGTCCGGCGGGAACCAGCAGAAGGTCGTGATCGCCCGCGCGCTGGCCCGTGAGCCCGCGGTGCTGGTCGCCATCCGGCCCACCAACGGCGTCGACGTCAAGTCCAAGGACGCGCTGCTGGGGGTCGTACGGGAGGTCGCGGACGGCGGCAGCGGCGCCGTGATCGTCTCCGACGAGCTGGACGATCTACGGGTCTGCGACCGGGTACTGGCCGTCTTCCACGGCCGGGTGACGGCCGAATTCCCGGCCGGCTGGCGCGACCACGAACTGGTCGCCGCGATGGAGGGGGTGGCCGTCGCCGGCCGCGCGCCGGGCGGTCCGCCCGGTGCGGCCCGCGGCCGGGCCGCACCGGGCCCACCGGACACGCAAGGAACGGAAGGGACCGCGCCATGACCGAGACCGCAACGCCGTCGGCCGCCGACGTGGCGGACCGGCCGCCGCCGCGCCGCCGGCCCTGGGCCGAGCCGGCCCGATGGCGGGACTTCTCCCTGGTGCCGGTGATCTTCGTACTGGGCGTCATCGGCTTCATCGTGTCGCCCGCGTTCCTCACCCAGGACAACCTCATCGGCGTCATCCAGCAGTCCACGGAACTGGGCCTGCTGGTGCTCGGCGAGGCGCTGATCCTCATCACCGGGCGGATGGATCTCTCGCTGGAGTCGACCATCGGGCTGGCGCCGGTGCTCGCCCTGTGGCTGGTGATGCCCGCGCACGGCACCCGCTTCGCCGGGCTGGAGCTCTTCCCCGCCTGGGCGGCGCTCCCGCTCTGTCTGGCCGTGGGCGCGGCGGTCGGCGCCGTCAACGGCTTCCTCATGCTCACCCTGCGGGTCAACGGCTTCATCGCCACCCTCGGCATGCTCACCATGCTCCGCGGTCTGCACGTGGGGATCTCCGAGGGCCGGTCCATCGGTGACGTTCCGGAGTCCTTCGCCTATCTGGGCAAGGCCGACTGGCTGGGCGTGCCGGCCGCCGTCTGGATCTGTCTCGCCCTCTTCGCGCTGGGTGGCGCGGCCCTGGGCTACCTCCGGCACGGACGGGCGCTGTACGCCATCGGCGGCAACCCGGAGGCGGCCCGCGCGGCCGGTATCCGGGTGGACCGCCTCACCTGGATCGTGCTGGCCGTCGGCGGGGTGCTCGCCGCCTTCGCCGGGATTCTCTACACCGGCCACTACGGCGCGGTCTCCGCGAGCCAGGGCAACGGCTGGATCTTCCAGGTCTTCGCCGCCGCGGTGATCGGCGGAATCGGCCTCAAGGGCGGCCGGGGCACCCTCTTCGGCGCGCTCACCGGTGTCCTGACGCTTCAGCTGGTGATCAATGTGATGACGCTGGGCGGGGTGCCACCGCTGTGGACCCAGTTCCTCAACGGCATGATCATCATCGTCGCGCTGGTGATCTCCCGCTTCACCAGCGGCGAGAAGCAGGACTGAGCGGCCGCCATGCGCCATCCACCGTACCGGCCAAGGGAGTTGGGGCGTACCGGCGTCACCGTCCCGCCGCTGGGGCTGGGCTGTGCGCCGCTCGGCAACCTCTACCGCGCCGTCCCGGAGGCGCGGGCGCGTGCGGTCGTCCGCACCGCCCTCGCCACCGGTGCCGGCTACTTCGACACCGCCCCCCACTACGGCGTCGGCCTGTCCGAGGAGCGCCTCGGCCGGGCGCTGCGCGGCCAGGACCGCGCCACCTACACCCTCTCCACCAAGGTCGGCCGCCGGCTGCGGCCGCTCGCCCCGGGGGAGCGGGCTGCGGGCGAGGGCTTCGTGGACACCCCCGCGCGGGCCCGTGTGTGGGACCTCTCCCGCGACGGCATCCGGGCCACGCTCGACGCGTCCCTGACCCGGCTCGGGGTGGACGCCGTCGACATCGTCTATCTGCACGATGTCGAGGACCGGCTGCGCGAGGTGTACGAGACCGGCTTCCCGGCCCTCGCCGAGCTGCGCGCACAGGGAGTGGTCCGGGCCGTCGGGTTCGGCATGAACCACAGCGATGCGCTGGCCCGCCTGGTCGCCGACCTCGATGTCGATGTGGTGCTGTGCGCCGGCCGCTGGACCCTGCTGGAGCGCACTGCCCTCGACGATCTGCTGCCGGTCTGCGCCCGCCGCGGCACCTCGGTCGTCGTCGGCGGCGTCTACAACTCCGGTCTGCTGGCCGACCCGTCGCCCGGCGCGCCCTACAACTACGCACCGGCGCCTGGCGCGGTGCTCGACCGGGCGCGTCAACTTGCGTACGTCTGCGCGGAGTTCGATGTGCCCCTCAAAGCGGCGGCGCTCCGCTTCCCCTTCGGGCACCGTGCCGTCGCCGCGGCCGTGGTCGGAGCCGCCACACCGGACGAAATGGCCGAGAACGCAAGGCTGTTCACCCATGACATCCCCGACGGGCTGTGGCATACGCTCGTCGCCCGCGGCCTGCTCGACCCCGATCTGCCGCTGCCCCTGAACGACTGAGCGAGCCCGGAGCGCGCCCCTGATGCGTATCGACGCCCATCACCACCTGTGGGACCTCAGCCGGCGCGAACAGCCCTGGATGGACGGGCCCTGGGCCGACCCGATCCGCCGCAGCTACGCGCTGGCCGACCTCACCCCGCATCTGACCGAGCACGGTCTCGACGGCACCCTCCTCGTCCAGTCGTCGTCCTCGTACGAAGAGACCGCCGAACTGCTCACCGTCGCCGCGGGGGAGGGCCCGGTCACCGGGGTCATCGGCTGGGCAGACCTCCGCGACCCGGCGCTCGCCGAGGTCCTCGCGGCGCTGCCCGCCGGTCTGGTCGGCATCCGGCACCAGGTGCAGGACGAACCGGACCCCGACTGGCTCACCCGCCCGGACGTGCTGCGCGGTCTGGCCGTCCTGGCCGACGCCGGACTGGTCTATGACCTGCTGGTCACCCCGCGCGAACTGCCCGCCGCACACACCGCGGTACGCGCCCTGCCCCAGCTGGCCTTCGTACTGGACCATGCCGCCAAACCGCCGGTCGTCACGGGGGAGTGGCAGCCGTGGGCGGACGCCGTCACCGCCCTCGCCGCGCTGCCGAACGTCAGCTGCAAACTGTCCGGACTGGTCACCGAGGCCGACTGGGACGCCTGGCGGCCGCAGCAGATCCTGCCCTACGCCCGGCACGTCCTGGACGCCTTCGGCCCCGGCCGGTTGATGTTCGGCTCCGACTGGCCGGTGTGCACCCTGGCCGCCGGCTACGAGGACGTGGTGGCGCTCGCCGAGGCGGCCACCGGGCAGCTCTCGGCGGCGGAACGGTCGGATGTCTTCGGGGGGACGGCCGGGCGGGTCTACGGGGTCGGGGTGCGTTCGGAGACGGAATTGCCCGGCCGCTGACGTGGCGTCCGGATTCCGCCAGCCCCGGCCCCCGCCGCGCCGGAAGATCGAGTCGTACCGCGGGGAAACACCCGCGAACGGTGCCGCCCGTACGGAAGCCAGGGCATTCCGCACGGCCGCGCCCGACCACGACGACTCGATGCGAAGGTGATGACGATGACGGCGACGGTGCTGACGGAGACGACGGCGGCGGCGAACGGCCCCCGGCCGCTCGCCGGCAAGGCGGCCCTGGTGACCGGCGGCAGCCGGGGGATCGGCCGGGCGATCGCGCTGCGGCTGGCCGCCGACGGCGCGGCGGTGGCCCTGACCTTCCGGAGCGGGCAGGACCAGGCCGACCAGGTGGTCAAGGAGATCGAGCGGGCCGGCGGACATGCCTGGGCGGTACGGGCCGACAGCGCTGACGCGGAGGAGATCCGGGCTTCGGTGGCCGGCGCCGTGGACCGGTTCGGGCGGCTGGACATCCTGGTGAACAACGCGGGCATCGGCGTGCTCGGACCGTTCGAGGGGATCTCCCTCGACGATGTCGACCGGGTGCTGTGGACCAATGTCCGGGCGCCGTTCCTGACGGCGCAGGCCGCGGCGGCGCATCTGACCGAGGGCGGGCGGATCATCTCCATCGGCAGCTGTATGGCCGAGCGGGTCGCCTTCCCCGGCGGCACCCTCTACGCCACCAGCAAGGCCGCGCTCACCGGCCTGACCAAGACCCTGGCCAAGGAGCTGGGGCCGCGCGGCATCACCGCCAACCTCGTGCACCCCGGCCCGATCGACACCGATATGAACCCCGCCGACGGCGAGAGCGCGGCGATGCAGGCCGGGCTCACCGCGCTGGGGGCCTATGGCCGGGGCTCGGATGTCGCGGCGACCGTGGCCCATCTGGCGGGCGACGGCGGACGGTACATCACGGGCGCCTCGATCGCGGTCGACGGCGGCTTCGCGGTCTGACCCGGGCGCGGCGGCGGGCGCCGGCCGGCGTGCGGCGGCGGGCGTGCGGTGCCGGCGGGCACGGCCCCGTATGCCGGCCGGCCTCACAGCGAGGCGCGCAGCCACTGCTCCACGCTCGCGATGTGCACGGTCGCCCAGGCCCGCGCCGCCTCCGCGTCCCGGTCGCGCAGCGCGCCGAGGATCGCCCGGTGCTCGGTCAGGGTGCGGGCCACCGCGTCCTTCTGCGTCAGCCCCCGCCAGACCCGGGCCCGGGTGGTCGGCCCGGACAGTCCGTCCAGCAGCGAGCAGAGCACGGAGTTGCCGGACGCCGCGACGATCCCCCGGTGGAACTCCAGATCGCAGGCGACCAGATCCTCGACCGAGGGGCTCGGCCCCAGCGCGTCCAACTGGGCCTCCAGGGCGTCCAGTTCCGCCGTCCCGATCCGGCCGGCCGCCATCGCCGTGGCGGCCGGCTCCAGGATGCGGCGGACGGCGAGGAACTCCAGCACCGTGTCGTCGCGGTGGAAGTCCACCACGAAACTCATGGCCTCCAGCAGGAGTTGCGGATCGAGGCTGGTGACATAGGTGCCGTCGCCCTGGCGCACGTCCAGGATGCGGATGAGCGAGAGCGCGCGCACCGCCTCGCGCAGGGAGTTGCGGGACAGTCCGAGCTCGGCCGCCAGCTCGCTCTCCTTCGGCAGCCGGTCGCCCGGCCGCAGCGCCCCGGAGACGATCATGCCCTTGATCTTCTCGATGGCCTCGTCGGTGACCGCCATGCCGACCTCCCCGCTGGACCCGCCCGGATACCGCTCAGACATCCGATGTCTGGGCGCTCATTATGACCGGTGCCGTCGGCCCCAGCCCTTCCCGTACGCGGCCCAGTCCTCGTCCGTGGCGGCGAAGTCGACATACAGCGCCATTCCGAACCGCCGGCGGCCAGGGTCCTCACGGGTCAGCCCCAGACGTATGCCCCGCACCGCGGCCCGTACCGTCTCCGCGGAGGCGTGATGGCCGATGCTCTCGGTGTGGAAGAACGGCAGCCCCATCAGCAGCTCGGTGTGCGGCCCCGTCGCCGCCAGCGCCAGCCGGGTCTGCTGCGCCACATAACCGCCGTAGAGGCTCTCGGCCGGCAGCCCGGTGTCGTACGACATCAGGGCGATCTGGTCGACCCGGCGCGCCACCTGCCCGAAGAACCGCTGGGATATCCACTTGCGGTGGCCCGTCAGCGCCCCGCTGACGCTGTGCAGTCCGGGCAGCGGGTCGATCTGGTGGACGGCGACGGACAGCACCGCACCCCGGCCCCGGACCACGGGCCCGAGCCGGTCCAGCAGCCGCAGATAGTCGGCATTGCCGGAACGCAGCGGCTCCAGATCGAGATGGACCCCGGCGAACCCGGCCGCCAGCACCTGACGGGCGCTCGCCACGATCGCCGCACGGGCCGAGGCGTCCGACAGCCGGAGCCCGCCGCGCTCGCCCGGTTCGTAGACCAGCCGGTCGCCCAGCCAGGCGTGCACCCGCACCGACGGCAGCGCGCGGTGTATCGCGGAGATCAGCCGGCCGGCCCGCGGGTAGGCATCGCGGGCCGGCGGCAGGGTGCCGTCGCGCTCCAACGGCCCGGCGTGGACGTACAGATCACGGATGCCGGTGCCCTGGATGCGGCGGCGCAGCGCCGCCACGTCGGAGGCGTCCCGCCGGCCGTCCACCCAGGCATGACCGAGCCAGAGCGCGTCGCGGCCGCGGGTCCTGGCCTCCGGGGCGGCCTCGCCCGCGTACTGGGCGCGCAGTGCCGTGCCCGCCAGCGTCACCGGCAGCACGATCAGCACCGCGACCGTCCAGGCCGCCCACTTCACCGCCCGCCGCCACCGTGGCCGGGCCTTCGCCGTCCCCCGCCGCCGCATGCCGGACTCCCCCCGTTCCCCAACCCCCGTTGATTCCTGCTCACATCATCGCAGCCGCCACTGACAGTCACCGCCGACGGCCGCCCCGCCCCTGCTCCGCACGCGGACATGGCGATGGGGCGGCCCCGTGGACCGCCCCATCGTCACTCACTGCACACGCCGTGGCGTGCCGTCAGCCGTGCTGTGCCGGCGTCAGCCCGCCAGCATGTCCTTCACCTTGGCCCGGACGTCCTCCGTGTCGAGACCGCGGATCATCAGGGTCGTACGGCGGCGCAGCACATCGTCGACCGTCTCGGCCCACTCGTGGTCGCGGGCGTAGGCGACCTGCGCCCAGATCTCCGGAGCGTCGGGGTGGATGCGCTCGGCCAGCGCCGGGTTGTCGTTCGCCAGCCGGGCGATGTCGAAGGACAGCGAGCCGTAGTGGGTGGCCAGGTGCCGCGCGGTCTCCGGGGCCATCCGGGGGCCGGGCGTGCCGCCGTCGACGAGCAGCCGGTGCGCGACCGCGTTCGGGTTGGCGATACCGGGCAGCGGGAGCTTCTTGGGCAGATGCGCGATCGGCTCCATGTCCTCGGCCAGCGGGTGGCCGGGCAGCGCCGCCAGCTTGTTCATGACCGTACGGCCGATGTGCCGGAAGGTCGTCCACTTGCCGCCGGCGACCGACAGCATGCCGCCGCTGCCCTCGGTGACGACCGTCTCGCGCTTGGCCTTGGAGGTGTCGCCGGGGCCGCCGGGCAGCACCCGCAGACCCGCGAAGGAGTAGGTGATCAGATCGCGCGACAGCTGCTGGTCACGTACGGAGAAGGCCGCCTCGTCCAGGATCTGGGCGGTGTCCTTCTCGGTGACCGCGACATCCGCCGGGTCGCCCTCGAACTCCTCGTCCGTGGTGCCCAGCAGCAGCATGTCCTCCCAGGGGAGGGCGAAGGTGATGCGGTACTTGTCGATCGGGGTGGCCAGCGCCGCCTTCCAGGGCGCGGTCCGCTTGAGGACCAGGTGGGCGCCCTTCGACAGCCGGATGGAGGGAGCCGCGTTCGGGTCCTCCATCTTGCGCAGGTGGTCCACCCACGGGCCGGTGGCGTTGAGCACCAGGCGGGCGTTGACGCCGAACTCCTGGCCGTCCGTACGGTCCTTGAGCTCCGCGCCGGTGACCCGGCCCTGGGTGAAGCGCAGTCCGGTGACCTCGGCGTGGTTGAGGACCGTGGCGCCGGCCGCGGCCGCCGCGCGGACGGTCATCAGGGCCATCCGGGAGTCGTTCATCTGGTCGTCGCCGTACACGGCCACGGCCTTGAGGTTGTCCGTCCGCAGCTCCGGCACGTCGCGCTGCGCCTTGGCCGGGGATATGACATGGCCGACCCCGTCGCCGAACGCGGACAGCGCCGAGTAGGCGAAGACGCCCGCACCGAGCTTGGCCGCGCCGTGCGGGCCGCCCTTGTAGACGGGCAGGTAGAAGGTCAGGGGGTTGGCGAGGTGCGGTGCCACCTGACGGGACACCGCACGCCGCTCGAAGTGGTTCTCCGCCACCAGCTTGACCGCGCCGGTCTGGAGGTAACGCAGACCGCCGTGCAGCAGCTTGGAGGAGGCGGAGGAGGTGGCGCCGGCGAAGTCACCGGCGTCCACCAGGGCCACCCGCAGTCCGGCCTGTGCGGCGTGCCAGGCGGTGGAGATGCCCAGGATGCCGCCGCCGATCACCAGGAGGTCGTACGTCGCCTGGGAAAGCTGCTCCCGGGTCTCGGCACGGCTCGCGTGCGAACCACTGGCCGGGTGCGTCCCGAGTGCCGGGACGCTCTGCAGGGTGCTCATGTTTACTCCTCGTCCTCGATCCAGCCCATGGTCCGCTCGACGGCCTTGAGCCAGCTCTTGTACTCGCGGTCACGGGTGGCCGCATCCATCCGGGGGGTCCACTCGGCGGCCCGGCGCCAGTTGGCGCGCAGTTCGTCGGTGCTGGACCAGAAGCCGACGGCCAGTCCGGCCGCGTAGGCAGCGCCGAGGCAGGTGGTCTCGGCGACCATCGGGCGCACCACGGGGGCGTCCAGGAAGTCCGAGATGGTCTGCATCAGCAGGTTGTTGGAGGTCATCCCGCCGTCGACCTTGAGCGCGGTCAGCTCGACGCCGGAGTCCTTGGTCATGGCGTCGGTGATCTCGCGGGTCTGCCAGGCGGTGGCCTCAAGTACGGCACGCGCGATGTGCGCCTTGGTGACATAGCGGGTCAGGCCCGCGATGACACCGCGCGCGTCCGAGCGCCAGTAGGGGGCGAACAGGCCGGAGAAGGCCGGCACGAAGTACGCGCCGCCGTTGTCCTCGACCGTGCTGGCCAGGGTCTCGATCTCGGCCGCGCTGTTGATGAGCCCCATCTGGTCGCGCATCCACTGGACGAGCGAGCCGGTGACGGCGATGGAGCCTTCCAGGGCGTAGACCGGCTGCTGGTCACCGATGCGGTAGCCGACCGTGGTCAGCAGACCGTTGTACGAGTTGACCGGCTCGTGGCCGGTGTTCATCAGCATGAAGGTGCCGGTGCCGTACGTGGACTTGGCCTCGCCCTGCTCGAAGCAGGTCTGGCCGAACAGCGCGGCCTGCTGGTCACCGAGCGCCGAGGCGACCGGGACGCCGGCCAGCACACCGCCGGTGGTGCGGCCGTAGACCTCGGAGGAGGACTTGATCTCCGGCAGGACCGCCGCCGGGATCTCCATCGACGCGAGGATCTTCTGGTCCCACTCCAGGCGGTGGAGGTTCATCAGCATGGTGCGCGAGGCGTTGGTGACGTCGGTGACGTGCACACCGCCGTCGACGCCGCCGGTGAGGTTCCAGATGACCCAGGAGTCCATCGTGCCGAAGAGGATGTCGCCGCGCTCGGCGCGCTCGCGCAGGCCCTCGACGTTGTCGAGCAGCCAGCGGATCTTCGGACCGGCGAAGTACGAGGCCAGCGGCAGACCGGTCTCGCGGCGGAAGCGGTCCTGGCCGACGTTGCGGCCGAGCTCCTTGCAGAGCGCGTCGGTGCGGGTGTCCTGCCAGACGATGGCGTTGTGGACCGGCTCACCGGTGGTCCGGTCCCACAGGACGGTGGTCTCGCGCTGGTTGGTGATACCGATCGCCTTGACGTCGGCGGCGGTCAGCCCGGCCTTGTGGACGGCGCTGTCGACGACCTGCTGGACGTTGGTCCAGATCTCGGTGGCGTCGTGCTCCACCCAGCCCGGCTTCGGGAAGATCTGCTCGTGCTCCTTCTGGTCGACCGAGACGATCCGGCCGTCCTTGTCGAAGACGATGCAGCGGCTGGACGTGGTGCCCTGGTCGATGGCCGCGATGAACGGGCCGTGGCCGTGCGAGGAGGTGCTGGGGGTGTCGCTCATGGGTTGCTCCAAGAAGTCTGTGCGGGCGGAGACGGGTCGGTCCGGCGGCTCAGGCGAACGCCACCTGGTAGATGCCTCCGGCGAGGGCTCCGCCGATGAGCGGGCCGACGACCGGGATCCAGGCGTAGCCCCAGTCTGAACCGCCCTTGTTCCGCAGCGGCAGAAGTGCGTGCACGATGCGCGGACCGAGGTCACGGACCGGGTTGATGGCGTACCCGGTCGGACCGCCCAGCGACAGACCGATGCCGGTGACGACCAGGGCGACCAGGAGCGTGCCGATGACGCCGACGCCCTTGCCGTTGTCGCTCAGCCCGAGCGTGAGGATCGACAGCACGAGCACGACGGTGGCGATGATCTCGGTGAGCAGGTTCTGCGCCACGTTCCGGATCTCCGGACCGGTGGAGAAGATGCCGAGGACCGGTCCGGCCTTCGGCGCGGCCGACTGGTCGACCAGGCCCTCCTCGCTGGTGTGGTCGGCCAGGACCTCGGGGTCACTCAGATGGGCCTGGAACTGCCCCATGTAGGTGACCCACACCAGGACCGCGCCGATCATGGCGCCGAGCATCTCGCCGGCGAGGTAGACCGGCACCTGGCTCCACTGGATCCCGCCCTTGATGGCGAGGCCGATGGTGACCGCAGGGTTGAGGTGTGCGCCGGACTTCGCGGCGATGTAGGCACCCGTGAGGACGGCGAAGCCCCACCCGAAGGCGATGGCGACCCATCCGGCGTTGAACGCCTTGGAGCGCTTGAACGTGACGGCGGCGCAGACGCCACCGCCGAGCAACAGCAGAACAGCGGTACCGATGGTCTCGCTGATGAAGATGTCGGAGCTGGACACCCGCGACTCCTTTGTCCTTCGTCCAGGGGAAGGCGAACCCCGGGTCCCGTCCGGTGGTCCGCGCCCTCCTAGAGGGCGGTGGTCGGCCCGCGGCAATGCCCCACCATAGCGAATATTGCCGTTAGGTGTTCGACAATGCCGACCGACGAACGGCAGTTTTGTTCACCGGTAGAACCCCGTCAAGGGTTCCGTGGCGAAAAACTTAGGTGAACTTAAGGGGTGAATCTGGTCAGAATCGCCCTGCACCAAGATCCCGGGATACTGCGCGTGCGCAATCCCTCACAGCGGCGATGATTTCCGGCCGTAGTTCGCCGTCGTTGCAGACCCGCTCCACCGCCCCCGTGATGCCCACCGCGCCCACCGGCATCCGCCGCCGGTCATGGATCGGCGCGGCCACCGAGGCCACCCCCTCCCAGGTCTCCTCCACGTCCGCCGCCCAGCCGCGCGCCCGGGTCAGGTCCAGCAGCCCCTCGATGTCGCCCAGGCCGGTCACGGTGCGCGGGGTGATCGCCTCCCGCTCCGCCTCGACGACCTCGCTGTGCGCGACCGGGTCGTACGCGCACAGCACCTTGCCCAGCGAGGTGCTGTGCAGCGGGTGCATCGCGCCCACCTCCAGCACCTGCCGGCTGTCGTCCGGACGGAAGACGTGATGGACGATCAGCACGCCCTGCTGGTGCAGGACGCCCAGATAGACCGCCTCGCCGCTGGAGCGGGCCAGATCGTCGGTCCATACGAGGGCGCGGGCGCGCAGCTCGTGCACGTCCAGGTAGCTGTTGCCCAGCCGGAGCAGCTCCGCGCCCAGCTGATAGCGGCCGGAGGCGGCGTCCTGCTCGACGAAGCCCTCCTGCTGGAGCGTGCGCAGGATTCCGTGCGCGGTGCCCTTGGCCAGTCCCAGCGAGGAGGAGATGTCGGAGAGCCCCAGCCGCCGTTCCCCTCCTGCGAGCAGCCGCAGCATCGCTGCGGCGCGCTCCAGCGACTGGATGGTGCGTGCCATCGGGCAACCTCCGGAAGTATGCGGTTCGACAATGCTGAACGATATCGGCCCATGCCGACTTGAGTCAGCGATCTCGCGTTTCTTGATAAACGCACCGGAGTCTGTCAACGAACACAGATAGTGCAGGCAGGGGGGTGGAGTGGTGCTGTCCACGGCGTGAAACGGGGAACACGTGTACCGGACCGGCAGCTACGCTGGCCGGGTGCGCCCTCTCAAGGGGGGTGCAAAGCCGACAGCCGTCGCAACCACGGGAGCATCTCCATGGCCTCGAACACGCCAACGTCCATCAGCACGTCCCGCGCCACATCCCTGCGGGAGGCCCTGGCCTCGCGGGTGGTGGTCGCCGACGGCGCGATGGGCACCATGCTTCAGGCACAGGACCCGTCCATGGAGGACTTCCAGCAGCTGGAGGGCTGCAACGAGATCCTCAATGTGACCCGGCCCGACATCGTGCGGTCCGTGCACGAGGAGTACTTCGCGGTCGGTGTCGACTGCGTGGAGACCAACACCTTCGGCGCGAACTTCGCCGCGCTGGCCGAGTACGACATCCCCGAGCGGGTCTTCGAGCTGTCGGAGTCCGGTGCCCGCATCGCCCGCGAGGTCGCCGACGAGTTCACCGCCTCGACCGGGCAGCAGCGCTATGTGCTCGGCTCGATGGGCCCCGGCACCAAGCTCCCCACCCTCGGCCACGCCCCCTACGTCACCTTGCGTGACGCCTACCAGCAGAACGCCGAGGGCATGATCGCCGGTGGTGCGGACGCGCTGCTGGTGGAGACCACCCAGGACCTGCTGCAGACCAAGGCCGCCATCCTCGGCGCCCGCCGCGCCCTGAAGGCCACCGGCAGCGACCTCCCGGTCATCTGCTCGGTCACCGTCGAGACGACCGGCACGATGCTGCTGGGCTCCGAGATCGGCGCGGCGCTGACGGCGCTGGAGCCGCTGGGCATCGACATGATCGGCCTGAACTGCGCCACCGGCCCGGCCGAGATGAGCGAGCACCTGCGCTACCTGGCCCGGCACTCCCGGGTCCCGATCGCCTGCATGCCCAACGCGGGCCTGCCCGTACTGGGCAAGGACGGCGCGCACTACCCGCTGACCGCCGCCGAGCTGGCCGACGCCCAGGAGACCTTCGTCGGCGAGTACGGCCTGTCGCTGGTCGGCGGCTGCTGCGGCACCACCCCCGAGCATCTGCGCCAGGTCGTCGAGCGGGTCCGCGGGATCGCCCCGCCGCCGCGCGAGCCGCGCCCCGAGCCGGGCGCCGCCTCGCTCTACCAGACCGTGCCCTTCCGCCAGGACACCTCCTACCTCGCGATCGGCGAGCGGACCAACGCCAACGGGTCGAAGAAGTTCCGCGAGGCGATGCTGGACGGGCGCTGGGACGACTGTGTGGAGATGGCCCGCGACCAGATCCGCGAGGGCGCCCACATGCTCGACCTGTGCGTCGACTACGTCGGCCGGGACGGCGTCGCGGACATGGAGGAGCTGGCCGGCCGTTTCGCCACCGCCTCCACCCTGCCCGTGGTGCTGGACTCCACGGAGCTGAACGTCATCCAGGCCGGCCTGGAGAAGCTCGGCGGCCGTGCGGTGATCAACTCCGTCAACTACGAGGACGGGGACGGGCCCGAGTCGCGGTTCGCGAAGGTCACGGCGCTGGCGGCGGAGCACGGTGCGGCGCTGATCGCGCTGACCATCGACGAGGAGGGCCAGGCCCGCACCGCCGAGCACAAGGTCGCCATCGCCGAGCGGCTGATCGACGATCTGACCGGCAACTGGGGCATTCATGAGTGCGACATCCTCATCGACTGTCTGACCTTCACCATCTGCACCGGCCAGGAGGAGTCCCGCAAGGACGGCATCGCCACCATCGAGGCGATCCGGGAGCTGAAGAAGCGTCACCCGGACGTCCAGACGACCCTGGGCCTGTCGAACATCTCCTTCGGTCTCAACCCGGCCGCCCGGATCGTGCTGAACTCCGTGTTCCTCGACGAGTGCGTCAAGGCCGGTCTGGACTCGGCGATCGTGCACGCGAGCAAGATCCTGCCGATCGCGCGCCTGGAGGAGGAGCAGGTCAAGACCGCCCTCGACCTGATCTACGACCGGCGCAGCGAGGGCTATGACCCGCTCCAGAAGCTGATGGAGCTGTTCGAGGGCGCCACCGCCAAGTCGCTGAAGGCCGGCAAGGCCGAGGAGCTGCTGGCCCTGCCGCTGGACGAGCGCCTCCAGCGGCGCATCATCGACGGTGAGAAGAACGGCCTGGAGACGGACCTCGACGAGGCGCTGGGGGAGCGGCCCGCGCTCGACATCGTCAACGAGACCCTCCTGGCGGGCATGAAGGTCGTCGGTGAGCTGTTCGGATCCGGTCAGATGCAGCTGCCGTTCGTGCTCCAGTCCGCCGAGGTCATGAAGAGCGCGGTGGCCTACCTGGAGCCGCACATGGAGAAGTCCGACGACGAGGGCAAGGGCACCATCGTGCTGGCCACCGTCCGCGGCGACGTCCATGACATCGGCAAGAACCTCGTCGACATCATCCTGTCCAACAACGGCTACAACGTCGTCAACCTCGGCATCAAGCAGCCGGTTTCGGCGATCCTGGAAGCCGCCGAGGAGCACAAGGCCGATGTCATCGGGATGTCCGGACTCCTGGTCAAGTCCACGGTGATCATGAAGGAGAACCTGGAGGAGCTCAACCAGCGCAAGATGGCGGCCGACTTCCCCGTCATCCTGGGCGGCGCCGCCCTCACCCGCGCCTACGTCGAGCAGGACCTGCACGAGATCTACGAGGGCGAGGTCCGCTACGCCCGGGACGCCTTCGAGGGGCTGCGCCTCATGGACGCCCTGATCGCGGTCAAGCGCGGGGTGCCCGGCGCCAGCCTCCCCGAGCTCAAGCAGCGCCGGGTGCCCAAGCGGGACACCGCCGTGCCGGAGGTCGAGGAGCCCGAGGGCGCGGTGCGTTCCGACGTGGCCGTCGACAATCCCGTCCCGACGCCGCCGTTCTGGGGCACCCGGGTCGTCAAGGGCATCCAGCTGGCCGACTACGCCTCCTGGCTGGACGAGGGCGCGCTGTTCAAGGGCCAGTGGGGCCTGAAGCAGGCCCGCACCGGCGAGGGGCCGACGTACGAGGAGCTGGTCGAGACCGAGGGCCGCCCGCGGCTGCGCGGCTGGCTCGACAAGCTCCAGACCGAGAACCTGCTCGAAGCCGCCGTCGTGCACGGCTATTTCCCCTGCGTGTCCAAGGGCGAGGACCTGATCCTGCTGCATGAGGACGGCACCGAGCGCACCCGCTTCACCTTCCCCCGTCAGCGCCGCGGCCGGCGGCTGTGCCTGGCCGACTACTTCCGCCCGGAGGAGTCCGGCGAGACCGATGTCGTCGGCCTCCAGGTCGTCACCGTCGGTTCGAGGATCGGCGCCGCCACCGCCGAGCTCTTCGAGGCCAACTCCTACCGTGACTACCTCGAACTTCACGGTCTGTCCGTCCAGTTGGCCGAGGCGCTGGCCGAGTACTGGCACGCCCGGGTCCGCGCCGAGCTGGGCTTCGCCGGCGAGGACCCCGCGGACGTCGAGGACATGTTCGCGCTCAAGTACCGGGGCGCGCGCTTCTCGCTGGGCTACGGTGCCTGCCCCGACCTGGAGGACCGCGCCAAGATCGCCGACCTGCTGGAGCCGGCGCGGATCGGTGTCGAGCTCTCCGAGGAGTTCCAGCTCCACCCCGAGCAGTCCACCGACGCCATCGTCATCCACCACCCGGAAGCCAAGTACTTCAACGCGCGGTAACGGGCGGACGCCCTGACCGGAGCCCAGCCATGGCCTCCGGTCACGGCAGCACCACACGGTAACTCTGCGTGAGCAGGTCAGGGCCGTCCCGGGGCACTCCCGGGACGGCCCTGACCTGTATCACCACGCATTCCGGCGCGTACCGTCGTACACTTATCGGTCCGGTGGCGGCCGGTCGTATCCCCAGCCGGGGATGGCGACCGGCCCTTTCGTCCCTTGGGGGACGTCGTAACGGAGGTGGATGGATGACCAGCAGCATCCCCGCAGTCGGCACCCGCACGGCCGAAGCCGCGACCCTCCAGGCCGTATTCCTCGATCTGGACGGCACCCTCGTCGACACCGAGGGCTTCTGGTGGGAGGCGGAGGCGGAAGTCTTCGCCGAGCTCGGGCACATCCTCGACGACGCGCACCGCGAGGTCGTGGTGGGCGGCCCGATGACCCGCAGCGCCGGCTATCTGATTCAGGTCACCGGCGTCGACATCAGCCTGACCGAGCTCAGCGTGCTGCTCAACGCCGCCTTCCTGGCGCGGATCGGGCGCGGTGTCCCGCTGATGCCGGGCGCCCGCAGGCTGCTGGCCGAGCTGGCCGCGCACGGGATCCCCACCGCCCTGGTCTCCGCCTCGCACCGCGCCGTCGTCGACCAGATGCTGCACTCACTCGGCCCGGAGAACTTCCGGCTGACCCTGGCCGGCGATGACCTGGAGCGCACCAAACCGCACCCCGAGCCGTATCTGACGGCCGCCGCGCGGCTGGGGGCGGACCCGGCCTGCTGTGCGGTCATCGAGGACACCCTGACCGGGGTGACGGCGGGGGAGGCGGCGGGCTGCCCGGTCGTCGCGGTGCCCTCGGTGACGCCGATCCCGCCGGCCCTGGGGCGTACGGTCGTGCCTTCGCTGGAAGAAGTTGATCTGCCATTTCTCCGGACGCTCATCACGGAAAGCCGCGGCATCGTGCACTGAGCGTACTCCGGGAAAGGCGACGGGAACCGAGGGGAGCGGTCCGCTCATTTTCCGTGACGAATGCGCTGACTGAATTGTTGCTTCGCCATGGATCCTTGAACGCGTGACGTTTCTCACGTGCCGGGCCGTCGACAGCGGGCCCCACAGGTGTTCCAGGGGGTCTCCGGGGTGCTTTCCGCGGGGGTAAGTGTCCGGATTGGTGGAGCAACGTGTGAATCGTTCCGCCGTCCGGATATCGAGCAGCTTGCCATCGTTATCCAGGTGCCATATCGATACAACTCCATTGAGTCCCAATGCGGCTGGCCGTTCCTACTAATGTCGACGCGAGCAACACTGCTGCGCTGATAAGGAACCTGCCGACGATGAATCGCAAGACCCTGGTGCTGCCGGCGCTGGCCGGTCTCCTCGCCCCCGTTCTTGCTGCCTGCGGCGGCTCGGACGGTGCCGGCGAGGGCGTCGATCCGATCGTCGTGGGTGTCGCCACCCACATCGAGGCGACGAAGGCGGCCCCCGCGCCGCTCGACCCGTCGCAGGCCTATGACGTCGACGCGTGGAACGTCATGCGCAGCACGCTCCAGACGCTGATGCGGCTGCCCCGGTCCGGGACCGCCCCGGTGCCCGAGGCCGCCCGGTCCTGCGGGTTCCGTGACACCCAGAACGAGCAGTACCGCTGCACCCTGCGCGACGGCCTGAAGTTTTCGAACGGGCATGCCCTGACGGCGCAGGACGTCAAGTTCTCCATCGACCGCATGAAGACCATCAACAACACCAATGGTCCGGTGTCGTTGCTCGACGGCATCGACAAGGTCGAGGCGCCCAGCGACAGCGAGGTGGTCTTCCACCTCAAGAAGCCGGACGCCACCTTCCCGCAGAAGCTCACCACGCCCGCCGCGGCGATCGTCGACCCCGAGGTGTACCCCAAGGGCCGCCTCTACAGCGGCTTCGACGTGGTCGGCTCCGGCCCGTACACCCTCAAGACCGTGCGCAGCGACAACCGCATCACCAAGGCCGTCTTCACCAGGAACCCCTCCTACAAGGGCGGGGTGCAGGCGAGGAACGAAAAGGTCGAGATGCGCTTCTTCAACGACTCGGTGACCACGGAGAAGGCGCTGCGCAGGGGCAGCATCGACGTGATGAACCGCGGTCTGGCGCCCGACCAGGTCAAGGGCCTGAAAAACGCCCGCGACAAGGGCATCATGCTCCAGGAGATGCCCGGTCAGGAGATCCGCTACCTGGCCTTCAACACCAAGGACCCGGCCGTCTCCAACAAGGCCGTACGGCAGGCGATGGCGCAGCTCATCAACCGCTCGGACCTGGTGCGGAACGTCTACTCGTACACCGGCGACCCGCTGTTCTCGATGGTGCCCACGGGCCTCACCGGGCACATCAACTCGTTCTTCAACAAGTACGGGGACCCCGATGTCGCGGCCGCCCGCAAGACGCTGCGGCAGGCGAACATCACCTCTCCGGTGAAGTTCACCCTCACGTACACCACGAACCACTACGGATCCAGCACCGTCAAGGAGGTCCGTGCGCTACAGAGCCAGCTCAACCGCACCAAGCTGTTCGACATCAGCATCAAGGGCATCGACAGCTGGCAGCAGTTCCGCACCGACGCCCTGGACGGCAAGTACTCCGTCTACAACATGGGCTGGTTCCCGGACATCCCGGATGCCGACAACTACATCGCGCCCTTCATCGGCAAGCAGAACTTCCTCGGCTCCCCTTACCGCAACGGTAAGATCGAGTCGCAGCTGATCCCGTCCAGCCGCCAGCAGTCCGACCGCAACGCCGCGGGGGCCGACTTCAAGCAGGCGCAGGACATCATCGCCGACGACGTACCGCTCCTCCCGCTCTGGCAGGGCAAGCAGTACGTCGCCGCCCGCGATGACATCACCGGCCTCGAGTGGGCCCTCAACTCCGCATCGGGGCTCCAGATCTGGGAGCTCAGCCGCGGCGTCGCCGACTGAGCCGGCGGATTCCACCCATGCAGCACACCACCGCCGTGGCGTCCCCGCCGCGGCCCGACAGGCACGACCCAGAACGTGAGGACCGTTTAGTGAGGAAGCGTGACCAGTGGCTGGCCGCCCCGATCGGGGCGGGGCTGACCACAGCTCTGCTCGCGGTCGCCGGGTGCGGCACGGACGACTCGGGGGCGGCCGGCAACGGCGAGCCCGTGGTCATGGGAATGACGGACAAGGTCGTGTCCACCGACCCGGCGTCGGGCTATGAGCCCGGCTCCTGGCTGTTGTTCAACAACGTCTTCCAGTCCCTGCTGAGCTTCCCCAAGGGAGGCACCACCCCCGAGCCGGAAGCCGCCGAGCGCTGTGGCTTCACCGACAGGGAGAGCAAGGTCTACCGCTGCACCCTGAAGGACGGTCTCACCTTCAGCAACGGCCACCACTTGACGTCCAAGGACGTCAAGTACTCCTTCGACCGCACCCTGCGCATCAAGGACAAGGACGGCCCCGCGCCGATGTTCTCCGCGCTCGACAAGGTCGAGGCCCCGGACACCAAGACCGTGGTCTTCCATCTGAAGACGCCCGACGCGACCTTCCCCATGAAGATAGCCTCCGGCGCCGGCTCCATCGTCGACCACGCGGAGTACCCCGCCGACCGGCTGCGCACCGACGGCAAGGCCGTCGGCTCGGGCGTCTACACCCTCAAGGACTACAACTCCCAGAAGGCCGTCTTCGCCGTCAACGGCTCCTACGAGGGCCCGGCCAAGGTCAAGAACTCCGGGATGACCGTGAAGTTCTTCAACGCTCCCGACGCGCTCAAGAAGGCCGTCGAGAAGGGCGACGTCGATGTCGCCTACCGCGGTCTGGCCATGAAGGACATCGCGGAGCTGAACAACGCCTCGCTGTCGCAGCAGCACGGCACCCAGGTCGTCGAGGGCGCCAGCGCCGAGGTCATGCACCTGGTCTTCAACCTCAAGGACCCGGTCGCTGGCAAGCTCGGCGTCCGTAAGGCGATCGCCTACCTCCTGGACCGCTCGACCCTGGTCCGGGACGTCTACCAGCGCACCGCGGTGCCGCTGTACTCGATCGTCCCGGCCGGCATCACGGGCCACAGCACCTCCTTCTTCAACACCTACGGCGACCGCCCGAAGCCCGACAAGGCGAAGGACGCGCTGCGCTCCGCCGGCTACAACGGCAAGGTGCCGCTCACGCTGTGGGCCACCCCCGAGCGCTACGGCCCCGGCACCGTCCCGGCCTTCGAGGAGATCGCCCAACAGCTCAACGCCAGCGGGCTGTTCAACGCCAAGGTGCGGACCCTGCCCACCGAGGAGTACGAGCAGGGCATGGCCGACGGCAAGTTCGGCGCCTACGTCAAGGGCTGGATCCCCGACTATCCGGACCCCGACAACTTCACCGCGCCGTTCTTCGGCAAGGACAGTGTGGTGGCCAACAACTACAGCTCGCCCACCATCACCGGCCGGCTGCTGCCCAAGACGGCCGACCAGCCGAACCGCGGCGCCACCAAGGACCAGTTCCGGGAGCTCCAGGACATCGTCGCCGAGGACGTGCCGATGATCCCGATCTGGCAGGGCAAGCAGTACGCGGTGGCCCGGGAAGGGGTCTCCGGTCTGGAATGGACCCTGGACCCGTCGACCGTCTTCCGCTTCTGGGAGATCAGCAAGCCGGCCGAGGACTGACCGGACGTCTGCACACCACGGCGGGGCCGGCCCGGGAAATCTCCCCGGGCCGGCCCCGCCGTCGTCCGTCTGCCGGGCCGTCAGGCCCCGCCGCACTACTGCGCGCCGGGGCGCACCAGACCGCTCTCGTACGCGTACACCGCCGCCTGCACCCGGTCGCGCAGCCCCAGCTTCGTCAGCACATGCCCCACATGCGTCTTGACGGTCGTCTCGCTCACGAACAGATCCGCGGCGATCTCCGCGTTCGACAAACCGCGGGCCACCAGCTTCAGCACCTCCACCTCGCGCTCGGTGAGAGTGTGCAGGGTGTCCGGCACCGGCTCCTCGCCCGACGGCA
Source organism: Streptomyces lydicamycinicus (assembly GCF_000829715.2). Taxonomy (NCBI): domain Bacteria; kingdom Bacillati; phylum Actinomycetota; class Actinomycetes; order Kitasatosporales; family Streptomycetaceae; genus Streptomyces; species Streptomyces lydicamycinicus. Next base: position 249,111 of record NZ_BBNO01000006.1, on the reverse strand, counting down.
GATGGCCCGCGTACTTGTCCAGCAGCCGGCGGGTGATGCTCGGCGCGAGCATCGCCTCGCCCGCCGCCACCACCCGGATCGCCTGCACCAGCTCATTGGCCGGCGCGTCCTTGAGCAGAAAGCCGCTCGCCCCCGCTCGCAGCGCCTCGACGACATACTCGTCCAGATCGAAGGTCGTCAGCACCAGCACCTTCGCCGGGCCGTCCTTCGCCGGGCCGGTGATCTGCCGGGTCGCCTCGACCCCGTCCATCCGGGGCATCCGGATGTCCATCAGCACCACATCGGGCTGAAGTGCCCGCACCTGCTCCAGTGCCTGGAGGCCGTCCCCGGCCTCCCCGACGACCGCCAGATCCTGCTCCGCCTCCAGAATCATCCGGAATCCCGTACGCAGCAGGGGCTGGTCGTCGACCAGCAGGACGCGGATGGCCACGAGCTCTCCTTCGTTAGATGTCTCCCATTCTGCCCTGCGGCGGCACACCGCCCTCCGCCGGGCGCACCCGGAGCGGATACACCGGGGGAGTGCCGCCGAATTCCGGACAGTGCGCCTGGTGGTCGCACCAGCCGCACAGCTTCGTCGGCCGCGGCCGCCAGTCGCCGCTCACCGTCGCCTGCTGGATCGCCTCCCACAGCGCCAGCAACTTCCGCTCCACGCCCCGCAGATCGGCCTCGACCGGGTCGTACGTCACCACGTCGCCGCTGCCCAGATAGACCAGCTGAAGCCGCCGCGGCACCACACCGCGCAGCCGCCAGACCACCAGGGCGTAGAACTTCATCTGGAACAGCGCGCCCTCGGCGAACTGCGGCCGCGGTGCCTTGCCGGTCTTGTAGTCGACGATCCGCACCTCGCCGGTCGGCGCGACATCCACCCGGTCGATGAAGCCCCGCAGCTGAAGCCCCGAATCCAGCACGGTCTCCACATACAGCTCACGGTCCGCCGGCTCCAGACGCGTCGGGTCCTCCAGCGAGAACCACCGCTCCACCAGCGCCTCGGCCTCCGCCAGCCACCCCGCCAGCCGCACGCCCTCCGCATCGTCCGCGAACAGCTCGGCCAGCTCCGGCCGCTTGGCGAGCAGCTTCTCCCACTCGCCCGGCACCATCGCCCGCGCCCCGGCCGCCGTACGCTCCGCCGCCGGAGCGTCGAAGAGCCGCTCCAGCACCGCATGGACGACCGTGCCCCGGGTCGCCGCCGCGCTCGGCTTCTCCGGCAGCCGATCGATCACCCGGAAGCGGTACAGCAGCGGGCACTGCATGAAATCGCTCGCCCGCGACGGCGACAGCGCCACCGGCGGCCGCGCCCGCTCCCCGTCGCCGGGCCCCGCCCCGGCCGCCGCCGCGCCCGGCTCGCCGTCGCTCCGCCCGCTCTGCGTGTCCGCCCCGGCCTGCTCCGTGCTCCATCCCATGCCACAAAACCCTACGGCCCGCCACTGACAGGCGCGGACGGGTCACGGGCGAAGGGGGTGTCTCTCCGGTCTCCGTGAGCCTGCGAGACACCCCCTGGGGCCCCGCGGCGGACCGGGCCGGGCCGCTCCGCATACCATCGACGGCGGACCCCTTCGCCCTGCATGATCGAGATATCAGGCCGCGCAGGGGCGAATGCCGTAGTCAATGAGGGGACGCCGTGGACGAGAGCGGGAAGTCGCAGGACCCCGAGGAGTCCGTGCGGCCCCAGCCGCCCGAGCCGCCCGAGCGCAACAACGCACCGAAGGGACCCACCCCGGGCAAGAAGAAGAGCGGCGGCGGCATCCTGATGGGCCGTCCTTTCGGCGTGCCCGTCTACGTGGCGCCCAGCTGGTTCCTCGTCGCCGCCCTGATCACCTGGGTCTTCGGCGGCCAGCTGGAGCGCGTGCTGCCCGAGCTCGGCGTAGCGCGCTATCTGGTCTCGCTCTTCTTCGCCGTCGCCTTCTACGCCTCGGTGCTCGTCCACGAGCTGGCCCACACCGTCGCCGCGATCCGCTTCAAGCTCCCCGTACGCCGCATCCAGCTCCAGTTCTTCGGCGGCGTCTCGGAGATCGAGAAGGAGACCGAGACCCCCGGCAGGGAGTTCGTCCTCGCCTTCGTCGGCCCGCTGCTCTCCCTCGTCCTCGCCGGGGTCTTCTACGCGGGCATGCAGCTGGTCGAGCCCGGCACCGTCCCCGGGGTCCTGCTCGCGGGCCTGATGATCTCCAACCTCATCGTCGCGGTCTTCAATCTGCTGCCCGGCCTCCCGCTGGACGGCGGCCGGATGCTGCGCGCCCTGGTCTGGAAGATCACCGGCCGGCCCATGAGCGGCACCATCGCCGCCGCCTGGGTCGGCCGCGCGCTCGCCGTCACCGTCCTCATCGGACTGCCGCTGCTCACCCACACCGGCGCCCTCGGCACCGCCCGCCCCGAGATCGGCGGCGCCGACTCGCTCACCGACGCGCTGCTCGCCGCGATCCTCGCCGCCATCATCTGGACCGGCGCCGGCAACAGCCTGCGCATGGCCCGGCTGCGCGAACGCCTCCCCGACCTCACCGCCCGCACCCTGACCCGGCGCGCCGTCCCCGTCGAGACCGACACCCCGCTCTCCGAGGCGCTGCGCCGCGCCAACGACGCCGGCGCCCGCGCCCTGGTCGTCGTCGACCGCCAGGGCACGCCCACCGCCCTCGTCCGTGAGGCCGCCATCGTCGGTGTCCCCGACCACCGGCGCCCCTGGGTCCCCGTGGGCACCCTCTCCCAGGACCTCAAGGACGGTATGCGGGTCTCCGCCGAACTCGCCGGCGAGGACCTCCTGGAATACCTGCGGGCCACCCCCGCCACCGAGTACCTCGTCGTCGAGGAGACCGGTGAGATCTACGGCGTGCTGTCCACCGGCGACGTCGAGCGGGCCTTCGTCTCGGCCATGGCCCGGAAGGTGGGGGCGTAGGGCCCGGCCGCCCATCGGCCGCGCAGCGCCCGCCCACTGGTCGGCGCGGCCCCGACGGGCCGGTAGGCTGGTCACATGTCCGAACCGACCGGTGCCGCCCGCCGTCGCGGGCCCTTCAAGGTCGGGGACCAGGTCCAGCTCACCGACCCCAAGGGACGCCACTACACCTTCACGCTCGAAGAGGGAAAAAGCTTCCACACCCACAAGGGAGCCTTCCCCCACGACGAGCTGATCGGTGCTCCCGAGGGCAGCGTTGTCCGTACCACCGGGAACGTCGCCTACCTCGCGCTGCGCCCGCTGCTCCCCGACTACGTCCTGTCCATGCCCCGCGGTGCCGCCGTGGTCTACCCCAAGGACGCGGGGCAGATCCTGGCGATGGCCGACATCTTCCCCGGCGCCCGCGTCGTCGAGGCAGGTGTGGGCTCCGGATCGCTCAGCAGCTTCCTGCTGCGCGCCATCGGCGACGACGGCATGCTGCACTCCTACGAGCGCCGCGCCGACTTCGCCGAGATCGCCACGCAGAACGTGGAGCGCTACTTCGGCGGTCCGCACCCCGCGTGGACGCTCACCGTCGGTGACCTCCAGGACAACCTCTCCGACACCGACGTCGACCGCGTCATCCTCGACATGCTCGCCCCCTGGGAGTGCCTGGAGGCCGTCTCCAAGGCCCTGGTTCCCGGTGGCATCCTCTGCGCCTACGTCGCGACGACGACGCAGATGGCCCGCACCGTCGAGGCGATCCGCGAGCACGGCACCTTCAACGAGCCGTCGGCCTGGGAAACCATGGTCCGCACCTGGCACGTCGAGGGCCTCGCCGTCCGCCCGGACCACCGCATGATCGGCCACACCGGCTTCCTGCTGACCGCCCGCCGCCTCGCCGACGGCGTCGAGCCCCCGCTGCGCCGCCGCCGCCCCGCCAAGGGCGCGTACGGCGAGGACTACACGGGCCCCGGCAAGGACGCGGCGGCGGCATCCGGCGGCGGCTCCACCGACCGCGGCTGACCGGCCGGAACCGGCCACCGAACCACCAGGCGCCGCCGACGAGTTCCCGCACGGGAATCCGCCGGCGGCGCCGCTCCGTTTCCACCCCGGATCTGCACGGAAAACTCCGGCCCTGCTGGTTCCTTGCCGCCCCCTCCTGTGGAACGATGCTGGGCACTCCCACCGCCACAGCACTTCACAGGAGTTAGCCCGCGTGCAGCCCATGGCAGGCCAGGACCTCTTGCACACCCAGCCGCGCCCCATGCACTGGCTCGCCACCGCCACCGCCATCTCGGCGGTCGTCGCGGCCGCGTCCTTCGTCCAGCCCTCCGACGCCACAGCCACGACCACCCCCGCCGCCACCGGCCGGCACCCCGCCGCGGCCCCTGACCCGAGCAAGGTGAGCTTCCCGGTCGACTGCGGCCCCAACCGCCTCGACGTGGTGAAAAAGGCCTCCGGAGACCTCGACGGCGACGGCACGACCGAGACCGTCGCGGTGGTCCGCTGCCACAGCGGGATGGGCTCCCCGCCCAGCGGCGTCTACGTCCTCGCGCAGCCGGCCGGGCGCCGGGCCGCCCCGCGGGTCGTGGCGACACTCCTCGCGCCCGCGCAGCAGCGCAGCGTCCAAACCCTCGCCGTCAAGGATGGCGCGATCTCGGCGGCGGTCCTGGGCTACTCCACACGCGACGTCCCGCGCTGCTGCCCGGACGTGCGCAAGAGCGTCAAGTGGCAATGGAAGGGCGGGAAGTTCGTCCAGAGCGAACTCCCCGCCGCCGTGAGCACCCGGCGCATCTGACCGGTCACACGGTGTGCGCGCCGGGAGCGTTCCGCTCCGGCGGGGCTACTCCGCGTCCGGGCCGTAGACCTCGACCAGGTCCTTGACGCGGCGGACGTGGATGCAGTCCCCGGGGCACTCCTTCGCGGAATCTCGCACGTCATCGAGCAGCTTCAGCGGGACGGGCGTTGTGGCCCCCTTGTCCTGGAGCAGCTCGTCATCGGTGCTCTTGACGTAGGCCAGACCGTCGATGTCGAGCTCGAAGACCTCCGGCGCGTACTGCGCACAGATGCCGTCCCCGGTGCACAGATCCTGGTCGATCCATACTTCCAGCTCTGGGGCTTCGTCCTGCGCGGTCATCTCGCCTGCCGTTCCTGCGTACGTGAACCGTTTTTGTCTAAGTGGCGCCAGCCCTGACGGGTGTTGACCAAGTCGACGATACAACCGCTCGCTTTCCGATGTTGTTGGGTGGGTATTCCCTTGGCGTGAGGACGTGCGCAAGGGTGAAGATCGGACACGCCCCGACAGTCTTTTCGATCTAGGGGTTTCAACCTGCACCGGCCCAGGTAGGGTCAGGAAGCGTCCAGCTCCTTGGAGGAGGTGAGGACCGTGGCAGCCCACGACGACGACATCAACCGCGGCATCCGGCCGGGGCGAGGGTCTGAAGATCCCGCCGGCCAGGTTGCCTATCTTGAGCAGGAGATCGCCGTCCTGCGACGCAAGCTCGCCGACTCTCCGCGTCACACGAGGATTCTCGAAGAGCGGATCGTCGAGCTGCAGACCAACCTGGCCGGCGTCTCGGCGCAGAACGAGCGTCTCGCCAATACTCTCCGCGAGGCCCGCGACCAGATCGTCGCCCTGAAGGAGGAAGTGGACCGGCTCGCGCAGCCGCCGGCCGGCTTCGGGGTCTTCCTTCAGACGAACGATGACGGCACGGTCGACATTTTCACCGGCGGCAGAAAGCTCCGGGTGAATGTCAGCCCCAGTGTGGAGACCGAGGACCTCAGGCGCGGCCAAGAGGTCATGCTCAATGAAGCGCTCAACGTGGTCGAGGCCATGGAGTTCGAGAGCGCCGGCGACATCGTCACCCTCAAGGAGATCCTTGAGGACGGCGAGCGCGCCCTGGTGATCGGGCACACCGACGAGGAGCGGGTGGTGAGGCTCGCCGAGCCGCTGCTGGACATCACCATCCGCCCCGGCGACGCCCTGCTCCTCGAGCCCCGCTCCGGCTACGTCTACGAGGTCATCCCGAAGAGCGAGGTCGAGGAACTCGTCCTCGAAGAGGTCCCGGACATCGACTACACCAAGATCGGCGGTCTGGGCGGCCAGATCGAACTGATCCGGGACGCGGTCGAGCTTCCGTACCTCTACCCCGACCTCTTCAAGGAGCACGAACTCCGCCCGCCCAAGGGTGTCTTGCTCTACGGCCCACCCGGCTGCGGCAAGACGCTCATCGCCAAGGCGGTCGCCAACTCCCTTGCCAAGAAGGTCGCCGAGGTGACCGGGCAGCCCGCGGGGAAGAGCTTCTTCCTCAACATCAAGGGCCCCGAGCTGCTCAACAAGTACGTCGGTGAGACGGAGCGGCACATCCGGCTGGTCTTCCAGCGCGCCAGGGAAAAGGCGAGCGAGGGCACCCCCGTCATCGTCTTCTTCGACGAGATGGACTCCCTCTTCCGCACCCGTGGCTCCGGCGTCAGCTCGGACGTGGAGAACACCATCGTCCCGCAGCTGCTCTCCGAGATCGACGGTGTCGAGGGCCTCGAAAACGTGATCGTGATCGGCGCCTCGAACCGCGAGGACATGATCGACCCGGCGATCCTGCGCCCCGGCCGTCTCGACGTGAAGATCAAGATCGAGCGCCCGGACGCGGAGGCCGCCAAGGACATCTTCTCGAAGTACCTCACGGAAAGGCTGCCGCTGCACTCCGACGATCTCGCCGAACACGGCGACTCGCGGAAGGCCGCAGTGAGCGGAATGATCCAGTCGGTCGTCGAGCAGATGTATGCGGAATCCGAGGAAAATCGCTTCCTGGAGGTCACCTACGCCAATGGTGACAAGGAAGTCCTTTACTTCAAGGACTTCAACTCCGGTGCGATGATCGAAAACATCGTAGGACGTGCGAAGAAGATGGCCATCAAGGCCTTCCTCGAACACAATCAGAAGGGGCTTCGGGTTTCCCACCTCCTCCAGGCATGCGTGGATGAGTTCAAGGAGAACGAGGACCTGCCCAACACCACCAACCCGGACGACTGGGCCCGGATCTCCGGAAAGAAGGGCGAGCGGATCGTATACATCCGTACGCTGGTGACCGGAAAGCAGGGCGCAGACACCGGTCGCTCCATCGATACGGTGGCGAATACCGGCCAATACCTGTAACACCGCTCTCCGGCTGCGGATGTCCTGCACGGGGCGTCCGCAGCCGGACGCTTTTCCGGGGGCGCCAGAACCGCTCCCTATAAGGGCGCGGTGAACCAGGGAAAACCGGACTGGAGCAATGACTGTAATGATCTCCCCAGCGCCGCTAAGGCGTTCTAGGCTCATCGGTACCGCTGCGTCACGCTGTGCGGGCGTGGGGCACGCACACGGACCGGAAGCACAGCGGTACTTGAGCGCCGACCCCATCCGGGGGCGCCGCCGGGCTAGGAGGGCCGCATGACTGTACGGCGAGTAATGGGAATCGAGACGGAGTACGGGATCTCCGTCCCCGGCCACCCGAACGCCAATGCCATGCTCACCTCGTCCCAGGTCGTCAACGCCTACGCGGCCGCGATGCACCGGGCACGCCGTGCCCGCTGGGATTTCGAGGAGGAGAACCCGCTGCGGGACGCCCGCGGCTTCGACCTCGCACGGGAAAACGCCGACGCCAGCCAGCTCACGGACGAGGACATCGGCCTGGCCAATGTGATTCTCACGAATGGCGCCAGGCTCTACGTCGACCACGCCCACCCCGAATACAGCGCCCCCGAGGTCACCAATCCGCGCGACGCCGTCCTGTGGGACAAGGCCGGCGAGCGGATCATGGCCGAGGCCGCCGATCGGGCCGCCCAGGTCCCCGGCGCCCAGCCCATCCACCTCTACAAGAACAACACCGACAACAAGGGCGCCTCCTACGGCACGCACGAGAACTATCTGATGAAACGGGAGACCCCGTTCTCGGACATCGTGCGGCACCTGACGCCGTTCTTCGTCTCCCGCCAGGTGGTCACCGGCGCCGGCCGGGTCGGTATCGGCCAGGACGGCCACGAGCACGGCTTCCAGCTCAGCCAGCGCGCCGACTACTTCGAGGTGGAGGTCGGCCTGGAGACGACGCTCAAGCGGCCGATCATCAATACCCGCGACGAACCGCACGCGGACGCGGAGAAATACCGCCGGCTCCACGTGATCATCGGCGACGCCAACCTCTCCGAGATCTCGACCTATCTGAAGCTGGGCACCACCTCGCTGGTGCTCTCCATGATCGAGGACGGGTTCATCGCCGTCGATCTGGCCGTCGACCAGCCCGTCCGCACCCTCCACCAGGTCTCCCACGACCCCACCCTGCAACATCTGATCACGCTCCGCAGCGGCCGCACGCTCACCGCCGTCCAGCTCCAGATGGAGTACTTCGAGCTGGCCCGCAAATACATCGAGGACCGTTACGGAGCGGATGCGGACGACCAGACCAAGGACGTCCTGACCAGGTGGGAGGACGTGCTCGGCCGGCTGGAGAACGATCCGATGAGCCTGTCCGGCGAGCTGGACTGGGTCGCCAAGCGTGAGCTCATGGAGGGCTACCGGCGCCGGGACGGCCTGGACTGGGACGCGGCGCGGCTGCACCTCATCGACCTCCAGTACGCCGACGTGCGCCCCGACAAGGGCCTGTACAACCGTCTGGCGGCCCGCGGCAAGATGAAGCGGCTCCTGGACGAGCCGGACGTCACCCGGGCGGAGCAGAAGCCCCCGGAGGACACCAGGGCGTACTTCCGCGGCCGCTGCCTGGAGCAGTACGCGGACGATGTCGCGGCGGCCTCCTGGGATTCGGTCATTTTCGATCTGCCCGGTCGTGACTCCCTGCAACGGGTTCCCACACTGGAGCCGCTGCGGGGGACCCGTAAGCACGTCAAGGAGCTCCTTGACCGCTGCCGTACCGCAGAGGAGCTGGTCAGGACGCTCTCCGGTCGCTGAGCCGCGGCAGGTGCACGACAAATTTCGTGGCGATCCGCGGCCGATCCACGGCTGAAATCGTCGCGGGGCGGGAATCATCGAGGTGACTCCCGGGCGTTGCAACAAGTGCAGGGCCGATGTCGGACCCTGCTTGTAGGGTCGGATCTTGAAGGTCACATCGAGCGGGGCGAACCGAGCGGGGTGAGGGACATGGCGACCAAGGACAGCGGCGGCGGACAGGCCAAGGCCACGCGTTCCACCGAAGAGGTCGAGGAGCAGACGCAGGACGCGGAGGCTTCGGAAGACCTCAAGGAACGCCAGGAAAAATTGTCGGACGACGTGGATTCCGTCCTGGACGAAATCGACGATGTGCTCGAAGAGAACGCCGAGGACTTCGTTCGGAGCTTCGTGCAAAAGGGCGGGGAGTAGAGCGGACCGGAGACGTTCGATGCAGGGGGGCCGAAGCGTTGCGCGCGGTGCGGAAGGGAATGACCGCGCGCAGCCTTCGGGCGACAGCCGGGGAGATGCGACGGCCGCCAGGACCGCGGCACCTCGTACGCCCGGGAACGCACCACGGCACGTGCCCGCCGCAGCGGTGGGAATGCCGAACACCGAAAGCCGGTCCGCCGGCCCCGGCGGGTGCGGGCGCCGCCGGGCGGGCGCGATGATCACGGAGCGCCCGGTCTCCGCCCGATCCGTCCCGAGCCGGGCCCCGGGCATGTGGATCACACCCCCGATACGGGTAAGGTCCGAGGCGTACGGTGCATCAACTGCAACTCGGCACTCGGCAAGTTGAGGGATGACCCCGTCGCCATGCGCAGGGCCATCGCATATCCGGAAGGAAACGTGTGGAAGCCAATACTCGAAGCACCGGGCGTCTACCAGCTGCCTTCCTGACGCCTGGATCCTCGTCGTTCATGGATTTCCTCGGCGCGCACTCGCCCGATCTGCTGCCGGGCAATCGCCCGCTGCCGCCGGTACAGGGTGCCATCGAGGCGCCGCACGGCACGACGATCGTCGCCGCGGCGTTCCCCGGGGGCGTGGTGCTCGCCGGTGACCGGCGGGCGACCATGGGCAATGTCATCGCGCAGCGTGACATCGAGAAGGTTTTCCCGGCCGACGAGTATTCGGCGGTCGGCATCGCGGGCACGGCAGGCCTCGCGGTGGAAATGGTCAAGCTCTTCCAGCTGGAACTGGAGCACTTCGAGAAGGTCGAAGGTGCCCAACTCTCCCTGGAGGGCAAGGCGAATCGTCTGTCGACGATGATTCGCAGCAATCTCGGGATGGCCATGCAGGGCCTGGCCGTGGTGCCGTTGTTCGCCGGCTATGACCTGGACCGCGAGAAGGGCCGTATCTTCTCGTACGACGTCACCGGCGGGCGCTCGGAAGAGCATGGTTTCGCGGCGACGGGTTCCGGCTCGCTCTTCGCGCGCAGCGCCCTGAAGAAGCTCTTCCAGGAGGACTTCACGGAGGATCAGACGGTCACGGCCGTCGTCCAGGCGCTCTATGACGCCGCGGACGACGACTCGGCGACCGGCGGACCGGACATGGCGCGGCGGATCTACCCGATCGTCACGGTGATCACCGAGGACGGCTTCAAGAAGCTGACCGAATCCGAGGTCGCGGAGGTCGCCCGTGCCATTCATGAGCGCCGCATGGAGCAGCCCGACGGTCCGCGCGCCGCGCTGCTCTGACGGGACGGATGTTCCGCAATGCTCCCCCAGCTCCCGCTGGGTGTGCCCCCAGCCACTGAGAGAGCTCTTGACAGGAAGGGACGGATAGCCGGTGTCGACGCCGTTCTATGTCTCACCCCAGCAGGCCATGGCCGATCGCGCCGAATACGCCCGCAAGGGCATCGCGCGCGGCCGCAGTGTCGTGGTGCTGCAATACACCGACGGCGTGGTCTTCGTCGCCGAGAATCCCTCCCGCGCCCTGCACAAGGTCAGCGAGATCTATGACCGGATCGCCTTCGCGGCCGTCGGCAAATACAACGAGTTCGAGAATCTGCGGATCGGCGGTGTGCGCTATGCCGATCTGCGGGGTTACACCTACGACCGGGAGGACGTGACCGCGCGGGGCCTGGCGAATGTCTACGCCCAGACGCTCGGCACGATCTTCTCCAGCGCCGCCGAGAAGCCGTACGAGGTCGAGCTGATCGTGGCCGAGGTCGGCAGCGCGCCCGAGGAGGACCAGATCTACCGGCTGCCGCACGACGGCTCGATCGTGGACGAGCACGGGTCGGTGGCCGTCGGTGGCAATGCCGACCAGATCAGCAGCTATCTCGACCAGCGGCACCGCGACGGCATGACGCTGGCCGAGGCGCTGAAGCTGGCGGTGGAGTCGCTGTCGCGGGACACCAACGGCGGTGAGCGCACCCTGACCGCCGAACAGCTCGAGGTCGCCACGCTCGACCGCACGCGACCGCAGCAGCGCAAGTTCAAGCGGATCCTGGGGCGGCAGCTGTCGCGGCTCCTGGACGAGCACGCAGCCGCGGGCGCCAAGGAGCCGGCGGCGGACGCGGACGCCGGTGCCGGCGAGGCCGGGGCGTCCGACGAGGGAACCGGCGGCAAGGGCGCCAAGGGCAAGGACGACTCCGACGGGGAGTCCGGCCCGCTGCTCTGACGAGGTACCGCTTTCGAGGCCCGGTTCACGCGCCCCGGTGGGTCACTGCCCGCCGGGGCGTGTGGCATGTCCGGGGGCGTCCTGGGGCGGGGCCGTGGAGCCGCGGGTGACCAGTTCCACGGGCAGCGTGGGGGCGTTTGCCGGGCGTCCGTCGAGCACCGTCATCAGGGCCCGCATCCCGGCCTCGCCGAACTCCTCGGCGGGCAGCCGTACGGTCGTCAGCTCGGGTTCGACGGCGACGGCCAGGGCCAGGTCGTCGAAGCCGGTGACGGAGACGTCTTCGGGGACGCGCAGGCCCAGGCGGCGGACGGCCTTGCAGGCGCCAGCGGCGATGATGTCGTCGTCGCAGAGGAGCGCCGTGGGGCGGGGGCCGGGCCCGGTGAGGGCGGCGTGCGCGGCGTGCAGCCCGGCGTCCACGCCGAGGGCGGCCGGCTGACGGCGCAGCAGAGCGCCGGGGACGCCCTGGAGGCTCTCGGCGACGGCGCGGGCGCGCACCTCGAAGGTCCAGGACCGGACATCGGCCGCGAGGTGGGTGATGCGGCGGTGGCCGAGGGCGGTCAGATGGCCGGTCAACTGTCGTACGCCGTGGGCGATATCGAGGTTGACGGTGGCGCCGGCCCGGTCGTCGGCGGGGTCGCTGTCCAGCATGACCAGCGGCAGATCCGCGTCCCGGAGCGCGGTGAGCGCCTCGGCGGCCATGGACGAGGCGATCACCCCGTCCAGGGTGGCCGCGGCGGAGTCGAACGGGTCGCGGGCGGGGCCGATGCCCTCGGGGGAGGGGTAGAGGACCACGCCGAAGCCGTGCTCGGCGGCGACCCGGGCCGCGCCGGTGTAGACGCGGGCGAAGAACTCGGTGGTCAGGGCGGGGACGACCAGCAGCACCGTGCGGGTGCGGCCCATCCGCAGGCTGCGGGCGGCGAGGTTGGGCCGGTAGCCCAGCTCGCGGGCGGCGGCGCGGACGGCTTCCGCCTTGCCGGGGGAGACCCGGCCGCGCCATTTGCCGCCCAGGACGAGCGAGACGGCGGCCTGGGAGACCCCGGCGGCGCGGGCCACGTCCCGGCTGGTGACGCGGGCGGCTGCCGGGCCGCCGGGGCGCGCGGCGCCGGCCGTGTGCGCACCGGGGGACGGTGCGGCCTCGTTGCTGCTCACCGGGTGTCTTGCTCCTCACGTTCGGCCACCGCGAGTGGACCGCGGGTTGGCGTCATGGTACGTATAACGCCGAAGGTTATACGTAACACGTCCGGTCCGGCCGGACAGGAAAGGGGCGCGGATGGCCGCGGGATACGCGGAGCTGCTCAGGACCCGGCATGCGGCCCGGCTCCTGGCGGGGACGCTGGTCGGCAGGCTGCCGAACGCCACCGCGGCGCTGGCCGTGGTCCTCTTCGTCCGCGCCGAGGGCGGCAGCTACGCCCTGGCCGGTGCGCTGTCCGCCGTCTACGGCGTCTGTAACGCCATGGGTCAGCCGCTGCTCGGCCGGGCCGTGGACCTCCACGGACAGCCGCGGGTGATGCTGCCCGCCTCGGTGCTCTCCGCGCTCGGCATGGTGCTGCTGGCGGCCGTCGGCCTGGATGTGCTGTGGCTCGCCTACGCCGCCATGGTGATCGCCGGATTCTTCACCCCGCCCCTGGAAGGCGGTCTGCGGGCGCTGTGGCCCGGGGTCCTCAAGCGCGCGGACCGGGTGCACGCCGCCTACGCCCTGGATGCGGTGGCCCAGGAAGTCATGTTCGCGGTGGGGCCCTTGCTGGTGACGCTGTGCGTGGCGGCCTGGTCGGAGGGGGCGGCACTGCTGGTGATCAATCTGCTCGGAGTGCTCGGCGCGCTCTCCGTCGTCGTCTCCGCGCCCTCCCGGCAGTGGCGCAGCGGGCCCCGGGAGGCGCACTGGCTGGGGGCGCTGCGCTCGGCCGGGATGCTGGTGCTGATCGGGGCGTTCCTCTTCGTGGGGCTGGCCATGGGGGCGATCGCGGTCGCGGCGGTGGCGTACGCCGATGAGCACGGCGGCGGAATGGTCTCCAGCGCGCTGCTGTCCGCGCTCGGTGTCGGCGCGCTGGCCGGCGGCCTCGTCTACGGCGCCCGGGAGTGGCCGGGGCGGCCGGAGAGCCGGCTGCGGCTGCTGGTCTGTCTGCTGGCGGTGGGCTATGTGCCGCTGGTGCTGGTGCCGGACGTGGTCGGGATGACGGTGCTGACCGGTGTCGCCGGTGTGTTCCTGGCGCCGGCGCTGGCCTGTGCGTTCGTCGTGGTGGACCGGCACGCGCCCAAGGGCACGGTGACGGAGGCGTTTTCCTGGCTGGTGACGACGTTCGGCGTCGGAGCGGCGGTGGGATCCGCGGTGGTGGGCCCGGCGGTGGAGAGCGGCGGCGCGGGCGCGGGCTTCGCGGTGGCGGGGGCCGGCGGGATCGCCGCGATGCTCGTGCTTTTGTCGACGAAGCGATTTCTCGGGGATCCCGTACGGGGGACGGCCGGGACCGCCACGGCGGAAAATGATCGAAACGGTGCGGCCGAACCCGGTTTCAGAGCAGGCCGTCAGGCGTAATGTTCAGTCATGGACCGCCGCATTTTCGGGCTGGAGAACGAGTACGGCGTCACGTGCACGTTCAGGGGACAGCGCCGACTGTCGCCTGACGAAGTGGCGCGGTACCTCTTCCGCCGTGTCGTGTCATGGGGCCGCAGCAGCAATGTCTTCCTGCGGAACGGCGCCCGCCTGTACTTGGACGTGGGTTCGCACCCGGAATACGCAACTCCCGAGTGCGACAACGTGACCGAGCTGGTCACCCACGACAAGGCCGGCGAGCGCATTCTCGAAGGCCTGCTCGTCGACGCCGAGCGCCGCCTGCATGAGGAGGGAATCGCGGGCGACGTCTATCTCTTCAAGAACAACACCGATTCGGCGGGAAACTCCTACGGCTGCCACGAGAATTATCTCGTCGCCCGCCACGGCGAGTTCTCCCGGCTCGCGGACATCCTCATTCCGTTTCTCGTCACCCGTCAGCTGCTGTGCGGCGCGGGCAAGGTGCTACAGACTCCGCGCGGCGCCGTCTACTGCGTCAGCCAGCGTGCGGAGCACATCTGGGAGGGCGTCTCCTCGGCGACCACCCGCTCCCGGCCGATCATCAATACCCGCGATGAGCCGCATGCGGACGCCGAGCGCTATCGCCGGCTCCATGTCATCGTCGGTGACTCCAACATGTCCGAGACGACCATGATGCTGAAGGTCGGGGCCACCGATCTCGTGCTGCGCATGATCGAGGCGGGCACGGTCATGCGCGATCTGACGCTGGAGAACCCGATCCGGGCCATTCGTGAGGTCAGCCATGACATCACCGGGCAGCGCAAGGTGCGGCTGGCCAGCGGGCGCGAGGCATCCGCGCTGGAGGTCCAGCAGGAGTACTACGAAAAGGCCGTGGATTTCTGCGACCGCCGCGGAATCCGTACCGGCCTCGTCGAGCGGGTCCTGGAGCTGTGGGGCCGTACGCTCGAAGCGATCCGGGACGAGGACCTCGACCGTGTCTCGACCGAGATCGACTGGGTGATGAAACATCAGCTCATCGAGCGGTACCGGACGAAGAACAACATCACCATGTCGCACCCCCGAGTGGCGCAGATAGACCTCGCGTATCACGACATCCACCGTCGGCGGGGGCTCTATTACCTCCTGGAGCGGAAGGGCCAAGCGGCGCGGATCTGCAATGACTTGAAGATCTTCGAGGGCAAGTCGGTGCCGCCGCAGACCACCCGTGCCAGGCTGCGTGGCGACTTCATTCGCCGGGCGCAGGAGCAGCGCCGCGATTTCACGGTCGACTGGGTGCACCTCAAGCTCAATGACCAGGCGCAGCGCACGGTGCTGTGCAAGGACCCGTTCCGCTCGGTGGACGACCGGGTGGAGAAGCTGATCGCAGGAATGTGACCAGCTGCGGGTCGTATGCCGCTGCCGGTATCGGAGAGGATTCCGTGGGTAACTCAGAGTGCGGATCCGACCCGGTCGAGTGACGGCGTTCCGAGCGTGTGGTGCCGGTGAGAGTGCTGACCGGATGGGAAAGTGGCGGGGTCCGTGTGACACGGCCCCGCCACTTTCCCGTGGCGTGGCTAGAGTGGCTCCGTCCATTCATTGATCGCAGCCCGTTTTGAGGGATATACGTGCGCCGACGCCGAATCGCAGCCCTGATCGCCGTGCCCCTGCTCCTCGTTTCCGCAGCGGCCTGCGGCAATGACGACTCATCCGAGGGCGGCTCAGCGCCGAAGGTGAGTGGGCAGGCGGATGCCAAGCCCAAGGTCGACAAGGGTGAGGGCGCCCCGCCCAAGAAGCTTCAGGTCAAGGTCCTCAAAAAGGGCGACGGGCCGGCGGTGAAGAAGGGCGAGGCCCTCAACGCCAACTACCTCGGCCAGACCTGGGAGGGCAAGGCCTTCGACAACAGCTGGGACCGCGGCGCGCCGGCGACCTTCGAGATCGGCAGCGGCAAGGTCATCAAGGGCTGGGACGAGGGCTTGGTGGGCCAGAAGCTCGGCAGCCGAGTCGAGTTGGTCATCCCGCCGGACAAGGGCTACGGCGCGCAGGCCCAGCAGAACATCCCGGCCAACTCCACGCTGGTCTTCGTCGTCGACCTCAAGAAGATCATGCCGAGCAAGATCGACGGCAAGCCGGTCGCGCAGGACAACAGCGATCTCCCCAAGGTCGGCACCAACATCGACGGCAAGGCGCCGAAGATCACCCTCCCCAAGGGCCAGGACGCGCCGAAGGACGTCGAGAGCGCGACGATCATCAAGGGCAAGGGCGCGACGGTCGATGCGAAGAGCACCGTGCGGGCCCACTACACGGCGGTCACCTGGAAGGACGGCAAGGTGGTCGCCGACACCTGGGCGCCGGGGCAGCCCGGGGCGCAGGACGTGCCGGTCGCACAGCTGCCGGGCTGGAAGGAAGGGCTCAAGGGCAAGAAGGCCGGCAGCCGGGTGCTGGTCGTGGTGCCGAAGAGCAAGCTGACCGCTGACCAGCAGAAGTCCATCGGTTCCGACGTGGTGTTCTCGGTGGATGTCCTCAGCGTGAACTGACGCTGATCTGCGAGACTGGCGCCGTAATCGTAAAGATTCGTAAGTAGGAGCACATCCGTGAGCATCGACAAGCCCGAGATCGACTTTCCTGAGGGCCCGGCTCCCACCGAGCTCGAGATCGTGGACCTGAGGGAGGGCGACGGGCCGGTCGCCAAGGCCGGGGACACCGTCTCCGTCCACTACGTCGGCGTGTCCTTCAGCACCGGCGAGGAGTTCGACGCCAGCTGGAACCGCGGCAAGCCGCTCCAGTTCCAGCTGGGCGCCGGCCAGGTCATCGCCGGCTGGGACCAGGGCGTGCAGGGCATGAAGGTCGGCGGCCGCCGCCGGCTGACCATCCCCGCGCACCTCGCGTACGGCGACCGTGGCGCCGGCGGCGGCCGGATCGCCCCCGGCGAGACGCTGATCTTCGTCTGCGACCTGGTGTCCGTCTGAGACCAGGTGCCGGTCGCCCCGCGCGACCGCTGCTGACGTGACCGAGGGCCCGTGCCGCGATGGCACGGGCCCTCGTCCGGCTTTTGCCCTGGCCACCGCGAGCGGTACGGTCAACGATCGGAAGTTCAAACGAGAAAGGGCGTCGATGGCCATTGCCAAGGCCGAGCGGCTGATGAATCTGGCGCTGTGCCTGCTGGGGACGCGACGCCCGCTGACCAAACGTGAACTGCGGTCGTCCATCGAGGCCTATATCGAGGCGAACAGCGACGACTCGTTCAACCGCATGTTCGAGCGGGACAAGGACGATCTGCGCGAGCTGGGCCTGGTCATCGAGACCGTCGAGGGCATCGAGGGCGACATCGGCTATCTCGCCCGCCGCGACAGCAACCGCCTGCCCCCGATCACCCTGGACGCCGAGGAAGCCGCCGCCCTGGGGCTCGCCGCCAAGATCTGGCAGCAGGCCCGGCTGGCGGGCGCCGCCAGCGGCGCGCTCCAGAAGCTGCGCGCCGCCGGAATGCCGCTGGCCGGGGACGGTGCCGACTACGACGCCGGACAGCCGCACAGCGCGCTGGAACCCCGCATCCCTGCCCATGAGGCCGCCTTCGAGCCGCTGATGCTGGCCTGCCGCGACCGCCGCCCGGTCGTCTTCGACTACCGCAAGTCGAATGCCGCCCACCCCGAGCAGCGGCAGGTCGAACCCTGGATCCTCGAATGCTGGCGGGGCCATTGGTACGTCGCCGGCTGGGACCGCGAGCGGCAGGCCGAGCGGGTCTTCCGGCTCTCCCGGATCACCGGCAAGGTCCGTTCCCGGCAAGGGGCGTTCACCGCGCCGGTGCCCGATCACGTCACCGTCCGCGAGACCGTCGAGAGCTGGGCCGGCGAGACCGCCACCGGCACCGCCCGGATCAGGCTGCGGGCCGAGCACGGGTACCCGCTGCGCGCCCGTGCGCTCACCGTCCGCGAGCTGGGCGACGGCTGGGACGAGCTGGAGATCCCCAACGGGCACGGACTCGACGCCTGGCTCGTGGAGTTCGGCCCCGACGTGGTCGTCCTGGAACCCGCGGAACTGCGCGCCGATGTCATCGACCGGCTGCGTGCCGTGGCCAAGGGCTGAGAGGGATACGAGACCCATGGCGACGAACGCCATCGACCAGACCCGCCGGATGCTGTCCCTGGTGACCTACCTGCGTGAGCGCCCCGGCGCCCGCGTCGGGGACGTCGCCCGCGCCTTCGGCATCACCGAGGACGAGCTGATCGCCGACCTCGACGTCCTGCCGATGTGCGGCACCAGCTTCCGCGGCGGCGACCTCCTGGACATCGACACCGACGGCGACCGTATCTGGTGGCACAACCCCGACGATGTCGCCGAGCCGCTGCGGCTGGCCGCCGACGAGGCCACCGCCCTGCTGGTCGCGGCCCGCGCGGTGGCCACCCTGCCCGGACTCCGCGAGGGCGACCGGCAGGCGCTGCTGCGGGCCACCGCCAAGCTGGAGGCGGCGGCCGGTGAGGCGGCCGGCGCCAGCTCCCGGCTCTCGGTGACCTTCGAATCCGAGGGCGGGGTGTTCGCCGACGTCGACCGCGCCATCGCCGAGCGGCGGCGGCTGTGGCTGCGCTACTACTCCCCGGCACGCGACGAGCTGACCGAGCGCGAGGTGGACCCGATCCGGCTCTTCGCCGTCGGCCACACGTACGTGGAAGCCTGGTGCCGGCTCTCGGAGGCCCGGCGCACCTTCCGGCTCGACCGGGTCGCCGAGATCAAGCTGCTGGACGCCCCCGCCGACCCTCCCCCGGTCGAGCTGCGTGACCTGTCGGAGGGCCTGGTGCAGCCCGCGGCCGAGGACCCCGAGGTCTCCGTCGAGGTCGGGCCCGGCGGCCGCTGGGTCGCCGAGTACTACCCGCACGACAGCGCCGAGGAACTGCCCGACGGCGGCCTGCGCATCACCCTGCGCACCCCCGACCCGGCCTCCCTGCGGCGGCTGGCCCTGCGGCTGGGCCGGGACGGCCGGATCGTGGCGCCGCAGGCCCTCGCCGACAGCGCGCGGCAGGCCGCCGAGCAGGCCCTCGCGGCGTACGGCGAGTGAGCGCGGCGGGCCGGGCGCGCCGTGCGGCCCGGGGCGAAGGACGAGGCAGCGAAGGATGACGATGGTGACCACCACCTTGCCGGGCCGGCCCGCTCCGGTGCTCTACAAGGCAGCCTGCCCGGACTGCCGGGGCCGCTTCGAACTGGCCTCGGACGCGTTCCGGCTGGCGATCGGCGCCAGCCGCCGCACCACCTTCTACTCCTTCACCTGCCCCGACTGCCGCCGCGCGGTGCGCAAACCGGCCGGCGAGCGGATCATCGAGCTGCTCACCGGCGGCGGGGTCCGCACGCTGCGGCTGCACACGGGCTGACCGTTAGGCTCGTCCCATGCTCTGGCCCATGATCGCAATCGCCCTCGGCTTCGCCGGGCTCGCCGTGCTCGGCATCCTCGCCGTCCGCGTCTTCGTCGAAGTGCGACGGCTGGCCCGCCAGGTCGGGGCCACCTCGGAGCGGATCCAGCGGGCCAGCGAAGACCTGGAACGGGCGGCGGTGCCGCTCGCCTCCCGGATGCACGAGGCGGGCCGCGACTGAGATGTCGCGGTCCGGATGCGCGCCCTGCTCCGCCGGAGAGCAGAAGGGTAGGCTTTCCTCTGCGGTTCACGGCGCGCGACAGTCGAGGCAATTCGGAAGATGCACGGGCATTGCCCGGCGTTCACCACCGAACGTTACGATCGAGCGAGCCAGCACCAGGACGCCAGTCCGACCCCATTCGGCAGGCACCACAGCAGACGCCGCCCCGGCGAGAAGGTAGTCGCAGATGTTGAGCAACTTGAGGGCCCCCGAGATCATTCTGATCCTCGTCGTCATTGTGCTGCTGTTCGGTGCGAAGAAGCTTCCGGACATGGCGCGTTCGCTCGGCAAGTCCGCTCGCATCCTCAAGAGCGAGGCCAAGGCGATGAAGAAGGAGGGCGGCGACGCGGACGGTGGCGCCACCTCCGGCACCTCCTCCGAGGCTTCCGCCGATGCTGCTCAGCAGGCTCCTCGTACGATTCAGGCGGCTCCCGGTGATGTGAGCAGCTCGCGCCCCGTGGCCGAGCCGAACCGCACCAACCAGAGCTGACCGATCCGATCCAGTCGCCCCGGCCCGGTCGGCGGCGGCTGATGTACGAGACGAGGAAGTGGGTTGCTCAAGTCTGCCCGCAAGCAGGAGAAGGACCCCGAGGGGCGGATGCCGCTCGCGGCGCATCTGCGTGAGCTGCGTAACCGGCTGCTGAAATCGGTGCTGGCGATCATGGTGATCACCGTCATCGCGATGTGGCAGTACGACGCGATCGCCCACTTCGTCACGGGCCCGGTCATCGAATCGGTCGGCTGCTCCAAGGAACCCTCCGGCCCGCGCACCCACCCCTGTGCCCAGGTCGTGGCGAACGGTCTGCTCGCACCGTTCACGATCATGCTCAAGGTGTCCCTCACCACCGGTGTCGTCATCGCCACCCCGGTGTGGCTCTACCAGCTCTGGGCTTTCCTCGCGCCGGGTCTCCACCGGCACGAGAAGAAGTACGCCCTCGGCTTCGTCGGTGCCGGTGCCCCGCTCTTCCTGGGCGGCGCGTACCTCGCCTACGCGGTCCTGCCGACCACCGCGGGCGCGCTGGTCGGCCTGACCCCCAGCGACTGGGCCAACTTCTTCCCCGCTGACGAGTTCTTCGACATCGTCACGCGGATGGTTCTGGTCTTCGGCCTCGCCTTCGAGCTGCCGCTGCTCCTGGTGCTGCTCAACTTCGGCGGGGTGCTCACCGGCAGCCGGATCCTGAGCTGGTGGCGGTTCATGGTGCTGGGCATCACGGTGTTCGCGGCCCTCGCCACGCCGACCGGTGATCCGCTGACCATGGGGCTGCTGGCCGCGCCGATCGTGGTGCTGTACTTCGGCGCCGTCGGCATCTGCCTCTTCAACGACCGTCGCCGCAAGCTCGGCAACCCGGACGCGGGGCTGAGCGATGACGAGGCCTCGGAGCTCGATCTGACGCCCGACGAGGTCGGGGAGATCGAGCCGGTTGCCTCCCGGCGGATGCTGCCGGAGCAGGCGAGTGGTGAGGCGGGCGAGAACGGTGCGGGGCGCCGTGGCGGGTACGACGACTTCACGTGATGGGTTGTGGCTTGGCGTAGTCGGCGTCGGGGGTGATCGGTCCGTCGTTTGGCTGCGGGTGTTTTGTGGCTGGGCGCGCAGTTCCCCGCGCCCCTAAGGGGGCGCCGTGCGTTGTTTGGTGCGGCCGCGTTGTGGTTGGCGTCGTTGCGGGGTGCGTGGTTGCCGCGGGTGTCGGAGGGGACGCACCGGGGCCCGTCCTCGGCGCGGGCGACGCGGGTGCGTGGGATTGATTGCCCCGGTGTTTGCTCCGGTCCTGCGGGCGGGCCCCGGTACATCCCCTCCGACCGTCCAGCGTTGCCGGCTGCCGGACGGTGGCACCGTCCGTCACAGACCACCTCGGCCCGCGCCCAAGCTGCGGCGGACAGCTCGGCCAGATGCCTGCCAAGGGGTGCCGCTGCACGGCCGCCGTAACGGTCATCGGTACGGCGGGAGGGCCGCGCACGGACGGTGGTCGGAGGGGATGTCCGGTGCCCCGCCCGCAGGACCGGAGCGAACGCCGGGGCTCCCAACTTCTGGGACCAGGGCCGCCCGCGCCGAGGACGGGGTACCGGGCGTCCCCTCCGACCCGCCACCCACAACGCGTAGGCGCCCGGCGCCCAGCCCACGGCAAAAGCGCGGCATAAAGATCGGGTCGTTGTCAGAGGCGGCCGGTAGGCTCGTAAGCACGATGACCGAGGACATGTCCCCTGCTGAGCGCTATGCCGCCGCCAAGCTCCGGGCGGCCGAGCAGGCCACCGCACTCGCCCCTTTCCGTGAAATGTACGACTTCGGGCTGGATCCGTTCCAGATCGAGGCGTGTCAGGCTTTGGAGGCCGGCCAGGGAGTGCTGGTCGCGGCTCCTACTGGATCCGGCAAGACGATCGTCGGCGAATTCGCCGTCCATCTGGCCCTGGAGCAGGGCCGAAAATGCTTCTACACCACGCCCATCAAGGCGCTGTCCAACCAGAAGTACCAGGATCTGGTCAGGCGTTACGGTGCCGAGAAGGTCGGTCTGCTGACCGGCGACAACAGCGTCAACTCCGAGGCTCCGGTGGTCGTGATGACCACCGAGGTGCTGCGGAACATGCTCTATGCCGGTTCGCAGTCGCTGGTCGGCCTCGGCTATGTGGTCATGGACGAGGTGCACTACCTCTCCGACCGCTTCCGTGGCGCCGTCTGGGAAGAGGTGATCATCCATCTTCCCGAGTCGGTGACGCTGGTGTCACTGTCGGCGACGGTCTCCAACGCCGAGGAGTTCGGCGACTGGCTGGACACGGTGCGTGGCGACACCGCCGTGATCGTCTCTGAGCACCGGCCGGTGCCGCTGTGGCAGCACGTCCTCGCGGGGCGCCGGATATACGACCTGTTCGAGGAGCGGGACGGGCAGAGCGGCGGCCGCCGCGAGGTCAATCCCGATCTGGAGCGGCTGGCCCGGATGGAGAACAGCCGGCCGACGTTCGGACGGGACAAGCGCCGGGGCCGCAATATGCGGGAGGCGGACCGGGAGCGTGAGCGGCGGCAGCGCGCCCGTATCTGGACGCCGAGCCGGCCCGAGGTCATCGACCGTCTCGACAACGAGGGCCTGCTGCCCGCGATCACCTTCATCTTCAGCCGGGCCGGCTGCGAGGCGGCCGTCCAGCAGTGCCTGGCTTCGGGCCTGCGGCTCAATGACCAGGAGGGCCGCGAGCAGGTCCGTCGCATAGTGGAGGCGCGGACGGCCGGTATTCCGGATGACGACCTTCATGTGCTGGGCTACTTCGAGTGGTTGGAGGGCCTGGAGCGGGGCATCGCCGCGCACCATGCCGGCATGCTGCCGACCTTCAAGGAGGTCGTCGAGGAGCTGTTCGTGAAGGGCCTGGTCAAGGCCGTCTTCGCCACCGAGACGCTGGCGCTGGGCATCAACATGCCCGCGCGCTCCGTGGTGTTGGAAAAGCTGGTGAAGTGGAACGGTGAGCAGCACGCCGACATCACCCCCGGCGAGTACACCCAGCTGACCGGGCGGGCCGGGCGCCGCGGTATCGACATCGAGGGCCACGCGGTGGTGCTGTGGCAGCGGGGGATGGACCCGGGTGCGCTGGCCGGGCTCGCCGGGACGCGTACCTATCCGCTGCGGTCCTCGTTCAAGCCGTCGTACAACATGGCGGTCAACCTCGTCTCGCAGTTCGGCAGGCACCGTTCGCGGGAGCTGCTGGAGATGTCCTTCGCGCAGTTCCAGGCCGACAAGTCGGTGGTCGGGATCTCGCGGCAGGTGCAGAAGAACGAGGAGGGGCTGGAGGGTTACCGCGGCTCGATGACCTGCCACCTCGGTGACTTCGAGGAATACTCCCGGCTGCGGCGGCAGTTGAAGGACCGGGAGACGGAGCTGGCCAAGCAGGGCGCGGCGCAGCGGCGGGTGGCGGCCGCGGCGGCCCTGGAGAAGCTGAAGCCCGGCGATGTCATCCATGTGCCGACCGGCAAGTACGCGGGCCTCGCGCTGGTCCTCGACCCCGGGATGCCCTCGGGGCGGACGAACGGCCACCGCGGTTTCGACGCGCAGGACGGCCCGCGGCCGCTGGTGCTGACCGCCGAGCGGCAGGTCAAGCGGCTGGCCTCGATCGACTTTCCGGTGCCGGTCAAGGCGCTGGACCGGATGCGGATCCCCAGGTCGTTCAACGCCCGCAGTCCGCAGTCGCGCCGCGATCTGGCCTCCGCACTGCGGACGAAGGCCGGCCATGTCGCGCCGTCGCGGCACCGTAAGCCCCGTGCGGAGGCGGCCGATGACCGTGAGATCGCCCGGCTGCGTACGGAGATCCGGGCGCACCCCTGCCACGGCTGCGCCGAGCGGGAGGACCACGCGCGCTGGGCGGAGCGCTATCACCGACTGCTGCGCGACACCCGCCAGTTGGAGCGCCGGATCGAGGGCCGGACGAACACCATCGCCCGTACCTTCGACCGGATCTGCGCCCTGCTGACCGAGATGGACTACCTCGAAGGCGACACCGTCACCGACGAGGGCCGCCGGCTCGCCCGGCTCTACGGTGAGCTGGATCTGCTGGCGAGCGAGTGTCTGCGTGAGGGCGTCTGGGAGGGGCTGGGCCCCGCGGAGCTGGCGGCCTGCGCCTCGGCGCTCGTGTATGAGGCGCGGCAGGCGGATGACGCGGTGGCGCCCAAGCTGCCGGCCGGCAAGGCCAGGGACGCCCTGGGCGAGATGGTCCGCATCTGGGGCCGGCTGGACGCCCTGGAGGAGGATCACAAGATCAACCAGGCGGAAGGCGTCGGCCAGCGGGAGCCGGACCTCGGCTTCGCCTGGGCCGCCTACCGCTGGGCCTCCGGCTTCGGCCTCGACGACGTGCTCCGCGAGGCCGAGATGCCCGCCGGTGACTTCGTCCGCTGGTGCAAGCAGCTGATCGACGTCCTCGGCCAGATCGCGGCCGCGGCCCCGCCCGGCGGCACGGTCGCCCGCACGGCCCGTAAGGCCATGGACGGAGTCCTGCGCGGCGTGGTGGCGTACTCGTCGGTGGGCTGAGCACGACGGGCCTGGCAGTTGCGGCGGCGCCGCGCCCCGTTCGGAGGGGGCGCGGCGCCGACCGCTGTGGGTGCCGGAAAATCCCGCGCCGATTTCCCGCTCCGGTGGAACGCTGGGGGCATGATTGATCACATTGCGATTCAGGTGGCGGACGTTCCTGCCAGCGCGGCTTTTTATGACCGTGCCCTCGCCCCGCTCGGGGCCCAACGGACCAAGGAGTTCGGCGAGTTCATCAGCTTCGGCACCAGCGGGCACACGCTCTGGCTCGTCCCAGCGACCGACGACAGGCCCGCCCGTGAGGTGCACCTCGCCTTTGCGGCGCCCGACCGGGCGGCCGTCGACGCCTTCCATGCCGCTGCCGTCGAGGCCGGTGCCGAGTCCCTGCACACACCACGGCTGTGGCCTCAGTACCACGAGTCGTACTACGGGGCCTTCGTCCGTGACCTCGACGGCAACAACGTCGAAGCGGTCTGTCATACGCCCTAGGGGCGCTGTCCCGCAGCGGTCGGGGCCGGGTGCCACGGCGGTGTGGGGTCGGGGCGGCGGAGGCGGCGGCGGGCGGCCGCGCGGAGGGGGAGGAAGAGGAGGACGCCGAGGGGGGAGAGCAGCACGGTGAGCAGGAGCAGTGGCCCCATCACCAGTGGATGGATGCTGAGCTCCCGGGCCTCGCGGTACATCCACTGCCCCAGGAAGAGGTCCCAGGCGATCACCTGCGCCCAGATCGCGCCCGCTCCGCCGCCGAGGCGCAGCAGCTCCTGGAACCCCGCCAGATCGGGGCGGCTGATGGCGGCCCACAACTGCGGGAACACCGGGACGGCCAGGGCGAGATAGACCGCGAGGACCGGCACCATCGGCAGCGGGGAGGCGGCGATCCGGTCGGTCCAGCGCCACCCGGGGGCCAGGATCAGCAGTGCCCAGAACGGCGCCGCGAGGGTGAAGGCCAGGTCGAAGAGGGTGGGGGTGGTCATGCCGGCAACTCCTGTCCGGGCGTGTGTGGTTGGGGGACGCCACCTGGCGTGGCTGCGGGCGAGGACGGGGTTCCGGGGCCGGTCCCGCTGCCGGGGCGTCGTAGCGCGGCGAAGGTGCCGGCCGCCGTGGCCGCCGTGAGGGCCGCGAGGGCGCCGAGTGTCGCGCCGTCCGGGTGGATCAGGGCCTGGCCGCGCAGGGCCTGCCAGGTCACCAGTGCCAGCAGCGCGGTGGTCCAGCCGGCCGCGACCAGCACCAGGCGGAGGCGTATCCGCTCGTCCCGCAGCCGGGGGCAGCGGCCGGTCAGGGCCTCGATCGCGTAGAGGAAGAGGGGCAGCCCCTGGAGGGCGTGCATGCCGAGGAAGTGCGGGATACGCAGATCGCCGCCGGTGGTATTCCAGCCGGTCAGCGGCATGGCCGGGCCGCCGTCGGGGACGCCGACGCCGTGCGCGCCGACGAGGGTGCGCAGCGCGCCCGCGGCCTGCTGCTCCGGTGTGGGCATTGCCATCAGGCCGCCGAGCAGCAATCCGGCCAGGGCGAGCAGCAGTCCGAGCCGGATCGCCCAGGTCGCGGCGCGGTCACCCAGGCGGGCGCGGAAGAGCAGGACCGCGATGACGAGGGTGGCCACCCACAGGACCGCGATGGTGAGGCCCATGGTGATGAACAGGCCCTGGTCCAGCGGGGTTTCGATGTTGAAGTGGCTGCGCCGGCCGCGGATGGTCTGGCCGGTGATGATCGCCATCTCGATGGTTCCGGTCACCACGACGGTGTGTGCGGCCCACCGCCCGGTCCGGCTCGGTGGTGCGTGGCGGGACAGCATCCAGGCCAGCGTCAGCCCGTAGACGGCGAAGGAGACCGCGAACTTGAAGGGCTTGAGCCAGATGGGCGCGCCGACCAGGACCCGGTCGTCGACGAGCAGGCCGGCCGCCGCGACGACGGCGAGCCCGGCCATCGCCCAGGAGAAGGCGAGCAGTGAGCGGTATCTGGACATACGGATCCCCCGTGAGTAGATAGTGGCGCTTTCTGCTATCTGATAGCTGGACTATCTATGATGGGGGGCGGAATGGCAAGGCCGGGTGCGGGCGCCCGGCCATTTGGAGCGCCGGGGATATGGCCCCGGCGAGGGGAAGGGCGGCAGATGCGCATCGGGGAGTTGAGTCGCGAGACGGGTGTCGCGATCCCGACGATCAAGTACTACGTCCGCGAGGGGCTGTTGCCCGCGGGCCGGCTGACCAGCCCGAACCAGGCCAGTTACGACGCCGGGCATGTGCGCAGGCTGCGGCTGATCCGGGGGATGATCGACGTCGGGGGACTCTCGGTCTCGGCCGTGCGGGATGTGCTCGCCGCCGTCGACTCACCGGAGGAGTCGGTGCACAAGGTCCTCGGCGCGGCGCAGGAGGCGATCACCCCGCGGACGGCCGCCGCGCCGGAGGGGATGGAGGAGGCGCGGCGGACGGTCGCGGAGGTGATCCGGCGCCGCGGCTGGCGGGTCGGGCCGGAGAACCCGTCCTTCGAGAAGCTGGCCGTCGCACTGGCCACCCTCCGGGGTATCGCGCACGGCGATTTCGAGGAGGTCGTGGACGACTACGCCGAGGCCTGTGAGCAGGTCGCCGCCGCCGATCTGGCGTGGGCCGGACGCAATGCCGAGGTCGACGGGCTGGTGGAGAGCGTCGTGGTGGGGACCGTCCTGGGGGACGCGGTCCTCTCGGCGATGCGCCGGCTCGCGCATGTGGAGGCGTCGGCCCGCAGGTTCGAGAGTCTCGCGGAGGGGGCGGGGGCCGAGGGGACGGCGGGTCGATAGGGCGCGCGGCGCGACCGGGGTGCGTGGGAGCACGGAGTCGGCCGCAGCCACATCCAGGCCGGACCTGCCTCTCCCGGCCCCCGTACGACAGCGGGCCCTTCCCCGCGGCACTCGCCGGGAAGGGCCCGATTGGCTCCGCCGCGTCAGGAAGCCGCCGCGGCGGGCTCCTGTTCGGCCTCGACCTGCTGGTTCCAGTCGCGCTTGGCGGCCTGCCAGCCGTCCTCGTCGTGGCCGGTGCGCCAGTAGCCGGAGATGGACAGGGCCTCGCGGGGGATCTCGCGCTCGACGCGGAGCAGCCGTCGCAGTTCCTTCACGAAGCCGGCCTCGCCGTGCACGAACGCCTGGACCCGGCCGGACGGGAAGTCCAACGCCCGGACGGCGGCGACCAGTTCGCGGCCGACCGGGGCGCCGCCGCGGTACAGCCAGCTGATCTCGGCGTCGGCCGGTGCGTCCAGCTCCTGGCGCTCCTCCGGTCCCGCCACCTCGATGAAGGCGCGCACCGGCACCCCCGCGGGTATCCGGGCGAGCGAGGCCGCGATGGCCGGCAGGGCGCTCTCGTCGCCCGCCAGCAGATGCCAGTCGGCGGCGGCCTCCGGGACGTAGGCGCCGCCGGGGCCGAGCAGGAAGATCTCGTCGCCCGGCTGTGCCGCGGCCGCCCAGGGCCCGGCCAGACCCTCGTCGCCGTGCACCACGAAGTCCACGGTCAGCTCGCGGGTCACGGAGTCCCAGGCGCGGACGGTGTACGTACGGGTGCTGGGCCACTGGTCGCGCGGGAACTCCTCGCGGATCCGCGCGATGTCGAACGGCTCGGGGTAGGCGACGCCGGGCCGCGGGAAGACCAGCTTGACGTAATGGTCGGAGTACTCGCCCGCGGTGAACTCCGCCAGCCCTTCACCGCCCAGCACCACCCGGACCATGTGCGGGGTGAGCTGCTCGGTGCGCCGCACCCGGGCGCGGTGCACGGCGGGCTTCTTGCGGGACGGACGCTCTGCTGCCACGGCAATCTCCCCTGACGCCAGTGTTGTTAGGTTTACCTAACCTAACAGTTCACCGGCGAAGTGTGAGGAGCAGCCGCTGGAGGGCGCCGCCGAGGCCCCACTGGGCGGCGAGTGCTTCCAGGCGCTCCGGGTCGGCCGGTTCGACGGGCAGGGTGTGGTCGACGGCGGGCACCGGCACATCGGTGGCCACCTTCACGACCTTCGGGGCGACTGCCACGTACGGGCGCGACTCCAGCAGCCGCTTGCGCTGTGCGGGGGTCACCTTCGAGGCGGGGTCGTCGGCGGCGGCCATGATGCCCGCCAGATCGCCGTAGGTGGCCAGCAGTTTGGCGGCGGTCTTCTCGCCGATCCCCGGGACGCCGGGCAGGCCGTCGCTGGGGTCGCCGCGCAGCAGTGCCAGATCGGCGTAGCCGGGGCCGTCCACCCCGTACTTCTCCCGCAGCAGGGCCTCGTCGGTGACCTGGAGGGTGCCGACGCCCTTGAGCGGATACAGGATGCGGATGCCGCGCCGGTCGTCGACGAGCTGGAAGAGGTCGCGGTCGCCGGTGACGATGTCCACCGGGCCCGTTGCCCGGTCGGTCAGGGTGCCGATGACGTCGTCGGCCTCGTAGCCGTCCGCTCCGATACGGGCGATGCCCAGGGCGTCCAGGACCTCCTCGATGACCGGGACCTGCGGCGAGAGGGTGTCGGGGATCTCTTCCTCGTCGGGCTCCGCGGACCCGGCCGGGGCCTCCTCGGCGACCCGGTGTGCCTTGTAGGAGGGGATCAGATCGACCCGCCACTGGGGGCGCCAGTCGAAGTCCATGCAGGCCACCAGGTCATCGGGGTGGTGGTCCTGGACGAGCCGGGCGATGAAGTCCAGCAGTCCGCGCACCGCGTTCACCGGGGTGCCGTCCGGAGCTTTGACTGATTCCGGTACCCCGAAATAGGCGCGGAAGTAGAGCGAGGCGGTGTCGAGGAGCATCAGGCGTCGAGTCACATCCCGCATCTTGCCGTATGCCCCATACGTCACACAGGTGTGAGCTGGCTCACCGTTGTGTTTGAGCCAGATAAAGAGGGGCAGACGCGGACCCGGAGTGGACCAGGTCGGGATTCAACTATTCGACCGGTAAACGCGGGCCGACCCCGTGCCGCTCCACGACCTGGCTACGGGGGTGGCAGGACGTTCTCCGCACAACAAGAGAGGCATATGTGTCCAGGCTGCAAGCCGAGCATCTGTACAAGGTGTTCGGCAGACGACCCGAGGACGCGGTCCGCAAGCTCGAAGCCGGCGCGAGCCGGGACGAGCTGCGGGCCGACGGCACCACCGCGGCGGTGATCGACGCGTCGATCGAGGTCGACGAGGGCCAGATCTTCGTCGTCATGGGTCTGTCCGGGTCCGGTAAGTCCACCCTGTTGCGCATGCTCAACGGGCTGCTGGAGCCGACCGCCGGAACCGTCCGGATCGACGGCCAGGACCTCACCTCGCTCAGCGACAAGGAGCTGCGCAAGGTCCGCTCCGAGAAGATCTCCATGGTCTTCCAGCACTTCGCGCTCTTCCCGCACCGCAGTGTGCTGGAGAACGCCGCCTACGGCCTGGAGGTGCAGGGCGTCCCCCGCGCCGAGCGCACCAGGCGCGCCACCGAGGCACTGGAACTCACCGGGCTCAAGGGCTGGGAGAAGTCCTGGCCCGACGAGCTGTCCGGCGGTATGCAGCAGCGGGTGGGCCTGGCCAGGGCGCTGGCCACCGATGCCGATCTGCTGCTGATGGACGAGTCCTTCAGCGCGCTCGACCCGCTGATCCGCCGCGATATGCAGGACCAGCTGCTCGAACTCCAGAAGACCCTGAAGAAGACCATCGTCTTCATCACCCACGACCTCAACGAGGCGATGCGCCTCGGCGACAAGATCGCGGTGATGCGGGACGGGCAGATCGTGCAGATCGGCAGCGCCGAGGACATCCTCGTCCGGCCCGCCAACGACTACGTCGCGTCCTTCATCCAGGACGTGGACCGCAGCCGGGTGCTGACCGCCGGTGCGGTCATGGCCGAGGTCGGCACGGTGCTCGGCAGCACCACGCCGGACGGCGGAAAGCTCGGCACGGCAGCGGAGTTCCGCGCCGCGGCACCGGCGACCGTCGATGTCGACACCCCGCTGGTGGAGCTGTTCGCGCCGTGCTCGGCCAGCAGCGTGCCGGTCGCGGTGACGGACGCGAAGGGTGCGCTGGTCGGTGCCGTATCGGCCGAGCGGCTGCTCGCGGTGCTCGGCGAGCCCGCGGAGCAGGACGCGACCCCCGCCCTCCCCGCACAGCCCCTGGTGAAGACCTCCGCCGAGGCCCACGGGGACAACGAGCCCGAGGACAAGGTGATCGCCGGTGCCTAGGATCCAGATAGGCAGCTGGGCCGAGGGCGCCGTCAACTGGCTGCGCGACAACCTCGACTGGCTCTTCACCCTCATCACGAAGGTGCTGAACGGTCTCTACGACGCGATTCACACCGTGCTCTCCGGGCCCGAACCGCTGCTGCTGGCCGGCATCCTCGCGGTGCTCGCCTGGTGGCTGCGCGGTCTGCCGGCCGCCGCACTCACCTTCCTCGGCTTCGCCCTGATCGACTCGGTCGAGCAGTGGGGCCCGACCATCGAGTCGCTGTCCCTGGTGCTGGTGGCCTGCCTGATCACCGTGGTGGTCGCGGTGCCGCTCGGTATCTGGGCGGCCCGCAGCCGGCTCGTCGGCGGTGTGCTGCGTCCGGTCCTGGACCTGATGCAGACCATGCCGGCGATGGTCTACCTCATCCCCGGCATCCTCTTCTTCGGCCTCGGTGTCGTCCCCGGCATCGTCGCCACCATCGTCTTCGCCATGCCGCCCGCGGTCCGGATGACCGAACTCGGCATCCGGCAGGTCGACGCGGAACTGGTCGAGGCGGCCGAGGCGTTCGGCACCCACCCGCGGCGCACGCTCTTCCGCGTCCAGCTGCCGCTGGCACTGCCCACGATCATGGCCGGTATCAACCAGGTCATCATGCTGGCGCTGTCCATGGTCGTCATCGCCGGTATGGTCGGCGGCGGCGGTCTCGGCGGGTCCGTCTACAACGCGATCAGCTCGGTCGATGTGGCGCTGGGCGCCGAGGGCGGCATCGCGGTCGTCATCCTCGCCATGTACCTGGACCGGATGACCGGCGCGCTCAACCAGCGGGTCTCCCCGCTCGGCCGGCGGGCGCTGGCCAAGGCGCAGGCGGCGCTCGGCGGCCTGAAGTTCCTGCACTGGCGGCCCGCCACCTCCGTGGCCATGGCCGGCGTCGTGGTGCTGGCGCTGCTCGCCGGCGGGATGGGCATGACGGGCAAGGGCGGCGGCCAGGCCGGCGGCGGCAACGGCCGTCCGATCAGCCTGGGCTACGTCAACTGGGACGAGGGCAAGGCCACCACGTACCTCTGGAAGGAAATCCTGGAGGAGCGCGGCTACAAGCCCAAGGTCCAGGCCCTGGAGGCCGGTCCGCTGTTCGCCGGCCAGGCCCGTGGTGACGTCGACGTACAGACCAACGCCTGGCTGCCGACCACCCACGCCTCGTACTGGAAGAAGTACAAGAACAAGCTGGAAGACCTCGGCGCCTGGTACGACAAGACCTCCCTGGAGATCGCGGTCCCGTCCTACATGAAGGGCGTCAAGACCCTCGACGACCTCAAGGGCAAGGGCGGCGAGTTCAGCGGCAAGATCACCGGTATCGAGCCGGGCGCCGGCGAGATGAAGATCCTCAAGGACAAGGTCCTCAAGGACTACGGCCTGGGCGGCGAGTACAAGGTCCAGGAGTCCAGCACCGCGTCCATGCTCAGCGAGCTGGACCGCTCCGTGCACGCCAAGAAGCCGATCGCGGTCACGCTGTGGTCGCCGCACTGGGCGTACGACAAGTACCCGCTCACCAAGCTCAAGGACCCCAAGGGCTCCTTCGGTTCCGGTGACGGCCTGCACCTGCTGGGCCGCAAGGGCTTCGCCAAGGACGAGCCCGAGGTCGCCCGGTGGATGAAGAACTTCCACCTGGACGAGAAGCAGCTCACCAGCCTTGAGAACGACATCAAGAGCGCCGGTGAGGGCCATGAGCAGGACGGTGTGCGCACCTGGCTGAAGAAGCACCCCGGTCTGGTCGACAAGGTCGCCCCGTCCGCCGACGCCTCCTACGCCAAGGGCAAGGACGCCGGCAAGGCACCGAACATCGGCTACCCCGCGTGGGACGAGGGCATCGCCACCACGTACCTGTGGAAGAACGTCCTGGAGAAGCGCGGTTACCGGCCGGACATCCGCAACCTCGATGTCGGACCGATGTGGACCGGACTGTCCACCGGCCAGATCGACGTGGAGACGGACGGCTGGCTGCCGGTCGCGCAGAAGCAGTACTGGGACAAGTACAAGAAGGATCTGGTCGACGTCGGGGCCTGGTACGACAAGACCTCGCTGGAGATCGCGGTGCCGTCCTACGTCAAGGGTGTGAAGACCCTGGACGATCTGCGGGAGCACAAGGACGAGTTCAAGGGCAAGATCATCGGGATCGAGCCGGGTACCGGCGAGATGAAGCGCCTCAAGGACACCGTCGCTCCCGCGTACGGCCTTCAGGACTTCGAGGTCACCTCGGCCGGTACCAGCGCGATGCTGACGGAGCTGGACCGGGCGTACCACAAGAAGGAGCCGGTCGCGGTGGTGCTGTGGTCGCCGCACTGGGCCTACAGCAAGTACAAGCTCACCAAGCTCAAGGACCCCAAGGGCACCTGGGGCGCCAACAACCAGATCAAGACGCTCGGCAACAAGAGCTTCCCGGAGAAGTTCCCGGAGTTCCACGGCTGGCTGAAGAACTGGAAGATGAGCGCCGACGAGCTCGGCAGCCTGGAGCAGGACATCCAGGACGCCGGCAAGGGCAACGAGAACAAGGGCGTCGAGAAGTGGATCGCCGACCATCCGGGCATCGTCGACAAGATGGCGCCGGTGAAGTAGGCGGACCGGGCGCGTAGTTCGCGCGGCTCCGCGCCGTGCGGCCGCTGAGCCCTGTGGCGCGGTGAGCCCCGCCCCCGGCAGTTGCCGGGTGGCGGGGCTCGTTGCTGCGCGAGGTCGGTGCGGCACGGCAGCGGTGGATCACCCGACCGGCGGCGTTTGCTGCGCGGCGGGCCGGGACAGGTGATTCGCTCTGCTGTGTGCCCGTTTTTCCTGAGGGGCCGCCGTGGTCGCGGCCGGCGAAGGAGATGATCGTGAAGCCCGCACATTCCGCCGTCGTCGCCCTGCTCGGCCTCACCGTCCTGGGGCTCGCCGCGCCCACCGCCGCCGCCCGGGTCGAGCCCGATCCGGTGGTGGCCGGACAACGGGTGAGTATCAGCGACGGCGGGCAGTGTGCCCGGGACGGTGCGGCGCGGGTGTCGTCGCGGCTGTTCGGCCCGGTGGTGCTGCGGCCGGGGGAGGGCGGGATGGGTGCCCGGGCCCGGGTCGCCGAGGGGGCCGCGCCGGGCCGCTACCCGGTCACCATCCACTGTGCGTCGGGCGGGGCGAGCTTCACCGAGACCGTCACGGTGCGCGACGGCCGGGTCGAGGGGCTGAACGCCGCCCAGGCGGCGGGCGGTCTGGCGCTGCTGGCGCTCGCCGCGGGTGCGGCGTTCTGGCTGCGGCGTACGGTCGGCGGACGGTCCTGAGGGCCGGGCAGCGGGTGACACCGGCCTGCTGCCCGCGTGGTGCCGGGCGCGTACCGTGAGCGGATGACCGGTCAGCGTTCCCCCCGGCGCGTGGTGTCCCTGGTGCCCTCCCTCACCGAGGCGGTGGCGGCGAGCGCGCCCGAGCTGCTGGCCGGAGTCACCGACTGGTGCAGCCACCCCGCCGGGCTCGACGTCCCCCGTATCGGCGGCACCAAGAATCCGGACGTCGGCCGGATCGCGGCACTGGCACCGGAGCTGGTGATCGCGAACGAGGAGGAGAACCGTCCGCAGGATCTGGACGCGCTGCGGGCCGCCGGGCTCAGCGTCCTGGTCACCGAGGTGCGGACGCTGGACCAGGCGTGGCGCGAACTGGCGCGGGTGCTGGTGACCGGCTGCGGACTGCCCCGGCCCGAGTGGCTGGACGCCGCCGAGGCCGCCTGGCGCGAACTGCCGGTCCCGGCGACGGAGCGGACGGCGGTGGTGCCGGTCTGGCGCCGGCCGTGGATGGTGCTGGGCCGGGACACCTTCGCCGGCGATGTCCTGTCCCGTCTGGGCGTACGGAACCGGTACGCGGACCACACCGAGCGCTACCCCCGTATCCCGCTCGACGAGCTCAACGCCGGGGCCGCCGATCTCGTGGTGCTGCCCGACGAGCCCTATCGCTTCAGCGCCGAGGACGGCCCCGAGGCGTTCCCCGGCCTGCCCGCCGCGCTGGTCAGCGGCCGCAGTCTGACCTGGTACGGGCCGTCGCTGGTGACGGCTCCGGCCGTGCTGGCACAGGCGCTGGCCGGAGCCCGGTGAGGGCGCGGGGGACGGCTACGACGTGACCGGCCGGGGCGGGGCCGGCAGGTGGCCGCGGGCCAGGCCGACGGCGGTGCGGGTGCCGGCCACCGCCACCGCCGTCACGAGGGCCGCGAACAGTGCCGCGGCGAGCCAGCCGAAGGCGTTCAGACCGGTGTGCCGGGCCAGGCCGGCCGCGCCCGTGACGCAGGTCCCCAGGGGGAAGGTGAAGCCCCACCAGGTCATCGAGAAGCCCATGCCCCGGCGGACGGCGCGGATCACCATCGCGGTGGCGAGCGCCAGCCAGAGCAGCGCGAAGCCCATCACCGGGACGCCGTAGAGCACCGCGAAGGCGTCCATGGCGTGTGCGGTGGTGGGGGCCACGACGCCCGGTGCGGCGTCGGCGAGGTTGTTCACCGCGGTGGTGGACTGACCGAGCGGGCCGAGGACGAGGAACAGCGTGGGGGTGAGCGCCAGGGGGAGCGGGCCGTGGTGGATCAGCCGGGACAGCACCAGCGGCAGCACGAGCAGCGTGGCCAGCAGGGACATGCCGAACAGGGCGTAGCAGCCGAACAGCAGGGCCCGCTGCCACTGGCCGGCCGGCAGCTGTGGCACCAGCGCCGGGCCGAGCGCCGCCGAGACCATCGGGGCGACCAGCGGCAGCAGCCAGACGGGGGAGGCGCTGCCGGGCTCGATCCGGTGCCGGGTCACCATCAGATACGGGATGGCCGCGGCGCCCACCAGGCCGGTCAGGGTGCCCACGGTCCACAGGACGGCGTCGGCGGCCACCGCGGCCGGTGTGCCGATCACGTCCCGGCCCACCGCGAGCGTGCCGCCGCCGACCGCCAGCAGGGCCATGGCGAGACAGCCGTAGAACGGGGCGACGGCCGGGTCCAGCAGCTGGCGGCGTGCCTGGTCGCCGTGGCGGACCCAGTGCACGGTTCTGGCGGCCAGCAGCGTCAGCAGCATCAGCACGGACAGCGCCCAGACCGCCTGGTACCCGGTGCGCGCACCGGGCCCGGTGAACGGCAGGACCGCACCGGCGTTGGCGACGATCGCGGTGCCCATGACGGCGGCGTACCAGTTCGGCCCGAGATGACGAACGGAGGCCGGGGCCGGGGTGCGCGGGGCGCCGGGGGCCGAGGTGCCGGTGCGGGAAGGTGCTTGCGCGAGGGTTGCCATGGGAACAGCCTTGCCGCCCCGGACGGCCGCCACCAGGGACCCTCTGTCTATGAGGGCATAAGCTGGGGTTATGTGCAGGGGGATTTATGAGTGCTGAGGACGAGTCCGTCGCCGTCTCGCTGGCGCACCGGGTCCCGGATCTCGGCGCGTTGGAGCTGCTGCTCGCCGTCGCCCGGCTCGGGAGTCTGGGGCGGGCCGCCCGGGCGCGGGGCATCACCCAGCCCGCCGCCAGCAGCCGTATCCGGTCGATGGAGCGGCAGTTGGGGGTGGCGCTGGTGGAGCGCTCGCCGCGCGGCTCCCGGCTGACGGATGCCGGAGCGCTGGTGACGGACTGGGCGCGGCGGGTGGTGGAGGCGGCCGAGGCCTTCGACGCGGGGGCGCAGGCGCTGCGCGGGCGGCGCGATTCCCGGTTGCGGGTCGCGGCCAGCATGACGATCGCCGAGTATCTGCTGCCGGGCTGGCTGATCGCCCTGCGCGCCCAGCGGCCCGGCACCGCCGTCTCGCTGCTGGCGGGCAACTCCAGTGTGGTGGCCGAGCGGTTGCTGGGCGGCGCGGCGGATCTCGGATTCGTCGAGGGGCTTGAGGTGCCGGCGGGGCTGGACGGGACGGTCATCGGGCAGGACCGGCTGATCGTGGTCGCCGCGCCGTCCCACCCCTGGTCCCGGCGCCGTACGGAGCTGACCGCCGCCGAACTGGCCGCCACCCCGCTGATCCTGCGCGAGCGCGGTTCGGGGACCCGCCAGGTGCTGGACGCGGCGCTCGCCCGGCACGGCGGCCTGGCCGAACCGCTCCTGGAACTCGCCTCCACCACCGCCGTGAAGGCGGCGGTGGTGAGCGAGGCGGCGCCGTCCGTGCTCAGCGAACTCGCCGTCGGTGAGGAGCTGACCGCGCGCCGGCTGGTGGAGATTCCGGTGCGCGGACTGCGTCTGGGCCGGGAGTTGCGCGCCGTGTGGCCCACCGGTCAGCGGCCCGCGGGCCCGGCCCGCGACCTGCTCGGGCTGACGCGCGGCACGCCCTGAGGCCGGGGCCGGCCCGGCCGGTCTCACTCCGCCGGGGACGCCCCGCGTGCCGCCGCGACCAGCGCGTCCATCACCCGGGTGTCGTCCCCGGCCTCCGGGTGCCACTGCACCGCCAGTGCGAAGCCGTAGGCGCCCGGGAGTTCCAGCGCCTCGATGGTGCCGTCCTCCGCGTACGCCGAGGCCAGCAGCCCGCGGCCGATCCGGTCCACGGCCTGGTGGTGGTAGGTCGGCACGGCGACCGGCTCGGGGAGCGTACGGCCCAGCAGCGTCCCGGGGACCGGCTTGATCTCGTGCTGCTCGAAGACCCCGGGCGCCCCGGCGTGCCCGTCGAGGTGCTGGATGAGGGAGCCGCCCAGCGCCACGTTCAGCAGCTGGAGCCCGCGGCAGATGCCCAGCAGTGGGACGCCGCCCGCCAACGCGGCCTCGATCAGGGCCAGTTCCCAGGCGTCCCGGTCCAGGGCGGGCGGGCCGGTCCTGGGGTGTGGCTCGGCGCCGTAGCGCGCCGGCTGGACATCCGCGCCGCCGGCGATCACCAGGCCGTCCAGGCGGGCGACGGCCGCGGCGGCGGTGGCCGGATCGCCCGGCGGCAGCAGCGCGGCCAGCCCGCCCGAGCGCTGCACCAGCTTGGGGTACCCGGCGGGCACCAGCGCGGCGGGCAGCGACCACACCCCCCACCGGGCCTCTTCCTGGTAGGTGCTGATGCCGATGAGGGGCTGGGACATGGGGTGTGGTCCTCCGTGCGTACGTGGGTGGGTGCGGTGCGGGGACGGCCGGGGCCGGCCGGGAGGTCCCGGCCGGCCGTGGGGCGTGTCCCGAGGGTGCCGGTCAGGTGCGTTCGAGCTCCGCCTCCGCCGCCGCCAGCGCCGCGAACTCCTCCTCGGGGGCCGAGGCCACCAGCCGGTGCCGGGAGTAGAAGGCGAAGTAGGCGAGCGCCACGACGTAGACACCGAGGGCGATGAAGGCGGCTTCCTTGTCCACCAGGAACGTCGCCACCAGCGCCGAGCAGGCCAGCACGAAGGCGACCGACGAGGTCAGCATGCCGCCGGGGGTGCGGTAGGGGCGGGGCAGTCCGGGCTCGCGGCGGCGCAGCACGATGTGGGAGAGCGCCATCAGCGCATAGGAGATGGTGGCGCCGAAGACGGCGACATTGAGCATCCGGGCGCCGTCGCCGGTGGCCGCGGCCAGCGCGAAGCCCAGTGCGCCGGGCACCAGCAGGCCCAGGTAGGGGGCCTTGCGGCGGCTGGTCAGGGAGAGGAAGCGGGGCAGGTAGCCGGCCCGGGAGAGCGCGAAGAGCTGGCGGGAACCGGCGAAGATCAGGGAGAAGAAGGAGGCCACCAGGCCCGCGAGCCCCGCGTAGTTGACGATCCGGCTGACGGTGGTCGGCTCGCCGTGCGGCTGGAGCGCCTGGACCAGCGGATCGCCCACCGACTGGATCGCCGCCGAGCCGCGCGCACCGGTCGCCGCGACAAAGGTGATCAGGGCGAGCACCAGCAGGATGCCCATCGCGGCGGCCATCGCCTTGGGCAGCGAACGGGCCGGGTCCTTGGTCTCCTCGGCCGCCAGCGGGACGCCCTCGACGCCCAGGAAGAACCACATACCGAACGGGAAGGCCGCCCAGATCCCCAGGATGCCGAACGGCAGCCAGGAGTTGGCCCCGAAGGCGCCGGCCTTGACGGGGATGTCGTTGAGCGAGTCGACATGGAAGTCGGTCAGCGCGGCGATCGCGAAGACGACGACCGCGGCGACCGCGATGGCGGTGACGATCAGGCTGAAGCGCAGTGCCTCGCCCACGCCCCACAGATGGATCCCGATGAAGATCGCGAAGCAGGCGAGATACACCGGCCAGCTGGAGTGCAGACCGAACAGGCCGAGCGATTCGACGTAGTCACCGATGAAGATGGAGATCGCGGCGGGCGCCAGCACATATTCGATCAGGATCGCGGTGCCGGTCAGAAAGCCGCCCCAGGTGCCCAGGGCGCGCCGGGCGAAGCCGTAGCCGCCGCCCGCGGTCGGCAGGATCGAGGCCAGCTCCGCCAGCGCGAAGACCAGACAGGTGTACATCAGGCCCATCAGGACGGCGGCGATCGCCAGGCCGCCGAAGCCGCCCTGCGCCAGACCGTTGTTCCATCCGGAGAAATCGCCGGAGACGACATAGGCGACGCCCAGGCCGGTCAGCAGCAGGGGTCCCGCGCTGCCGCGGCGCAGCGTCCGCCGCTCCAGATAGGTCTCGTCGGGGGATGTGCCGCCCGCGGACCCGGTGGGCGGTGCGGTCTGCGTTTCCGTGTTGTCGGCCATGAGCCGCTCCTGCCTCGCCGAGGGGATAACGAGCAAAGGTTTAGCCGCATACCTTTGCTGCCGGGTCGGCGCAGCGCAAGACCTGTACGTAAAAGAATGGTGAACGCGCGCGCACCGTCCCCGTGCCGGTGCTCAGGGTGACGGGGCGGTCAGGAAGCCCCGCAGCAGCGCCGCGGTTCCGCAGCAGTGCTCCCGCATCACCTCGCGCGCCCCGTCCGCATCGCCCTCCAGCACCGCCTCGACCAGCGCGGTGTGCTGGGTCTGGGAATGCTCCAGATTCCGGACCAGCAGCGGAATGCAGTCCAGGAGATCGTTCACGCGTGCCCGGACCGCCGCGTACTGCGCCGCCAGCGACGGTGAGCCGGACAGCTCCGCGAGCGTCAGATGCAGCAGGGTGTCCCGCCTGCGGTAGTCGGCGAGCGGGGCGTCCTGGGTCGCCGCGAGCGCCGCGCGCAGCCGGTCGCTCTGCGCGTCGGACAGCCCGTGGGCGGCGCACAGCCCGGCCGCGCCCACCTCCAGCACTTCCCGGAAGCGCAGGGTGTCCTCGACGTCGACCTTCTCGATCCGGCGCCGCAGCTCGGCCTCGCCGTGGTTCTCCGTGCGCACCCGGACGAATGTGCCGCCGTAGCGACCGCGCCGGCTCTCCACCAGACCCTCGTCCTGGAGTACCTTCAGCACATCGCGCAGGGTGACCCGGCTGATCTGCAGCCGCTCGGCCAACTCCCGTTCCGCGGGCAGCCGTTCACCCTGGGGCACCAGGCCGAGCCGGACGATCTGGAGTATCTGCTCCAGGGCTTCCTCGAAACCGTTGCCCGCGCGCACCGGCCGCAGCACCGGTGCCAGCCGATCAGCCGCACTCTCCATCGATACCCCTTCCCAATCAATGGTTCGTGTGCCTACCTTATGACCTCCGGATGCAGTGACAGGAGGCAATACCGTGGCAGACCGCACGCCCCCACTCTCCGTCGAGGAGCTCAGAGTCCTCGTCGACGCCGGGGAGATCGACACTGTCGTCCTCGCCTTCACCGATATGCAAGGCAGGCTCCAGGGCAAGCGGTTCGCGGCCCGATATTTCCTCGACACCGTCCTCGACCACGGTACGGAGGGCTGCAACTACCTCCTCGCCGTCGATGTCGACCTCAACACCGTCGAGGGCTACGCCATGTCCTCCTGGGAACGTGGCTACGGCGACTTCGCCATGCACGGCGACCCCGGCACCCTGCGCCGCACCCCCTGGAACGCCGGCACCGCGCTGATCACCGCCGACCTCGCCTGGCACGACGGCTCGCCGGTCGTCGCCTCGCCCCGGCAGATCCTGCGCCGCCAGCTCGACCGGCTCGCCGAGCGGGGCTGGAGTGCCTACGCCGGCACCGAGCTGGAGTTCATGCTCTTCAAGGACTCCTACGAGGACGCCTGGTCCCGCGGCTACCGCGAGATGAACCCCGCGAACCAGTGGAACGGCGACTACTCCGTCCTCGGCACCGGCCGGGTCGAACCCGTGCTGCGCCGGATCCGCAACGAGATGGGCGCGGCCGGCATGACCGTCGAGTCGGCCAAGGGCGAGTGCAACCTCGGCCAGCACGAGATCGTGTTCGTCTACGACGAGGCCCTCACCACCTGCGACCAGCACAGCATCTACAAGACCGGCGCCAAGGAGATCGCCGCCCAGGAGGGCATGTCGCTCACCTTCATGGCGAAGTACGACGAGCGCGAGGGCAACTCCTGTCATATCCACCTCTCGCTCCAGGACGCGGACGGGCGGCCGGTGCTGGCCGACGACGACGGCCCGTACGGCATGTCGAAGACCATGCAGCACTTCCTGGCCGGCCAGGTCGCCGCGATGCGTGACTTCACCCTCCTCTACGCGCCCAACATCAACTCCTACAAGCGCTTCCGCCCCGGCTCCTTCGCACCCACCGCCGTCGCCTGGGGCCCCGACAACCGCACCTGCGCCCTGCGGGTGGTCGGCCACGGCCGCGCCCACCGCCTGGAGAACCGGCTGCCCGGCGGCGATGTGAACCCCTACCTCGCGGTCGCCGGCATGGTCGCGGCGGGTCTGTACGGCATAGAGCACGAGCTGGAGCTCCCCGAGGCGACCACCGGCAACGCCTACACCGGCGACGCCGCCCATGTCCCGACCACTCTGCGCGACGCCGCCGAGCTGTGGGAGAACAGCGCCATCGCCCGGGAGGCGTTCGGCGACGAGGTCGTCGACCACTACCGCCACATGGCCCGCGTCGAGCAGGACGCCTACGACGCCGCCGTCACGGACTGGGAGCGTTTCCGCTCCTTCGAGCGCATGTAAGGAACCACCCGTGCTGCACGAGCTGAAGATCATCAATCCGGCCACCGAGGAAGTGGTGGCCACCGTTCCCACCACCTCCCCCGAAGAGGTCGACGCCGCGGTCCGGCGGGCAGCCGGAGCCCAGGAGGCCTGGGCCGCCGTGGCACCCGGCGACCGCGCCCGGATCCTGCGCCGGTTCGCCGAGGTCGTCGACGCCCACCTCGATCCGCTCGCCGAACTCGAACTGAAGGAGGCCGGCCACCCGCTGGGCAACGCCCGGTGGGAAGCGGGCAACGTCCGCGATCTGCTGCACTACGCCGCCGGGGGAGTGGAGCGGCTGACCGGCACCCAGATCCCGGTGGCGGGCGGACTGAACATCACCATCCAGGAGCCACTCGGCGTCGTCGCCGTCATCGCCCCCTGGAACTTCCCGATGCCGATCGCCGCCTGGGGCATGGCCCCCGCGCTCGCGGCCGGCAACGCGGTCCTCCTCAAGCCCGCCGAGACCACCCCGCTCACCGCGCTGCGGCTCGCCGAGCTGGCCCTGGAGGCCGGGCTCCCCGAGGGCCTCTTCCAGGTCCTGCCCGGCGAGGGGCCGGTCACCGGCACCGCCCTGGTCGACCACCCCGGCGTCGCCAAGGTCGTCTTCACCGGCTCCACCGCCACCGGCCGGCAGATCGCCGCCCGCTGCGCGGCCCAGACCAAGCGGCTCACCCTCGAACTCGGCGGCAAGAGCCCCAACATCGTCTTCGCCGACGCCGACATCGAGGCCGCCGCGGCCGCGGCCCCCGGCTCCTTCCTCGACAACACCGGACAGGACTGCTGCGCCCGCAGCCGCATCCTCGTCCAGCGCTCCGTGTACGACCGCTTCATGGAGCTGCTGGAGCCGGCGGTCAAGGCGTTCACCGTCGGCGACCCGGCCGACCCCGCCACCCAGATGGGCCCGCTGATCTCCGCCGCCCAGCGCGAGCGGGTACGGTCCTACGTCCCCGAGGACGCCCCGGCCGCCATCCGC
This sequence comes from Streptomyces lydicamycinicus, assembly GCF_000829715.2. NCBI lineage: Bacteria > Bacillati > Actinomycetota > Actinomycetes > Kitasatosporales > Streptomycetaceae > Streptomyces > Streptomyces lydicamycinicus. The sequence continues at coordinate 206,607 of NZ_BBNO01000006.1, read as the reverse complement.
GGGGAGGCACCCGCCGGCAAGGGCTTCTGGTACCCGGCCACCGTCCTGGAGGGGCGCCCCGGCGACCGTACGGCCGTCGAGGAGATCTTCGGCCCGGTCGCGGTCGTCCTCCCCTTCGACGACGAGGCCGAGGCGGTCCGGATCGCCAATGACACCGACTACGGCCTGTCCGGCTCGCTGTGGACCCGTGACGTGAGCCGGGCGCTGCGGGTCTCGCGTGCCGTCGCGGCCGGCAACCTCTCCGTCAACTCCCACAGCAGCGTGCGCTATTGGACCCCCTTCGGCGGGTTCAAGCAGTCCGGACTCGGCCGTGAGCTGGGCCCGGACGCCCTGGCCGCCTTCACCGAGACCAAGAACGTCTTCATCAACACCGAGGCTGCCACCCCCGGGGAGTGATTCCCGGAACGCCAGCCGCTTCCGGGTGCGCCCGGACAGCTCGTACCACCCGCACCGCCCGTACCGCCCGTACCGAAGAAAGGCCCGCCAAGTGACCGACCAGACCGCAGTCTGCCGCCGCCTCGTCGGCCGTACCGCCGTGATCACCGGAGCCGGCAGCGGCATCGGACTGGCCACCGCCCGCCGACTGTCCTCCGAAGGCGCCAACGTCGTCTGCGCCGACATCGACGAAGTGGCGGGCAAGGCCGCCGCCGAAGAGGTCGGCGGCACCTACGTCCAGGTCGATGTGACCGACTCCGAGCAGGTCGAGGCGCTCTACAAGACCGCCTTCGACACCTACGGCTCGGTCGACATCGCCTTCAACAACGCCGGGATCTCCCCGCCCGACGACGACTCGATCCTCACCACCGGCCTGGACGCCTGGAAGCGCGTCCAGGAGGTCAACCTCACCTCGGTCTACCTCTGCTGCAAGCACGCACTGCCGTACATGCAGCGCCAGGGCCGCGGCTCCATCATCAACACCGCGTCCTTCGTGGCCGTCATGGGCGCCGCCACCTCCCAGATCAGCTACACCGCCTCCAAGGGCGGCGTGCTGTCCATGTCCCGCGAACTGGGCGTGCAGTTCGCCCGCGAGGGCATCCGGGTCAACGCCCTGTGCCCGGGGCCGGTGAACACCCCGCTGCTGAAGGAGCTGTTCGCCAAGGACCCCGAGCGCGCCGCGCGCCGTCTGGTGCACGTCCCCGTCGGCCGGTTCGCCGAGCCCGAGGAGATCGCCTCCGCGGTCGCCTTCCTCGCCAGCGACGACTCCTCGTTCGTCAACGCCGCCGAGTTCCTGGTCGACGGAGGCATCGCGGGCGCGTACGTCACCCCGCTCTAACCACCCGCCGTTCACCTCCACATCAGCGCCCCGGTGGCCGGACGTCACACGACGCCCGGCCACCATGCGCTACCGTCCGGCTTCGGTTATTCGTTCGACAGGAGTGTGATCCATGCGCAACAAGCGTCGCTGGCTGGCGGCGGGTGCCGCCCTCGCGGTCCTGGGTGGCGGGGTGGCGGTCGCTCAGACGGCCACGGCGGGTCCGAACCCGCGCCACTGCCCCACCCTCCATGTGACCAAGGGCTGGTACGGCGACAACCGTGCCAAGCTCCAGAAGATGATCGACGAGAGCGGCAGCTGCTCGGGAACCGGGGGCGCGCGTCCGGTCGCGACCTTCGACTGGGACAACACCGTCGTCAAGAACGACATCTCCGACGCCACGCTGGCCTGGATGCTGCGCCACGACAAGGTGCTGCGCCCCGCGAGCTGGAAGGCCACCAACAAGTGGATGACGGAGGACGCCGCCCGCGCGCTGACCGAGGCCTGCGGCACGTCCGTACCCGTCGGCCGCCCGCTGCCGACGTCGACGGACACCGGCTGCACCGACGAGATCCTCGACATCTACCAGGACGCCAAGACCTCCACCGGCAAGACCGCGTTCACCGGCACCTGGAACCACCGCCGCACCGTCCCCGAATACGTCTGGATCACCCAGCTGTTCGCCGGTCACAGCCCGGCGCGGCTGACCGGCTACGCCCGTGCCGCGCGCGCCGAGAACCTCGCCGCGCCGATCGGTGCGGAGCAGAAGGTCGGCACGCACACGATGGAGGGGTACGTCCGCTACTACGACCAGCAGCGCGACCTCATCGGCACCCTCCAGAAGGCCGGCTTCGACGTCTACATCGTCTCCGCGTCGGCCGAGCCGCTGGTACGGGCCTGGGCGCCCGGGGTGGGCATCGACCGCCACCACACCATCGGCATCCGCAACCTGGTCCGCGACGGCAAGCTCACCACGGGCGTCCAGGGCTGCGGCGACGTCAAGGACACCCAGGGCGAGGTCCTGACGTACATGGACGGCAAGCGCTGCTGGATCAACCAGGAGATCTTCCACGTCAAGGGCGCCAAGGCCTGGCAGCAGCAGGACCGGGCACACCGCCCCGCCTTCGCCGCGGGCGACGCCGAGACGGACGTGACCTTCGTCGGTGACGCCACCGCGGGGCACCTGGCCATCAACCGCAACAAGCCCGAGCTGATGTGCCGGGCGTACGACAACGCCGACCATCGCTGGCTGGTCAACCCGATGTTCATCGAGCCGAAGAAGCGCCAGGCCGACCCGTACCCGTGCGCGACCACCGGCTACACCCGGCCGGACGGCACCCTGGGACCGGTCCGCCGCGCGGACGGCAGCATCGTGCCCGACCAGCAGGACCGCATCCACGGCTGACGGCAACTGCGGGACGAGGGGCGCGCCTTCACAGGAAGGCGTGCCCCTCCCCCCGGTACGTCGGCACCGTGTCCACCACCCGGTCCCCGTCGATCAGATGCAGCTCGGAGAACCGCTCACACAGCTCACCGGCCTTCGCATGCCGGAACCACACCTTGTCGCCGATCCGCAGCCGGTCCGCGGCCGGTCCCAGCAGCGGGGTCTGCACCTCGCCGGGGCCCTCCTGCGGGTCGTAGCGCAGCCCGGCGGGCAGATACGGCACCGGCAGCCGGTCCGGGCCCGCCACCCCCGAGGCCGGATAGCCGCCGCCCAGCACCGTCACCACCCCGGGCCCCGGCCGGCGCACCACCGGCTGGGCGAACAGTGCCGCCGGACGCCCGCTGAACGAACGGAAGTTGTCGAACAGCCGCGGCACATACAGCCCCGACCCGGCCGCGATCTCGGTGACCGCCGCCTCCGCCGCGGTGTGCTGCACACTGCCCGTCCCGCCGCCGTTGACGAACTCCAGCCGCGGCGCCACCTCCCGCACCGCCCGGACGGCCGCCCAGCGCCGCTGCGCCAGCTCCTTGCGTGCCGCCGCCTGCATCACCCGGATCGTCCGCGAGAACACCGGCTTGCCGGCGACCTCGTCACCGACCCCCGCCACATGCCCCTCGTACGCCATCAGCCCCACCAGCCGGAACCCGGGGCGGCGCACCACCGACCGGGCCAGCGCCGCCAGTTGGGCGGGCGTCCGCAGGGGAGAGCGGCGGGCACCGACCCGCACCTTCCCGCCCAGCAGCCGGTAGGAGGTGTCCAGTTCCAGGCACACCCGCACCTCCTCGCCCGCCCCGCCGGACGGCCGGGCGGCGTCGATCAGATCCAGCTGCACCGGGTCGTCGACCATCACCGTCACCGCGGCCGCGAGCTCGGGAGCGGCGGTCAGCTCGGCGAAGCCCGCCCGGTCCGCCGACGGATACGCCAGCAGGACGTCCGGGAAGCCCGAGCGCGCCAGCCACAGCGACTCGGCGAGCGTGAAGCTCATGATCCCCGCGAAGCCGTCCCGCGCCAGCACCCGTTCCAGCAGCGCCCGGCAGCGCACGGACTTGCTCGCCACCCGGATCGGCTTGCCCTTCGAGCGGCGCACCAGATCGGCCGCGTTGGCGTCGAAGGCCCGCAGGTCGACGACGGCGAGCGGTGCGTCGAGGGAGGCGGTGGCCCGGTCGTAGACGGCTTTGTCGGCATCCGCGCCGGATGTGTACTGGGGCATGGCCGCAGCCTGCCAGACCCCGCTACCACTGGGTAGGGGAGAGATTGCGACAGAGCGGACAGGGGTTGGAGCACCGACGGCGCCAGCCCTTACAGTGGCTCGACACCGCAACCAGCAGGTCAGCGGCGTGTTGTCCGGATAGGAACCACCGTGCCCCGATTGCGGATCGGGCCCGGGGGTCAGCGGTGCAAGGGGGAGCGCGGGTGAGCACCGACGCCGAATTCGCCGATGCCCGGAACATTCCACCGATACCCCCGCGGCCGCCCGGGCAGCCTGCCCCGGCCGGGATGCCGGAGGCCGAGGGGGACCCGCGGACGACCGTGCTGCGCCGGGTGCCGGCCGAGCCGTCGCCGCCGGCTCCCGGGGCGCACCCCGTCCCGCCGCGCCCCACCGTCCCGCCGCCCGCCGGTGCGCAGCCGCCACCCCACCCGGACCGTGCGCCCGGCGCCCCGGCCCCCGCCGCGCCGGCCGCCCCCACCCCGCCGCCGCCCGCCGGCCGCCCCGCCGCGTTCCGCGACACCGCCGCCTTCCATCTGGCCAACAGTCAGAAGCTGTGGAGCGACTCCCGTGAACCCGCCGCCGGCAGCGGGCCGGGAGCCCCGCCGGCCCCCCGCCGCCCGGCCGCCGGCCCCTCGGCGGCCCCCGGCAGCGAACCGCCCCGGCCCGCGGCACAGCGCCCGCCCCACCTGCCCTGGCCGCCAACCGCCGCTCCGCACCCGGGAGTTGTGCCCGCCCCCGGCGCGCCGGGACGGCCCGGGTCCGTCCGCCGCCCCGGCCCCCGGCTGCTCGGCGCCGCGGCCTGCCTCGTCCTCGGTATCGGCCTCATCGGCGGTGCCGCGGCCGGGAGTTGGCTCACCGCCGAGGCCGACGCCGCCCCGCCCACCGCCGAGGCGGTCTTCGCCAAGGGCCGCGACGTCTGGCACAACACCCCGGTCGACCGGCTCTTCCCGCGCACCGTCAACGGCCTGGGTGTCGGACCCGGCGGCGCCGACCGGACCTGGACCCGGATCGCCGTCGCCCCGGACGGCGGCTGCGGCCACGCCTACGACCCGAAGCTCGCCGCCGCGCTCGCCCGCGCCGGCTGCGCCCGGCTGCTGCGCGCCACCTACGCCGATGCCACCCGCAGCAGCGTCATCACGGTCGGAGCGCAGATCACCAAGGCCGACCAGCCCGGGATGATGGCCCTCAACACCCGCTTCAGCACCAAGAGTCTGGGCACCCGCACCGACCTGCTGCCGCTGCCGTACGCCGCCAAGGGCACTCCGGCCGAGGCCTTCGGGCGCGCCCAGCGGGCCAGCTGGACCGTCCGGATCCTCACCGACATCCCGGTCGTGGTCTATGCCGTCTCCGGCTTCGCCGACGGCCGCACCGTCACCGACCCGCAGCCCGCCGAGGCCGCGGTCCGGCCCGGCGTCACCACCGCGCCGGCCGAGTCCGGCCTGGGCCACGACGCGAAGGGCCTGGCGGACCGCATCGGGACGGACTTCCGCAAGGCGGCCGGCAGTCCCACGCAGACGACGGAGGCCTCGTCATGACGAACACCGTGCTGCGCGGCACCGCCCTCGCGCTGGCCTCAGCGGCGCTCGCCGTACTGCCCGCCGTCCCCGCCCGGGCCGATGCCCTGCGCGCCCAGGAATGGGCCCTCCAGGCCGTCCACGCCCAGCAGGCCTGGCGCACCACCAAGGGTGAGGGCGTCACCGTCGCGGTCCTGGACACCGGTGTGGACGCCAACCACCCCGACCTGGAAGGCCAGGTGGAGTCCGAACGGGACCTGGTGGGCTTCGGGGCCGGCCCCGGGGACGCCGCCTGGGCCCGGCACGGCACCGGAATGGCCAGCATCATCGCAGGTCACGGCCATGGTGCGGGCCGCGAGGACGGTGTGCTGGGCCTCGCCCCGGCCGCCCGGATCCTGCCGGTCCGGGTGATCCTGGAGGACGACGACCCGCAGCGCGGGCGGGCCCGCACGGAGAAGGCGGGCGCGCTCGCCGACGGCATCCGCTGGGCCGCCGACCACGGCGCCGACGTGATCAATATGTCGCTGGGCGACGACAGCGAATCCGCGCACCCCGAGCCCCGCGAGGACGCCGCCATCCAGTACGCCCTCGGCAAGGGCATCCCGGTCGTCGCCTCCGCGGGCAACGGCGGCGAGAAGGGCAACCGCGTCTCCTACCCCGCCGCCTACCCGGGCGTCATCACGGCCACCGCCGTCACCCACCTGGGCGGCCGCGCCCGGTTCTCCACCCGCCACTGGTACGCCACGGTCAGCGCCCCCGGCTACGACATCGTCATGGCCGACCCCGAGGACGACTATCTCTCGGGCTGGGGCACCAGCCCCGCCGCCGCCTTCGTCTCCGGCGCCATCGCCCTGATCCGTTCCGCGCACCCCGACCTGAGCCCGGCCCAGATCCGCCGGCTGCTCACCTCCACCGCGCAGGACAGCCCCGAGGGCGGCCGCGACGACGACTACGGCGCGGGTCTGATCGACCCCGCCGCCGCCCTGCAAGCGGCGACGGATCTCCGGCCCACCGGGCAGAAGCCGTCCCCCGCCGCCTACGCCGACCGCTACTTCGGCCCCGGCCCCACCGCGGACGACGCCGCGGACACCGGCACCTCCTGGCTCCCCTGGACCGCCGGCGCCGTGGGCGTGGCCCTCCTCACGGCCGCCGCCGTCCTCTGGCGCAACCGGTTCCGCGACCACTGAGCCGTCGCCGTCCACCGGGTGCCCCCGCACCCGGTGACGCCGTCACCCCACCCGATACGCTCGGGCCCGTGCAGAAGAACATTCCCGACCCCGGTTTCGGCGACGACGACGGCTCCGCCGACCCGGCCCTGGCCGCGGCCCTGGCGGCCTACGACCGGGACCGGAGCGCCGAGCCCGAGCTGCTGTCGGCGCTGGCCGGCGCACGCGTCCTGGTGCCCGTGGTGGCCGTCCTCGGTGAGGTCGAGACCGGACCCGACGGCCTGCGCCGGGAGAAGACCAGCGATATGGCCGTCCCCACCCTCCAGGCCCCGGACGGCCGCCGCGCCCTCCCCGCCTTCACCTCCATGGAGACCCTCCAGCGCTGGCGTGCGGACGCCCGCCCGGTCGCGGTCCCGCTGCCGCAGGCCCTGCTCGCCGCCTCCCACGAGCAGGCCGACACCGTGGTCGTCGACCTGGCGGGCCCGGTCACCTACCAGCTCACCGGCTCCGCACTGCGCGCGCTCGCCGAGGGCCGCACCAGCGCCGACCCGCTCGCTGACCCGGCCGTCACCGACGCCCTGCGCACCCTCCTCGACGCCGAGCCCGGCGTGCTCGTCGCCCACCTCGCACCGTCCGCCGAAACCGACGCCACCCTCGCCCTCGGACTGGCGCCCGACGCCCCGACCGCGGACGTCGCCCAGCGGCTGGCGCAGGCCCTGGCCACCGACGACGTGCTGCGCGCCCGGCTCGTCCGGGGCCTGGACCTGGCCCTTCTGCCGCCCGGTGGCGCGACGGCCGGGGAGCCGTTCTACCGGCGCTGACACCCCACGGCCGGGGCCCGGCGCCGACGGCCGGGCCCCCGGCCGTCAACGGGCGGGTTCGTCTCCAGGGCCGCACAATGCGAGGAGAGCTCAAGATCCACGCGAGGAGAGCCCCCATGGAGAAAACGGAGATCTCGTCGGTACTGACCCGCACGGTCGTATCCGAGTTCCTCGGCACCCTGCTCCTGGTGTTCTTCGCCGTCGGCTCGGCAGTGCTGGCGGGCGAGTACATCGGCACCTTCGGCATCGCCCTGGCCTTCGGCTTCACCATGGTGGCGCTGGCCTACGCCCTCGGCCCGATCTCGGGAAGCCACTTCAACCCCGCGGTGACCCTGGGCATGCTGCTGGCCCGCCGGATCACCCTGCGGACGGCCGCCGAGTACTGGATCGCCCAGGTGGTCGGCGCCATCGCCGGCGCGGCCCTGCTCTTCCTGGTCGCCAAGCAGATCCCGGGCCTCCAGACCCATGCCTCCTTCGGCACGAACGGCTGGGGCGACCGCTCGGCGGTCCATCTCAACCTCGGCGGTGCCTTCGTCGCCGAGATACTGATGACCTTCCTGCTGGTCTACGTCTGGCTGTCGGTCACCCACAAGGTGGCCGTGATCGGCTTCAACGGCATGGCCATCGGTCTGGCCCTGGCCGCCGTCCACCTCATCGGGGTCCCGCTCGACGGCACCGGCGTGAACCCGGCGCGCTCCATCGGCCCGGCGCTCTTCGCGGGCGGCGCGGCCATCACCCAGCTGTGGCTGTTCATCGTCGCCCCCCTGATCGGCGCCGCCATCGCGGCAGTGGTCCACCAGGTCACCCATCCGCCGCACGAGCCGGTCCTCGTCGCCGACGAGCCGATGCCCTACGAGCCCGCCGACGACGGGCCCTGAGGCGAAGCGCCCACACCGCACACACGACGAGCCCCGGCCGCATCCCGGCCGGGGCTCGTCATCGCGTGTGTGCGGCGCTCCGCCGCCCGGCTCAGCCGAAAACGGGGCCGGTGTACTTCTCCCCGGGGCCCTGGCCCGGCTCGTCCGGCACCACCGACGCCTCGCGGAAGGCCAGCTGGAGCGACTTCAGACCGTCGCGCAGCGGGGCCGCGTGGTACGAGCCGATCTCGGTGGCGCTGGCGGTGACCAGCCCGGCCAGCGCCTGGATGAGCTTGCGCGCCTCGTCGAGGTCCTTGTGCGCCGCGCCCTCCTCGGCGAGCCCGAGGTTGACCGCCGCCGAACTCATCAGATGCACCGCGACCGTGGTGATCACCTCGACCGCCGGCACCTCCGCGATGTCACGGGTCATGGCGTCGAAGTCGGGATTCGCCGCGTGCGCTGCGTCGGGCTGCTGCGGGGTCTGGTCACTCATGTCTTCGGGCTTCTTCCTGCTGAGGGGACGCCTCCAGCCTATGGGCAGCGCGCCAGGAGCCCGCGTCCGGGAGCGCCATCCCGGTCCCGGCCGGGTCGGCGCCGGCACAGAAGTGGGTGTCACCCCTTGACTCGTGTATTCTGGTGTTCCGACCGGCCGGACACGCATGTGACCGGCCCACAAGTGGAGGCTCCGATCTCCCACCCGACCGACCTCACGGTTGGCGGGTCAACGGTCCGGCTGCGCCCCGCGGAGACTTCGCGGCGGTGCTCCAGATCCACGTGGAGCCCCGCCTGTGTCCCGTCCGGGGCGTTTTTCATGTACCCGGCGCGGTTGGTCACACCGAAAAGACGTTACGCGGCAGTCCGCCAGGCCGTCGCGTGGTGCTACCGAGGAGGATCCATCAGCGCCGAGCCCCGCATCAACGACCGGATTCGCGTCCCCGAGGTGCGACTCGTCGGTCCCAGTGGCGAGCAGGTCGGCATTGTGCCGCTTGCCAAAGCCCTGGAGCTTGCGCAGGAGTACGACCTCGACCTGGTCGAGGTGGCGGCGAACGCCCGTCCGCCGGTCTGCAAGCTCATGGACTACGGAAAGTTCAAGTACGAGTCGGCCATGAAGGCCCGTGAGGCGCGCAAGAACCAGGCGCACACGGTCATCAAGGAGATGAAGCTCCGGCCGAAGATCGACCCGCACGACTATGACACCAAGAAGGGTCACGTCGTCCGGTTCCTCAAGCAGGGTGACAAGGTCAAGATCACGATCATGTTCCGTGGTCGCGAGCAGTCCCGCCCCGAGCTGGGCTTCCGGCTGCTGCAGCGGCTCGCGTCCGACGTGGAGGACCTCGGCTTCATCGAGTCGAATCCGAAGCAGGACGGCCGAAACATGATCATGGTCCTCGGTCCGCACAAGAAGAAGACCGAGGCGATGGCCGAGGCCCGTGAGGCGCAGGCCGCCCGCAAGGCGGAGCGCCACGGTGGAGCTTCCGCGGAGGAGCCCGCCGAGGAGCCCACCGGGGCGTGACCCCGAGGCGTCGGCCCCGGTTCGCGCCGGGGCGCCCCGCCCCGGACATCAATCGATATACATGACGCTCCCGCTCGCCGGTCCGTGCCTGCGGGAGCGCCAATGACGAGGAGAGAACGGCGCATGCCGAAGAACAAGACGCACAGCGGTGCCAGCAAGCGCTTCAAGGTCACCGGTTCCGGCAAGGTGCTGCGTGAGCGCGCCGGCAAGCGCCACCTGCTCGAGCACAAGTCGTCCCGCGTGACGCGTCGCCTCACCGGCAACGCCGAGATGGCCCCGGGCGACGCCGCGAAGATCAAGAAGCTTCTCGGCAAGTGAGCCGACGCGCCCCGCTGCCGGGGGCGCGCGACTCGGACCGGGACCCAATCGATTCGGGCCGTTGTGACGACAACCACGGCCCCGCTACAAGGAGTTAACAAGTGGCACGCGTCAAGCGGGCAGTCAACGCCCACAAGAAGCGCCGGGCGATCCTCGAGCAGGCCAGCGGCTACCGTGGCCAGCGCTCCCGCCTGTACCGCAAGGCGAAGGAGCAGGTCACCCACTCCCTCGTCTACAACTACAACGACCGCAAGAAGCGCAAGGGCGACTTCCGTCAGCTGTGGATCCAGCGCATCAACGCCGCTGCCCGCGCCAACGGCATGACCTACAACCGCTTCATCCAGGGTCTGAAGGCCGCCAACATCGAGGTGGACCGCAAGATCCTGGCCGACCTCGCGGTCAACGACGCCAACGCGTTCGCCGCGCTCGTCGAGGCCTCGCAGAAGGCGCTTCCGAGCGACGTCAACGCCCCGAAGGCTGCCTGAACTTCAGCCTGACGACGTGATGACGGACCCGCAGGCCCCGGCCTGCGGGTCCGCCGCTTTTCCGGACCCGGCCCGGCCCGTGCGCACGGACCGGGACCCCCACGCACCGAACAACAGAAGCGAGCCGCCGCCCATGGGCACCCCCGAGCTGATCTCCCCGCGTTCCCCGCGCGTCACCGCCGCCCGGCGGCTGGCCCGCCGCGCCTTCCGCGGCAAGGAGCGCCGGTTCATCGCCGAGGGCCCGCAGGCCGTACGGGAGGCCATCGCGCACCGCACCGGCGGTACGCCCACGCTCATCGAGCTGTTCGCCACCGTCGAGGCCGCCGAGCGGCACACCGAGATCATCGAGGCGGCCCGCGCGGCCGGGGTGCGGATCCACCACGCCGACGACAGGACCGTCGCCGATATCTCCCAGACCGTCACCCCTCAAGGGCTGCTCGGCGTCTGCGAGTTCCTCGACTCGCCGTTCGAGGAGATCCTCGCCGCCCGCCCGCAGCTGGTCGCGGTGCTCGCCAACGTCCGTGACCCCGGCAACGCCGGCACGGTGCTGCGCTGCGCGGACGCCGCGGGCGCCGACGCGGTGGTGCTGACCGACGCCTCCGTGGACCTGTACAACCCCAAGTCCGTACGGGCCTCGGTCGGTTCGCTCTTCCACCTGCCGGTCGCGGTGGGCGTCCCGGTCGAGCGGGTGGTGAGCGGACTGCGGTCGGCCGGTGTACGGATCCTCGCCGCCGACGGCGCGGGCGACCGCGACCTGGACGCCGAGCTGGACACCGGCTCGATGGGCGGGCCCACCGCCTGGGTCTTCGGCAACGAGGCATGGGGACTGCCGGAGGAGACCCGGGCGCTGGCGGATGCCGTGGTGCGGGTCCCGATCCACGGCAGGGCCGAGAGCCTCAACCTCGCGACGGCCGCCGCGGTCTGCCTCTACGCCTCCGCCCGCGCCCAGCGCAGCCCCGGCGGCTGCCGCGCGGTGTCACCCGCCTGAGGGGTGTCCCCCCGATCTTCGGGGCACTTCCCATGCGAGCTAGTAGGCTTGCGTGCTCGGGGGCCCGGAAGGGGGTAACGGGGATGAGTGTGAGGACTTCCGGCACCACGACCACTGCTGACGGCCGCCGGTCCGAGGGGCTCGCGGGCGGTCAGCCGCCCGCTCCGGCCGGAGAGCCGGCGGCCCTGGGGACCGGTCTCGGACTGGACCCCGACGATCTGCCCGACGGCCTGGTCGTCGCCGACGAGACCGGCCGGGTGATCTGCTTCAACGCCGCCGCGGCCAGGATCACCGACATCGCCCCCGAGGACGCCGTCGGCCGCCCCCTCGAACACGCCCTGCCGCTCCAGGACATCGAGGGCCGCCGCTGGTGGCGGCTCACCGACCCCTACGGCGGGCTCGCCATCCGCCGCGGCCAGCCCGAGCGCAATCTGCTGCTCGGCGGCCGTGAGGTGCTGGTCTCCGCCCGCTATGTCCGCAGCCGCCCGACCGGCCCCGTCCAGCGGCTGGTGATCGCGCTGCGCGGCACCGAGGCCCGGCGGCGTACGGAGCTCAGCCATGCAGAGCTGATCGCCACCGTCGCCCATGAACTGCGCTCGCCGCTGACCTCCGTCAAGGGCTTCACCGCCACCCTCCTCCAGAAGTGGGAACGCTTCACCGACGACCAGAAGCGGCTGATGCTGGAGACGGTGGACGCCGACGCCAACCGCGTCACCCGGCTGATCGCCGAGCTGCTGGACATCTCCCGGATCGACTCCGGGCGGCTGGAGGTGCGCCGCCAGCGGGTCGACATGAGCGCCGCGGTCCGCCGCCACGTCCAGGCGCAGACCACCGCCGGCCAGCGCCCGGACCGCTTCCTGATCCGGATGCTGGAACCTTTGCCCGATCTGTGGGCGGACCCGGACAAGGTGGACCAGGTGCTGGGCAACCTGCTGGAAAATGCGGTGCGCCACGGCGAGGGAACGGTCACCATCGAGGTCGGACCGGTATCGGACGCGACCAGCACGGAGGGGACGAGCGTCACCGTGAGCGACGAGGGCCCCGGCATCCCGGAGGAATCGATGAGCCGCGTGTTCACCCGCTTCTGGCGGGGCAGCAAGCGCGGCGGCACCGGCCTGGGCCTCTACATCGTCAAGGGCATCGTCGAGGCGCACGGCGGGACGATCACGGTCGGCCGGGCGCCGGCCGGCGGCGCGCAGTTCCGATTTAGCCTGCCCGTCGCGACCCCGGCCTTCATGATCTGAAGCGGAAGCGGCGGGCGCCCCGCGGGGGCTCGGGCGTGTCTTTCGGATCAGCCCGGGCCCGCGACGTCTGGCACGGCACCTCGCGGCGTTGTCGCATCACCCACGGACACCCAGTCCGAGGGTGGTGCTCCGCCTTGCGATGCACCGCACCAGACGCTGCGGCCTGATCCGGGCCGATCCGAAAGACACGCCCTCGGACCGGCCGCGCGGCCGTCCCCCTTAGACTTGACCTTTGGCACCTTTGGCGCACAGGCATCGCGGGCACAGCGCGGGCTCGGCATCCGACCTTTGTGATCGAGGAGCCGAGGCGAAGCGAGCCAAGCCAAGCCAGTCCACCGGAAGCACGGGAAGAGATGTCCGCACCCAATAAGTCGTACGACCCTGTCGAGGTCGAAGCCCTGAAACCGGAAGAGATCGCCGCACGGCTGGACGAGGCGCTGGCCGCCATCGCCGCCGCGGCCGATCTTGAGGAGCTGCGTGAGGTGAAGGTCGCGCACACCGGCGACCGCTCGCCGCTCGCGCTCGCCAACCGTGAGATCGGCGCCCTGCCCCCGCACGCCAAGGCGGACGCCGGTAAGCGCGTCGGCCAGGCCCGTGGCCGGGTGAACCAGGCGCTCAAGGCCCGCCAGGAGGAGCTGGAGGCGGAGCGCGACGCCCGCGTGCTGGTCGAGGAGGCAGTGGACGTCACGCTGCCCTACGACCGCACCCCGGCCGGCGCCCGGCATCCGCTGACCACCTTCATGGAGCGGGTCGCGGACGTCTTCGTGGCCATGGGCTACGAGGTCGCCGAGGGCCCCGAGGTCGAGGCGGAGTGGTTCAACTTCGACGCCCTCAACTTCGTGCCCGACCACCCGGCGCGCCAGATGCAGGACACCTTCTTCGTCCAGGGCGGGCGCACCTCCCAGACGGAGTCCGGGGGAGGCACCGAGGGCGACGAGAGCGGCGTCGTGCTGCGCACCCACACCTCGCCGGTGCAGGCCCGTACGCTCGTCGACCGCGAGCCGCCCGTCTACGTCGTCTGCCCGGGGCGGGTCTACCGCACCGACGAGCTGGACGCCACGCACTCCCCGGTCTTCCACCAGATCGAGCTGCTCGCCGTCGACGAGGGCCTGACCATGGCCGACCTCAAGGGCACCCTCGACCACATGGTCCGGGCGCTGTTCGGTCCGGACATGAAGACCCGGCTGCGGCCGAACTACTTCCCGTTCACCGAGCCGTCCGCCGAGATGGACATGGTCTGCTACGTCTGCCGTGGCGAGTCCGTGGGCAACCCCGACCGGCCCTGCCGTACGTGCTCCAGCGAGGGCTGGATCGAGCTCGGCGGCTGCGGAATGGTCAACCCCAAGGTGCTCATCGCCTGCGGCGTCGACCCCGAGAAGTACAGCGGCTTCGCCTTCGGGTTCGGCATCGACCGGATGCTGATGTTCCGGCACAACGTGGAAGACATGCGTGACATGTTCGAAGGCGACGTCCGGTTCACCCGGCCGTTCGGGATGGAGATCTGATGCGGGTCCCGCTTTCTTGGCTGCGGGAGTACGTCGACCTGCCGGCGACGGAGACCGGCCGTGACGTACAGGCCAAGCTCATTGCCGTCGGCCTGGAGGTCGAGACCGTCGAGCGCCTCGGCGAGGGCCTCAAGGGTCCGCTGGTCGTCGGCCAGGTGCTGACCATCGAGGAGCTGGAGGGCTTCAAGAAGCCGATCCGCTTCTGCACGGTCGACGTCGGCCAGGCCAACGGCACCGGCGAGCCGCAGGAAATCGTCTGTGGCGCGCGGAACTTCTCCGTCGGCGACAAGGTCGTGGTCGTGCTTCCCGGCGCCGTGCTGCCCGGCGACTTCAAGATCGCCGCGCGCAAGACGTACGGCAAGAAGTCGCACGGCATGATCTGCTCCGGCGACGAGCTGGGCATGGGCGACGACGGCTCGCACGGCATCATCGTGCTGCCGCCCGAGTACGAGGTCGGCACCGACGCCATCGAGCTGCTGGAGCTCGTCGACGAGGTGCTGGACATCGCCGTCACCCCGGACCGCGGCTACTGCCTGTCGATGCGTGGCGTCGCCCGTGAGACCGCCACCGCGTACGGCCTGCCGCTGCGCGACCCGGCGCTGCTGGACGTGCCGCCGCCGAACTCCACCGGCTACCCCGTCCAGGTCTCCGACCCCCTCGGCTGCGACCGCTTCACCGCCCGTACGGTCACCGGTCTGGAGCCCGGCGCGCGCACCCCGCTGTGGATGCAGCGCCGCCTTCAGAAGGCCGGAATGCGTCCGGTCTCGCTGGCCGTCGACATCACCAACTACGTGATGCTGGAGCTCGGCCAGCCGCTGCACGCCTACGACCGCACCAGCGTGGACGGCCCGATCGGCGTCCGCCGGGCGGCCCCCGGTGAGAAGCTGACCACCCTGGACGGCACCAAGCGGGTGCTGGACGCCGCTGACCTGGTCATCACCGACAACCGCGGCCCGATCGGCCTCGCGGGCGTCATGGGCGGCGCGCACACCGAGATCGCGGCCCCGGCCGCGGACGCCGGGACCGGCGAGGTGCGCGGCACCACCGACGTCGTGATCGAGGCCGCGCACTTCGACGCGCTGTCCATCGCCCGTACGGCCCGCCGGCACAAGCTCTCCTCGGAGGCCGCCAAGCGCTTCGAGCGCGGGGTGGACCCGGAGGCCGCGTCCGCAGCGGCACAGCGGACCGTCGACCTGCTGGTGCTGCTCGCGGGCGGTACCGCAGGGGAGGGCGTCACCGAGGTCGTCACGCCCCGCGGGCCGCGCACGATCACCCTCTCCGCCGGCCACCCGGACAAGGTCGCCGGTGTCGCTTACGGCCGGGAGACCGTCGTCCGCCGCCTCCAGCAGGTCGGCTGTGACGTCTACGGGCAGGACGAGCTGGTCGTGACCGTGCCGTCCTGGCGGCCGGACCTCAGCGAGCCCAACGACCTGGCCGAAGAGGTCATCCGCCTGGAGGGCTACGAGAACCTGCCCTCCACCCTCCCGAAGCCGCCCGCCGGCCGGGGGCTGACCGAGCGTCAGCGGCTGCACCGCCGGGTCGGCCGGGCGCTGGCCGGTGCGGGCTATGTCGAGGCGCTGAACTACCCGTTCACCGGCTCGCACGTGCTCGACCAGCTCGGCATCGAGCCGGACGACCCGCGCCGCGCGGCGGTCACCCTCGTCAACCCGCTCTCCGACGAGGAGCCCGACCTCCGTACGACGCTGATCCCGGGCCTGCTGAACGCGCTGCGCCGCAACTACGGGCGCGGCACCCATGATCTGGCGCTCTTCGAGACCGGACCGGTCTTCCGGGCGACCGGCGACGAGAAGCCGGCCAGCCGGCTGGTCGTCGACCGCCGGCCGACCGACGACGAGATCGCCTCGCTGGACGCCTCCCTCCCGCAGCAGCCGCGGCGCGCCGCCGTGGTGCTCGCCGGGGGCCGCGAGCAGGACGGCTGGTGGGGCTCCGCACGCCCCGCGATTTGGGCGGACGCCATCGAGGCGGGCCGTACGGTCGCACGGGAGGCGGGTGTGGAGCTGATCGTCCGGCAGGACCAGCACGCGCCGTTCCACCCGGGCCGCTGTGCGGCGCTGCTCGCCGTCGCCGACGGCGAGGAGATCCTCGTCGGCAACGCTGGTGAGCTGCACCCGCGAGTCATCAAGACGCTGGCCCTGCCGGAGCGCACCTGCGCGATGGAGATCGACCTGGACCGCCTGGAGCGGGCCGGTACCGGCCCGCTGCGCGCCCCGAAGATCTCGGCCTTCCCGGTCGCGACCCAGGACGTCGCCCTCGTGGTCGACGCCGGTGTCCCGACGGCGGAGGTCGAGGGCGCGCTGCGCGACGGTGCGGGTCAACTGCTGGAGTCGCTGCGGCTGTTCGACGTCTTCACCGGTGAGCAGATCGGCGCGGGCAAGAAGTCGCTGGCGTACGCGCTGCGCTTCCGCGCCGCCGACCGGACGCTGACCGCCGAGGAGGCCTCGGCGGCCCGTGACGCGGCGGTCGCGGTGGCCGTGGAGCGGACGGGAGCGGTGCTGCGCGGCTGAGCGTGGCCCGCGGCGCCGCGACGGCGTGCACAACGGGGTGAGGGCGTGGACGGTACGGACCGTCCACGCCCTCACCCCTTTCGGTGTGCGGCGGACAGGTTCCCGGGTGCGGTGGGGCGCGGGGGCCGCGGTGCGACGGCCGGTGCCGTGAGGGAGACGATCGGATCCGCACACCATCACCCCATCGGGTGATGATGTACGTATCGTCGTCGGATGGACACGGAACGTCGCGAGAATCGACCGGGTCGGCAGGGCCCGTGTGACCGCGGCAGCGGGCCGGACCGATCCGCTCAGCACCTGGGGGACGACCGGCTAGGGAGACCATCGGCATGATCCGACACCGGGCGAGGCGTGGCGCGCGCGCCGGGGCGGCAAGCGCCCGGCGCGCCTTCGTCTTCGTCCTGCCCGGCCTCTGGGTCCTCTGCGTGGTGGCCTGGGAGCTGAGCCACCCGACCAGCGGCCGAATGCTGCAACTCCTCGCCGCCGCACCGGCCATCGCCTGCGCGGGCACCGGCCGCCGCCAGTGCGTGCTGCTCGGCGGGCTGTGCGCGCTGCTCGCGCTGGTGCCGTTCGGCGAGGTGGAGCCCGGCGCCGGGTGGGGCACCCGCCTGATGACCTGTGGCGCGGTCCTCGCGGTGATCGGTGCCAGCTATCTGACCGCCGGGCGGCGGCTGCGGCTCGTACGGGAGCTGGAGCGGACCCGGGAGGTCGCCGCCACCGCGCAGCGGGTGCTGCTGCGGCCGTTACCGCGGCGGATCGACGGGGTGCTGCTGGCGGCCGACCATCTCTCCGCGAGCGAGGGGGCCGTGGTCGGCGGGGACCTGTACGAGGTCGTGGGGACCCGGCACGGGGTCCGGGCGGTGATCGGGGATGTGCGCGGGCACGGGCTGGACGCCATGGGCACGGTCGCGGCGATGCTCGGCAGCTTCCGTGAAGTGGTGCACGACGAGCCCGAACTGGGGGATGTGCTGCGCCGGTTGGAGCGCTCGCACCAGCGGCATCTGTGGGAGCGGGCGCGCCCCGGACGGCCCGCGGCCGGTGGGGAGCCGGGCGGCCCGCTCGCCGAGGAGTTCGTGACGCTGCTGCTGGTGGAGGTGGCCCCGGACGGGTCTGTCACGGCGCTCAACTGCGGGCATCCGTGGCCCTATCGCATCGCCCGCCAGGCGGTCGCGCCGGTCGCCCCGGCCGATCCGATGCCGCCGCTGGGACTGTTCCCGTTGCCGGCCGAGCTGTCGGCGGTGCGCTGTGGGCAGCTGCGGCCCGGGGAGGGGCTGTTTCTGCACACCGACGGGGCGGCCGATGCGCGGGACGCGGCGGGGGAGTTCTTTCCGCTGACCCAGGAGTTGCGCAGCAGCGTCGCGGCGGCCGCCGCCCCGGGCGGGCCCTCGCCGGCGGGGGTGGTCGGGAATGTGCGCCGGGCATTGCTGCGGCATGCGGGCGGACGGCTGACGGACGATGTGGCGCTGCTGATGCTGAGCAACGACCGGGTGCGGGTGCCGGCGCGGGCGGCCGGCACCACCCCGCCTACCGTGCGCCTTCCGTGACCTCCCGGCCGCTCGGCGACGGGAAGGTGACGCCGGTCAGCTCCTCGGAGGCCTGCCACAGACGCCGGGCGCTCGCCGGATCGCTGGCCGCGGCCGTTCTGCCGACCAGCGTCGGTGCGCCGCGCATCTCGCCGAGCCCGTCCGGGCCGACGTACGAGGCGCCCGGCAGGTCCTGGGTGGCGGCGTAGAGCGTGGGGAGCGCGCCGGCCTTGTTGTCCTGTGCGATCAGCCGGTTGCCCACCAGCATCACCGCGCGTCGCAGCACGCTGGCGTCGGCGCCCTGGAGATTGGTGGCGGCCCAGCCCGGGTGTGCGGCGAGGGCGCGCACCGGCGATCCCGTGGCGGCGAGACGGCGTTGCAGTTCCAGGGTGAACAGCAGGTTGGCCAGCTTGGACTGGCTGTAGGCGGTGACGGGGCGGTAGGCGCCGGTCAGGTTCAGGTCGTCGAAGTGGATGTGGTTGCCGGGCAGCCGGTGGGCGCCGGACGCCACGGTCACCACGCGGTCGGTGAGGTGCGGCAGCAGCAGGTTCGTCAGCGCGAAGTGGCCGAGGTGGTTGGTGCCGAACTGCATCTCGAAGCCGTCCTTCGTCCGGGACTCCGGGATGTTCATGACTCCGGCGTTGTTGATCAGCAGGTCGACCGGGTCCTGCCAGGCGGCGGCGAACGCGCGGACGGAGGCGAGGTCGGCCAGGTCGAGGCGGCGGACTTCGACGGTGCCGCGGGCGCCCCGCACGGTGGCGGCGGCGGACTCGCCGCGCTTGAGGTCCCGTACGGCGAGGACGACATGAGCGCCCGCCCGTGCGAGGGCTTCGACGGTGGCGATGCCGAGTCCGCTGTTGGCGCCGGTCACGATGGCGGTGCGGCCGGTCTGGTCGGGAATGTCGGTGGTGTTCCACTTCGGGGTGTGCGTCATGGCTTCAATGTAGGCAACGTCAACAATGATGTCAACGCCAACAATGATGGCACTGGCAACAATGTAGCCAGTGAACACATGGGGGATAGGATGGCGGCCATGCAGACTCGTCGTTACCACCACGGAGACCTGCGCGCCGCGCTGCTCACCCGCGCCGAGCAGACGCTCCGCGAGAAGGGGCCGGGCGCCCTGTCCCTGCGGGAGCTGGCCCGCGACCTCGGCGTCAGTCATGCCGCCCCGAGCCGGCACTTCAAGGACAAGCAGGCGCTGCTCGACGCGCTGGCGCTGGCCGGTTTTGACCGTCTGGACGAGACCCTGGCCGCGTCCCGGGAGCCGGGCGCGACGTTCGCCGACCGGCTCGGCGGGTTCGTTCGCGCCTACGTGGACTTCGCCGTCGCCAACGCGCAGCTGATCGACCTCATGTACACGATCAAGCACGACCCGGCGGCGTCCGAGGCGCTGGTCAAGGCCGCGCAACGGCTGGGAGCGATGGCGGAGGAGGTGGTCGCGGAGGGGCAGCGCGCCGGGGAGGTGCGGGAGGGCCCCGTCGACAGCATCGCCATTCCGGTGTTCACCACCTTGCACGGCTTCGCCAGCTTCGCGATGAGCAGAGTGCTCTCCCCGGAGGAGGTCGCCTCCGGCCTCGATGCGGTGATCGCGTACATGCTGCGGGGCTGTGCCCCGTGAGGGCGCCGCAGCTCTTCACACCCCGTGTGAAGGGGCGTTCACTACGCTCAACTGACGGAGTGGTCCTGTCGACGAGGCCATGAGCCGGCGGTCCGCGGGACGGGCCCGGCTCACCGGGAGGCCGGTATGGAGCCCAACACCCTGCTGGACGCGATGCTCGACGAGTCCGGTATCTCGCATGCGGGACTGGCCGCGCGGATCAACCAGCTCGGCCGGCGCCGCGGTCTGGCGCTGCGGTACGAACACACCGCGGTGGCCCGGTGGTTGAAGGGGCAGCGGCCGCGGGGGCAGGTGCCCGACCTGATCTGCGAGATCCTGGGGGAGCGGCTGCACCGGCCGGTCGGGCTCGCCGACATCGGGTTCAGCGGTCCGGGGTCGCGACGGGCCGCCGACACCCCGCTCTCCGGCTTCGTCGAGCGCGCCACCGCGCTGTGGCGGTCCGATGAGCAGCAGCGCCCGCACATCCTCGACGCACCGGCGCTCACCGGCACCTCGGCGGTCATCCCCGTATGGGAGTGGGAGAACCCGCCCGAGGACTCCGATGTCTCGCGTGACGGGCTGACCCGGGTCGGCATGGCCGACATCGAGATGCTGCGCACCGCGCGGACGCACTACGAGGCGATGTACCGGAAGGCGGGTGGTATCGCTACCAGAGCACGCATCGTGGGATTCCTCAACGCCGAGGCGGCGCCGCTGCTGCGGGGCAGCTACAGCGATGCGACGGGGCGTCAGCTCCACCGGGCGACCGGCGGACTGGTCGCGGTCGCCGGCATCTGCGCGTACGACTCGGACGCTCTCGGGCTGGCCCAGCGCTACTTCCATCAGGCGCTCCGGCTGGCCAAGGCCAGCGGGGACCGCGGCCTCGGCGCGTATGTCATCGCGCTGCTGGTCAATCAGTCCCTCTTCGTACGGGAATACCGCCAGGCGGTCGCCTTCGCGGAGGCGGCGCTGCGGGCCGCGGGTCCGCAGATCACCCCGGCGCTCTCCGCGGACCTCTACGCGATGCAGGCCAAGTCCTACGCCCGGCTCGGCGACGGCGCCGGTGCGCTGGCGTGCATCCGGCGCGCGGAGGCGGCCGCGGAGCGTATCCGGCCCGGTCTCGAACCGGCGGAGACGGGCTATGTCCAGCCCGGCCTGGTGAACGTACAGGTGGCGGAGGCGCTGCTCAGCCTGGGTGACTTACGGTCCGCCCGGGAACAGGCGGACGCCGCCGTCGACACCCCCGCACACGACCGCGGCCGGGTCCACCGGCTGGCCATGCTCACCCATATCGAGCTGCGTCAAGGCGATGCGGACCGGGCCGTGGCCAATGCCGCGGAGATGACGGAGCAGGCTCGCGGCATGGAGTCGCAACGGCTGCGGGACCGGCTGCGGGCGGTGCGCGAACATCTGGCGGAGACCGGGAGCTCCGCGACGGACGAGGCTGCCGATCTCATCGACGAGGTGCTGCGCGTTCCGTTGTAGGGCGTAGGACACGCCCCTGACCGGGCTCGTGTCACCTTGCCGGCCCTACAGCGGAAGGTGGCAGTTACGTGCGTTGGAACAATCTCAGCGAAAAGCCCGTCTATGCGAATCCCTGGTTCCGGGTCAATCTGGCCGATGTGGAACTGCCCGACGGCCGCCGGCTGGACCACTATCTGATCCGGATGCGGCCCGTCGCCGTGGCGACCGTGGTCAATGAGGCCAACGAGGTGCTGCTGCTGTGGCGGCACCGGTTCATCACCGACACCTGGGGCTGGGAGCTGGCCGCGGGCGTCGTCGAGGACGGTGAGGACCCCGCGGCGGCGGCCGCCCGCGAGATGGAGGAGGAGACCGGGTGGCGCCCCGGGCCCCTCCACCATCTGCTGTCCGTGGAGCCGTCCAACGGCCTCACCGACGCGCGGCACCACATCTACTGGTCCGAGGAGGGCGAGTACACCGGCCCGCCCCAGGACGGTTTCGAGTCCGAGCGGCGGGAGTGGGTGGCGCTGAAGCTGGTGCCCGACATGGTGGCGCGGGGGGAGGTGCCGGCCGCCAACATGGCCGCCGCGTTGCTGATGCTGCATCACCTCCGGTCGGGCTGACCGGCACCGGCCGGTGACCGTGGCCGGCGGTCATCGGCCCAGGGCCTGCCAGACCGCCACCACCAGCGCCGCGAGCCCCGTGAGTGCGGCGAGGGACGGCAGTGGCCAGCGGGTGCTCTCCAGCCGTGTGACGCGGGCCTGAAGGTCCTCCGCGTCCCGCTCGTACTGCGTGGAGCGCTGGGCGAGCAGTGCGAGGTGGCCGTCGACCCGGGCGGTGCGGACATCGAGCTGACGCCTCAGCTCGGCTAAGTCGGCGGTTACCAGGTCGGGTTCGGGGTGGGCGGTCACGGTCCGCTCCTCATTCCTTCGGTCGGCTGCTTCGGGGTCCGTACGGGCCTTAAGTCAACTGTGCTGCGGCGGAGGGCGGGAGCGTGTGCGGCGGGGAGATACGGGTCTGGGCTTCACACCCCGTGTGAAGTGACCCGGCGTGACGGCGCGGCGGCGGCCCTTCACACGGGGTGTGAACCGCGCACCCCGAGAGGCCCGGTTCACACGCTCCCGTAAGCGCCCGCCGCGCGCTTCACTCGAAGATGCCACGGGGGCCGACGCCGGCGGACGGGCGCCCGCCGGCCCGGGGTCCGCCCGCCGGTATCTCCCCCGAGCGGCGGGCGGACGGCCGTGGGCCGCCTCCGGACCGTGGCCTCAGCCCATGCCTGTGGACCCGGCACCCAGGGCACGTTCGATCTCCGCCGCCGGGAAGGGCGTCCGCTTGCTCTCGGTGAGCAGCCGGCGGTGGAAGCGGTCCAGGACGACGGCGGGGCGGGCGTGCCGGTCCAGGAGGGCGGCGATCTCGGGCGGGAGGCCGCCGGGCCGTCGGCCGGCGACCCAGTCGCGCAGAAAGGCCGCGCGTTCCGTGGCACCGCGCCCGCCGTCGAGCAGATGCTGACGGAGCAGATGGGTCACGGTGTAGCAGCGGTCGTACGCGAGATGGTCCGCGAGGAACTCGGTCTCGTCGGCCGCGAGGTCGAAACGGGAGCTCAGGGCGAGTCCGAAGTCGGCGAAGTAGAGCCGGCGGCCATCGGTCAGGATGTTGGCGAAGTGGGCGTCGAAGTGGACGAGTCCACGCGCGCTCATGAAGGCGGTCCCGCGCACCAGAGCCTTTTCCACCCAGGCGTGGGGCGGGCCCTGTCCGCCGTCCGTCACGGCGGCGTCGCGGTGCTCGGCCAGCCATCCGGCGAGGGTGTGCGGCACATGCTCCAGGAAGAGCACCAGGCTGGACGAGGACCGGCCGATGGCCTCCAGCCGGTCGCGCACCGCCGGTGATCCTTCCCAATGGGTGACGGCCCCGTCCACACCCCCGAACTCGTCGGTGAACCCTTCGGGAGGGGAGTCGGGCAGGACCCGCCAGTGATACATCAGCGGGAAGCCCGCGTACGCGCCCCCGAGAACCCAGTGGGTGGTCAGGGTGTGCGTCGCCAGCTCCCGCCAGGCACCGAACCCGGCCGAGCCCGCCCCGTACTGGTAGAACGTCGGCAGCCCGAAGACGTTCGCCGTCGACCGCACATGCTCCGGCCGCAACTCGACCTCCGTCAGGGGCACCCGCTTGACGAAGACGCGGGTCCCCGCGATCTCCAGCTCCGCCGACCTGCCGCCGATACCGGACCCGAGCGGCACGGCGGATGCCACCATTTCCTTGAGCCGCTGGTCGCTCAGCAAGGAGAGCTCCGTGGCCACCGTCCCGTAACCGGCCCGGCGCGCGGTATCCGGCTGGTCCCCGTCAGGCATCAACCGCTCCTCGGTGCCCTCACCAGGGCGTCGGTGATGGTACGCACGGGACGGACCCTACGGGCCGCGCGGCCGGTCGCTCTACTTGATGCCCTGGGCGCGGGCGTTGGCCAGCAGCGCCTTCAGGCCGTCGAGGTCGAAGCCGGTGAGGCGTCCCGTGCCGGGGGCGGTCCGGTAGCCGCCGTTGGGTGAGCACATGATCGGGGTCTCGCCGGAGGGGGCGGCCACGCATTCGTAGTCGGCGGTCTTCCCGTCCTTGTTGAGGTCCAGGTTGGGGTGGTCCAGGCCGAGCGCGTGGAGCGGCTCGTGCACCAGCGTGTTCCGCAGCTTGTACGCGGGTATCGGCCAGGTGCCGTCCCAGTACTCGGAGTCGATGGCGACGATGCCGCCGGTGCCGACGCCCTTGGACGGGTTCGGGCAGGGCATGCCCTGGCTGTAGCCGGCGCGGCCCAGCGGCCGGTAGAGCTCGGTGAACTGGATGTGCCCCACGGGTCCGCACTTCGCCGGGTTGACGGGTTCGACGCCGCCGATGGCGAGCTTCAGCCCGGCGGCCTTGGCCTGGGACACCGCGGCCGTCAGGTAGGGCGTGTAGCGGGTCTTCATGGCGGACGTGGCGAACGTGATCGTGTACTGGCGGCCGGGGCTGAGGCTGGTGACGCCGAGCTGGGTCGTGAGCTTCCACCCCCTTCCCTTCGTGGTGACCGTCGCCGCTTGTGTGGGTAAGGCGGCGAGCGCGCACACCGCGAGCGCCGCGGCCACGGGCAGGGCCTTGTGCATGGGTCCTCCGTATGTAGTTGTGGGGGGAGTGTGAGGGTCCTTTCACAAGTGAGACGCATGAGACCGGCAAATGGATACATCGTCAACTAGATCGTTTACAGGGTGATTTGGGGGACGGCGGGAACCGGATGCGGTGGGAGGCGAGGGCACAGCACAACGCCTCGCACCGGAAGGCGCGAGGCGGGGTGGGCGGAGGAGCGGTCCGGAACGGCCCGTACGGCTAGGGCCTGTCGTGTGGATCAGGCCCTAGCCGTGGGTGAGGACCGGTTTGACGACATGGCCCGCCAGCGAGGCCTCGGCGGCGGTCTCGATGTCGGTGAAGGGGAAGGCCGTGATGAGCTTTTCGAGGGGGAGCTTTCCCTGCCGGTGGAGGCTGATCAGATGGGGGATGGTCACGGCGGGGAGGGCGTCCCCCTCGGTGACGCCCCGGAGGGTGAGGCCCTTGGTCAGCACGGGCATGGTGTCGAACTGTGCGGAGCCGATGCCGACCAGGGCGAGCGTTCCCCGTGGGCGCAGGGCGCCGATGGCCTGGGACACGACGGCAGGTTGGCCGGTGGTGTCGAGGGCGTAGTGCGGTCCACCGTGGGTGAGGTCGCGGACGGCCGTCGCCACGTCCTCCTCCGCGGTGGGATCGATGACGGCTGCGGCGCCGAGTTCCTTCGCCAGCGCGCGGCGCGTGGCGAGGGGTTCGACGACGATGACGGTGTGGTCGTCGGCGACGGCGGCCATGAGGGCGCTCAGCCCGACGCTGCCGGCTCCGAAGACGGCCAGGGTGGCGCCCGGGGACGGCCGGAGGACGTTCTGGACCGTGCCCACCCCGGTCTGGACGCTGCATCCCAAGGGCGCGACCAGGGTCGGGGGGAGATCAGCGGGGACCTTGACGGTGTTGCTCGCGGTGGTCAGGCAGTGTGTCGCGAAGGCGGACTGGCCGAAGAAGCTGCCGTAGGCCGGGGTGCCGTCGGTGTGGGAGAGGGGCGCGCTGCCGTCGGGCCGGGAGCCGAGGGCGTTGAGGGCGCCGGACTGCTCGCAGTAGGCCGGGCCCCCGGTCGTGCACGGGTCGCAGGCTCCGCAGCTGCGGTAGGTGAGGCAGACGGTGTCACCGGGGGCGACAGTAGTCACCGCGTCTCCCACGGCCTCGACGACGCCGGCGCCCTCATGGCCGAAGACCATGGGCAGCCGTTCCCGGGGCCAGACCTGCCGCATGGCCAGGTCGGTGTGGCAGATGCCGGTGGCGGTGATACGGACCAGGATTTCGTCCGGCCGTGGTGCGTCGAGGTGAAGAGAGTGGAGGGTGAAGGGGCCGCCGGGGGACTCCACCAGGGCTGCTTGTATCCGCACGTACGTCTTCCTTGAGCTCGTGGCTGCCGTGCGCGCCGGCCGGGAGGGGCGTCTCCCGCGCGGGGCGCCGTCGGCAGGGCAAGGGGTGGGGGCTTCAGGCGCGTTCGAGGAGGAAGTAGAAGTGGCGTCCGTCATCGAGGACGTTCTTGCCGTTCATGACGCCCAGCAGGGTGTCGTCGCCAGCCCGCTTGAAGTGGTCGAGTACGGGCTGGCCGTCGTAGACCATCGTGGCGGTCGTCTCCCCGCGGAACTCCACCATCCACAGGCTCGCTTCGCCCTTGGCCAGCTCCGTGTGGGAGAAGAGCGCGCCGTGCTCGTCCCGGCAGATCAGGGGCTCGACCCGGTCGACGGAGTGGAAGGTCTTGCCGTACCAGCGGGCCTGGGCCAGCAGGCCCTCCACCTGGTGGCCGGTGCTGATCCCGGTGCCCTTCCAGGTGCCGAGGATCTCCTCGGGCCGTACGGTCTCCAGCGCCGCCCACAAACGGTCGCACTCACCGGTGTCCGACACCGCGTCATCGGCCGCCTGTAGGGCGGCAATTCGGGCACGGGCCTGATCGGCATCCATGTGGCGCTCACTCCCCTTCGTGAACCATGTCCAGGTCGGGGCCAGTCTGCCAGCGATCAAGGACGCTTGCCGGGCCATGTCCCCGTGCGGAGCACGCAGGGTCACCACTGCCGGACCACGGCCCGGCCGCACCGCCCACAACCGCCCGAGCGCAGCACCGTCGTCGGTGCTGCGCTCGGGAATTCGGCTGTGAGCGGCGGTACTTGGCGGTGTCTCCGGGCCCGCTCAGTACGAGTAGAACCCCGAACCGGACTTCCGGCCCAGCCGCCCCGCATCCACCATCCGCGCGAGCAGCGGGGGAGCGGCGTACAGCGGCTCCTTGTACTCGTGGTACATCGATTCGGCGACCGAGGCCACGGTGTCCAGGCCGATCAGGTCGGTCAGCTTGAGCGGGCCCATCGGGTGGGCGCAGCCCATCTCCATGCCGTTGTCGATGTCCTCGCGGCTGGCGATGCCCGACTCGAACATCCGGATCGCGGAGAGCAGATACGGGATGAGCAGCGCGTTGACGACGAAGCCCGAGCGGTCCTGGGCGCGGATCGCATGCTTGCCCAGCACGTCCTGCACCAGCGCCTCGGAGCGCTTGATGGTCTCCTCGCCGGTGGTCAGGGCGGGGATCAGCTCGACGAGCTTCTGCACCGGGGCCGGGTTGAAGAAGTGGATCCCGATGACCTGGTCGGGGCGGGAGGTGGCGACCGCCAGCTTCACCAGCGGGATCGACGAGGTGTTGGAGGCCAGGATGGCGTCCGGCCGGGTGATCACCTGGTCGAGGACCTGGAAGATCTCGGTCTTGACCTGCTCGTTCTCCACCACGGCCTCGATGACGAGGTCGCGGTCGGCGAACTCCCCGAGGTCGGTGGTGAAGCTGAGCCGGCCGAGCGTCGCGTCGCGCTCCGCGGCGGTGATCTTGCCGCGCTCGGCGGCCTTGCCGAGAGAGTTGGTCAAACGGGTACGACCCAGCTCCAGAGCTTCGCCGGTGGTCTCGGCGACCATGACGTCCAGTCCGGCGCGGGCGCACACCTCGGCGATGCCTGCGCCCATCTGGCCGCAGCCGACCACTCCGACGCGTTCGATGTCGGTCACATCGTGCCTTTCGCTGATCTTCAGGACCGGCGGTACGCCGTAAGGGTCCGGCACCCGCCTCGACCCCGACGTTACTCCGCGCGGTGCTGGGCCACGGGTGCCGGGGCGGGCATTCTGAGCCCCCAGACGGGATGAACCGGACAACTTGGGGACTTTTGATGAGACGGATGACACGCAGAACGTTTGCCACGGCCGTGTGGGGGGCGGCTTCCGCGCTGCTCGCCACCGGTGCGGCGGCGCCGTCCGGGAGCCGGGCGCCGCGCCGCGAGCTGCGCGGCATGTGGCTGGCGACCGTCGCCAACCTCGACTGGCCCTCCAGCGCGAAACTCGGGCCCGCCGAGCAACAGCGCGAACTGCGCGCCCACTTCGACACGGCCGTCGCCCGCCGGCTCAACACGGTGTTCTTCCAGGTGCGGCCCACCGCGGACGCCCTGTGGCCGTCGCCGTACGAGCCCTGGGCGCAGTATCTGACCGGGCAGCAGGGCCGCGACCCCGGCTGGGACCCGCTGGACTTCGCGGTCCGCGAGGCCCACCGGCGGGATCTGGAGCTGCACGCCTGGTTCAACCCGTACCGGGTCGCCAACCACACCGACCCCGGCCGCCTCGTCTCCGGCCACCCCGCCCGCCGGCACCCCGACTGGGTCCTCCCGTACGGCGGCAAGCTCTACTACAACCCGGGCCTGCCGGAGGTCCGCGGCTTCGTCCAGGACGCGATGCTCGACGCGGTGCGGCGCTACCCCGTCGACGGGGTGCACTTCGACGACTACTTCTATCCGTATCCGGTCGCCGGGCAGCGCTTCGACGACGATGCGGAGTTCGAGGAGTACGGCAGCGGCTTCGCGAGCCGGGCAGCCTGGCGGCGGGACAACATCGACCGGCTGGTGTACGAGATGGCGCAGAAGCTGCGGGACGGGAACGAGCGGTCCGGGCGCACGGTGCGGTTCGGGGTCAGCCCGTTCGCGGTCTGGCGCAATCAGGGCACCGATCCGCAGGGGTCCCGTACCAAGGCCGGGGTGCAGACCTACGACGATCTGTACGCCGACACCCGGCGCTGGGTGCGCGAGGGCTGGCTGGACTACATCGTGCCGCAGGTCTACTGGCCCCTCGGCTCCGCGCCCGCCGACTACGCCGAACTCGTGCCCTGGTGGGCGCGGACCGTCGACGGCACCGATGTGGACCTCTACATCGGCGAGGCCCTCTACAAGGCCGGTGACACCCAGCCCGCCGCCTGGAAGGACCCGGCCGAACTCTCCCGCCACCTCACCTTCGCCCGCCGCTACCCGCAGGTCGGCGGCCATGTCTACTTCTCGGCGAAGGAGGTGGCCAGGGACCGGGCCGGTGCCATGGCACGGGTCGTGCGCGACCACTACGGCAGCGCGGCGCGGACCTAGACCGTGTCTGCACCCCAGGGCGCGACGGACCGGCCCCGGTGGCGGCCCGCGCGGGCGGTGGCACCGTCCGCGCGGCCGCGGCGGCCTTGCGTGTACGGGGTCCGGCTACCGGCCGGTGTCCACGTCGTTGGTCTTGCCGTGCCGGACGACGGAGTCGGGGCCGGGCGACATGATCGCCTCATGCCCGTCCTCGGCGCGGACACGGTAGGGCGGGTCGCCGTTCGTGCCCAGTACCTCGATGATCTCGACAACCCGGTCGTGATGCCCGACGGTCCTGCCGTGCACCACCAGCCGGTCGCCCCTGCTTGCGTGCATGAGGGTCCTCCCCGCTTCGGGGCGGCCGCGCGACCGGTTCGGCCGACGGCGTGCCGGCCAACGGTTGAACGGCCAACGGTTTCAACGGTTTACGGGCCTGGAGCAGCCCGGACGGCGGTATCTGCCTTCGCGGCAAGTTTACGTCCGTAGGGGACGGCTGCACCCGGTAAGTCCTGAGCCATCCCGTTCCGCCCGGCGTCCGGTGCCGGTCAGCCGCGGGTCCGCTGGGTGACCGCGATGCACGCCAGGACCGCCAGCGCCGCCGCCGGAGCGGCCGGCGGCAGCCGCTCGCCCAGCAGAAGTACGGACCAGACCAGGGTCAGCAGCGGCTGGGCGAGCTGGAGCTGGCTCGCCTTGTGGATGCCGATCGCGGCCATTCCGCGGTACCAGACGACCAGCCCGAGGAACTGCGAGCCGAACGCCAGCCACAGCAGTCCGCCGACCGAGTGCACGGTGAGCCGCAACGGCTCGGTGGACAGCGCCACCGCCGCGCCCGCCACGGTCACCGGCAGCACCAGGACCAGCGCCCAGCCGATCACCTGCCAGCCCGGCATATGGCGGGCGAGCCGGCCGCCCTCGGTGTAGCCGGCCGCGCACACCAGCAGCGCCGCGAACAGCAGCAGATCGCCGCGGCCCGGCGCCCCGCCGCTCTGCTGCACCGCGAAGCCGATGACGACGGCGGCGCCGACCAGCGAGGCGATCCAGAAGGTACGGGAGGGCCGGACCCCGGTCCGTACGGCCGAGCAGGCGGCCGTGGTCAGCGGCAGCAGGCCGACCACGACGGCCGCGTGCGAGGTGGTGGAGGTCTCCAGGGCGAGGGTGGTCAGCAGCGGAAAGCCGAGGACGACACCGCCCGCGACCACCGCGATACCCGCCCAGTGGCGGCGCTCCGGCAGGCGCACCCGGAAGACGGCGAGCGCGCCACCGGCCACTACGGCGGCCAGCACGCTGCGCAGCATCACCACCGTCCAGGGGCCCATGCCCTCCAGCGCCCAGGCGGTCCCGGGGAAGGTGAGCGAGAAGGCGGCCACGCCCAGGACGGCCAGCAGGGCCCCACGGCTGACGAGGGCGCCACGGGCGGGGCTGGCGGTGGTCGTCGGGGGCTCCTGCCCGGCGGTGGCCCGGGTGCCCTGCCCGGCGGGGTCCGGGGTGCTGACCGCTATCGTGGCGGTGGCGGTAGCGCTATCGTTGTCTCTCATGCAAGAGCGTAGCAGTGGTGCCGAACTGGCCGCTATCCTGCGTACGGAGCTGAATCGCTACTCTCCCGGTGAGAAGCTGCCCTCCAGCCGTGCGCTGGTGGAGCGGCACCGGGTGAGCCCGGTGACCGTCTCCCGTGCGCTCGCCGAGCTGGCCGCGGAGGGACTGGTCACCACCCGGCCGGGCGCCGGCGCCTTCCGTGCCGAGCCGCGCAGCGAGGCGCCCCGGCCGGTGGACACCTCCTGGCAGGAGATCGCGCTGAGCGCGGAGCCGGCCGGCGACCAGGTGCCGCGCAGCGTCGACGCCTCGGGCGTGGTGGCCACCCTCGGTGTCCCCGGCCCCGGCGTCATCGAGCTCAACGGCGGCTATCTGCACGCCGATCTCCAGCCCGAACGCGCCCTGGGTGCCGCGCTGGCCCGGGCCGGACGCCGGCCGGGCGCCTGGGGGCGGCCGCCGGTCGAAGGGGTGCCGGAGCTGCGGGCCTGGTTCGCGCGGGAGATCGCCGGGTCCGGCGGCCCGCTCGCCGCCAGCGATGTCCTGGTCACCGCGGGCGGCCAGAGCGCGCTGACCGCCGCGCTGCGGGCCCTCGCCGCACCCGGTGCCCCGGTACTGGTCGAGTCCCCGACCTACCCGGGCATGCTGGCCGTGGCCCGCGCCTCGGGGCTGCGCCCGGTGCCCGTACCGATCGACGCGGACGGGGTCCGTACGGATCTGCTCGCCGACGCCTTCCGCGCCAGCGGCGCACGGCTCTTCGTCTGCCAGCCGCTGTTCCAGAACCCGACCGGTGCGGTGCTGGCCGCGGAGCGGCGGCGCGAGGTGCTGCGGGTGGCGCGCGCGGCGGGCGCCTTCGTGATCGAGGACGACTTCGCGCGGCTGCTGGTCCACGGTGACTCGCCCACGCCGCCGCCGACCCTGATCGCGGACGACCGGGACGGCACGGTCGTCCATGTCCGCTCGCTGACCAAGGCCACCTCGGCCAATCTGCGGGTGGGCGCCCTGGCGGCCCGCGGACCGGTGCTCGACCGGCTGCGCGCCATCCAGGTCGTGGACAGCTTCTTCGTGCCCCGGCCGCTTCAGGAAGCCGCCCTGGAGCTCGTCGGCTCGCCCGCCTGGGGCCGCCATCTGCGGCTGATCGCGGGGGAGTTGACCGCCCGCCGGAACGCCCTCACCGCCGCGCTGCACCACGAGCTGCCCGCGCTCGCCGGGCCGGAAGCGGGGCCCGGGCCGGCGTACGGCCACGACCCGGTGCCCGGCGGTCTGTACGTCCCGCCGGGCGGCTACCACCTCTGGCTGCGACTGCCGGACGGTACCGACGAGGCGGCCCTGACCGGCGCGGCACTGCGGGCGGGCGTCGCGGTCGCGGCCGGCCGCCCGTACTTCGCCGCCGAGCCGCCCGCCGCGCATCTGCGGCTGAGCTTCGCGTCGGCGTCCGGCACCGGCGAGATCACCGAGGGCGTGCGCCGGCTCCGGACGGCGTGCGAGGAGCTGGGAGTGCCGGTGCGCTGACGGCCGGGGCGGGCCGGCGGGGCCGTCGCCGGCCCCCGACCTCGCCCTTCGCATACCGGTTCGACGCCGGACCCGCCCTTCTGCCAACCTCCCGGCATGAATGATCACGCCCTCGACGGCTACGAGATCTCCACCGACCCGGCCCGCCTGGACGCCGACCTGGTCCACTACTGGCTCGCCACCGACGCCTACTGGGCCGTGGACCGCCCCCGGGAGCTGCATGACCGTGCCGTCGCGGGCTCGCTCAACTTCGGTCTGTACGCGTCCGGTTCCGGCCGCCAGGCCGGGTATGCCCGGGTGGTCACCGACCACGCCACCTTCGCCTGGCTCTGCGACGTCTACATCTGCCGCGACGACCGCGGCAAGGGCCTGGGCACCGCGCTGATCGAGGCCATCGCCGACCATCTGACGCCCTGCGGGCTGAGCCGGCTGACGCTCGCCACCAAGGACGCCCACGGGGTGTACGAGAAGGTCGGCTTCCGCACTCTGGTGTCCCCGGAGCAGTGGATGACCCTCGGGCTGATCGACCCGGGTCCTGTCGATATCTGATCAACCCGGGCCGCGCGGGCGGTGCTGCTCTTACCATCGGCGGATGAGCGTTCGACTCAAGCTGCTCGCCGCGGCCCGAAACTCCACCCTGCTGGAGACACGGTTCGGCGACGACCGCCCGCTGGACGCCGCGGGATGGCACGAGGCGGAGCGGGCGGCCCCCGTCCTGTGCCGGCTCGCCGCCGCCGAACTCCGTTACTGCTCGCCGTCCGCCCGCTGCCGGCAGACCGGTGAGGCCCTCGGGCTCCGGCCGCTCGCCCAGCCGGCGCTGCGCGACTGTGACATGGGGCGCTGGCGCGGCCGCACACTGGGCGAGGTGACCGCCGCCGACCCTCGTGGGGTGGAGGCCTGGCTGGCCGATCCGCGCTCCGCACCGCACGGCGGGGAGTCGCTGCTGGAGTTCATCACCCGGATCGGCGGCTGGCTGGACACCCGGCCGGCCGAGGACGCCGCCGGGCTGCTCGCGGTCGCCGAACCCGCCGTCGTCCGCGCCGCCCTGGTCTATGTGCTCCAGGCGCCGCCGCATGCGTACTGGCGGATCGACGTCCAGCCGCTCTCGGTGACCACCCTTACCGGCCGGTCCGGCAAGTGGGACCTCCTGCTGGAGGCGTGAGCCGACGCCCGGTCACCCGCCGCCGTCCGCCCGGGGCGTGTCCGGGCCGCCGGGCCGCACCACCCGGAAAGCCCAGCCGCCGGGTTCCGCCGTCCGGGGCGTACACACCCGTCTGACCTGCGCAAAGACCAGGAAGGCGGGCGACTTCGGGGGCAGTTGGCCCCGGGCGGCGGACACCATCGAGGTGCGCTCCGCCGGGGCTGGCGCTTCGCTCGGTCTATGCATATACGCCACATTCCTCTGTATGCCTTGGCGGCCGGCGCGCTGGCGGCGTCCGTCCTGCTCTTCGGGGACGGCGACGGTGCGGACGCCGCCACCGAGGCCGCCCCCGGGGCGGTGACCGACACCGTCAGCGAGGCCGGCCCCGCCGTGGACACCTCGCAGGCGGTGGTCGTCGAGCCCGACCCGGTGGCACCGGGCGGCGCCTTCTCCGTCCACGACGGCGGCACCTGCTCCGGCGACAGCGCGGAGGCCACCTTCGACGGCGCGGACATCCCCGCGATCCAGCTGACCTCCCGGAACGACCGGATGGGCGGCAGCGCGATCATGCCGGAGGGCACCGCGCCCGGCTCGTACCAGGTCACCATCACCTGCGGCGGGGCGTCCGGAGCCCGGCAGAGCGCCACGGAAGCGGACCGGGCCGGCACCGGGAAGTACGGCGAGGCATACGGCACGGAGCACGGCGACACCGAAGGCGGAGAGCGCGGAAAGGGATCCGGCGACGGCCGCCGGACTCTCACCGGCACCATGGTCGTCTCCGGTGACGCCACGGAGGCCGTCCCGCAGGGCGGCGCGGACACCGGCCTCGGCGGCACGGCAGGATCCGGCCGGGCGGCCACGGCGCTCAGCGGAGTGGTGCTGCTGGCCGCGGCCGGCGGGGGCGCCCTGGTCCGCCGCCGGCGCGCCCGCGGCGACCGGAGCTGACGCCGGTGAGCGCACATCCGCCCCGGCGCGTCCTCCTCCTCGGTCTCCTCACGGCCCTCGCCGTCGCGGGTGTACTCGCGCTGACCGCCGCCCGGTTCCGCACCCGCGACGCCACCAGTGAGGTCGACGGCGGCACCCACACCGTGCCGCGCACCGAGATCGCCCGGACGATCAGCGGCCAGCTCACCCTGCCCTTCCGCAACGGACCCGACGCGGTGCACTGCTCCGGCGACCTGCGGCCGGTGCGGTACGACGAGGTGCGCTGTACGGCACACTTCCCCATCGGCCCGGACCGCCATCTGACCGTCGAGGTCACCGGCGTCCGCCACAACCTGGTCACCTACCGGCGCCACACCCTGCCCCGCTGACGGGGGAGGCCCCGGCCCCTACGGCTTGAGATCCAGGGCGGCCAGCCCCGACCCGTCCATCAGGAACGGCACCGAGTCATGGGTATGGGTGATCTTCCAGGTGCCGTCGATCTTGCGCAGGCCGACGGTCGCCCGGCTCCACAGCTCCACCTCGAAGCCGTCGGTCTTCGTCCCGTGCATCCGGTTGATGCTGTGGCCGAACGCCACATCGTCGCCGACCGTGATCTCCAGCTGGGTCACGGTCACCTCGATCGGTCCGTCCCAGGTCGCGTACCAGGCCTCGACGGCCCGCTGGTCCCGTGCCTCGGGCCCCTTGTACTGCAACGGGGGAGCGAGACTGAAATCCACGAGGTCCGGCGCGCTGGACGCCAGGAACCGCCGGGCGTCCCGCTCCTTCGTCGCGGCCGCCCGGTCCGCCAGCAGCTCCCGGATCTGTGCCTCGTCCGTCGTACGGTCGATGTCGGTGGTCATGAGGGCTCCTCCTGTCGGACGGCGCCGCGGCGCCCGGAATCTCTGTCCGACGGGTAGACCCCGGCGCGTACGGAAACTCATCGGCGCGAGTGGCGCGAGCCGGGCGGGACGGTGCGGGCCCGCCGCCTACGGCCCGAGCGGCACCGCCGTCCGCCCGCGCGTGAGCCAGGCATTGGCCGCCTCGACCCGGCTGCTGACCCGCAGTTTCGCGTAGGCGTGCTCCAGGTGTTTGTCGACGGTGCGCGGGCTGATCTCCAGCCGGTGGGCGATCTGCTGGTTCGTCAGGCCCCGGGCGAGCAGGGCGAGTACGGCCGACTCGCGCCGGGTGACGAGGGAGGGCGGGGGCGTGGGCGGGGCGAGCCGGTTGAGTACGTGGCTGAGCCGGGTGCGCAGCAGGGCGGCGGCCGCCACATCCTCGTCGGAGAAATCGCTGCCGTTGCGGCTGATCGCCACACAAACCTTCCGCGGCAGGCCGGCGGCGTAGCCCGCGGGGAACGACATCGCCAGCTGCTGCTCGGCGCCGAACGGCCGGTAGACCTCGGCGTAGGCGGCGAGGGCATGGAACTCGGCGCGGGTCTGCAGCGTCGAGCGCCGCATCGGGGTGCCGGAGCCGAGGGTGGTGTGGGTGACGAGGGAGTCCGCCGCCGCCTCCCGGGCGAACGCCGCCTGCACGTCCGGGGTCAGCAGACCGGCGGGCAGGGTGAGCGGCCGGTCGGCGGTGCCGGCGCGGGGGGACCAGATGATGCTGTCGCCGGGAACGGCGCCGAGCAGCAGCGGAAGCAGTGCCGGAACAAGGGTTTCCTCGTCGACGGCATCGATCAGGAGGTCCACGACGGCGAGAATGCGCCGCAGGCCGGCCTCCGCGGCCGCGCTCATATGTCCAGCGTGCCGAGGGGGCGTGAGCCCGTCAAATGAGGGCCACCCGGCCGGCCGGGGGAAGACCGGCCGGGCGCGTCAGGCGCGCTAACGCCCGACGGCATAGACGCGGTTGAGGGGGCTCTCGGCGGCGAGTCGCCAATGGTGGAGTCCGGCCTCGTCGGCGATCTCCCGCATCGTCTCCTCACCCGCGTGGTTTCCCAGTGCCTGCGGACCGTGCTGGGCCAGCGCGGACGGCAGACAGACGGCGACCGAGGCGGCGGTCAGCGCCCGGCCGATGGGGTGGGCGTTCTCCTGGGCGTTCGCCGAGGCGTTCGGCTCGACGACCATGCAGGTCCCGCCGTCGGCCAGCGCCTCCTCGGCGTGGTGCAGCGCACCGCCCGGATCTCCGGTGTCGTGCAGACAGTCGAAGAAGGTGATCAGGTCGAAGTCCTCGCCCGGGTAGTCCTGGGCGGTGGCGACCTCGAAGCTGACCCGGTCGGCCAGCCCCTCCTCGTCCGCGATGCCGCGGGCCGCCTCGATGGACGGACGGTGGAAGTCGAAGCCGTGGAACCGCGACCGGGGGAAGGCCCGCGCCATCAGCGTCGTGGAGTAGCCGTAGCCGCATCCGACGTCCGCGACGCGCGCGCCGCGCTCCAGCTTCTCCCGCACGCCCTCCAGCGCGGTCAGCCACTCCGGGACCAGGGCGGCCGCGTAGCCGGGGCGGAAGAACTTCGCGGTGCCGGCGAACAGCGCCGTGCCGTGCTCCTCCCAGCCGACGCCCTCACCGGTACGAAAGGCCTCCATCAGGGCGTCCTCGGTGGCGTAGAGCGCCTGCATCGCGGTAAAGAAGCCCGCCGCGTACGTGGGCAGTTCCGGGTCCGCCAGGACCGCGGCGTGCTCGGCGGGCAGCAGGTAGGTGTCGGTGTCCGGCGCGTAGCTGACGTACTCGCCGGCGACCTGCGCGGCCAGCCATTCGCGGACGTAGCGCTCGACCAGCCCGGTGCGGGCGGCGAGCTGCGCGGAGGTGAGCGGCCCGGCACCGGCCATGGCCGTGTACAGGCCGAGCCGGTCGCCGAGCGAGGTGCACAGACCGGCGACCGCGGCCCCGCTGTCGGTGATCACTCGCTCCAGGAACGCCTGCACCCGGTCCTGGTCCAGCGTCCCGCCCGAGCCGACACCGGCGGACGTCGCCATGGCTGTCACCTCCTCGTCCTCTTCACTGCAACAGCCCGGACACTCCGCGCGCCATACGGGATTCGCCGTATACGGCCGGTGGCGGCGACCGTCCGACACTTGAGGAAGAGCAGGAGGTGCACCATGCGAAAGAAGGTCGACTGCCGGGACTACCCGAGCGAGATGAACTGCACCCTCGTCATCATCGGCGAGGAGGAGGAAGTCGTCCGTGCCGCCACTGAGCACGCCGTCTCCGTCCACGGCCACACCGACAGCCCGGAACTCCGCGAACAGATCAGGTCGTCCCTGAAGAACGAGATGCCCCAGCACGCCTGAGGCACGGGCACGGTCCCGCCGTCCCGGAGCCGGGGCGGCGGTCGCGCGGGGGTGCGGGGCGCCGTGTGACCGGAGCGCCGTGGCCGAAATCCTGCGTGGCCCGGGTCCCGCAGGACGTCATTGCATAAAACTGCTGGATTCCGTATAGTCATGCCATCGAAGAGGAGGGTCCATGACGGTACGAGCGGCAGTGGCCGGGGCGAGTGGGTATGCCGGGGGTGAAGTGCTGCGTCTGCTTCTGGGGCACCCTGAGGTGGAGATCGGGGCGCTGACCGGGCATTCCAATGCCGGGCAGCGGCTGGGGGCGCTCCAGCCGCATCTGGCTCCGCTGGCCGACCGGGAGCTTCAGGCGACCACCGCCGAGGCGCTGGCCGGGCACGACGTGGTCTTTCTCGCGCTGCCGCACGGGCAGTCCGCCGCGGTCGCCGAGGAGCTCGGGCCCGATGTCCTCGTCGTGGACTGTGGTGCCGACTTCCGGCTGAGCGACGCCACGGACTGGGAGGCGTTCTACGGCTCGGACCACGCGGGCACCTGGCCGTACGGCCTCCCGGAGCTGCCCGGCGGGCGCGCCGCGCTCCAGGGGACCCGGCGCATCGCGGTCCCGGGCTGCTACCCCACGGCCGTCTCGCTCGCCCTGTTCCCCGCGTACGCGGACCGGCTCGCCGAGCCCGAGGCCGTGATCGTCGCGGCCACCGGCACCTCCGGCGCGGGCAAGGCCCTCAAGCCGCATCTGCTGGGCTCCGAGGTCATGGGCTCGATGAGCCCGTACGGCGTCGGCGGCGGCCACCGGCACACCCCCGAGATGATCCAGAACCTGAGCGCGGTGGCCGGCGAGCGCATCAGCGTCTCCTTCACCCCGACTCTGGCCCCCATGTCCCGCGGCATCCTCGCCACTTGCTCGGCGAAGGCGAAGCCCGGTGTGGACGCCGCCGCCGTACGGGCCGCGTACGAGAAGGCGCTGGCCGACGAGCCGTTCGTCCAGCTGCTGCCCGAGGGCCAGTGGCCGTCGACCGCCGCCGTGTACGGCTCCAACACCGCGCAGATCCAGGTGATCCTCGACGCGGCGGCCGGCCGGATCATCGCGATCAGCGCCCTCGACAACCTCACCAAGGGGACCGCGGGCGGCGCGGTGCAGAGCATGAACATCGCCCTGGGCCTCCCCGAGGGGACGGGGCTCCCGAAGGTCGGGGTCGCGCCATGACCCGGAACGGCGCGGGGCAGCAAGGCGGGACCGGAGAAGCGACGGAGGACGAGCAGTGAGTGTGACGGCAGCACAGGGATTCACGGCGGCGGGTGTCGCGGCCGGGATCAAGGCCCCTCTCGCCAATGGGAGCGGCGGCAACCCGGACCTCGCACTCGTGGTGAACAACGGGCCCCGGACCGCGGCCGCCGGCGTCTTCACCTCCAACCGCGTCAAGGCGGCGCCGGTGCTCTGGTCGGAACAGGTACTGAAGGGCGGAGAGCTGTCCGCCGTCGTCCTCAACTCCGGCGGTGCCAATGCCTGTACGGGCCCGAAGGGCTTCCAGGACACCCACGCCACCGCGGAGAAGGTCGCCGAGTCGCTGAACACCGCGGGGTACGACGAGACCGGCGGGCACAACGCCGGCATGATCGCGGTCTGCTCGACGGGCCTGATCGGCGTCACGCTGCCGATGGACAAGCTGCTGCCCGGCGTCGACAAGGCCGTCGCCCAACTCGGCCCGCACGGCGGCGAGAAGGCCGCCATCGCCATCATGACCACCGACAGCGTGCACAAGACCGCTGTCGTCACCAAGGACGGCTGGACCGTCGGCGGTATGGCCAAGGGCGCCGGCATGCTCGCCCCGGGCCTGGCCACCATGCTCGTGGTCCTGACCACCGACGCCGATGTGCCGGCCGCCGAGCTCGACACGGCCCTGCGGGCCGCGACCCGTACCACCTTCGACCGGGTCGACTCCGACGGCTGTATGTCGACCAACGACACGGTGCTGCTGCTCGCCTCCGGTGCCTCCGGCGTCGTCCCGGCCGCCGACGACTTCGCCGAGGCGGTCCGGGCGGTCTGCGACGACCTCGCCCGGCAGCTGATCGGGGACGCCGAGGGCGCCAGCAAGGACATCAGGATCGAGGTCGTCGGCGCGGCGAGCGAGGACGACGCGGTCGAGGTCGGCCGCTCCATCGCCCGTAACAACCTCCTCAAGTGCGCCATCCACGGTGAGGACCCGAACTGGGGCCGGGTGCTCTCCGCCATCGGCACCACGTCCGCCGTCTTCGAGCCCGACCAGCTGAACGTCGCCATCAACGGCGTCTGGGTCTGCAAGAACGGCTCCGTGGGGGAGGACCGCGAGCTGGTCGACATGCGCTACCGGGAGGTCCGCATCACCGCCGACCTCGCCGCCGGCACCGAGTCCGCGGTCATCTGGGCCAACGACCTCACCGCCGACTACGTCCACGAGAACAGCGCGTACTCGTCATGAGTGCCCGCAAGCACACCGCGCTGCCCAAGGCCCGCACCCTCATCGAGGCGCTGCCCTGGCTGACCCGTCACCACGGCAAGACCGTGGTCATCAAGTTCGGCGGCAACGCCATGGTCGACGAGGAGCTCAAGCGCGCCTTCGCCCAGGACGTGGTCTTCCTGCGGCACGCCGGGCTGCGCCCCGTCGTCGTGCACGGCGGCGGCCCGCAGATCAGCGCCCAGCTGGACCTGCTCGGCCTGGAGTCGGAGTTCAAGGGCGGCCTGCGGGTCACCACCCCCGAGGCGATGAACGTCGTACGGATGGTGCTGGCCGGCCAGGTGCAGCGCGAGCTGGTCGGACTCCTCAACGAGCACGGCCCGCTCGCCGTCGGCATGACCGGCGAGGACGCCCATCTGATGACCGCGACCAAGCACTTCGCCCAGGTCGACGGCGAGCGGGTGGACATCGGCCGGGTCGGCGAGATCACCGCCATCGACCCCGGCGCGGTCCAGGCGCTCCTGGACGACGGCCGCATCCCGGTCATCTCCTCCATCGCCCGCAGCAGCGACGAGGAGGACGCCGCCTCCGGGGCCTCCGGTGTCTTCAACGTCAACGCCGACACCGCCGCGGCCGCCCTGGCCGCCGCGCTCGACGCCGAGACGCTGATGGTGCTCACCGACGTCGAGGGCCTCTACGAGGACTGGCCGAACAGCGACGAGGTGATCTCCCGCCTCACCGCCACCGAACTGGAGAAGCTGCTGCCCGACCTGGCCAGCGGCATGGTCCCCAAGATGCGGGGCTGTCTGCACGCCGTCCGCAACGGGGTGCACACCGCCCGGGTCATCGACGGGCGGGTCCAGCACTCGATCCTGCTGGAGATCTTCACCGACGAAGGGATCGGCACGATGGTCGTGCCGGACGCGAACACGATCGAGGGGGCGACATGAGCGACGCGGCACACACCCACGGCCCGGCGACCAACGCGGGCCTCACCGGGCGCTGGCAGGGCGCCATGATGGACAACTTCGGCACCCCCCGTATCCCGCTGGTCCGCGGTGAGGGCGCCACCGTGTGGGACGCCGACGGCAAGCAGTACCTCGACTTCCTCGGCGGTATCGCGGTCAACGCCCTCGGGCACGCCCACCCGGCGGTGGTCCGCGCGGTCTCCGACCAGGTCGCCACCCTCGGCCATGTCTCGAACTTCTTCGTCGCCGAGCCCACCGTGACCCTCGCCGAGCGCCTGCTCGCGCTGGCCGGACGCCCCGGCCGGGTCTACTTCTCCAACTCCGGCGCCGAGGCCAACGAGGCCGCCTTCAAGATCGGCCGGCTGACCGGGCGCACCCATATGGTCTCCACCGCCGGCGGCTTCCACGGCCGCACCATGGGCGCCCTCGCGCTCACCGGCCAGCCCGCCAAGCAGGCCCCCTTCGCCCCGCTGCCGGGCGACGTCGACTACGTCCCGTACGGGGACGTGGAGGCCCTGCGCGCCGCCGTCACCACCGACACCGCCTTCGTCATCCTGGAGCCCGTCCAGGGCGAGAACGGCGTCATCGTCCCGCCGCCCGGCTACCTCCAGGCCGCCCGCGAGATCACCGCCGCCACCGGCACCCTGCTCGTCCTCGACGAGATCCAGACCGGCATCGGCCGGACCGGGCACTGGCTGGAATCCCGGGCCCAGGGCGTCGAGGCGGACATCGTCACCCTCGCCAAGGGCCTCGGCGGGGGACTGCCGATCGGCGCGACGCTGGCCTTCGGCCGCGCTGCCGAGCTGCTCACGCCCGGTTCGCACGGCTCGACGTTCAGCGGCAACCCGGTCGTCTGCGCCGGCGCGCTCGCCGTTCTGGACACCATCGAGGCGGACGGCATCCTGGAGAACGTCAAGCGCGTCGGCGAGCGGCTGCGCACCGGGACCGAGGAGCTGGGCCACCCATTGGTCAGCCAGGTCCGCGGTGCGGGGCTGCTCCTGGGTATCGTCTTGACGGAGTCGCTCGCGCCGCAGGTGCAGCAGGCGGCTCAGGACGCGGGCCTCCTGGTGAACGCGGTCGCGCCGGACGTCATCCGGCTCGCCCCGCCGCTGATCGTCTCCGACGAGCAGGCGGAGGAGTTCCTCCGGAAGCTGCCCGCCGTCCTCAACACGGCCCGCCAAGGGGCCGACGGGGAACGACGAGCCGGAGACTGACGACAACGATGACCGAGCCGCAGGACAACGAGGCGCAGAACGGCGGCCAGGCCGTACCGCAGACCCGCACCGCCCGCCACCGCCGGATCGTGGACATCCTCAACCGGCTGCCGGTCCGCTCCCAGAGCCAGCTCGCCAAGCTGCTCGCCGACGACGGCCTGTCCGTCACCCAGGCGACGCTCTCCCGCGATCTGGACGAACTGGGCGCGGTGAAGATCCGCAACACCGGCGGTGAGCTGATCTACGCGGTGCCCAGCGAGGGCGGCGACCGCAAGCCACGGGCGCCGCTGGGGGAGTCCGCCAAGGAGGAGCGGATGCGCCGCCTCTCCGGCGAACTCCTCATCTCCGCCGAGGCCTCCGCCAACCTCGTGGTCCTGCGCACTCCACCGGGCGCCGCCCAGTTCCTGGCCTCGGCCATCGACCAGGCCGAACTCCACGACATCCTCGGCACCATCGCCGGCGACGACACCCTGATGCTGATCAGCCGCGACCCGGCGGGCGGCCAGGCGCTCGCCGACCATCTGCTGCGGCTGGCGCAGAAGGCGCACTGAGCCACTCCGCACGCGCTCCCCGGTGCCTCTTGTCCCTCCCCGGAGCACTTCTTCCCGCCCCCCGTCGGCGGTCGTGCGGAGCATCCACCCGAGCCACTCTCTCCCTGCCGAACCCCATAC
This sequence comes from Streptomyces lydicamycinicus, assembly GCF_000829715.2. Lineage (NCBI taxonomy): Bacteria > Bacillati > Actinomycetota > Actinomycetes > Kitasatosporales > Streptomycetaceae > Streptomyces > Streptomyces lydicamycinicus. The sequence continues at coordinate 164,087 of NZ_BBNO01000006.1, read as the reverse complement.
GGCAGGATGGCAGTTCGCGCCGGGACGTCCACGGATGTCCCGGCGCCTTCACAGCCCTAGAGACAAGCAGGTGGCATGGTGACGAGACATCACATCCGGCTCATAGCACGTCCGCTCCTTCCGGTCGCGGGAGGAGCCGGCCGGTGAACCGCGCTGTGACACTGCACGACCTGATCGTGGCCGGCGCGGCGCTGGCCGCCGGCATCGTGGCCGGCCTGCTGCTGCGGGTGGCCCTGCGCTGGCTGGGCAAACACGCCCTCAAAACCCGGTGGAGCGGGGACGACATCCTCGTCGACGCCTTGCGGGCCGTGGTGCCCTGGGCGGCGATCACCGGCGGTCTGGCGGCGGCGGCCGCGGCGCTGCCGCTGACGGAGACCGTCGGACACACCGTCAACCGGTCGCTGATGGTGCTGCTCATCCTGGTCGGCACGCTCACCGCTGCCCGGGTCATCACCGGTGTGGTGAAGTCCCTTGCGCAGTCCCGGTCCGGGGTAGCAGGATCGGCCACAATTTTCGCCAACATCACCCGCATCATCGTGCTGGCGATGGGCTTCCTGGTGGTCCTCCAGACCCTGGGCATCTCCATCGCCCCGCTGCTCACCGCACTCGGCGTGGGCGGCCTCGCGGTCGCCCTGGCGCTCCAGGACACCCTCGCCAACCTCTTCGCCGGCGTGCACATCCTCGCCTCGAAGACCGTGCAGCCCGGTGACTACATCCGGCTCAGCAGCGGCGAGGAGGGCTATGTCGTCGACGTCAACTGGCGCAACACCGTGGTGCGTCAGCTCTCCAACAACCTGGTGATCATCCCCAACACCCAGCTGGCCGGCACCAACATGACCAACTTCACCCGCCCGGAACAGAAGTTGACGATCCTGGTGCAGGTGGGCGTCGGCTACGACAGCGACCTCGACCACGTCGAGCGGGTCACCACCGAGGTCATCGACAGCGTGATGAAGGACGTCAACGGCGGCGATCCCGACCATGAAGCGGCCGTCCGCTTCCACACCTTCGGCGACTCCCGGATCGGCCTCACGGTGATCCTGGGCGTCGGCGAGTTCAGCGACCAGTACCGGATCAAGCACGAGTTCATCAAGCGCCTGCACCAGCGCTACCGGGACGAGGGCATCCGGATTCCCTCCCCGGCACGCACCGTGGCACTTCAGAAGCCGGAAGAGATCGTGATCCCGCACCAGCGCGACCTGTCGGACGTGGTGCCGCCGGTGCCGTAGCAGTGCGGCACCACGGCGCCGCGCGGCGCGCCTGCGACGGCGAAGCCCCGGCCGGTGAACCCCACCGGCCGGGGCTTTTCCGCCGGCCCACCCCCACCCCACCTCCCGAGGAGCGCAGCACCGTGTCGGAAGAATTAACCGTCGTGCCCGTCGCCCATGTGATCGGCGGACGTGTGGAACCGACGGATGACTACTGGGGCGGCACCCGCTCCGTCATCCGCATCGACCCCGAGCGGTACACCGAGGAATCGGTGGTCGGTCTGGAGGCCTTCTCCCATATCGAGGTCGTGTTCGTCTTCCATCTGACCGACCCCGGCGACCTGCCTCCCGAGCTGCGACGGCCCCGGGGCAACCCGGACTGGCCCGCGGGCGGTACGTTCGCCCATCGCAACATGCGGCGGGTGAACCGGCTGGGTGTCTCGCGGTGCCGCCTGGTCGCGGTCGACGGCCTGGATCTGCACGTGGAAGCGCTGGATGCCGTGGACGGCACGCCGGTGCTCGACATCAAGCCCTGGTTCAGCGTGATGGGCCCGCAGGGTGAGGTCCATGAGCCGACCTGGCCGTCGCAGATGCTGGCCGACTACTACACCACCCCGCCCACCTAGGAACGCGGGGGAGTCCGGGCCGGGAAACCCCGGAAACGATCAAGGGCCTTGCTTCAGCGATCCGAAGCAAGGCCCTGACCTGGGCTGAAAGCCCTTATTGCACCGTCGGGACGACAGGATTTGAACCTGCGACCCCTTGACCCCCAGTCAAGTGCGCTACCAAGCTGCGCCACGTCCCGGTGCTCGTGCCGACCGGAGAACTCCCGGCCGGGGCGTGCAGAAGAAAAATACCCTGTCCCGGGCCATGAATCCAAAGCGGGCCCCCCGGGGGTGCCTCCGGGGCCTCCGGCGGGGGCTCCGCTTCCGTGGTTCGATGAGGTTATGGGTGAAATGTCTGCCAAGGATGCCCTCCGGGTGCGCCGGGTGTACGAGTCCCCGGAGCCGGCGGACGGCGCCCGGGTGCTGGTCGACCGGCTGTGGCCGCGCGGGCTGTCCAAGGAGGACGCGCAGCTCACCGAGTGGTGCAAGGACGCGGCGCCCTCGTCCGAGCTGCGGCGCTGGTACCGGCACGAGGGGGAGCGGTTCGAGGTCTTCGCCGCGCGCTATCGCGAGGAGCTGGCACAGGAGACCGCGCAGCGGGCGCTGGAACGGCTGCGGGAGTACGCCGAAGAGGGGCCGCTGACCCTGCTGACGGCCACCAAGGATCTGTCGGCGAGTCATGTGAACGTGCTGACCGAGGTGCTTCAAGAGGGCCGCTGAGGCTCCGCGCCACGCCGACGACCCGCCGCTGACCTGCATATTCATCGACGCGTTGACGAAACATACGGTGGAGTGCATACTTATACCCATCAGCGAATGCACCGTAAGGAGAAACCCGTGACCGAGCGCGTCGTACTCGCCTACTCGGGCGGCCTGGACACCTCTGTCTGTATCGGCTGGATCGCCGAGGAGACGGGCGCCGAGGTCATCGCCGTTGCCGTGGACGTCGGCCAGGGCGGCGAGGACCTGGACGTCATCCGCAAGCGTGCGCTCGACTGCGGTGCGGTCGAGGCCGAGGTCGCGGACGCCAAGAACGAGTTCGCCGACGAGTACTGCCTCCCGGCGATCAAGGCCAACGCCCTGTACATGGACCGCTACCCGCTGGTCTCGGCGCTCTCCCGGCCGACCATCGTCAAGCACCTGGTCGCCGCCGCCAAGAAGCACGGCGCCACCACCGTCGCCCACGGCTGCACCGGCAAGGGCAACGACCAGGTCCGCTTCGAGGCCGGCATCTCCTCCCTCGCCCCCGACCTGAAGTGCATCGCCCCGGTCCGTGACTACGCGATGACCCGGGACAAGGCGATCGCGTTCTGCGAGGAGAAGAACCTCCCGATCGCGACCACCAAGAAGTCGCCGTACTCGATCGACCAGAACGTCTTCGGGCGGGCCGTGGAGACCGGCTTCCTGGAGGACATCTGGAACGCGCCGATCGAGGACGTCTACGAGTACACCGAGAACCCGGCCACCCCCCGGGAGGCCGACGAGGTCATCATCTCCTTCAAGGAGGGTGTCCCGGTCGCCATCGACGGCAAGCCCGTCACCGTCCTCCAGGCGATCCAGCAGCTCAACGAGCGGGCCGGCGCCCAGGGCATCGGCCGGATCGACATGGTCGAGGACCGGCTGGTCGGCATCAAGTCCCGTGAGGTGTACGAGGCGCCCGGCGCCATCGCGCTGATCACCGCGCACCAGGAGCTGGAGAACGTCACCGTCGAGCGCGAACTGGCCCGCTACAAGCGGCAGGTCGAGCAGCGCTGGGGCGAGCTGGTCTACGACGGCCTGTGGTTCTCGCCGCTCAAGCGGGCCCTGGAGGGCTTCATCAACGAGGCCAACCAGCAGGTCAGCGGCGACATCCGGATGACGCTGCACGGCGGCCGCGCGGTCGTCACCGGCCGGAAGTCCGACCAGTCGCTGTACGACTTCAACCTCGCCACGTACGACACCGGCGACACCTTCGACCAGTCGCTCTCCAAGGGCTTCATCGAGCTCTTCGGTATGTCGAGCAAGATCGCGGCCAAGCGCGACCTGGCCTGAGCCGACTCGTTACCTTCGTACCACGACCGCCTCCCTGCCCTCGCGGCCGGGAGGTGTTCGTACACCACAGCAGCCTTGAGGAGCAGCAGTGAGCAGCAACAGCGGTGACGTCCGGCTCTGGGGCGGCCGGTTCGCCGACGGCCCGGCAGAGGCGCTGGCCCAGCTGTCGGCGTCCGTCCACTTCGACTGGCGGCTGGCCCCGTACGACATCGCCGGCTCCCGTGCGCACGCCCGCGTGCTCCACAAGGCGGGCCTGCTCACCGAGGACGAGCTGACCCGGATGCTCGCCGGGCTCGACCAGCTCGCCGCGGATGTCGCCGACGGCTCGTTCACCGGCACCATCGCCGACGAGGACGTGCACACCGCTCTGGAGCGCGGGCTGCTGGAGCGGCTCGGCCCGGACCTCGGCGGCAAGCTGCGGGCCGGCCGGTCCCGTAACGACCAGGTCGCCACGCTCTTCCGGATGTACCTGCGCGACCACGCCCGGATCATCGGCGGGCTGATCGCCGACCTCCAGGAGGCGCTGGTCGGTCTCGCCGAGACCCACCCGGACGTGGCGATGCCGGGCCGCACCCATCTCCAGCACGCCCAGCCGGTGCTCTTCGCCCACCATGTGCTGGCGCATGTGCAGTCGCTGTCCCGGGACGCGGAGCGGCTGCGGCAGTGGGACGACCGCACCGCCGTCTCCCCGTACGGCTCGGGCGCGCTGGCCGGCTCCTCGCTCGGTCTCGACCCGGAGGCGGTCGCCGCCGACCTCGGTTTCGAGCACGGGTCGGCCGGCAACTCCATCGACGGCACGGCCTCCCGTGACTTCGTCGCCGAATTCGCCTTCATCACGGCGATGATCGGGGTGAACCTCTCCCGGATCGCCGAGGAGGTCATCCTCTGGAACACGAAGGAGTTCTCCTTCGTCACGCTCCACGACGCCTTCTCGACCGGCTCGTCGATCATGCCGCAGAAGAAGAACCCGGACATCGCCGAGCTGGCGCGGGGCAAGTCGGGGCGCCTCATCGGCAATCTGACCGGCCTGCTGGCCACGCTCAAGGCGCTGCCGCTGGCGTACAACCGCGACCTCCAGGAGGACAAGGAGCCGGTCTTTGACTCCTGCGACCAACTGGAGGTGCTGCTCCCGGCGTTCACCGGGATGATGGCCACCCTGACCGTCAACCGCGAGCGCATGGAGGAGCTGGCCCCCGCGGGCTTCTCGCTGGCCACCGATATCGCGGAGTGGCTGGTCAAGCAGGGTGTGCCGTTCCGGGTGGCGCACGAGGTCGCGGGCGAGTGCGTCAAGGAGTGCGAGGCGCACGGCATCGAGCTGGACCAGCTCACCGACGAGCAGTTCGCCAAGATCTCGCCGCATCTGACCCCCGAGGTCCGCGGCGTCCTCAACGTCCCCGGCGCGCTCGCCTCGCGCAGCGGCCGCGGCGGCACCGCACCCTCGGCGGTGGCGGTCCAGCTCGCCGAGGTACGGGCCGACCTGGTCACCCAGCAGGAGTGGGCGACGGCCAAGAAGGCCACCGGCCTGGCCTAGTCCGCAGAGGTATACGACGGCGGCCCGCCCCGGGATCTCCTCCCGGGGCGGGCCGCCGTCGTGTGCGTGGAGGGTCGAGTGAGACATTGGTGTCTCATTCGGCTATTGTGTGTCTCATGGCCTTGGATCGTGAACGGGTACTCAAGGAAGCCGCCGCCTTGCTCACGCGGCGCGCTGCGACACCGATGGACGAGATCGCCCGCGCCGCGGGCATCAGCCGCGCGACCCTGCACCGGCACTTCGCCGGGCGGGACGCGCTGATCAGGGCGCTGGAGGACTACGGCATCGCACAGTGCGGGCAGGCGATGGACGCGGCCCGGCTGGACGAGGGGGACGCCGCCGGTGCACTGCGCCGGCTGATCACCGAAGCCGAACCGGTCGCCGCCGTACTGGCCTTCCTCTTCACCGAGAACCAGCTCTTCGAGGACGGCGAGATCAACGCCGGCTGGGCCGAGCTCGACGCCCGCCTCGCCGCGCTCTTCCGACGCGGCCAGGAAGAGGGCGACTTCCGGATCGATCTGAGCGCCGCCTGGCTCACCGAGGCCTTCTACGGACTGATCGGCGCCGGCGCCTGGGCCGTGCACGAAGGGCGGGTCGCCCGTAACGACCTTCACCACTCGATCGCCGAGCTGCTGCTCGGCGGCATCCGACGGAGCATGGAGAAATGACCGAGACCATAGCGTCAGGACCGGCCGGCTCGGCCCATGTGGACGACCAGCCCCGGCCGGGCCGATGGCTCGCCCTCGCCGTCCTCGTCCTGGCCGTCCTCCTGGTAGGCGTCGACGCCACGGTCCTCGGCCTCGCCACCCCCTTCCTCAGCGAAGACCTCCAGCCGTCCGGCACGCAGCTGCTGTGGATCGGTGACATCTACTCCTTCGTCATCGCCGGACTGCTGGTCTCCATGGGCAGCCTCGGCGACCGCATCGGCCGCAAGAAGCTGCTGCTGCTGGGCTCCGTCGGCTTCGGCGCGATGTCGGTGCTCGCCGCGTACGCCACCACGCCCGAGATGATGATCCTGGCCCGGGCGCTCCAGGGCGTCGCCGGTGCGACGCTGATGCCGTCCACGCTGGCGCTGATCCGCAACCTCTTCCACGACCCCAAGGAACGCAGTCTGGCCGTCGGCATCTGGGGCGCCATGGCCTCGGCCGGTATGGCCGTCGGCCCGGTCCTCGGCGGCTTTCTGCTGGGGCACTTCTGGTGGGGTTCGGTCTTCCTGATCAACCTGCCGGTGATGGCGCTGCTGGTGGCCGTCGGCGCCAAGGTCATCCCGGAGTCACGCAATCCGGACCCCGGCCCCTGGGACATCCCCAGCGTCCTGCTCGCCCTGGTGGGCATCGTCTGTGTCGTCTACGCCATCAAGGAAGCGGCGGTGCACGGCTACCGCTGGGACATCGCCCTGGCCGCCGCCGTCGGAGTGCTCACCCTGTTCGTGTTCGTCCGCCGGCAGCTCACCCTCCCCTCACCGCTGCTGAACATGAAGCTCTTTCACCACCGGGGCTTCTCCGGAGCGGTGCTGGCCGATCTGCTGACCATCCTCGGGCTGTCCGGGCTGGTCTTCTTCCTCTCCCAGTTCCTCCAGATGGTGCAGCTGCGCTCGCCGCTGAACGCCGGGCTCGTCGAACTCCCGGCGGCGGTCGGCGCGGTGGGCGCCGGTCTGGCCGCCGGCTGGGTCGCCCGGCGGCTGTCCGTACGGCTCGTGGTCGCCGGCGGCCTCGCCGTGGTCGGACTCTCGCTGGTCGGCTGCACCACGCTGCACGCCGACACCGGCACCGCCGCGCTGTGCGTCATCCTCTTCGTGGTCGGGGTCGGCGCCGGATTCTCGTTCACCGTCACCGCCGATGTGATCCTCTCCAGCGTGCCCAAGGAGGAGGCGGGCGCCGCCTCCGCGGTCTCCGAGACGGCCTACGAACTGGGCGCCGCGCTCGGCATCGCCCTGCTCGGCTCCATCGTGACCAGCATTTACCGCGGCTTCGAGGCGCCGCCGGAGGTGCCCGGGCCCGCCACGGACGCCGCCCGCGAATCGCTCGGCGGCGCCGTCGAGACGGCCGGCCAACTCCCCGCCGACCAGGGCGCCGCGCTGGTCAGCGCCGCACAGGACTCCTTCGTCGCGGGGGTCGACGTCGCGGCCGGGGTGGGCGCGGTGGTCCTGCTGTCCGCCGCCGTCGCCGCGTGGTTCCTGCTCCGCGGCCAGGAGCTGGCGTCCGGCCCGGCCCCGGCCGGACCCGCGGCGCTCTCCACGGCCGCGGCGAAGCCGGGGGGCGACTCCGGCGCGGCGGCCGGCGGCCCGGCGGAACGCCCGTAACGCGCTACCGCCGCTCCGCCGGACGGCGGGCACCCACCGTGCCCCAGGGCGTGTCCTGTGGATCACGGTCCCCGCACCCGCCATGATCCACGGGACACGCCCCGGGGGCGACTGTCCCCCGCCCGTTCACGCCCGGTGCGCATCGTGGTGACCGGCCGTCCGGAGCGGCTTGCTTGACTCTCCCGTCGTCCCCTCACGGACGGCCCGCTCAGGAGAGTGACGCAGTGCGCGACATCGGACGACGCTCCTTCTTCACCGCCGCGGGGGCCCTGGCCACCGCGAGCGCCATCGGCAGCAACGCCTACGCCACCGGCCACGCCCGCGACGCGGCCACCGCCGACGAATACGTCGACGTCCAGCTCCTCAACATCACCGACCTGCACGGCTACCTCCAGGGCGCCCCAGGCGCCCACTCGATCATCACCGGCGCCGGCGGAAAGACCTACACCGTGGGCGGCGTCGCCTATATGGCCGCCCACCTGGAGCGGTTGCGCGCCGGCCACCGCAACTCCCTCTTCTTCGCCCCCGGCGACCTCTTCTCCGGCTGGGAGTTCGACGCCGCCACCTTCGCCGACGAGCCCACCATCGAGGCGCTCAACGCCATGGGCCTGGACTTCGCCTCGGCCGGCAACCACGAGTTCGACAAGTCCGCGAAATTCCTCACCGCCCACATGGAGGACGGCGACAGCTTCCCCGTCGTCGGCCGCGACGACGACTTCGAGGACTCCACCGGCCGCCGCTTCCAGGGCGCGAAGTTCCCCTACTACAGCGCCAACATGGTGTGGAACGGGAACGGCGAGCTCGTGCTGCCGCCGTACAACATCGAGTACGTGGACGCCGGCGGCGGCCGCCGGCTGCCGGTCGGCTTCATCCATCTGACCGCCATCGGCACCGAGTCCTTCCCCGGCTCCTACCAGCCGGGACTGCGCACCCTCGACGAGCTGGAGACCGCCAACCGCTGCGCGGCGGAGCTCAGGTCCCGCGGTGTCCGGGCGATCGTGCTCAGCATGCACGACGGCGCGGTGGCCGGCGGCGACTTCTCCAGCGGCCGCAACCCCTCGGGCCCCGCCTACGAACTGGCCCTGCGGGCTTCCCCGGACATCGACGCCATCGTCACCGGCCACTGGCACACCGCCTTCACGATGATGCTGCCCGACCCCGACGGCGTGCCCCGGCCGTTCGTCGAGGCCGGCTGCTACGGCCAGCTCGTCAACGAGATCAATCTGCGCCTCGACCCCGACACCGGCGCGGTGATCCGGGAGCTGACCACCGCCACCAACCACCCCAACACCCGGGATGTCACACCGGACCCGGAGCTCAAATCGATCGCCGGCTACTGGGCGGACTACGGCAGCCGGCGCGCCCGCAGCCGCCTCGGCACCCAGACCGCCTCCTTCACCCGGCGGCGCAACGCGGTGGGGGAGAGCACCATGGGCAACCTCGTCGCCGACTGGGCGCTGTGGGCGGGCCGGCAGCCGCTCGGCCCGATGGACGATCCGGCCGACCACCCCAACACCCCCGCGGACCTCGCCGTCATCGCGGTCGCACCACGCGTCGGCCAGGCCGTGATCGCCGGTGATCTGATCCGCAACGAGGAGACCGGCGGCACCGTCACCTTCGCGCAGGCCTGGAACTCCGTCGGCTTCGGCGACCCGATCATGACCGTCACCGTCACCGGCCGGCAGCTGCACGACGCCCTGGAGGAGCAGTGGGCCCCGACCGCCGGCGGCGGCCTCGGCTTCTCCCCGCTGGCCGTCTCCGCCAATGTCCGCTACACCTTCGACGCCGCGGGAGCGGTCGGCCGGCGGATCGACCCGGCGGAGGTGTTCATCGATGGCACCGCCCTCGACCTCACCCGCCGCTACCGGCTCGCCGCCCCCTCCTACACCCTCATCAACCAGGACGGCTTCAGCGCCTTCACCGGCTTCACCGCACCGGTCCGGCACACCCGTGACTTCGAGAGCTTTGTCTCCTTCATCCGCGCCAAGAAACAGCTGAATCCCGCCCCGTTGAACCGTGTGGCGGTCAAGAACGCGGGGGTGCCCGGCGCCCGCACCGGCACCGTCACCCAGCGCCAGCAGCTGCTCCAGCCCGACGGCAGCATGGTGCCGCGGCCCGAGGCGGCCCTGCGTACGGCGCTGACCGGCGGCGCCGAGGGCCAGCGTGCTCCCGGCGGCTTCCGGGTGCCCTGCTGACCCGCCCGCACCGCAGCGGATACGCAACGGGCCCCATCCGGAGAACGGATGGGGCCCGGCACACGGCGGACGGGTCAGGCGGCCCTGGCCTTGGTGGCGTAGATGTCGACGTACTCCTGACCGGACAGCTCCATCACGTCGCTCATCACCTCGTCGGTGACGGCCCGCAGGACATAGCGGTCACGGTCCATACCGTCGTAGCGGGAGAAGTCCAGCGGCTCACCGAAGCGCACCGTCACCGGGGCGATGTGCGGGCGGCCCTTGCCACCGGGCTGCACCTTGTCGGTGCCGATCATCGCGAACGGGACGACGGGCGCACCGGTCATCAGGGTGAGCCGGGCGATGCCCGTACGGCCGCGGTAGAGACGGCCGTCGGGGGAGCGGGTGCCCTCCGGGTAGATGCCGAAGACGCTGCCCTCCTCCAGGACCCGGCGGCCGGTCATCAGCGCCGCGACCCCGCCGTGTCCGCCGTCCCGGTCCACCGGGATCATGCCGGCGCTGGTGAAGAACCAGGCCATCAGCCGGCCCTTGAGGCCCTTGCCGGTGACGTACTCGTCCTTGCCGATGAAGTACACCGGGCGCTTGACCACCAGGCTCAGGAACAGCGAGTCGATGAAGGTGACGTGATTACCGGCCAGGATCACCGGTCCGGTCGCCGGAATGCGCTCCATGCCCTCGACCTTCGGGCGGTACAGGACACGCATGACGAATCCGAGAATCGCCTTCAGCACAATGCGGGACAACGGGCCCTCCGGGTCGTGACTGGTCAACGTCAAGCAGGCGCAGAACTCTGCGCAGCCAAGGACCATACTCGCGGGTTACTCCCGCGCGCACATCGGGTTCACGAGGTCGATACGCACAGTTGACGTGTGTTACCACCATCTTCCCCCCGATGTTGTCGTCCGGCTCCCCGGCGTGACCCGTCCGTGCCTACGATCGGCCGGGTTCCGTGGGCCGGTGTGCAACACGCCTCACCGCACGCCGGAAAACACCCGGAAGCACCCGAAGACCAGCGAATGCCTCAGACAAGGAGCGCGCATGCACAAGCGGCAGCAGCCGGGACGGCGGACGGTGCTGGGGGCCGCGGCCCTCGGCGCGGGAGCGGCGGTATTCGGCGGAGCCGGCCAGGCGAGCGCGGCCGGACGGGCCGGGGTGCCCCAGGAACTGCCGGTACCGCTGATCGTCGGCCACCGCGGCGCCAGCGGCTACCGCCCCGAGCACACCTTCGGCTCCTACCAACTCGCCCTGGACATGGGCGCGGACGTCATCGAGCAGGACCTCGTCCCCACCAAGGACGGCCATCTGGTCTGCCGCCACGAGAACGACATCACCGCCACCACCGATGTCTCCGCCCACCCCGAGTTCGCGGACCGCAAGACCACCAAGACCGTGGACGGGGTGAAGCTGACCGGCTGGTTCACCGAGGACTTCACGCTCGCCGAACTCAAGACGCTGCGCGCCAAGGAGCGCATACCGGGCACCCGGCAGCACAACACCCTCTATGACGGGGTGTGGGAGGTACCGACCTTCGAGGAGGTGCTGCGGTGGGCCGAGCGTGAGGGCCGCAAGCGGGGCCGCCGCGTCTGGCTGCACATCGAGACCAAGCACCCCACGTACTTCCGCAAGCTGGGACTCGGCCTGGAGGAGCGGCTGGCCAAGGCGCTGCGCGCGCACGGCCGGCACCGTAGGAACTCCCCGAACTTCCTTCAGTCCTTCGAGCCCAGCAGCATCCAGCGCCTGGACAGGCTCGTCGACTGCCCCAAGGTCGTGCTGCTCTCCACGCTCGACTCCCGGCCCTGGGACTTCGTCGAGGCGGGCGACCCTCGCAAGGTCGCCGATCTCATCAAGCCCGAGGGCCTGAAGTGGCTCGCCGGCTTCGCCCAGGGCATCGGGCCGGACCTGACCGTGATCATCCCGCGGGACAAGGACGGCAAGCTCGGCGAGCCCACGTCCGTCGTCAAGGACGCGCACGCCGCCGGACTGGTGCTGCACCCGTATACGGTCCGCAACGAGAACAGCTTCCTGCCGGCCGACTACCGCCGCGGCACCGACCCGAACGCCTATGGTGACGCCCTCGGGGTGTTCAAGGCGTACCTCGGCACCGGCATCGACGGCCTGTTCTCCGACAACCCCGACACCGCGCTGCTGGCCGCCGCGGAGTTCCGCAAGCGCTGACGCCGGCCGCGGACCGCCGCAGCGGCGGTGCCCGGCCGCCCGGACCGGCACCCTCTCCCCGGCATTCTCATCTGAGTTGGGAATGTCACAGGCGAGCTCGGTGCCGGTCCGTTCCGCTTGCCCCAATTGCCTGCGCAGAATGCTCGCGGCGAAGATTGCCGCCGCCCTCCGCCGGGGATTCCGGAAGAGGCGGTGTCAGCACCGCCATGGCGGCGCCGGGTACCCCACGGTGCCGTCGGTCAGGGCACATCGTTCCGGGCGCACCCCTCTCACCCTCAGCGCGCCCGGACCAGCGAACCGAATAGGGGAGGCATACGCGCATGGGCACGAGTGTGACCATCTCTGCGGCGACCGACCAGGACGCCGAGCAGATCCTCAAGCTCCAGTACCTCTGCTACCAGCAGGAAGCCGCGCTCTACGACGACTACGGCATCGAGCCGCTCACCCAGACGCTTCAGGCGCTGCGGGCCGAACTCGGCGAGGGCTGCGTCGTGGTGGCCCGGCTCGGCGAGGAGGTGGTCGGCGCCGTGCGCGGCACGGTCGACGAGGACGGCACCGGGCACATAGCCAAACTCATCGTGCACCCGCGGATGCAGCGGCACGGCCTGGGCGGCCGCCTTCTCGACGCCGTCGAGGGCCGGCTGGTGGCCGAGCGCTCGGCCACCCGCTACCGCCTGTTCACCGGCCACCGCAGCGAGGGCAATCTGCGGCTCTACCGAAGCCACGGCTATCTGCCGGTGGGCACCGAGCAGCGCACACCCCGGCTGAACGTGGTCACGCTGGAGAAGGAAGTACCCCAGCCGGCCGGCGCGGGGGAGCTCGTCGCACAGGCCTAGGGCAGGAGCGGACCCGCCCCCGGGTGGAGCGGGTCCGCCCTGAGCCGTCCTCGTCAGAGCAGATAGAGGAAGACCCCGGGTGCCGCGGCGCTGCCGCCCGTGGTGGTGACCGCGAGGGTGACCGTGCCCGCGGGCTGACTGGGCGCGACGGCCGCGACCCGGGTGTCGGACAGCACGGCGAAGGTGGCCGGGACGCTGCCGAAGGTCACCTCGGTGGTCGTCGCCAGCGCGGTGCCCGTGATGTCGACCAGCGTGCCGCCCGCGGGCAGACCGGTCACCGGGCTGAAGCCGGTGACGGCCGGCGCGGCCACGAAACCGTACGCCCCGGACGCCGTGGCGGTGCCGCCCTGCGCGGTGACGACCAGGGCCACCTCACCCTCCGCGTGGGCCGGGCTGACGGCCGTGAGCTCGCTGTCGGACAGCGCCGTCGGGGTCACGGCCGTGTCCCCGAACAGCACGGACGTGGCGGTGGCGAGGCTGCGTCCGCTGATGGTGACCGTGCTGCCGCCTGCCAAGGGCCCGGACGCCGGCGAGACATCGAGGATCACCGGCGGGAGGACGTAAGAGAAGGGCACCGGATTGCCGGTGCTCCCCGGCGTGGTCACCGTGGTGTCGACCACACCGGCTCCCGAGGGAGCCACCACCGGCACCGAGGTGGGTGAAGTGGCCGTGATGCCGGCCGGTTTGCCTCCGAAGCGCACCACCGTGGCCCCGGCAGACCGGTGCCGGTGAGTGTCGCCGCGAGACCGCCGCCGGTGGAACCCTGGTTCGGACTGATCGGCATCTTCCCGCTCCGTTTCCGCGCCGGCGACCCCTGAACGCCTGTCGGACTCCAGTCAGACAGGGCGTCCGGCCGGGGGCGAGGCGCGGCCCCGCTCTTCACCCGGATGGCGCAGCTCGCTCGCCGGGCGGCCTCAGGCCGTCGTTCGCTCCGTACGCGACCGGCGCAGCCACAGCAGCCCGGTGACGGGCAGGAAGATCGGGATGAAGAGATAGCCCATGCCGTAGTCCGACCAGACCGTGGCGTCGGGGAACGCGGACGGGTCGAGCAGCGTCCAGGTGCCGATGCCGAGCACCCCGAGCAGCTCCAGCGCACAGCAGGCGAACGCGGCCCGGCGGGCGCCCTCGCCGCCGCGCACCAGCGAGAAGGTGATGAACCCGTAGACGACCGCGGAGCCCGCCGAGAGGCCGTACGCCAGCGGGGCCCGGTCGAACTGGGCGAGGAGCTGGTACAGCGAGCGGGAGGCGGCCGCGACGGTGAAGATGCCGTAGAGCGCGACCAGCAGCCGGCCGGGGCCGGTGCCCAGGGAGCGCCGGGCCGGGCCGGCGGCCGCTGTGTGCTCGGTGGTCCTCGTGGTCTCAGGCACTGCCGCCTCCCCAGATGTCGAACAGCCGCACTTCCAGCACGGCCAGCACCACGGCGCCCGCCGCGACGGTGGCCGAACCCCAGCGGGTGCGCTCCGAGAGCGACATGAAGCCGGTCGCCGGGACACAGGCGGCGGCCCCGAGCAGATACGAAACGAAGAGCGCGGTGCCCTTGTCCGGCGACACTCCGCGGGACAACTGCACGACGGCGATGACCAGTTGGACGATGCTGAGCAGCGACACCAGGCCCATGCCGATGAAGTGCCAGTCCTTGGTGGGCTGGTCACGGAACGCCGCGAAGCCGCACCAGGCGGCGAGGGCGAGAGCGGTCACCGCGACCGCGATCGTCAGCGCGTCGATCACCGGGGCCTCCGGACGGCGTGGCCGCGCGCCGTGGGGTTGTGGGGCATGGGGCGATGCTAATCGGCGGCGGGCGGTCGGCCGCGCCCGGCCCCACCGCGGTCCGCACGCCCGAGGGAGGCGGCCCGGGGCTTTCCAGGACCCGGCCACGCGGCCGGAACGCCGGCCGTGGCGTTGACCACAGCGCACCGGGCCCCCGTGCCGTCGGCCGCTCGCCCCCTCCCTCCGAGCCCGGCCGCATCCGTGCAGGCCACGGGCGGGTCGGGCGAGATCGTTTTCCCCGGACGAGGGTCTGTCCAAGGGGCGGTCGGTGGTGTCCGCAATCCGGACTGGCTTGATCGGGCCGCACTGCTGTCTGGTTTACTTCCCGCATGACCACGACGAGCTACCGCACCCCTGCGACCGAGGCGTACCAGACGCCCGGTGCTCGTTGCCTGTGTCGAATGTGTGACCGCTGAGGGCCCCCGCCTGAGCCTCGCGCCCCGAAGCGAGACCCTGCCATGAGCCGTACGTCGGACTCCCGACGCCCCCGGCCGCCCCGCGTCACCGGAACCCGGAGCCGGGCCCCGCGCCCGCCGCCGCTCCCTGTTCCCCTCTGCCGCACTCGCAAGAATGCCCCGTGCCCGGCGGGCGAGCCGCCGAGCACTCGACAGTGACGGAATTCCCTGTGATCACCACAACGGGCCTGACCAAGGTCTACCGTTCCGGAGACCGCGAAGTCACCGCCCTGGACGGCGTCGATCTGCACGTCCGCGAAGGAGAGGTGTACGGCGTCATCGGCCAGAGCGGCGCCGGCAAGTCCACCCTCATCCGCTGCCTCAACCTCCTGGAGCGCCCCACCTCCGGCACGGTCACCGTCGCCGGCCAGGAACTGACCTCCATCGCCGGCCGCGGCAAGCGCGCCAGCGCCGGTCTGCGCGCCGCCCGCAGCCACATCGGGATGGTCTTCCAGCACTTCAACCTGCTGTCCTCACGCACCGTGCAGGACAACGTCGAACTGCCGCTGGAGATCCTCAAGGTCGACCGCAAGGAGCGCTCCCGCAAGGCGCTGGAGCTGCTGGACCTGGTCGGCCTCGCCGACAAGGCCAAGGCCTACCCCGCCCAGCTCTCGGGCGGGCAGAAGCAGCGCGTCGGCATCGCCCGCGCGCTGGCCGGCGACCCCAAGGTGCTGCTCTCCGACGAGGCCACCAGCGCCCTGGACCCGGAGACCACCCGCTCCATCCTCCAACTGCTGCGCGACCTCAACCGCAAGCTGGGCCTGACCATCGTGCTCATCACGCACGAGATGGACGTCGTCAAGACGATCTGCGACTCGGCCGCGCTGATGAAGAACGGCCGCGTCATCGAGCAGGGCACCGTCGCCGAACTGCTCGCCACCCCCGGCTCCGAGCTGGCCCGCGAGCTGTTCCCGGTCGGCGGCGAGCCCTCCGCCGAGGACCGCACCGTCGTCGACATCACCTTCCACGGCTCGGCCGCCACCCGCCCGGTGATCTCCGAGCTGTCGCGCACCTACAACGTCGACATCTCGATCCTCGGCGCCGCCATGGACACCGTCGGCGGCAAGCAGATCGGCCGGATGCGCATCGAGCTGCCCGGCCGCTTCGAGGAGAACGTCGTGCCGATCGGCTTCCTGCGGGAGCAGGGGCTCCAGGTGGACGTGGCGGACGTCGACCACAGCGCCGCAGCGACCGCCACCGGCCCCGCCGACGGGCCGGCCACCCCGGAGCCCGCCGCCGCGCTCCAGAAGGAAGGTGCCAAGTGACCTGGAACGAGATGCAGCCGCTGCTGTACGACCGCACGCTCGACACCCTCTTCATGGTGTGGTGGTCCGCGTTCTACGCGGTGCTCCTCGGCATCCCGGTCGGCGTGCTGCTGCATCTGACCCAGCGCGGCGCCGTCCTCCAGAACATCGTCGTGAACAAGGTGCTCGGTGCGGTCACCAACATCGGGCGGTCCTTCCCGTTCCTGATCCTGATCGTGGTGCTGATCCCCTTCACCCGGCTCCTCGTCGGCGTCTCCATCGGCCCGACCGGCGCGGTGGTCCCGCTCGCCATCGCCGCCATCCCGTTCTTCGCGCGACTGGTCGAGGCCGCCCTGCGCGAGGTCGACCACGGACTGGTCGAGGCCGCCCACGCCATGGGCGGCGGCACCTGGACCATCGTCTTCAAGGTGCTGCTCCCGCAGGCGCTGCCCGCGCTGGTCGCGGGCGTCACCACCCTGGTCATCCAGCTGATCGGCTACTCCGCGATCGCCGGTGCGGTCGGCGGCGGCGGTCTGGGTGACCTCGCCTACACCTACGGCTACCAGCAGTACGAGACCTCGCTGATGATCGCCACCGTGGTGGAACTGATCCTCCTGGTCACCCTCGTCCAGGTGCTCGGCGACCGCATCGTCCGCCGGCTCGCCCAGCGCGGCACCCGTGCCTCCTCCCTGCGCCGTACCCGCATCGAGGAGCCGGCCGCCGTCACCGAAGCCGCCTGATCCCGGAGCCACCCGCTCCACCCAAGAGCCCGGACCCTTTGCCGGGCGGACACCGCACATGAACCCGTGTGTGAACAAGAAAGAGGCACTCTTCGTGCGCAACACCATCAAGATCACCGCAGCCGTCGCCGCCGCCTCCGCCGTCGCCCTCGGCGCGAGCGCCTGCTCGGCCCCCTCCGACACCACCGCCAGCAGCGACAAGGGCGACAAGAACGCCCCCCTCGTCGTCGCCGCGAGCCCCGCCCCGCACGCCGCCATCCTCGACTTCGTCAAGAACAAGCTGGCGGACAAGGAAGGCCTCAAGCTGGTCGTCAAGCCGTTCAACGACTACAAGATCCCGAACAAGGTCACCGACGACGGCCAGGTCGACGCCAACTTCTTCCAGCACAAGCCGTTCCTCGACACCTTCAACAAGGAGAACGGCACGCATATCGTGCCCGTCCAGAACGTGCTCATCGAGCCGCTCGGCGTCTACTCCAAGAAGATCGACAAGCTCTCGGAGCTCAAGGCCGGCAGCACCGTCTCGGTCCCGAACGACCCCTCCAACGAGGGCCGGGCGCTCAAGCTGCTCGCCGACAACGGCGTGATCACCCTCAAGCCCGGTGTCGGCTCCGACGCCAAGCTGACCGACGTCAAGGACGACAAGGGCGTCAAGATCACCGAGCTGGAGGCCGCCCAGACCGCGCCGCGCATCGACGACGTCGACGCCGCGATCGTCAACGGCAACTTCGCCATCGGCGCTCACCTCAAGCCCTCCAAGGACGCGCTGGCCCTGGAGAAGTCGAAGGACAACCCCTACGCCAACTTCCTCGCCGTCAAGAAGGGCAACGAGAACGACCCGCGGATCAAGAAGCTGGCCAAGCTCCTGAACTCCCCCGAGGTCAAGAAGTTCATCGAGGACAAGTACAAGGACGGCTCGGTCATCCCGGCCTTCGGCCCGGCCAAGAGCTGACCTGCTTGCGGGGCGGTTTCCTGCCGGCCCGTTTTTTCCCCGCCGCCCACCCCCCTTCGGGGGGTGGGCGGGTGTAGACACGCAGTCGCCCGTGCGCAGGTCACCGGAAGGTGTCCGTCCGCACGGGCGGCCCGCAGGCCCCGGACGCGCCCGGCGCGCGCCCGGGGCCCACGCACGTGCACACCCGTACGCCCATGCTGCATGCTGGTGCATTCAAGACGGTCAAGACGGCCCGTGACCTCGCGGTCTCACAGCCCGCGACGGTCCGGACACCACAGTCAACGGCGTGGGAGCAGCGGCATGACATCCACCTTTCCGGACACCTCGATCAGCACGGACCGGTTGGTGCTGCGCCCTTTCGAGGAGGCCGATGTGCCGTCCCTCGCCGCGATGATGAACGACGAGCTGGTCGCGGCCTGGACCGCGATACCCCAGCCGTACACCGAGGACGCCGCGCGCCGCTGGACCACCGAGAGCGCCCACGCGGAGCGGACGGCGGGCCACGGGATCGACTTCGCGGTCACCGAGTTCCTCACCCAGCGCCTGGTCGGCGTGGTCCAACTGAGCAATACCGACTGGCGGATCCGTTCCAGCGAGATCAGCTACGTCGTCGCCTCCTGGGCCCGCGGTGAGGGGTACGCCTCCGAGGCCTCGCTCGCCGTCGCCCACTGGCTCTTCCAGGACCAGAAGTTCGAGCGTATCGAGCTGCGCACCGCCGCCGACAACACCGCCTCCCAACAGGTCGCCCAGAAGATCGGCTGCATCAGCGAGGGCGTGCTGCGCAACGCCTTCATAGCCCGCAGCCGCACCGAGGACGGCGGCTGGACGGACATCCGGACCGATCTGATCGTGTGGAGCCTGCTGCCCGAGGACCTCGAAGGGGTCCCCGGCCGGCTCGCCGACGCGAACGGATTCAGCTACCCCGAGTGGAACTGACCACGCCCGCACTCAGGTCCGTACCGCACGGGGTAGTCTCGGCCTGCCGCGCCTCTGCGCGACCAGCGCGGAACAGCGCACCACAACCGGCTGGCGGCCGCTCTGTCTGCCGCCCCGCCCGCGTAACCACAGCAGCCCCAGGAGACTGACGAGCATGGCCGACCGGGTCACGGTGATCGGATGGGACGGCTCTCCACTGACCGCCGCAGCCCGCGCCGCGCTCGGCGCCGCCACGCTGGTGGCCGGCGCCGCCCACCACCTCGCCCTTCCCGAAGTGCCGCCGAACGCCGAACGGATCCGGCTCGGCAGTGTGACCCTGGCCGCCCGCCGTATCGCCCAGCACCGCGGCACCGCCGTGGTGCTCGCCGACGGCGACCCCGGTTTCTTCGGTGTCGTCCGCACCCTGCGGGCCCCCGAGCACGGTCTGGAAGTGGAAGTGGTCCCGGCCGTCTCCTCCGTCGCGGCCGCCTTCGCGCAGGCCGGCATGCCCTGGGACGACGCCCAGGTCGTGGTCGCCCACAGCCGCGATCTGCGCCGCGCGGTGAACGTTTGCCGCGCCCACACCAAGGTCGCGGTGCTCACCTCGCCCGGCGCCGGCCCCGCCGAACTCGCCCTGCTGCTCGGCGGCGTCCACCGCACCTTCGTCATCTGCGAGGAACTGGGCACCGAGCGGGAGCAGGTGACCGTCCTCACCTCCGACAAGGCCGCCGACCATGTCTGGCGTGACCCCAATGTCGTCATTGTCGTCGGTGGTTCGCCCGCCGGTGCCGCGGCGCAGGGCACCGGCTGGATCGCCGGTCACGAGGTCGGCCACCCGACGGGCCCGCGCGGCTGGGGACTTCCGGCGAGCGCGTACGGCGGCGCCCTGGGCGAGGGTGAGTCCGTCCAGTTGCGCACCGCGCAACTCGCGCGTCTCGGGCCGCAGGTGGGCGACCTGGTCTGGGACATCGGCGCGGGCAGCGGCGCCGCCGCGGTGGAGACCGCGCGCTTCGGCGCCGCCGTCATCGCGGTCGACGCCGACCCGGAGGCCTGCGGACGCACCGCCGCCCTCGCCCGCCGGCACGGTGTCCAACTCCAGGTCGTGCACGGCCGGGCGCCGCAGGTCCTGGAGGATCTGCCCGAGCCCGACGTGATCCGGGTCGGCGGCGGGGGAGCGGACGTGCTCACCGCCTGCGCGGCCCGCCGTCCCGAACGGATCGTCACCCACGCCGCCACCCGTGACGAGGCCGAAGCGCTCGGCCGGGCGCTGGCCGACGGCGGCTACGAAGTCGAGTGCGCACTGCTCCAGTCCGTGGACCTGGACACTTCCGTCTGGGTCGAACGGGAGCGGTCCGTGGTGTTTCTGCTCAGCGGGTATCGCGTTCCTCACCCGTGACCAGCACGGCAACCCGCGCGAGGTAGGCTGGCGGATCGTTGCGCCGCCGTTCCGCATTCGGCTTCGTACGCCAATATCCGGAAAATGCTGTGGTTTTGGCCGAATATGAAGCTCTGGAGAGCGGACGTGCCGCGAGGCGTGCTCGCTCGTTCTAGCTATCGGGGCGTCGGCGCGCCCCGGTCGAGCGCGTCGCACGAGCGGTTGGAAGGAGCACTACCAATGGGCGAGGGGTACGCATGACCGACACCGGCCAGGTCCCGGGCGAGGGACAGCCGGAGAACGCAGGCGGACATCCCGGGCAGCCGCAGCCGGCGGCCGCTCCCTCCCCTGCCGACGCCGGACCGACGGAGCAGCCGGGCATGGCGCCCGCTCCGGGCGAATACCCCTACCTCGGCCAGACCGACGGCGCGGTCGCGGACGACGATCTGCTGATGCCGGGCGCTCAGGGCGCCTGGAGCGAGCAGTCCGCGCACCAGCCGCTCCCGCAGCCGCAGGAGACCCACCACGGTGCGGACCCGCAGCCCCAGCAGGGAGCGCCGTTCGACGCGGCCGCCCAGGGGACCACCGGCTACGAGCCGATGCCCGCCCGGACCGGCGACCACGAGAGCGGCGGCCGGGACTCCGGTTCCGTCGACCTCAGCGCCGTCCGCATCCCCCAGCCCGCGGCCCCGCAGCCGGACCGGGCCCGCGCGGCTGCCCCCGCCACGCCCCCGCGCCGTCCGCTGCACATGGGCCCGCCCGTTCCCGACCCGACCGGCGGGGTGGTCCGTTCGCTCGCCGACCGCGGACCGGCCGAGGTGCCCGCACCATCCGCCGCACGGCACGCCGGGCCCCCCACGGGCGGCCCCGAATACTTCGACGCCCCGGCCCCGGTGCCCGGCCCGGCGGCCGACGCCCAGACCGCCGCTGACCTGCCGTACGCCGAGCAGCCCCCCGCGGAGGTGGCGGCGGCCGAGCAGACCTTCGTCGCGCCCTCGTACGGTGAGCAGTCCTACGGCGGGCAGTTGAACGCCGAGCAGACCTACGGTGCCGCCGGCCAGGGCCCGTTGCCCGGCCCGCAGCTCGGCGAGATCCCGTCGCAGGTGCCGCAGTGGAACGACGCTGCCGCACAGGCCCCCGCGGCCCCGCTTGCAGAAACGGTCGCCCCCGAGGCATCTGCCGCCCTCGCCGAGGCCCCCGTCGCCCCCGCCGACGTCGTGCAGTCCGCCCCGCAGGACGCGGCGCTGCCCGTCGAACAGCCGATGCCGCTGCCGGCCGAGGACGGCGCGCAGGCCGGGGACGGTGCTCCCGTCGTCGGTACCGCCGCCGAGGCCGGGCAGGAGCCGCGGGCCGATGTGCCGATGCCGCCGCAGGACAGTGCTGCGGACGCGGTGCCGGATGCGGCAGCGCCCGGTCAGGAGGGAACGGCTGGGGCGGAGGACGCTGTAGTGGAGGCCGCCGCGCCGGGTGTTGTCACGGCGGATGCCTCCGCTGCGGACGGCCCCGTGCAGGATGTCGCCGCTGCGGACGCGTCTGTGCAGGATGTCGCCGCGCCGGACGCGCCCGCGCCCGACGCCCCCGCGCCCGACGCCCCCGTGCAGGACGCGCCCGGCCAGGCCCCCGCCCCGGACGCCCAGCAGCCCGAGGCCGTCGCCCCCGAGGCCCCGCAGCCCGCCGGTCAGGGCGCGCCCGCCGAGCCCGAGGCGCAGGCAGCGGGACAGCCCGCCGATGCCTCGGCCCCGGCGCAGCCGGCCGACGCCGCCGCCCCGGCCCCGTCCGACGCGCCCGGCCAGGCCACGGCGCCCGTAGCGGAACAGCCGGCTGCCGACGCCGCCGCCGAGGCCCCCCAGGCACCGCAGAACGAGCAGACCGCCGAACAGCCCGAGGCCACCGCCGAGCCGGTCGCCACCGAGCCCGTCGCCGCCGAGCCCGCCGCCACCGAGGTCCAGCCGGACGCCGTTGCCCCGGCCGAGCCCCGCCCGGAGCCCGCGGCCGCCACTCCCGCCGAGGCCGCTCCGGACCAGGTCACCCCGGCCGACGCCACCGAAGACGCCCCGGTCGCCGAGCCCGTCGCCCCGACGTCCGGCGCTGCTCCCCAAGGCCCGGTCGCGGCGTCCGCGACCGACGACGGGGTGCCCCAGGAGCAGGCCGTCATAGAGCCGTCCGAGGCACAGCAGCCGGCCGCCGGACAGCCGCAGCCCGACGCCCCCGTGGACGCCGCGGGGCAGCAGACCGCCCAGGAGCCCGCCGCGGAGGCCGCGATGCAGGACGCGGACGCCCCCGCCGAGCAGCAGCCCGCAGCGGCCGCCCCGGACGACGCCGAAAACCCCGCCGAACCGACCGCCCCCGCGGCCGAGGCGACCCCCGACGAGCCCGCTGAGGAGGCCGCGCCCGCCGCCGCCGACCCCGCGGAGGCTGCGCCCGGCGCTTCCGCCGAGCCGCCGGCCGAAGCCCGGCCCGTCACCGTCCACATCCCCGCCCAGGCGTCCGGCGAGCACACCCCCGTGGACACCCCGGCCCCGCGGACCGCGGCCCCCGCCGACGAGCCCGCCCCCGACGCCGAGCCCACTGCCGACGCCGACGAGACGCCCCAGCTGCAGGACGCCGCGGCACTCGTCCAGCTCGGCGAGGGCGAGGGCGAGGGTGAGGACGCGGGTGCGGACGAGGACGACGACCAGCCGCGGGCGGCGGACCAGCAGGGCCCCGCCGCTACGCCCGACGTCGCCGACGGCCTGCTGTCCCCGGCCGCCGGGTACGACGACTCCGAGCGCGCCGCCGTCCACCGCGTGATCCGCGAACGCCGCGACATCCGCAACGGCTTCCGCAGCGACCCGATCCCCAACGACGTGCTGCTGCGCGTCCTGGAGGCCGCCCACACCGCCCCCAGCGTCGGCCACTCCCAGCCCTGGGACTTCGTGGTCATCCGCTCGGACGAGACCCGCGAGAAGATGCACCAGCTCGCGATGGCCCAGCGCGAGGCGTACGCCAAGTCGCTGCCCAAGGCGCGCGCCAAGCAGTTCCGCGAGCTGAAGATCGAGGCGATCCTCGAAACGCCGGTGAACATCGTCGTCACCGCCGACTCCACCCGCGGCGGCCGGCACACCCTCGGCCGGCACACCCAGCCGCAGATGGCCCCGTACTCCTCCGCCCTCGCGGTCGAGAACCTCTGGCTCGCCGCCCGCGCCGAGGGCCTGGGCGTCGGCTGGGTCAGCTTCTTCGACGAGCGGGAAATGGTCCGCGAGCTGGGCCTGCCCGAGCACCTCGAAGTCGTCGCCTACCTGTGCATCGGCTACGTCGACGAGTTCCCGGAGGATCCCGAGCTGCTCCAGGCGGGCTGGTCCAAGCGCCGCCCGCTGTCCTGGGTCGTCCACGAGGAGACCTACGGCCGCCGCGCGCTGCCCGGCGAGAGCCCGCACGACCTCCTCCAGGAGACCCTCCAGGGCATCCGCCCGCTGGACGCCAAGGCGCTCGGCGAGGCATGGGAGCGGCAGAAGCGGATGACCAAGCCCGCCGGGGCGCTGGGCATGCTGGAGATCATCTCCGCGCAGCTGTCCGGGCTCTCCCGCAAGTGCCCGCCGCCCATCCCGGAGCCGGCCGCCGTCGCGATCTTCGCCGGTGACCACGGTGTGCACGCCCAGGGCGTGACCCCCTGGCCCCAGGAGGTCACCGGCCAGATGGTCGCCAACTTCCTGGGCGGCGGCGCGGTCTGCAACGCCTTCGCCAACCAGGTCGGCGCCGAGGTCTGTGTCGTGGACGTCGGGGTGGCGAGCGATCTGCCCGCCACCCCCGGTCTGCTGCCGCGCAAGGTCCGCGCCGGCACCGCCGACTTCACGGCGGGCCCGGCGATGACCCAGGAGGACGTGCTCAAGGCGATCGAGGTCGGTATCGACACCGCCCGTGACCTCGTCGCGGCCGGCAACAAGGCCCTGCTCACGGGCGAGATGGGCATCGCCAACACCACCACCTCGGCCGCGCTGATCGCCGTCTACACCGGCGTCGACCCGGTCGAGGTCACCGGCCGCGGCACCGGCATCAACGACGAGACCCACGCCCGCAAGGTCGATGTGGTCCGCCGCGCCCTGGAACTGCACCAGCCCGACCCGGCCGACCCCATCGGCGTCCTCGCCGCGATCGGCGGCCTGGAGCACGCCGCCCTCGTCGGCCTGATCCTCGGCGGCGCCTCGCTGCGTACCCCGGTGATCCTCGACGGAGTGAGTGCCGGCGCCGCCGCCCTGGTGGCCCGCGCCATCGCCCCCGAGGCGCTGGCCGCCTGCATCGCCGGCCACCGCAGCGCCGAGCCCGGCCATGTCGCGGCCCTGAACAAGCTGGGCCTGCGTCCGCTGGTCGACCTCGATCTGCGCCTCGGCGAGGGCACCGGCGCCCTGCTCGCACTCCCCGTGGTGCAGAGCGCCGCCCGCGCCATGCACGAGGTCGCCACCTTCGACTCCGCCGGAGTGACGGAGAAGACCTGATCAGGCCCTGACCTCCGCATGACCCCCGGCCCGCAGCCCCATAGGCTGTGGGCCGGGGCCGTACGCCACCCCGGGCCGTACCCCCACCAGCCGCTCCAGAGCCGCAGCGGCTGAGCCGGTCGCCGAACCCGCACCATCCGCACAAGGAGCCGTACCGCCATGGCTGAGCACGTCGCCGAACACGCTGCCTACCCCGTCGGACTGCGGCTGTCCGGCCGCCGGGTGGTTGTCCTGGGCGCCGGACAGGTCGCCCAGCGCCGGCTCCCGTCCCTCGTCGCCGCGGGCGCCGATGTCCTGCTGATCTCCCCGTCCGCCACCCCGTCCGTCGAGGCGATGGCCGACGCCGGCGAGGTCCGCTGGGAGCGCCGCCGCTACCGGCACGGCGACCTCGACGGCGCCTGGTACGCGCTGATCTCCACCGACGACCCGGAGGCCAACGCCGCCGCGTCCCAGGAGGCCGAGGACCGCCGGGTGTGGTGCGTACGCTCCGACGACGCCGAGGCGGCCACCGCCTGGACCCCCGCTACCGGCCGCAGCGAGGGCGTCACCGTCGCCGTGCTCACCGGCCGCGACCCGCGCCGCTCCGCCGCCGTACGTGACGCCATCGTCGAGGGCCTCCGGGACGGCAGCCTGGCCGCCCCGCACCACCGCCGCCCGCACACCCCGGGGGTCTCCCTGGTCGGCGGCGGCCCCGGCGACCCGGACCTGATCACCGTCCGCGGCCGCCGGCTGCTCGCCGAGGCCGACGTGGTCATCGCCGACCGCCTCGGCCCCCGCGACCTCCTCGCCGAACTCCCGCCGCATGTCGAGGTCATCGACGCCGCGAAGATCCCCTACGGCCGCTTCATGGCGCAGGAGGCCATCAACAACGCGCTGATCGAGCACGCCAAGGCCGGCAAGGCGGTGGTGCGGCTCAAGGGCGGCGACCCGTTCGTCTTCGGCCGCGGCATGGAGGAGGCCCAGGCGCTCGCCGAGGCCGGCATCCCCTGCACGGTCGTCCCCGGCATCTCCAGCACCATCTCGGTGCCGGGTGCCGCCGGCATCCCCGTCACCCACCGCGGCGTCGCCCACGAGTTCACCGTCG
Organism: Streptomyces lydicamycinicus; assembly: GCF_000829715.2. Taxonomy (NCBI): domain Bacteria; kingdom Bacillati; phylum Actinomycetota; class Actinomycetes; order Kitasatosporales; family Streptomycetaceae; genus Streptomyces; species Streptomyces lydicamycinicus. The sequence continues at coordinate 138,200 of NZ_BBNO01000006.1, read as the reverse complement.
TCAGCGGCCATGTCGCCCCCGACGACGAACGCTCGCTGGTGGACTGGCCGTCGCTCGCCAAGCTGCGCGGCACCCTCGTCGTCCTGATGGGCGTGGAGAACAGCGGCGCCATCGCCGCCAAGCTGATCGAGCACGGCCGCGCCGCCGACACCCCCGCCGCCGTCATCCAGGAGGGGACCACCGCGGCCCAGCGCCGGGTCGACGCCACCCTCGCGACCCTCGGCGAGACCGTACGGGCCGAGGGCGTCCGCCCCCCGGCGGTCATCGTCATCGGCGAGGTCGTCGCCGTCGCCCCCACCCCCAGGTAACCGATCCCCCGACGCGGCATTGGCACCCCGACACCGACAAGGCACTATCTCCCCGTGGCAGAAATCATCACCGTCGACGACCCGGACGACCCGCGGCTGGCCGATTACACCGGCCTGACCGACGTCGAGCTGCGGCGCCGGCGTGAGCCCGCGGAAGGGCTCTTCATCGCCGAGGGCGAGAAGGTCATCCGGCGGGCCCGGCACGCCGGTTACGCGATGCGCTCCATGCTGCTCTCGGCCAAGTGGGTCGACGTCATGCGCGATGTCATCGACGAGGTCCCGGCACCGGTCTATGCCGTCAGCCCGGCCCTCGCCGAGCGGGTGACGGGCTATCACGTGCACCGCGGCGCGCTGGCCTCCATGCAGCGCAAGCCACTGCCCGCGGCCACCGATCTCCTCGCCCGGACCCGCCGCATCGTGGTCATGGAAGCGGTCAACGACCACACCAACATCGGCGCGATCTTCCGCAGTGCGGCGGCCCTGGGCATGGACGCGGTGCTGCTCTCCCCGGACTGCGCCGATCCGCTCTACCGCCGCTCGGTGAAGGTCTCCATGGGCGCGGTGTTCTCCGTGCCGTACGCCCGTCTGGAGAGCTGGCCCCGGGACCTGGCCGCCGTACGGGAAGCGGGCTTCAAGCTGCTCGCCCTCACCCCGGCCGAGAAGGCCACCGCCATCGACGAGGCCGCCCCGCACACCCTGGAGCGCGCCGCGCTGATGCTGGGCGCCGAGGGCGACGGCCTGAGCACCGGCGCCTTGCGGGCCGCCGACGAGTGGGTCCGCATCCCGATGGCGCACGGCGTGGACTCCCTCAACGTCGGCGCGGCCGCCGCGGTGGCCTTCTACGCGGTGGCAACCGGCCGTCCGGCATAGCGCCTGCCGGGAATTTCCCCCCACCCCACCCCGTTGAGGCCCGCAAGGGGCGCCCCGACCCCCTAGGGGTTCCGTTCCCCCACCCCGTAAGGCCCCGCCACCCCCATCCCGGCGGCCGCCGACGCGGAGCGTTCCGCCCCGAGTCCGCGGGCCGGACCCTGGCACCCCTGGGCGGCCGCGATACCGAGCGCCACCAGCAGCGTCACCACCACGAACACGATGACGCGCTGGCGCAGCAGCCGGCGGTCGGGGCCCGGCCGGCGCCCGCCGGAGGTCGTGCGCACCGGGGTACGCGAACCGTTTCGCCCCGTCGGCCGCGCGGCCGGCACCCGTCGCCCGTTCCGCCCGCCGGTCCGCGGATTCTTCCCCCCGGCCGAGGCCGGACCGGCCGGCCGGGCCGCCGCGTCCCGCGGGACCGGGGGACGGGAAGGGTGCGGACGCGGCGAGGAGCTGCCCGCCGTCCGGCGCTCGGTGCGCTGGCGCGCGTACTCCTCGGCCCGCTGACCGGTCGGCCGCTCCGAGGGCCGGCGTTCCCAACCGCCGCCGCCGGGCCCGTTCTCCAGCGGCCCGCCCGACAGCCCGTGCGCCTCACGGGCCGCGATCTCCTTGAGCCGCAGCGACAGCGACAGGGTGCTGGGGCGGTCCGCCGGGTCCTTGGCCAGGCACGAGGCGAGCAGCGGCGCCAGTGCGTCCGGCACCCCGGCGAGCTGCGCCTCCTCGTGGACCACGCGGTAGAGCATGACCTCTGAACTCCCCTGACCGAAGGGGGAGTCCGCGGTGCAGGTGTACGCGAGGGTGGCGCCCAGCGCGAAGATGTCCGTCGCCGGGGTCACCGCGGCGCCGCGTACCTGCTCCGGCGCCAGGAAGCCCGGTGAGCCGACGGCCGTACCGACATGGGTCAGTGTGCTGGCGCCGGTCGCCCAGGCGATGCCGAAGTCGATGATCCGCGGGCCCTTGGGCGACAGTAGAATGTTGGACGGCTTCAGATCGCGGTGCACCACGCCCGCGTCATGGACGGCCAGCAGCCCCTCGGAGAGCGCGGCGCCGATGGAGGCGACCTGCGCCGGGGACAGCGGCCCCTCCTCGTTGACCTTGTCGTGCAGCGAGGGCCCCGGGACGTACTGCGTGGCGAACCAGGGGCGGTCCGCGTCGAGATCGGCCGCGACCAGCCGGGCCGTACAGCCACCGCGGATCCGCCGGGCGGCGGAGACCTCCCGGGCGAACCGCGAGCGGAATTCCTGATCCTCCGCCAGGTCCGGCCGGATCACCTTGAGCGCCACCCGCTGCCCGCGCTTGTCCGAGCCGAGGTAGACCACACCCATCCCGCCCGCGCCGAGCCGGCGGTGCAGCCGGAACGTCCCGACGACACGCGGGTCCTCGCGTCGGAGCCGCATCATCGCCATGTCCGTCCCCTACCTGCGGTGGGGAGCCCCCTCCGCTGCCAACCGTCTGACGTGGCACAGCTTACGGATTGACGGCTCGCTGTGCTGAGAGGCCGCGCATGCGTCGGCCGGTGGATTGACCGGGGCCGCATGTGGTCCCCGGCGCGCGTGAGCGCTTCTTCCCGGCGGGCGGCCGGGTATCCCAGGTGCGATCCCAATGATCCGCTGCGGAAGGGGGATTGACGGGATGTAACGGGATCGGGCCGGGTTGGTGAGGGATGCGGGGGATACGGCCGGGGCGCGGGAAGGGGCGGCGGGCCGGGTACGGTGCGGGGGCGGGACCGCCGTGCGCGGGGGAGCGGCCGGAGTGAGCGAGGTCACCCTCAGGAGTGCCCGGGGCGGTCCGTCCGACGGTCCCCCCTCGGGGATGTCCCCAGGCCCTGGACGTGTTTCTCCACCCAGAGGAGTACACGGGACGCGGTGAGGTCATCCTCATGGAGGCCGCCCATTCGGTACGACGGCATGACGCCTGCGGCCGCCCGCGTGCCTAGGGTGGTCTTCAAGCGGCGGGTGGTGCACTCGTCCCCCGAGGTCAGACGCCCGCCGCCCCAGAACACGACGGGAGCGGGACGATGGCGCAGACCTCCGGGCGCAGGGTCCTCCGGGCGCAGGGGCGCAGAGTCCCCGCGGCGCTCGCGGGCCGGCAGTCCGCCGGTACCCGCCACCCCCTCGTCGCGGTGGCCATGGTGCTGCCGCTGGCGATCGTTCTCGCCGTGGTCTTCGGCGGCTGGGAAGCCGTGCTGACACAGGCGTCGTCCGTGGTCGGAATGCTGGGGCGCTGAGCGTAGCGCCCCGGTCCCGGGAGAGCGGCCCGGGACGGGGGACCTCCGGCCGAAACCCCGTGGGGACGGGGGGTGCGGCGGACGGCACGACGGCCGGGCATCTGGGGAGATGCCCGGCCGTCGAGCGTTCCGGACCGCGGCCGTCCCGTTCCGCCCGCGCCGCGCGTACGATCCCGGACCGGGCCGCCCCTGGCTCGCACCACCACGCACGGCACATCCGGCCCGCGCCGGACCCGGGGGAACGATGACCACCTCACTGCTCGACCGGCTGGCCGCCCTGTCCGCGACGGCGACCCGGGAAGGCGCCCCGGCCCCCTCCTCCGAGGTGCTCGCCGACCGCCCCGACGGCACGGTCGTCCGCAGCGGCCATACGGTCGCCAAGGCGCACGCTCCCGGCGGCGACCCCCGTGCGCTCGCCGCCCGGCTGCGCATCGCCGCCCACCCCCTTCTGCACGGCATCCTGCTGCCCCCGCTCCCGGTCACCGCCCCCGACGGCTATCTCACCCTCACCGAAGAGGGCCGTGCGCTGACCTGCTGGCCCTACGGCAGCCCGGTCCCGCCCGACGACCCCGACGCCGCCCCCTGGGAGGACACCGCCCGCCTGCTGGCCCGGCTGCACCGCGTCGACCTGCGCCAACTTCCCGGTCCCGTGCCGCCGATGCGCGGCCCCGCCAAGGCCGCCCGCGCCCTGGCCCGGCTGCGTACCGCACCGGTTCCGGCCGACGGCCCGCCGCCCGGGTGCCACGCACCCCGGACGGCCGCCGGGACGCTGCCCGCGGCTGCGGCCGTCGTCGAGCGGGCCTGGGCCGCGTTGCCGCCCTGGGCCCGTGGCGAGGCCGCGCCCCCGCGGGCCGGCACCCTCTGCCACGGCGATCTCCACCTGGGCCAGCTCGTCCGTCACCCCGCCGACGACGGCCCCTGGCTCCTCATCGACATCGACGACCTCGGCCGGGGCGACGGCGCCTGGGACCTGGCCCGCCCCGCCGCCTGGTTCGCCACCGGCCTGCTGGCCCCGGACCTCTGGACGCGCTTCCTGGCCGCCTACCGCGCGGCCGGCGGCCCGGTCGTGGGGCCGGACGGTGATCCCTGGCCCGACCTGGAACTTCCGGCCCGCACGCTCACCGTGCAGACCGCCGCGCTCGCCGTCGCCAAGGCCGCCGTCGCCGACCGTTCCCTGGACGAGGCCGAGACCGCGTTCGTCGAGGCCTGTGCCCGGATGGCGTCCCCGCCGCAGCAGTTGGCGCCGGCCGGCCCCGGCGTAGGCTGAACGCCCCGCTGCCGGGAGGCCGTTCCGGCGGTGCCGTCGTGAGCAGTAGTGGACGACAGGAGTTGAGCGACGATGCAATGCCCCAAGTGCCATGCACCGATGCAGACATACCAGCGCAATGGCGTGCAGATCGAGCAGTGCGCCGGCTGCCGGGGGATATTCCTGGACTACGGGGAGCTGGAGGCGCTGACCCGGCTCGAATCGCAATGGGCCCAGCAGGCCCCGCCGCCACCCGCTCCGCAGGCTTACCCGCAGGCCCCCGCCTGGGGCGCCCCGCAGCACGGCCACCACGGTCATCACGGCCACCATGGACACCACGGCCATCACCGCGGCTTCGGCCACATGCTCTTCTCGTCCTGATCGCTCGCGTCCTGAACAACGACCGAGGGCCGGAGCGATATGCTCCGGCCCTCGGGATCAGGTGTGGACGATACTGGGATTGAACCAGTGACCTCTTCCGTGTCAGGGAAGCGCTCTCCCGCTGAGCTAATCGTCCTCGGGACCGCGGATCACGAAGATCCACAGCTGCGTGCGCGATACTGGGATTGAACCAGTGACCTCTTCCGTGTCAGGGAAGCGCTCTCCCGCTGAGCTAATCGCGCGGGACGGATACCCCGTTTCCGGGGATCCAGTGGACGATACTGGGATTGAACCAGTGACCTCTTCCGTGTCAGGGAAGCGCTCTCCCGCTGAGCTAATCGTCCTTGGAGGTGGAGACGGGATTTGAACCCGTGTAGACGGCTTTGCAGGCCGTTGCCTCGCCTCTCGGCCACTCCACCAGGAGTGAGGGGGTTCGGGAAGATCCCCCACATCGAGCGGACGACGAGACTCGAACTCGCGACATCCACCTTGGCAAGGTGGTGCTCTACCAACTGAGCTACGTCCGCAGGTGTCTCTCCCAGACTACGTCGGGGAGCTACTCCGCCTCCGGGGCGCTTGCGCGTCCCGGCGACGTGTTGAACTCTAGCGGATTCCGGGGCCAGTACAAAAACGCGTTTGTGCAGCGTGCTGCGGTGCTCGCTCGGCGCAGGCGGCCCGCGGGCCGCCGCCATAGACTCGCTGACGTGCACGACTTCGCTCCGATGGCACGCTTCGGCGGCCTGATAGCCACTGACCTGCGGGATGTGACCAGCGATCCCGCGGCCCTGGACTCCACGGGCTGGTGGGCGGTCGCCGCCGACTTCGAGGGCACGGTGGTCTGTGCCCGCTTCGGCGACGTCCGGCCAGCCACCGCGGCGGACCGGCCCGCCGCCGACGCCTGGCGGGGCCCCGCGCCCGAGGACTGGATCAGCTCGCTGGACCGTGACGCCTATACCGGCGGTGTGCGGCGCGTCCGTGAACACATCGCGGCCGGCGACGTCTATCAAGTGAATCTCTGCCGGGTGCTGACCGCGCCGCTGCCCGACCCCGGCCGGGCCGATGTCGACGCGCTGTCCGCGGTGCTGGCCCGCGGTAATCCGGCGCCGCACGCGGGCACGATCCGGCTGCCCGCGCACGGCGTCGAGATCGCCAGCGCCTCCCCGGAGCTGTATCTGCGGCGCGATGACCGCATCGTCACCTCCGGTCCCATCAAGGGCACCGGCCGGACCGCGGCGGACCTCTCGGCGAAGGACCGGGCGGAGAACGTGATGATCGTGGACCTGGTCCGCAACGATCTCGGCCGGGTCTGCGCCACCGGAACCGTCACCGTCCCGGCGCTGTGCGCCGTCGAGGAACACCCCGGCCTGGTCCACCTCGTCTCCACGGTGCGCGGCGAGCTGGACGGGGCGAACGAGAAGACCGCCTGGGCGGATCTGCTGGGCGCCACCTTCCCGCCCGGGTCGGTGACGGGCGCCCCCAAGTCCAGCGCGCTGCGGATCATCGACGAGCTGGAGACCGCTCCCCGCGGTCCGTACTGCGGAGGCATCGGCTGGGTCGACGCGGACCGCCGCACCGGCGAGCTCGCGGTGGGCATACGGACCTTCTGGGTCGACCGCGCCCCGCCCGGCGGTCCGGTGCTGCGTTTCGGCGCCGGCGCGGGGATCATCTGGGACTCCGATCCGGAGCGGGAGTGGGCCGAGACCGAGTTGAAGGCGCGCAGGCTGCTGGCGGTAGCGTCGGGCCTGCATGAGGTGAGTGGAGGAAAGCGATGAAGATCTGGCTCGACGGGGCACTACAGGACGCGGAGAGCGCCCGGGTCTCGGTCTTCGACCACGGCCTGACGGTCGGCGACGGAGTCTTCGAGACCATCAAGGCCGAGCGCGGCCGCGCCTTCGCCCTCACCCGTCATCTGGAGCGCCTGACCACCTCCGCCCGCGGACTGGGGCTGCCCGATCCCGATCTCGACGAGGTGCGGCACGGCTGTGAGGCCGTCATGGCGGCCAACCCGATGGCGCTCGGCCGGCTGCGGCTCACCTACACCGGCGGCGTCTCCCCGCTCGGCTCGGACCGCGGCGACGCCGGCCCCACCCTGGTCATCGCGCTCTCCGAGACCCGGCGCCGCCCCGACACCACCGCCGCCGTCACCGTCCCGTGGACCCGCAACGAACGCGGCGCGCTCGCCGGCCTGAAGACCACGTCGTACGGCGAGAACGTCGTCGCCCTGGCCCGCGCGCGGGAACGGGGCGCGTCCGAGGCGCTGTTCGCCAACACCGTCGGCGCGCTCTGCGAAGGCACCGGCGCCAATGTCTTCGTCGTCCTGGACGGTGAACTGCACACCCCGCCGCTGCACTCCGGCTGCCTGGCGGGCATCACCCGTGCCCTGACCGTCGGCTGGGCCGGCGCCAAGGAGACCGATCTGCCGCTGGACGTCCTGGAGCGGGCCGAGGAGATCTTCCTGACCTCCACGCTGCGCGACGTCCAGGCCGTGACCCGGATCGACGACCGTCAACTCGCCGACGCCCCGGGCCCGGTGACCGCGGAAGCCATGCGGATCTTCGAGGAGCAGGCGGCCGCCGACTTCGATCCGCGGTGATGACGCGCCCGCTCATGGGCGAGTAGAAAGTCCTCGTGACCACAACGCTGCGCCCCGCGGGACCGGAAGAACGGCACGACGACGGGCACCGCGCCCGCTCGTACGACGTCTGTGTCAACAGCCGCCGGGTCGGCGGGATACGGCTGACGACGGACGCCCGGTTCGGCCCTACGGCCGGCCGGATCGCGGAGCTGGTCATCGACGAGCCGGACCGGCACCGGGGCCGCGCCACGGTCGCCGCGCTCGCCGCGGAAGAGGTGCTGCGCGGCTGGCGTTGCCGGCAGATCGAGCTGACCGTCCCGGCCGACGCCGAGGCCGCCGGGCGGCTCGCGGCCGCGCTGGGCTACACCGAGCGCAGCCGCATGATGAGCAAGCCCCTCACCGCCGCGCCCCCGCTCCCCGACGGCAGCAGCGACCGCGCGCTGAGCGAGGCGGAGTACCCGGCCTGGCGGGACGCCGCGCTCGCCGAGCACATCCGCACGCAGATCGGTCAGGGAATGGCCCGGGAGCGCGCCGAGGAGACCGCGGCCGCCGGCCATCGCGCCCTGCTCCCGGAGGGGGCGGAGACTCCCCACCAGGCGCTGCGCGTCCTGGCCCACGGCGGCACGGACGTCGGCAGTATCTGGGTCGCCCTGCGGATGCCGGACCAGCCCGGCGGCTATGTCGTCGATGTGCGGGTCGCCCCAGGACACCGCGGGCAGGGCCACGGCCGCACCCTGATGGGGATCGCCGAGCGGGAGAGCCTCGCGGCGAACCGCACCAGCCTCGGTCTGAACGTCTACGCGGGCAACGCCCCGGCGCTCGGCCTCTACGCCTCGCTGGGCTACCGGCCCACCGGCTATCTGCTGTGGAAGCCGATCCTGTGAGCGGGGCCGCGAAGAGCCCGTGAGGGGCCGGACTCAGTCCTGTTCGGCCAGCAGCCGGTCGGCGATCTCCTCGATACGGGCGCGCAGCCCCTCCTGGCTCTTGCCGCCGTCCAGCCGCTCGCCGCCGATCACATACGTCGGGGTCCCGGTCACCCCGATGGCCTTGCCCTCGGCCTGGTCCGCGTCGACGATCAGCAGATGCCGCCCGTCGATCAGCGCGGTGTCCAGCTCCTCGGTGTCCAGCCCCAGCTCGCCGGCGACCGTCAGCAGGAGCTTGTCCCCGCGCTTGCCGAGCTCCTCGGTCCGGGCCAGCACCGCCTCGATGTACGGCCAGCCCTGGCCCTGCTCGATGGCCTCTTCGGCGGCCTGCGCGGCCACATAGGCGTGCGGGTGCTTCGGCAGGGGGAAGTGGCGCAGCCGGATGTCCAGCCGGTCGCCGTAGCGCTCCCGCAGCGCCCGCAGGTCCTCCAGGGCGGCATGGCAGTCCGGGCACTGGAGTTCGCACCACACGTCCAGCACGGGGCGGACGGGACGGGCGGGGGACGGGGTGGTGGCGTCGTTCATGAGAGCCAGTCTTCCAGTCTTCCCACGGCCGGTCCCGCGAGGTACCCCGGACCGGTGGCCGAACCGGGACCTGGGAAGGAGCCCGACCCCGAGATGTCCCTGAGGCCGGGCCGGAACATGGCCCCCGTGGGCCGGGACAAGGCAGGATGGAAGGGAGCAGACTGCCTGCTCACCCATCCATCGGCAGGAGGACCGGATGCTGACCTCGACCGTCTGTGCCGCGGTGTCGGCGGCGGGCCTGGGCATCGCCGCGATCACGGCATACCGCAAGCGGTTCCTGGCCGCGACCCGCATCGCCGCCTATTCCCTGATCCCCATCGGCCTGGTGATGACGGGCGTCATCGACTGGCTCGCCGGGATCGTCTTCAAGCCCACGGTCTGGGCCGGCTTCGGCGTGCTCGCCCTCTCGTTCGTGCTGTTCATGACCACCAGGGCGGTGGAGCGCCGCCGCGGGGTCGGCAGCCGTAAGGAGCGCCGGGCCGCGGCGGCCGACCGGCCCGACGCGGTGGCCCCCGCCGCCTCCGCCCCCTCCCTCGGCGCGGGCCGCGCGGCGGCGCAGCCGGCCGCCAAGGGGAAGGCCGCGCCGGCCAAGGGCGGTGCCCCCAAGGATGACTTCTCGGACATCGAAGCGATCCTGAAAAAGCACGGGATCTGATGAACTACCGCTGCTGAGGCGTCCATCGGGCGCACTCGGACGATCATCTGCGTCATGATGCGCGCGAGATGAACGATGAGTGCGCCCTCGCCCAAGACGACGCCCCGTCCCCCCGACCACGCGGTTGTCTGTTCGCGCTGTCCCAGCCGCCGCTGATGCTCTTCCTCGCCGTGATCGGCTTTCTGCTCCTCCTCGGTGCGGTCCACGACCTCTTCCTCCTGTGAGGCCGGCCGCCGCGCCGTCGCTCAGCCCGCGGCCTCCCGCCGCCGGGCCCGGTAGGCCGCGACATGCAGCCGGTTTCCGCAGGTACGGCTGTCGCAGTAGCGCCGGGAGCGGTTCCGGGAGAGATCGACGAAGGCATGCCGGCAGTCCGGCGCCTCGCAGTGCCGCAGCCGCTCGCGCTCCCCGGCGACGACGAGGAAGGCCAGCGCCATCCCGCCGTCCGCGGCCAGATGATCGGCGACCGACGCGCCCGGCGCGAAGTAGTGGACATGCCAGTCGTACCCGTCGTGGTCGGTCAGCTGCGGGGTGGTGCCCGCCGAGGCGACCAGCGAGTTCAGCTGTTCGGCCGCGGTGCGGTCGTCGGCGGCCGCGAAGACCCGGGCGAAGCGCGCGCGGACGGACCGTACGGAGGCCAGGTCGCCCGCACCGAGCGCGCCCACGCCGCTGACGGCGTTGCGCTGGACGAAGTCCTCGAGGGCCGCGAGATCGGTCAGGCTGTCCGGGGCCCCGGGGCCTTCGCCCTCCGGGGCGGTGTTCAGCAGATCGACGACCGCGTCCAGCGCGCACCGGGTGTCATGGGTGATGATCACGGTTCCGCTCCCTGGCAGGGTGGGGCCGGACGGGTACCGCCCCCGTGGGTTGCCGAATGGTCGCCGACTCTAGCGCTTCGAACAAGCTTCAGCGCCGACTCCGCGGTGGGTCCGCGGCGACGACGCCGAAGTGTGCCGTGTGAACTTGTCGGTCCTGCGCCGTCTCCCCGAGTCGGACGGGCGCAAGTGTGAGCGGGTGGGTGCTTTCGGTAACCGGTCTGCGTCTCAGCTCTCCGCGAGGATGTGGGAGAGCTCGGTGTCGAGATCGAAATGCCGGTGCTCCGTACCGGGCGGTACGGCGGCATCGGTCCTTTTGAGGAACGACTCGAGAGCCCGCGCGGGCGCCTCGAGCAGGGCTTCGCCTTCCGGGGAGCTCAGGGCGATGCAGACAACACCCTGTCCGTGGCTCCGGGACGGCCATACGCGGACGTCTCCGGTGCCCGTGGGCCGGTGCAGGCCCTCGGCGAGGAGGTCGCGGGCGAAAACCCACTCGACGGTCTCCTCGGCTCCGGTATGGAAGGTGGCATGCACGGCATAGGGATCGGCCGTGTCATACCGCAGGCCCGCGGGTACAGGCAGTGAGGACTCGCTCGACACAACGAGGCGCAGGTGCAGCTCGCAGCTGACCGTGGTGTTCATAAGCGCCAGGGCCTTTCGCTCAGTGTGCGCTCGGGGATTCGCACGTCGGCGAAATCGACATGCCACCTACGGTGCCGTTGTAAACCCCTCTGACGGTTTTGTGTGGCTTCAGGTACCTCTTCCGGCGGATTGCGAGATCGTCCCCGGCGGTAATTCCGGCGGACGGTCGCGTCCGGTAAGTTGGGAGGTATGAATACGCAGAGTAACGGGGGGCTGGGAACGGTGGAGGGGGACGACGCTCCGGCCGAGAAGCCGCTCGGTTCGCGGGCGCCGCACTTCATCAAGCGTTCCCGGCCGCTGCATGTCAGCTGGCAGGTCGGAGTCTTCGTCGTCGGTCTCGCGGTCGTGGTGGCCGGCGTGATCATGCTGCCGCTGCCGGGGCCCGGCTGGCTGGTGATCTTCGGCGGTATGGCGATCTGGGCGACGGAGTTCGTCTGGGCGCAGCTCGTGCTGCGCTGGACCAAGCGCAAGGTCACCGAAGCGGCCCAGCGGGCGCTCGACCCCAAGGTGCGGCGGCGCAACATCATCCTGACCACCATCGGCCTGGTGATCATCGCGGCGGCGCTCGCGGTCTACGTCTGGAAGTTCGGCCTCGCGATGCCGTGGAACGTCTCCGAGTGACCGAGGCGTGGTCAGAAGTGCCCGCCGACGTGCGGTAATGTTGGCGGTGCGCCCGGGCGATTAGCTCAGTGGGAGAGCGCTTCGTTCACACCGAAGAGGTCACTGGTTCGAACCCAGTATCGCCCACCCCGGACGAGGGCCCGGAGACATCAAGTCTCCGGGCCCTCACAGTTGTTGGGCGGGCGCGTCCCCCGGGGGCGCACACTGGGATCATGCCCGACTGGTCCCGCCGACTGCACCGCTACCGCTTCCGCAGCGTATGGCTGCTCAACGCGTCGCCGACCGTCGTCTATGCCGTCCTCGAACGCGCCGAGGCCTATCCGCAGTGGTGGCCGCAGGTCCGCGAGGTGACCCCGCTCGACGACCGCAGCGGCACCGCCCGGTTCCGTTCCCTGCTGCCGTACGACCTGACGGTGGTGGCGAGCGAGCGCGTACGGGATCCGGGCGCGGGGGTGCTGGAGATGACGATGCGCGGGGATCTGGCGGGCTGGGCGCGCTGGACGGTGGTGCCCGGCGCCGGCGGCACCCGTGCCGTCTTCGAGCAGGACGTCGAGGTCTGCAAGCCGCTGCTGCGGCGGTTCGCGCTGCTGGGGCGGCCGCTGTTCCTCGCCAATCACGCGCTGATGATGCGGGCCGGGAGGCGCGGGCTGGCGGCCTGGCTGGCCCGCGGATGAGGGGCGCGGGCTCCCGGCCGCGGCGGCCCGGGGCCGCCCCGGAACAGAAATTTGATGGAAGCCCCGGGCGGCCTGTATTGTTCTGCTCGTTCGCGAGGGAAACCTCGCCGACACCCGGGCGATTAGCTCAGTGGGAGAGCGCTTCGTTCACACCGAAGAGGTCACTGGTTCGAACCCAGTATCGCCCACCGGGATCAAGAACCGGGCCGCCAAAAAGCGGCCCGGTTCTTTTCGTTGGAAGAGTGCCCCACGGGAATTCCGCCCGGTGTCTTTGCCGCCGGTGGAATTACTGAGGGAGGATCAGGCCGCTGCCGGGAGTTCGGGACGCAGCGGCCAGTGCGGATCAACGACTTCCGGATTGCCGCTGCGGGCGAACCACGCCTGAAGTCCACGGGCCTGGGCCGCGTACCAGACGGCCTGGCGGGTGTGCAGCTCCGCCGGATGCAGCCCTTCCAGACGCTCGGCGAAGCGGTGCCCCAGGGCCCGGACCACCCGCAGTGCGGCGAGCGCGTCGGCGGCCGCCTCATGGGCGTCGGTCAGCTCGACCTCGTAGTGCGCACACAGATCGGTGAGCGTACGGCGGCCCTTGCGATAGCGGTCCAGGTGCTTGTCGAGGACATGGGGGTCCAGGACACGCAGCGGGTGGCCCCCCAGATAGGCGCTCAGCGAGCTGGCGCGGTGCCGCTTCAACTCGCGCTCCAGGAGGGTGAGATCGAACGGGGCGTTCATCACGACCAGCGGCCGGCCGGCCACCGACTGGGCGGCCAGGGCGCGGGCGACCTCCTCCAGGACCGGCGCGGGCCAGCGGCCGTGCAGCGCGAGATGCTCGGCCGTCAGGCCGTGCACCGCCGTCGCGGCGTCCGGTATCTCGACGCCCGGATTGATCAGCCAGCGGGTGATCCGGGGCGCGGAGCGCGGTGTCTCCTGGACCACCAGGGCCGCGGAGACGATGCGATCGCGCTCGACGTCGATCCCGGTGGTCTCGGTGTCGAAGGCGGCAAGTGGACCGTCATACCAGCACGGCATCATCCCAACTCCTCGCGCTCGTACGGGGGATGACACGTACGCCATCCGAGCTGGTGATACCCGAGCCGCCGGGGGCTCGAACCGTCTTTGTTTGCGGACCACTTGACGCGGAGACAACCAGAGGGACGGGCCGACGCGATCCGCCTTCTCCCCGTCATCCACCCGCATCGATCGGCACAGCCCGGAAGGCCACTCCGCGATGACGCTCGCGCAGCCCGAACCGGGCGGGCTGCTGCCTCAGCGGACCACACCGCAGCGCGGCGGACTCGCCACCACCGCCTGCATGGAGACCCTTCAGGTGGGCTATCTCCATGCGGTCGCCGCCGCCTCCGGATGCTCGCTGGCGCAGCCCTTCCCGGACAACGGAATCGACTGGCACGTCAGCCATGGCGCGCCCGGCCACACCGTCGACGACGAGGTCACCATCAAGGTGCAGCTCAAGTGCACCTACCAGACCGCCCCGCGCCCGCCGGGGCCGACGTTCGCCTTCACGCTCGACAACGACCACCTGGTGAAGCTGGCCCGTACGCCCGTGACGGTGCACAAGATCCTGGTCGTGATGCTGGTCCCGCGGACCCCGGACGACTGGCTGCGGGCCGGCCACGACCGCCTCGAACTGCGGCACTGCTGCTACTGGATCAACCTGGCCGGCCATCCGGTGACCGGCCGGCGCAGGACCACTGTGCGGATCCCCACCGCGCGGATCTTCGACGACCGAGCGCTCTGCGAGATCATGACGCGCGTCGGCGCGGGAGGGAGACCCTGATGTACCGGCCGACCGACGAATATGACGCGCGGCTGCTGGATCCCGCGCAGCTCGACCCGGCGGTGCTCGGCGCGCTGCTGGCCCGGCACGGCTGGCGGCGCCGGGGCGGGGCCGCCGGCCACTACGCCCGGTGGACACCGCCCGGCGGCGCGGCCGGCACCAGCCTGCTGGTCCCGCACGACCGCCGCTTCCCCGACAGCGGGGAACTGCTCGCGGAGGCGCTGGCGGCGCTGGCGCAGAGCGCCGCACCCTCCGCCCGGGAGGTGCTGATGGGGCTGGCGGTGCCCAGCGACGAGGTGCGCTGGGAGCGCGAGGTCCCCGACGGCGGCTCGGGGGCCGCGCACTGGGTGGCGCAGGAGCAGCTGCGCGGGGCGGCCCGCTCGATGCTGCTCGCCGGGGCGCTGGGGACGTACGGGCAGGCCGGGTACTACGGTGCCCGGCACAAACGGCAGGCCGAGGGGTTCCTGAGCCGGGTGCTGGTCGGTCCGGCGGCGGCCGGGCGCCGGGTGACCGCGTTCGTGCCGGTCGCCGGCGGCCGCCGGGCGGTCGCCGGGCTCCAGCGGGCGCTGCACGCGGTCCGCGACGCCACCGACTACCAGCGGGCCACCGGCGGTATGGAGGCCTTCGACGCGGCCGTCGAGCTGGGGGCCTGCCATGAGCTGGCCCAGGCGCTGATCGCCCTGGTGCGGGACGCGGAGGGGGCGCGGATCGCGGTCGAGTGGTCGCCGGCGGCCGGCGCCCCGGCCGGCTGCCCGGCCCGCCCCGAGCCGGTGGAGTTCTCGCCCGGCGATCTGCCCGCGCTCCAGCAGGCCGCCCAGCGCTATGTCCGCGATGAGCCGTCGCTGCCGGTCCGGGTGACCGGTGCGGTGGTACGGCTGCGCAGGGAGCGGCCGGGCGGCCCCGGCACGGTGCGGCTGCGGGTGATCTCCGGAGCCGATGTGCTCCAGGTACGGGTCGCGCTGGGGGAGGAGGACTACCGGATCGCCGGGCATGCGCACCTGGTGGGACTGCCGGTGCGGGTGAGCGGGCGGCTGGAGAGCCGCGGCGGCTTCCGGCGGATCACCGGCGGCCGCGATGTCACGCCCGTACAGGTCGACGAGGCGGAGCGGGACCGGCTGCTGAAGTCGCTCCAGGAGAATCTCGACTTCTTCGAGGAGGCGTGCGGTGCCGAGGAATGACACCGTGCGAGCCGGGGGTGGTGAAACCGTTTCGCGGTCGGGTCCGCGGGCTCGGTACGATTCGGCTGCGCAGCAATCGCTGCCGTGAAGAGACAGTAGTCAGGAGAGACCGGTGTCAGACGTCCGTGTGACCATCCAGCGCGATTCCGAGCGGGAAGAACGCGTGGTGACCACGGGCACTACGGCCGCCGACCTCTTCCAGGGCGAGCGCGGCGTCGTCGCCGCGCGGGTGGCCGGGGAGCTGAAGGACCTGGCGTACGAGGTCGCCGACGGTGACGCGGTCGAGCCCGTCGAGATCACCTCCGAGGACGGTCTGAACATCCTGCGGCACTCCACCGCGCATGTGATGGCGCAGGCCGTGCAGGAGCTGTTCCCGGAGGCGAAGCTCGGCATCGGCCCGCCCATCAAGGACGGCTTCTACTACGACTTCGACGTCGAGACCCCGTTCCACCCGGACGATCTCAAGCGCATCGAGAAGAAGATGCAGGAGATCCAGAAGCGCGGCCAGAAGTTCGCGCGCCGTGCGGTCAGCGATGACGCCGCCCGCGAGGAGCTGGCCGACGAGCCGTACAAGCTGGAGCTGATCGGGCTCAAGGGCTCCGCCGCGGACGCCGCCGAGGGCGCCTCCGCCGAGGTCGGCGCCGGCGAGCTGACCATCTACGACAACCTCGACGCCAAGACCGGCGAGCTGTGCTGGAAGGACCTGTGCCGCGGTCCGCACCTGCCCAGCACCCGCGCCATCCCGGCGTTCAAGCTGATGCGCTCGGCCGCCGCGTACTGGCGCGGCAGCGAGAAGAACAAGCAGCTCCAGCGGATCTACGGCACCGCCTGGCCGACCAAGGACGAGCTCAAGGCGCATCTGGAGTTCCTTGTCGAGGCGGAGAAGCGCGACCACCGCAAGCTGGGCGCGGAGCTGGACCTGTTCTCCTTCCCGGAGGAGCTGGGCCCGGGTCTCGCCGTCTTCCATCCCAAGGGTGGCGTCGTCCGCAAGGTGATGGAGGACTACTCCCGCCAGCGGCACGAGGTCTCCGGCTACGAGTTCGTGAACACCCCGCACCTTTCGAAGGAGCGCCTCTTCGAGATCTCCGGGCATCTGCCGCACTACGGCGAGTCGATGTTCCCGGCCATCGAGTTCGACGAGCAGAACTACCGCCTCAAGGCGATGAACTGCCCGATGCACAACCTGATCTTCAAGTCGCGCGGCCGCTCCTACCGTGAACTGCCGCTGCGTCTCTTCGAGTTCGGCACGGTCTACCGCTACGAGAAGTCCGGCGTCGTCCACGGCCTGACCCGTTCGCGCGGCTTCACCCAGGACGACTCGCACATCTACTGCACCAAGGAGCAGATGCCGCAGGAGCTCGACACGCTCCTGACCTTCGTGCTCGACCTGCTGCGCGACTACGGCCTGAACGAATTCGAGCTGGAGCTGTCCACCCGCGACGAGTCCGACAAGTTCATCGGCTCGGACGAGGACTGGGAGGAGGCCACCGAGGCACTGCGCCAGGCGGCCGAGAAGCAGGGCCTGCCCTTGGTCCCCGACCCGGGCGGCGCCGCCTACTACGGTCCGAAGATCTCCGTGCAGGCCAGGGACGCGATTGGCCGGTCCTGGCAGATGTCGACCCTCCAGGTCGACTTCAACCAGCCGAAGCGGTTCGGTCTGGAGTACACGGCGGCCGACGGCTCCAAGCAGCAGCCGGTCATGCTGCACCGCGCGCTGTTCGGCTCGATCGAGCGGTTCTTCGGCGTGCTCCTGGAGCACTACGCGGGTGCCTTCCCGGCCTGGCTGGCGCCGGTCCAGGCGACCTGCATCCCGATCGGCGACGCGCATGTCCCCTACCTCCAGGAATTCGCCGCCGAGGCGAAGACCAAGGGGCTGCGGATCGAGGTGGACTCCTCGTCGGACCGGATGCAGAAGAAGATCAGGAACGCCCAGAAGAGCAAGGTGCCGTTCATGATCATCGCCGGTGACGAGGATGTCGCCCATGGCGCGGTGTCCTTCCGCTACCGCGACGGGTCGCAGAAGAACGGCATTCCGCGCGAGGAGGCGATCGCCGAGCTCCTGGACGTCGTGGAGCGCCGCGTCCAGCTGTGACGGCCTGAGCACCCGGCCCCGGAGAGCGAGCGGCTCTCCGGGGCCGCGTCATGTCTCGCCCTCCTGCCGGAAGCGGCGCATCAGGTAGGCGGAGAAGGAGCCCACCACCGCTCCCACCAGGGCCACCCCGACGAACATCAGCCCCACCGCGATCACCCGGCCGCGTGCGGTGACGGGGGTGGCGTCGCCGTATCCCGTCGTCGTCAGCGTGGAAGCGGCCCACCACACCGCGTCACCGAAGGTGCGGATGTTCGCGTGCGGGGCGGACCGCTCGTCGTGGTAGACCGCCAGGCTGGCGGCGTAGCCCAGCAGCAGCGCGGCGAGCCCGGAGTACGTCATCACCCGCGCCTCCAGCGCGAGCCCGGGCGCGGCCCGGCGCAGCTGCATCCGCTCATGCAGATCGATCATGCGCAGCGGCCGCAACAGCGGCAGCACGGTCACGATCAGGTCCAGCCAGCGGGTGCGCACGAAGTGCCAGCGGTCCCTGCTGAGCGCCAGCCGCGCCAGGTACTCCGCCACGAAAACACCCCAGCTCACGATCGTGAGGGTCTCCCAGAAGATGTACCAACCGGGAGAGAGACCGGGGATCAGGACCCGGACCGTGTAGGAGGTGAGAAAGAGGATCGAGGCGATGAAGAGATACGGCTGGGCGCGCCTCTCCCACTCCTGTAGCCGCACGTCCCTGTCCACCGGCACAGCATCGCGGAGCGGGCCAGGGTATCCGCCCCAACGACACGGTGCCAACGGGCGAAGCCATATGCTGGCCCGTATGACAAGCGAGCCGGAGCAGCAGATCGGAGTCGGGACGCAGGACGCCTTCCAGCGCCTGTGGACGCCCCACCGGATGGCCTACATCCAGGGGGAGAACAAGCCGACCGGCCCGGGGGCCGATGACGGCTGTCCGTTCTGCACCATCCCCGAGAAGTCGGACGAGGACGGCCTCGTCATCGCGCGCGGTGAGCATGTCTACGCGGTGCTGAACCTGTACCCGTACAACGGCGGGCACCTGATGATCGTCCCGTTCCGGCATGTCGCCGACTACCCGGAGCTGGACGGCCCGGAGACCGCGGAGCTGGCGGAGTTCACCAAGCGGGCGATGACCGCACTGCGCACCGCCTCCGGGGCGCACGGCTTCAACATCGGGATGAACCAGGGCACCGTGGCCGGGGCCGGGATCGCGGCCCATCTCCACCAGCACGTGGTCCCGCGCTGGGGCGGCGACACCAACTTCATGCCGGTGGTCGGCCACACCAAGGTGCTGCCCCAACTCCTCGCCGACACCCGGGCGATGCTCGCGCGCGCCTGGCCCGCGTAGCGCCCGTCCGGCCCGCTCCGGGGCGGGTGTCCGGGGCGACACGCACCGGACGAATCGGATAGATCGCCCTAATTCTGATTAGTTGCCCCTCTAATGGGGTGGTGACTTCCCTAGATCGCCGCTCCGTGCTGCGTGCGGCCGCCTCGGCCGCGGCCGCCGGAGCGCTGGTGACGGGCTGCGACCCGACGCGGGACCAGGACCCCGGAGCCGCCCGCTCCGCCGGCGGACCAGGCCCCTCCGGGGCGGGCCACGCCTCGCCCGCCCCGGTGCGCGCCGCCCGGCCGCCGACCCGGGTGCCCGGCCTGCCCGTACAGATCGAACACGGGCCGCGGAACGGCCGGGCGGTCGCACTGACCTTCCACGGCCGGGGCGACCCCGGGATGGCGACCGCCCTGCTGGGCGAAGCCGAGCGGGCCGGCGCCAGGGTCACCGTGCTCGCCATCGGCGACTGGCTCGACGAGCAGCCCGCGATGGCCCGCCGGATCCTCGACGGCGGCCATGAGCTGGGCAATCACACGCTGCACCACCGCGATATCTGCGCCCTGCCGGCCGCCGACGCCTACGCCGAGATCAGCGGCTGCGCCGACCGGCTGCGCAGGCTCACCGGGACCATCGGCAGCTGGTTCCGCCCCTCGCAGACCCGGCGGGCCACGCCGCTGGTGACCGAGCTGGCCCGCAAGGCCGGCTATCCGCACGTCCTCTCCTACGACGTGGACTCCCTCGACGCGAACGACCCCGGTGCCGCCGCCGTCCAGCGCACGGTCCTGGACGCGGTCGAGCCGGGCTCGGTCGTGAGTCTCCACCTCGGGCACGCCGGCACGGTGGCCGCGCTGCCCCCGATCCTCGACGGCCTCCGCCGGCGCGGTCTGCGCGCGGTGACGACAACGGAGCTAGTGACCTGATGGCTGACCGGAACCGTACCCACGACCGTCGGAGCCCCCGCGTGCGCCACCGGGCCACGCTGCTCGCCGTGGCCTGCGCGCTGGTGGCCGCGGGCTGTGGCAGCGGTGACGAGAACGGCCGGGCGGCGCACAGCCCGCGGCCGGTCGAGCGCGCACCGCTCAAGGCCGCCAAGCCGGGCCTGCCCGGGATGCCGCCGCTGCTGGACGAGCACGACCTCTACGCGGCGGACCGGCCGGGCAGGCTGGCGCCGCAGGTCAAGGACTTCCCCTCGCGGATCTATGTCCCCAACACCGGCTCCGACACGGTCAGCGTCATCGACCCGAAGACCTACAAGGTCATCGAGACCATTCCGGTCGGCGTCCAGCCGCAGCATGTCGTGCCGTCCTGGGACCTGAAGACGCTCTGGGTCAACAACAACCGGGGGCACGACCTCACCCCGATCGACCCGGCCACCGGCAAGGCCGGCGACCCCGTCAAGGTCCACGACCCGTACAACCTCTACTTCACGCCCAACGGGAAGTACGCGGTCGTGATGGCCTCCATGGACCGGCAGTTGGTCTTCCGTGACCCGCACACCATGGAGGTCCGCAAGACGCTCCCGGTCAGCTGCGCCGGCGTCAACCACGCCGACTTCTCGCCGGACGGGAAGTACTTCATCGTCTCCTGTGAGTTCTCCGGCGAGCTGCTCAAGGTCGACACCGCGAAGATGAAGGTCATCGGCCAGGAGAAGCTGCCGTTCGAGGGCGCGATGCCACAGGACGTGAAGATCTCCCCGGACGGCAGGACCTGGTACGTCGCCGACATGACGGCCGACGGCATCTGGGTCCTCAACGGTGACACCTTCGACCGGCCCCGGCTCATGGCGACCGGCAAGGGCGCCCACGGCCTCTACGTCAGCCGCGACTCGAAGCACATGTACGTCTCCAACCGCGGCGAGGGCTCCATCTCCCTGCTCGACTTCCGGACCGGCAAGCTCGTCGACAAATGGCACATCCGCGGCGGTGGCAGCCCGGACATGGGCGGTCTGTCCACCGACGGCAAGGTGCTGTGGCTGTCCGGCCGCTACAACTCCGAGGTCTATGCGCTGGACACCCGTACCGGCAAGACCCTCGCCAAGATCCCGGTCGGCCAGGGCCCGCACGGGCTGGCGGTCTACCCGCAGCCGGGACGGTACTCCCTGGGGCACACCGGCATCTTCCGCTAGCCGGTGCGCCCCCTGGGGGCCGTCACCTAGGCGTTGTACTCGTCCGCCTTCTGCGGTTCCACGCCCTGGATCATGCCGCTGAGCACCAGGGAGCGGTTGGTGAAGCGCTCGGTGTCCACGCCGTTCTCCTTGAGGACGCTCATCGCGGCGGAGTGGACCGTGCGCAGCACCGGGGTCGCGGCGCGCAGCGCGTCATCGGCCATGAAGCGGTGCCGCCAGGGCTTGTCGGCCCAGACGTGCCGCAGGCCGAACGGCTCGGGCAGGGTCAGCTTGCCGCCGAGGAAGTCCAGCACCGACGGGAACCAGGTCAGCGGGGCGCGGGCGGCGAGCCGGACCACCTCCTGCGGCTCGATGAGCGGGAGGTGCTGGGTCTTGGTCTCCCAGAACTTGACGACCTTGGCGACGTCCTTGGTCTTGGGCTCCGGCTTCGTCGTGAAGAGGCCGTTGACCGGGCCGAGGGCATGGCCGGTCACTTCGATGCGCAGCGTCTCGTGGAGCACGGTGACAGTGATCATGAGGGTGATCACCAACTGGCCGTCCCACAGGACGAACTGGACTCCGAGGTAGTGGCGGTTGCCGCTGCCGAACTGCTGCTCGTTGCAGATCCGCTCTATCTCGTGCCCGCGGATCTGGTACGCCTCCACATGGCTGCCCTCGGGGCGGGCGACCGCGGCGGCCTTCTCGCCGACTGGCGAGACGATCCAGTGGCGTACGGACGGCGTGGGGAAGCCGCCGGTGTGCAGCGGGCTGCGCTCCAGCAGCCGCAGCTTGTCGTGGATCGCCCGGATCACGTCCCAGCTGCGGAACGGGTGGATCTCGCTGCCCTCGTGCGCCGGGATGAGCTCCTCGGCGAGCTGCCAGCTGCCCCAGCGGGTGCCCATGCCGAGTATCCCCTTGGGGCCGGCGTAGAAGACGACATTGCTGTTCTGCTCGGCGGAGATTTTGGCGAGATTCTGGCGGAGGGTCTCGGCGGCGATCTGGTTCGGGTCCTGGGGGACCGCCTCGGGGATCTTCGCGGCCACCCCGCCGCCCTCCAGCAGCCCCTTCCAGGACTCCCGCATGGCCACCGCGGTCTTCTCGCAGATCTGCTTGGCCAGCCACCAGCCGATCACCGGGGCGACGACCGCGCCGCGGGCGTACAGCGGCCAGAAGCCGTTGAACGGCAGCTTGATCATGAAGAACACGCCGAGGACGCCCAGCACCGTCAGCAGCACCCCGCCGATCAGGGAGAGGCCCTTGCCCGCGCCGTCCTTGGAGAGCATCTTCCGCAGCTGGAAGACGCCCAGCCACAGCAGCACACCGGGCAGGAACAGCACCCCGAACAGCACCATCAGCAGCGTCAGCTTGGCGTCCCGCTGCTTGCGGATACGGGTGGCGGACAGACAGTGCTCGACGATGGTCTGCGGCTCGGTCCCGAAGGACTGGATGAGCGCGGCCCGCCCGCCGCCGAGCATCCGCACCTGCACCGCCCGCGCGAACGCCTCGCCGAGATTGGGCGCGAACAGCGACAGCTTGGGCTTCTTGATGGCGGACTTGCCGGATTCCGAGTCGGCCTTGGAGATATCGGCGAGCGGGCTGTCCCGATAGGCGGCCGAGGCCAGCGCCTGGGTCGCCGCCGTCTGCCCGGCGCTCCCCGAAAGCGGGACCTGCGCCCCGGGACTGAAGTCAAAGCCGTCTGCCACTACCGCCCCCCACACCGCACGCATCCAATGATGCGGCTCTTCCCGACTTCCGCTGACGGCACACCTGCTGAGAGCCTGTCTTCGAGCCCGTGACCTCGCATCCTGGCGTCGAACCCCGGTTCAACGGCAGGGCTTCAGCGTACAGCCGCCGTCCCGCCCAGAGGAGTTGAGCAGGACAGCGGCCGCTCCAACGGTTGATCGGCCGTCAACTATGCGCCGTTCTCCGCCTCTTCCCGCCACTTGTCGGCGAGCTGCGGCGGCATCGGCTCATGCCGCAGGTGGACGCGGGAGAACCGCCCGGTGCCGTGCGAGAGGGAGCGCAGATCGATGGCGTAGCGGTCGATCTCGATCTCGGGCACCTCGGCGCGCACCACGGTGCGTCCCGCCCCTGACTGTTCGGTGCCCACGACCCGGCCGCGGCGCCCCGACAGATCGCTCATCACCTGGCCGACGAAATCGTCCGGAACCATCACGCTCACCTCGGACACCGGTTCGAGCAGATCGATCCGGACCTCACCGGCGGCCTCCCGCAGCGCCAGCGCGCCCGCCGTCTGGAACGCGGCGTCCGAGGAGTCGACGGAGTGCGCCTTGCCGTCGAGCAGCGTGACGCGGATGTCGACGAGCGGATGCCCGGCGGCGACCCCGCGGGCGGCCTGGGTGCGTACGCCCTTCTCCACGGACGGGATGAACTGCCGGGGCACCGCACCGCCCACGACCTTGTCCACGAACTCGATACCGGAGCCGCCGGGCAGTGGCTCCACCTCGATCTCGCAGATCGCGAACTGGCCGTGTCCGCCGGACTGCTTCACATGCCGCCCGCGGCCGGCGGCGTGGGCACCGAAGGTCTCCCGCAGCGACACCTGGTGCGCGACCGTGTCCACCTGGACGCCGTAGCGGGTCCGCAGCCGCTCCAGGGCGACATCGACATGTGCCTCGCCCAGGCACCACAGCACCACCTGATGGGTGTCCTGGTTGTGCTCCAGACGCATCGTCGGATCCTCGGCGACCAGCCGGGCCAGGCCCTGCGAGAGTTTGTCCTCGTCGGCCTTGCTGTGTGCCCGGATGGCGACCGGCAGCAGCGGGTCCGGCATCGTCCAGGGCTCCATCAGCAGCGGGTCGTCCTTGCCGGAGAGGGTGTCGCCGGTCTCGGCCCGGGACAGCTTCGCCACACAGGCCAGATCGCCGGCGATCGCCTTGGACAGCGGCCGCTGCTGCTTGCCGAACGGGGTGGACAGCGCGCCGACCCGCTCGTCCACGTCATGGTCCTCGTGCCCGCGGTCCTGTAGGCCGTGGCCCGAGACATGCACCGTCTCGTCCGGGCGCAGGGTGCCCGAGAACAGGCGGACGAGCGAGATCCGGCCGACGTACGGGTCGGAGGAGGTCTTGACCACCTCGGCCGCGAGCGGACCGTCGGGGTCGCAGCTCAGCGCCGGGCGCGGGGCGCCGTCCGGGGTGGTCACGGCCGGCGCCTCGCGCTCCACGGGCGTCGGGAAGCCACCGGTGATCAGCTCCAGCAGCTCCACGGTGCCCAGCCCCTGCTTGGCGCCCTCGGCGGCCGGGGCCGCGGCCAGCACGGGGTGGAAGGTGCCCCGGGCGACCGCCGTCTCCAGGTCCCCGGTGAGGGTCTTGATGTCGATCTCCTCGCCGCCGAGGTAGCGGTCCATCAGGGACTCGTCCTCGCTCTCGGCGATGATGCCCTCGATGAGGCGGTTGCGGGCCGCTTCGATCAGCGGCAGCTCGTCCTCCGTCGGTGCGCGTTCGGTGCGCTCGCCGGAGGAGTAGTCGAAGACCCGCTGGGAGAGCAGGCCGATCAGGCCGTGCACGGGGGCGTGGCCGTCGGCGCCCGGCGTCCCGTACAGCGGGAGGTAGAGGGGGAGGACGGCGTCCGGGTCCTCGCCGCCGAGAGCGGAGCGGCAGCGCTCGGTCATCTCGTCGAAGTCGGCGCGGGACGCCTCCAGGTGCGTGATGACCAGCGCGCGCGGCATTCCGACGGCCGCGCACTCGTCCCAGACCATACGGGTCGCGCCGGCCACGCCGTCGGCCGCCGAGACAACGAAAAGGGCCGCGTCCGCGGCGCGCAGACCGGCCCTGAGTTCCCCGACGAAATCGGCGTATCCGGGGGTGTCCAAGAGATTGATCTTGACTTCTCCCCAGTCCACCGGGACCAGGGAGAGCTGTACGGAGCGTTGCTGCCGGTGCTCGATGTCGTCGTAGTCGGAGAGGCAGCCGCCGTCCTCGACCCGGCCCGCCCGGTTGACCGCGCCGGATGCCAGCGCGAGGGCCTCGACCAGTGTGGTTTTTCCCGAGCCGCTGTGGCCGACCAGCACCACATTGCGCAGGGCCGTGGGCTGGTCGGCCGTTGATGCCCTGCCGGCGGCTCCCGGGTGTGTACTCGATTTCTCGCTCATGTGTCTCGCCTCCAGGTCGACACTTTGCGGTGATTCGAGCTTTCCACCGCGGCCATGCCGCGTCCATACATGGCACACGGGCCCGGTGCTCCCAAGGGGTCCGGACGTCCCTGGTGGGGCCTGTGGGCGCGGCCACCGGCGCGCGTCGGGGGTGCCGAGCCGCGGGACGCACCCCGCGCCGCGATGCGTTCGTGGTGCCCCGTGACCTCCTGGCTACGATGGGCCCGCCGGTGGCCGCTAGACCGCACGGCCCGTATCGACTCCCGGGAAGGCCATGCTGAACAAGTACGCGCGTGCGTTCTTCACGCGTGTTCTCACGCCGTTCGCCGCCCTGCTCATCCGGATCGGCGTCAGCCCGGACGCGGTCACTCTGGTCGGCACCGGGGGCGTGGTGGCCGGCGCCCTGATCTTCTACCCACTGGGCGAGTTCTTCTGGGGCACGATCGTCATCACGCTGTTCGTCTTCTCCGACCTCGTCGACGGCAACATGGCGCGGCAGCTGGGCCGCTCCAGCCGCTGGGGGGCCTTCCTCGACTCCACCCTCGACCGGGTCGCCGACTCGGCGATCTTCGGCGGGCTCGCCCTGTGGTACGCGGGCCGGGGCGACAGCCTGATGCTCTGCGGGATGGCGATCTTCTGCCTGGCCAGCGGCCAGGTGGTCTCGTACACCAAGGCCCGCGGGGAGGCCATCGGGCTGCCGGTGGACGTCAACGGCCTGGTGGAACGCGCCGAGCGGCTGGTCATCACGCTGGTCGCCTGCGGCCTGTCGGGGCTGCATGCCTTCGGGGTGCCCGGCGTCGAGATCCTGCTGCCGATCGCCCTGTGGATCGTCGGCATCGGCAGCGCCGTCACCCTGGGCCAGCGCGTGGTGACGGTACGACGGGAGTCGGCCGAGGCCGACGCCATGGCACAAGGGGGGAACAGCGCATGAGCCCGCGCAGGAACGGCCGGTCGTTGATCGATACGGAGAAGCTGGCGGAGGCGCTCTACGCGCTGGGCTGGAGCACCGTCAAGAAACTGCCCGAGGGCGCTGCCGTACGGCTCGGCCGCCGGATCGCCGACACCGCCTGGAAGCGCCGCGGCAAGGGGGTCCGCCGCCTGGAGGCGAACCTCGCCCGGGTCGTGCCGGACGCCACACCGCAGCGGCTCGCCGAGCTCTCCCGGGCCGGGATGCGCTCGTACATGCGCTACTGGATGGAGTCCTTCCGGCTGCCGGCCTGGAGCAAGGACCGGATAAGGACGGGTTTCATCCCCGAGGACGTGCACTACCTGGAGGACGGGCTCAAAAGTGGCCGTGGCGTCATCCTGGCGCTGCCCCACATGGGCAACTACGACCTCGCGGGCGCCTGGGTCACCACCAAGCTCGGGGTCCCCTTCACCACCGTCGCTCAGCGCCTCAAGCCGGAAACCCTCTACGACCGCTTCGTCGCCTACCGCGAGGGCCTGGGCATGGAGGTCCTGCCGCACACCGGCGGCGCCGCCTTCGGCACGCTCGCCCGGCGGCTGCGGGCCGGCGGGCTGGTCTGCCTGGTCGCGGACCGCGATCTCTCCGCCTCCGGCATAGAGGTCAAGTTCTTCGGTGAGGCCACGAAGATGCCGGCCGGCCCCGCCGTACTCGCCGTCCAGACCGGCGCCATGCTGCTGCCCGTCACCCTCTGGTACGACGACACCCCCGTCATGCGCGGCCGGGTCCACCCGGAGATCGAGGTCCCCGAGACCGGCACCCGCGCCGAGAAGGCCGCCTTGATGACCCAGGAGCTCGCCGACGCCTTCGCCTCCGGCATCGCCGACCACCCCGAGGACTGGCACATGCTCCAGCGGCTCTGGCTCGCTGACCTGGAACCGCGCGAGCAGCCCGGCGCCCCGGGCGGCACCGAGACCTCCGGAACCTCCGGAACGGAGTCCGTGTGAAGATCGGCATCGTCTGCCCGTACGCCTGGGACGTCCCCGGCGGCGTGCAGTTCCACATCCGGGACCTGGCCGATCACCTGATCCGCCTCGGCCACGAGGTCTCCGTCCTGGCCCCCTCGGACGACGAGACCCCCCTGCCGCCGTACGTCGTCTCCGCCGGCCGCGCCGTCCCCGTCCCGTACAACGGCTCGGTCGCCCGCCTCAACTTCGGGTTCCTCTCCGCCGCCCGGGTCCGCCGCTGGCTCCAGCACGGCGCCTTCGACGTCATCCACATCCACGAGCCGGCCTCGCCCTCGCTAGGCCTGCTCTCCTGCTGGGCGGCCCAGGGCCCGATCGTGGCGACCTTCCACACCTCCAACCCGCGCTCGCGGGCGATGATCGCCGCGTATCCGATCCTCCAGCCCGCGCTGGAGAAGATCAGCGCACGGATCGCGGTGAGCGAATACGCCCGCCGCACCCTCGTCGAACACCTCGGCGGCGATGCGGTGGTCATCCCCAACGGCGTCGACGTCGACTTCTTCGCCACCGCCGAGCCCAAGGCCGAATGGCAGGGACGCACGATCGGCTTCATCGGCCGGATCGACGAACCGCGCAAGGGCCTGCCGGTCCTGATGAAGGCGCTGCCCACGATCCTCGCCGCGGTACCGGACGCCCGGCTGCTGGTCGCCGGCCGCGGCGACGAGGCGGAGGCGGTCGCGGAGCTGCCCGCCGACCTGCGCTCCCGGGTCGAATTCCTCGGCATGGTCAGCGACGAGGACAAGGCCCGCCTGCTGCGCAGCGTCGACCTCTATGTCGCGCCCAACACGGGCGGCGAATCCTTCGGCATCATCCTCGTGGAGGCCATGTCGGCCGGGGCGCCCGTCCTGGCCAGCGACCTCGACGCCTTCGCCCAGGTCCTCGACCAGGGCGAAGCCGGCGCACTCTTCACCAACGAGGACGCCGATGCGCTGGCCGCTGGGGCGGTACGACTCCTCGGTGACCCGGCGCGCCTCGCCGAACTGCGCGAACGCGGCGCCCGTCATGTGCGCCGCTTCGACTGGTCGACTGTCGGCGCCGACATCCTCGCCGTCTACGAGACGGTCACCACCGGCGCGGCGTCCGTGGCCACGGACGAGCGGGTCGGTCCACGGAATCGCCTCTGGCAGAAGGATTGACTTCCCACGTTTTTGGCCGTCCCGTCGTGGTTGTTGGTCGCCGTTGCGCCTGCGGCGGGCCGGGTCCGCTGCGCGGGGCTGTGGGTGCGGTGACGGGCCTCCGGGGCCGGTGTGTGGGACTGCTTCGCTTTACGTCCCACACACCGGCCCCTCCGGCCCGTCCCCTCCCGTGGGGGGAGTGAGTGACGGTGGGTGGGGGCTGGCCGCCGTAAGCCATAAACGGGCCCTGCGAGCCGCACCGGACCACCTACGGGTCCACCCACCAAGGTTTTTCCCACCCGTCACCGCACCCGACAGCCCCGCGCAGCGGCCCCGCCCGCCGCAGGCGCAACGGCGGGGGCACCGCGCAAGCGGGCAACAAACGGCGAGCAACACCCACGGCGGGAAAGCCAAAAACGTGGGGCGAAGACAAAGCGCGGCAGCGCGTATCGTGACCGCCCGTGACCACGTTCATCTGGATCGCCGTCGCGATCGTCCTCATCGGTATTTACCTCAGCTGGACGGCCGGCCGCCTCGACCGCCTGCACGCCCGTATCGACGCGGCCAGGGCGGCGCTCGACGCCCAGCTGCTGCGACGGGCGTCCGTCGCGCAGGAGGTGGGGACGTCGGGGGTCCTCGATCCGGCCGCCTCGATCGTCCTCTACCAGGCCGCGCACGAGGCGCGGCAGGCAGAGGAGGACCACCGTGAGGTCGCGGAGAGTGAGCTGAGCCAGGCGCTGCGGGCGATCTTCGCGGAGGAGGCACAGCTGGAGGCCGTACGGGAGGCGCCCGGTGGCGAGCAGACGGTCGCCGAGCTCACCGCCGCGGTGCGCCGGGTCCCGATGGCCCGTCGCTTTCACAACGACGCCGTACGGGCCGCCCGCGCCGTCCGCCGGCACCGGGTGGTGCGGTATTTTCGGCTGGCCGGTCATGCGCCGTTCCCGCTGGCCTTCGAGATGGATGACGAGCCGCCGGCCGTTCTGGACGACCGCTCGGCCGGGAACTGAGCCCGGCCGCGGGCCGGGAGCGCGGAGCGGGTGGCTGCGACTCCCAGCGGTGACGAGCCACTGACCTCTAATTGGCCCTTTTCCCGGTCCGCTCACAAACGGTTGTGTGGGCGCAGCAGTACAGCCACCCGCACTGAGTGAGGTCAAACCGTGTCCAGCACGCCTACCACGCCCCAGAACCCCGAGACCGGAACCGCGCGCGTCAAGCGCGGGATGGCCGAGCAGCTCAAGGGCGGCGTGATCATGGACGTCGTCACGCCGGAAGAGGCGAAGATCGCCGAGGACGCGGGCGCCGTCGCCGTCATGGCCCTGGAGCGGGTCCCCGCCGACATCCGCAAGGACGGTGGCGTGGCCCGGATGTCGGACCCCGACATGATCGACGGCATCATCAGCGCCGTCTCCATCCCGGTCATGGCCAAGTCCCGGATCGGCCACTTCGTCGAGGCGCAGGTCCTCCAGTCGCTCGGTGTCGACTACATCGACGAGTCCGAGGTCCTCACCCCGGCCGACGAGGTCAACCACTCCGACAAGTGGGCCTTCACCACCCCCTTCGTGTGTGGTGCCACCAACCTGGGCGAGGCGCTGCGCCGGATCGCCGAGGGTGCCGCCATGATCCGCTCCAAGGGCGAGGCCGGCACCGGCAACGTCGTCGAGGCGGTCCGTCACCTGCGCCAGATCAAGGGCGAGATCGCCAAGCTGCGCGGCTGTGACAACAACGAGCTGTTCGCCGCCGCCAAGGAGCTGCGCGCCCCGTACGAGCTGGTCAAGGAGGTCGCCGAGCTCGGCAAGCTGCCGGTCGTGCTGTTCTCCGCCGGTGGTGTCGCCACCCCGGCCGACGCCGCACTGATGCGCCAGCTCGGTGCCGAGGGCGTGTTCGTGGGCTCCGGCATCTTCAAGTCCGGTGACCCCGCCAAGCGCGCCGCCGCGATCGTGAAGGCCACCACCTTCTACGACGACCCGAAGGTGATCGCGGACGTCTCCCGCAACCTGGGCGAGGCCATGGTCGGCATCAACTGCGACACCCTCCCCGAGGCCGAGCGCTACGCCAACCGCGGCTGGTAGGACACCGGATGAGCACCCCCACCATCGGTGTGCTGGCCCTCCAGGGCGACGTCCGCGAGCACCTCGCCGTGCTCGCCGAGGCGGACGCCCTGGCCAGGCCGGTACGCCGTCCCGAGGAACTGGACGAGATCGACGGCCTGGTCATCCCGGGCGGCGAGTCCACCACGATGTCCAAGCTGGCGGTCGTCTTCGGCATGCTGGAGCCGCTGCGCGCCTTCGTGCGCGCGGGCAAGCCGGTCTACGGCACCTGCGCCGGCATGATCATGGTCGCCGACAAGCTCTTGGACGCCCGGGACGACCAGGAGACGTTCGGCGGCGTCGACATGATCGTGCGCCGTAACGCCTTCGGGCGGCAGAACGAGTCGTTCGAGGCGGCCATCGACGTCGCCGGGATTCCCGGCGGACCGGTCGAGGGCGTCTTCATCCGGGCGCCCTGGGTCGAGTCGGTCGGTGGCGCGGTCGAGGTCCTGGCGACGTACGACGGGCACACCGTGGCCGTGCGGCAGGGTAACGTCCTCGCCACGTCTTTCCACCCGGAGCTCACCGGCGACCACCGGGTCCACGCCCTGTTCGTGGACATGGTGCGGCGGGCCCGGGACTGATCCCAGGGGCGGGCCACGGCTCTTGATCGGGGTCGTGGCCGGGTGACGGGCGGGAGTGACACCGTGTGACCTGGCCCCGGTAGGATCTGAGGCGTTCGTTTCAGACGTTGGTTACGCGAAGGAGACAGGCGGATGTCCGGCCACTCTAAATGGGCTACGACGAAGCACAAGAAGGCCGTGATCGATGCCAAGCGCGGCAAGCTCTTCGCGAAGCTGATCAAGAACATCGAGGTCGCGGCCCGTACCGGCGGTGCCGACCCGGACGGTAACCCCACGCTCTTCGACGCCATCCAGAAGGCCAAGAAGAGCTCGGTGCCCAACAAGAACATCGACTCCGCGGTCAAGCGCGGTGCGGGCCTCGAAGCCGGCGGCGCCGACTACGAGACCATCATGTACGAGGGGTACGGCCCCAACGGTGTCGCGGTGCTCATCGAGTGCCTCACCGACAACCGCAACCGCGCCGCCTCGGACGTCCGCGTCGCCATGACCCGCAACGGCGGTTCGATGGCCGACCCGGGTTCGGTGTCGTACCTGTTCAACCGCAAGGGCGTGGTGATCGTCCCCAAGGGCGAACTGTCCGAGGACGACGTCCTGGGCGCGGTCCTGGACGCGGGCGCCGAAGAGGTCAACGACCTCGGGGAGTCCTTCGAGGTGCTCAGCGAGGCCACCGACCTGGTCGCGGTCCGCACGGCCCTCCAGGAGTCCGGCATCGACTACGACTCGGCCGACGCCAACTTCGTCCCGACCATGCAGGTCGAGCTGGAGGAAGAGGGCGCACGCAAGATCTTCAAGCTGATCGACGCGCTGGAGGACAGCGACGACGTGCAGAACGTCTTCGCCAACTTCGACGTCTCGGACGATGTCATGGCCAAGGTCGACGCCTGACCGGCGCCGCATGCTCGGTCGTCTGACGGGCCGACGGGGACACACCCCGTCGGCCCGTCGGTTTGTCAGTGGCAGCCACTACTGTGCTGATCAGGGGGCATGCGCTTCCGAGGCAGGCACAGCCGACCGACAGGCGAGGGGCGGGGACCGATGAAGGTGCTGGGGGTGGACCCCGGGCTGACACGCTGCGGGGTCGGGGTGGTCGACGGCGTCGCGGGGCGTCCGCTGACGATGGTCGGCGTCGGCGTCGTCCGCACACCGGCGGACCTGGACATCGCCCGGCGGCTGGTCGAGATCGAGCGCGGGATAGACGCCTGGCTCGATGAGTACCGCCCCGAATTCGTCGCCGTGGAGCGGGTCTTCAGCCAGCACAACGTCCGTACGGTCATGGGCACCGCCCAGGCCAGCGCGGTCGCCATGCTGTGCGCGGCCCGCCGTGGGCTGCCGGTCGCGCTGCACACCCCCAGTGAGGTCAAGGCCGCCGTCACCGGCTCCGGCCGGGCCGACAAGGCCCAGGTCGGTGCGATGGTGACCCGTCTGCTGCGGCTCGACGCACCGCCGAAGCCGGCCGACGCCGCCGACGCCCTGGCCCTCGCCATCTGTCACATCTGGCGCGCCCCCGCGGTCAACCGCCTCCAGCAGGCGCATGCCGCGGCCCGCCGCGCCGCCCCCGTCCGCGCTCCCGGCGTCCGCCGGGCGACACCCCAGAAGGGCACCCGATGATCGCCTTCGTCTCCGGCCCGGTCGCGGCCCTCGCACCGGACTCCGCCGTCGTCGAGGTCGGCGGGATCGGCATGGCTGTCCAGTGCACCCCGGACACCCTCTCCGGCCTGCGCATCGGACAGCAGGCCAAGCTCGCCACCTCCCTCGTCGTCCGCGAGGACTCGCTCACCCTCTACGGCTTCGCCGACGACGACGAGCGGCAGACCTTCGAGCTGCTCCAGACCGCCAGCGGTGTCGGGCCCCGGCTCGCCCAGGCGATGCTCGCGGTGCACTCCCCGGACGCGCTGCGGCTGGCCGTCGCCACCGGTGACGAGAAGGCCCTCACCGCCGTGCCCGGCATCGGCAAGAAGGGCGCGCAGAAGCTGCTCCTGGAGCTCAAGGACCGGCTCGGGGAACCGGTGGGCACCGGCCGCGCGGGCGTCGGCAGCGCCGTCACACCCGGCTGGCGCGATCAGCTGCACGCCGCCCTGATCGGCCTGGGCTATGCCACCCGCGAGGCGGACGAAGCGGTCACCGCGGTCGCCCCGCAGGCCGAGGCGGCCGTCGCCGACGGCGGAGCGCCCCAGGTGCCACAGCTGCTCAAGGCCGCCCTCCAGACCCTGAACCGCGCCCGATGACCGCCGCCCGCCCGGCCCCGCGCCCCCGACCGTTCGACCACACAGGCGGCCCGGCCGCCCCGACCCCGCGAGGCACACCGCAGTGAACTGGGACGACACCGCACCGCCCACCACCGAGGACCCCGCCACGGGCGCGCCCGACCGGCTGGTCGGGGCCGACGCGGACGGTGAGGACACCGCCGTCGAGGCCGCGCTGCGGCCCAAGGACCTGGAGGAATTCGTCGGCCAGGAGCGGGTGCGCGAACAGCTCGACCTGGTGCTGCGCGCCGCCCGCGCCCGTGGTGCCACCGCCGATCACGTCCTGCTGTCCGGGGCGCCGGGCCTCGGCAAGACGACCCTCTCGATGATCATCGCCGCCGAGATGGGTGCCCCCATCCGCATCACCTCCGGCCCCGCCATCCAGCACGCCGGTGATCTCGCCGCGATCCTCTCCTCCCTCCAGGAGGGCGAGGTCCTCTTCCTCGACGAGATCCACCGGATGTCCCGGCCCGCCGAGGAAATGCTCTACATGGCGATGGAGGACTTCCGCGTCGACGTGATCGTCGGCAAGGGCCCGGGCGCCACCGCCATCCCGCTCGAACTCCCTCCATTCACCCTGGTCGGCGCCACGACCCGGGCCGGTCTGCTGCCGCCGCCGCTGCGCGACCGCTTCGGCTT
Source organism: Streptomyces lydicamycinicus (assembly GCF_000829715.2). Classification (NCBI taxonomy): domain Bacteria; kingdom Bacillati; phylum Actinomycetota; class Actinomycetes; order Kitasatosporales; family Streptomycetaceae; genus Streptomyces; species Streptomyces lydicamycinicus. The sequence goes on along the minus strand of NZ_BBNO01000006.1, from coordinate 104,576 downwards.
CACCGCCCATATGGAGTTCTACGCCCCCGCCGAGCTACAGCGGGTGATCCACCGCTCCGCCGGGCTGCTCGACGTCGACATAGAACCCGAGGGCGCCGCCGAGATCGCCGGCCGCTCCCGCGGCACGCCCCGTATCGCCAACCGTCTGCTGCGCCGGGTACGCGACTACGCCCAGGTGAAGGCCGACGGCGTGATCACCCGCGAGATCGCCTCCCAGGCCCTCGGGGTCTACGAGGTCGACGCCCGCGGCCTGGACCGCCTCGACCGCGCGGTGCTCACGGCCCTGCTCAAGCTGTTCGGCGGCGGCCCGGTGGGCCTGTCCACCCTCGCGGTCGCGGTGGGGGAGGAGCGGGAGACCGTCGAGGAGGTCGCCGAGCCGTTCCTCGTACGGGAAGGACTGCTGGCCAGGACCCCCAGGGGCCGGATCGCGACCCCGGCGGCCTGGGAGCATCTGGGGCTCGTCCCGCCGCAGCAGCAGGCGGGCGCCGGCGGGCAGCAGGGCTTGTTCGGGGCGTGACGGCGCGGGGACTCGCCCGGTCAGGAACTGCGGTGGGATGCTGTGCGTTGTTCCACTGGTGGGGACTCGCCTAGACTCCGCCGATGCCGTTCGTATGGGCGGCATACCCACCCCCGTATATGAGATCGCGCATCAGCGGTCGTGCGAAGGAATTTCCGTCCCGTGAATATCGTGACTCTCCTCCCCTTCATCGTCCTCATCGGGGCCATGTTCCTGATGACTCGGTCTGCCAAGAAGAAGCAGCAGGCGGCCGCGCAGATGCGCAATGAAATGCAGGCCGGCACCGGCATCCGGACCATCGGCGGCATGTACGCCACGGTCAAGGAGGTCCACGAGGACACCGTCCTCCTGGAGGTCGCCCCCGGCGTGCACGCCATTTACGCCAAGAACGCCATCGGCGCCGTGCTCGCGGACGAGGAGTACAACCGCATCCTGGACGGTGCCGACCCGATCCACGGTGGCGAGCCGGTCGTTCCGGACGACGCCTCCTCGCTGACCGGCGACACCGCCGAGGCCGAGAAGGACGACAAGATCGACCTGGGCAAGACCGCCGCCCCGGCCGACGCCGAGCCCGCCGCGGACAAGCCCGCCGCCGACGAGGCCAAGGACGCCAAGCCCGCCGACGAGGTCAAGGACACCGTCAAGGCGGACGCCGACGCCGCGAAGGACGACAAGAAGTCCGGCGACGACGCGAAGTAGTCCACCCCTACGGAACCGCGGAGCACGCGTGGTGTGTCGTGCACCGCGGTTCCGGGACGGTCTAGGCTCCGGCGGGGGCACGTCCCCACAAGACTTCGTGGCCCCTCGGCCGGCATCCCGGTCCGAGGGGTTGGACAGGGAGATACGAGAAGGTGGCAGCACCGAAGAAGGGCCGCAGGGCGCCCGCGAGCCAGGGGCATCCGGGCCGCGCCCTGATCCTGGTCCTCATCGCGATCGTGGGGCTGATCGGAGGCATGTTCTACTCCGGCACCCTGACGCCCCGGCTGGGCATCGACCTGGCAGGCGGCACCAGCTTCACGCTGGCGGCCCAGAACCAGCCGGGCAAGCCCAACGCGATCAACGAGACCAACATGAAGACCGCCGCCGGCATCATGGAGCGACGGGTCAACGGTCTCGGTGTGTCCGAGGCCGAGGTCCAGACACAGGGCGACAACCACATCATCGTGAACATCCCCAAGGGGACGGACGCGAAGCAGGCCCGCCAGCAGGTCGGCACCACCGCCCAGCTCGGATTCCGGCCGGTGCTGACCACCACCGCCGGCACCAAGACCCCCGAGCCCAAGCCCAGCCCCTCCAAGGGCGGCGCGAACGGCAAGGCCAAGGGCGACAAGGCCGCGGGTGACCCGGCCAAGGACCAGCCGGGCACCGAGCAGCAGGCCTCGCAGTCGCCGGGCGACAAGCCGACCACTCAGGGCCGGGCGGTGACGGACGCGCTGAAGAAGGCACCGTCCGCCAAGCCCACCCCCTCCGGCCCGGCCAAGCCCTCCGCCCCCGCGGTGCCGCCGACGCCCGGCGCGGACATCCCGCCGGCCCTCCAGAAGCAGCTCAACGCGCTGGACTGTTCCACCAAGCAGAGCCGCGCCACCGCCGGTGAGAAGGCCGCGAACTCCAAGCCGTCCGACCCGATCGTGGCGTGCAAGGACGACGGCACGCAGAAGTACGCGCTCGGCCCGATCGGCGTCGAGGGCACGGACGTCAGCGACGCCAAGGCCGTCTTCGACAGCCAGGGTGGCCAGGGCTGGATCGTCCAGATGGACTTCACCTCCGAGGGCGGCAAGAAGTTCGCGGACGTCACCGGCAAGCTCGCCACCAAGGCGCAGCCGCAGAACCAGTTCGGGATCGTGCTGGACGGTGCGGTGGTCTCCGCTCCGTCGGTCAGCAGCGCGATCAATGGTGGCAACGCCACGATCTCCGGCGGCTTCACCCAGCAGTCCGCCGAGGACCTCGGCAACATGCTGTCCTACGGCTCCCTGCCGCTCTCCTTCAAGATCGACGACGAGACCACGGTCACCGCGGCGCTGGGCGGCGAGCAGCTGCACGCCGGTCTGATCGCCGGTGCCATCGGCCTCGCGCTGGTCGTGATCTACCTCGTCGCCTACTACCGGGGACTGGCGCTGGTCGCGCTGGCGAGCCTCCTGGTCTCGGCGATCCTGACGTACACGATCATGACCTTGCTCGGCCCGACCATCGGGTTCGCGCTGAACCTCCCGGCGGTCTGCGGCGCCATCGTGGCCATCGGTATCACCGCCGACTCGTTCATCGTCTACTTCGAACGCATCCGGGACGAGATCCGCGAGGGCCGCACCCTGCGCCCGGCCGTCGAGCGCGGCTGGCCCCGGGCCCGCCGTACGATCCTGGTCTCCGACTTCGTGTCGTTCCTGGCCGCCGCGGTGCTGTTCATCGTCACCGTCGGCAAGGTGAAGGGCTTCGCGTTCACGCTCGGCCTGACCACCGTCCTCGACGTCGTCGTGGTCTTCTACTTCACCAAGCCGCTGATGACGATGCTGGCCCGGCGGAAGTTCTTCGCCGACGGTCACTCCTGGTCCGGCCTCGATCCCAAGCGCCTGGGCGCCAAGCCGCCGCTGCGCCGTCGTCGCGGCGCCGCCCCCACCCAGACGAAGGAGGCGTGAGATGTCCAAGCTCGGAAACCTCGGCGCCCGGCTCTACCGCGGCGAGGTCGGCTACGACTTCATCGGCAAGCGGAAGATCTGGTACGGCATCTCGATCCTCATCACCATCACGGCCATCGTCGGCCTGGCGGTGCGCGGCCTGAACATGGGCATCGAGTTCTCCGGCGGCGCGGTCTTCAGCACCCCGGAGACCTCCGTGTCCGCCTCGGCGGCCCAGCACCAGGCCGAGTCGGCCTCGGGCGGCCACCAGGCCGTGGTGCAGAAGCTCGGCAGCGGCGCCCTGCGCATCCAGATCAGCGGTCTGGACACCAAGCAGGCGGTGCCGGTCCAGGAAGAGCTCGCCAAGGACCTGAACATCCCGGTCAAGGACGTCAACACCCAGTTGGTCGGCCCGAGCTGGGGTGAGGAGATCGCCAACAAGGCCTGGCTGGGTCTGGGGATCTTCATGGTCCTCGTGGTGCTCTATCTGGCGATCGCCTTCGAGTGGCGGATGGCACTCGCCGCCCTGATCGCGCTGATCCACGACCTCACGATCACGGTCGGTGTCTACGCCTTGGTCGGCTTCGAGGTCACCCCTGGCACGGTCATCGGTCTGCTCACGATCCTCGGTTACTCCCTGTACGACACGGTCGTCGTCTTCGACAGCCTCAAGGAAGCCTCCAAGGACCTCACCAAGCAGAACCGCTTCACGTACAGCGAGATCGCCAACCGCTCGATCAACAGCACCCTGGTGCGGTCGATCAACACCACGGTCGTGGCGCTGCTCCCGGTCGCCGGTCTGCTGTTCGTCGGCGGCGGTTTCCTGGGCGCGGGCATGCTCAACGACATCTCGCTGGCCCTGTTCGTCGGCCTCGCCGCCGGTGCGTACTCGTCGATCTTCATCGCGACGCCGCTGGTCGCCGACCTGAAGAACCGCGAGCCGCAGATCAAGGCACTGGCCAAGCGAGTGAAGGCGAAGCGCGCCGCGGCCGCGGCCAAGGAGGCGAGCCAGGAGGACACCGAGGACTCGGCCCCGGCCGATGCCGAGGACGGTGCCGCGGTCGTCGGACCGCGCCAGCAGCCCGCCTCCCGTAACCGCGGACGTGGTCGCCCCTCGGGCAAGCGCCGGTGAGCGCCCCGGCGGAACTGCGCGAGCTCCTGCTCAGCCGGATCACGGACATCCCGGATTACCCGCAGCCGGGTGTGATGTTCAAGGACATCACCCCGCTGCTGGCCGATCCGGCCGCCTTCGGCGCGCTGACCGAGGCGTTCGCCGAGCTGTGCGGACGGCACCGCGTGGACAAGATCGTGGGCCTGGAGGCGCGCGGGTTCATACTCGCCGCTCCGGTCGCGGTCCGGGCCGGCGTCGGCTTCGTCCCCGTCCGCAAGGCCGGCAAGCTGCCCGGCACGACGCTCGGGCAGGCCTACGAGCTGGAGTACGGCACGGCCGAGATCGAGATCCACAGCGATGCGCTGGTCCCGGGCGACCGGGTGCTGGTGATCGATGACGTCCTGGCCACCGGCGGGACCGCCGACGCCTCGCTTCAGCTCATCCGCCGTGCGGGTGCCGAGGTCGCGGGCCTGGCCGTGCTGCTGGAGCTCGGCTTCCTGGCCGGGCGGCAGCGGCTGGAGCCGGGGCTCAAGGGCGCTCCGCTGGAGGCCCTGATCACGGTCTGAGCCGGTCGCACACAGCACCTCGGCAGCGGGGGCATCCGGAAGAATCCGGGTGCCCCCGCTGCTGTGTCATGTACGGACCCATGGCCGCGGGGGAGTCGCGGCCCCGGGGTCGATACCATGGCACCCCGACCCGTGAGAGGTTCTGGGGTCCGGAACCGCCTGAGGAGTGCTCTTGCCAGACGAGGCCCAGCCGCTCTCCCCCGGACTGCGTCCGACGGGATCCGACGCCGCGCGCCCGGACGAGCCGAAGCCCACGGACGTGGCTTCCTCGGACGCGCCCCAGCCCGAGCGGCAGGGCGCGCCCGACGGCACCGCCACGCCCCGGCCGCCGGCCGGCCCGACCTCCGCGTCACCGGCGCCCGCCGAGCGGCCCCGTACGGCGCCCAAGCCGGGGCCCGCCGCCTCCTCGTCCCAGCCGGGCTCCACGCCGTCCCGGGCGCCCAAGCCGCCCGCCAAGGCCGACCAGCCCGCCGCCACCAAGCCGCTGCCGCCCGCCCCCGCCGGCCGCTCCGGCTCCCCGAACCGGGTACGGGCCCGGCTGGCCCGGCTGGGCGTCCAGCGCTCCAGCCCGTACAACCCGGTCCTGGAGCCGCTGCTGCGGGCCGTCCGCGGCAATGACCCCAAGATCGAGACCGCGACGCTGCGCCAGGTCGAGCGGGCCTACCAGGTCGCCGAGCGCTGGCACCGCGGCCAGAAGCGCAAGAGCGGCGACCCGTACATCACCCACCCGCTCGCGGTGACGACGATCCTCGCCGAGCTGGGCATGGACCCGGCCACGCTGATGGCGGGCCTGCTGCACGACACCGTCGAGGACACCGAATACGGCCTGGACACCCTGCGCCGTGACTTCGGCGACCAGGTCGCGCTGCTGGTCGACGGCGTCACCAAGCTGGACAAGGTCAAGTTCGGCGAGGCCGCGCAGGCCGAGACCGTGCGCAAGATGGTCGTCGCGATGGCCAAGGACCCGCGTGTCCTGGTCATCAAGCTCGCCGACCGGCTGCACAACATGCGCACCATGCGTTACCTCAAGCGGGAGAAGCAGGAGAAGAAGGCCCGCGAGACGCTGGAGATCTACGCTCCGCTCGCCCACCGCCTGGGCATGAACACCATCAAGTGGGAGCTGGAGGACCTCGCCTTCGCGATCCTCTACCCCAAGATGTACGACGAGATCGTGCGGCTGGTCGCCGAGCGGGCGCCCAAGCGGGACGAGTATCTGGCCATAGTGACCGACGAGGTCCAGGCCGATCTGCGGTCCGCGCGCATCAAGGCCACCGTCACGGGGCGGCCCAAGCACTACTACAGCGTCTACCAGAAGATGATCGTCCGCGGCCGCGACTTCGCCGAGATCTACGACCTGGTGGGCATCCGCGTCCTCGTCGACACCGTCCGCGACTGCTACGCGGCACTCGGCACCATCCACGCGCGATGGAACCCGGTCCCCGGCCGGTTCAAGGACTACATCGCGATGCCGAAGTTCAACATGTACCAGTCGCTGCACACGACCGTGATCGGCCCCAGCGGCAAGCCCGTTGAGCTCCAGATCCGTACGTTCGACATGCACCGCCGCGCCGAGTACGGCATCGCCGCGCACTGGAAGTACAAGCAGGAAGCGGTGGCCGGCGCCTCCAAGATCCGTACGGATGTGCCGAAGAACGCCGGCAAGGGCCAGGACACCGTCAACGACATGGCCTGGCTGCGGCAGTTGCTCGACTGGCAGAAGGAGACCGAGGACCCCGGCGAGTTCCTGGAGTCGCTGCGCTTCGACCTGTCCCGCAACGAGGTCTTCGTCTTCACGCCCAAGGGCGACGTCATAGCGCTGCCGGCCGGTGCCACCCCCGTCGACTTCGCGTACGCGGTGCACACCGAGGTCGGCCACCGCACGATAGGGGCGCGGGTCAACGGGCGCCTCGTCCCGCTCGAATCGACCCTGGACAACGGCGACTTGGTGGAGGTCTTCACCTCCAAGGCGCCGGGCGCCGGGCCGTCCCGTGACTGGCTCGGCTTCGTCAAGTCCCCGCGGGCCCGCAACAAGATCCGCGGCTGGTTCTCCAAGGAGCGCCGCGACGAGGCCATCGAGCAGGGCAAGGACTCCATCGCGCGCGCCATGCGCAAGCAGAACCTGCCGATCCAGCGGATTCTGACCGGCGACTCCCTGGTCACCCTCGCGCACGAGATGCGCTACCCCGACATCTCCTCGCTCTACGCGGCCATCGGCGAGGGCCATGTCGCCGCGCAGGGCGTCGTCCAGAAGCTGGTGCAGGCGCTCGGCGGCCAGGACGAGGCCACCGAGGACATCGCCGAGTCGACCCCGATCCGGCCGCGTTCCAAGCGCCGTTCCAGCGCCGACCCCGGGGTGGTCGTCAAGGGCGTCGACGATGTGTGGGTCAAGCTGGCCCGCTGCTGCACTCCGGTGCCGGGCGACCCCATCATCGGCTTCGTCACCCGCGGCAACGGCGTCTCGGTGCACCGCGCCGACTGCGTCAATGTCGACTCGCTGTCCCGGCAGCCGGAGCGGATACTCGACGTCGAGTGGGCGCCCACCCAGTCCTCGGTCTTCCTGGTCGCCATCCAGGTCGAGGCGCTGGACCGCTCCCGCCTGCTGTCGGACGTCACCCGGATCCTGTCCGACCAGCACGTCAACATCCTGTCGGCCGCCGTCCAGACCTCCCGCGACCGCGTCGCCACCTCCCGCTTCACCTTCGAGATGGGCGACCCCAAGCACCTGGGCCACGTCCTGAAGGCCGTACGGAGCGTGGAGGGCGTCTACGACGTGTACCGGGTGACGTCGGCCAGAAGGCCGTAACGGCGTACACAGCGGGCGGCCCCGGTACGGAATCCGTACCGGGGCCGCCCGCTGTTCCGTGCTATCCGCCGAACTCTTCCAGGCCCTTGAGCGCCTGGTCCAGCAGCGCCTTGCGGCCTTCCAGCTCCCGGCCGAGCTTGTCGGCCTTGGCGTTGTTGCCCGCCGCCCGCGCCGTGTCGATCTGCTTCTCCAGCTTGTCGACCGCGTCCTGGAGCTGGCCGGTCAGCCCCGCGGCGCGGGCCCGCGCCTCAGGGTTCGTCCGGCGCCACTCGCTCTCCTCGGCCTCCTGGATGGCCCGCTCGACGGCGTGCATCCGGCCCTCGATCTTCGGGCGGGCGTCCCGCGGCACATGGCCGATGGCCTCCCACCGCTCATTGATCGAGCGGAACGCGGCCCGCGCGCCCTTGAGGTCCGAGACGGGCAGCAGCTTCTCGGCCTCGACGGCCAGCTCCTCCTTGCGGGTCAGATTCTCCCGCTGCTCGGCATCGCGCTCCGCGAAGACCTCGCCGCGCGCCTGGAAGAAGATGTCCTGGGCGCCGCGGAAGCGGTTCCACAGATCGTCCTCGTGCTCGCGCTGCGCGCGGCCGGCCGCCTTCCAGTCCGCCATCAGCTCGCGGTAGCGGGCCGCGGTGGCCCCCCAGTCCGTCGAGTTCGACAGCGCCTCGGCCTCGGCGACCAGCTTCTCCTTCGCCTTACGGGACTCCTCGCGCTGCGCGTCCAGCGACGCGAAGTGCGCCTTGCGCCGCTTGGAGAACGCCGAGCGGGCGTGCGAGAAGCGGTGCCAGAGTTCGTCGTCCGCCTTGCGGTCGAGCCGCGGCAGGCTCTTCCAGGTGTCGACCAGCGCGCGCAGCCGTTCACCGGCCGCCCGCCACTGCTCACTGGCGGCCAGCTCCTCGGCCTCGGCGACCAGCTTCTCCTTGGCCTCCCGGGCCTCGTGGCTCTGCCGTGCCTTCTGTGCCTTGCGCTCCTCGCGGCGCGATTCGACGGCCTCGACGAGCTTGTCGAGCCGCTTCTTCAGCGCGTCCAGGTCGCCCACCGCGTGGTGTTCGTCGACCTGGGTGCGCAGATGCTCGATCGCGGTCGTGGCGTCCTTCGCCGACAGGTCGGTGGTCTTGACCCGGCGCTCGAGGAGGCCGATCTCGACGACCAGGCCCTCATACTTGCGCTCGAAGTAGGCGAGGGCCTCCTCGGGAGTGCCCGCCTGCCACGATCCGACGACCTGCTCGCCATCGGCGGTACGCACGTACACGGTCCCCGTCTCGTCGACGCGGCCCCATGGGTCGCTGCTCACAGCGCCTCCTCCACATGATGCCGACGGGGGCGTGCGGCCCCCCGGCATCGTCCACAGTTTCTGTCCGGCAGAGCCGCGCCCTGACCGGTCCGACGGGCTGAATTGCGGGTGAGGGTGGCAGCCGTCGGAGCAGGCACCCTACCCAACGCCAATCTAGGCGACCGGCGGTCGGCTGTCCGCATCCAGCACGACCGAAATTCCGCGGTTCGCGTGGCGGGGGCCGCCGCACCGCCCCAGGTCGCCCGGCAGGTCAGGACTTTTTGACGGTTGCCCGGTCGATCACGACGGTGGCGTTCGGCGCGGTGTTGCCGGTCTGCGGGTCGGGCGTCGAACCGGCCTTGGCGATCTTCCGCAGCACGTCCATACCGCCGGTGACGGTGCCGAACGGTGTGTAGTTGGGGGGCAGCTTGCTGTCCTGGTAGACGAGGAAGAACTGGCTGCCGCCGGAGTCCCGGGTCTTGTCGCTCTGCCCGTCGTAGCGGTTGGCCATCGCGACCGTGCCCGCCGGATAGACGCCGCCCTTGAGCCGGGGGTCCTTGAGGTTCTCGTCCGGGATGGTGTAGCCGGGCGTGCCCTGGCCGGTGCCCTTCGGGTCGCCGCACTGAAGGACGTAGATGCCCTGGTCGACCAGGCGGTGGCACTTGCTGTGGTCGAAGTAGCCCTGACCGGCCAGGAAGGCGAAGGAGTTGACGGTGTGCGGTGCCTTGCCGGCGTCCAGCTTCAGCCCGATCGTGCCGCAGGTCGTCGCCAGCTTCGCGGAGTAGGAGGCCGAGGTGTCCACGGACATCGCCGGCTCCTTCTTCCAGGTCTTGGTGGACGGGGTGCCCTTGGCAGGCTTGCCGCACGGGTCCGGCGCCTTGGAGGGGGACGGGGGAGCAGCCCGGTCGGCGTCCTGGCCGGCGCCCGCCAGCCCGGTGGTGGCATACGCGGTGACGCCGGCGGCCAGGGCGACGGCCATGGCGGACGCGATGACCACATTGCGGCGTTTGGTCTTCCGCTGTGCTGCGGACCGCCGTTGCTGCTGGCGCTCGTACTTCTCCCTGGCGAGCTGCCGCCGCCGCTGATCTCTGCTGACCACCGGTCGTCTCCTTCGTCCGATCACCGATCGCTGTCGTCGCCGTGGCCGTACCGTATACGGGTTCGCTCTGCCGGGAGTCCCGCCGGTAGGCTCTGGAGCTGCCGAGATGTTCCGGGAGCGGTCCCGTGGACCGAGTCCCACCACCGACCTTTAAGGACGAACGTGCTGATTGCCGGGTTCCCCGCCGGGGCCTGGGGCACCAATTGCTACTTGGTCGCCCCCGCCGCCGGCGAGGAGTGCGTCATCATCGACCCGGGCCACCAGGCGGCCCAAGGCGTCGAGGACGCGGTCGCAAAGCATCGGCTCAAGCCCGTCGCGGTCGTTCTCACCCATGGCCACATCGACCATGTCGCCTCCGTGGTCCCGGTGTGCGGCGCGCACGACGTCCCGGCCTGGATCCACCCCGAGGACCGCTTCATGATGAGCGACCCGGAGAAGGCCCTGGGCATCTCCATCGGTCAGCAGCTCATGGGCGAACTCACCGTGGGGGAGCCGGACGACGTCAAGGAGCTGAGCGACGGTGCCGCCCTGGAACTCGCCGGGATGGAGTTCTCCGTCGCGCACGCCCCGGGCCATACCAAGGGGTCGGTGACGTTCAGGATGCCCGAGCAGGCCGATATTCCGCCGGTCTTCTTCTCCGGCGACCTGCTCTTCGCCGGCTCCATCGGACGCACCGACCTGCCGGGCGGCGACCACGCCGAGATCCTCCAGTCGCTGGCGCGCGTGTGCCTGCCGCTGGAGGACTCGACCGTCGTCCTGTCCGGCCACGGCCCCCAGACCACCATCGGCCGCGAGCGCGCCACCAACCCCTTCCTGCGGGAGGTGGCCGCCGGCCTCGGAGACGGCTTCAGCGCCGCTCCACGACGAGGAATGTGACGAGACCTTCCGTGAGCACCTTCAAGGCCCCCAAGGGCACGTACGACCTGATTCCGCCGCAGTCCGCCACCTATCTCGCGGTGCGCGAGGCGATCGCCGCGCCGCTGAAGAACTCCGGGTACGGCTACATCGAGACGCCCGGTTTCGAGAATGTCGAGCTGTTCGCGCGCGGTGTCGGTGAGTCCACCGACATCGTGACCAAGGAGATGTACGCCTTCGAGACCAAGGGCGGCGACCAGCTCGCGCTGCGCCCCGAGGGCACCGCGTCCGTGCTGCGTGCCGCACTGGAGGCCAACCTCCACAAGGCGGGCAACCTCCCGGTCAAGCTCTGGTACTCCGGCTCGTACTACCGCTACGAGCGTCCGCAGAAGGGCCGTTACCGCCACTTCTCCCAGGTCGGCGCCGAGGCCATCGGTGCCGAAGACCCGGCGCTGGACGCCGAGTTGATCATCCTGGCCGACCAGGCCTACCGCGCACTGGGGCTGCGGAACTTCCGCATCCTGCTCAACTCCCTGGGCGACAAGGAGTGCCGCCCCGTCTACCGGGCCGCCCTCCAGGACTTCCTGCGCGGCCTCGACCTGGACGACGACACCCGGCGCCGGGTCGACATCAACCCGCTGCGCGTCCTGGACGACAAGCGCGAGGCGGTGCAGAAGCAGCTCGACGGGGCGCCCAAGCTCCGCGACTACCTCTGCGAGGCCTGCAAGGCGTACCACGAGCAGGTGCGTGAGCTGCTGACCGCGGCGGGCGTGGCCTTCGAGGACGACGAGAAGCTGGTCCGCGGCCTGGACTACTACACCCGCACCACCTTCGAGTTCGTCCACGACGGCCTCGGCTCGCAGTCCGCGGTGGGCGGCGGCGGCCGCTACGACGGACTCTCGGAGATGATCGGCGGCCCCGCGCTGCCGTCCGTCGGCTGGGCGCTGGGCGTCGACCGCACGGTGCTGGCGCTGGAGGCGGAGGGCGTCACGCTCGACATCCCCGCCGCCACGGCCGTCTACGCGGTACCGCTCGGCGAGGAGGCCCGCCGGGTGCTGTTCGGCGTGGTCACCGAGCTGCGCCGGTCCGGCGTCGCCACCGACTTCGCGTTCGGCGGCAAGGGCCTGAAGAACGCCATGAAGTCGGCCAACCGCTCCGGCGCGCGGCTGGCGCTGGTGGCGGGCGAGCGGGACCTGGCCGAGGGCGTCGTCCAGCTCAAGGACCTGGAGAGCGGTGAGCAGACCGCGGTCGCGCTGGACACCGTGGCCGACGAGGTCCGGCGCACGCTGGGCTGAGGCCGCGGGACGGCGGACCCCGAGGGGCCCGGACGGCGATCGGCCGGCCGGGCCCTTCGTGCGTGCCGGGTCCTCCGTGCCGCCGGGCGCCCGGTGTCAACGGCTGCGGCGCCGTCATCCCGGCGAAGGGTTTCCGGCACGGCCGCACCGGTGGTGGCGGGCGGCAGAGGGGGCGGTGGCCCGGCGAATACTGAGAGAACGCTGTGTGCGGGCGGCTCTTCTTTATGCTCATCGCACGGTGGGGCATGGTGGAGTTGGGGCAGAATGAACGGCGTGGCCGCGATCGGGCCCGCGCTCAGCCCCTACTAGCAGGGATCGACGGAACGGCGATATGACGACGACAGCGCTTGACGACGTGTCCACCGACGACGACCGCGCGAGCGGCCCGGGCACCATCGGCTCGGGTCGCGGATACGCCCTGCTCCTGGTGATCACCGGCGCGCTGGGTCTGCTGGCGGCCTGGGTCATCACCCTGGACAAGTTCGAGCTGCTGAAGAACCCGAACTACAAGCCCGCCTGCAGCCTCAACCCGATCGTCTCCTGCGGCAACGTCATGCAGAGCAAGCAGGCGGAGGCCTTCGGTTTCCCGAACCCGCTCGCCGGCCTGGTCTGCTTCGGCGTGGTGATCGCGATCGGCGTGGCCCTGCTGGCCGGCGGCCGCTTCCGCCGCTGGTACTGGATCGGGCTGAACATCGGCACGCTGCTCGGCACGGTCTTCTGCATGTGGCTGATGTCCCAGTCGCTGTACGTGATCAACTCCCTGTGTCTGTGGTGCACGCTGACCTGGATGATCACGATCCTGATGTTCTGGTACACCACCGTGCACAACCTCAAGCACGGCATCATCCCGGCCCCCGCGGGGCTGCGCCGGACCGTGCTGGAGTTCCACTGGGTCGTGCCGGTGCTCTGGTACGGCGTGATCGCGCTGCTGATCCTCACCAAGTGGTGGTCGTACTGGAGCAGCCTGATCTGAGGTCCCGCCCGCCGCGTTGCCCGTGCCCCGGCCCCGTCCATGACGGCGGCCGGGGCGTTGTCAGTGGGGTGGCTTAGGCTCGTGATCGTGGAGCCCGACCTGTTCACCGCCGCTGCCGAAGACCGCCAGGAGAAGGACCCCGCGGGGTCCCCGCTCGCCGTCCGGATGCGCCCGCGCACCCTCGACGAAGTCGTGGGCCAGCAGCATCTGCTCAAGCCGGGCTCGCCGCTGCGCCGCCTCGTCGGCGAGGGCGGAGGAGGGCCCGCCGGGCCGTCCTCGGTGTTCCTGTGGGGGCCGCCCGGAATCGGCAAGACGACCCTCGCCTATGTCGTCAGCCAGGCGACGAACAAGCGCTTCGTGGAGCTCTCGGCGATCACGGCGGGCGTCAAGGAGGTCCGCGCGGTCATCGACGGCGCACGGCGGGCCTCGGGCGGCTACGGCAAGGAGACCGTCCTCTTCCTCGACGAGATCCACCGCTTCAGCAAGGCCCAGCAGGACTCCCTGCTGCCCGCCGTGGAGAACCGCTGGGTCACCCTGATCGCCGCGACGACCGAGAACCCGTATTTCTCGGTGATCTCGCCGCTGCTCTCCCGCTCCCTGCTGCTGACGCTCGAACCCCTCACGGACGACGATCTGCGCGGGCTGCTGCGGCGTGCGCTGACCGATGCGCGCGGGCTGGCGGGCGCGGTGACCCTGCCCGAGGACACCGAGGGGCATCTGCTGCGGATCGCCGGCGGCGATGCCCGGCGTGCGCTGACGGCCCTGGAGGCCGGTGCCGGTTCCGCGCTGGCCAAGGGCGAGAAGGAGATCACCCTCCAGACGCTGGAGGAGTCCGTCGACCGCGCGGCGGTGAAGTACGACCGGGACGGTGACCAGCACTACGACGTCGCCAGCGCGCTGATCAAGTCCATCCGTGGCTCGGACGTCGACGCCGCGCTGCACTACCTGGCGCGCATGATCGAGGCGGGGGAGGACCCGCGGTTCATCGCCCGCCGGCTGATGATCTCGGCGAGCGAGGACATCGGCCTGGCCGATCCCACGGCGCTGCCGACCGCGGTCGCCGCCGCCCAGGCCGTGGCGATGATCGGATTCCCGGAGGCGCGGATCACGCTGAGCCAGGCCACCATCGCGCTCGCCCTGGCGCCGAAGTCGAACGCCGCGTATATGGCCATCGACGCCGCCCTGGCGGACGTCCGCGCCGGTCAGGCGGGGGCGGTGCCGCTGCATCTGCGTGACAGCCACTACAAGGGCGCTCAGAAGCTCGGCCACGGCCAGGGCTATCAATATCCGCACGACCTGCCGGGCGGTATCGCCGCCCAGCAGTACGCGCCGGACGAGGTGCACGGCAAGCGCTATTACGAGCCCACCCGCCATGGTGCGGAGGCGCGCTACGCCGATGTCGTCGAGCGGGTGCGGACGCGCCTGCGCGCCGACTCCGGTGAGAACGCCGCCGAGTAGCCCTCCGCGGGACGGCGCCCGGTGACTACTCGGCCGCCGCCTCGAAGAGCAGATGCATCGCCCGCCGCAGCTCCGCCACGTCCCGCACGGGCTCGGGAAAGTCGAACCGCGCGTCGAAGGTGTGCTCCTCGGCGTCGGTGAAGCGGACCCGCAGCCCGAAGCGGTCCAGGCCCACCGGCACGGCCCGGCCGCGCAGCCCGCAGACGTCCCTGCGGTCGCCGAGCAGGGTGCACAGCCCGCGTACCTGGTCGCTGTGCGCGGCGTGCAGATGCTGGAGCAGCTCCGCCTCGTGGGCGACGAGGGGATCGGCGGCCGCGTCGGCGAAGTCGTCCGGTTCGACGGACTCGGCGCCCCACAGATCGTCCACCGCGCCCTCGCCGACCTCCAGGCGCAGCATCATCCAGGCGGTCCGCCCGTACAGGCCCGGTGCGGGGTCCGGCTGGAGCGCCTCCCCGAGGCCGAGCAGCTCGCCCACCGGGTGCCGCTCCGCGAGCAGCAGCGCCGCCTCGGCCCGCTGCTCATTGCGGACGGGGGTGAGCCAGCCGGCCACCCAGGCCCGTCCGCGGATGCGATGGGGCACCGAAACGGGCGCGACATCCGTGATCTCCATCACGACCGTGAGGTCGTCGTCCTGCGCGTGTGCCGCCGCCCGAGCCGCCGCAGAGTCCCCGGAAACCAGCAACAGCACGTCTCCGTCGGGTGTCACGGTCCGGCAGACCGGTGCCGAGAGTCCGGTCTCGTCGGGGTCCTCGACACCGGGGATGCTCAGAGACGCCATACCATTGGATTCGACGAGGGTTCGTATGCGCTCGGCGGCAGTGGGCTGCTGGGCGCCTTCCACGGGACGCGGCTGACCCGCCTCGGTGCGGTGTGCACTGGGCAGGGGGATCCCAGGTCGAAACATGCGTTCTCCTCGCGCTAAGGTAAGCCTCACCTAACTTACACGGAGGTCCGTTCCACGTGAACCAGTCGCGTCCCAAGGTCAAGAAGTCCCGCGCGCTCGGCATCGCGCTGACGCCGAAGGCCGTCAAGTACTTCGAGGCCCGTCCCTACCCGCCCGGCGAGCACGGCCGTGGCCGCAAGCAGACCAGTGACTACAAGGTCCGTCTGCTCGAGAAGCAGCGCCTGCGTGCGCAGTACGACATCAGCGAGCGCCAGATGGCGCGTGCCTACGACCGCGCTCGGAAGGTCGAAGGCAAGACCGGCGAAGCGCTGATCATCGAGCTTGAGCGCCGTCTGGACGCGCTCGTCCTGCGTTCGGGCATCGCCCGCACGATCTACCAGGCTCGCCAGATGGTCGTCCACGGCCACATCTCGGTGAACGACCGCAAGGTCGACAAGCCGTCCTTCCGCGTCCGCCCCGGCGACGTCGTGATGGTCCGCGAGCGCAGCCGCGAGAAGCACCCCTTCCAGGTCGCGCGTGAGGGTGGCTACGCCCCCGACGGCGAGACCCCGCGCTACCTCGAGGTCAACCTCCAGGCTCTGGCGTTCCGCCTCGACCGGGACCCGAACCGCAAGGAGATCCCGGTGATCTGCGACGAGCAGCTCGTCGTCGAGTACTACGCCCGCTAAGCACCACCGCAGGCGCAGCACCACGCTCAGCCCGCCGTCTCCCCGCCGCTCGCGGAGGGGGAGGCGGCGGGCTCGCTCGTGCCCGGCGGCGCGATCCGCACCGTCCGGGGCCGGGTGGGCGCCGGACCATCGGTCCGCAGCCCCCGGGCCACCGCCGCGTCCAGGCCGAGGCGCTCGCCCCTGCGCCGGGCACGCTCGTAGCGCTCGGCCCCCAGCCGCTGCCGCGCCTGTTCCTCGCACAGCACGTGCGGCCGGCGGAAGTGGCGCGAGCCGAACAGCGGCAGCCCCACCGACGGCCAGATCCGCCCCGCGGCGCCCTGGAGCACCGCCGCCGCCTCCGCGTCCCCCTCGCCGAGCGTCACCATCGCCAGCAGTTCGAGCGCCAGTACCACGCCCAGCAGGTCGTGGAAGGTGTGATGGACGGCCAGCGACTCCTCCAGCAGGGCCCGGGCCCGCTCGCCGTCGCCCCGTGACCAGGCCGCGTACCCCAGCACGAACTGGGCGTACGCCCGCGTCCAGCGCTCCCCGTGGTCCGCACACACCTCCACGACGTCCTCGCACAGCCGCACCGCGTCCGCCGGCTCGCCCCGGAAGGCCACCGCCATCGCCAGCTCGACCTGTGCCAGCAGCACGGTGCCGTTGAGCTCGCCGATCTCCCGGTAGCGCCGCAGCGCCCCGCGCAGCAGCTCCTCGGCGCGCGGCATGTCGTCGCAGACCAGCGCCAGACAGCCGGTGCGGTGCAGCGCGTACGCGGCCGCGGTGGCGTTGCCGGTCCGCTCGGCCTCGTCCCGGCACTCCTGTAGTGCCCCCAGCGCGCCGATGGTGTCCCCCTGGAGCACCGCGACATAGCCGGTCACCCACAGCGCCTTCAGCCGTGCGTCGTCGTGGTCGCTCTCCAGCTCCAGGGCCCGGTCCAGCCAGTGCCGGCCCTCGGAGAGCCGGCCGCAGCCCACCCAGTAGAACCACAGGGTGCCCGCCAGATACTGGCCCAGATGGGTATCGGCGGGGCACTCCAGGCTCTGCTCCAGCGCCACCCGCAGATTGGGCAGCTCGGCCTCGATCCGGGCGGCGATCTCGGCCTGCCGGGAGCTGAACCAGTCCAGTTCGCACCAGGTGGCCAGCCCCAGGTACCAATCGCGGTGCCGGCGCCGCAGCCGGTCACCGTCGTGCGTCGCCGCCAGCCAGTCCGCGCCGTAGGCCCGTACGGTGTCCAGCATCCGGTAGCGCACCCCGGCCGCGGTCTCCTCCCGCACCAGCACCGACTGGGCGACCAACTCCGCGATGACATCGAGGAGTTCCCCGGCCGGCAGCTCCGGGCCGGAGCAGACGTACTCCACCGCCTCCAGGTCGAACTGCCCGGCGAAGACCGACAGCCGCGCCCACAGCAGCCGCTCCCCGGGCGTACACAGCTCATGGCTCCAGCCGATCGCGGTACGCAGCGTCTGGTGGCGCGGCAGGGCACCGCGGCCGGTGCCGGTCAGCAGCCGGAAGCGGTCGTCGAGCCGCTGGAGCACCTGGTCGACGGAGAGCGCGCGCAGCCGCCCGGCGGCCAGCTCCAGCGCGAGCGGAATCCCGTCGAGCCGCTCACAGAGCTCGGTGACCGCGGCCTCGTTGGCCTCCTCGACGGTGAAGGCACCGAGCACCGCCGCCGCGCGGTCGGCGAACAGGGCGGTCGCATCGGCGGTGTTCAACGGTGCCAGCGCCATGTTCTGCTCGCCGGGGAGTCCGAGCGGGCGTCGTCCGGCGGCCAGCACCCGCAGCCCGGGCGCGCGGCGCAGCAGCTCCGCGGTCAGCTCGGCACAGGCGTCGACCAGGTGCTCATAGCCGTCCAGGACGAGCAGCAGTTCACGGCCGGCGAGGTGGTCACAGAGCGCGGCGCGCACCGGCCGGCCGCCGCGGTCGGCCGGCGCCAGCGCCTCGGCGACGGCGTGGTCCAGGAGGTGCGGTTCGCGCAGGGACGCGAGTTCGACCAGCCACACCCCATCGCAGAAGCGATCCTGCAAGATCGCTGAGCCCTGGCGGGCAAGGCGTGACTTCCCGATGCCGCCGAGCCCGGTGAGCGTCACCAGCCGGGCCGATTCCAGCTGCCGCGCCAGCGTGGCCAGTTCGTCGTCGCGGCCGATGAAGCGGTTGAGTTCCGCGGGAAGGTTCCCCGGCCCGCCCGGTGCCCGCAGACGCTCGGGGGAAGGGCGGGAGAGGGGACCGGGGCGCGTGAGGCGTCGCATGGCACACGGAGCGTACTCGGCAGGATGCGGACCGTACAATCACCCCGCGGGATTCCCCCGGCGCCCGCCCCGTGTGACCGGGAACGGGGTACGGACGGACAGTCACGGCGCGATAAGGTCAAGGTTGCCGTTCGAGCAGGACGAGAACCAGACCAAACCAGTCGGAGAGTGGTGCCAACGTGTCCGGTGGAGAGGTGGCCGGGATCCTCGTGGCCGTCTTCTGGGCGATCCTTGTGTCGTTCCTCGCCCTCGTGCTGGTGAGGCTCGCACAGACGCTCAAGGCGACCACCAAGATGGTGGCCGAGGTGTCCGAGAAGGCCGTGCCACTCCTCGCCGACGCCTCCGCAACGGTCCGCTCCGCGCACACCCAGCTGGCCCGCGTCGATGCCATCGCCGCCGACGTCCAAGAGGTCACCGCCAACGCCTCCGCGCTCTCCTCGACCGTGTCCTCCGCCTTCGGCGGCCCGCTGGTCAAGGTGGCGGCGTTCGGCTACGGCGTGCGCCGCGCGATCGGCAAGAAGGGCGAACCGGAGCCGAAGCGCACCGTCGTCCTCGGCCGTACCCTGCCCGGCGCCCGCCGCGGCGGGCGCCGCAACCGTCGCTCCAAGGACTGATCACAGCGATGTTCCGCCGCGCATTCTGGTTCACCACCGGCGCCGCCGCCGGCGTGTGGGCCACCAACAAGGTCCACCGCAAGCTGCGCAAGCTACAGCCCGACAGCCTCGCCGCACAGGCCGCGGACAAGGCCGTCGAGACCGGACACCGGCTGCGCCAATTTGCATTGGACGTACGCACCGGAATGGCGGACCGTGAAGAGCAGCTGCACGACGCCCTGGGGCTCGGCGAGCCGGACGGGGTGCGCGAGCTGCCGGCACCGCGCCGTGCGGTGCTCGAACCGCAGTACCGAACCACGAGAACAACCGGACACACCGGTCTGACCGGACCGACTGGAAAAGAGGACCACTGATGGAGTCGGCTGAAATCCGCCGCCGCTGGCTGCGCTTCTTCGAGGAGCGCGGGCACACCGTCGTGCCGTCGGCGTCGCTCATCGCGGACGACCCGACGCTGCTCCTCGTCAACGCGGGCATGGTCCCCTTCAAGCCGTACTTCCTCGGTGAGGTCAAGCCGCCCGCCCCGCGCGCCACCAGCGTGCAGAAGTGCGTCCGTACGCCGGACATCGAAGAGGTCGGCAAGACCACCCGGCACGGCACGTTCTTCCAGATGTGCGGCAACTTCTCCTTCGGCGACTACTTCAAGGAAGGCGCCGTCAAGTACGCCTGGGAGCTGCTGACCGGCTCGCAGGCCGACGGCGGCTACGGCCTCGACCCCGAGCGCCTCTGGATCACCGTCTACCTCGAGGACGACGAGGCCGAGCGCATCTGGCACGAGGTCATCGGGGTGCCCAAGGAGCGCATCCAGCGCCTGGGCAAGAAGGAGAACTACTGGTCCATGGGCGTCCCGGGCCCCTGCGGCCCGTGCTCCGAGATCAACTACGACCGCGGCCCGGAGTTCGGCGTCGAGGGCGGCCCGGCCGTCAACGACGAGCGGTATGTGGAGATCTGGAACCTGGTCTTCATGCAGTACGAGCGGGGGGCGGGCACCGGCAAGGAGGACTTCGAGATCCTCGGCGAGCTGCCCAGCAAGAACATCGACACCGGCCTCGGTCTCGAACGCCTGGCGATGATCCTCCAGGACGTCCCGAACATGTACGAGACGGACACCCTGCGCGTCGTCATCGACAAGGCCACCGAGCTCTCCGGGGTGCGCTACGGCGACTCCGACGCCACCGATGTCTCGCTCCGCGTCGTCGCCGACCACATCCGCACGTCCACGATGCTCATCGGCGACGGCGTCACCCCGGGCAACGAGGGCCGTGGCTACGTCCTGCGCCGCATCATGCGCCGAGCCATCCGCAACATGCGGCTGCTCGGCGCCACCGGGCTGGTCATCGGCGAGCTGCTGGACGTGGTCATCAAGACCATGGGCCAGCAGTATCCGGAGCTGCTGGAGGACCGCCGCCGCATCGAGACGGTCGCCCTCGCCGAGGAGGCCGCCTTCGTCAAGACGCTGAAGGCCGGCACCAACATCCTCGACACCGCCGTCACGGACACCAAGGCCGCCGGCTCCTCGGTCCTGCCCGGCGACAAGGCGTTCCTGCTCCACGACACCTGGGGCTTCCCGATCGACCTCACCCTCGAAATGGCCGCCGAGCAGGGCCTTTCGGTGGACGAGGACGGTTTCCGCCGTCTGATGAAGGAGCAGCGGGACCGCGCCAAGGCCGACGCCCAGGCCAAGAAGAGCGGCCACGCCGACCTGTCCGCCTACCGTGAGGTCGCCGACAAGTCCGGCAGCACGGAGTTCACCGGCTACAGCGCCACCGAGGGCGAGTCCTCCATCGTCGGCCTCCTGGTCAACGGCGCCCCGGCCCCCGCCGCCCACGAGGGCGACGAGGTCGAGGTCGTCCTGGACCGCACCCCCTTCTACGCCGAGGGCGGCGGCCAGCTCGCCGACACCGGCCGGATCAAGCTGGACTCCGGCGCCGTCGTCGAGGTCCGCGACGTCCAGCAGCCGGTGCCCGGCGTGACGGTCCACAAGGGCGTCGTCCAGGTCGGCGAGGTGGTGCTCGGCTCGGCCGCGTTCGCCACCATCGACGTCAGCCGCCGCCGCGCCATCGCCCGCGCCCACAGCGCCACCCACCTCACCCACCAGGCGCTGCGCGACGCCCTCGGCCCGACGGCCGCCCAGGCCGGTTCGGAGAACTCCCCGGGCCGCTTCCGCTTCGACTTCGGCTCGCCGGCCGCCGTGCCCGGCACGGTGCTGACCGACGTCGAGCAGAAGATCAACGACGTCCTCGCCCGTGAGCTCGATGTGCATGCCGAGGTCATGAGCATGGAGGACGCCAAGAAGCAGGGCGCCATCGCCGAATTCGGTGAGAAGTACGGCGACCGTGTCCGGGTCGTCACCATCGGCGACTTCTCCAAGGAGCTGTGCGGCGGGACCCACGTCCACAACACCGCTCAGCTGGGCCTGGTGAAGCTGCTCGGCGAGTCGTCCATCGGCTCCGGCGTGCGCCGGGTCGAGGCGCTGGTCGGCGTGGACGCCTACAAGTTCCTGGCCCGGGAGCACACTGTCGTCTCCCAGCTCACCGAGCTGGTCAAGGGCCGCCCGGAGGAGCTGCCGGAGAAGATCTCCGGTGTCCTGGCCAAGCTGAAGGACGCCGAGAAGGAGATCGAGAAGTTCCGCGCCGAGAAGGTGCTCCAGGCCGCCGCCGGGCTGGCCGAGGGCGCCAAGGACGTGCGCGGGGTGGCGCTGGCCGCCGGGCAGGTCCCGGACGGCACCTCCGCCGACGATCTGCGCAAGCTGGTGCTGGACGTCCGCGGCCGGATCCAGGGCGACCGTGCCGCCGTCGTGGCGCTGTTCTCGGTCGCCAACGGCCGCCCGGTGACGGTCATCGCCACCAACGAGGCCGCCCGCGAGCGCGGTATCAAGGCCGGTGACCTGGTCCGTACGGCCGCCAAGACGCTCGGCGGCGGTGGCGGCGGCAAGCCGGACGTCGCCCAGGGCGGCGGTCAGAACCCCGCCGCGGTGCCCGAGGCCATCGAGGCCGTCGAGCGCCTCGTCGCCGAGGCGGCCTGACGCGCGTGAGTGAGATGCGACGCGGCCGGCGCATCGCCGTGGATGTCGGGGACGCCCGTATCGGGGTCGCCTCGTGCGACCCCGACGGGGTCCTCGCCACCCCCGTCGAGACCGTGCCGGGACGTGATGTCCCGTCAGCACACCGTCGGCTCAAGGCGATCGTCGAGGAGTACGAGCCCCTCGAAGTCGTGGTCGGCCTGCCCCGCTCCCTCAGTGGGGGAGAGGGGCAGGCCGCGGCCAAGGTCCGGGCCTTCGCCCAGGAGATGGCCCGGAACATCGCCCCCGTAGGGGTCCGGCTGGTCGACGAGCGGATGTCGACGGTCACCGCCACCCAGGGGCTGCGGGCCTCCGGGGTCCGGAGCAAGAAGGGCCGCTCGGTGGTCGACCAGGCCGCCGCGGTGGTGATCCTGCAGAGCGCGCTGGAGACCGAACGCGTCTCCGGGGAACCTCCTGGCGAGAGCGTCGAAGTGGTCATCTGATCGCGGTACGGTAACGTTCCGCGCGATGTGCGGCGTTCGAACAGCCGCGCGTGCAAGTAGAGGCGGACCGGGTTACCGCAAGCGCACTGCCGGGCCGGAGTGCACCGCCTCTTGGCTCTAGGGGATCGATGACCGAGTATGGCCGGGGCTACGGCTCCGAACCGTGGCATCCCGAGGACCCGCTCTACGGAGACGGTTCCTCCAGAGGCCAGGACCAGCAGCCTCAGTGGGACGGACAGCAGGCCCACCGGTATCCCCAGCAGCAGGCTGACCCGTACGCCCAGCAGCACTACAACGGCGGCTGGGACGGGACGCAGGGCGGGCAGGCGCCCTACGACCCGTACGACCCCTACGGGCAGCAGCCACCGGCCGACCCGTACGGCGGGGCGAGCCCCGACTACTACGCCGCTCCCGAGGCCTATCCGCCGCAGCCCCAGCATCCGCGGCAGCAGGCCCAGCAGGGGTTGCATCAGCAACAGCAGTACCAGCAGCCGCCGCATCCCCAGCAGCGGGAGCCCTACTACGACGAGGGCACCGGGGCCGGCGACGACTGGCGGGCCGAGCCGGAGCCGCGCGAGCCGGAGCCGGAGCACGCGTTCTTCGCGGACCACGGCGATGACGACGACCGCGACGACCACGACCCGCGCGAGGAGGGCCGCGGCGGCCGCGAACGCCGCGGCAAGAAGAACAAGAAGGACAAGAAGAACAAACGGCACAGCGGCCGGACCTGCCTGGTCGTCACCCTGTTCTTCGCCGGAGCCGTCGGTGTCGTCGGCTACTTCGGCTATGACTTCATCATGAGCCACCTCGGTTCGGCCCCCGACTACGAGGGCGAAGGAACCGGTGAGGTCCAGGTCGAGGTCCCGGACGGTTCCACGATCCTTCAGATGGGTCTGGCCCTCAAGAAAGCCGGTGTGGTCAAGAGCGCCGACGCGTTCTCCGAGGCGGCCGTCGACAGCAAGAAGGACAAAGTCCTTCAGCCGGGGACATATTCCCTGCGCAAGCACATGTCCGCGGCCTCGGCCGTCGAGTTGATGGCGGACCCCAAGAGCCGCAACGGCCTCACGATCCGTGAAGGGCTGCGCTCCGGCGACGTCTACAAACTCATCGACAAAAAGCTCCACCTCAAGACGGGCACGACCAAGGGCATCGCCAAGACCGAGTCCAAGAGCCTCGGCCTGCCCTCGTGGGCCAACGCCTCCGCGAAGATAAAGGACCCGCTGGAGGGGTTCCTTTATCCGTCGACGTACAGCGTGGGGGAGAACACGAAGCCGGCGGCGGTCCTGAAGCAGATGGTGGCGCGCGCGAACCAGGTCTACGGGAAGTACGACCTGGAGGGGAATGCCCGGAAGCTGCACCTCGATTCGCCGACGCAGCTGCTCACCGTCGCCAGCCTCACGCAGGCCGAGGGCAAGTACAAGCACGACTTCGACCGGGTCGCACGGGTCGTCTACAACCGTCTCAAGCCGAACAACACCGAGACCTACGGTCTGCTGGATTTCGACTCGACGGTGAATTACGCCAGGTCCCAGAGCACGCTCGACACGGGCTCCGTCGACGACCTGCGGAACTTCAACGATCCCTACAACACCTACAAGTTCAAGGGGTTGCCGCCGGGACCGATCGGTAACCCGGGTGAAGAGGCGCTGAAGTCGGCGATCCACCCGACCAAGGGCAACTGGTACTACTTCGTCTCGATCAATCCGGAAAAGACGCTGTTCGCCGAGACGAACGAAGAGCACGAACGCAACCGCCGCATTTACCTCAAGGAACAAGAGAAAGCCAAGCAATGAGCACCACCCGTCGGGCTGCGGTACTCGGCTCCCCGATCGCCCATTCCCTCTCCCCGGTGCTGCACCGCGCCGCGTATGCGGAACTGGGGCTGGAGGACTGGGCGTACGACCGCTACGAGGTCGACGAGGCGGCGTTGCCCGGTTTTCTGGAGAAGCTCGGCCCCGAGTGGGCGGGTCTGTCGCTGACCATGCCGCTCAAGCGCGCGGTGATTCCGCTGCTGGACGAGGTCAGCGATGTCGCTGCTTCGGTGGAGGCCGTCAATACGGTGGTCTTCACCGAGGGCGGCCGGAGCGTCGGCGACAACACCGACATCCCCGGCATGCTCGCGGCGCTGCGTGAGCGCGGGGTGGAACAGGTCGAGCGGGCGTCGGTCCTGGGGGCCGGTGCCACCGCCTCCTCCGCGCTCGCCGCGCTCTCCCGGATCTGCACCGGCGAGGTCACCGCGTACGTCCGCAGCGCGGCGCGTGCCGACGAGATGCGCGGCTGGGGCGAGCGGCTCGGCGTCACGGTCCGCACCGCCGCCTGGGAGGACGCCGCCGCGGCCTTCGAGGCACCGCTGACCATCGCGACCACCCCGGCGGGGACCACCGACGCGCTCGCCGCCGCGGTCCCCGACCGGCCCGGCACGCTCTTCGACGTGCTCTACGAGCCCTGGCCGACGGCGCTGGCCACGGCCTGGTCCGACCGCGGCGGCGCCGTGGTCGGCGGCCTCGACCTCCTGGTCCACCAGGCCGTGCTCCAGGTGGAGCGGATGACGGGCCGGTCCCCGGCGCCGCTGGCCGCGATGCGCACGGCGGGCGAGGCGGCGCTCACCGCCCGCTGACCCTCCGCACCGGACCCTTCCGCCCGGTCCGTCCCGTCCGTCCCCGCGCGCCCGGTCCGCACCCTGGACTGGGCGCCGGTCGTCCCGCGCGACGTGGGAGGATCAGGGAGAGACCGTACGCGGATGAGCAGTACATGAGGAGCACCGTTGAGCAGGTTGCGCTGGCTGACGGCGGGGGAGTCGCACGGCCCCGCACTCGTGGCGACGCTGGAGGGCCTTCCGGCCGGCGTGCCGATCACCACGGAGATGGTGGCGGACGCGCTGGCCCGGCGCCGGCTCGGCTATGGCCGCGGTGCCCGGATGAAGTTCGAGCAGGACGAGGTCACCTTCCTGGGCGGGGTGCGGCACGGTCTGTCGATGGGCTCGCCCGTGGCGATCATGGTCGGCAACACCGAGTGGCCCAAGTGGGAGCAGGTGATGGCGGCCGACCCGGTGGACCCGGAGGAGCTGGCCGCGCTGGCCCGTAACGCGCCGCTGACCCGTCCCCGCCCCGGCCACGCCGACCTCGCCGGTATGCAGAAGTACGGCTTCGACGAGGCCCGCCCGATCCTGGAGCGCGCCTCCGCCCGCGAGACCGCCGCCCGGGTCGCCCTCGGCACGGTCGCCCGGTCCTTCCTCAAGGAGACGGCCGGCATCGAGATCGTCTCGCATGTCGTCGAGCTGGCCTCGGCCAAGGCCCCGTACGGCGTCCACCCCAAGCCCTCCGACGTCGAGAAGCTGGACGCCGACCCGGTGCGCTGCCTGGACGCGGACGCGAGCAAGGCGATGGTCGCCGAGATCGACCAGGCCCACAAGGACGGTGACACCCTCGGCGGTGTGGTCGAGGTGCTGGCCTACGGCGTGCCGGTGGGCCTCGGCTCGCATGTGCACTGGGACCGGCGTCTGGACGCCCGGCTGGCCGCCGCCCTCATGGGCATCCAGGCCATCAAGGGCGTCGAGGTCGGCGACGGCTTCGACCTGGCGCGGGTGCCGGGCTCGAAGGCCCATGACGAGATCGTCGCCACCGACGACGGCATCAAGCGCAGCTCGGGCCGCTCCGGCGGCACCGAGGGGGGGCTGACGACCGGCGAGCTGCTGCGGGTGCGTGCCGCCATGAAGCCGATCGCGACGGTGCCGAAGGCGCTGGCGACCATCGATGTGACCACCGGCGAGGCGGCCAAGGCGCACCACCAGCGCTCGGACGTCTGCGCCGTGCCGGCCGCCGGTATCGTCGCCGAGGCCATGGTGGCGCTCGTGCTGGCGGATGCGGTGGTGGAGAAGTTCGGCGGCGACAGCGTGCCGGAGACCCGCCGCAATGTGCGGAACTTCCTCGACAACCTGGCGATCAAATGACGTCCCCGGTCGTCGTGCTGATCGGCCCGCCCGGGGCCGGTAAGTCGACGGTGGGCGCGCTGCTGGCCGAGCGGCTGGGCGTCGGCTACCGGGACACCGACGCCGACATCGTCGCCACGGCCGGCCGGCCGATCGCCGAGATCTTCATCGACCAGGGCGAGCCGCACTTCCGCGAGCTGGAGCGGGCCGCGGTGCGTGACGCGCTCGACGGCCATCCGGGCGTGCTCGCGCTCGGCGGCGGCGCGATCCTCGACGAGGGCACCCGCAAGCTGCTGACCGGACTGCCGGTGGTCTTCCTGGACGTCCAACTCGCGGACGCCGTCAAGCGGGTGGGCCTGGACGCGCCCCGCCCGCTGCTGGCCGTCAATCCGCGCAAGCAGTGGCGCGAGCTGATGGAGCGCCGCCGCCCGCTGTACACCGAGGTCGCGCGCGCCGTGATCGCCACGGGGGAGCGGACCCCCGAGCAGGTCGTCGAGGCGATCCTGGACGCGCTGGAGCTACGCCAGGCCGCGGGAGACGCCCCGCAGGCCGCCCACAGGGAGGAACAGGCATGACGGAGCAGGCCACCCGGATCCAGGTAGGCGGCACGGCGGGCACCGATCCGTATGAGGTGCTCGTCGGGCGGCAGCTGCTCGGTGAACTCCCGGGCCTGATCGGTGAGGGTGTCCGGCGGGTCGCGGTGCTGCACCCGGAGGCGCTGGCCGCCACCGGAGAGGCGCTGCGCGAGGACCTGGCCTCCCAGGGCTACGAGGCGATCGCCATCCAGCTGCCGAACGCCGAGGAGTCCAAGACCGCCGAGGTCGCGGCCTACTGCTGGAAGGCGCTCGGCCAGTCCGGCTTCACCCGCAGCGATGTCATCGTCGGCGTCGGCGGCGGGGCCACCACCGACCTGGCCGGCTTCGTCGCCGCGACCTGGCTGCGAGGGGTGCGCTGGATCGCCGTACCGACCACCGTGCTCGGCATGGTGGACGCGGCGGTCGGCGGCAAGACCGGCATCAACACCGCCGAGGGCAAGAACCTCGTCGGCGCCTTCCACCCGCCGGCCGGGGTGCTCTGCGACCTGGCCGCGCTGGACTCGCTGCCGGTGCACGACTACGTCTCCGGGCTGGCCGAGGTCATCAAGGCCGGCTTCATCGCCGACCCGGCGATCCTCGACCTGATCGAGTCGGACCCGGAGGCCGCCAAGCGCCCGGACGGTGCGCACACCGCCGAGCTGATCGAGCGGGCGATCCGGGTCAAGGCCGAGGTGGTCTCCGCGGACCTCAAGGAGTCCGGACTGCGGGAGATCCTCAACTACGGCCACACCCTCGCGCACGCCATCGAGAAGAACGAGCGCTACAACTGGCGGCACGGCGCGGCCGTCTCCGTCGGCATGGTCTTCGCCGCCGAACTCGGCCGGATCGCCGGCCGCCTGGACGACGCCACCGCCGACCGGCACCGCTCCGTCCTGGAGTCCGTCGGGCTGCCGCTGACCTACCGGGGCGACCAGTGGCCCAAGCTGCTGGAGACCATGAAGGTCGACAAGAAGTCCCGCGGTGACCGGCTGCGCTTCATCGTCCTGGACGGCCTCGCCAAGCCGACCGTCCTGGAGGGCCCGGACCCGGCCATGCTGCTCGCCGCACACGCCGAGATCGCGGCGTGAGCGGCATGAGTGCTGCGCGCGGCAAGCCCCGTCGGGTGCTCGTCCTCAACGGGCCCAACCTCGGCCGGCTGGGCTCCCGTGAGCCCGATGTCTACGGCGCCACCTCCTACACCGGCCTGGTCGAGGAGTGCACCGGGCTCGGCAAGGAGCTGGGGTTCGACGCCGAGGTCCGGGAGACCAACGACGAGGGCGAGATGATCCGCTGGCTGCACGAGGCCGCCGACGGATCGATTCCGGTCATCATCAACCCCGGTGCCTTCACGCACTATTCGTACGGCATGCGGGACGCGGCCGCCCAGCGCACCGCCCCGCTGATCGAGGTGCACATCTCCAACCCGTATGCCCGCGAGGAGTTCCGCCACAATTCGGTCATCGCGGCCATCGCCAGCGGTACGGTCGCCGGCTTCGGTATCGGCTCCTACCGGCTCGCGCTCCGCGCGCTGGCCGAGGAACTGGGCGACTGACGCCTCTCGGCTCGTACGGCGCCCCCGGCCGTTCCCGCAGCGAGCGCCGGGGGCAGGAGACCCACCGGCCGTGTCCGGGAGGGTACCGTTCGCAGCAGCACCACCCACGCCGACGGCTGTGGGGCACAACGGCCCCTCCGGGCCGGTGGGTTACCGCACGGGGCACCGGGCAGCCGAGCCCGGCGCCCGGGCGCCATCCGGCGTGAGCCGGGAGCACCGCACCACGTCGACCGCACGAGACGGAGAGCCACCGGATGCAGTACGCAGTGGGGGCTCCGCTGCCACCGCCCCGCGGGCAGGCATCAGGACCCGGGGCATCCATGCACTGGACGCCCCACCCGGGAGGGCACGCACCGGGTGGGCACAATCCGCCCGCCTCGCCCCCGGCCCCTTCGCCCCCGCCGCAGGCACCCGCCGCTCCGCAGCCGCCCGTGCAGCAGCCCGCCCCGGCTGCCGGCCAGGGCTGGCACGGGCCCGCACCCCAGCAGGCCCCGCCCACTCAGCACGGCATGGACGTCACCGGCCATGTGCCGCTGCCCCCGGGCGCCCCGGTGCCGCTGCCCAGCCCGCCCACCGATGCCGCACCGGACGCCGCGCACGCGGCCGTCGCGGTGCTGCTCATCGGCCCGGCCGGGGCCGGCAAGACGAGCGTGGCGCGCCACTGGGCCGACACCCGGCGGGTGCCGACCGCGCACATCAGCCTCGACGATGTCCGCGAATGGGTCCGCTCGGGCTTCGCCGACCCGCAGTCCGGCTGGAACGACCACTCCGAGGCGCAGTACCGCCTCGCCCGCCGCACCTGCGGCTTCGCGGCCCGTAACTTCCTCGCCAACGGCATCTCCTGCATCCTCGACGACGCCGTCTTCCCCGACCGGCCGGTCGTCGGCCTCGGCGGCTGGAAGCGGCATGTGGGCCCCGGGCTGCTGCCGATCGTGCTGCTGCCCGGCCTGGAGATCGTGCTGGAGCGCAACGCCCGGCGCAGCGGCAACCGCCGGCTCTCCGACGAAGAGGTGGCCAGGATCCACGGGCGGATGGCCGGCTGGTACGGCTCCGGCCTGCCGATCATCGACAATTCCCAGCACGACGTCGCCACCACGGTGCGGGTGCTGGACGACGTCGTCGCCCGCAGCATCGCCAGCCCGCCCAACTGGTAGGACGGCACCGGTACCCCGGGCGGCCCCGCTCGACCGGCCGCCTCGGGGGAGTCGCCGTACGCTCGTGATATGTCCGAGTTGTACGCGGCCCGACGCACGCGTCTGCGGGACCGCGTAGCCGGGGCCGGAAGCGCCGGCGCACTGATCTCGCGCCCCGCGAACGTCCGCTACCTCACCGGTTGTGCCCCGCCGGGCGCCGCGCTGCTGCTGGGACCGGCCGACGATGTGCTGCTCTGTGGCAGCCCGCTGAGCGGTGATCCCTCCGAGGGGCGCCCGGCCGAGGACGTACGGGTCTCGGTGCTGCCGACCCGTGGTGGCGACCCGGTGGTGGCGGGCGCCGACCTGGCCGCGAAGGCCGGCGCGGACACCCTGGCCGTCGAGGAGCACCACCTCACCGTCACCCGGCACCGGGCGCTCTCGCAGGTCGCGCCGCAACTGCGGCTGACCGATATGGCGTGCGCGGTCGAGGCGCAGCGGCTGGTCAAGGACGACGACGAGATCGCCTGTCTGCGGATCGCCGCGGAGATCGCCGACCAGGCCCTGGGGGAGCTCCTGGAATCGATCCTGGTCGGCCGTACCGAGCGGCATCTCGCGCTGGAGCTGGAGCGCCGGCTGGTCGACCACGGCGCGGACGGCCCGGCCTTCCCCACCTCCGTCGCGACCGGCCCGAACGCCGGCCGCCCCGGGCATCTGCCCACCGACCGGCGGGTCGAGGAGGGCGACTTCCTCAGCGTCGGGCTCGGCGCCAATTACCGCGGCTACCGCTGCGAGATCGGCCGGACCTTCGTCATCGGCACCACGCCCTCGGACTGGCAGATCGAGCTGTACGATCTCGTTTTCGCAGCCCAGCGCGCCGGCCGCGAGGCGCTCGCGCCGGGTGTGGAGTGCCGCGAGGTGGACCGGGTGACCCGCCATGTCCTGGACGCCGCGGGGTACGGGGAGCGGCTCGGACCGTGGACCGGGCACGGTGTGGGACTCGAAATCGATGAGGACCCTCAGTTGTCCCCTGCCGCCATGGGTAAACTGGACGCTTGCGTGCCGGTCACCGTCGAGCCGGGGGTTCACATCCCGGGCCGTGGGGGTGTCCGGATCGACGACACACTCGTCGTCCGCCCCGAGGCGGACGGCGGGCCCGAGCTACTCACGATCACGACCAAGGAGCTGCTCGCACTCTGAGCCGTAGGGTTTCGGCGTGCGCCGCTCCGGGGTCCCACCACTGGCAGTCCAGGAGATTCCGCAACCGTGGCATCCACGAACGACCTCAAGAACGGCATGGTGCTCAAGCTCGAAGGCGGCCAGCTCTGGTCCGTCGTCGAGTTCCAGCACGTCAAGCCCGGCAAGGGCCCCGCCTTTGTCCGCACGAAGCTCAAGAACGTGCTGTCCGGCAAGGTGGTGGACAAGACCTTCAACGCCGGCGTGAAGGTCGAGACGGCCACCGTCGACAAGCGCGGAATGCAGTTCTCGTACATGGACGGCGACTACTTCGTCTTCATGGACATGGACACCTACGACCAGCTGCACGTCGACCGCAAGGCCGTCGGTGACGCCGCGAACTACCTCATCGAGGGCTTCGAGGCGGTCGTGGCGCAGCACGAGGGCGAGGTGCTCTACGTCGAGCTCCCGGCCGCGGTCGAGCTGACCATCAAGCACACCGAGCCCGGTGTGCAGGGCGACCGCTCCACCGGCGGCTCCAAGCCCGCCGAGCTGGAGACCGGCTACTCCATCCAGGTGCCGCTCTTCATCACCACCGGTGAGAAGATCAAGGTCGACACCCGCACGGGCGACTACCTCGGCCGGGTGAACAGCTAACCGTGGCTGCCCGCACCAAGGCCCGTAAGCGCGCCTTCCAGATACTCTTCGAGGCCGACCAGCGCGGTGCCGATGTGCAGTCCGTGCTCGCGGACTGGATGCGGCACGCCCGGACCGATCCACGACAGCCGCCGGTGAACGAATACACCCTGGAGCTGGTCGAGGGATACGCGGACCATGTCACCCGCATCGACGAGCTGATCTCCACCTACGCGGTCGACTGGGACCTGGACCGGATGCCGGCGGCCGACCGCAGCATCCTGCGGCTCGGTGCCTACGAGCTGCTCTGGGTGGACGACACGCCGGACGCGGTGGCGATCGACGAAGCCGTGCAGCTCGCCAAGGAGTTTTCCACGGACGACTCCCCGGCCTTCGTCAACGGCCTCCTCGGCCGGCTCAAGGAGCTGAAGCCGAGCCTGCGGCGCGAGGCGTAGCAGGCGGTCGGCAGAGCGTGCGAACGGGCCCGGAGCCAAGGGTTGGGCTCCGGGCCCTTCGCATGCCCGCAGAACGCCGTCAGCGGCCTCGTGGGGGTACCTCGCAGGCGACCGGCGCGTCCGGAGTGGTCAGGAGAGGCCCCGGAATACAGAACCGCCGCCCCGGAAGCCCGGAGCGGCGGTACGTTTCTGCGGTGCGAGGGGTCAGAGCTCCTCGTGTGACACGGCACGGCGTGCGTCGGCGTCGAGCACGCCCCAGCTGATCAGCTGCTCGGTCAGCACCGAGGGCGACTGGTCGTAGATGACCGCGAGGGTGCGCAGATCGTCCTGGCGGATCGAGAGCACCTTGCCGTTGTAGTCACCGCGCTGGCTCTGGATGGTGGCGGCGTAGCGCTGAAGCGGGCCGGCCTTCTCCTGCGGGACATGGGCGAGGCGCTCCAGGTCGAGCACCAGCTTCGGCGGCGGCTCGGCCGCTCCGCCCGGTGTCGTGCCCGGCAGCAGTTCCTGCACCGGGACGCCGTAGAAGTCCGCCAGCTCGGCAAGGCGCTGCACGGTCACGGCGCGGTCGCCGCGCTCGTACGAACCCACCACCACGGCCTTCCAGCGGCCCTGGGACTTCTCCTCGACGCCATGGAGAGAAAGGCCCTGCTGGGTGCGGATGGCGCGGAGCTTGGCCCCGAGCTGTTTGGCGTATTCGCTGGACATAAAACTCCCCAGACGGCTCTATCGACATGCGGCTCCGCCGCGGGCTGGTAACTCACTGTGAGGTTACGCAGCGTAATCTGACTTCGTCAAGCGGAACGGGGCAGACCCTCACCCGTCAGGGGTGCGGACGGGCCGTGGCGGGCCCCCTGGTAGCCTGGGGCGCGTAATTCCGACGTCCTTTAAGGTCCGTCCCGTGAGGCGGAGAAGGAGGTCCGTTTCGTATGGACGCAAGCAACTCCGACACGAGGGTTCAGCTCCCCGCGCGGCCGGTGCTCGAAGGCCCGGACATCGCGCGCATGCTCACCCGTATCGCCCACGAGATCGTCGAGCGCGCCAAGGGCGCGGACGATGTGGTGCTCCTGGGGATCCCCACCCGCGGCGTCTTCCTCGCCCGGCGACTGGCCGAGAAGCTCGAAGAGATCACCGGCCGTACGGTCCCGGTCGGCTCGCTCGACATCACGATGTACCGCGACGACCTGCGCCTGGGCCCCGCCCGCACGCTCGCCCGCACGGACATCCCCGCCGACGGCATCGAGGGCCGGGTCGTCCTGCTCGTCGACGACGTCCTCTTCTCCGGGCGCACGATCCGCGCCGCGCTGGACGCGCTGGGCGACATCGGCCGGCCGCGCGCCGTACAGCTGGCGGTCCTCGTCGACCGGGGCCACCGCGAACTGCCGATCCGCGCCGACTACGTGGGCAAGAACCTCCCCACGTCGCTGCGGGAGACGGTCAAGGTCCAGCTCACCGAGGAGGACGGCCGGGACGCCGTGCTGCTCGGCGTGAAGCACACCGCCCCGGCCGGCGAGCGATAGCGCACCGCGCACGGACCCGGTGACCCCGGGCCCGCAGGCATGCCCGCTCAACGGACATTCCCGTACACCTCCTTCACCCACGGAGAACACCGGATGAAGCGTCACCTCATCTCGGCCGCCGACCTCACGCGCGACGACGCCGTCCTGATCCTCGACACCGCCGAGGAAATGGCCCGGGTCGCCGACCGGCCGATCAAGAAGCTCCCCACCCTGCGGGGACGCACGGTCTGCAATCTCTTCTTCGAGGACTCCACCCGGACCCGGATTTCCTTCGAGGCCGCCGAGAAGCGGCTCTCCGCGGACGTCATCAACTTCGCCGCCAAGGGGTCCAGCGTCTCCAAGGGAGAGTCCCTCAAGGACACCGCCCAGACCCTGGAGGCGATGGGCGTCGACGCCGTCGTCATACGGCACAGCGCCTCCGGCGCCCCCTACCGGCTCGCCAACTCCGGCTGGATCGACGCTCCCGTCATCAACGCCGGCGACGGCACCCACCAGCACCCCACCCAGGCCCTGCTCGACGCCTTCACCATGCGGCGCCGGCTGACCGGCCCGGACGCCGGGCTCGGCCAGGACCTGAGCGGGCGGCGCATCACCCTCGTCGGCGACGTGCTCCACAGCCGCGTCGCGCGCTCGAACGTCGACCTCCTGCACACCCTCGGCGCCGAGGTCACCCTCGTCGCCCCGCCCACCCTGGTGCCGGTCGGCGTCGAGACCTGGCCGTGCGAGGTGTCCTACGACCTCGACCGCGTCCTGCCGAAAACCGACGCCGTGATGATGCTGCGGGTGCAGCGCGAGCGGATGAACGCCGCCTTCTTCCCGACCGAGCGGGAGTACTCGCGCCGCTACGGCCTGGACGGCGAGCGGATGGCGCGGATGCCCGAGCACGCCATCGTGATGCACCCCGGCCCGATGGTCCGCGGCATGGAGATCACCGCCGAGGTCGCCGACTCCGACCGCTGCACGGTCGTCGAGCAGGTGACCAACGGCGTCTCCGTCCGCATGGCCGTCCTGTACCTGCTGCTCGGTGGCAACGAGCCCGCCGTGACCCACACCCGTACCGAGGAGAAGTAAGTACATGAGCAAGATCCTGATCCGTGGTGCGAAGGTGCTCGGCGGCGAGGCCCAGGACGTCCTGATCGACGGCGAGACCATCGAGGCCGTCGGCGCCGGGCTGTCCGCCGAGGGCGCCGACGTCATCGAGGCCGAGGGCAAGATCCTTCTGCCGGGCCTCGTCGACCTGCACACTCACCTGCGCGAGCCGGGCCGCGAGGACTCCGAGACCGTGCTGACCGGTACCCGGGCGGCCGCCTCCGGTGGCTACACCGCGGTATTCGCCATGGCCAACACCTTCCCCGTCGCCGACACCGCCGGCGTGGTCGAGCAGGTCTACCGCCTCGGCAAGGAGCACGGCTACTGCGATGTGCAGCCCATCGGTGCCGTCACCGTCGGCCTGGAGGGCAGCAAGCTCGCCGAGCTGGGCGCCATGCACGAGTCCGCCGCCGGGGTCACCGTCTTCTCCGACGACGGCAAGTGCGTGCACGACGCCGTGATCATGCGCCGGGCGCTGGAGTATGTGAAGGCCTTCGGCGGCGTCGTCGCGCAGCACGCCCAGGAGCCGCGGCTCACCGAGGGCGCCCAGATGAACGAGGGCATCGTCTCGGCGGAGCTGGGGCTCGGCGGCTGGCCTGCGGTGGCCGAGGAATCGATCATCGCCCGGGATGTCCTGCTGGCCGAGCACGTGGGCTCGCGGGTGCACATCTGCCACCTGTCGACCGCCGGCTCCGTCGAGATCGTCCGCTGGGCCAAGTCCCGCGGCATCGACGTCACCGCCGAGGTCACACCGCACCACCTGCTCCTCACCGACGAGATGGTGCGCACCTACAACCCCGTCTACAAGGTCAACCCGCCGCTGCGCACCGAGCGCGACGTGATGGCCCTGCGCGAGGCCCTCGCCGACGGCACGATCGACATCGTCGCCACCGACCACGCCCCGCACCCGCACGAGGACAAGGACTGCGAGTGGGCCGCGGCCGCCATGGGCATGGTGGGCTTGGAGACCGCGCTGTCGGTCGTGCAGCAGACGATGGTCGAGACCGGCCTGCTGACCTGGGCGGCCGTCGCGGACCGGATGTCCTACGCGCCCGCGCGGATCGGGCAGGCCAAGGGCCACGGCCGTCCCGTCTCGGCTGGTGAGCCCGCCAACCTCACGCTGCTCGATTCCGCTTACCGTGGAGAGGTGGACCCCGCGGGCTTCGCCTCCCGCAGCCGCAACACCCCCTACGAGGGCCGTGAGCTGCCGGGACGCGTCACCCACACCTTCCTGCGGGGCCGGGCAACGGTCGTCGACGGGAAGCTGGCGTGATTCCTCCACTGATCCACCTGGCCGAAGCGCAGAAATCCGCGCCGGTCACCGACTGGGCCGCCCGGATCTCCTGGGTCGTCGGCCTGCTGGCCTTCGTCGCCTTCGTCTACTGGCTGATGCGCCAGGGCTGGAAGTGGCGCGGCACGCTCCAGGGTGATCTGCCCGAGCTGCCGGCCACCCCGGAAGACCCCGGCAGGCCCGAGCTGACCCTCAGCGGCCGCTACCACGGCTCCACCACCGCCGGGCAGTGGCTCGACCGGATCGTGGCCCGCGGTCTGGGCACCCGCAGCCGCGTCGAGCTGACCCTGACCGACCAGGGCCTGGACGTCGTACGGCCGGGCGCCCAGGACTTCTTCGTGCCGGCCGCCGCACTGCGCGGCGCCCGCCTCGACAAGGGCATCGCCGGCAAGGTCCTCCCCGAGGGCGGCCTGCTGATCGTCACCTGGCGGCACGGGGACAAGGAGATCGACTCCGGCTTCCGCTCCGACCGTGCGGGCGAGCACCCGGCCTGGGTCGCGGCCATCGACCGGCTGAGCACCACCGAGCACAGCACCACCGAGCACCACACCAGCACCACCGAGCACACCGAAACGGAAGGCGCACGATGACGACCTCCACCAGGGGGACCGCCAAGATCCCCGCCGTACTCGTCCTGGAGGACGGCCGCACCTTCCGCGGCCGCGCCTACGGGTCCGTGGGGGAGACCTTCGGCGAAGCGGTGTTCTCCACCGGCATGACCGGCTACCAGGAGACGCTGACCGACCCCTCGTACCACCGCCAGGTCGTCGTCATGACCGCCCCGCACATCGGCAACACCGGTGTGAACGACGAGGACCCCGAGTCGCAGCGGATCTGGGTCGCCGGTTACGTCGTCCGTGACCCCGCCCGGCTCCCGTCCAACTGGCGCTCGGTGCGCTCCCTGGACGACGAGCTGGTCGCCCAGGGCGTCGTCGGCATCAGCGGCGTCGACACCCGCGCGCTGACCCGGCATCTGCGGGAGCGCGGCGCCATGCGGGTCGGCATCTTCTCCGGCGAGGCGCTGCCCGACGAGGGCACGATGCTGGCCAAGGTGCGCCAGGCCCCCGAGATGCAGGGCGCCGACCTGTCCACGCAGGTCGCCACCAAGGAGTCCTACGTCGTCCCGGCGATCGGTACGAAGAAGTTCACCGTCGCCGCGATCGACCTGGGCATCAAGGGCATGACCCCGCACCGGATGGCCGAGCGCGGCATCGAGGTGCACGTGCTCCCCGCCACCGCCACCGTCGAGGACGTCTACGCGGTGAACCCGGACGGCGTGTTCTTCTCCAACGGCCCCGGTGACCCGGCCACGGCCGACCACCCGGTCTCCGTCATGCGCGGAGTGCTGGAGCGCAAGACGCCGCTGTTCGGCATCTGCTTCGGCAACCAGATCCTGGGCCGCGCCCTGGGCTTCGGCACCTTCAAGCTCAAGTACGGCCACCGCGGCATCAACCAGCCGGTGCAGGACCGTACGACCGGCAAGGTCGAGGTCACCGCGCACAACCACGGGTTCGCCGTCGACGCCCCGCTCGACAAGGTCTCCGACACCCCCTTCGGCCGTGCCGAGGTCTCCCACGTCTGCCTCAACGACAACGTGGTGGAGGGTCTGCACCTCCTCGACCAGCCGGCCTTCAGCGTCCAGTACCACCCCGAAGCAGCAGCGGGTCCGCACGACGCCGCGTACCTCTTCGACCGCTTCGTATCCCTGATGGAGGGCCAGCGTGCCTAAGCGCACCGATATCCAGTCCGTCCTGGTCATCGGCTCCGGCCCGATCGTCATCGGCCAGGCCGCCGAGTTCGACTACTCCGGCACCCAGGCCTGCCGGGTCCTCAAGTCCGAGGGCCTGCGCGTCATCCTGGTGAACTCCAACCCGGCGACGATCATGACCGACCCGGAGATCGCCGACGCGACGTATGTCGAGCCGATCACCCCGGAGTTCGTCGAGAAGATCATCGCCAAGGAGCGCCCCGACGCGCTGCTGCCGACCCTGGGCGGCCAGACCGCGCTGAACACCGCGATCTCGCTGCACGAGTCCGGCACCCTCGCCGAGTACGACGTCGAGCTGATCGGCGCCAACGTCGAGGCGATCAACAAGGGCGAGGACCGCGACCTCTTCAAGGAGGTCGTCGAGGCCGTCAACCGCAAGATCGGCCACGGCGAGTCCGCCCGCTCGTACATCTGCCACTCCATGGACGACGTCCTGAAGGGCGTCGACGAGCTCGGCGGCTACCCCGTCGTCGTCCGCCCCTCCTTCACCATGGGCGGCGCCGGCTCCGGCTTCGCCCACAACGAGGAGGA
Organism: Streptomyces lydicamycinicus; assembly: GCF_000829715.2. Classification (NCBI taxonomy): domain Bacteria; kingdom Bacillati; phylum Actinomycetota; class Actinomycetes; order Kitasatosporales; family Streptomycetaceae; genus Streptomyces; species Streptomyces lydicamycinicus. The sequence continues at coordinate 66,460 of NZ_BBNO01000006.1, read as the reverse complement.
GCTGCGCCGGATCGCCGGCCAGGGCCTGACGCTCTCGCCGACCACCGAGGTGCTCCTGGAGGAGTCCATCCTCGGCTGGAAGGAGTACGAGCTGGAGCTGATGCGCGACAAGAACGACAACGTCGTGGTCGTCTGCTCCATCGAGAACTTCGACCCGATGGGCGTGCACACCGGCGACTCGATCACCGTCGCGCCGGCCATGACGCTCACCGACCGCGAGTACCAGATCCTGCGGGACATCGGCATCGCGGTGATCCGTGAGGTCGGCGTCGACACCGGCGGCTGCAACATCCAGTTCGCGGTCAACCCCGAGGACGGCCGGGTCATCGTCATCGAGATGAACCCCCGCGTCTCGCGCTCCTCGGCGCTGGCCTCCAAGGCCACAGGCTTCCCGATCGCGAAGATCGCCGCCCGGCTCGCCGTCGGCTACACCCTCGACGAGATCCCCAACGACATCACCGAGAAGACCCCGGCCTCCTTCGAGCCGACCCTCGACTATGTCGTCGTCAAGGTGCCGCGCTTCGCCTTCGAGAAGTTCCCGGCCGCCGACGCCACGCTGACCACGACCATGAAGTCGGTCGGCGAGGCCATGGCCATCGGCCGTAACTTCCCCGAGGCGCTCAACAAGGCCCTGCGCTCCCTGGAGAAGAAGGGCAGCCAGTTCGACTTCGTCTCCGAGCCGGGGGACAAGGCCGCGCTGCTGGAGAAGGCCCAGGTCCCGACCGACGGCCGGATCAACACGGTCATGGCGGCGATCCGGGCCGGGGCCACCCCGCAGGAGGTCTTCGACGCCACGAAGATCGACCCGTGGTTCGTCGACCAGCTCTTCCTCGTCAAGGAGATCGCCGACGAGATCGCCGCGGCCGACAAGCTCGACCCGGAGATCCTCGCGGACGCAAAGCGCCACGGCTTCTCCGACGCCCAGATCGCCGCGATCCGCGGGCTGCGCGAGGACGTCGTCCGCGAGGTCCGGCACTCCCTCGGGGTCCGCCCGGTCTACAAGACGGTCGACACCTGCGCCGCCGAATTCGCCGCGAAGACGCCGTACTTCTACTCCTCCTACGACGAGGAGACCGAGGTCGCCCCGCGCGAGAAGCCGGCCGTGATCATCCTCGGCTCCGGCCCCAACCGCATCGGCCAGGGCATCGAGTTCGACTACTCCTGCGTCCACGCCTCGTTCGCGCTCAGCGACGCCGGCTACGAGACCGTGATGGTCAACTGCAATCCGGAGACCGTCTCGACGGACTACGACACCTCCGACCGTCTGTACTTCGAGCCGCTGACGCTGGAAGACGTCCTGGAGATCGTGCACGCCGAGACCCAGGCCGGTCCGGTCGCCGGTGTCGTCGTCCAGCTCGGCGGGCAGACCCCGCTGGGCCTGGCACAGGCGCTCAAGGACAACGGTGTGCCGATCGTCGGCACCTCGCCCGAGGCGATCGACCTCGCCGAGGAGCGCGGCGCCTTCGGCCGGGTGCTGACCGAGGCCGGACTGCCGGCCCCCAAGTACGGCACCGCGTTCTCCTTCGCCGAGGCCAAGCAGATCGCCACCGAGATCGGCTACCCGGTCATGGTCCGCCCGTCCTACGTGCTCGGCGGCCGCGGTATGGAGATCGTCTACGACGAGCCCTCGCTGGGGGAGTACCTCACCCGGCACGCCGGCCTGATCGACCGCCACCCGGTCCTCATCGACCGGTTCCTCGACGACGCCATAGAGATCGACGTCGACGCGCTCTACGACGGCCACGAGCTCTACCTCGGCGGCGTCATGGAGCACATCGAGGAGGCCGGTATCCACTCCGGCGACTCCGCCTGTGCGCTGCCCCCGATCACCCTCGGCGGCTTCGACATCAAGCGGCTGCGCGCCTCGACGGAGGCCATCGCCAAGGGCGTCGGCGTCCGCGGACTGATCAACATCCAGTTCGCGATGGCCGGGGACATCCTCTACGTCCTGGAGGCGAACCCCCGCGCCTCCCGTACGGTGCCCTTCACCTCGAAGGCCACCGCGGTACCGCTCGCCAAGGCCGCCGCCCGGATCTCGCTGGGCGCCACCATCGCCGAGCTGCGCGCCGAGGGCATGCTGCCCAAAACCGGCGACGGCGGCACCCTGCCGCTGGACGCGCCGATCTCCGTCAAGGAAGCCGTGATGCCCTGGTCGCGGTTCCGTGACATCCACGGCCGCGGGGTGGACACCGTCCTCGGCCCGGAGATGCGCTCCACCGGCGAGGTCATGGGCATCGACTCGGTCTTCGGCACCGCGTACGCCAAGTCCCAGGCCGGCGCCTACGGGGCGCTGCCCACCAAGGGCCGCGCGTTCGTCTCGGTCGCCAACCGGGACAAGCGCTCGATGATCTTCCCGGCCCGTGAGCTGGTCGCCCACGGCTTCGAGCTGCTCGCCACCTCCGGCACCGCCGAGGTGCTGCGCCGCAACGGCATCAACACCACCGTGGTGCGCAAGCAGTCCGAGGGCGAGGGGCCGGACGGTGAGAAGACCATCGTCCAGCTGATCCACGACGGCCAGGTCGACCTGATCGTCAACACCCCCTACGGCACCGGTGGCCGGCTGGACGGCTACGACATCCGTACCGCCGCCGTCGCCCGCGGCGTCCCCTGCCTGACCACGGTCCAGGCGCTGGCCGCCGCCGTGCAGGGCATCGAGGCCATGTCCCGCGGAGACGTGGGCGTGCGTTCCCTCCAGGAACACGCCGAACATCTCACCGCGGCCCGCCAGGAGTAGCGGCCAGGAGGGGGACACCGAAACGGTGTCCCCCTCTTCATGAGCCCCCATCCCTCCCCCGTGCGGAAGGCACCACCGACGATGTACCGCCTCTTCTTCCAACTGATCTTCCAGCGCATGGACCCCGAGAAGGCCCACCACCTGGCCTTCCGCTGGATCCAGCTGGCCGTGCGCATCCCCGTGCTGCGCACCTTCCTCGCGGCCGCCCTCGCGCCCCGCTACAAGGAGCTGCGCACCGAGGCCCTGGGCCGCCGGATGCACGGCCCCTTCGGCCTGGCCGCCGGCTTCGACAAGAACGCCGTCGCCATCGACGGGATGACCATGCTCGGCTTTGACCATGTCGAGATCGGCACGGTCACCGCGCAGCCGCAGCCCGGCAACCCCAAGAAGCGGCTGTTCCGGCTCGTACCGGACCGCGCGCTGATCAACCGGATGGGCTTCAACAACGACGGCTCCGCGTCCGTGGCGGCCCGTCTGGCGGCCCGTAACCCGGTGTTCCCGGCCACCGTCGGCGTCAACATCGGCAAGACCAAGGTCGTACCGGAGGACGCGGCGACCGCGGACTACGTCACCTCCACCGAGCGGCTCGCCCCGCACGCCGACTACCTGGTCGTCAATGTCTCCTCCCCGAACACCCCGGGGCTGCGCAACCTCCAGGCCGTCGAGCATCTGCGCCCGCTGCTGACCGCGGTCCGCGAGGCCGCCGACCGTACGGTCACCGACCGCCGGGTCCCGCTGCTGGTCAAGATCGCCCCGGACCTCGCCGACGCGGACGTGGACGCGGTCGCCGACCTCGCCGTCGAGCTCGGCCTGGACGGGATCATCGCCACCAACACCACCATCGCCCGCGACGGCCTCGGGCTGACCTCCGACCCGAAGCTGATCGCCGAGACCGGCGGACTGTCCGGCGCGCCCGTCAAGGAGCGCTCCCTGGAGGTCCTGCGCCGCCTCTACGCCCGCGTCGGCGACACGATCACCCTCATCGGGGTCGGCGGCATCGAGAACGCCGAGGACGCCTGGCAGCGCATCCTCGCCGGCGCCACCCTGGTCCAGGGCTACAGCGCCTTCATCTACCAGGGCCCGTTCTGGTGCCGCGCGATCCACAAGGGGCTGGCCGCCCGCCTGCGCAACAGCCCCTACGCCACCCTCGCCGACGCGGTCGGCGCCGAGCACAAGAAGGTGACCGGATGACCCGGGAAGCCGCCCAGCCGGCCGCCCCCTTCGGCGCGCGCCTGCGTCGGGCCATGGACGAGCGCGGCCCGCTCTGCGTCGGGATCGACCCGCATGCCTCGCTGCTGGCCGACTGGGGCCTGAACGACGATGTCGCGGGCCTGGCCCGCTTCACCCGCACGGTAGTGGAGGCCCTCGGCGAGACGGTCGCCGTCTTCAAGCCGCAGTCCGCGTTCTTCGAGCGCTTCGGCTCGCGCGGCCTGGCCGTCCTGGAGACCGCCGTCGTCGAGGCGCGCGAACGCGGTGCCCTGGTCCTGATGGACGCCAAGCGCGGCGACATCGGCTCCACCATGGCCGCCTACGCCGAGACCTTCCTGCGCCAGGACTCCCCGCTGTTCTCGGACGCGCTGACGGTCTCCCCGTACCTCGGATACGGCTCGCTCCGGCCGGCCGTCGACCTGGCCCGCGAGAGCGGCGCCGGCCTCTTCGTCCTCGCCCTCACCTCCAACCCGGAGGGCGCGGAGGTCCAGCGGGCGGTGCGCGAGGACGGCAGCACCCTCGCGGCGACGATGCTCGGCCATCTTGCCGCCGAGAACGCCGGAGCCGAACCGCTGGGTTCCTTCGGCGCGGTCGTCGGCGCCACGCTCGGCGATCTCTCCTCGTTCGATCTGGCGATCAACGGTCCGCTGCTCGCCCCCGGCATCGGCGCACAGGGCGCCACGCCCGCCGACCTGCCGAAGGTCTTCGGAAACGCCGTGCACAACGTCGTGCCGAGCGTCAGCCGGGGGGTGCTGCGGCACGGTCCGGACCCCGCTGCGCTGCGCGCGGCGGCGGACCGATTCGCCGACGAAGTGCGCACCGCGCTCGCCTAGGACTCGAAAGACGGGGACTTTAGTCCCGAATTGTCCTGGTCAGCAGAGTCTGACCAGGACTTTTCGTCTGTTCTCGCTGACTCTGGCGCCCTCGGCCGCTAGTCTCCGTCGAGAGCACTGCACGTAAGCGCGTTGCTCGTTGCTCCGCACGTGTGGGGTGACTAGGTTCCACACTGGTCCGTATCCGACAGTTCGACATCCGAGGTGACGTAGGCGTGGCTCTTCCGCCCCTTACCCCTGAACAGCGCGCAGCCGCGCTCGAGAAGGCCGCCGCGGCTCGCCGGGAGCGCGCCGAGGTCAAGAATCGGCTCAAGCACTCCGGTGCTTCCCTCCATGAGGTCATCAAGCAGGGCCAGGAGAACGACGTCATCGGCAAGATGAAGGTCTCCGCCCTCTTGGAGTCCCTGCCGGGCGTCGGCAAGGTCCGCGCCAAGCAGATCATGGAGCGGCTCGGCATCTCCGAAAGCCGCCGAGTCCGGGGTCTTGGCTCCAACCAGATCGCGTCGCTGGAGCGCGAGTTCGGCAGCACCGCTTCCTGAATTTTCCGGCATCACCGGGAAGCTGGAATAATCGCTGCATGAGTTCTGACGTCTCCCGGGGGACGACCCCCGCGCCCCCGGCCAGACAGCCGCGGCTGACCGTGCTCTCCGGCCCCTCCGGGGTCGGCAAGAGCACGGTCGTCGCGCATATGCGCAAGGTCCACCCCGAGGTCTGGCTCTCGGTGTCGGCCACCACCCGCAAGCCACGGCCCGGGGAGCGGCACGGCATCCATTACTTCTTCGTCGAGGACGAGGAGTTCGACAAGCTCATCGCCAACGGTGAGCTGCTCGAATGGGCCGAGTTCGCGGGCAACCGCTACGGCACCCCCCGCAAGGCGGTGCTGGACCGTCTGGCGTCCGGGGAACCGGTCCTGCTGGAGATCGATCTCCAGGGCGCCCGCCAGGTCCGCGAGTCCATGGCGGAGGCCGAGCTGGTCTTCCTGGCCCCGCCGAGCTGGGACGAGCTGGTCCGCCGGCTCACCGGACGGGGCACGGAGGCGCCGGAGGTCATCGAGCGCCGGCTGGCCGCTGCCAGGGTCGAGCTGGCAGCGGAGAAAGAGTTCGATGTGACGCTTGTCAACACCTCCGTCGAGGACGTCAGCCGCGAGCTGCTAGCCTTGATGCTGAATCGATCCGGGGACCGGAACACCAGCGGCTGACCGCGCAGCTCCCCGGACGACCAGGACTTCTGCGTTACACCCACGCTTCATCCCCCTTCGGAAGGTAGAGAGTGTCCTCTTCCATCACTGCACCCGAGGGCATCATCAACCCGCCCATTGATGAGCTTCTCGAGGCCACCGATTCGAAGTACAGCCTTGTGATCTACGCCGCCAAGCGCGCGCGCCAGATCAACGCGTACTACTCGCAGCTCGGCGAGGGCCTGCTCGAGTACGTCGGTCCCCTCGTGGACACGCACGTCCACGAGAAGCCCCTCTCGATCGCGCTCCGCGAGATCAACGCGGGTCTGCTGACCTCGGAGGCCATCGAGGGCCCCGCCCAGTAAGCAGCGCAGCGAGATACCAAGGGCCCGGCGGAGCTCCTCCAGCTAACGCTGGGAGGGGCCCAGCCGGGCCCTTGGTGTGTCATAGGGGCATACGTAGGGACCTAGCCCGGGGAGCGGCGAAGCGATGGACAAGCGGGAGCGGGAGCGGCCCAGGGTCGTCCTGGGGGTCAGCGGCGGGATCGCCGCGTACAAGGCGTGCGAACTGCTGCGGCGGCTGACCGAGTCCGGCCACGACGTACGCGTGGTGCCGACCGCTTCGGCGCTGCACTTCGTCGGGGAGGCCACCTGGTCGGCGCTGTCCGGGAACCCGGCCGGCACCGAGGTCTGGGAGTCCGTCCACGAGGTCCCGCACGTCCGTATCGGCCAGGCCGCCGATCTCGTCGTGGTCGCGCCCGCCACCGCCGACCTGCTGGCCAAGGCCGCGCACGGCCTCGCCGACGATCTGCTGACGAACACGCTGCTCACCGCCCGCTGTCCGGTGATCTTCGCGCCCGCGATGCACACCGAGATGTGGGAGAACCCCGCCACCCAGGAGAACGTCGCCACCCTGCGCCGCCGCGGCGCGCTGGTGATCGACCCCGCGGTGGGCCGGCTGACCGGCGTCGACACCGGTAAGGGCCGCTTCCCCGACCCGGTCGAGATCTTCGCCTTCTGTCGCCAGGTACTGGCCCGTGGCGCCCGGGCGACCGAGCAGGATCTCGCCGGGCGCCATGTCGTGATCAGCGCGGGCGGCACCCGCGAGCCGCTGGATCCCGTCCGCTACCTGGGCAATCGCTCCTCCGGCAAGCAGGGCTACGCGCTCGCCCGTACGGCGGTGGCACGCGGTGCCCGGGTCACCCTGGTCGCCGGCAACACCGAGCTGCCCGATCCGGCCGGTGTGGACGTGATCCCCGTCGGTACGGCCCACCGGCTCCGTGAGGAGATGGTGAAGGCCGCCGCGGATGCCGACGCGGTGGTCATGGCCGCCGCCGTCGCCGATTTCCGTCCCGCCGTCTACGCCTCCGGCAAGATCAAGAAGGTCGAGGGCCAGGATCCGGAACCCATCGCCTTGGTGCGAAATCCGGACATCCTCGCCGAGCTCTCCGCCGAGCGGGCCCACCCGGGCCAGCTCGTGGTCGGCTTCGCCGCGGAGACCGACGACGTGCTGGCCAACGGACGCGCCAAACTCGCCCGCAAGGGCTGTGACCTGCTCGTCGTCAATGAGGTCGGCGAGCACAAGGCCTTCGGCTCGGCGGAGAACGAAGCGGTGATCCTCGCGGCCGACGGAACCGAGACCCCGGTGCCGTACGGGCCCAAAGAAACCCTGGCCGACACGGTCTGGGACCTGGTCGCACCCCGCCTGGCCGAGACTCGTCGCTGAAGCGCCGAAGCGGCCCCGGAATCACTCCGTCAGCCCTGCAAAATCGGGCATGTCCCCTTGACCCGGACCATTCTCAAGGTGATCGTCCTAGCGTAAGCCGCGGTGTCCCAGGTCACGGGGGGTCCATAAATCGAGACCGTGTGCCCGAACGCCGCATCCGACCGATAAACTGGCGAGTGGATCGGGCCGAGCGCAGCTCTCGGCCCGTCCGCCAATGATCAGCCAGCAGCCGCTGCAACCCCAGGGAGCGATGTGTCCCGCCGCCTGTTCACCTCGGAATCCGTCACCGAGGGCCACCCCGACAAGATCGCTGACCAGATCAGCGACACCATCCTCGACGCTCTCCTCAAGGAAGACCCGACGTCCCGGGTCGCCGTGGAGACGCTGATCACCACCGGCCTGGTGCATGTGGCCGGCGAGGTGACGACGAAGGCGTACGCCGACATCCCCAACCTCGTCCGCAACAAGATCCTGGACATCGGTTACGACTCGTCCAAGAAGGGCTTCGACGGCGCTTCCTGCGGCGTCTCGGTGTCCATCGGCGCGCAGTCCCCGGACATCGCCCAGGGTGTCGACACCGCGTACGAGAACCGCGTCGAGGGCGATGACGACGAGCTGGACAGGCAGGGCGCCGGCGACCAGGGCCTGATGTTCGGCTACGCCTGCGACGAGACCCCTGAGCTGATGCCGCTCCCGATCAACCTCGCGCACCGGCTCTCCCGCCGTCTGTCCGAGGTCCGCAAGAACGGGACCATCCCCTACCTCCGTCCCGACGGCAAGACCCAGGTCACCATCGAGTACGACGGCCACAAGGCCGTCCGCCTCGACACCGTCGTGGTTTCTTCGCAGCACGCCAGCGACATCGACCTGGACTCGCTGCTCGCGCCCGACATCCGCGAGTTCGTCGTCGAGCACGTCCTCAACCAGCTGGTCGAGGACGGCATCAAGCTGGACACCGACGGCTACCGTCTGCTGGTCAACCCGACCGGGCGCTTCGAGATCGGCGGCCCGATGGGTGACGCCGGTCTGACCGGCCGCAAGATCATCATCGACACCTACGGCGGCATGGCCCGCCACGGTGGCGGCGCCTTCTCCGGCAAGGACCCGTCCAAGGTCGACCGCTCGGCCGCCTACGCGATGCGCTGGGTCGCCAAGAACGTCGTCGCGGCCGGCCTCGCGGCCCGCTGTGAGGTCCAGGTCGCCTACGCGATCGGCAAGGCCGAGCCGGTCGGTCTCTTCGTCGAGACCTTCGGCACCGCCACCGTCGACACCGACAAGATCGAGCAGGCCATCGGCGAGGTCTTCGACCTCCGCCCGGCGGCCATCATCCGCGACCTCGACCTGCTCCGTCCCATCTACGCGGAGACCGCCGCCTACGGCCACTTCGGCCGTGAGCTGGAGGACTTCACCTGGGAGCGCACGGACCGCGTGGAGGCGCTGAAGGCGGCCGCGGGGCTGTAAGTCCCGTAGCGCCCGTGTGAGGTACCACGGCCCCGGACCGCTCGGCGGTCCGGGGCCGTCGGTTGTCCACAGCCCGCCGGGCACTGTCCGTGCGGTCTGCTAAGACTGATGCTGTGAGCAGGGAGAACGGGCGACCGGAGGCGGGGGCGGCGGATGCGGGCGAGCAGTTGGCCCTCATCCGGGAGGCCGTGCGGGAGACCAAGGCCGAGCGGGCCAGACCGCGGACCTGGCGGGGGGCCGAGCTGGCCGCCGAGCTGCCGGTGGCGCGGGTGCTGGTCGACAAGGGGCTGGTGCACCTCGACCGGTATTTCGACTATGCGGTCCCGGCGGCGATGGATCACGAGGCACAGCCCGGGGTCCGGGTCCGGGTGCGCTTCGGGGCGGGGGAGAAGGGCGGTCGGCGCGAGGGCGGCAAGCTGGTCAGCGGATTCATCGTGGAGCGGGTCGCGGAGAGCGACTACCGGGGGGTGCTCGCCCCGATCGCGCAGGTGCTGTCGTCCGAGCGGGTGCTGACGCCCGAGCTGCTGGCACTGTGCCGGTCGGTCGCGGACCGCTATGCCGGGACGCTCGCCGATGTGGTGCAGCTGGCGGTCCCGCCCCGACGGGCACGCGCGGAGGCCAAGCCCTCGCCCGCCCCTCTGCCGCCGAACCCGCCCCCGGAAGCCGGAAGTTGGGAGCGCTACGGCGCCGGCGCCGGATTCCTCGCGGCGCTCACCCGGGGGGACGCGCCGCGTGCGGTGTGGACGGCGCTGCCCGGGGCGACCTGGCCGCAGGAGCTGGCGCGGGCGGCGGCCGCGGCGCTGGCGGGCGGCCGCGGTGCGCTGGTGGTGGTGCCGGACGGGCGGGCCGCGGCGCGGGTGGACGCGGCGCTCGGCGAGCTGATCGGTGCCGGTCGGCATGTGCTGCTGACCGCCGACGCCGGGCCCGAGGAGCGCTATCGCCGCTGGCTGGCGGTCAGCCGGGGCGCGGTGCGCGCCGTGGTCGGGACCCGGGCGGCGATGTTCGCGCCGGTCGCCGACCTGGGCCTGGTCGCCCTCTGGGACGACGGGGACGCCAGCCACAGCGATCCGCATGCGCCGCAGCCGCATGCCCGTGAGGTGCTCATCCAGCGGTCGGTCCATGAGCGGGCGGGATTTCTGCTGGGCGGGCTGAGCTGCACGGTCGAGGCGGCCCAGCTGGTCGAGACGGGCTGGGCGCGCCCGCTGACCGCCGAGCGCGAACAGGTGCGGGCCGCGGCGCCGCTGGTGCGTACGGTCGGCGACGGTGACGAGGCGCGGGATGCCGCCGCGCGGGCCGCCCGGCTGCCGTCGATGGCCTGGCAGGTGGTGCGGGAGGGCCTTCAGCGCGGACCGGTGCTCATCCAGGTCCCGCGCCGGGGATACGCGCCCCGGCTGGCGTGCGAACGGTGCCGTACCCCCGCGCGCTGCCGGTCCTGCGCGGGCCCGCTGGAGGCGCGGGAGGCCGGCGAGCTGTGCTGCGCGTGGTGCGGCCGCCCGGAGCCGGACTGGCACTGCTCCGAGTGCGGCGGCGCGCGGCTGCGGGCGCAGATCGTGGGCGCGCGGCGGACGGCGGAGGAGCTGGGCCGGGTGTTCCCGGCGGTGCCGGTGCGGACCTCGGGGCGGGACCATGTGCTGGCCACGGTGCCCGGTGTCCCCGCTCTGGTGGTGAGCACCCCGGGCGCGGAGCCGGTGGCCGAGGGCGACGGGTATGCGGCCGCGCTGCTGCTGGACGGCTGGGCGCTGCTGGGGCGGCCGGACCTGCGGGCGGGGGAGGAGGCGCTGCGCCGCTGGCTGGGTGCCGCCGCGCTGGTCCGCGGCCAGGCGGCGGGCGGCACGGTCGCGGTGATCGCGGAGCCGACACTGCGGCCGGTGCAGGCGCTGGTGCGCTGGGATCCCGTCGGCCATGCGGTCCGTGAGCTGGCCGAGCGGGCCGAGCTGGGTTTCCCGCCGGTGTCGCGGATGGCCTCCGTGGCGGGCCGCGTCGAGGATGTCACCGAGCTGTTGAACTCCGCCGAACTCCCTGCGGGCGCCGAGGTGTTGGGCCCCGTACCGCTTCCGGTGCCGGACCCCGCCCGCCCGCGCCGGCCGGGTGACCCGCCGCCGGGCGAGCAGTGGGAGCGTGCGTTGGTCCGGGTCCGCCCCGGTCAGGGTGCGGCCCTCGCCGCCGCGCTCAAGGCCGCCCGCGCGGCCCGGTTGGTCAAGCGGGAGGGGGAGGCCGTACGGGTCCGGATCGATCCACCCGACCTGGGGTGAGCGTCCGCCTGGGTGAGCCGTCGTAAGCCCCCACCCCGGACATGGCGCCGCCCCGGGACCGAGGGCGGCGTCCCGGGGCGTTGGCGAGCGGCGTGGGGGCGAAGGCGCCCGGTGTCGCGGGTGGTTCAGCCGTTGCGGGGGCCGGGGAAGGCGCCCGGCCGGGCCGGTTCGTCGCGGGCGGCCGCGGAGGGCTGGGCGGGCATGGACCGGGCGGCCGGGACGGACGGCGCGCCGGGCAGCCCCGCGGCCACGGTCACCGCACGGGTCGCGGTGGACTCGGGCGAACGCACCGTCGGCTCGGCGCCGTTGGCCTCCGCGGCGGGCTGGGCCGCGGCTCTGCGGGCACCGTAACGACGGTGTACCGCCTGTTTGGTGACGCCGAGCGCCGAACCCACCGCGTCCCACGAGAATCCCAGCGAACGGTCGAAGTCGACCGCGGCCGTGACGAGGGTTTCGATGCTGTCCCGCAGTTCCTGGGCGAGGCGCACCGTCGGAGCGGGCGCGCGTCCGTAGACGACGAAGCCCGCGGAAGGGCCCGTGCGCCGAGGCCGGTAGACGTTGCCGAGCTGAGCGGTCAGCGTGCGCAGTGCGTCCACCTGCCGGCGCACCCGCTCGATGTCCCGCACCAGGAGATGCAGGCTGGCGCGCGCCTGGGCGTCGTGGGTTGCGTGGTCGGCCATGAGCAAGCCTCTCGAACCGGCGTGAAATAGGAAGGAAGTGATACGAGCGGGCCGCCAGAGCGGCCCGGCCCGGGTCAATGCTGTTTGACCAACGCGACAGCAGCGGCTCTGGTCACGGTATGGGGGCGTACGAGCTTTCCTACAAGGCGCGGGAAATCGTGTACGCCCCCTCGAACCACCGCCCATGGCCTCCTGCTGGACCCATAGACTGGTGCGTCGTTCCGCTGCGTGTGAGAGGTAGTTCGCCACCCATGAGGCTTGTCTTCGCCGGCACCCCCGAGGTCGCCGTACCCGCCCTCGATGCCCTGATCGCCTCGGACCGGCACGAGGTCGTGGCCGTGGTGACCCGGCCCGACGCCCCCGCCGGACGCGGCCGGAAGCTGGTCGCCAGCCCCGTCGCGGAGCGGGCGGAGGAGGCGGGCATCGAGGTGCTCAAGCCCGCCAAGCCACGCGACGAGGACTTTCTGGCCCGGCTGCGGGAGATCGCGCCGGACTGCTGCCCGGTGGTCGCCTACGGTGCGCTGCTCCCGAAGGCCGCGCTCGACATTCCCGCCAAGGGGTGGGTCAATCTGCACTTCTCGCTGCTGCCCGCCTGGCGGGGCGCGGCGCCCGTGCAGCATGCGGTGCTGGCGGGGGACGAGGTGACCGGCGCCTCGACCTTCCAGATCGAGACCGGCCTGGACTCCGGCCCGGTCTTCGGGGTGCTCACCGAGGAGGTCCGGCCGACGGACACCAGCGGCGATCTGCTGACCCGGCTGGCGTTCGCCGGTTCCGGGCTGCTGGTGGCGACGATGGACGGCATCGAGGACGGCACGCTCCAGGCGGTGCCGCAGCCGGCCGAGGGCGTCACGCTCGCCCCCAAGATCGAGGTCGAGGACGCCAAGGTGGACTGGGCGGCGCCCGCACTGCGGGTCGACCGGGTGATCCGCGGCTGCGCGCCCGCGCCCGGCGCCTGGACGGTCTTCCGCGGTGAGCGCCTCAAGCTGATGTCGGCCGTCTCCGCCGCGGACCACGCGGAGTTGGGCCTGGCGCCGGGCGAACTCGCCGTCACCAAGAAGGCGGTGCACGTCGGCACGGGCAGCCACCCCGTGGAACTCATCTGGGTCCAGCCGCAGGGCAAGAAGCCGATGAAGGCCGCCGACTGGGCGCGCGGGGTGCGCATCGAGGGCGGGGAGCGGCTGGGGGACAGGCCTTAGGGGGCGGGCGAACACATCCCGTAGGGGGTGCAAGCGCCCCCTACGGGCCCACAACGTGACGGGGGCGGGCCGGTATTCCCGAGGGGCGGCCGCCGTGCCGCCCACTGCACCCCCATCCCTCCCCCGGGGACGCCGCCACCGGGTCCGCGTAGGCTGGGAGGGATCCTTCTTCCCGTATCCGGAGCACCTTTTCTGTGAGTCAGCAGCCAGGCCGTCGCCCCAGCAAGCCCTATCGCCGTCCGCAGAAGGACCCGGTCAGGATCCTCGCGTTCGAGGCGCTGCGGGCCGTCGACGAGCGCGACGCCTACGCGAATCTGGTCCTGCCGCCCCTGCTGCGCAAGGCGCGTGAGGGCGGTGACTTCGACGCCCGGGACGCGGCGCTGGCGACGGAGCTGGTGTACGGCTCGCTGCGGTGGCAGGGCACGTACGACGCGATCATCGCGCAGTGCGTGGACCGGCCGCTGCGCGAGGTGGACCCACCGGTCCTGGACGTGCTGACGCTCGGCGCGCACCAACTGCTCGGCACCCGTATCCCCAGCCACGCCGCGGTCAGCGCCAGCGTCGAACTGGCGCGGGTGGTGCTCGGCGACGGCCGGGCGAAGTTCGTCAACGCGGTGTTGCGCAAGGTCGCGGCCCATGACCTGGACGGCTGGCTGGAGCGGGTCGCCCCGGAGTACGACAAGGACCCCGAGGACCACCTCGGCCTCGTGCACGCACACCCCCGCTGGATCGTCTCGGCCCTGTGGGACGCGCTCGGCGGCGGCCGGGCCGGCATCGAGGACCTGCTGGAGGCGGACAACGAGCGCCCCGAGGTGACCCTGGTCGCCCGGCCCGGCCGGAGCACCGCCGAGGAACTGCTGACCGTGGCCGGCGAGGAGAGCGCGCTCCCCGGGCGCTGGTCCCCGTACGCGGTGCGGCTCGCGGAGGGCGGTGAGCCGGGCGCGCTGGACCCGGTGCGCGAGGGGCGTGCCGGGGTGCAGGACGAGGGCAGCCAGCTCGTCGCCCTGGCGCTGGCGAACGCGCCCGTCGAGGGCCCCGACCGTGCCTGGCTCGACGGCTGCGCCGGCCCCGGCGGCAAGGCGGCGCTGCTGGCGGCGCTCGCCGCGGAGCGTGGCGCCGCCCTGCTGGCGTCGGAGAAGCAGCCGCACCGCGCCCGTCTGGTGGCCCGGGCGCTGGAGGGCAACCCCGGCCCGTACGCGGTCATCGCGGCCGACGGCACCCGCCCCGCCTGGCGGCCCGGCGCCTTCGACCGGGTCCTGGTGGACGTGCCGTGCACCGGCCTGGGCGCGCTGCGCCGCCGCCCGGAGGCCCGCTGGCGCCGCCGCCCCGAGGACCTGGACGGCTTCGCCCCCCTCCAGCGCGAGCTGCTGCGGCAGGCGCTCGCGGCGGTCCGGATCGGCGGCGTCGTCGGCTACGCGACCTGCTCACCGCATCCGGCCGAGACCCGCGCCGTGGTGGACGACGTCCTCAAGGGCCGGGGCGGCGAACCGTTCGAGACGGAATGGATCGACGCCCGCCCCCTGATGCCCGGCGTCCCGGCCCTCGGCGACGGCCCGGACGTCCAACTGTGGCCCCATCTGCACGGCACGGACGCGATGTACCTGGCCCTGCTGCGCCGGGTGGCTTGAGGGACGGCCGTCCCGCCTCCCTGGCCCCCCGGACCGCACGCCATACTGGGGGCATGGCCTTGATCAACCCCAGCATTCTGTCCGCGGACTTCGCTCGGCTCGCCGAGGAGGCGAAGGCGGTGGAGGGCGCCGACTGGCTGCACGTCGACGTCATGGACAACCACTTCGTGCCGAACCTGACCCTTGGTGTGCCGGTGGTCGAGTCGCTGAGCAAGGCGACGGACACCCCGCTCGATCTGCATCTGATGATCGAGGACCCGGACCGCTGGGCGCCCCAGTACATCGAGGCCGGGGCCGGTTCCGTGACCTTCCATGTGGAGGCGGCGGCCGCGCCGGTGCGGCTGGCGCGGGAGATCCGGGCCAAGGGGGCGCGGGCGTCGATGGCGCTGAAGCCGGCCACGCCGATCGAGCCGTACGAGGATCTGCTGCCCGAGCTCGACATGCTGCTGATCATGACCGTGGAGCCCGGCTTCGGCGGCCAGGCCTTCCTGGACATCATGCTGCCGAAGATCCGCCGTACCCGTGAGCTGATCTCCCGGCACGGCCTTCAGCTGGCGCTTCAGGTGGACGGTGGCGTCTCGGCGGCCACCATCGAGCGGTGCGCGGAGGCGGGCGCTGATGTGTTCGTCGCGGGCTCCGCGGTGTACGGCGCGGACGATCCGGCGAAGGCGGTCCGGGACCTGCGCGAGAAGGCCGAGACGGCGACCGCGGCGGCGGGCTGGGGCTGCGCGCACTGAGTTCCGGAGCGGGGACGCGGGCGGCCCGGCCCATTCCGGCCACGGGAATCTCCTCGTGGCGCGGCCGCGCCGCCCCTTGTGCGTGGCGCCACCGAGCGTTCATGAGGGTCGGGGCGCTGATGGTCCCCGTTGCCGCCGGGTTTCTGAAAGGATGAGCAAAGACTCGATCAGATGCGCAAAAGGGGAGAATTTCGTGGTAGCCAGCCGCCCACAGTCCGGAATGGGCCCTGCCGAGCTGGTGCAGGCCGCGGCCATGGCCCGCCGTTTCTATCTTGAGGGCAAGTCGAAGATTCAGATCGCGGAGGAATTCGGCGTCAGCCGGTTCAAGGTCGCGCGGGTGCTGGAGACGGCGCTGGAGCGTGATCTCGTACGGATCGAGATCCGGGTGCCCTCCGAGCTGGACGCCGAGCGCTCCGACGCCCTGCGGGCCCGCTACGGCCTGCGGCACGCGGTCGTCGTCGAGTCGCCCGCCGACGCTCCCCCCGCCTTCGGCGGCCAGACCCCGCCGGAGGACGCCGCCGACCCGGAGAACCTCGGCGAGGTCGCGGCCGACCTGCTGGGCGAGCTGGTCGCCGAGGGCGATGTGCTGGGGCTGGCCTGGGGCCGGTCGACCATTCACATGGCCGCCGCGCTGCACCGCCTCCCGCCGTGCACCGTCGTGCAGTTGACCGGTGTCTACGACGCGGGGACCGCCGACCGCGGCTCCGTCGAGGCGGTGCGCCGCGCGGCCGATGTCGCCGGTGGCGAGGCGCACCCGATCTACGCGCCGATGCTGCTGCCCGACTCGGCGACGGCCGAGGCGCTGCGCCGCCAGACCGGCATCGCCCGCGCGTTCGACTACTTCGACAAGGTCACCGTCGCCTGTGTCTCCATCGGCTCCTGGGAGCCGGGCGTCTCGACCGTCTACGACATGCTGACGGACCAGGAGCGGGAGCACTACGCCTCGCTGGGTGCCGCCGCCGAGATGTCGGCTCACCTCTTCGACGCCGAGGGGCGGCGGATCGGCCGGGACCTCGGCGAGCGGTGCATCACGGTCGAGGCGGACCGGCTGCGCCGTATCCCGGAGGTCGTCGCCATCGCGGGCGGCCGGCGCAAGGCCGCCGCGATCGGTGCGGTGCTGCGCTCCGGGCTGGTGACGAGCCTGGTCACGGACACCGCCGCCGCCGACCATCTGCTGCTGGAGACCGGCCCGGGGCCGCGCCCCGCACTGGACCGGGCGGACCCTGACGGGGCATGACGTAAGCCGGAGCCGGAGCCGGAGCCGGACCCGGAGCCGGACCCGGTGCGTGACGTACGCCGGGCCGGAGCCGGAGGCCGCGCGGGGCGGCCCGCGTGAGCCCGGGACCGCGGCCCCCGGCGGGCACCCGGGGCGCGGTCATCGACGAGCAGCCTGCGCGGCCCTGTGACAGCATCGGCGCATGGTGATCCGCTCCTCCCCGCGCCGCGCGGCCGTCGTCGTCGGCGCGCTGCTCGCCGGGCTGCTCCTGGTGCTGACCGGGTGCTCCACGGACGGTGGCGTCAACGGGAGTTCACCGGTGGTGCCGCGGTCCACCGCCACGGCCGTGGACGGTACGCCCCGCGCTTCCGGCGTACCGGACCGGTCGCAGGGCATGCCGGTCGTGCCGGTCGGCGAGCTGCCCTCCCAGGCACGGGACACCCTGCGCCTCATCGACGCCGGTGGCCCCTTCCCGTACGCCCAGGACGGCACGGTCTTCGGCAACCGGGAGCGACTGCTGCCCCGTCAGCCGCGTGGCTACTACCACGAGTACACCGTTCCCACGCCGGGCGCACCGGACCGCGGCGCCCGCCGGCTGGTCACCGGCCGGAGCCAGGAGACGTACTACACCGAAGATCACTACCGGTCCTTCAAGGCGGTGCTCCGATGACGGCTCCCGTACCCCGGCCGCTCGCCGCGGTGCTCGACGGCAGCACTCCCCCGGGGGTGCTGCCCTGGCCCGCGGAGCGCGCGGTGGCGGACGCGCTGGCCGCCGCCCGGGACGCCGGCTGGACCGCTTCATCCCTGGATCTCGACGGGGTCGCGGACAAGGCGGCCTTCATGGAGCGGTGTGCCCGCGCGCTGCGGCTGCCGGAGTGGTTCGGCCGCAACTGGGACGCGCTCGCCGACTGCCTCACCGATCTGTCCTGGTGCCCGGCCGACCGCGGCCGGCTGCTCGTGGTGACGGGCTGGCAGGGGTACGCGGCCGCGGCGCCCGACGAGTGGAGCATCGTCGAGGGGGTGCTGGCGGATGCGGTGGGTTACTGGCGTGACACGGACGCCGGACTGGCCGTGATCATGGCCAGGGGGCGGGCCCGGCAGGGCGCGTAGCGGCGGCCGCGGCGGCCCGACCAGCCACGATGTCATGCGGCCGGCCGCCCGCGCGGAGCATCCCCGCGCCGCAGGGACGCACCGGGCGCCGCGAGGCGGCTTGGGGGATCGCACACACGCCCGACAAGACGCTCGGACAATCATATGACCCCTGGTCAGGGCCCGTATCCTGGCCATATGCGATTCCTGAACCCGAAGAACGGCGCGCTCGAAGAGAGTTCTTCGGTGCCCTACGACCTGACCTACGACGATGTGTTCATGGTGCCCGGCCGCTCCGCCGTCGGCTCCCGCCAGGGCGTGGACCTGTCCTCGCACGACGGGACCGGGACCACCATCCCGCTCGTGGTCGCCAACATGACGGCGATCGCCGGCCGCCGGATGGCCGAGACCGTGGCCCGCCGCGGTGGCCTGGTCGTGATTCCGCAGGACATCCCGCTCGATGTCGTCACCGACGTCGTGACCTGGATCAAGCGCCGTCATCTGGTACTGGACACGCCGATCGTGCTGTCCCCCGTCGCGACCGTGGCGGACGCCCTGGCGCTGCTGCCCAAGCGGGCGCACGGCGCGGGCATCGTCGTCGAGGGCGGCCGCCCGGTCGGCGTCGTCACCGAGCACGACCTGGCCGGGGTGGACCGCTTCACCCAGGTGGCCGAGGTCATGTCCAGGGACCTGCTGGTCCTGGACGCGGACATCGACCCGCGGGACGCCTTCAACCGTCTCGACGCCGCCAACCGCAAGCTCGCGCCCGCGGTCGACGCGGACGGCATGCTGATCGGCATCCTCACCCGCAAGGGCGCGCTCCGCGCCACCCTGTACACCCCCGCCACCGACGCCGACGGGAAGCTGCGGATCGCGGCCGCCGTCGGCATCAACGGCGATGTGGCCGGCCGGGCCAAGGCCCTGCTGGCGGCCGGTGTGGACACCCTCGTCGTGGACACCGCGCACGGTCACCAGGAGTCGATGATCAGCGCGATCAAGGCGGTCCGGGCGCTGGACCCGCAGGTCCCGATCGTGGCGGGCAACATCGTCTCCGCCGAGGGCGTCCGCGATCTGATCGACGCCGGCGCGGACATCATCAAGGTCGGTGTCGGACCGGGCGCGATGTGCACCACCCGGATGATGACCGGTGTCGGCCGGCCGCAGTTCTCCGCGGTGCTGGAGTGCGCCGCCGAGGCCAAGAAGTTCGGCAAGCACGTCTGGGCCGACGGCGGTATCCGGCACCCGCGCGATGTCGCGATGGCGCTGGCCGCGGGCGCGTCCAACGTCATGATCGGCTCCTGGTTCGCCGGCACCCTCGAATCGCCCGGTGATCTCCAGCACACCGCCGACGGCCGGCCGTACAAGGAGAGCTTCGGGATGGCCTCGGCCCGTGCGGTGCGCAACCGTACGAGCGACGAGTCCGCCTACGACCGGGCCCGCAAGGGGCTCTTCGAGGAGGGCATCTCCACGTCGCGGATGTTCATCGACCAGGCGCGTCCCGGCGTCGAGGACCTGATCGACTCGATCATCGCGGGCGTCCGCAGCTCGTGCACCTACGCGGGCGCGGCCTCCCTGGCCGAGTTCGCCGAGAAGGCCGTGGTCGGTGTGCAGAGCGCCGCCGGCTACGCCGAGGGGAAGCCGCTGCACGACAGCTGGAACTGACGCGCACACGGCCGCTCATCGGCCGTCGTCACCGCCGCTCAACGGCCCCGCACCGACTCGGTGCGGGGCCGTTCGCGCAAGTGGAACCCGGGGTCCCGGTCGGTGCCACGCGGGGGAACCCGTACGATCGGAACCTGGCGCGCAACGAACGACCGCCCGCCGCGCCGGTGCGCAACGATCGTGCACTGTTGCGCAAGGAACCTGCATTACGGCAGGTCAGCGGCGGGCCGTAAGGTCAAGCGCTGTACGTGGAGTGGCGGAGACCGTCTGCTCGGCGGTCTCCTGCTGCGGTGTGCTCCGGCATGCCCTGTACCGACCGCTGCCGGTCGCCGTCATCCGTACCCGTCATGTGATCGGCAGCGATAAAGGAGCCACCCCAGTGTTGGAGCACGGCGCAGCCCCGCCCGCAGGGGCCAGCGACCCCCGGCCCCCCTCGTCAGGAGGCCTGGCCACTCGGCTGATGCGGCGCAAGCCCGTCGAGCGGCTGGTCGCCGAGGGCGGCAAGGGGGAGGGGGGAACGCTCCGCCGCTCGATGGGCATGTGGCAGCTGACCATGATCAGCATCGGGGCCACGCTCGGCACCGGCATCTTCGTGGTCCTCGGCGAGGCCGTCCCGGACGCCGGTCCTGCGGTCATCCTCGCCTTCGTGATCGCCGGGGTCACCGCCCTGTTCTCCGCACTGTCCTACGCGGAGCTGGCCGGCAGCATCCCGGTCTCCGGATCGTCGTACTCCTACGCCTACGCCACCCTCGGTGAGCTGGTCGCCTGGGTCTGCGGCTGGTGCCTGATCCTGGAGTACGGCGTCTCGGTCGCGGCCGTCGCCGTGGGCTGGGGCCAGTATCTGAACGAGCTGCTCAGCGGCGTCTTCGGCTTCACCATCCCGGACGCGCTGTCCCAGCCGCCCGGTGACGGCGGCGTGTTCAACCTGCCGGCCCTGCTGGTCGTGCTGCTCGCGATGGTGTTCCTGCTGGGCGGCGCCAAGGAGAGCGCCCGCGCCAACACGATCATGGTCGTCGTCAAGATCGCCGCGCTGCTGCTGTTCTGCGGTGTCGCCGTCCAGGGCGTGCGGTCCGGCAACTACGCGAACTTCATGCCGATGGGCATGGCGGGCGTCAGCGCCGCGGGCGCGACCCTGTTCTTCTCGTACATCGGCTTCGACGCCGCCTCCACGGCCGGTGAGGAGGCCAAGGACCCGCAGCGTGACCTGCCGCGCGCGATCATGCTCTCGCTGGTGATCGTCACGGCGCTGTACTGCCTGGTCGCCGCGATCGCCGTGGGCGCGATGCCCTGGCAGAAGTTCGAGGGCTCGGAAGCCGCGCTGGCCGGGATCATGAAGGCGGTCACCGGACAGAGCTGGTGGGCCGTGCTGCTCGCCTTCGGCGCGGTCATCGCCATCGCCAGCGTCGTGCTGACCGTGCTCTACGGCCAGACCCGCATCCTCTTCGCGATGTCCCGGGACGGGCTGGTGCCGAAGGTGTTCTCCAAGGTGCACCCGAAGAGCGGTGCGCCGCGTGCCAACACCATCATCGTCTCGCTGTTCTGCGGGGTGCTCGCCGCGGCGGTGCCGCTGGGCGAGCTGGCCGACGCCACCAGCATCGGCACCCTGTTCGCCTTCGCGCTGGTCAATGTCGCGGTGATCGTGCTGCGCCGCACCCGGCCCGACATGCCCCGCAGCTTCCGCACCCCGCTCTCGCCGCTCTTCCCGGCGATCGGTTTCGTGCTGTGCGTTTACATGATGGGCAGCCTCGGCGCCGTGACCTGGGTGGTCTTCGGTGTCTGGATGGCCGTGGGCCTTGTGGTCTACTTCGGATACGGCATGCGCCGCTCCCGATTGGCCACCGCAGAGAAGTGATCCACCCGCAGTGCGACTGAACGATCTCGACGAACGCATCGTCCACGCCCTCGCCGAGGACGCCCGCCGCAGCTATGCCGACATCGGCCAGGAGGTCGGGCTGTCCGCACCGGCCGTCAAACGCCGGGTGGACCGGCTGCGGGCGGACGGCGCGATCACCGGATTCACCGTACGGGTCGATCCGGCCGCGCTCGGCTGGGAGACCGAGGGGTTCATCGAGATCTACTGCCGCCGCAACACCTCGCCCGAGGCGATCCACCGCGGCCTGTCGCGCTACCCGGAAGTGGCGTCCGCCTCCACCGTCACCGGTGAGGCGGACGCCGTCGTCCAGGTCTTCGCCGCCGACATGCGGCACTTCGAGCGGGTGCTGGAGCGGATCGCGGGCGAGCCGTTCGTGGAGCGGACGAAGTCCGTGCTGGTGCTCTCCCCGCTGCTGCGGCGCTACAGCTCCGGAGCGCCGGGCTAGCCCCCCGCTCAGGACCCGCCGCGTCCGGCCCGGGCCCCGGCCCGCAGACCCCACACCACGGCACATCCCACCACCAGCACCACCCCCGCCGCGATCCGGTAGCCCAGCGCCGTGGCGTCGGCGAACGCGGTGACCGTCGTGGCGCCGTACCCGGTCCCCGCGGCGAAGCGCACGGACAGCACGGTGCCCACCACGGCGATACCCAGTGCCGCGCCCAACTCCCGCGCCGCGCCCTGGAGTCCCGACCCCATCCCGGAGCGGTGGGCCGGTACGGACGCCACGATCGCATGCGACAGCGTGGGCATCGCCAGCCCCGCACCGGCCGCCATCACCAGCAGGAACGCCAGGTAGCAGAGGTAGGGGGTGCGGGCGTCCGCGGTGGCGAGCAGCAGCAGACCGGCCGCGATCAGCGCCAGCCCCGCACCGACCGTCCTGGCCTCGCCGGCCCGCTGCGCCCAGCGCATGCCGTACTTCGTCACCGCCATCATCCCGAGGGCGAGGGGCGCGATGGCGCAGCCCGTCTGGAGGGGCGAGTACGCCTTCACGTACTGAAGGAACTGGGCGTTGACGTAGAAGAGCGCGAACATCCCGAAGAAGGTGACGGCGATACCGAGGCTCCCGGCGAGCAGCCGCGGCAGCCGGAACAGCCCGGGATCCAGCACCGGGTGCGCGGCCCGCAGCCCGTGCCGGACGAACAGCGCGAACACCACCAGCGCCAGGGCGAACGCGCCGGTCACCGTGGCCGAGGTCCAGCCGCGCCCCGGGCCCTCGATGATGCCGAAGAGCAGCGCTGCCGCCCCGAGGACCAGCAGCGCCGAGCCCGGCAGATCGAGCGTCGCGGTCTGCCGGGGGACCCGGGGCGCGACCCTCGCCACCCAGGCCGACAGGGCCAGGGCGAGGGGCACATACGCCCAGAACAGCCCCTGCCACGGCAGGAATTGCAGGATCAGCGCGCCGCCGGCATTGCCCGCCAGCCCGCCGATACCGACCGCCGTGCTCCAGGCGGCGACGGCCCCGGCCCGGCGGTCGGGCGGCGCGGCGTGCAGGAGTACGGACATGGTCGCGGGGACCAGGAGCGCGGCGCCCGCGCCCGAGAGGGCCCGGCCCGCCAGCAGCACCGGCAGCGTGGTCGCGGGCGCGCACAGCAGCGCGCCCGCGGCGAACACACCGAGCCCGGTGAGCAGCACCCCCTTGCGGCCCATCCGGTCGCCGAGCGCGCCGGCCGGGATCAACAGCCCCGCGAAGACCAGCACGTAGGTGTCGACGATCCACAACAGCTGGGCGGGGGAGGGGTGCAGAGCGCTTGCGGCGATCTTGGGTATCGCCAGGTTCATCGCGGCCACCAGCGACTGCGCCACCAGCACACAGGCGCACATCGCGGCCGTCACCGAGCGCCGTCGGGCCAGGGGGCCGGCGGACGCGGGAGGGGAGTCCGGAGGGGAAACGGTGGAGGTCATGACCGGGACGCTAAGGTCCCGTTCAGTTGACCTCAAATGCAAGGGGTGCACTCCATGATTGCGCGAAACGCAAACATCGACCTCAATCTGCTGACGGCGCTGGACGCCCTGCTCGAAGAGCAGAGTGTGACCGCGGCCGCCGACCGGCTCGGGCTCTCCGGACCGGCCATGAGCCGCGCCCTCGGCCGCATCCGCCGCACGATCGGCGACCCCGTCCTGGTACGCGCCGGCCGCCATATGGTGCCCACCCCACGCGCCCTGGAAATCAGGGCCGAGGTGCGCCGGCTGGTGGAGGCCACACACAACATCCTGGCCCCGACCGCGCCGGCCGACCCGGCCCAGCTGGCCCGGGTGTTCACCATCAACGCCAACGACCTCTTCGTCACCTCCCTCGGGCCGCGCCTGGTCGCCCGCGTCGCCGAGGAGGCGCCGCAGGTCGTGCTGCGCTTCATCGGCGAGAGCCATATCGATGTGCCGCTGCTGCGGGACGGCGCCGCGGACCTGGAGCTCGGTGTCATCGACAGCCGTGAGCCGGAGATCCGCAGGGAGGAGCTGTTCGTCGACCGCAGTGTCGCGGTGGTGCGCGAGGGCCACCCGCTGACCACCGGGAAACTCACCGCGCGCCGCTTCGCCGACGCGTCACACCTCATTTTCTCCCGCCGCGGCCGGCTGACCGGGCCGGTCGACGCGGCGCTCGCGGCCCGCGGACTGCGGCGCAAGGTGATCGCCACCGTCCCGACCTTCGCCGCGTCGCTGATGATGGTCCGCGACAGCGACGCGGTGGGGCTGACCGGCGAGCGGGCCGGCATGGCGACGGTCCGCGGTCTGGGACTGCGCACGCTGCCGATCCCGCTCGAACTGCCGCCGATGACCATGGAGATGGCCTGGCACCCGCGCCAGGAGGCCGACGCGGGACACCGCTGGCTGCGCGGGGTGGTGCGGGAGACGGTGCAGGAGAGCCTGCGGGACGTGCCGCCCGACGAGGGCTGACCCGCGCGGCGCCGTGGCCCGCCGCCGGTCAGTCCTCCCCGGAGGGCCCGTTCACCGAGCCGAAATCGTCCATGAAGCGGGTGAACAGCCGGGCGAACGCGGTGCGTTCGGCGGCCGGCCAGTCCCGGGTCACCCGCGCCACCACGGAGCGGCGGAAGGCATGCGCGGCCTCCAGCAGCTCCCGTCCGTCCGCCGTCACGGCCAGCAGGGTGCGCCGCCCGTCCGCCTGGTCGGCCTCGCGGCGCAGATGTCCGGCCTGTACGGCGGCCGCCACCAGCTTGCTCGCCCGCGGCTGGTCCACCCGCAGGGCGTCCGCCACCTCCCGTACCCCCGCCCGCTCCCCGCGCTCCCCGGCGGCCTCCACGACATCCAGCACCTCGAACGCGGCGCCCTCCGGCACCGGCCGCCCGCCTTCCCGCGCCGCCTGCCGGGCCAGCGTGCGGCGGGCGGCGCTCCGGCGCAGGGCCACCATGGCGCGCTCGATCGCCACAACGTCCGCGTCGGCATCCGTTTTGTCCTGCTCTGCCTTGCGCATCGGTACGCACTCCCTCTCGCTCATCGCACCCGGCCCCCCCTCCCGCTCCTCGCCGTAAATGTCTTGTCCCTCGACCCGGGCAGAAGGATACTCAGAGACAAGTACTTGTCATTGTGCATGCACTTGCCCTGGGGCCCGCTCTCGCCGGAGCGGCAGCCCGCTCTCGCCAGCCTTTCCGAGGAAGCCGTCATGACCACCCCGCTGAAACCCATCGGCTACTACCTCAAGGCCCTTGACGCCCTGATCACCGAGGACTTCGCCCGCACCCTGTCCGCGTATGAACTGACCCGCCGTGACTGGCAGGTGCTCAACAGCCTGGCGCTCCAGGGACCGCTCACCCGGCCGGCGCTGAGCCGGCTGCTGCGGCCCTTCTGGGAGCCCGGAGCGCGCACCCTCGACGAGGTCGCCGGCGTGCTGATCACGCATGGCCTGCTCGCCGCCGACGCTGACACCCTCACGCTCACCGAGGCCGGCCGACGGACCCATGCCGAGGTCGCGAGCCTGGTCGAGGCCGGCCGCGCCCGCCTGATGCGCGGGCTGACCGACGACGACTACCTCCGCACCGTGACCGTCCTCGACCGGATGACCGCCAACCTGACCCCGGGTGCGCACGAGCAACCTGACCCGGGCGCTGACCAGGCTGGTATCCACCCTCCGGGGAGCGGCCGCCGAGCAGCCCCGGTGCCCCGCCCGAGCCGCCCCGGCGCCGGCGCAACGAATCACCGCACAGCCCCTTGAACGCGCAACGAATCGTCCATCGGCGCGCAACGGTGGCGCCTTGTCCCGGATCACCGGCGGCCCGTACCGTCAATGCGTCCGCCCGCACCGTCTCGCCGAGGGGTCCCATGACGTCGCTGCACACCGCCCTGCTCCAGAGTTCGGGCCGGCCCGGCGATGTCGCACACAATCTGCGGGTGATCGAGGACGCGGCCCGCTCGGCGGCGGCCACCGGCGCCGGACTGCTCGCCTGCCCCGAGCTCTTCCTCACCGGCTATGCCATCGGCGGCGACGTGCACCGCCTCGCGGAGACCGCCGACGGCGACAGCGCGCAGGCCATCGGGAAGATCGCCGCCGAGCACGGCATCGCGGTGCTCTACGGCTACCCCGAGCGCGCCGCGCACGACGAGCCCGACAGCGCCGCCGTGTACAACTCCGCGCAGCTCATCGGCCCCTCGGGCGAGCGCCTCGCGAACTACCGCAAGACCCATCTCTTCGGCTGCTTCGAGCACGAATGGTTCACCCCGGGCGAGCGGACCGTCGTCCAGGCCGAGCTGGCCGGCCTCCGGGTCGGTCTGTTGATCTGCTACGACGTGGAGTTCCCGGAGAACGTCCGGGCGCATGCGCTGGCCGGCACCGATCTGCTGCTGGTGCCCACCGCGCAGATGCACCCCTTCCAGTTCGTCGCCGAGTCCGTCATCCCGGTCCGCGCCTTCGAGAACCAGATGTACGTCGCGTACGTCAACCGGGTCGGCGCGGAGGGCGAGTTCGAGTTCGTCGGCCTCAGCTGCCTGGCCGGCCCGGACGGTGTGGTCCGCACCCGCGCCGGCCGCACCGAGCAGCTGGTCCGGGCCGAGGTCGACGCCGCCTTCCTGAAGCAGTCCCGCGCGGACAACCCGTATCTGCACGACCGCCGGCCGGAGCTGTACGGCCCGCTGACGTGACCTGACCCCCCGCCCCCACCGATCCGCCGCAGGCCGGCCCACCCGGCCTGCGCTGCCCTGCCTGCTGTGCCCTGTCTGCAAGGAGCTCGTCCCCGATGACGTCCACGGTGCCCACCGCCGCCCACCACGCGGATGCCCAGCCGCCGATCACCATGTTCGGCCCGGACTTCCCGTACGCCTACGACGACTTCCTCGCCCACCCGGCGGGCCTCGGCCAGATCCCCGCGACCGAGCACGGCAAGGAGGTCGCGGTCATCGGCGGCGGCCTCTCCGGCATCGTCACCGCCTACGAGCTGATGAAGATGGGCCTCAAGCCCGTCGTCTACGAGGCGGACCGAATAGGCGGCCGGCTGCGGACCGTCGGCTTCGAGGGCACCCCGGCCGATGCCGCGGGCCTGACCGCCGAGATGGGCGCGATGCGCTTCCCGCCGTCCTCGACGGCGCTCCAGCACTACATCGACCTGGTGGGCCTGGAAACCACGCCGTTCCCCAACCCGCTGGCCGCGGACACCCCGTCGACCGTCGTCGACCTCAAGGGCGAGTCGCACTACGCCCGTACCGTCGAGGACCTTCCCGAGGTCTACCACCAGGTCATGGACGCCTGGAACGCCTGCCTGGAAGAGGGCGCGGACTTCTCCGACATGAACCAGGCGATCCGCGAGCGCGATGTCCCGCGCATCCGCGAGATCTGGTCCCGGCTCGTCGAGAAGCTCGACAACCAGACCTTCTACGGCTACCTCTGCGACTCGACGGCCTTCAAGTCCTTCCGCCACCGGGAGATCTTCGGCCAGGTCGGCTTCGGCACCGGCGGCTGGGACACCGACTTCCCCAACTCCATCCTGGAGATCCTGCGGGTCGTCTACACCGAGGCCGACGACCACCACCGCGGCATCGTCGGCGGCAGCCAGCAGCTGCCGCTGCGCCTGTGGGAGCGCGAGCCGGCGAAGATCGTGCACTGGGCGCCGGGCACCTCGCTGTCGTCGCTGCACGACGGTACGCCCCGGCCCGCGGTCACCCGCCTGAACCGCACCGCCGGCAACCGCATCACCGTCACCGACGCCCACGGCGACATCCGCACCTACGAGGCCGCCGTCTTCACCGCGCAGTCCTGGATGCTGCTGAGCAAGATCGCCTGCGACGACTCGCTCTTCCCCATCGACCACTGGACGGCGATGGAGCGCACCCACTACATGGAGTCCAGCAAGCTCTTCGTCCCCGTCGACCGGCCCTTCTGGCTCGACAAGGACGAGGACACCGGCCGGGACGTCATGTCGATGACGCTGACCGACCGGATGACCCGCGGTACCTACCTGCTCGACAACGGCCCGGACGAACCCGCCGTCATCTGCCTCTCCTACACCTGGTGCGACGACAGCCTCAAGTGGCTGCCGCTGGAGGCGAACGAGCGGATGGAGGTCATGCTGAAGTCGCTCTCGGAGATCTATCCGAAGGTCGACATCCGCAAGCACATCATCGGCAACCCGGTGACCGTCTCCTGGGAGAACGAGCCGTACTTCATGGGCGCCTTCAAGGCGAACCTGCCCGGCCACTACCGCTACCAGCGACGCCTGTTCACGCACTTCATGCAGGACCGCCTCCCCGAGGACAAGCGCGGTCTCTTCCTCGCGGGCGACGACATCTCCTGGACGGCCGGCTGGGCCGAGGGCGCGGTGCAGACCGCACTGAACGCGGTGTGGGGCGTGATGCACCACTTCGGCGGCACGACGGACGCCACCAACCCGGGCCCGGGCGATGTCTACGACGAGATCGCACCGGTGGAACTGCCGGAGGACTAGGGCGTATGGCAGGAGTGGGTCACCCCGCGGTGATCCACTCCTGCGCCTTCGGCTCACCCCGCGGTGCGGTAGCCGCACCGTTCGCGGAAGCCTGCCTGCTCGTACGGCCGGAGCGCGGCGCGGCGGCGGCCCGTGCGGGGGTGGGACGGCGCCGATGGCCGGGGCCCGGATCAGCCCGGCAGCGGAGTCAGCAGCATCCGCCCGACCAGCCCCACCCCGGCGTCCAGCCGTTCGGTGAGCTCCTCCGTCACATCCGGCAGGCGGCGTACGCTCCACAGTGCCCGGGCCGCCACCCAGGCACCGTCCCTGGCCTTGTCCAGGCTCCATGACCCGATCAGATGCGTCAGCGGATCGGCGACGTCCAGCGCATCGGGGCCGGGCATCAGCAGCTCACGGATCCGCTCCTCCAGGCTCGTCAGCACTCCGCCGACCCGGTCGAAGTCGTGCTCCAGCGCCGCCGGTTCGCACTCCAGCGCCCGGCAGGTGTCCACTACGGCCAGTGCCAGATCGTGGCCGATGTGGGCGTTGATCCCGGCCAGTGCGAACTGGAGCGGACGCACCCCCGGGTGGCGGCGGAGCTGGAAGAGCGGCCGCCAGCAGGCCGGTGGCCGCAGTCCGGCGGCGGCGGCCTCCACCGCGTCGAAATAGCGCCGCGCGAAGCGGATGTCCAGCTCGCCGGTGGCCGCCGGAGCCTGGAACATACCGTCCCCGATGCGCCGTGCCACCGCTTCGGTGACGGCGAGATAGACCTCGTTGAAGACCGCCACCCCGTCATCGGCGGGCAGCCCCGCGGCCAGCGCCCGCATCCGGGCCAGCACCTCTGCCACACCCGTGTTCGCCACGGGCCCCGCGGCGGTCGGGGGGCGGGCGGTGGATTCCCCGGCCGGGTCCGTACGGCTGCCGGGACCGCCGTATTCCTGAGTTGTCGTCATCGACTCAGCGTGACAGTGGAATTGCGGATAGTGAGGTACGCCGGTCGGCGATGACCGAAACGGGGTAATCGGCGGCGCGCCCGCTTGTGGCGTGCCCTGCTCCGCCGCGCCCCGGAAACCGGCCGGTCAGCTCTTCTCGCACAGATTCCGGCGACCTCCGCATACCGCGGAATCCCCGCGCGGAGAGCGGCTGAAATACGTACCTCCCCCCAGCCGCCCGAAGGCCCCTCGCTTCAGTTTGTCCAGACGCAGTCGTTCGACTATGAATCACCTCGGCTCTGTGACGTGCAGGGCGTTGCAGAGTGGAGAGTGATCATGGCCGGCTTCGGGTGGAAACTGCATGGGGACGGGCGCCATCTGAAGCCCGGCGAGGTGGTCAGGCCCGGCGAACGCCTGACGTGGGGCCGGACGATCGCGCTCGGCGCCCAGCATGTGGTGTCGATGATCGGGGCGTGCTTCGTCGCCCCCGTGCTGATGGGGCTGGACCCCAGCCTTGCCCTGATGGCGTCGGGCGTCGCCACCGCGCTGTTCCTGGTGATGACCCGTGGACGCATCCCCAGCTACCTCGGCTCCTCGCTCTCCTTCGTGGGCGTCTCCGTCGTGATCGCGGGCCAGGGGGGCGACGCCGGCACCCTTACGGGCGCGATGCTTGTGGTGGGTGCCTGCCTGGCCGGCTGCGGCATCGCCATTCATGTCGTCGGGGCCCGGGTGATCCACGCGGTGCTCCCGCCGACCGTGACCGGCGCGGTCGTGATGCTGATCGGCTTCAACCTCGCCCCCGTCACGGCCTCCACGTACTGGCCCCAGGACCAGTGGACGGCCCTGGCGACGATGATGTTCACCGGACTCGCGCTCGTCGTGCTCCGGGGCTTCTGGTCGCGGATCGCCATTTTCCTGGGCCTGGTCTTCGGCTACGCACTGTCCTGGATTCTCGACCGCACCGTCGGAAAGATTCATTCCGTCAATGGCGCGGGCAAGCTCACGGACCACTGGCGCATCGACTTCTCCGGCGTCGAAAAGGCCGACTGGATCGGCGTTCCCACTTTTCACGCACCGAACTTCTCGGCCTCCGCGATCCTTGTCGCGCTGCCCGTCCTCATCGCGCTGATCGCGGAGAACGCCGGCCACATCAAGGCGGTCGGCGCCATGACCGGTGACCCCCTGGACGACAAAATGGGCATGGCCATCGTCGCCGACGGCACGGCGACCGTCCTGTCGACCGCGGTGGGCGGCCCCGCCACCACGACCTACGCCGAGAACATCGGCGTCATGGCGGCCACCAGGGTCTACTCCACCGCGGCCTACTGGGCGGCGGCCGGTTTCGCCCTGCTCTTCGGCCTGTGCCCGAAGTTCGGCGCGGTGGTGGCGGCGATCCCCGGCGGGGTGCTGGGCGGTATCACCGTCATCCTGTACGGCATGATCGGCCTGCTGGGAGCCCAGATCTGGGTGCGGAACAAGGTGGACTTCTCGGTCCCCCTGAACCTCATCCCCGCCGCGGCCGGGATCATCATCGCCATCGGCGGCGTCTCGCTGAAGTTCACCGACAACTTCGAACTCAGCGGCATCGCGCTGGGCACGCTCACCGTGCTCACCGGCTACCACTCCCTGCGCTGGCTCTCCAGCGCGGCGGGCCGGCCCCGCACACCACTCCTCGACGCCGGGACCAGCGAGTACGGGGAGCGTGGTGAGGGGGAGGGCTGATGCCGCCGCCGGCCGTCCTGCACGTTCAGGAGGGTCGGCCGTCCTGGCAACGACGTTCCGGCGGCTCAGGAATCGAGTACGGCGGCGACGGATTCGATCTCTACCAGCTGGTCGTGGTAGCCGAGCACGGTGACTCCCATCAACGTGCTGGGCACGTCATGGTCACCGAACGCGTCCCGGACCACCTCCCACGCCGTCACCAGGTCCTCCTGCCGGGTGGAAGCCACGAGGACGCGGGTGCTGATGACGTCGTGCAGTGACGCACCGGCGTCCGCCAGAGCGGTCCGCAGGTTCTCCACGGCCTTGGCGGCCTGCCCCGCGACGTCCCCGATCGCCGCGGTGGAGCCGTCCTCGTTCAGCGGACATGCACCGGCGAGGAAGATCAGCCGCGCCTCGGCCGGGGCTGTGGCCGCATAGGCGTACTCGGCAACGTCGGACAGCGATGCGGAGCGAATCAACGTGACGGCGCGTGGCACGGGCATTCCTTTCGCGGTGGATCCGGGACGCCCATGACCTTCTCAAGGATCGACTCCGCGTTCGACGCAATTTCCGGGGCGGGGGCGACCGCTCCGGTGGGCTCATCCTGCTCCGGGAAGGTCTCGCAGGCGGAGGCGATGCCGCCTGCGAGACCGCGCGAGGCCCGTGCGGTCTCCCGCTACTACGGCGCGATGGCCTGGACCCAGTCCTCGACGGCGACGACATCCGCCCACTGCGGGAACAGCCGCTCGGTGAGGAACTGGTGGACCTCGGGGTCGGTGTCGAGGCAGGCGTCCGCCAGGACGGTGAGGCCGAAGTCCTGGTCGTTGGCCTGGCACAGGGTGTGCAGCACCACGCCGCTGGTGGCGATGCCGGTGAGAACGAGGCTGTCGATGTCGCGAGCCCGGAGCACCACATCGAGGTCGCTGCCCGAGAACGCGCTCGCCCGCCTTTTGGTGACCACGATGTCGTCCTGCCGGGGCGCGACATCCCCGTGGATCGCCGTGCCGGGGGCGCCCTCGGTGAAGAGGCCGGCCTGCACGATGGCGTTGAGCACCTTGTTGCGAGGGTCGATGTCAGGATGGCCCGGCCGTAAGCCGATGACCACGTAGATCACGGGGATGCCCGCCGCCCGGGCACCGTCGATGGCTCTGCGCAGGCGCGGCAGATATCCGGAGCCGTCATCGGCGATATCGACGATGTCCTGTTGGACGTCCATCACGAGGAGGGCGCTGTTCGCCATGCTTGCTCACCGTCCGTTCCTGAGTGGGAGACGAGAGCAAGTCTGAGTCAAAGGCCGGGATGGGGTGGGGAATTGGGGGGACTCTCCGGGTGTCGTCGGCGTGCAGACCCGATGGGATTCCAAGGGGCCGGGGCGGCGCCGCACCCCTTCGGCCCATGCGGCCTCGGGGAGGCCGATCGCTCGCGGCTGATGCGTACGGTGGGAGGCCACTCGCGGTCCTCCGCTCCCTCCGGGTATCCCGGCGAACGGGCATTCTAAGCAGCCGCTTACCATTGCCCCGGCTCGCCATGCGGGCCTCACCCGCCCCTACAGCACCATTCGCACCAACAGCGCCGGCAGCGCGAGAACACCAGGAGCACCTTTCGTGAGCGTCGAACCCCTTCAGGCCAGCACCGTCCCGTACGGCGAACTGGTGCCCGTCACCGTCCACTTCGACGACCTCGACGCGCTCGGCATGCTCCACAACTCCCGCTACCCGCTGCTCGCCGAGCGCGCCTGGGCGGAGTACTGGCACGGTCAGGGCTTCACCTTCGACGGTGACTGGGCCGCCGCGGGCGATATGTGCAACGTCATCAAGGAGATGAAGGTCTCCTACGAGCGCCCGATTACCCGGCCCGGCCGCTACGCGGCGCACCTCTGGGTCGAACGCCTCGGACGTACCGGCCTCACCTACGGCTTCCGGCTCTGCTCGGCCGACGGCACCGAGACCTTCGCCCAGGGCCACAGGGTGCTCGTCCGCGTCGACGCGCAGACGCTGCGCCCCACCCCGTGGTCCGACCGCGCCCGCGCCATCGCCGGCCGGCTGCTCCGGCCGGAGGCCGTGGACACGGGCACCGAGACGGGCAGGGAGGCGGAGGCGGAGGCGGCCTGAGCCTCGCCGGGCCGTGGGTGGGCGCTCCTGCCCGGGGTGCTTCCGTCGACCGCGAGGCCCGGCCGGTGCCGCCGGCCCACACAGGCTGATCGCCGACGGCGGCCCACACAGACTGATCGCCGATGGCGGCCCACACAGGCTGACCGCCGACGCCGGCACGCACAGGCTGATCGCCGCTGGCGGCACACGCAGGCTGATCGCTGCCGACGGCACACGCCGGCCGTCGGCGAGTCGTTGCTCAGCCCCTCCGTGCCGGCCGGCCGTCGTGCCCGGCACTCACGACCTCCCCGCCCGCCCCCCGTGCTCACCACCCGCCGCTCAAGACTTCTCCAGTTCCCCAGCCACCGCCGGAGCGCTCCCCGACGCCGTACGACTCGGCATCCCCAGCACCCGCGCGCCCGCCACCAGCCCGCATGCCAGCGTCGTGACCAGCATGAACGACACCGGCAGCGAGGTCGCTTGGGCCAGGCCGCCGATCGCGGACGGGGCGATGAGGCCGGAGGTGTAGGTGATCGTGGCGACGCCCGCGATCGCCTGGCTGGGGGCGGGGCCGCTGCGCGCGGCGGCCGCGAAGGCCAGCGGGACCACCACCGCGATGCCGAGGCCCATCAGGCCGAACCCGCCCATCGCCATGGCCGGATGCCGCGCCGTGACGATCAGCAGACCGCCGGCCGTGGCCAGTACGCCACCGGCCCGCACCGTACGCACCGCACCGAACCGGGCCACCACCTTGTCCCCGGCCAGCCGCGCGACCGTCATCGTGCAGGCGAAGGCGGTCGTCGAGGCGGCCGCCAGGCCCGCGTCGGTGCCCAGTTCGTCGCGGAGGTAGACCGCCGACCAGTCCAGGCCGGCGCCCTCGGCGAACACCGCGCAGAACCCTATGGCCCCGATGATCAGCGCCGACCTCGGCGGCAGCGCGAAGCGCGGCGGCGGATGCTCCTCGGGGGTGCTGCGCAGATCCAGTACGCCCCGGCAGGCGAGCGCGCCGAGCAGGGTCAACACGAGGGCGGCGCCGGCCAGATGGAGCCGGGCGTCCCAGCCGGCGTGCGCGGCGACGGTGCCGGCCGCCGAGCCGAGCAGGGCGCCCGCGCTCCACATCCCGTGCAGCCCCGACATGATCGGTTTGCCGAGCCGGTCCTCGGTCTCCACGCCCAGCGCGTTCATTGCGACGTCCGACATCCCGGAGGCCGCGCCGTACATCAGCAGCGCCGGGAACAGGGCGTAGAGGCCGGGGGAGAGGGCGGGCAGGATCAGCGACAGGGTCCACAGGGCGAGCAGGCCGCGGAGCGCGGTGCGGGCGCCGAAGCGGTGGCTGATCCGGCCGGCCAGCGGCATCGCCAGGGACGCGCCGATCGCGGGGAAGGCGAGCGCCAGACCGAGTTGGCCCGGTGAGATGGCGGTGTGGTCCTGGATCCAGGGGATGCGGGTCGCAAAGTTTCCGGTGACCGAGCCGTGGATGAGGAACACGGCGGCAACGGACCGGCGCGCCCGGCGCAGCTCGGTGCGGGGGAGTGGGTTGGCGCCGTCGGGGACGCTGATGCCAGCCATGCGCGGTAAATTATCAGGAACCCTGCCTGATAATAAGGGGGTTGGTCCGACCGAATGAAAGAATCCCGCCATGCATGCACCGCGCGCGGCAGCGGCCGGCCGCACCGCCTCCCCGACCACGGCACGGTTGATCAACGATCGGCTCGCGCTCCAACTCCTCCAGTCCGAGGGTCCCTTGACGGCAGGTCAGCTCAAGTCGCTGACCGGACTGTCCCGGCCGACCGTGGCGGATCTCGTCGAACGTCTCCAGGAGGCCGGGCTGATCGCCGTGGTCGGCGAGAGCGGTGCGCAGCGGCGCGGGCCCAATGCCCGGCTCTACGGGATCGTCGCCGACCGGGCCCATCTCGTCGGCCTCGATCTGCGGACGCACAGCATCACCGTCGCGGTCGCCGACCTCCTCGGCCGGGTACGCACCGAGCACACCGTCGCCATCGGCCCGGACGGTACCCCCGATACGGCCGTCGCCACCGCCCTCGCCGCCGTGGACAAGGCGCTCGCCACGGCGGGCGCACACGCGCCGCACACCATCGCCGTCGGCGCGCCCGGCCTGGTCGACCCCGCCACCGGGCGGCTCGCCGGCACCGACTGGACCTCGTCCTGGCACGTCGGACTGGTCGGCGCGCTGCGCGCACGCACGGGCGTAACGGTCCTGCTGGAGAACGAGGTCAATCTCGCCGCCATCGCGGAGCAGCGCCACGGCGCGGCCGGCGACCGCGACACTTTCGTCCTGCTCTGGCTCGGCCATGGGACCGGCGCCGCCGTGGTCCTGGACGGCGCGCTGCGGCGCGGCGCCTCGGGCGGCACCGGCGAGATCGGCTTTCTGCCGGTCCCCGGCACCGGCGCGCTGCCCTCCGCGAGCGGCTGCGACGGCGGCTTCCACTCCCTGGCCGGCTCCGCCGCGATCTGCGCCCTCGCGGCGGAACACGGTCTGTCGCCCGGGGACGCCACCCGGCCGGCGGACGGAGTGAACGACCCGTCGCCCGGGAATGCCGCCGGGTCGGAAGGGACGAACGAGCCGTCGTCCGGCAATGCCGCCGGGGCCGACGGGGCGAACGAGCCGTCGTCCCGCAATGCCGCCGGGGCCGACGGGATGCACGAGCCAACGCCCGGCGCCGAGGCCACCGACGGCCCGCCCGCCGAGTCCCTCGTCCGGGCCGCCGTGGCCGCCGGCGACGCCGGTGCCGCCTTCCTCGATGCGCTGGCCGCACGGATCGCCCTCGGCGTGGCGGCCGTGAGCGCCGTACTCGACCCCGGGTGTGTCGTGCTCGGCGGTGAGGTCGGCCGCGGCGGCGGCGCCGAGCTCGCCGACCGGGTCACCGGTCATCTGGCCCGGCTCTCCCCGCTGCGTACCGACGTACGCGCCGGGGCGGTGGGCGGACGGGCGGTACTGCTCGGCGCGGTGCTCGCCGCACGGGACGCCGCCCAGAACGACCTGTTCGGAGCCGCGGGCCCGGAGGCGGTGCCTCGACCCTGAGGCGTCCCTTCAGGGGGGTGGGAACAGATCCCGTAGGGGGTACGGGCGCCCCTTGCGGGCCACAACGTGCCGGGGGGTGGGCGTATTCCCGGATGAGGAGAGTCAGGCCAGGGGGCCGGGGGGATTCCCGGACGAGAGTCAGGCCGGGGTGGTCCCGATGAGCACCGAGGCAAGGGTGCCGACGAGCGCCGGGGGCAAGGATGTTCCCGACGAGCCCCGGGGACAACGGTGTTCCCGACGGGCGCGGGCGCCGGAGCGGGACGAGGACTCCCGGCAGCGGCCGACGCGCGAACGGGCGGGACGAGGACTCCCGACAGCGGCCGGCACGCGAACGGGCGGGACGAGGACTCCCGCCAGCCGCCGGCACCCGAACGGGCGGGACGAGGGCTCGCGCCAGCGCCCGGCACGCGAACGGGCCTGTCTCAGCCGCCCATTGGGTCCCCGCCCACCCGCTCCGCCAGGAACTCCGCGTAAGTCCGCCGGCCCTCGGCATGCTCCGGTGTCAGGTTTTCGCCCCGGCGCAGTGCGGCGGCGGTGGGGCCCGGTAGCCGGAGCGGCATCAGGAGACGGTGCCGTCCGCCCGCCTCCAGTGTGGTCCGTACGAGCTCCCGGGCGGTCAGTACCTCGGGGCCGCCCAGGTCCGGGACCCGGCCGGCCGGTGGGGCGGCTGCCAACTCCGCGAGGCGGGCGGCGACTTCGCGTACTTCGACCGGCTGGACCCGTACCCCGGTCGGTACCGGCAGTACCGGAGACCGGGCGCCCGCCTTGATGAGCTGGAGCACCAGATGGTGGAACTGCGTGGTGCGCAGCACCGTCCAGCCGATGCCGGAGTCCTCGATCAGCCGCTCCACGGCGAGCTTGGTGCGGTAGTAGCCGAGCGGCACCCGGTCCACCCCGACGATCGAGATGTACACCAGGTGCGGGACGCCCGCCGCCTTCGCCGCCTGGACGAGCCGGCCGGCCGCCTCCATGTCGCCGCCGGCCGGTGTCGTGGCGCAGTGCACGATCGCGTCCACACCCGACAGCGCCTCGGGAAGCCCCGTGCCGTCGCGCAGATCGACCGCGTACGACTGCGGCCGGGGGCGCTCCGCGCCGGTGTGCGGACGCCGGCTCAGTGACCGGACGTCATGGCCGTCGTCGAGCAGCCGGTGCACCAGGGGCCGCCCGAGTGTGCCCGTGCCGCCGGTCACCAGAATTGTCGCCATCGCGGATCAGTCCTTGAGAGGAGAAGGGACGGTGCGTCCCCGCTATGACGCCTTACGCACGCCGTGTGTGACACGGGCGGCGCGCCGGGGGCTGTGAGGCAGCCCACAGGGCTTCGCTCGCATGGGCCACGACCCGGCGTGGCACACTGAAGCTGTACTGACATAAAAGCAGCAGCGCACTCCGGGGTCGGTGTAATTCCGAACCGGCGGTAACAGTCCGCGACCCGTCCGCAGCCAGCGGCCGGTTGAGCAGGTGAAATTCCTGCACCGACGGTGAAAGTCCGGATGGGAGGCAGTGCGCGGCGGGCGAGCTTCGGTACACCGCCGTCGGCGGCGCGTCCGGCTGTTTCCCGGACGGTCCGCGTATTTCCGGCCGCGGTGTTCCCGTGGCGTCGTTTCCGCTTCTGTCGTCCAGACAGCCCCGGAGTCCGTGCCCTGAGAGGCAGGAGGACCCGGTGGCCACCGCAGCCCCCGTCGAGATCGCGGCGATGCGCCGAGCCATTGAGCTCGCCGCGCGCGGGCTCGGGCACACCAGCCCCAACCCCGTGGTCGGCTGCGTCGTCCTCGACTCCGCCGGCCGGACGGCGGGCGAGGGCTGGCATCAGCGGGCCGGCGGGCCGCACGCCGAGATCCATGCCCTGCGTGCCGCGGGCGAACGAGCCCGGGGCGGCACCGCACTGGTCACCCTCGAACCCTGCAACCACACCGGCCGCACCGGCCCCTGCGCCCAGGCGCTGATCGACGCCGGCATCGCCCGCGTCGTCTACGCCGTCTCCGACCCCAACCCGACCGCCACCGGCGGCGCCGTCACCCTGGCCGAGGCCGGGATCGACGTCGAGGGCGGACTGCTCGCCGACGAGGCCGCCGCCGGCAACGAGGCCTGGCTGACCTCGGTGCTGCGCCGCCGCCCCTTCGTGCTGTGGAAGTACGCCGCGACCCTCGACGGCCGGATCGCCGCCGAGGACGGCACCAGCCGCTGGATCAGCTCGCCCCAGTCGCGGGCCGATGTGCACCGGCTGCGCGCCGCCGCGGACGCCGTGATCGTCGGCTCCGGCACCGCCCGCGCCGACGACCCGCAGCTCGGCGCCCGGATCAGCGGGCTGTCCGACGACGAGATCAGCCAGCCGCTACGGGTCGTCGTCGACTCCGGCGCCACCGCCGTCAAGGCCGGTGCCCGCGTGCTGGACGGCACCGCGCCCACCCTCATCGCGGTCGCCGAGGACGCCGACACCGGCCACCTCGAAGGGCTCGCCCCGATCGTCCGGCTGCCGCGCGCCGCCGACGGGCGCGGACTGCACATCCCCGCACTGCTCCAGGCGCTGTACGAGCGCGAGGTGCGCTCCGTGCTGCTCGAAGGGGGCCCCACGCTCGCCGGTGCCTTCCTCGCCGCCCAAGCCGTCGACAAGGTCGTCGGCTACCTCGCGCCGGTACTGCTCGGCGCCGGACCGGCCGCCGTCGGCGACGCCGGAATCACCACCATCGCCCAGGCGTTGCGGCTCGACGTGACCGACACCGAACGGCTCGGCCCCGACCTGCGCATCACCGCCACTCCCATCCGCCACGCCCTCCACGAGGAGAACTGAAGTGTTCACCGGAATCGTCGAAGAGCTGGGTGCGGTCGTCGCCGTGGAGAACCTCGGTGACGCCTCCCGGTTCCGGCTCCGCGGGCCCGTCGTCACCGAGGACGCCAAGCACGGTGACTCGATCGCCGTCAACGGCGTCTGTCTGACCGTCGTGGACACCGCCGACGGTGAATTCACCGCCGATGTGATGGCCGAGACCCTCAACCGCTCCAGCCTCGGCGCGCTGGCCGCCGGCTCGCGGGTCAACCTGGAGCGCCCGATGGCGCTCGGCGGGCGGCTCGGCGGGCACCTCGTCCAGGGCCATGTCGACGGCACCGGCACGATCCTCGAACGCACCCCCGGCGAACACTGGGAGATCGTCAAGATCGCGCTGCCGGCCGCGCTGTCCCGCTACGTCGTCGAGAAGGGCTCGATCACCGTCGACGGTGTCAGCCTCACCGTCGTCGACGCGGCGGACGACTACTTCACCATCAGCCTCATTCCCACCACCCTCGCCCTGACCACGCTGGGCATCAAGAAGGCCGGCGATCCCGTCAACCTGGAGGTCGACGTCCTCGCCAAGTACGTCGAGCGGCTGCTCGGGCGAGGTGCCGGCACCGGCGCGGACCTCAGGGACCTTGCGGAGATCAAGGAGATGGACCGGTGAGCGTCCTCGACACGCTGAACGGCGAGGCCTTCACGGCCTTCGGGCAGCACGTCATCTGGTCGGACATGATCGGCAACACCATCGGTCTGGCCGCGCTGGCGCTCGGCTGGCGGCGCTCCCTCTGGACCTGGCCCGCCCAGCTCCTCTCCGGTGTCGTCCTCGTCGCCGCCTACGCCTCCGCCCATCTCAGCGGCGGCGTCGGCAAGCAACTGCTCGTCATCGGCGTGGCGTTGTGGGGCTGGCGGCAGTGGCAGCGCGGCCGGCAGCAGGCCCAGGACGGCTCCATCGCCGTACGCTTCGCCGGCTGGCGCGAGCGCGGCCTGCTGCTCGGCGGCACCGCCGTCGGCACCGCGGCCGTCGGCACCCTCTTCACCCTGATCCCGCAGCTGTCCTGGAACCCCTGGCCGGACGCCTACATCTTCGTCGGCACGCTCGCCGCGATGGTCGCCCAGGCCCGCGGACTGGTCGAGTTCTGGTTCGCCTGGCTGCTGGTCGACATCGTCGGCGTCCCGCTCGCCTTCAGCAGCGGGCTCGCCTTCTCCGGCCTTGTCTACGTCGTCTATCTCGCCCTCGTCGTGTGGGGACTGCGCGACTGGTGGCTGCGCTCGCGTGCGAGCGGCCGCCCCGTCCTGGAAGGAGCAGCGGCATGACCGCACTGCAGAGCTGGTACGACGAGGACGCCGCGGCCCTGGCGCTGGACCCCGTCGCGCAGGCCATCGCCGATATCGCCGCCGGCCGCCCCGTGGTCGTCGTCGACGACGAGAACCGCGAGAACGAGGGCGACCTCGTCATCGCCGCGGAGAAGGCCACCCCCGAGATCATCGCGTTCATGATGAGCGAGTGCCGCGGGCTGATCTGCGCCCCCATGGAGGGCCCGGAGCTGGACCGGCTGGAACTCCCGCAGATGGTCGAGCACAACACCGAGTCGATGCGGACCGCCTTCACCGTCTCCGTCGACGCCACCGCCGCGCACGGCGTGACCACCGGCATCTCCGCCGCCGACCGCGCCACCACCCTGCGGCTGCTCGCCGCCGGGGAATCGACCGCCGGTGACTTCGTCCGGCCCGGCCACATCTTCCCGCTGCGCGCCCGGCCCGGCGGTGTGCTGGTCCGCAACGGCCACACCGAGGCCGGGGTCGACCTCGCCCGGCTGGCCGGACTGCGCCCGGCCGCCGCCATCGTGGAGATCGCCGGTGAGGACGGCACGATGCTGCGGCTGCCCGAGCTGGTGCCGTTCGCCCGTAAGCACGGACTGTCGATCATCTCCATCGAGGACCTGATCGCCTACCGGCAGTCGTCCGAGCCCACCGTCCGCCGCGAGGCCGAGACCCGGCTGCCCACCGCCCACGGCGAGTTCACCGCCTACGGCTACCGCTCCACCGTCGACGGCGTCGAGCACATCGCGCTGGTCGCCGGGGAGCTCGGCGACGGCGAGGACGTCCTGGTCAGGGTGCACTCCGAATGCCTGACCGGCGATATCTTCCACTCGCTGCGCTGCGACTGCGGCCCCCAGCTGGAGGCCTCGCAGCGGCGGATCGCCGAGGCCGGACGCGGTGTGGTGATCTACCTCCGCGGCCACGAGGGACGCGGTATCGGCCTGCTGTCCAAGCTGCGCGCCTACGAACTCCAGGAGCGCGGCCGGGACACCCTCGACGCCAACCTCGAACTGGGGCTGCCCGCCGACTCCCGCGACTACGCGGCCGGCGCCCAGATGCTCCAGGACCTCGGGGTGCGCTCGGTGCGCCTGATGACCAACAACCCCGAGAAGACCGCCGCCCTGGTACAGCACGGCCTGCGGGTCTCCGGCCGGGAGGCGATGCCGGTCCAGGCCGGGGAACACAATCTGCGGTATCTGCGCACCAAGCGGGACCGGATGGGGCACGACCTGCCCTGGCTGGACCCCGGCGCCAACGGAGCGGCCCACACCGGGCCCGCCTCCGCCACCACCTGCGACAACCAGTAGCCACCCGGCACCACGTCACCACCAACCGGCACCATCACCCGAACGAGGAGAACCGTGAGCGGCAAGGGCGCACCCGAACTGACCGTGAAGAACTGTGGCGACCTGCGGGTGGCCGTCATCGCGGCGCAGTGGCACCAGCAAGTGATGGACGGCCTCGTGGACGGCGCGCTGCGCGCCCTCACCGAGCTCGGGATCGACGAGCCGACGCTGCTGCGGGTGCCCGGCACCTTCGAGCTGCCTGTCGTCGCCAAGGTCCTGGCCGGCCGCGGCTATGACGCGGTGGTCGCCCTCGGTGTGGTCATCCGGGGCGGCACGCCGCACTTCGACTACGTCTGCCAGGGCGTCACCCAGGGCCTGACCCAGGTCTCGGTGGACACCGGCGTACCGGTCGGTTTCGGCGTGCTGACCTGCGACACCGAGCAGCAGGCCCTGGACCGCGCGGGCCTGGAAGGCTCCACCGAGGACAAGGGCCACGAAGCGGTCACCGCGGCCGTCGCCACCGCCGCGACGCTGCGGACCGTGTCCGAGCCCTGGCGCTGAGCCGAGGGGGCAACCGCGTAGGGTGGTCACCATCATGTCCAAGAAGACGTTCGAGGAGCTCTTCGCCGAGCTCCAGCAGAAGGCCGCCACCGGCGACCCCACCACCTCCCGTACCGCCGAGCTGGTGCAGGCAGGTGTCCATACGATCGGCAAGAAGGTCGTCGAGGAGGCCGCCGAGGTCTGGATGGCCGCCGAGTACGAGTCCGACGAGGCCGCCGCCGAGGAGATCTCCCAGCTCCTCTACCACCTCCAGGTCATGATGGTCGCCAAGGGCATCTCCCTCGACGACGTCTACGCCCACCTCTGATCCACCACCGCACCCCAACACCCTTCACCTGCAAAGGAACTCGCTCTCATGCTGCGCATCGCTGTCCCCAACAAGGGTTCACTGTCCGAGCCTGCGTCGGCGATGCTCCATGAGGCCGGCTACCGCCAGCGCAAGGACCGCAGGGAACTGGTCCTGGTCGACGCCGAGAACGAGGTCGAGTTCTTCTTCCTGCGCCCGCGCGACATCGCGGTCTACGTGGGCTCCGGCAAGCTCGACATCGGCATCACCGGCCGTGACCTGCTGCTGGACTCCGGCTCGCCGGCCGAGGAGATCCTCCAGCTCGGCTTCGCCGGCTCCACCTTCCGCTACGCCACCCGGCCGGGCACGGCCAAGGACGTCAGCGAGTTCGGCGGCATGACCATCGCCACCTCGTTCGCCGGCCTGGTCCGCCAGCACCTCGCCGACAACGGCGTGGACGCCTCCGTCGTCCACCTCGACGGCGCGGTGGAGACCGCCATCCAGCTCGGCGTCGCCGAGATCATCGCGGATGTCGTGGAGACCGGCACCACTCTGCGCAACGCCGGACTGGAGATCATCGGCGAGCCGATCCTGAAGTCCGAGGCCGTCGTCATCCGCGGCACCGGCGCGCCGGACGACGACCCGAAGGTGCGCCAGTTCCTGCGCCGTATGCAGGGCGTCCTGGTGGCCCG
Source organism: Streptomyces lydicamycinicus (assembly GCF_000829715.2). Classification (NCBI taxonomy): domain Bacteria; kingdom Bacillati; phylum Actinomycetota; class Actinomycetes; order Kitasatosporales; family Streptomycetaceae; genus Streptomyces; species Streptomyces lydicamycinicus. The sequence continues at coordinate 23,444 of NZ_BBNO01000006.1, read as the reverse complement.
CCGGTACGTGATGATGGACTACGACATCCGGGTCGAGCACGTCGAGAAGGCCGTCGGCCTCACCCCGGGGCTGGAGTCGCCGACCGTCTCCCCGCTGCACCACGAGGGCTGGGTCGCGGTCCGCTCGATGGTCCCGTCCAAGGACGCCCAGCGCATCATGGACGAGCTCTACGACCTCGGCGCCCGCGCGATCCTGACCACCGGCATCCACGCCTGCCGGCTCTGACCCGCGGCCCCCGGCCACCCACCCGTACGCACCGCATCACCACGACGGAAGACCGACGACGTGTCCGCGCCCCTGCCCAGCCTGCCGGTGACCTTCCGGCCGACCCGCACCCGGGTCGTCCTGTACTCCGTGGGCCTCGCCCAGCTCGCCGCCCTCACGGCGATCGCGCTGGCGCTGCCCAAGCTGAGCGGCGGCGAACGGCTGAGCTTCGTCCTCACCGGACTGCTGGTGCTCGCCGTCCTCCTGCTGCTCGCCCGCCCGAAGGTGGTCGCGCGGCAGGAGGGCGTCACGGTGGTCAACCTCACCACCAAGCGCGAACTGGCCTGGGCTCAGGTCGTACGCGTCAACCTCCGGGCCGGCGACCCCTGGGTCCATCTCGACCTCGCCGACGGCACCAGCCTGCCCGCCATGGGCATCCAGCCCGGCATCGCCCGGGACCAGGCCATCCGGGACGCCCGTGCGCTGCGCGACCTCACCGAGAAGCATGGTGCTGTCGACCACACGGCCGGGTGAGCCTGCCCTAATCCGGGCCCCGCTGTTTACTCTGTTCTCCGGGACGCACCCTGCGCCCCGCCCCTCAGTGGGACCACTGCGACCCGAGGAGTGACTCCCTCCGGCAATGGACGGATCGTCCTGTAGTACCTGCGCCGCCCCTCCCCAACCCCCGCATACCACGGAGGCGGCGGCATGACCGGCCCCCTGCTGCTGCTCGCCGCGGCACTCGTCCTGATCCTGGCCAACGGTTTCTTCGTCGCCGCCGAGTTCGGACTCGTCACCGTCGAGAAGGCGGACGCCGAGCGCGCCGCGGCCGACGGCGACCGCCGCGCCCACACCGTCGTCTCCGCACTCCGGGAACTCTCCTTCCAGCTGTCCGGCACCCAACTCGGCATCACGATCACCTCCTTGGTGGTCGGTATGCTCGCCGAGCCCGCGCTGGCCGAGCTGCTGTCCGGCCCGCTGCTGGCCACCGGTCTGCCCCGGGGCGCGGTCCCCGGCACGGCCGTGGTGACCGGCATGCTGCTGGCCTCCGGCGTCCAGATGGTGATCGGTGAGCTGGTCCCCAAGAACTGGGCGGTCTCCAAGCCGCTGCCCGTCGCCCGCGTCGTGGCCGGCCCGCAGCGGGCCTTCTCCCGCTTCTTCCGCCCGGTGATCACCCTGCTGAACACCGTCGCCAACCGCCTGGTGCGCGCCCTCGGCGTGGAGCCGACCGATGAGCTGGCCTCCGCCCGCACCCCCGGCGAACTGGTCTCGCTCGCCCGGCACTCCGCCCGCGCGGGCGCGATCGAGCAGGACACCGCGGACCTGTTCGTCCGCACCCTCTCGCTGGGCGATCTGACGGCGGAGAACGTCATGACGCCGCGCGTGCGGGTGAGCGCCCTCCAGTCCTCCGCGACCGCCGAGGACGTGGTCAACCTCACCCGCGCCACCGGCCTCTCCCGCTTTCCCGTCTACCGCACCCGCCTCGACGAGATCGTCGGCATGGTGCACCTCAAGGACGCGCTGGCCATCCCGGAGCACGACCGGCTGCGCACCCCGGCTGGACGGATCGCGGTACCGCCGCTGCTGGTGCCCGAGACGCTGCCGGTGCAGCCGCTGCTGGAGCGGCTGCGCAGCGAACAGCCGATCGCGGTCGTCGTCGACGAATACGGCGGCACGGCCGGTGTGGTCACCCTGGAGGACATCATCGAGGAGCTGGTCGGCGAGGTCCGCGACGAGCACGACGGGGTCGACCTGCCCGAACTGGGCCAGGCCCCGCCCGAGGAGGGCCGCCCCGCCTGGGACGCCGACGGCGGCTGCCGGGTGGACACTCTGCGGCGGATCGGCCTGGACGCCCCCGAAGGACCGTACGAGACGGTGGCAGGACTGGTGGCACACATACTCGGCCGGATCCCGGCCCCCGGCGACATCGCGGAACTCGACGGCTGGCGGCTGCGGGTGCGGCTGGTGTCGCACCACCGCGCCGAGCGGATAAGGCTCGTACGGACCGCGACCGTCACGGCGCCCGCCGCCCCCGGAGCGCCCCGTGAACCCGTCGTGGTCGGCGCGGAGGTGGCCCGGTGACGCTGGTCCAGCTCCTCTTCGCGGTACTGCTCGTGCTCGCCAACGGCTTCTTCGTCGGCGCCGAGTTCGCCCTGGTCTCCGTACGCCGCAGCCAGATCGAACCCCTGGCGACGGAGGGCTCCGGCCGGGCCCGGCAGGTGCTGCACGGTCTGGAGAACCTCCCGCAGATGATGGCCGCCGCGCAGTTCGGCATCACCGTCTGCTCCCTGACGCTCGGTGCGGTCGCCGAGCCGACCGTCGCCCATCTGCTGGAACCGCTCTTCGCGGCGGTGCACCTCCCCGCCGCCCTGGTCCACCCCCTCGGCTATGTCATCGCCCTGGCGCTGGTGGTCTTCCTCCACCTCGTCATCGGCGAGATGGTGCCCAAGAACCTGGCGATGGCGGCGCCGGAGAAGACCGCCCTGTGGTTCAGCCCCGGCCTGGTCGCCTTCGCGCGGCTGTGCCGCCCGGTCACCGCGCTGCTCGGGGCCTGCGCCCGCGGCGTGCTGCGGCTCTTCCGGGTGGAGCCGAAGGACGAGGTCGAGGCGGTCTTCACCAGCGAGCAGCTGACCCACCTCGTCGAGGACGCGGGGCAGGCGGGCCTGCTGGAGCCGGCCGAACAGGAACAGCTCTCGGACGTCCTGGAACTGGGCAGCCGCCCCGTCACGGATGTCCTGCTCGACCGGGCGGCGCTGGTCACCGTCGAACCGACCGTGACGCCCCGCCAGGTGGAGGAGCTGACCGTACGGACCGGCTACTCCCGCTTCCCGGTGTGCGCCCCCGGCGGTGCGTACATGGGCTATCTGCACGTCAAGGACGTCCTGGACCTGGAGGAACGGGACCGTGCGGTACCCCAGCGCATCTGGCACCCGATGACCACACTGCGCGCCGAGCTGCCCCTGGACGACGCCCTGACGGCGATGCGCCGGGCGGCCTCCCACCTGGCAGCGGTCGCCGACGCGACCGGCCGGGTGCTCGGTCTGGTCGCCTTGGAGGACGTCCTCGAAATGCTGGTCGGCGAGGTCCGCGACCCGGCCCACCGGCGGACCCCGGCGGCCCGCACCGGCCGGCGGGAGCCCGACGAGCGGGTCAGCGAGCCCCGCGAGGAGGCTTCGCTGCCGGCGGAGAACCGGGCGATGGCGGGCTGAGCGTGCGGCGCCGGGCCGGGGCGCCGAGGGGCTGACGCGCTGCCCCGAGGCGCCGACGGCGGCGGCCGGCCGGGGCTCGGCCCGCGACGGTCAGTACTCCGGCCGCCCCTGCGGATCCGGCCCGCGCCCGGAGAGCACCTCGCCGTAGGCCTGCATCAGGTCGGGCAGCCGGAGGGTGGCGAGGTCGTCGCGGGTGGGCGTGCCGAGCCAGGTGGCGAGCCGCAGGTCGCGGTAGGCGCAGCTCTTCTCGTACAGGGTGCGCAGGAAGCGGCCGTTGCCCAGCTCGTCGATCCAGCCCTGCTCGACGACATGACCGCTGATGCTGCACAGTTCGTCGCGGGCCTCCTCGTCCCAGCGGTCGCCGTTCTCCGCGGCCAGCACCTCACCGATGGCGGTCAGCTCCAGCGGCCGGTAGCTGGGGAAGTCGACGCGGCTGGTGAAGCGGGAGGACAGGCCCGGGTTGGCGGCCAGCAGCCGGTCCATGCCCTCCGGGTAGCCCGCCAGGATGACCACGAGCCGGTCGCGGTTGTCCTCGGCACGCTTGAGCAGCACCTGAAGCGCCTCGTCGCCGTAGGCGTCGCCCTTGCTGTAGCCGGAGTTGGAGAGGCTGTACGCCTCATCGACGAAGAGCACTCCGCCCAGTGCCGAGTCGATCAGCTCATTGGCCTTGACGGCGGTCTGGCCGAGGAACTCGCCGACCAGATCGGACCGCTGGGCCTCCACGAGATGGTCGCCGCCGAGGAGCCCCAGGGCGTAGAAGACCCGCCCCAATATGCGGGCCACGGTCGTCTTGCCGGTGCCGGAGGGCCCGGAGAAGACGAAGTGTCGTTTCGGCGGCTGCACCGGCAGTCCCTGACTCGCCCGCAGCCTGGCCATCCGCAGCTGGGCCGACAGCGCCCGCACCTGTCGTTTGACCGGCTCCATGCCGACCATCCGCTCCAGCTCCGCCAGCGCCTTCTCCAGCAGCACCGGATCGGCGGGCCCGGCGGGCAGCCGCTCGGCGCCGCGCGGCACCGGGGCCGTCGCCTTGACCCGCGCCGCCGCGTCGCCCCCGGCGGGCACCCCACCCGGCTCGCCCTCCGGCCCGTCCGCCTCGCCGGTCACCAGCAGCTCACGCCCGTCGACCGGATCGAGCGGGGCCAGCGGATCGGGATCGCCGCCCGCCTCCTGGCCGAGGCCGGCGGCGGAGACCGTCGCGAGGTCGGAGCCCTCGTCCAGGCCGTCGCCCTCCGCGATGGCGGCGAGCCGCGCCGCGGTGTCCATGAACGCCGGGTCGACCCGGTGCACGGCCCGGTAGAGGGGGAGTGCCGCGGCGCTGCGGCCGGTGCCCTCATGGGCGCGGGCGAGCCAGTAGCGCAGCTCCTTGCGCTGCGGCTGCTCACTGCGGCAGCGCATCAGCGCGGCGGACAGCAGCGGCTCGGCCTGCCCGTACATCTCCAGCCGCACCCGCGCCATCCCGCCGAACAGCCCCGCCTCGATGCCCAGCACCGGATCGGCGAGCAGCGGCTCGGTCTGCCGTACGAGCTGGTCCCAGTCCTTGACGAGATAGGCGCGGCAGGCGTGCAGAAACCGCACCTGGGGGTCGGTGTCGACCGGCGGGCAGCCGGCCAGTGCCTGGTCCAGTTCGGCGACATGGCGGCCGTCGAGCCAGTGGGAGGCGTGCGCGAGCAGCAGATCGCGGCCGGTCTCCAGCACCGGCTGAACCCACCAGCCCAGCCAGTACCAGGAGTTGAGGGTGCGTCGGTGACGCGCGCGCATCTCACCGAAGCGGTCGCGGTGTCGGTGCATCCGCAGCAGCGCGATGGAGGTGTCGGCGCGCAGCGCGTGCAGACCGAGCCAGGCGTCGGCCATCGTCGGATCGAGTCGTACCGCGGCCCGGAACTCCTCCTCGGCCTGCGGATACGCGCCCACGGTGTAGGCGTCGACCGCGCGCAGCCAGGCGAGCTCGGCCGGGGCGGGCGAACCCTGAGTGCCAAAATCCATCCCGTCCCCCCACAAAGCGTCCCCCGTGCGGCGCCGGGCGGTGCCCGGCGGCGGCTCCCTAACCGGCATGGCGCGGGCGGGAGTTGACCGTCTCCGCGCGCACCTCGGTCCTGGCCTGCGGTGGCACGGACTCGCATGGTACCTGCGGGATCGGTGCAGGCCGTAGAGGGCGGTACCGGGCAACAGTGGGCGACCGGGCAGGGCGCGGCGGCGCGAAGAATGCGGTGACCCAGGGTGAGGGAGAGCGGGCGCCCGGCGGCGGTGCGGGGCGGTTTCAGACAGAACGAAGCCCCCGATCACGGGGGAACAACCGGGGGCTTCGCATCTGTGGGCGGTCCGTTGAACCGCACATTGAGAACGTAAGTCCTGTACGCCCCCCAGGTCAAGCCGAGTTGAGGTACTCGGCGGGACCCTGTCGGCGTTGCCGAGTGCCTCGGCCATGGTCCACTACGGAGCGTGAGAAGCGGGGCGGATCACGGTGCCGCGGAAGGTCCCACGACTACCTCGTACCCCATCTGCCCCTGGTGGACCAGGAAATCGGCAAAGGGGCGCGAAGGATCCGCCGTGAAGTGCGCGCGCTCCGCCGGAATCCAGCCACTCCAGAACGCGGAAAGCCCCGGCCCGTCCCGGAGTTGACCCCTTTCCCAGGAGTGTTCGCTCGTCAGTTCCATCCACAGCAGGCACGCCAGAAACGGCCGCAGCGCCCGCCTGCCCGCGCCCACGCCCTCGACGAGCACCAGCGGCGCGGGCGCCAGCGCACGCTCCTCGGTGAACTCGCCGCGCACCCAGTCGTAAACGCCGTAGTGCGCCGTCTCGCCCCGGGACAGCGGCCCGAGGATCTGGGCGTCGAAGCGCTCACTCCAGGCAAACAGTTCCTCATGGGTGGCGAGATCGTCGGTGTGCACCACCGGCACCCCGCCCAGCGCGCCGGCCAGCCGCTCGGCGAAGGTGCTCTTGCCCGAGCCGGCGTGTCCGTCCACCGCGATCAGCCGCACCGGGCCGCAGGAGGGCGGCACGGTGCGCAGCCGGGCGGCGAGGGAGGCCAGATCACGGTCCATTGCGCCAGCGTACGCCGCCGGCCCCACCACTCCGACGCCGGTGGTCCACACCAATATTGGTGCCGCGACGCGCCCCGCACCGCCTTCCGAAGCAGGCCCGGAACGGGAATAGTTGAGCCACTGCTCAGCCGCCCGTCCGCCGCCCCGGCCCGACTCCCCGCCCGCTCGTCCGCATCCCACTGGGGGACCTCCACCATGACCAGCTCCGCACCCCGGCGCACCGTCCTGGCCGCCGCGCTCGCCGCCGCGGCGGGTGCCGCCACCCCCTCGGCGCAGGCCGACGCCGCCCGTACGCCCGAAGCGTCCGCGGCCGCCGCCACCCCGGAAGCCGCCGCGCGCCGATCGAAGAGCCTCGTGAACTATCACGCCTGGACCACCACCGCCGACTGGAACAAGGGCCACGCCCAGGGCACCGGCATCACACACGGCGCCCGGCCCGGCATCCGCCTCGTTCACCCGGTCGGCACCCTCGACTACAAGGATCCGCACACCGGCCGGACCACCTCCTGGGAGTACGCCGTCTGGACGTCCCCGGCGCACTCCCTCAAGGTCCCGGCCACCGAGGCGGTCGCCTCCTGGAACGCCCACACCCCGCCCGGTACCTGGATCGCCGTCGAACTGCGCGGCACCTACTCGGACGGCGGCCGCACCCCCTGGTACGTGATGGGCCGCTGGACCGCCGGCGACGGCGACGCCGATATCCGCCGTACCTCCGTCGACGGCCAGAAGGACGGCAAGAGCAGCATCTCGACCGACACCTTCGCCATCGACGCCCCCGCGAGCGGCCTCCGCCTGGCCTCGTACCAGCTGCGCGTCACCCTCCACCGCAAGCCCGGCACCGCCCTCACCCCCACCGTCTGGCGGCTGGGCGCCATGGCCTCGGACCTCCCCGACCGCTTCGAGGTGCCGGCGTCGCGGCCCGGCCAGGTCGGCCGTGAGCTTGTCGTCCCGCACTACTCCCAGGAGATCCACAAGGGCCAGTACCCGGAGTACGACAACGGGGGAGAGGCCTGGTGCAGCCCCACCTCGTCCCAGATGATCATCGAATCCTGGGGCCGGAAGCCCACCCGGGACCAGCTCTCCTGGGTCAACCCCGACTACGCCGATCCCCAGGTCTGCCACGCCGCCCGCTACACCTTCGACTACCAGTACGAAGGCTGCGGCAACTGGCCCTTCAACGCCGCCTACGCCGCCACCTACCGGGACCTCCAGGGCGTCGTCACCCGCCTCGCCTCCCTCACGGACGCCGAACGCCTCATCCACGCGGGCATTCCCGTCATCACCTCCCAGTCCTTCCTCAAAACCGAACTCGACGGCGCGGGCTACGGCACCGCCGGCCACCTGATGACCGTCGTCGGCTTCACCAAGGACGGCGACATCATCGCCAACGACCCGGCCTCGCCCGACGACGCGGCGGTCCGGCGCGTTTACAGGCGCCGGCAGTTTGAAAACATTTGGCTGCGCACCAAGCGCCACGATGCAAACGGCCAGGTCAGGAGCGGTTCGGGAGGGGTCTGTTACCTCTACTTCCCGGCTAAGCCAGCACCAACTCAGCACCGAGTTCTCGCGGAGCTGGGAATCCGCTGAGCATGTGCACCCCGAAGGTGGCCTCGATGACCTGACGGCAGCGGTCACTGCCGTCGAAGGTGAGGTGGCCGTACCGGTCCACCGTGATCTTGATGGAGCTGTGGCCCATCCATCGCGAGACCTCGTGGATGGGCACGCCATTGCTCAGGGTTACGGTGGCCCACTTGTGCCGCAGGTCGTGGGGTTTGTAGCGGGGGAGTCCGAGGCGCTTGAGGGCGCGGTACCAGGACTTACGGAAAAGCTCGGGGTAGATCATGCCTCCGGCCTGATTCCGAATGGGCAGCCGTTCGGCAAGCGGCTCCAGGGTGGCGGGCGCCGGCATGTCGCGCCATTCGCCCTCTTTTCGATGCTTCAAGGGAGCATAGCGGGCAACGTACTTACCTGAGGAATTCTTGATACGCACAACCTGCCGCCGGCAACGCAACGTGCCGTCGAAGGTGTCCTCTGGAAAGACTCCCAGTGACTCTCCGATACGCAATCCGCAGCACGCCATGAGCCACACAGCAGGCTCCAGGCGGGGACCAATCTCTTTGGCCAAGGCTGAGATCTCATCGAAACTGGGAAGCGCCCTCTCATCCACTTGCATGATGGGGTTGGCAGGCTTCTCAGCCTGTTTGACCGGATTCTCACGGATCCTCTTGTGGCGAACTGCGTGGGAGAACATCCCTGACAGAGCAATGCGGCGGGAATCTATCGTGTTGGGCATCGCGCCCTGCCGGCGCCAGAGCGCGTACAGCTCTTCCACGTCGGCCGCGGTGACCTGGGAGATGGTCTTCTTCCCCAGCTGCGGGAGGACGTGTAGACGCATGATGCGCTCGTAGGACTCCTCCGTGCCGGCCGCCATGGGCTTCAGAGCGAGCCAGTCGGCCGAATAGCGCCGCACCGACACCTTGCCGGCAGAAGGATCGACGTAGCTGTTCTCCCGCTTGGCGTTCTCCATCTTGGTGGCGAAATCCACCGCGTCCTTCTTGCGGTCGAACGACTTCTCACGCTGCCGAGCGCTACGCCCACCGGGCTCCCGGTACCGTACGAGCCATCGCTTACCGGGCGCCCCAACGCCTTTGTCTACTACCGTCGCCAAATCTCGCGCCAATCCGTCCGAGCGTCACCGACGGGTCTTCCCGCCAGGGTGTGTTGTTGTAGCTCGGAATTCCGGCCGCGCCAAATGAGGGCTCGGGTTGATGATTTGGCTACGCGGCAACTTGGGGGAGGGCTCTGAGTTGCGTTGTTGACGATGGGGCGCCGAAGCGTGCCATCGAAGCGCTCTGCAGCGTCGATGCGGCCGCAGGGTTGGGCGGTAGTGGTGTGGCGGACGGGCATTGCGCGAAAGGAGCGAAGTGATCACGCGGTGTCACAGGCGGGCATCTGGAGAGATTTGGGCGTACTCGGCCAGGTCGCGTGGGAGGACTCACCCCACCCTGCGTTCGGCGGGCGTCAGGTCAAGGCCGTCGTAGGGGTGACCTGGCAGCTGTCGTACGTGACCAGTCCCCACATGCGGGTGACGGCGTCGACCAGGCGCCGCACTCCGGCCTCGATCGCCTCGTGCCACTGGGGGAGGGCGTCGAAGAAGTCCCCGCCACTGCTCGTTCAGCAGTACGCCGTTCGTCTGCATCGAGAGGCGTACCACTCTGGGCTGAGTGGCCAGCTCGCGCAGGACGTTGGCGACGTGGTCGCGGCCCGCGGGTCAGCGGTTCACCGTCATGAAGCCCCACGGCGAGCGGACGCCCCTGGAAGAGCTCGGCGAGCCGACGCACTTGGCTGGCGCCGATCCGGGCTCCTCGCGGGGCCTCCTTGCTTTTCTCGTAGCAGACAGGCGATGTCGCAGGTCTCACCGCGTAACTTCAAGATCACCGATACGGCGCTGTCGATGTCCTCGGCGTTAAGACCGTAGGGCCTGTCTTCAAAGTCCCGTCTGCCTCGCGGCGTCTGGCACGCACGCTCGCTGCGTTGTCGGGATCGCCCACGTAGACCCATTACGCGGACGACCCTCCGCCTTGCGATCGCACGCACCAGACGCCGCGAGGCCCGCCCTGCGGGCGAACGACGGGGCTTTGCAGAAGTGTGAGCGTGGGCAGGCCAGGGACCACCCCACCCCTGGCCTGCCCACGCTCACACTTCTGCAACACGCTTTAGAGGCTCATGACCAGCTTCGTAGCCTCGGCGAGTGGGATCTCGGGGGCCTGCTTGCGCATCATGCGCACGGCGTGCGCGCTGCCCTTGCTGTCCCGGACATCGCGGACAGCCGCACTGTCCACGGCTTGCAGGACCGCCTCGCGGGTCGGTTACGCCCGCTTGTATCGAGCGTGGCGCTCGCGAGTCCTCTGGCGGGAGAGGGCCCACGAGAGAAGGATCACGGGGCCCTCGGCTATCAGAGCGACTATGACCAGTGTGCTGGACGTGTCGCCGTCCACGAGGCGGTAATGCGCGAGCAGTGCGGCCACGATTGGGAGGAGCGCCACGATGCCGCAGAGCAGCCAGAAGAGTTTGCGGAGCATGAGGCGTCATTCTAATAACCCATCCTCAAGAGGAAGACGTGCCCCGCGACTTGAGAATGCCGTGATGGCGGGCAGGACACCGGCCCTTGGACTCCTGGTCACCGCTTCCCGCGGCTCGGGCACGATCCCCGCGAACTGCTGCCGACTGCGCTCCCCACATTGGGCATGACAGCCCTGTGCGGCCCAGATCGCGGCACTCCTTCTGTCGACGACAAGCCCCAGCCCCACACCGGAGCATCGGCCCACCGCCAGATCCATGGCAACCGATGGCCAAGGCTCCCCGAAGCGCAGGTTCACGGACGGCTCTGACGCGAGCGCCCGACCACGATCGCCCTCTCCGTCCGGAAACGGCGTGTTACCTCGGATTGCTTGAGACGGGGCCAGAACCGGTGTCTCCATCAATCTGATGCACCGGATCACCTGAGAACAGAGGCGAATCGGACCAGATCACTTGAGACGCGGACCATATCGACGGAGACGGGACAGCAGCGGCTGGGTATCCTGTGACACCGAATCTGGATCGTTTGCCACCGAACTTTGACGGCCACTAGGTTTCTGCCACTGAAGGTTGACCGGTGGCGGGAGCGGCCATAGGGGGCGTCGGCACACATGTGCTGCGTTGCCGGGCTGTCGACCTTTGGTTTGGGAAGCGGGAGACCAACCGTGATCAAGAACATTTTGCGTGGCCTCGCCAGGGCTGCATCACAGCAGCCAGACACCGCGTCCAACCGCCCCGGCAACCCGATGATCTACAGCTGGCGCTGCGAGTGCGGCGCTAAGTCTCGCGGCTCTGACATCAGGGCCGACACGGAGTACAACGCCCAACGGCACCAGTGGCGTCATCCCGTGGGTCATCCGAAGCCGGAGGTCTACTCCGTCGAATAGGTGTGAGCGAGCCTTTGGGGGTGGCCGGCCCCCGGCCGACCGCCTGCGGCTTCCCCAGGTACGCGAAGTGGCGGTCAGCGCGCACCGGATGTCAGTAGCATCCAGCCGACGGCGGGCACCGCAGCATCAACCGGCGTGGCGCGGAGCCGAAGGCTATCTCGGGGATCGGAATGGACGCATGGGCAACGCCTGGACGAGGCTTACTCAGGAAGCGGGAGAACGCGGCGGCCCTGATGCCCTGAGGGCATTCTACCGGGCGCAGGGGCAGAAGTCGGCGGTCGCGTACATGGCCTGCTTCGCTGCGGTCTCGGGGGTGGCGTATGGGGTGAACAAGTACCGCAAGTATGCCGAGGGCAACCCGGGCACACCCGCTGCGGATGTCCCCGTGTCGGCGAACACCCCTGTGCCGACACCGCCACAGCCGCCTGAGCCTGCCGCCATTCCTGAAGGAGACAGCAGGGACACGGCCCCTGCGGTCGACGAGGCGTCGGGATAGCTGGAGTGCTCGGACTGCGCTTCGGGGCTTCAAAAACGAGCGCGGTGAAAACCCGCCGTCGCCAGGTCCACCAAACGCGATAGCTGTCTCCGCAGCAAGCAGAGGACGAGGTCGGGCGGAACCATGAGCCGATCTCGCGCGAATCACCGGCTTTGCAGCAGAACCCCCAGCGCAGCACCCCCTGCTCGGACATCATCGTGCCGTGGACTCGCAAGGGATCGGCGCGATTGCCGCCGCCAGTGTTGCCGCTGTAGGCGTTCCGGCCGCGCTACTGGTGGGGCGTTGGCAGATGAAGGCGGCTGTGCGGTCGGCAGATGAGACTGGGCGGGCAGGGGTCGCTCAGGCCGAGGCAACCGCCCGGTCTGGAATCCAACAAGCCGAGGCCACATACAAGGCTGCCGTTGATGCGGTACGTACTGAAGCGTCCGCTGCTCAAAGGCAGTGGCGTCGGGAAGTGCAGCGAGAGGCGTATGCGACATTTCTGCTGGCGCTGCAACGGTTCGTCATCGCTTCTGAACGGCTCCTCAAGGAGAGCGAAGACGCCCCTGGAGAAGAGAGAATGGCGGAGCTAATGGCTGCTTTCGCGGACGCTGAGCAGGCAATGCTCTCCGCAACCGTCATCGTTGAGTTGGAAGGCCCGGATCGGGTTGCGCGGATCGCGCAGAGCATCTGTGATCATGCGGGTTTCAAGGGATTTTAGGATAGGCACCGTGCCCAGGCTACTGAGCTTCGATTTATCTTTCGGGAGAAGCTCGATGTTTCCGTACCTGTGCAAAGCGTCGCTCTCACTGCACTTAGGGAGTTTGAGTACGCGGCATGGATGTATGACGAGGCGCAAACTGCCGAGTCTCGTGGCGCGATGGAGCGGACTAAGGTGGCGGCGTCAGGTGCCCTAATTGCCACCGCCTTGTACGAGACCTCTGAGATCAATGTGCTGCTTGACTATTTGACGCCGGACCTCATTCTCGATGAGAGCTATCACCGCCGGAGCGGTGAACTTGCCCTTGAACGCATGGAATTCATCGCTGCGGTTCGTGCTGAACTTGAGGGAACCATTTCCTCTTCGGCGTAGCGTCACCGCCCGGTGGCCGCTTCCCCGTGGATAGACTGCTGTGTAGCCGCTGGTTGTGGGCCGGGCCGACACCACGCCGTGTGTTGGAGGCCCAGATGCCCTGCCCCCTGATCGCCAACGCGGACGCGATCCGCGTGACCCGTCTCGACCGCTGCGGCAGGCCAGTCTGCGGCGAGGACAACGGCTACGACATCGAGCTGAACTTCTTCTCTGTGAGCCCTGAGTTCATCGAGATCACGACGGGCAACCCGGTCGTGTACGGCTTCGACGGGAAGCCGATCGGCTACGACGACTGCTCGCTGAAGTGCGATTCGGGGTTCGCGCTGGAGCTGTGGGCCGAGGTGCTGGGCGAGGACGTGTGCGACTCGGACGGCGGCGAGGGGGCGTGGATTTACTTCCTCCTGCCGTGGGTCATCAACGGGATGCTCGGGGACCTCGAAATCGGCAACGAGGCCGTGAGCCTCACACTGAACGGAGCGACGCGGGCCGGCGGCGGCTGGGGCCGCGGCCCCTACAACGTCATGCCTACCAACCTGGCCGGTACGCCGGGCCCGCTCCTCACCCCGCTCGGCCCGACGTGCCACCGCCGGACTCTCGTCACCTCCGTCGCGCCGCCCGACCCGGTGTGCGATTACACGCCGGCGTTGTGCGGCGCGTCGGCCTGACCGGAGCCCGGCGATGACCACACCCGAGGTCGACATCGTCGTGCCGGTGAGGGTAGGCGCGGCGAACGAACAGCTCCGGTACGCCCTGCGGAGCTGGGTCGCCCACCTTCCGCACCGGCACGTCTGGCTCGTAGGACATCGGCCGGCCTGGACCCGGAATGTGCGGCACATCCCGACCCAGCAGGCGGGCGCCATACTGACGTCCCTGGAGGTTCCGTGGATTCAACGCGAGGCGCAGTCCTCGCGGGCACGGTGGGGGTGTCCTTCGGCAGGATCTGGGGCATCTCGTTTCATCCAATGCTCGATTCCGATCAAGGCGTGTGTGATGAACTCGGTGGGTGCCCCGGAGGATTGGATCGATGTGCTGGCTATAGCTGCCAATTGCGAGTCCGTCACCGACAGTTGGGTCCGGGCGATCTGGTACTCCGTGAGCATGCTGGTCTTCAGCAGCAGAGGGTCGTCCGAACCCAGGGAACATGGCACCCCGCTCTCCAGGAGGTGCAGTAGGGGATGTTCTTCGAGGTGCTTGACGACTCCCAGGACGCGGTTGGACGTCAGGCACACGTCCAAGGCGATCCGTTTGTTGGCAAGGTGTTCCATGAGTGCCGGGTTTTCGGCGGCGCGGACTCCATGGGCGATCCGATCGGGGGACAATGCGTCGAGTGTGCTGCGGATACTCGGTCCGCCCATGAGTTCCCCTGCATGCGGTGCGATGATCAGTCCTGCGTCCCGGGCGATTGCGAAGGCTTCGCTGAATGCTTCCGGAGTAGTGGCAGCTTCATCACCGGTAAGACCGAAGGCAACTACGCCGCGGCCGGCATAGTCGGCGGCGAGTCTCGCGAGAACAGTGGCATCTCGCGGATCGCGGTTGCGGCTTGCGCTGAGGATGAGTCCGAAGCCGATGCCGAGGGTTCTGCCCGATGCAGTTCCGGCGTCCAAGACGAGGTCAAGCACGTCTTGGGCCGAGCCGAGCGCTGGAGCGTAGGTCGTCGGATTGAAATGTGGCTCGATCCAGACGGCTCCCGAGGCTGCCGCATCCTCGACGACCTCTCGTACCAGGCGCCGAATATCACCTCGTGTTCGAATCAGCTTGACGACTGCTCGATAGCAGTGCTGGAACTCGTCAAACGAGCGGTAGGAGTCGACCTGCGGTATCGGCTTGGCATAGGTGCTTGCCAGTTCCGCGAGAGTTCCGGGCCGCATGGCGCCCTTGAGATGGAGGTGCAGGTCGGCTTTCGGCAGGCTCACCAGGCAGCGGTCACTCGAAGCGAAATCCCTCGATGTTGAGGGTGCGTGGGGCATGGCCATGTCCTCGGAGTAGGAGCAAGTCGGACAACAGGTCACAGACGTTCGACGTTCGCGCCGCTGAGGCGTGCTCGGCAATCCAAGACGTACGGCGCATGGTCCTCGATGAGTTGGAGATCGAACGCATCGTGGTCGGTCAGCAGGACAACCGCGTCGGACGTCGCCGCATTGTTCGCGGTGGGCTGGGAATAGTGCACTCGGACATCGAGGCCGACCGGATCGTCGGCGTGAGGGTCGACGATCTCAACGTGAGCTCCGAGTCCGGCCAGGAGCCTGGCGATGGTGATCGTTGGGGAGTTCCGGGTATCGCCGGTGTTGGGCTTGTAGGCCATGCCGAGCAGGAGTATGCGTGAGCCGTTGACCGGCAGGCCCTTCCGGTTGAGTGCATCGGTCAGGCGCTTCACGATATAGGCGGGCATCGCGGAGTTGACCTCGTCGGCCGCCTCGATCAGCCGCAGTGCCTGGCCTGTCTGCCTCCGGACTTGCCAGGACAAGTAGGTGGGGTCGACCGGAAGGCAGTGCCCGCCAACGCCGGGGCCGGGTGTGAAGTGCATGAAACCGAAGGGCTTGGTGGATGCGGCATTGAGTGCCGCCCAGATGTCGGTGCCGAGCTGTTGGGCGTGGACAGCGATTTCATTGACCAAGGCGATGTTGACTTGGCGGAAGGTGTTCTCCAGGAGTTTCGCCAGTTCGGCGTCGCGCACCGCGGCGACTTCGACGACAGTGTCGACGAGGCTCCGGTAGAAGTCACTCACGGCTTTCAGAGACGCATCGTCTACCCCGGAGACGATCTTCGGCGTGTTTTGGAGGGTCCATATTCGGTTTCCCGGATACGTGGTGGATTCCAGGATGATGACGCAGCCCGGCTGAAGGTGTGGCGCGAGCGCCAGACCGGCATGCTCGATCGCGGAAAGATCTGGTGCGCCGTCGTGTAGCGGAGTCGGTACCGCAATAATTGCGACATCGAATCCGGCCAAGTCTTCTGGGCGCGTGGTTGGCGCGTAGAGCCCGTTCGCCAGAGCTGTCGCTATCAGCTCCGCCGGCACGTCAGGACTCGATGACTCTGCGGCTTGCAGCCGTTTCACGCGGTCTGCGTCGGTGTCGAATCCCACGACTTGGTGGCCGACTTGGGCTGCCCGGATGGCCAGCGGCAGGCCGACGTAGCCTTGGCCGAGTATCACCGTGCGCAGCGGTTCGGAGGGGGCGTCGATCATTGTCACTCGACCGGTCGGGGCAGGTCGGCGCCCAGCAGACGCTCGTGAAGCTCACCCAGGGCTGTGCGGTTGCTGTCGAATCGCAGCAGGTCGCTGGCCGCCTTGTAGTCCAGCCACTGGAGGTCGGTGTGCTCGTCAGAGAGCCTGATCTCCTCATCGGTCAGGTCCGCGGCGAACGAGTACTCAGGCACAACGTAGGTTCCCGCCGGCCAGCTGTCTCGATCAGCGAAGAACCGTGCTGGGATGCTGGCGGTGGTCTGGAGCGGGTAGAGCGCAACTGTCCGATCGAGGCCGAGCTCTTCACGCGCCTCGCGGACGGCAGCCTGCTGCGGGCTCTCACCTGATTCACCGCCGCCGGCGACTGCCTGCCAGACATTCATGTCCTGGCGGCGCAGAACGGCGTATTCGATCTGCTCGCCGACATGGCGGAAGGGTACGACGAGGATTTGGAATGGTGCTCGGGGCATGTGACTCTCCTTGGCTAGGAATCGGATGGAATACGGGTCGTGGCGCGCTGATGTTCCGCTTCGCGGAGTTGGCCGCAGTTGTCGTGGACCTTCTCCACTGCACGTACGACATCGGCGAGTTCCGATGGGTCTTCGAGCAGCATGCCCGACCCGGCTGCCTGTCCCAACAGCACCAGCCTGGTGCAGGCAGCACGGGCCTGCGTACACGACACGGTTCGTGAGTGCCCATAGTCCCGGGCTGCGTCGTCGGCGTAGATCGGCTCGTCGGGACAGGCGACGAGGTCGCGGAGACCGACAGGGATGCCTTCCGCTCTCAGCGCGGAGCGGAAGGAGTTGGTCGAAATGTTGCTGAATGCTTCGGCGCCGATGGTGAACGCGAGGGAGAACCGGCCGTGTCTGGTTACCCGTGGATCGAGATCGGCGGGCACAGGCTGCAATCCTGGCACGCTGGACAGTCCGCTGGTGAGGAACGCTGCGCCCTTTGTCTTCGCTGCGAGTTGGCGGTCCAGGCGTTCGAGCTGGACGCCCAGTATGGCGGACTGAAACTCGCTGAGCCGCAGGTTCCAGCCCAGTTCGGGGTGGTGACCGGTGACACCAAGGGGGCGCCCGTGGTCGCGTAGCGATGCGATACGTGCCGCGAGCTCCCCATCTTGTGTGACAACCGCTCCACCCTCTCCGGCGGATATGTTCTTGGTACTGGCGAAGCTGAACACGCCGACCCGACCAAGCGATCCGGTGTGGGTGCCGTTCCAGGTCGCGCCGAGAGACTGGGCGCAGTCCTCAATGATCGGGACACCGTGTTCGGCGGCGATGAGACCGAGGCGGTCCATGTCGGCAGGGTGCCCGCCCAGGTGAACGGCGATGATCGCCTTCGTCTTCTCGCTGATCGCAGCTTCCACGGACGAAGGGTCGATCGTGTGGGTGTCAGAGTCGATGTCCGCGAACACCGGCACACCGCCGAGCACGGACACCGCGGTGGCCGTCGCCACATAGGTCATGGCGGGGACGACGACCTCGTCACCGGCCCGGACGCCCAGTGCTCGCAGAGCGATCATCAGTCCAGCAGTGCCGCTCGAGACCACCGCCACGTGCGGCACGTCGAGGTACTCGCCGAGCGCTCTTTCGAACACCTCACCTTGTGATCCGCTGTGGATCCCTCCCCAGCGGCGGCTGGCGAGGACACCGGCAAGCGCACCGAGCTCCGCCTGGTCGGAATGCGGCCAGGCTTGGAAGGCACGGGCCCGTATGGGTGGCCCGCCGAAGAGCGCGAGGGTGGTCACGGCTGAGCCTCCTCTGCGACCCTGCGCAGGAGGCCGCGGTGTTCGATGATCCAGGTCAACTGCTGGTGGCGGGCACGCGCAAAAGCCGGCATGCCGCGGATCTCGCCCTGGGGCGTGGTGAAGGTGCGCGTCTCCGCCGCTTGAACAGTGAGGTATAGGTCGATCATGATTGCGCGGTCCGTTGCGCGGATCGGGGCGACGGCGTGGTACGCGTTCAGATAGTCCCGGAACGTCGAGCACAACAGGTGCGCGGACAGCCGTGGGCTGATGCAGGCCATGAAGGCCCGGACGATCTCATAGGGCCGCGGGAAGCGGGAGACCTGATCGAAGTCGATGAACAGGCGACGGTCCGGGCCGCGCGTGATGAGCAGGTTGTCCGGACGTGCGTCGCCGTGCACCCAGCTTCGGGGTGCGGCAGCCAGCGACTGCGCTTCGAGCCCGAACTCCGCGAGGATCTTGATTCGCCATTCGATCGCTTCCTGGCTGGCTGCATCGTCAGTCTGCCGCCGGATCCTCTCCAAGTCTGCCGCGGGAGGGTCGGGCAGTTGAATGAAGTTGGGGCAGCGACCCTGCGGGCTGAAGCCTTCGAAGTGGTTGTGCAGAGCGGCGAGAGCGGAGGCAAAGCCAGCTGGCCCAGCCCGCTCCGCATGATCGACGTACTCGGCCACGGTGTACGTGGCGTCTTCGACCTGGGCGGTCCATTGGCCATCGCGAGTCAGTCTCAGGGGCGGGGCGAGGCCGCCCCGGGCCGCGTGCTGATGAGCCTGAGCCGCGAGTTGAACGCGTGCCGGGTCGAACCGCCGGTTGCACCGTTTGACGACGAGCAGCCCCTGGGCCGTGGGCACCACGGCGGACTGTCCGACGTGCCCGCCGGAAAGCAGCCGCGCAGGTCCGCTCACCTGTAATCCGTACTGGCGCAGGCACGCGGACAGCTCCGCCGCGCCCATCGTCGTAGTCACTTGGTCAGCACCCGATTCCCCATGACGAGCAAGTCCAGCCCCGAAGAGTAGAAGGTGCGGATCGCGTCTTGGGGGCTGCACACGATGGGCTCCTCTGCCAGGTTGAACGAGGTGTTGAGGACCGCGGCGACGCCGGTCCGGTCACGGAATCTCGTGATCAGCCGGTGGAAGAGCGGATTGGTGTCCACGGTCACGGTCTGAGGTCTGGCGGTGCCGTCGATGTGGACTGCGGCCGGGATGAGGTTCCGCGCCTCGTCCCGCACCGGCAGCGTGCGCTCCATGAAGTACACCGCCGGTTCCGGGCCGAAGTAGGTGGCGAAATCCTCGGCGAGTACGGCCGGGGCGAAGGGCCGCTGGCCCGCATGGGCCGGTGGCTTGCCGCCGAGCACCCGCAGATCACCGAGCCTGCCCACTGGACCCGGGCGACCTGCGTGGCCTGGGTGGCAACGGTGGACCGGATGCGGATCGGCGACTACGTCGAGCGCACCGCCACCCGCGGCGTGTTCGGCGACCCGATGTCCCCCTCCACCAAGGACAGTGCGCTCACCGCCAGCCGCGCGTTCTTCCGCGACCTTCAGGAATGGGAGTGGATTCCACGCCGGTTCGATCCCGGGCGCGCGCTGGAGACGCCCCGCAGCATCCGCGCCCTGCTGGGCCCCAATCCCCGTGTCATCGCCGACGAGGTATGGGCCAAGCTGCTGTGGGCCGGCATCAACCTCACCTCCGAGGACCTGCCCACTACCAGCAGCGGCCCGCGCTATCCCCTCGAACTCTCCCGAGCCGTGGCGCTAACCTGGCTGTTCAGCGGCCAGCGCAGCGACGAGATCCGCCGCCTGCGCACCGGCTGCGTACGCTGGCAGCATGACGGCACGGCCGTCAGCCCGGACGCCGCCGACGTCCTCGCACGCGACGCCGTCTGCCTGCTGGACGTCCCGACCCATAAAACCGGTACGAGTTTCACCAAGCCGGTCGACCCCCTGCTCGGACAGGCCATCGAGGTCTGGCAGGCCGTCCGCCCCGAGCAGCCGGTGATGCTGGACGCCAAGACTGGCGAGCGCGTGGAGTTCTTGTTCGCCCACCGCGCCAAACGCGTCTCCAAGGACTACATCAACCGCACGATCATCCCGGCGCTGTGCACGAAGGCTGGGGTCCCCGCCAGCGACGTTCGCGGCAAAATCACCAGCCACCGGGCCCGGAGCACCATCGCCAGCCAGCTCTATAACGCCAAGGAACCGATGACTCTATTCGAGCTGCAGGCATGGCTCGGACACCGGTCACCTAGCTCCACTCAGTTCTACGCGAAGATCTCTCCCAAGACGCTGGCCAAGGCGTACAGCGAAGCCGGCTACTTTGCCCGGAACGTGCGCACCATCGAGGTTCTCGTCGACCGCGACGCCGTTGCTTCCGGGGCGGCGGCCGCCGGCGAGCCCTGGCAGTACTACGACCTGGGCCACGGCTGGTGCACCTACACCTTCTTCGAACAATGCCAGCACCGGATGGCCTGCGCTCGCTGCGACTTCTACACACCCAAGGGCTCCAGCAGAGCTCAACTCCTCGAAGCCAAGTCGAACTTGCAGCACATGCTCGCCTCCATCCCCCTGAGCGATGACGAACGCGCTGCGGTCGACGACGGCCAAACCGCCATCGAGGCGCTCCTCGCCCGGCTTACTGACACCCCCACACCCTCCGGCCCCACACCACGGGAACTCGGTTTCCCCACCACTGCCACCATGCTGCCCATCGTGGAGGTCCGCCAAGTTCCTGATGATGTGGTCATCCGGACAGCCCGAGGTGTCTAGTGTCGGTCCCGGACCACTGATCGGGATGAGTGCTGGGGGAAGGGCCGATGAGGGAGTTGGCAGCGGGTGGACAGCCGGTGGGGAATGCGAGCGGGGCGCAACGGCATGCAGCGCTGTCGTTGGGGATCGCGTTGACCCGTACCGAGGACGGTGACTCTCCGCGGGCAGGGCTGGATGTGCTGGAGGAGGCTCCCGTTCATGCCGGGAGAGTCGCGGAGATCCTGACGGGGTTTCAGTACAAGCCGTTTCCGGCCACCGTGTCAGACGATGGGGGTGGGTACGGGGGGCTGGTCGAGGCGGCGGTGGTGGCCGAGGACGTCGATGTGCTGATTGTGCACATCGTTGGGCACGGCGAACTGGCCGAGGGCAGTAGCGAAAAGCTGTATGTCCTGGACAGCGATGGACAGCGCCTGAGTCGGCCGGTGGGAGCATGGATCGACCTGATCGAGGACCACCCGCAGCGGCACCGGCCGATGACACTCTTCATCTTCGATGTCTGCTATGCGGGCGAAGCCGCGGTGACCGCCTGGCACGCTCGCATGGACGTGGACCGGCGCCGGGCCTGGGTGCTGGCCGCTACTGGGCCCGGGCAGAAAGCGTTCGGCTACCGCCTGAGCCGGGCCCTGGTACAGGTCCTGGAGAAATACCGTGACTTGAAGGTGCGTTTCGACCCCTCCGTGCGCTACATCCCGGCGCACACGGTCTGGAGAGACATCGGACGTACAGTCAACGAGCTGGCCGACCAGGCCGACGGACTGCCACAGACGGTCCTGACCAGCCTCGTTCCCGGGCACGCCGACCTGTCCCACCTCACGTTCTTCCCCAACCCATCCTATGCCCCTGATCGTGGCTCCTCCGCCGTGGCCCCGGGCCTGCCGCCGGAGGTCGCTCGGCTGGCGGACTGGGCCGCGGACCCGATGCACTTCATGCGGCGCGCCGGCGGTGCTGAGCCGGTGCACCGCGCCTGGGCCGAGGGCTACTTCAGCGGCCGAACCGCACAACTGGACACCTTCGCCAGCTGGCTCGACGACGAAGCAGCCGCCCCTGGGCTGCGCGTGGTGACGGGCAAGCCCGGCGCGGGAAAGTCGGCACTGCTCGGCGTCCTGGTCTGCGCCGCGCACCCGGCCCTACGTCGCTACACCAGGGCCCTGTGGGCGGGCCTGGGCGACCGAGCCCCGGGGGAAAACGACCGACTCGCGGTGGTCCACGCGCGCCGCCTGGCCCTGGACGACATCGTCCACTCCCTCGCCCGCCAGTTGCGGCACATCCACAGCCGAGACGACAGTGGTGATGTGAGCGAGATGAGTGAGCAGGCTGTGGGTAATCCGGCGGACTATCTGCTGGGCCTACTCCCCAATGACGAGAGCCCGGTCACCTTGATCGTCGACGCCCTCGACGAGGCCCTGCAGCCCCAGGACATCACCACCGCCTTGCTGCTCCCCCTCGCCCGCAAGGCACACAGGCCGGGCAGCCGGCTGCGGCTGCTGGTCGGCACCCGTGACGACGAGCGGTTTCGCGGCCTGCTGGCCCTCGCGCGGGACGCCAGTGGGTGCACGGACCTCAGCGCCATCGTGCCCGAGGTCGTCTGCCAGGACGTGGCCGACTACGTCAGACAGCTCCTCGCGGCCGACGGCCCCTACGCCGTAGATGCCCTACGGCCGGTCCGGGACACCCTGGCCAGGGCAATCGCCGACACACTCACCGGGCCGGGCCTCAGCGACCGACCAGCCCAGGACACCGATGCCCTGCACTGGGGCGAGTTCCTGACCGCTGGACTCTACGCCCACTACCTCCTCGCCAGCCCACCCCCCGGCACCGCCGAGGAGGCCGCCGAGCTGGGCCGGGCCGTACCCCGCAGCTTGCCCGCGCTCCTCGAACTCGACCTGCAACGCCACCAGGAGCCTCTCCTGCGGCCCGTGCTGACCGCCCTCGCCTTCGCCCAGGGCCGCGGCATGCCGGAAAGCGTCCTGGCCCACACCACTACGGCATTCACCACACCCGTCGACAGCACAACCCCGCTGGCCCTGCCCGACCTGTACTCGCTCCTGGACGGCGAAGCCCGCTTCTACCTGCGCCGCGACGTCGACGACGACGGAACCACCCTCTACCGGCTCTTCCACGAGGGCCTCGCCGAATGGCTGCGCGTCCCCGACAACCAGCCACCCGATCAGGACACCCCCACCGCAGCACTACCCCCGCTCGACCCGGCCGGGCCTCTGTACGAGCGACTCTTGGACTCCGTGCCCCGCGACGCCTCGGGCCGCAGACAGTGGCACCTGGCCACCCCCTACCTGCTGCGGCACACAGCCCAGCACGCCATCAGAGCCGGACGCCTGGACGAACTCCTCAACGACGGCGGCTACCTCCAGCACGCCGACCCCCACACCCTCGCGGACGCCCTCCGGCACGCCCACTCCGAGCAGGCCAGGCTCAACGCCGCGGTCTACCGGGCATCCTGGGGCGTTCACCAGAGGCTTCCACCCGCTGCACGCCGCCAGCTCCTGGCCCTGGACGCGGCACGCTTCCGCAACACACCGCTGCAAGCGGAACTGCCCGGCGACACAGACTGGCAGGTGCGCTGGGCAACCGGAAGCCAGGTCTCCACCGCACTGGTCCGCACTCTCACCGGCCACTCCGACGGGGTGCGGGCGGTGGGGGTGGTGGAGCTGGACGGCCGGCCACACGCCATCACCGGCGGCGACGACAGGACGGTGCGGGTGTGGGACCTGACCACGGGCACTCAGACCCGTGAACTCACCGGCCAC
>NZ_BBNO01000007.1:0-900839 GCF_000829715.2 Streptomyces lydicamycinicus | reverse complement strand
TGGCGGACGGCGACGGTCACATGCGCCCCGGTCGCATACCGATGAACGTTGGTGAGCGACTCGCGCACCACGCGGTGCACCGCCCGCCGCACCCGGGCCGGCCGAGCGTCCAGATCCGCCCCCTCCCAGGTGAAGGCAACGGGAATACCGCCGCTTTGCGACTCCTCGACCAGCGCCTCGATGTCCGCGCGGGTGCCTGTCGCATCGGTCAGCGCATCCGTACCGGGGTCCCTCGCCAGCGGGCCGAGGACCCCCAGCGCCGCTCGCAGCTCCTGCATCGCATCGCGCGTGGCACTCCGCACCAGCGCGGCCTCCTCCCGCAGCGCGGGCGCCTCCTTGAGCAGCGCCATCTCCAGCCCGCCCGCGTGCAGGGAGACCAGGCTCAGCCGGTGCCCCACCAGATCGTGCATCTCCGCGGCGATCCGCGACCGCTCACGCATCCGGGATTCACTGTCCGCCAGCCGTCGCGCTTCCTCGGCGGCGGCGGCGCGCTCTCGCAACGCCCGCAGCAGCCGGTCCTGCTGCCCCGCGGCGACGCCGACCAGCCCCGGCACGACGACCGTGATGGTGGCGAGCACCGCACCAACGGCGAGACCGAACTCCCATCTGGAAAACCCCATCCAGGGCGCGAACACCACGCAGGTCACCGGTGCCGAGGCGACCGCCGCGAACAGCAGCCCGGCATGGCGCCGCGACATCTGAATCTGCCGGGCCGCGGTGTAGGCGACCACCGCGGTCAGCGGCGCCACGGCGGGCACGACCCCCATCAGCGCCGCCAGCCCGACCACGCCGGCCCCCGGGAACCGGCGCCGCACCAACACCAGCGCCACCGCGACGCCGATGAGCCCGAGGGCCGCCGCCCCGCCCTCCAACCTGAGGTAGCTCACCGCCTCGCCGCCCCGGCACACGAGCAGCACCAGCGCCCCGGCCGCGACCGCCTCGCCCACCGCTCTCCACAGCCGCCACCCGCACTCCTCGGGCCCCGCAAAGAGGCTTCGGGCCGGGCGGTTCTGGGTGACGGGCGGAGCGCTGAACGACATAGCGCCGATTATCACGCCCCCGCAGCAGGGCTTCCCTGCTCCTTGGGGGCGACCCCGCCTATGCCAAAAGACAGATGCCCTGACGAGAGGCGGAGCGGCAACGGGTACGCACGAGGTGAGGGCCGGACGCGGCCCGGCCGGCGTACAGGCCCGCCACGCTCCAAACCGCCGAAGTACCGGCGCCCTTAACGCCGCCGGGATCCGTCTGGCAGGCGAGGCCCTGGTCGCGTGCGCTCGGCGACCCGGCCAGCCGCCTTCACCCGGACGACAAGACCGTTCTCAACGCCCTCGACTGAGGCGGGCCCGCCCATCCCCAAGCGCTTGGCACCTCCGTGGCCGCCGCCCTGCTGTGCGAGGGGGCATGACAGGCGATCCACGACGCGCAGGGCATGCAGCGGAGCAGGTCATGGCTGTCAGAACCCGGAGCCTCCGGAAGAGACGACTGCGTCGAGGGTCTTGGCGAGTTCGACGGGTGTGGACAGCATGGGCCAATGCCCGGTGGGCAGATGGAAGCGCCGCCACGGCGGCTGGTTGAGGAAGGCCAGCGTCGGCATCCCAGCATCCAGTAGGGCCTTGGCGTCGTGGCAGGCGACCACCACACGGTCGACGTCAGGGCCGAGCTCATCAGTCCGGACCAGCCGCTGTTCGAAGGTGGAAAAAGGCTGGGACGTGGCCCGGGTGCGCATCAGGTCGAGCTGGTCCTCGTCGAGCCCTTCGAGGGTGCTGAACGTGCTGAGAAGCTCGAAGGGCGGCAAGGGCAGCCGCCATCCGTCTCCGTGCTCGGCCACCTGCCGGTGCAGTTGGTCCACCACGTCGCCCGACATGACGTCGAGCAGGCACGTGCCCTCCGCGAAGGGAGCGCTGTCGAGATAGACCAGGCGTTCCAGCCGCGGTCCGAGGCGGCCCGCAGCGCCGGTGACGGGGACCGCCGCGTAGCTGTGCGCCACGAGGGTGACATCGCGCAGGTCCTGCTCCACGACGAACGCGGTGATGTCGTCGATGTGAGTGTCCAGGCCCACCTCCGGGGTGGCGAGGGCGGATCGTTCGCCCAGGCCGGTCAGCGTCACCGGCAGCGCCGTGTGCCCACGCTCCCGCAGGGCATGGGCAGTGGCCTCCCACGCCCAGGCTCCGAGCCAGGCACCAGGAACGAGTACGAAGGTAGCCATGCGATTTCTCCTTGGATTTCAGGGGTTGTGGCGAGAGTAGAGTCCATACAGGACAGTTTCCGCCCTGAAATGCCGAGTGATCCATGTCATACCCCTTGACGCGCGTACTGGCCCTGCTGGAACTCCTCCAGACACACCCAGGACTGACCGGTGCACAGCTGGCGGACCGTCTGGGGACCGACGTGCGCACGGTCCGGCGCTACGCGTCACGCCTGCGCGAGCTGGGCATCCCGGTGGAATCAGACCGAGGCCGCTTCGGTGGCTACCGGCTGGCCCGCGGCTACCGGATGCCACCGCTGATGCTCACCAACGAAGAAGCCCTCGTGGTCATGCTGGGCCTGCTCGCCGGGGAGCGTCTGGGGATGAGCACCACCGCTCCCGCCGGCGCCGGCGCCCTTGCCAAGCTCGAACGCGTCCTCCCGGACTCTCTGCGTGCACCGTTGGCCGCCATGCGGAACACCTTGTCCTTCACCGCCAACACCGTGCTCGCGCAGGCCCCCGAAGCAGGCGTCCTGCTGACCCTGGCGCAGGCATGCCACTCCGGTCACACCGTCGGCCTGCGCTACCGCTCCTGGCACCAGGAACACACAGAGCGCGATGTCGACCCGTACGGCGTGGTCTTCCATTCCGGGTGCTGGTACCTCGTCGGTCACGACCACCTCCGTGACAGCCTGCGCACCTTTCGCATCGACCGGATCGCATCCGCCACGCCCAGCGCAGCAACGTTCACCACCCCCGACGACTTCGACCCGGTTACCCACCTCACCGCGTCCCTGGCCCGGACACCCGCACCGTGGCAGGTCGAGGTACTGATCGAGGGCCCCATCGAGGACATCGCGCGCCGGCTGCCCCGCACGATCGCCACCCTCACCACCACACCCATCGGCGTACTGATGCGCGCGCAGGCCGCACAGCTGGACAGCGTGGCGCGCCTGCTGGCCTCCCTGGAATGGCCGTTCACCGTCCACAGCCCCGACCAACTGCGCCAATCACTCAAAGACCTGGCCCAACGGCTCACGGCCGCCGCCGAACGACCGGCGGAGGGCACTCCGAAGTAGATCAGGCCGTGGAGGCCGGCGAGGCGGTCGCCGGTGCGCAGGCACCGACGACACGAGGTGGTGCTGCCGCGCAGGTGGGTGGTGAAGCGCACTCAGAGCTTGCTGATGCGCTCACGCTGCCTGGTGCGCGACTACGAGACGCTGCCCGCCATGCAGACGCCTTCAGCCGGCCGACGCCCCGAGCTGGGTGAACACCCCCGGCAGCACCTGGAGCACCCACCCCGCTCCACCAGGCGTTTCACCTTCGACCGCAGCCCCTCGTCCTTCGCCGGAACCGCATGAAGGCCCAGGGACGCGGCAAGCTGTTGAGACCGCATACTCTTCGCCACCCCACACCTCCGGATCACCGGTCCCGGAGTGATCCACCCACCTCGAAGAATCAGCGGAGGAATCCTTCGTAGTTGCGCTGCTGAAGCTGGCTCTCAATCTGCTTCACGGTCTCCAGGCCCACACTCACGATGATGAGGATGCTTGTCCCGCCGAACGGGAAGTTCTGGTTCGCGTTGAAGAGCACCAACTCCATTGTGGGTACGAGCGCGATCAGCCCCAGGTACAGCGAGCCCGGCCACGTGATCCGGTTGAGCACGTAGCTGAGGTACTCGGTCGTCGGGCGACCAGCCCGGATGCCCGGGATGAAGCCACCGTGCTTCTTCATGTTGTCGGCGGCTTCTTCGGGGTTGAAGCTGATGGCCACGTAGAAGAAGGCGAAGAACACGATCAGCAGGAAGTACGCGGCGATGTATACGGGACGGTCCCCCTTGCTGAAGTTGGTGGCGAGCCATGTCGCCCATGCCGCCTTCGATCCGCTGAACTGTGCGATGAGCGGCGGGATGGAGAGCAGCGATGACGCGAAGATGACAGGAATCACACCTGCCTGGTTCACCTTGAGCGGGATGTAGGTGGACGTTCCGCCGTAGGACCGGCGCCCGATCATGCGCTTCGCGTACTGCACCGGAATGCGCCGCTGAGCCTGCTCGACGAAGACCACCAGGGCGACCATCGCCAGGCCCACCGCGATCACCGCGAAGAACTCGATCCAGCCGTCGGCGAGCTCGCCCTCGAGCTTGACCTGCCACAGCGCGCCCGGGAAGCGGGCGGCGATCGAGATGAACATCAGGATCGACATGCCGTTGCCGATACCGCGGGCGGTGACCAGCTCACCGAACCACATGGTCAGGCAGGTACCGGCGGTCATCGTGATCACCATCGTGATGGTGATGGAGACCGAGCCGCTGGGCACGATCTGGCGCGTGCAGCCCGGGAAGAGCGTACCGGCGCGGGCGGCGGCCACCAGACCGGTGCCCTCCAGGGCGGCGAGCGCCACGGTCAGATAGCGGGTGTACTGGGTGATCTTCGCCTGGCCGGACTGACCCTCCTTCTTGAGGGCCTCCAGCCGCGGGATCACCACGGTCATCAGCTGGAGGATGATGCTCGCCGTGATGTACGGCATGATCCCCAGCGCGAAGATCGTGATCTGCAGCAGCGCACCACCGCTGAACATGTTCACCAGGCCAAACAACCCGCTGTTGGCGTGGGGCCGCTCCATGCAGAACTCAACGTTCGCGTAGTTCACCCCTGGGGCCGGGATATGCACTCCGATCCGGTAGAGCACGATGATGCCCAATGTGAACAGCAGCTTCTTGCGCAGGTCGGGCGTCTTGAACGCTCGGGCGAACGCGGTGAGCACGGTGCCTCCTGCGCCTCCCGCCACTTTCAGGGCCGGGAGGCGACGGTCTTGAGGGTCGACGAATATCTAGCGGCTGTACTGTGCGGAGCTCGCCCGCTCGGCGGGATCCGAGGCAGAGCCCGTGGCCGACTTGGTTGCCCAGGGCGCGGTGCGCGCGCAAACGAAGTCGCCGTCTCCCTCTCGCCCAGGTGTACGAACACTGGGCTTCCGTACACATCCATCGGACGGCTTGAACGCGGCCAGGGCGCTACCTGGCGGTCGAGGTTGGTGTCGGCGTCCGAACCGGACCGGTATTTGAGGTGCAGGTCGGCATCGGAACTGGCTTGAGGGGTGAGGTACGGGTGGGCATCGAAGGCGCGGCGGTCGAGAGGTGGTACGGCATCGGCACCGACCGGGCGGTTGACGTGCAAGTCGGCTTCGGCGCCGTGGCACTGGGCGCGGGGCGGGGCGTCGACGGCATCGGGACCGACTCCGCAGGAGTGCCGCGGCGGTGCTGAGGGCCGCTGGGGCCGTCCTGAGCGAAGGAGCTTGGCAGGACCATCAGTCCGACTCCCAGTCCGGCAACGGTCAGCACGGATCCGGTGGCCGTCCAGGCCGCTCGCGCCCGCCGACGTGCGCGCACGCCGGCGTGCAGTCGGTCTCGGTGCCGGTCTTCATAGAGCGTGTCCTCCTGGGTGTCGCGCATCATCCGCGCCAGCTCCTGCTCGAAGTGATCCATAGCTCCCTCTTCACTCCACCGGCTCTGCCTCAGCCAGAAGCTGACGCAACCGTGCAACGCCGCGTGCCGTCAGTGAACGGGCGGTACCCACCGGACAGCCCAGCACCTCCGCGACATCCCGCTCGGGCAGGTCCTGGTAGTAGCGCAGCACCACCGCAGCCCGCTGCCGCGCCGGCAGCAACGCCAACACGGCCTCCAACCGGTTCTGTTCGTCCACCGCAGCGGTCTCATCTGCCACCTCGGGCGGATCGGGCAGCTGGTCCACGGGGTGCTCGCCCCACCAGCGACGCCGTGCCGAGCGAGCCGCGGCACGGGCCAAGACCTTGCGCACATACGCCTCGGGCGCCTGTTTGGCCACCTTCGGCCAGGCAAACCACAGTTTGACGAGCGCTTCCTGCAGCAGGTCCTCGGCCCGGTGCCGGTCTCCTCCGGTGAACAGCCGCGCCAGGTGAAGCAACGCCGACCACCGAGCCGCCACGAACCGGTCGAACTCATCGGCCCGCAACTGCCCCATCAACGTCCCCCTCACCTCAACACGCCCCTACACCCTGGATAAAGACACTGGCCCCTGCCCCGCTATGCACCCCCGACAAGTGACATGGCTCACTAGGAGGGGTCTCGCCACCTGTCGGTGGAGAACCCCCTCAACGATCACCAGTCGTCGTACCTGTCGGGACCTTTCGCCCTGTCAATCGCCTGTGTGCAAGCCTCGGCGAACACGAGCACAACGGCGTCCTTGTCCGTGCCAGGGGCCCGTGAGACAACCGCTACCAACCCTGCATCCCGCCGGCTCTTTCCCGGGCGCCGGGCGGGCCAGCCGTTTCGCCCCAACCACCTGTCCGCGCTCCTGAACGAGGTCGGGGTCCCGGCCGCTGCTGCCCGCGGCGCCGTCGCCCTCCGGCAGCAACTCCTCGAACTACCCGGCCTCGTCGTCGCGGACGCTCTCGGTTACCACGACAAGTCCACCAGCCGCCTCATCAGAGAGGCCGGCGGGACATGGGGCCGATACGCCGCTGGCGATCACACGCGGTCACCAACAGGCTGGGTTCCTCGGTGAACTGGTGACATTGAATACGAGAGCACACCAGTAAACCGAGGCCGGAAGATGGCGTGAGCCCGCGCTCGTCCTGGCAGCCGTGTGATCGATGGGCAACCATTCCTGCGAGCTGATGGTCATGTCCGTGCCACCCCCGTTCTGGGTGGGCATTGTCAGCTCCGCCTTGGGACGTTCCTGAGGCGCTGGAACATGGGGAAACGCCTTCATGCATCACCGCACCACCGTGGCAGGCTTCGCCGGGGCCCTCGCCCTGTCCGCGCTCACGATTCCGGCGGCCGCCCAGGCGGATGACTTCTCGGGTGACATCAAGATCACGAAGGTGGTCGTCAACGGAGGGAAGGACATCGTCGTGGGGACCACGGACGTGAAGACGTTCACCATCGCGGTGACCGCCACGGACGACTCGGGAATCGAGGTCGGAAGGACCTTCCCGGTCATGTGGCACACGCCCCTGCCGAACGGCGACTATTACGGTCTCGTTATGCCTGACAACATCGCGGGCAAGTGCGTGCGCCAGAGCTTCACCACGACCACCTGCACCTACACGCTGAAAATCAACCCGCGCATCCAGCTCCAGGACAACATCACGGCCGGTACCTGGACCGTGAGAGCCCACGTCCTGGCCAACGACGGTGACTACATCACCAAGGATTCCGCCGCGAAGGCGAAGGTCCTGCGCAACTCCAGGCTGTGGGTCAACGCCTCGCCGGAACCGGTGAAGAAGAACAAGACGATCACCGTCGCAGGCGCCCTGACCCGCGCTAGCTGGGAGACCTACAAGTACGGGGGCTACACCAAGCAGCCGGTGAAGCTCCAGTTCAAGAAGAAAGGAACCAGCACCTACAAGACCCTCAAGACCGTCACGACGGACAGCAAGGGCAACCTGAGGACGACGACGAAGGCCACGGCGGACGGCTACTTCCGCTACTCCTTCGCAGGCACGTCCACCACCCCGGCGGTCGCCTCCGCGGCGGACTACGTCGACGTGAAGTAACCCTCGGGAGGGTCATCCATCCTCCCGACGGCGACATCTTCGCGAACACCGTCATCGGCTGCTCCCCGCGCCTGCGGGGATGGTCCCTCGCAGGGCGAGACCGGCGATGGCTCCGACGGCTGCTCCCCGCACGCGCGGGGATGGTCCGTAGGACTCCACCGCGGCGGCGGAGTACCCGGCGCGGGCGGGCGCAACACCGACGGTGGTGCGCTCGATGGTGGGACGCGATGCCACAAGGTCTCCTCTCGGCACCGGCGTGCGGTGACCGCCAGACACCAATCACGCGGGCCTTGCGTCGCGCCCACCCTGCGGTAATTGCCGGTCCATTGGCCTCACTTGGCGGGCCATTCGGAAGTATCCGTTCAACGGGGCGGACCAATTGCCGGAAGGGTGGCGCTGTAGTTACCCGTGCGGTGATCCGGCCGCGTTACGTTCATCGCGCAGTGGCGATCTTCCCCAGGGCGGACGCAGCAACGGCCGATACCGCGAGGCCGGCGCACACGTCGTCCCGTGCCGGTGGAACATCTACCCAGGACAGGTGAGACATGAAAGACGGCCTTGCGCTGACCGAGAGTGAAGTACTCGACTACGCGCACACGCTGCTGTGCGGTGAACGCATACACCCTCGGCAACGGCACGGAAGTCGTGGTGGTCTGGACCTACGGGGCGAACGATCGCCTTCCAGGCCACCACCGCCCCCACGGTGGTCGGCCTGACCAACCACGCCTTCTGGAACCTGGCCGGCCCCGGCGCGCACCGGCCCGTCGACGGCCACCACGTCGCCGTCAACGCCGCCCGCGTCCTGCGGTTCGACGAGGACCAGGTCCCGCTGCCCGGGCCCACCGGCCCCGGTCGCCGGCACCCCGCTCCACCTCACTGGCAACGCCCCGGTCGACGGCCTGCGGCTGGACAACTTCTACGTGCTCGACACGCCGCACACCTGGGCGGCCGACCTCCACGAAACCCGGACTCCGGACGGCAGCTGTGCCTGTCCACGGACCAGACCGGCATGGGCGTCTCCACCGGCGACGGCCTCCACCCGCCCCGCGCCGGACCGTGCCTCCACCCGGCCCTGGCCCGCGCCCCCAACCGCCCGGACTTCCCCTCCGCCCGGCTGGATCCGGGGCAGACCTACACCGCCACCACGCGCTACGCGTTCTCCGTCGCTGACCGCACACCCCTACCGCACCCCGGGCCCTCCCCCCACACGAACGGCATCCCACATGACCTCGCATCCCGCGCCGGCCCCCGCCTGGAAACGGCTGAGAGCGCCGAGGAAGTCCACACACTGCTGCGCGCCTCAGACCTCCACACGGCCGAGCTGTACGGCCTGCCGGTCCCGGAGCGCCGTCTCGAACGCAGCCGCGCGCTGGTCGGCGAAGGCGCTGTCCACCTGCTGCGCCACGGCGACACCGACGACGGCGGGGCGTACCGGGTGAACCAGACCCTGCGCAGCCGCTCCTACGCGCCGGACGCGATCACCACCGCCCTCAAGGGCACCGGACGCACCCCGGCGGACCACGACATCGAGCCGTCCTACGTCAAGTGCGAGTGGGGTCCTGCTCCAGGACGCCGGCTCCCTGCCGCACCAACTACCGCGCCGTGAAGTCCCCTTCTCGGTAAGGGACAAGGGACCCGAGCCGGTTGCACCGATCGCACAAGGAGTTCGCATGACCGAGTTCATGAAGTTCACCCCCGACGACGAGAACGAAGTCCATGACGTGGTGGACTTCAGCGACCCGGGCCGATGTCATGTCACACCCGTCATCCAACTGCCCGCCGAAATCTCCCTCGCCATCACCGACGCCCTGGGCGGTGTGGTACGCGCCGCGCACCACACCCCGGCCGCGACCACCCAGGACAGGGACGGCATCCAGCGCGCCCAGACCTTCGAGGAGGGTGACGTCTACATGCTGGACGCCCCCTTCGACGGGTTCTTCGCCGACCGCTACCTCATGGACTTCTACGACGTCATCGACCGGGACATCTGCTCCCGGATGCACCTGCACACCGGGCTGCGCTTCGTACGCATGATGACCGGCCCCGGCACCCGCATCCGGGTGTCCAGCCTCTCGCCCATCGACGTGACCCACATCGAGGGCGTCACGCCGTTCCGGCCGGAGGTCTTCGAGGACGCCGCCTCCGACGCCCCCGACGGCGTGCACCGCACCCGCTACAACCTGGTCGTCCCGGAGAACTCCTGGGCGGACATGCAGATCCCGCGCGGCGTCAGCCACCAGTTCAACGCGCACGGCCCGCACGCCGTCATCGACTCGGTGCACCCCGAGGAGTCCGTCGAGACGTTCCGCGAGCGAATCAGCGGCTACAAGATGATGGCCCAGACGATATTCCTCGCCAAGGAACAGCCGGCCTCCGAAGCCTGCAAGCTCGACTGAGCCGCCCCGCCCGCCGGTGGCCACGGGGAACCCCGCGGCTACCGGCGGAGCGGTGGAACGGTCCCTCAGCCCGGGCTGAGGGAGAGGCGTCGGGCCATGACGTTCTCCCGGCCGCCGTCCGGCAGCACGTCGCCGAGCTGTCCGGTGTCTGCGAATCCATGGCGCCGGTACAGCGCGACCGCGGGTGCGTTCCCGGGCGTCACCGCGAGCTCCACCACCTCGGCCCGCTCCCGCTCGGCCCACCCCACGACCGCCTCGACCAGCCGGTCGCCCACACCGCGCCCCCTGGCCTTCTCGGCGACCCACAGGGAGATCAACTCGACGACGCCGTCCCGCGGGCCGGGGACACCGCTGACCATCCCGGCCGGTTCCCCGTCCCACAGCGCGAGGAGGTTGTGCGAGCCGGAAATGCTCAGCCGGGAGCGCCACCGCTCCTCCCGGTCGCCGTCACCCTGCCAGTCCGCCAGCGTGGACCCGAAGGCGTACGGCGCCTCGGCGAGCGCGGCCAGCCTGAGCTCGCGCCAGCTGCCCCAGTCATCCGGTGTCAGTACCACCAACTCGATCATGCACGGAGACTTCCCCGGAAGGGGCACCGTCAGCAACTCCGTATCCGCACGGTACGACGCCGGCGTCAGGGGGGCGGCGCCGGGCCCCGGGGCGCCCTCAGGGCAACAGGGTGTCGAGGAAGGTGTTGGAGAACACCCGTGTCGGATCGTGTCGGATCGTAGGAGTTGAGGTCTTCCGGGCAGTGCGCCACTCGTCGAACGCGGCGGGCACGGCCCCGGTCAGCACCGCAGGGGCGGTCCACGGCCCGCCGTCCGTACAGGCGCATCCTGCGCCGCCGGCATCCCACAAGTCGTCGTCCACGACCACGGACCAGTACTCGCACCCTTCCGACGGCCGAATCGTCACATAGGGCACGCCCAACTGGAGCGTGTCTGATGGGTCGGTGGGACGGGCCAGCCTCATTGATCATTCATGTTCGTGGGGGGCGGGGCGATCTGAGTGACGTGGACCGGGAAGGTTCACCGGGGCGCGGCTAAGGTCGATGGGACGGGGCCGCAATCTGGCCGGGGTATGCATGGGCCGGTGTGAAAACCGTTGGACACCTCCTGGACGCGCCACGAAGATTCCCGCTGTGTCAGACAAAGCCGAGCGCCGGACCCCAGCCTCCACGAGGGGGAAGTCCGTGCGATTCGTTGAGTTATCGAGCACGACCATGGTCGCCTTGCTGAAGGACGACCTGGCTCAAGCCAGTGCCGAAGCAGGTGTCGCTCTCACCGAGTACTTCATCACCGACACGGCAAAGTGGGTGTGGCAGTACCGGGACAACCAGCTGACCTCGGACCCGGGTTGCGCGGGGTGGCTCACGCAGATCGTGGTAGCCGAGCCGGAAGGTGCCGTCGTGGGCTATGCCGGGTTCCATGGGCCGCCGGATGAGGCGGGCATGGTGGAGCTCGGCTATTCGGTGATCCCCCTCTACCGTCGTCAGGGCTACGCCAGAGCGATACTGACCGCATTGGTACGTCGGGCCGTTGCAGAAGCCCGAGTCAGGACCGTGCGCGTGGCGATCAGTCCTGACAACACGGCATCCCTGGCCACGATTTCTGGATTTGGCTTCGTCGAGGTCGGAGAGCAATGGGACGAGGAAGACGGCCTCGAACTCATATTTGAAGTCCCTGTCTGATCAAGCTGTTGCTGGAAGCGGACGACCCTCCCCAGCGGATGCCCTTCTCGCTGTGGATGTGGGCGCGTTCCTTGCGCTGTGCGGCGAGTATGTCGCGGTGGCGGGCGTTGGTGTTGCGCCAGCGCAGGTAGCGGCGCAGGGCCTGGGTCTGCGCGGGGTGGCTGCGGTGGTGGGAGTTGGCCAGGGTGAACTGCCGCAGCGGGCCGAAGTGCGCCTCGATCGGGTTGGCCCATGAGGCGTAGGTCGAGGTGAAGCACAGGTCGACCTTGTTCTTCTTCGCCCAGCGACGGATGACCGCGCCGGTGTGCGCGGAAAGGTTGTACAGGATGATGTAGATCGGGGCGCCGTCGGACCGTGCGGCGCGGATCGACTTCAGTGCGGCCAGGCTGCTGGCGGTGCCTTTGCGGCGCCGGTTGACGCCCCACAGCCGGTCGTCGCCGACGGCGTAGCAGCCGTGGAAGTAAGTGACACCCTGGGTGCGACGGAAGGTCGCCGGCAGACGGTTGGGCTTGCCCTGCTTCGCCCAGCAGGATCCTTGGGTGGGCCGGATACCCAGCGTGCCGAACTCATCGAACGCGAACACCCGGTCGGGAAGTGCTCCAGGACGTGCTCGATGCGGTCCAGCTTGGCGTCACGCTCAAGGGCGGGACTCCTTCCAGGTCTTGGTGCGCTGGAAGGAGATGCCGCGACGCAGGAGCAGACACCGTAAAGCCTCACGGCTGATACGGATAACACGTCCGCGCACGCGGCGCTGGTAGGCGGCAAGTTTACGGATCGACCAGCGGGTGAAGGGCTGACCGAGCTTGTGGGGCGAGTAGTGGCCGTCTGGATGACGAAGTCCTCGTCGTCACCGCTGAGCAGGCGGGGGCGGCCTCCCGCTCGGCCACCACACCTCCCAGTGGTCGGAACGGACGTCACCGCACATCCGACCGCCACGGCCATCACCCCGGCCAACCTATGCGGTCACAGCACCAGCTGCGGCCCTCGGCCTGGGTGCCGCTGCGCTGGGTTCCGCTCAATGGGTAGGCGTGTACGGCCTGGCTTCGGCCGTGGGGACCTCTGTCATGCAGTCAGTCGTCGCCTTGCGGCTTTCGCAGGCGAGCCAAGCGGCCGAGGACGCGTCAGCGCGTCTCTACGACGCCCTTGCCGAAGGCATCACTCGTGCACTCACTGTCGGCTGCCTCTTCCCGCTGGTCTGCGTACCGGTCGCCGTCATCGCCTT
Source organism: Streptomyces lydicamycinicus (assembly GCF_000829715.2). Classification (NCBI taxonomy): domain Bacteria; kingdom Bacillati; phylum Actinomycetota; class Actinomycetes; order Kitasatosporales; family Streptomycetaceae; genus Streptomyces; species Streptomyces lydicamycinicus. The sequence goes on along the minus strand of NZ_BBNO01000007.1, from coordinate 887,814 downwards.
TAGCCGGCCGGCCAGTCGACACCGAAGCCGCCCGACCGGAGGGTCTACTGTCGCGACCTGAACCTCCTGGCTTCGTTCACGTAACCAAAGAGACAGAACCTGGGCCGCCGGGCCGCACCCCGGGCTGGGGTGCGGCACTCGGCGCATGTGCTTACGAGGTCCAGCCGCCGTACGGCACGGTGATCAGCTCCATGGCGTGGCCCGCCGGGTCCATGAAGTACACCCCGCGGCCGCCGTCGTTGTGGTTGATCGCTCCGGGCTGTTGCCGGTGCGGGTCGGCGTAGTGCTCAATGCCGCGCTCGCTGATCCGCGCGTACGCCGCGTCGAACTCCTCCTCGGAGACCAGGAAGGCGTAGTGCTGCATGGCGAGTTGGTCCGCGGGGATCGTGGCGAAGTCCAGCGTGACGCCGTTGCTCAGGCCGACCGCGATGAACGGGCCCCACTCCGCGGTGATCTCAAGACCCAGCAGGTCCGCGAAGAACTGGGCGGACTCCCGGTTGTCCCGGGCGTGGACGATCGTGTGGTTCAACTCAACTGACAAGGAATGCCTCCGAAGGCACCTCCCGACACCTCCATGCCTCACCCAGCCGGTGACCGACACGCGATGTCCCGGTAGATCCTAGTCGTTGTTGTCCACCCAGCGAGTCGGCGGTAGTTGATGAGAGCTGCGGCCGTACCGACGAAGGCGAGGAAGTGCTCGGCCTTGCGTTCGTAGCGGCGATGCAGGTGCCGGCATCCATCCAGCCAGCCAGCCAGCCAGGAGACCGTCCTCTCGACGACCCAGCGGTGACGGCCCAGTCGTGCGGAGGGCTCGATGCCCTTACGGGCAATGCGGTGGCGGATGCCCCTCTTACGGAGCCATCTGCGCAGGTGGTCGTAGTCGTAGCCCTTGTCCGCGTGGAGCTTGACTTGATCGGCGCATCATGCCGCAGCGACGACGAGGACGGGCGTCTAATGATCTGCGTGCTGGCCGTGCGAGGTCTCGGGGTGCCGTATCCACGCGGCCAGTAGCCGAAGCGCCTCTTCGGAGCTGGAGCCTGCCTCGGCGGTGTAGACACTCAGCCGCTGGTCCGGGTCGGCGGGCAGGGTGAGGGACTCGTAATGGAGGGTCAGCGGGCCGACGATCGGGTGGTGGAAGTGTTTGCTGCCATGCGTGTGCCGATACACGTTCTGGTCGGCCCACCAGCGGCGGAAGTCCTCATCCTTGACCGAGAGTTCGCCGACGAGTTCGGCCAGCAGCGGATCGTGGGGATGGCGTCCGGCGTCGCGACGGAGCGAGGCGACAATGTCCTGGGCGTGGGTGTCCCAGTGGGTATACAGAGAGCGGGCGGTCTCGTCGCAGAACATGAACCGCACCAGGTTCCGCTCGCGGTGCGGCAGCGCGTCGAAGTCGGTGAGCAGCGCACGTGCCATCTGGTTGGACGCAAGGACGTCCAGTCGACGCCCCAGCACAAGAGCGGGGGTGTGCTCAAGGATCCGGAGCAGGTCGCGCAGCCCCGGGCGTACCGGCTGCGGACGCGTCGCCGTGCGGCGGGGCCGGCCTGCGGCGGGCTTGGCGAGCTGGAACAGATGGGTGCGTTCGACGGGATCGAGTCGTAACGCGCGGGAGATGGCGTCCAGCACGGACTCGGAGACGTTCAGTCGGCGTCCGCGTTCCAGACGTACGTAGTAGTCGACGCTCACGCCCGCCAGTTGCGCGATCTCTTCGCGGCGCAGTCCTGGCACTCGCCGAGAGCCGCCGTCGTCGGACAGGCCCGCCTGGCGCGGGGTGATCCGTGCCCGCCGAGAGCGGAGGAACTCACCGAGAGCTGTGTTGCGGTCCATGCCGTTCACGATACGGCCCAAGATCGCCCCGACGGCCCGCGAAAGGAGGACTGGCAGTCCCCCGGTCCGGCTGCCCCCGGGGCGAAGCGGACCCCCCGGAAGCCGATCAGCAGCCGATTCCGGTGCTGAAGTGGAACGTGTCGAGACCGACCGGGGCCTAACCGCCCCGGTCTGCTTCTGTTCGCATCGCACGAAGGGAACTCCTGTGTCGGACACCAAGACATTTCTGATCACCGGCGTCAGCACCGGCCTGGGCCGCGCACTCGCGCGCGCGGCGTTGGCCGCGGGCCACCGAGTGGTGGGCACGGTGCGTACGCCCGCCGACGCACGGCCCTTTGAGGCGCTCGCCGGCGACGCGCACGCCCGCATCCTGGACGTGACCGACCATGACGCGGTGGACACGGTCGTGGACGAGACCGAGCGCGACCTGGGCCCGGTCGACGTACTCGTCGCCAACGCCGGGTACGGCCATGACGGCCTCTTCGAGGAGTCGTCGATGGATGACCTTCGCCGTCAGTTCGAGGTGAACGTCTACGGAACCGTGGCGGTGATCAAGGCCGTGCTGCCGCACATGCGGGAGCGCCGTTCGGGCCACATCATCGCCGTCACCTCGATGGGCGGGCTGATCACCATGCCGGGCCTCAGCTTCTACCACGGCAGCAAGTTCGCGGTGGAGGGCATCCTCGAAACGCTCGGTAAGGAAGTCGCCGATTTCGGTATCCATGTCACCGCCGTCGAGCCGGGAAGTTTCCGGACCGACTGGGCCGGCCGCTCGATGATCCGCGCACCTCGTGTGATCGCCGACTATGACGAGCTGTTCGAGCCGCTGCGCGCCCGGCGCATCCACGGCAGCGGGCACCAGCCGGGCGACCCGGACAAGGCCGCGGCCGCGGTGCTGCGCATCGCGGCGGCCGACCAGCCGCCGACGCGCCTGCTGCTCGGCACCGACGCGCTTCGGCTCGTCCAGGCCGGACGCGACGCCTTCGAGCGCGACATGCTGGCATGGGCCGAGCTGTCGGCCTCCACCGATTTCGACGACGTCAGTCGGTCCGCCTGACGTCACTCGCTGTCGGGCCCCCAGCGCGGGGCCTCGACAGCGGCCGTCCTCACCAAGCCGGCCCGCTCTTGGTCCACCACAGCCGGACCTGCTCGTAGCCGTTCACGCCACCCAGCGCCTCCTGGTAACCGACGGGTTCGCGCCAGCGCCGCTCGGCTCACCTCTAGCGCCACCGCGGCACTCCGCCACGGCACAGGCCACCGGGCTCGCGACAGCCCGCCCCGGACGGCAGCCACCACCCGAGGTCAGCAAAGACGGCGGTACGGACTCGCCAAGGCGGCGCGCAGGACGAGGGTTCTACAACAACTCCCTTGCGCAGGCGCCCCCTTGACAGGTGGCTCACCAGTGGCCGTGACCGCTTTGATCCGCCGGGTGTGATCCGGCAGGATCTCACGCATGTTCGAAGAGAAGCTCGACACGCTCTCGCAAATGATGGCCGAGCACATGGCCATGCCGTTCCCGCCAGGCTTTCGCGGCCTGGACATCGAGGACCAGGACATGGTGATGCTCGGTGCGGACACCTACGGCTACGCCCTGGGCGTTCTCAAAGGCCCGCTCGACGAACAGCGCGGCAAAGGCTTGATCCGGCTGACGGCGGTGTTCGAGAAGGTTCTCCCGGCGATCGACGACGAGTACGCGGCCAGGTACTACACGCACGTGCGCGACCTGGCCGTGCTGGCAGCCGAAATCGAGACTCTGCGCGAGAAGTAGCTATCCGACCAGGAAGGTTCGCACGGGTCGTGGTCACGGCGGTTGGATGTGCGGTCACGTCTGATCCGACCGCTGGAGGCGCGGCGACCGAGCCTGTTCGTGTGAGCAGGTTGACCGACCAGGAGGGGCAGAGGCGGACACCCGCGCACCCGCCCGGACCATCTGAGTGGCGATAAGGCGCACAGCTCCCGCCGCAACCGCCGGTATCCGCGGCGGCGCCAAATGAAGCACACCATCCCCGAACGCAAGGACCGGCGGGCCAACCGCCGACGCCGAGGCAGTACGGGTGGCCGGCCCGCCGGCTTCGACAAGGCGATCTATGAGCGTCGAAGCGAGGTCGAGCGAACGATCAATGCGCTCAAGGGCTTCCGCGCCGTAGCCACCCGATTCGGCAAGAGGGCGTACCTCTTCCAGGGAATCGTGACTTCCGCTGCTATTCACCTTCGGCTTCGCTCATGACCGCCGGACGGTGCCGGCCGAGCGGATCCGACATGTGCGGGCACGGTATGGCAACGAGTCAGCGAGTACGTGCCGGGGCGAACGGGATTCCCGAAGTCATGCCGCGGCGGCTCACCATGAGGGACTCGCCGAGGAAGCTCACGCCGATGGCGAGCTGGAGGGGACGTGCGCTCTCGTGCATGCCCATCTTCACTGCCAGGACATTGAACCCGGCCGTGACCGCCAGGGAGCCGATCAAGGCGAGGAAAGTGCGGCCGGTGTATCGCTGCCACAGGACACCTCCCTTGTCGATGAGCTGAACGGTGGCGCCGCGGAGTGCGCCGAGTGCCACACCGAGGACGGCGCCCGTGATGACCCAGGTGAGGTCGGTGCCGGTCAGATCCGTTTTCTTGATGAGGGACAGGATGCCGATCCCGGTCAGGATCGCCGGGGCCACGAAGAGGTCCTTCGCGTTGACCGGTTCACCGATCATCCGTTTGATCACGACCGCGATCACGACCACCACGATGATCGCAGCGAGCAGCCAGGGGTTCACGCGGGTACCACCCAATCTTTATAGCGCGCTTGAGCTAAAAAGGATGTTAGCCCGGGCGTGCTATAAAGGCAACGTGCCAAAAATCGTCGATCCCGTGGCCCGCCGCAGGGCAGTGGCGCAGGCCGTCCTGTCCGTCGCCGCCCGGCACGGGCTGGAGCATGCGTCGCTGCGCAACGTCGCCGATGAAGCCGGACTCGCCGTCGGCTCGGTCCGCCACTACTTCGCCGACCACGACGAGTTGATGACCTTCGCGATGAGGGAGCTGAGCCGGCGCATCGGCGACCGCGTCCGCACCCACTCCGAGCGACTCCTGACTCCCGGCAGCGGCACCGACCGCCGGGCCGCAACAGAAGAGCTCCTGGCCGAGCTCCTCCCCCTGGACGAGGCCCGCCGCCAGGAGACCGCACTCTGGCTCGCCTTCACCACCGCAGCGCTCACCCGCCCCGAACTACGGCCCTGCGCCGCAGAAATGCAGGCCAACCTGCACACCCTGATGTCGCGCGTGCTACACGAAGCCAGGTGCGCCGGCGGGCTGCCAGACGGCTTGGACGTCGAACTGGAAAGCACGCGTCTGGCCGCCCTCCTCGACGGACTCAATCTCCAGGCAACGCTGCTGCCGGACCGCTATCCGCCCAAGCTGCTCAGGCAGGTACTGCGACGGCACCTGGACGCCCTCAAAGCCGACAGCTGACCTCCGGCCGGCGCTTCCTCGCGGTTCGCCCCCCTGCCGGCATGGCAGGCAAAAGCCCGCAGTCTCCACTTCGGCTGTCGACCAGCACAGGGCAGGATCGCGGTGCGACGCTACCCGCCGGCGCGCCTGCCCTCACTCCCCTCGCTGATGATCACAGGCAGCGCGACCTCAGCACGCTCGGCGTCACCCCCGTACATCCGAGTCGCTTGGTATGAGGGCTAAGCCCGGCAGGCCGGTCGCACTCGCACGACGGTCTGACTCACCGGACAGGCCCTGGGCGAGGGGCTCCGTGCATGGCCTGGGTGCCGCACTGGATAAACCATTACAGCCCATGGCAGGCTCATGCCGCATGATCGATGAATTCGCGAAAGACAACCTGCACGGGAGACTGCGGCGGGACCGCAAGGCGCTGCTCTGGAAACTCGACGGCTTGTCCGAATACGACGCCCGCCGGCCTTTGACAGCGACCGGGACCAACCTCCTCGGCCTGGTCAAACACGTGGCCACCGTCGAAGCCAGGTACTTCGGCGAGGTCTTCGACCGCCCTTCCCCGGAACCGCTGCCCCGGTGGCAGGACTCCAACGGCAGCGATCTGTGGGCGACCGAGGACGAGACCCGCGATCAGATCATCGGGTTCTACCGGCACACGTGGGAACACTCGGACGCGACGATCAACGAGCTTCCCCTCGACGCCCCCGGCCACGTGCCGTGGTGGCCGGAGCCTTATGCCGACACGAACCTGTTCGCCATCATGGTCCATGTCCTCGGCGAGTCCATCCGGCATGCCGGGCACGCCGATATCCTGCGCGAGGGCCTCGACGGCCGGACCGGGTTGCGCGCCGAACTCGAGAAGCAGATCGACGAGGAAGCCCGTGCGGCCTACTGCGCGAAGATCGAGCAGGCCGCCAGGTCGGCCGCACCCATCAAGGCTTAGAGGTTGTCTCACGTGACTTGATGTTCGTGCGGCATGCTGCCGGTCGTGGGTGCTGATCTATCGAAGCGTCTGGTTCCTGATGAACTCTGGGAGCTGGGCCGCCCCGTTGCTGCCGTCGTTCGCTGCTCGTCCTCAAGGTGGTGGGACCGCTCCGTGTGACGAGCGGGCCATGTTCTCGGCAGTGGTGTACGCGCTGACCAGCGGCTGCGCCTGGCGGCATCTGCCGCCGACGTTCGGCACGTCGCCCGCCACCGCGCATCGCCGCTTCACGATATGGACCCAAGCTGCACGTGTTGTCCGATACCCAGGGCATCCCGCTCGCCGTCGCCGTGTCCGGCGCGAACATGCACGACAGCCTCGCCCTCAAACCGCTCATCCGCGGCATACCCGCCGTCCGGTCCCGCCGGGGACCACGGCGGCGCCGACCCGTCAAACTCCGTGCGGACAAGGCGTACTTCTCCGCCGAACACCTGGCCTGGCTACATGAGCGCGGGCTCGTCGCGCGCATCGCGCGGCCCGGCATCGAGTTCGGCGAACGCCTTCCAATTGACCTCTCCGAGTGCATGGCAGCAACGCGGAACTGGCGTCCCGCCTGGCGCAGCGCATCAACGACGCTGCCGATGCGCTGGGTGCCTCGAGGGCAGGGGTGGTGCGGTGACCGTCGTGTACGGCCCGGTCGGGCGGCTCGGCATGGAACTCGGCCGGTGTCCCAGGACCGCGCGGCGCACACCCGGTTGGTGCAAGCCGTCATGAGTACGACCACGGCGGCGCTGTGCTCCTCCAGCGGCCGGAAGTGGAACGAGACAGGACCGTGCCGGCAGAGTCGAAGGTCTCGCCCAGGGCCGAGCAGCCCTGCGGGAGGCCATGGAACGGCTTTTCACTGGCCCGCCAGCTCGCACCGACGGCAACTCACCAAGTACAACCTCTCTGGCGTGGCGGACACGATCGGCCGCCACAGCGGCGAACCGGGTCTGCAGTTCCTCAACTACCAGGACCAGCCCGTGCCCTGGTAGCCATGGTAGGAGTGCCGTCCCCCGCCGGGAGACGACCACAGCCCGGCGCTCGTTCCGGCTCGACGACGGGGCGGCGGGCGACAATGATGCACGGGCGGCTCGGCCGACGGGTTCCTCACACAGCTGGAGCCGGATCCGCTCGCCGACGGCCCGTGGGCCGACTACGAGCGTGCCTACGCCGCGCTTCTCACCGAGTTCCGCGTTCCGGGCCAACTCGCCTGATGGAGAAGTTGAGCTTCACCGTCCACGCCATGGAGTACGGAGCCGCTGAGCCGCGCGGTGGACGCCTGGGCCCGGGGCGGGCCGGACGACATCGACAACCTCCTAGCCCCCCGCGAGCAGCGGAGCTTCTGGCCGCTCCCCTCCGGCCGGGGGCGGGGCATACCTGATGCCTTGGGGTCAGCCGGTGGAGAGTCGGGGGCTGAGCGGGTGCGGCGTCGGTGCCTTGTGGTGCTCTCCAGCTGTGCGGCCGGTTTGCTGGGCGGGGATCTGGCGTACGCATTCGATGAGATAGTCGCCGGTGTCCGGAGCGACGGTGACGCCGTGGGTCTCGCTGCGGAAGCCGGGGAAACGCCGGTCGAAGGACTCCAGGGCGGTCAGGTACCGCAGCAGCGGGCCGTCGGGGGTGCCGGTGTTTTCGCCGGGCATGAGGACGGGGATGCCCGGCGGGGTGACGGTGACCATGGCGGCGGCCACCCGGTCGGCCGCGTCGGTCAGCTTTACGCGCTCGGTGCCGCCGCGGATGAGGCGCTGGTAGCAGTGCTGGGGCGGGGTAACGGGCTCGGGCAGGTCGTGAAAGGCGGTGTCGAGCAGCTCGACCAGGCGGGCATCGCGCAGGTGGTTGTGCATCTCCTGGCACAGTTCGCGCAGGGTCTGGCCGGTGTAGCGGTGGGGGTGGGCAGCGACCAGCTCGGGCAGTACCTGCTCCAGGGGTGCGTTGTGGTCGTAGAGCGTTTTGAAGTCCATGAGGGCATCCATCAGGGTTCCCCACTTGCCCTTGGTGATCCCCATGGAGAAGAGGATGAGCGTGGTGTAGCTGTCGGTCTTCTCCACCACGATGTCCCTGGTGGCCAGGTAGGCGGTGAGGACGCGGGCGGGGATGCCCCAGTGGGACATCTGTCCGGTGGCGTCGATGCCGGGGCAGGTGAGGGTGACCTTGATGGGGTCGAGCAGGCAGTAGCCCTTGGTCAGTCCAGTGAAGCCGTGCCAGTCGGCGTCGGGCTCCAGCTGCCAGCAGGACGGTTCGGTGCGCAGCAGTTCGAGCGGTGCGTCGGCGAAGGGTAGACGCTCGCCGGTGGCCGGATCGGTCACGGTCTCGGGTTGCCAGACGCCGAAGAACCAGTCGGGCCGGTCGTCGGCGGCGGCGATGCGCCGGGCGACGCGTACGACCGTCTGACGAAAGCGGATGGCTTCGGTAACCGCTTCGTCGACAAGGCAACGGCCCTGGGGGCCGTCCATCATCGCGGTGGCCACGTCGAGGGAGGCGATCATCGGATACAGCGGTGAGGTGGTGCCATGCATCATGAACGCCTCGTTGAACCGGTCGTGCTCCACCGGCGCCCGGGGTGCGGATTTGATATGCACCATGGCGCTCTGTGACAGGGCGGCCAGCAGCTTGTGGGTGGACTGGGTGGAGAAGACGGTGGGGCGTTCGGGACCGGGGAAAGTTTCGGGGCCCACCGCCATGCCGTAGCGGCCGGCGTATAGGGGGTGGAAGCGGGCGTAGGCGAACCAGGCTTCGTCGAAGTGGAGTCGGGGGGTGCTGGGTGCGAGGGCCTGGGCGACCTGGAGGGTGTCGTAACACAGGCCGTCGTAGGTGGAGTTCGTCAGCACCGCGTACTGGGCCTTGGGCGAGACGGAGCCCTGGGCCAGTGGGTTGCGGCTGGTCCGGGAGGCGACCGACTGTGCCTGAATCTCGGCGGGCGGCAGGGGGCCTGCCAGTCCGTAGCCGTTGCGGGTGGGGACCAGGTAGACCGGCCGGGCTCCGGAGAGGACCAGGCCGTGCAGCACCGACTTGTGGCAGTTGCGGTCCACCAGTGCGATCTCGTCCTGGGTGACACTGAAGTGACCGACCATCCGGTCGCAGGTGGAGTCGCCGTGGAGTACGAAGTAGGTGCGGTCGGCGCCGAAGACACGGGCGGCGTTGCGTTCGGCGGCACCGACCGGGCCGGTGTGCTCGAAGAGGGAACCGAGTTCCTCGACGGAGATCGACAGGTCGCTGCGCAGCAGCCGTTCTCCGAAGTAGTCGTGGAAGACCCGGCCGACGGGGGACTTGAGGAAGGCGACACCGCCGGAGTGGGCAGGGGTGTGCCAGGAGTACTCGTGCGCGTGGTCGAAGCGGCGCAGTGCCTTGAAGAACGGTGGGAGCAGGTTGTGCTGGTAGCCGCGGGCAGCGCTGGTGATGCGTCCGGCGATGAAGGGTGCGGTGTCCTCGAGCGGCCAGATGTAGCCGATCACCGTTTCGGCCACCCACAAGGGCAGGTGTTCCAGGTCTTCGCCGTCCGTGACCAGGAAGACGGGGAGATTCTGGAAGCGCCGACCGGCGTGGCGCAGTACCTCGGCGCCGCCTGTTTCGCCGCCTTCTCCGGCGGCCTGGGGAAGGTCCCAGTCGATCACGGCGGCGGCCAGGCCTGCCTCGGTCCGCAGCACTGCCCGGGCATCGTCGGCTGTGGTGGCCCAGCGCACGTCAAAGCCTCGGCTCTCCAACTCATCGCGGATCCTGCGTAGTTGCTCGGCGGCGACACCTTGCCCCTGTGGGAACTCGTGTACCGCGAACAGAACCGTCCCATCGGTCATAGTGGCCCCTCTGCTGTGCGCGTGTCGGCGCATGGACTGCTCGTGCGCGCCATGCCTGCTGTCCGAGAGACAACCGGAAGATCACCGGATGCGGCCCGGTGGCTGGGCGAAACCACTCCGGGGAGGGAAATCGGAAACGCCGCAACTGGCGGCTATGTGAACGCTTGTGGCGGCGAACCTCGGCGGGTCTGCTCCCTGCTGAGCGCTGCCGCCATCGACCTGGTCGACCAGTGTGTGGCGTTCTTCGCCTTCTCCCCCAGTGTCGTGACGATGACCCGCTCGACCTCCGCATCGGTGAACTTCCGCGGGACACCAGGCCGTGGCTCGCCGGCCAGGCCGTCCAGTCCACGCGCATGCTCCACCTGTTCGATCCTGCCCGTCCCGTAGGCGGTGCGGATGCCGAGATCGTCATGCCGCCGGCCTGGGCCTGTGTGTCCAGACGATACGGGCGGGCGCCGGGGAACTCCCGGCCGTAGGCGAGGAGTCGGCGGACCTCAGCATCCGCCGTAGCCTTGCGCGCCCGGGCGTCCTCAAGGGCCAGAAGCAGCGGGTCGGCGTCAAGCCCCACGCTCGCGGCCTCCAGTCGCTCCGCCTCCTGCGTGCGGAGGTGCTCGGCCTGCTCACAGACGTCGAAGTACAGGTCGGCCGGCGCGACCGGACCTGGGCGCCTCCTTCGGCGGAGGAGCGGTGCCGGCGGCCATGCATACGGACTCCAGGATCGACGCCGGCGCGAACCTGGCGGGTTGAGCACGGGGCGGGCAGCGCGCACAGCGGCACGAGATCGGCCAGCCCACGGGCGTGCGACCACACCGGCCCTGCCTCAGCTTTCTGTTGCTGCCTCAGCAGGTAAGAAACGGACTGCCTTGCACGGGCACGCCCGCGGTCCGGGCGTTGTGCGCCGCGGGGCTCGCGTCAGCGGGAGGGTTCGATTCCCCAGGCGACGGCTCGGGCGGCGGCGGCCGCGCGGTTGGGGAGCTCCAGCTTGGCGAGGATGTGCTCGACGTGGGTCCCTACGGTGCGCGGCGTGATACACAGCCGCTCGGCGATCTCTTTGTTGGTGCGGCCGGTGGTCAGTTCGGCCAGCACCTGGACCTCCCGTGGCGAGAGCCCGCCGCGCCGCCGCGCGTCCGCGGCGGGGTCGGCCGCGGTGGCCTCCTCGGGTGGCGGGCCTCCTCGGGCGACGGCCGCGGCGAGGGCCTCGGTGAGGAGGGTGACCACGGCGCGCGCCGGATCGGGCGCGCGCCGCGGTCGGCGGGTGCTGACGTTCAGCATGCCGACGTACCGGCCGTCGGCGTTGAACAGGCACTGGGCCACGCCGCCCTCGATGCCGAGGGGACGCAGCACTTCCTGGAAGCCCGGAGATGTGGCCAGGAGCTGCCGGGGGACGTCACTGAGCCAGAGACCACCTCGGGCCGGGCTGCGGAGCACGGGGAAGACCGGGTCGTGGTGGAGGTGGGTCTCGATGTAGGCCGTGGCGTCGTCCGGGTAGCTCCCGGCCAGGGTGGTGTGGCACCGGTGCACCGGATCCCACCGGGTGAGGGAGGCGTGGTCGTACTCCATCACCTCTGACAGTGCCGTCAGGACCGTGTCCAAGCCACTCGCGCCGCTCGTGGCGTTCCTGGCGGCCTCACGGACGTGGACGGCCGCGTCCAGGATGTCCGCCGTGCTCCGTTCCGCTGCCATCCTCCAAGGATGATCATTTCTCCGGAACAGGTCAATCGCGAAGGGCGTCGTGCACGACCTGCCCGTCCACGACGGTGAGGACGACGGGCATCTGCGGGATGTCGTGGGGGTCGGCGCTGAGCAGGTCGCCGTCGAGCACGCACAGGTCGGCGACCTTGCCCGGCTCCAGGGAGCCCTTCCAGCCGTCGGCGAAGTCCTGCCAGGCCGCGTCGATCGTGTACGTGCGGATCGCCTCGGCCAGGCCGATGCGCTGCTCGGGTCCGCTGACCCGGCCGGCGGCCTTCGACTCGCGCAGCACCATGGTGGCGACGCCCTGGCGCCAGTCCGGGTATGTGACGGGGGCGTCGGACCCGCTCGCGACCCGCACGCCGGCGTCGATGGCATCGCGGTAGGGCCATGCGTACGCGGCCCGTTCGGCGCCGACGAACTCCTCCTCCATGTCGGCGACGGTCCATTTGATGGTGGGGTTCATGTTGACGCCGAAGCCGTGCGCGGCCAGCACCTTCATGCTGTGCGCGGTGAGGAAGTCGCCGTGGATGACGTAGTGGCGGGCGTCGGGCCGCGGGTGCTCTGCCACGGCCGCGGCGAAGGCGTCCGCGACGGCGTCGCAGGCCCGGTCGCCGGTGACGTGGACGCCCAGCTGGTGCCCGGCGGCGTGGGCATGCCGGATCATGGCGTCGATCTCGGCGATCCGCTCGGTGTCGGTCTCGCCGCCGACGCACAGGGAGCCACAGCCGCCGCCGACGTACGGCTCGTGCATCCAGGCCGTCTTGTTGGGGACGATGCCGTCGCCGAAGATCTTGACGCCGTGGATCGCGAGGCGGCGCGGATCGGCGTCGCCGGACGCACCGGAGTCGTCGAGGGCGGTGAGGGTGCGGGCGAACTCCTCGGCGGTGCTCGCCATTCCGGTGGGCAGGACCAGGACGCCGACGCGGGCGGTCAGTTCGCCGTCGGCAAGCAGCTGGCGGTAGACGTCGAGGGTCTGCGCGCCGAGCGCGCCCCGCATGATGCCGTCGCCGCCGGGGCCGAGCCCGGGCTCGGTGTAGCTGGTCACGCCGAGCCGGGCGAGCGTGGCCAGGGTCGACCGGATCGCGTCGGTTCGTTCCTGCCGGCTGAGCGGCGGCAGCGCGTTCTGCACGAGAGCCTGGGCCCCCTCGTGGAGCAGCCCGGTCGGCTCCCCGGCGTCGTCCACGACGATGGCACCGCCGGGCGGCGCGACGGTGTGCCGGTCGATCCCGATGAGCTCAAGTGCCTTGGAGTTGACCCAGGTGGCGTGCCCGGAGAAGGAGTACAGGACGACGGGGTGGTCCGGGCTCACGGCGTCGAGATCGCGCCGGGAGGGCTGCCGCGAAGGATCGGTGACGCACTCGTCGAGGAATCCGGGATCCCAGCCGTGCCCCGTGATCCACTGCCCGCCCGGTACCCGACCGACGGCTTCCCGTACCGCCTCGGCCACGTCCGCGAGGGAGGTCACGGCGGGATGGCCGAGGTCCAGGGAGAGCGGCGGCGTCGCCATGCCGAAGGCACATCCGTGCAGGTGGGAATCGTTGATGCCGGGAAGCAGCGTCGCTCCCCGCAGGTCGACGACGCGGGTGTCGGGCCCGACAAGCGGCGCGACGTCGTCCCGCCCGCCGACGGCGCTGATGACCCCGCCGGTCACCGCCAGGGCCGAGGCGACGGAGAACTCCGCATCGACCGTGACCACCTGCCCGCCGAGAAACACCAGATCCGCAAACGTGTCCACAGAAGGGTCCTTTCGAAAACCGGGCGCACCTCGGCCGCCCGCAAACGATCTCCCGAGGACTATGAACCACGCCCCCATCCCCGCACATCGGTCATCCCACCGATACGCGCTCTCGCAGTGGCGGGCCGACGCCTCGCGGGGCGGATCGTGTCGGGCTTCGGGAGGGCATGGAAGGAATCAGTCCGCCGTCCGGCCCGGGCTCCCGGCAGGACGGCTTGGTCCGCCTGATGGGTCGCCGCCCGTGAACAAGCTCCGAGCGCGGACCGGCATGGCCGACCAGCAGGTTGGTCAGGCCTTGGCTCCAGATGCGAGCCCGGAGATGGCGTGGCGGGCCACGGCCAGGCGGCCGGCGGCAATGCGGCAAGCGCTGCGGTCTTGTCCGGTGGTCGGAGTTTCAGCGCTCAGGAGGCGACGGGCCCGGACGTCGGCGTGAGCAGGCCCTCGGCGACCGCCGCGTCCCTGACCTCCTCGTACAGCGCGATGAGGGTCCTGCTCACCTCAAGGCGGGGGCGATAGGACCGGATGCGTTTGTGGGCGATGCCGACAGGGACCAGGTCCCGTGTGAAGAGCTTGGACTCGTAGCAGGAGCCCATGCCGGTCAGGACGCATGCGACGGTCGGCGGTCGTCTCGGCGACGACGCCGCCCTCATCGCGATCCACCGCCCACCCACCTCCTACCGAGGACGCGGTTGAGGGCAGCGGCGCCCGTACCCAATCGTTATGCGGGACTAATGGGGCAAGCAATGCGCTATATGACATAAGTGTTTTGAGGTGCCTTGACGGTCTCCTGGGGGCGCAGGAAGCTGAGCCGCCCCCCACGGCAACTCTCCTCTTCCCCAATGGAATGCCCATGCGCCCGCTTGTTTCCGCAGGCACGCTCACGGCCGCCGTGGCCGCGACCCTGCTGCTCGCCCCTTTTGCGTACGCCACTCCCCCCGGCGACAACGGCACCGTGAAGATCCACGACGCCAAGACCGGCGAGGAACTCCGCAAGAACGAGCCCCACGTGTGCACCTTCTACCTCGACGCCTTCGGCTTCGACGGCGGCCAGCAGGTCGACTGGCACATCGAAACCTGGGCCCCGACCGCCAACGCCAAGGGCACGACCGTGAAGACCGGTTCCCTGACACTCGACGGCGAGGGGCACAGCCGTACGCAGGACCTGTCCCTGCCCGACGGCCACTACAAGCTGTTCTGGAACTTTGACAGCGAGCACGGCCGGGCCAAGCACAAGGTCTTCTGGACCGATTGCCAGGACGACACCACCCAGCCCGGCAGCGGCAAGCCGTCGGCATCCGCTACCCCGTCCGGCCTCGCGCAGTCGACCGCCACGCCCACGTCATCCGCCCCCGCGAGCGCCGTCCCAGCGCCTGCTGCACCCTCGGCTTCCCCGTCCGCACAAGGCGGCGACAACCTCGCCGAGACCGGCAACGGCGCTCCCATCGGCCTGCTGTCCACGGCAGCTGCCATGCTCGTCGCAGCTGGCGGCTACCTCGCGTTCCGCCGCCGCAAGGCCCAGCAGCACTGACGTCCGGCGCCCGTCCTGGATGTGCCCTTGGCGGCACATCCAGGACACACTTCCCGCACCCGTCGCTGAACCGGCCCTCCAACAGGTCAGGGTTCGCCGCAACCATGCCGTCCTCGCCCGGACAGACTCGCCCCGCCGCAACCTGAGCGCCCTATGGGCCAACTTTGCCGCTCTCGGCCACACGCGGCTCCTCGTCACAGGCGTGTTCACCACCCTCAGCTGCGAACTTGCCTGGATCTCCGACGCGGTCCCCAACGCCGACATCACGTCCATCCGCCTGATCGCTGACCTCCTCACCCTCAAGGCGAGGATCTACCGCAGAGAGATCGGCTCAGGGGCCCGCGACCAGCTCCGCCGGACAATCCGGCAGCTTGACCAGATGAGGCAGTCGGACCCCACCGGCACAGAAGTCATCGACACGAGTGACCAGCCCGTCAGCGACACCGCGACTCGGATCGTCAACGCATGGCTGGGCAAACCGATCGCGCGGCCATAGGGCTACTCAGCCAGCTCCCATACCCGACTCCACCATGACGCCGCTTGGATACGACCCGCATCTACCGGGAGGCATACGAAGGGGCCGGAGCCGCGGCTGGACTGACCGGCGACGCGCGGCACGCACCGCGGTTTCAGCCACCACCCCTTGCTGTACGGCGGAGCAGAGACTACGCACCCTCCAACTCGTTTTCACCGGATCGTGTACACGATCCGTGACCTGGCCTTCTCGATGTTTTCTCCCGCTGATGATCGAGGCGCGACTGACGCCGTCCGAGGCCATCTTCCGTGTCCCTCGGCATGCCTGGCCGCATGCACTGTCCGCTCAAGAGAAACGGCTCATCGTGCATTTGACTCCGCATGAGCAGGAGCGCCTGCTGATCCATGTGGCGGCCGACGTGGCGCAGCGGCGCCGTGACAGTGGGCTGCTCCTCAACTACCCCGAGGTGATGGCCCTGCTGACGGTGCACGTCTTTGAGCAGGCGCGCGCCGGCAAGACAGTCAGCGACATCATGGACTCGGGTCGGCAGTTGTTGAGCCGGGACGAGGTGATGGACGGCGTTCCGGAGATGATCAAGAACGTGCAGGTGGAGGCCACCTTCCCGGATGGCACCAAGCTGGTCACCCTCCACGATCCTTTCCCGGAGGCGACCGAGGAACCCGAGGTCTATCCGGGCAAGGTCGAGCACCCGCGGCCGCCTCGCAAGCCGGACTGCCCGGTCGACTGCCGCGGCGACGGCTCGTCGTCGTGCTGTGACAAGTGCCGGGAGGCGGAGGCGGTGTCTTGGTACGAGGCGATTGAGTTCAACGCGGACCTACAGGAGGACGCCCCCACGCTGCCGGGTGAGGGCAGGACGAGGATCAGGGTGAAGAACGTGTCGGACCGCCCGATCCAGGTCGGTTCCCACTATCACTTCGCCGAGGTCAACCCGGGACTGAAGGTCCTCAAGGTGGAGGTCCCTTCCGGTCCGGGGTTGGAGTCGCCCCAGGAGCTCAAGGACTGCGAGGCGGCGTGGATGCGGCGGCTGAACATCGCCGCGGGTACGTCCGTGCGCTTCGAGCCGGGCGACGAGTGCTGCGTCGAGTTGGTGGAGATCCAGGGCGATCGACAGGCCAAGGGACTGCGCGAGGAGACGCACCAGTGAGCAACTACCGAACCACCCTGTCGAGCGGCAGGTCGGCGAGTTCACCGGAGAACTCGGCGGCGAGCAACGTGCTGAAGCGGGCCGAGTACGCCACTCTGTACGGGCCCACCACCAAGGACCGTGTCCGCCTGGCCGACACCGCTCTGACCGTCGAGATCGAGGCTGACTGGAGCGGCGGACCGAAGCACAGCGGCAACGAGATGATCTTCGGCGGCGGAAAGGTGATCCGCGAGTCGATGGGCATGTCCCACATCGCCAGAGACGGGGATGCCGCAGGCCGCAAGCCCGTGGACACGGTCATCACCGGTGCGCTGATCCTTGACTGGTGGGGTGTGGTCAAGGCCGACGTCGGGCTCCGCGACGGTGAGATCGTCGCCATCGGCAAGGCGTACAACCCCGAGACGATGGACCCGATCCCGGACGACGAGTTCGAGAGGCCGACGCGTACGTCCCCGAGCGACGAGCTGCCGGTGCAGCCGACGAACTTCGTGGTCGGTCCGAGCACCGAGGTCATCTCGGGCAACGGGCGGATCCTCACCGCGGGCGGCGTGGACACCCACGTCCATTTCATCTGTCCGGAACAGATCCACGAGGCCCTCGCCTCGGGCGTGACCACGCTCATCGGCGGCGGCACCGGTCCTGCCGAGGGCAGCACGGCCACCACGGTCACCCCGGGCGAGTGGCACATCACCCGGGTCTTCGAGAGCCTGGACGCGTACCCGGTCAACATCGGCCTGCTCGGCAAGGGCAGCACGGTGAACACCGACGCCCTCAACGAACAGGTCGACGCCGGCGTCATCGGCTTCAAGGTCCACGAGGACTGGGGAGCCACGCCCGCTGTGATCGACGCGGCGCTGGACGTGTGTGAGAGCCGTAAGGTCCAACTGGCCCTGCATGCCGACTCACTGAACGAATCCGGTTTCCTGGACAGCACCCGAAGTGCCTTCAAGGAGCGCTCGGTCCATATCTTCCACGTCGAGGGCGCCGGCGGTGGCCATGCCCCGGACATGATCGAGCTGGTCAAAGAGACGAACGTGCTGCCCGCTTCGACCAACCCGACCCGCCCCCTGACGGTGAACACCGTCAAGGAACACATCGACATGATGGTGGTCTGCCACCACCTCAACCCCGACATTCCGGCGGACATGGCCTTCGCCGACTCCCGCATCCGGCCGTCCACCATGGCCGCGGAGGACCTGCTCCACGACATGGGCGCCATCTCGATGATGTCCTCCGACGCCCAGGCGATGGGACGCATCGGCGAGATGGTCATGCGCACCTGGCAGACCGCGCACGTCATGAAGTCCCGCTACGGCCCACTGAAGGAGGACCTCGCCAACGCGAAGGTCCGCCCGATCGCCGACGACACCGACCACTCGCACAACGCAGACAGGCTGATCCCGAACGACAACTACCGGGCGCGCCGCTATGTCGCCAAGTACACGATCAACCCGGCCATCACGCACGGCATCGACGGTCACGTCGGTTCCGTGGAGACCGGGAAGCTGGCGGACCTGGTGCTCTGGGAGCCGAAGTTCTTCGGCGTCAAGATGCACATGGTCCTCAAGGGCGGGCAGCTGGCGTACGCGCAGGTGGGCGACGCCAACGCGTCGATCACGACACCGCAGCCCTTCCTGCCGCGAGCGGTCTGGGGCGCCACCGGGGGCTCGCCGCAGAGCAACTCGTACAACTTCGTGGCACCGGGCGTGGCCGACAGGTTGAACTCGCGAGTCGTCACCGTCCAGGACAGCAGCGGGAACGTCACCGAGATGACGATCGGTGGGCTCGGCCTCGCCAAGAAGTTCGTGGACATCTCGACGAGCATCCGGGACGTCACCAAGGCCGACATGAAGCTGAACGACACGGTGCCGGAGAGCCTCAACGTCGACCACAACAGCTTCGAGGTCACCATCGGCGGTGAGACCACAGGGGACGCCCGCACGGAACTCAACGGAGCGACCGTACCGCGCGCTTACGTCACTGAAGTCCCCATGGCCCAACGGTACTTCCTCTTCTGACCAGCCATTTCCCGGCCGACGACGCCGTCACCGCGGCCGTGGTCCAGGCAGACAATCCTGCCCGTCTGGACCACGGCACACCTCCGACCCTGCGAAAGGCAACCGCTCGCCCATGAGCCGTGCCGCACTGCTCCTGCTGGCCGACGGCCGTTTCCCCGCCGGCGGGTACGCCCACTCCGGCGGCGTCGAAGCCGCCGTCGCCCACAAGGCCGTACACGACATCGACAGCCTCGAAGCCTTCTGCCGCGGGCGCCTGCACACCACCGGCCTGACCACGGCCGGCCTGGCTGCCGCGGCCGCCGCCGGATGCGACCCCCTGATGCTGGACGATGCCGCCGACGCACGCACCCCCGTCCCCGCACTCCGCGCCGTGGCCCGCAAGCTCGGCCGGCAGATGATGCGCGCGGCATGCGCCACCTTCCCGTCCGCCGAACTCGACCGCCTGGCCGCCGAGCGACCCCAGGGTGCCCATCAGCCCATCGTCCAGGGCCTCGCCGCCCGGGCCGCCGGGCTCACCCCGCAGGACGCCGCCTGTGCCGCGGCGTACGAGACCGTCGGCGGCCCGGCCACCGCAGCGGTGCGCCTGCTCAGCCTCGACCCGCTCGACGCCTCGCGGCTGCTGGCACGCCTCAGCGTGGAGACCGACACCGTCGCCGCGGCCGCCGCCGACGCGGCGGCCCGCGTGGCGACCGAGGGCCCTGACGCCCTGCCGACGGCATCCGCCCCGCTGCTGGACATCACCGGAGAGCAGCACGCCGCCTGGACCATACGGCTCTTCGCCTCCTGAACCCACCCCTGCTTCCTGGAGTTCCCATGCACCTCGATCACCCCGTGACCATGCCCCACCGTCACACCTACAGCGCCGAGCCGCAGCGCACGGACGGCAGCCGCCGCGCCTTCCGCGTCGGCCTGGGTGGCCCCGTCGGTTCCGGCAAGACCGCCACCGTCGCCGCGCTCTGCCGCACCCTGCGCGACGAACTCTCCCTCGCCGTCGTCACCAACGACATCTACACCCGCGAGGACGCCGAGTTCCTGCTGCGCGAGGCCGTGCTGCCGCCCGAGCGGATCACCGCGGTGGAGACCGGAGCCTGCCCGCACACCGCGATCCGGGACGACATCTCCGCCAACCTGGAGGCCGTCGAGCACTTCGACGAGACCCTTGACCCCCTCGACCTCGTGCTCATCGAGTCCGGCGGCGACAACCTCACCGCCACCTTCTCCAAGGGCCTCGTCGACGTGCAGATCTTCGTCATCGACGTCTCCAGCGGCGACGACATCCCCCGCAAGGGAGGCCCCGGCATCACCACCGCCGACCTCCTCGTCGTCAACAAGACCGACCTCGCTCCGCACGTCGGTGCCGACCTCGCCACCATGGCCGCCGACGCCGAACGGCAACGCGGCGACCTTCCCGTCGTCTTCACCAGCCTCACCTCCGACGACGGCATCCGCGAAATCGCCGACTGGATCACCGGGCACCTCACCCGGTGGCGCGCGAAGGCGGCGGCATGAGCTCCGGCGCCCAACTCGCCGAACCCGGAGCCCCGTTCGCTCCCGCCGTCGGCACCGAGGAAACCTGCGGACACCCGGACGGCGTGCATGCCACCGCCCGCATCCGCGCCACGTACAACGGACGTGTCACCACGCTCCCCCAGCTGCGCAGCGACGGCCCGTTCCATCTACGACGCATGCCCACCAACGGGAAGACCGCCCGGGTGGGAATCATCGGCGCGATGAGCGCCCCACTCGGCGGCGACCGACTCGCCCTCGACATCACCGCCGAAGACCACGCCGAACTGGACGTCACTACGGCCGCCGCCACACTCGCCCTCCGCGGCCCCACCACCGCGCCGGCCACCTACGACGTACGGCTGACCGCCGGGGAGCACGCCCGCCTGCGCTGGCTGCCACAGCCACTGATCAGCGCCGCCGACAGCAACCTGCGCCAGACCTACACCGTCAACCTCGCCGCGACCTCACGACTGGTGCTGCGAGAGGAGCAACTCCTAGGCAGAACCAACGAGAAGCCGGGCCACCTCGTCAGCCGTATCCGAGTCCACCACGCCGGCCGCCTGCTGCTCGACCAGCACACCGCCTACGGGGATCCGGAACCCGGCTGGAACGGCCCCGCGGTCCTTGACGGACACCGCGCCGTCGGCCAACTCCTCGTCGTGGACCCAGAGCTGGACGTCAGGCGTGCCCCCGTCCTACTCCGCGAAGGGACCAAAGACGGCTGTGCGGTCCTCGCACCGCTGGCCGGCGGCCCGGCCCTGCTCGCCACCGCCGTCGCACCGACCTCCTCGGCCCTGCGAGAGCTACTCGACGAAGCACTCAGTCACGCTTTCGGTGAGTAGTACGCGTCCACCCCTCAAATAGTGTGCGAAGACGGAGGACCGAACGGCCAGTCAGGACTACTCGCAAGCAGGAATCCAAAGCCGACTTAAGCGACCGGTGGGGGAATCACCGCGAAAACATGATCGCGAAGCCGAGGGCCCGCCGAGGGATCGGTTGCGGCCTTCCCCCGCGGAGCCTCGGAACGAGGGTCCGCGGGACAACCACGTCCATGTACCCCAGTGCCCTACAAACGCAGCCTGGACCCGTCGGCGCGATGCGTATCGCCTCAGCGGCCACCATCGGGTCAGAGACCGCGAGCGCGACGACGCACCCTTCCCGCCGCCACACGCGTCAGGCCCCTGCGGGAATCGCCACCGAACCGCCAAGGCCCATCAGTGGCTGCCCCGGCACTTCGCCGGCATCAGCCGCTATGGACATCCGAGGAGTTGACTGCCGGCCGCGTTGTCGGTGCGGGCGGTGAAGTAGTCGGTGAAGGCCTGGACGAATTCCTCTTCGGTGATGCGGCCGTCTCCATCGTGGTCGAGCTGGCGGAAGCCGTGGTTGAGTTCGGCGGGGTGGACCCGGGAGCCGCCGAAGATCGTGCGGTACTCATCGGCGCACAGGTGTCCGCTGCCGTCGGTGTCCGCAGCGTGGAAGATCGCCCGCACCGCGACATGCAGCCCCTGCTCGAGATAGGCCGGCCCGGCGTCGATCCCGGTGAGCATGGCGGTGACGAACTCCTCGCAGGTCACCTGTCCGTCGTCGTCAGCATCCATGCCGGTCCGCAGGTGCTGCCACCAGGTCTCGAAGGCGGCATAGACGCGCGCTTCGCGCTCAGGGGTGAGTTCGAGCGGCCAGCACACGTTGTGCGCCATGGCCTGCAGATCGACCGAGCTGATGCGGCCGTCGCCGGTCTGGTCGAGGACCTGGCGGAAGAAGGTCCGCAGACGCGCCGGGCGGGAATCGGCACCCTTGCGGCGGCGTGGTGCGGGAAGCCGGACACGGCTTGCCTCCGGCGAGGAAGGGCGGTCAGTGGAGGCGGTGGGAGGCTGCGAAGTCGAGGAGTTGCCCGCCAGCGGGGTGCGGTAGCGGCGGTGCTCGGGCAGCGCATTCATCAGCACGCGCATGCCACGGTGCAGGATGAAGGACAACAGGGCCGCGCGGCGGGTACGGGGCAAGTTGAAGCGCTCGCGGAAGGCTTCCGGCAGGTCCGCGATGGTCAGCGCACCGATCACGTGGGCGGCCACCGTGCGCGCAAGCGGCCAGGCCGGCTTCAGGTGGCCGAGGCGGCGGGGTGCCGGTGCTTCACGGAGCATGTCGAAGAGCAGGTAGCGCACGGGTTCGCTGTATTCGAGGCGCTCGCGGATCGTGCGGTCCATATACGCGGGCACGTCCGCGGCCGTGGCCGGGAGCAGGTCGTCGGAGAGGCCGAACTCGGTACACACCGCACGGAATTCTCCGTACATCTGATCCAGTTCAGGCGGCGCCAGCGGGCGTCCGGACAGTTCCCGCATCGCCGTCATGCACTCGTACAAGGTGACCAGTACCCACACCCGCACCGCCGGGTCCAACGCTGTGAACGGCCTGCCCTGCTCGTCGGTCCCGGCCAGACGGCGGTGCGTGCGCTCCAGACGGGCAACCTCACGGCGTAGCCCTTCACGGTCGGAGAAGAACAGCCGCTTCCCGCTGTCCATGGTGTGCTCGATACGCCGCCACGGGTGCGCACGGTAGGTGGAGAAGTTGGCCATGCCGGCGGCGACCGCCGGATCCGCGGTCTGCAGAACCAGCAGCCGCCACGCCACCAACCCGATCCGCCACTCCCCCAGCGTGCGGCGCAGCAGCGAATCAGGACCAGGAAGATCAGTGGTAGCCAAGGGGACGTCTCCTCAAGCACGCGTACAGAAATGAACAGGGGACGCCCGAAGAGCGATCATCCGGCTATCCGCCCAGCCCAACGGTCCTACCGGCATCCGGGAGCGGCCAGGCTCCCGAATTCACCCATCCGGGACACGCCACCGGCTGATTCCAGTCCCCGGCGCCCTCGACTGACCGAGATCCAGGTATCGCACTGAGTGCCCATGGCGCTAACTCCGTGATGTGCGCCCTGCTCGACCTGCGGGGACGTCGCCAGGCGGGTGATTCCCGGTGTGTCCCGGACGCCTGCACCCGCATCACCGGTCCATAACGTCCCGAGGCGTACTACTCGGGCGCCGGGGCAGGCACGGGCCCCCGACCAAAGGAAGGCACATAGGCGCCCGCCTCGCGGAAACCCGGCTCGTCCGACTGGCCCGCTCCGGCGACGCCCAATAGCCCCACCGCACGCAGAAGAAACCCCGCCGGAAGCATTCCGGCGGGGCTTCTCGTCTGGCTCTCACAGCTGGGCGTGCCTGAAGAGCTGGGCCACGCGGGGTACGGACGCGCCGTGTCCTCGCATCGGTCGTCCGTGGTGGAAGCGCAACCCAGCGGCGGAATATGAAGTCCCGAGTGCCTGTCAGACGTGTGCTGCGGTGAGAGTGGTAAGCACTCCGAAGGCGAGCGCCGTTCCCATCTGCCGGGAACGGCGCTTGCGATCGGTGCCGGTCTGAGGGTCCGGTGGCGCGTCAGTCCTGCTGTGCACCGTCGAGTTCGGACCGGAAGGCGGCCTCACGGGCCACATGGCGGGGGCGACGGCGGAGACCCGCCCACGCGATGCCGAGGATGGCGAACCACACCGGGGTCACCAGCAAGGCCCGCAGCGTGTCGGGCTCCTGGGTCAGTGCCCAGATGAGGAACGCGAAGAACGCGAGCACGACGTAGCACATAACGATGCCGCCGGGCATCTTGAACTTCGACGCCTCGTGCAGGTGCGGACGGCGCTTGCGGTACACGAGGTAGCTGATCAGGATGATCGACCAGACGAAGATGAACAGCACGGCGGACACGGTCGTCACCAAGGTGAAGGCCTCGATGATCGAGTTGTCCATGGCGACCATGACGACTCCGGCGAGCAGGAACACCCCTGAGAGGAGCAGGGCGTTGGCCGGTACCTTCCTGGAGGTGAGTCTGCCGAAGCGCGCCGGGGCGTCGCCCTCCCGGGCCAGCCCGTACACCATCCGTGAGGTGGAGTAGATGCCCGAGTTCGCGGATGATGCGGCCGAGGTCAGCACCACGAAGTTGATCACCGAGGCGGCGAAACCCAGACCGGCAAGAGTGAACATCACGACGAACGGGCTGCGGTCCGCACTGATCTCGCGCCAGGGCGTGACCGAAATGATCACGATCAGCGCGACGACATAGAACAGCATCACGCGCACCGGGATCGAGTTGATCGCCTTGGGCAGGTTCCGTTCCGGGTTCTCCGCCTCGGCCGCGGTGGTGCCGACCAGTTCGATGCCGACGAAGGCGAAGGTCGCGATCTGGAATCCCGCGACGAACCCCATGGGGCCGGTGGGGAAGAACCCTCCGTCGTTCCAGAGGTTGGAGAAGCTTGCCGCGGCACCCCCGGGCGCCTGGAAGTGACCGAACACCATGACCAGCCCGACGACGATCAGCGCCACGATCGCGACGATCTTGATCAGCGCGAACCAGAACTCGGTCTCGCCGAACGCCTTCACGGTGGGCAGGTTCAAGGCGATCAAGAGGATGACGGCGGCCAACGCCGGTATCCACAACGGTAGGTCGTGCCACCAGTAGGACACGTACCCGGAGATGGCGATGACGTCGGCGATGCCGGTGACTATCCAGCAGAACCAGTAGGTCCAGCCGGTGAAGAAGCCGGCCCACGGCCCCAGCAGGTCGGCCGCGAAGTCGGCGAAGGACTTGTAGCGCAGGTTGGAGAGCAGCAGCTCCCCCATCGCCCGCATCACGAAGAAGAGCATCACGCCGATGATCATGTAGACGAAGATCACCGAGGGCCCGGCCAGCGAGATCGTCTTGCCGGAGCCCATGAACAGGCCGGTTCCGATCGCACCGCCGATCGCGATGAGCTGGATGTGCCGGTTGGACAGTTGGCGGGAGAGGTGTTGCTCGCCCTCGGGCGGGGGTGTCGATCCGGCCGCCGGTTGGTCCGGCACGGTGGTCGAGCCGGTGTCACTGCGTTCAGGCATGGGCAAACCTCGCGGATCTCAAGTCCCGTGCGGGCACGGGACAGGCGGTATCTCGGAGAATGACCACGCGCCCCCAGGGGGCGAGCGGCAGGGTGGGACTGCGCGCGGGCGTGCGGTAGCCGACCCGAGCGGTGTCAGTATGCTGAACGGGCCCACATAGAAGATCGAAGATCAGCCCGGGAGCCGGCAGGGGCGGCGGTCAGGGAAGAGGCGGCGGGAGAGCCATCAGGGGACTCCTCGATTGTCGAGCACGGGCAGGAGTCCGTGCGGCCGAGTGAGCCTCCCCCTCTGTCATGAGCCTGAGAGCTTCGCCGCGCTCAGCGCGCGGCTTGCACCGTCGGCGAGGCGCGTCGGCGCCTGCTTTCCAGAGTTGCCTGCCCGAGCGGTAGGGGTGCCTGAGAGTTTCCGGGGAGGATTTGCTCCTTCGGCGACTGGGTCTGGCTGATCCAGTGCTCTCCCGCTCCGGGGTGAACGGCAATGTGCGGTGAGATTAGGTCGACATGAGCGGCCGGTCAAGGGACCGACCGAACGCTGGACATTACTTTCGAGTAGTGCGGCACTCACCCGTGCGGGACGGCATTTGTGCAGCTCACGGCGCGCATCCCGGGCCGAGCCGTTACCGGCACGTAGACCGAGCGGACTCTTGACGGCTGTGTTCCGGTGCCCGTACGTTGCGTCCGGCAAGATCCGACAGCATCTACACCGCTGCCGATTCTGCGCGGGAGAGCCCACGTCATGTGACGACGCGGCGCCGAAGGAGCCAATCCTCCCCGGAAACTCCCCGGCCTTACCGTCGGGCCCCACAACTCCACATCGCGCTGTTCGAACCGAAGCGGGAGAGCCCTCGTCCACCCTTGGCGAGGCGCCGAAGGAGCAACTCTCCCCAGAATCTCTCAGGCCCAACTACCGCTTCGGCTAGGCGACTCTGGAAAGACAGGACGTCAATGTCCTGCGCCCACGGTGCAAACCGCCGGACCCGGCGGTGAAGCTCTCAGGTTCCGATGACAGAGCGGGGAGGCCACCCATCCACGGTGCCGCGTTTGCGGTGCCCCCACAGGGAGCCTCCCACCATGACCTTCCCCGAGTCCTCCGCGTCGGGTGAGTTCGCCACCCGCCACATCGGCGTCAGCGACGCCGACCGCGCCAAGATGCTGGCCGAAGTCGGCTACCCGACGCTGACCGCCCTCATCGACGCCGCCGTCCCGAGCGGCATCCGAAGCACTTCCGACCTGAACCTGCCTGCCGCCGCCACCGAGGCCGAGGCCCGCGCCGAGCTACAGGAGCTCGCGAGCAGGAACACCGTGGCCGTCCCGATGAGCGGACTCGGCTATCACGCGACGACCACGCCGGCGGTGATCCGGCGCAATGTGCTGGAAGACCCGTCGTGGTACACCGCCTACACGCCCTACCAGCCGGAGATCAGCCAGGGCCGGCTCGAAGCGCTGATCAACTTCCAGACCGTGGTCGGAGACCTCACCGGACTGCCGACCGCCAACGCGTCGCTGCTCGACGAGGCCACGGCGGTCGCCGAGGCCGTCACGGTCATGCGTCGTGTCGCCGGCAAGGGTGGTCGCTCCCGCGTCCTGGTCGACCGCGACACCCTGCCGCAAACCCTCGACGTCCTGCGCACGCGTGCCGCCGCGGTCGGCATCGAGATCGTCGAGATCGACGTGGCCGAACCGCTGCCGGAGGACGACTTCTTCGGGGTGGTGCTTTCCTACCCCGGCTGCTCGGGAGCCGTCCGCGACCTGCGCGAGGTGACCGCCGCGGCACGAGCGCGCGGCGCGCAAGTCACCGTGACCGCCGACCTGTTGGCGCTCACGCTGCTCGTGCCACCCGGTGAGTACGGCGCCGATATCGTCGTGGGATCGTCCCAGCGGTTCGGTGTCCCCCTGTTCTACGGCGGGCCGCACGCCGGCTACATCGCGGTCCGTGAAGGGCTCGAACGCCACCTGCCCGGCCGGCTCGTGGGCGTGTCCGTGGACAACTCCAGCCGGCCGGCGTACCGCCTCGCACTACAGACCCGCGAGCAGCACATCCGACGTGACAAGGCGACCTCCAACATCTGCACGGCGCAGGTCCTGCTCGCCGTGGTCGCGTCGGTGTACGCCGTCTACCACGGCCCCGATGGTCTGACCGAGATCGCCCGACGGACGCACCGGCACGCCACGCTCATCGCCGCTGGTCTGCGGAACAGCGGGATCACGGTGGTGCACCGCGAGTTCTTCGACACCCTGCTGGTGCGGGTCCCCGGCCGTGCCGAGGAGGTCGTCGCGGCCGCGCATGACAAGGGGCTGCTCCTGCGGCTGGTGGACGGTGACCACGTCGGCATCTCCTGCTCCGAGGTCACCTCGCGGGACCACGTCCGTCTCGTGCTCGACGCCTTCGGCTGCGTGGGGGACGACCTGGACGGGCCGACTGCGGGCGCTGCGGCGGCGCTTCCGCCGGACCTGCGTCGCACTTCCCCCTTCCTCACCCACCCGGTCTTCCACCGGCACCGGTCGGAGACCGCGATGCTGCGTTATCTGCGCAGGCTCTCCGACCGTGACTTCGCGCTGGACCGCGGGATGATCCCGCTCGGGTCCTGCACGATGAAGCTCAACGCGACCACGGAGATGGAGCCGGTCAGCTGCCCCGGCTTCGCCGACCTGCACCCCTTCGCGCCCCTCACGGACGCTGCCGGGTACCTGGCCCTGGTCGAGCAGCTGGAGACGTGGCTGGCGGAGGTCACCGGGTACGCCAAGGTCTCCATCCAGCCGAACGCCGGATCGCAGGGCGAGTTCGCCGGCCTGCTGGCCATCCGCCGTTACCACCAGAGCAACGGCCAGGCCGGACGCGACGTGTGCCTGATCCCGGCAAGCGCGCACGGCACCAACGCGGCCTCGGCCGCCATGGCCGGGATGCGCGTCGTCGTGGTGGCATCGCGACCCGACGGCACGGTCGATCTCGACGACCTCGCGGCGAAGTGCGCGAAGCACTCCGACAACCTGGCCGCGATCATGGTGACCTATCCCTCCACGCACGGCGTCTACGAGGCCGGCATCACCCGGCTGTGCGAGCTGGTGCACGAGCACGGCGGACAGGTGTACGTCGACGGCGCCAACCTCAACGCGCTGCTCGGAGTCGCCAAGCCCGGCGAGTTCGGTGGCGATGTGTCACACCTCAATCTGCACAAGACGTTCTGCATCCCGCACGGCGGCGGCGGGCCGGGGGTCGGACCGGTCGCGGTGGCCGCACACCTCGCGCCGTACCTGCCGACCCACCCGCTGCACCCCGACACCGGGCGCCGCGACGGCATCGGGGCGGTGAGCGCCGCACCGTTCGGCAGCGCCGGCATCCTGCCGATCCCGTGGGCCTACATCCGGATGATGGGCGCGGAGGGGCTGACCGAGGCAACCCGGACGGCCGTGCTGAGCGCCAACTACGTGGCCCGCCGCCTCGCCTCATACTTCCCCGTCCTGTACGCCGGAGAGTCGGGCCTCGTCGCGCACGAGTGCATCCTCGACGTCCGGCCCCTCACCGCCACCACGGGTGTGACGGTCGATGACATCGCCAAGCGGCTCATCGACTACGGGTTCCACGCGCCGACGATGAGCTTTCCGGTCCCCGGCACCCTGATGGTCGAGCCGACGGAGAGCGAAAGCCTCGCTGAACTGGACCGCTTCTGCGAGGCGATGATCGCGATCCGCGCGGAGATCGATCTGGTGGACCAGGGCGTCTGGGGCCTTGAGGACAGCCCGCTGCGACAGGCGCCGCACACCGCCGCCGCGATCGCCGGCGAGTGGACCCGGGCCTATTCGCGCGAGCAGGCCGCCTTCCCTGCGGGCGTCACACCCGACAAGTACTGGCCGCCGGTCGGCCGGATCGACCAGGCGCACGGCGACCGGAACCTGGTCTGCTCCTGCCCGCCTCCCGAAGCGTTCGCGTCCTGACCCCCGACCGGTCACGGTCCGAAGAGGAACCACCATGTTGAAGAAGACACCCCTGCACGACCTTCACGTGGAGCTCGGTGCGTCGTTCACCGGCTTCGCCGGCTGGTCCATGCCCCTGCGCTACACCTCCGAGCTGGCCGAACACCACGCGGTACGGACCACCGCCGGCATCTTCGACCTCACCCACATGGGAGAGATCGAGCTTTCCGGCCCCGAGGCGGGGCGAGCCCTCGACTACGCCCTGGTCGGACAGCCGTCGAAGATCGCCGTCGGCCGCGCGCGCTACTCCATGCTGGTCCACGAGACCGGCGGAGTCCTCGACGACCTCGTCGTCTACCGTCTGGCCGAGGCGAGATACCTGCTCGTGGCCAACGCCGGAAACGCGCTGATCGTGCTCTCCCAACTGCGTGACCGGATCGACGGCTACGCCGCCACGATCCGGGACGTGTCCGGCCGGTGCGCCCTGATCGCGGTACAGGGCCCGGCGTCCCCGGCGATCGTCGGCGAAGTGGCCGACATCGACGTGTTGTCGCTGAAGTACTACGCGATCGCCCCGGCGCGGTTGGCGGGCCGCGAGGTGTTGCTCGCTCGTACCGGCTACACCGGTGAGGACGGCTTCGAGATCTACTGCCGTCCCGCGGACGCCGTGGCCCTCTGGCAGAGCCTCAGCGCGGCGGGCGCGGGGCACGGACTCCTCCCCTGCGGCCTGGCCTGCCGTGACACGCTGCGTCTGGAGGCCGGGATGCCGTTGTACGGGCAGGAGCTCACCGCCCGCAACACGCCGTTCGAAGCGGGGCTGGGCCGAGTCGTGGCGTTCGACAAGCCCGGCGGGTTCGTCGGCGAGGCCGCTCTTGCCGCCCGTCGTGACCAGGGCTCGACCCATGTGCTGGTCGGGCTGGCCACGACCGGTCGACGAGCTCCGCGCACCGGCTACGCCGTACTCGCCCCGGACACCAACGAGCGCATCGGCGAAGTCACCTCGGGCGCGCTGTCGCCCACCCTCGGCCACCCCGTTGCCATGGCCTACCTGCCGACCGGCCGGAGCACACCCGGCACCGAGGTGCTCGTCGACATCCGGGGCAGCCAGGAGCCCGCCCAGGTCGTCGAGCTGCCCTTCTACCGCCGCCGAGCCTGACCACCACAGGACCTGACCACCACAGGAGAACAGATCATGAGCCTGCCCCCCGACCTGATGTACACCCGCGACCACGAATGGATCGCGAGCGAGGGCGACGTGTCGACCGTCGGTGTCACCGCCCACGCCTCCGACGCGCTCGGCGACGTCGTCTACCTCGACCTCCCTGCCGTCGGCACAACGGTCAAGGCCGGCGACGCATGCGGAGAGATCGAGTCGACCAAGTCCGTGAGCGACCTGTTCGCCCCCGCGGACGGCGAGGTCGTCGAGGTCAACGAAGCCGCCGTGGCCGACCCCGGTCTGGTCAACACCGACCCGTTCGGGGCCGGTTGGCTGTTCCGGATGCGGATCGCCGGTACGCCGGAACTGCTGGACGCCGCCGCCTACGCGGCACTCACGACAGGAGCGTGACATGTCCGTGCTCGACCGTCGGCTCGCCGACTTCGACCCAGAGGTACACACCGCCGTGCGCGCCGAGCTGGAGCGACAGCAGAGCACACTGGAGATGATCGCGAGCGAGAACTTCGCACCGGTCGCGGTCATGGAGGCGCAGGGCTCGGTCCTGACGAACAAGTACGCCGAGGGCTACCCGGGCCGCCGCTACTACGGCGGATGTGAGCACGTCGACGTCATCGAGCGGCTCGCCCTCACCCGGATCAAGGCGTTGTTCGGCGCGTCCTTCGCCAATGTGCAGCCGCATTCGGGTGCCCAGGCGAACGCCGCCGCGATGACGGCGCTCCTCCAACCGGGAGACACCATCCTGGGCCTGGACCTCGCGCACGGCGGGCACCTCACCCACGGTATGCGGCTCAACTTCTCCGGCAAGCTCTACAACACCGTCGCCTATCACGTCTCCGCGGAGGACAGCCGCGTCGACATGGCCGAGGTCGAGCGGCTGGCCATGGAGCACCGGCCGCAGCTGATCATCGCGGGCTGGTCGGCCTACCCCCGGCAGCTGGACTTCGCCGCCTTCCGGCGGATCG
The DNA here is from genome assembly GCF_000829715.2 of Streptomyces lydicamycinicus. NCBI lineage: Bacteria > Bacillati > Actinomycetota > Actinomycetes > Kitasatosporales > Streptomycetaceae > Streptomyces > Streptomyces lydicamycinicus. Next base: position 856,715 of record NZ_BBNO01000007.1, on the reverse strand, counting down.
CGGACCAGGCCGGCGCGTACCTGATGGTCGACATGGCGCACTTCGCCGGTCTGGTCGCCGCGGGCCTGCACCCCAACCCGGTGCCGCACGCCGACGTGGTCACCACGACCACGCACAAGACGCTCGGCGGGCCACGCGGTGGAGTGGTGCTGACCAACCGTGCGGACGTGGCGAAGAAGGTCAACAGTGCGGTCTTCCCCGGACAGCAGGGCGGGCCGCTGGAGCATGTGATCGCGGCCAAGGCGGTGGCGTTCAAGATGGCGTCCGAGCCGGAGTTCCGCCGGCGCCAGGAGCGCACCCTCGCGGGTGCCCGGATTCTCGCCGAACGGCTGCGTGGACCCGATGTCGCGGACGCGGGCGTGTCCGTGCTGTCCGGCGGCACCGACGTCCATCTGGTCCTGGTCGACCTGCGGGAATCGGAGCTCGACGGACAGCAGGCGGAGGACCGTCTGCACGACATCGGCATCACGGTCAACCGCAACGCCGTACCGTTCGACCCACGCCCGCCGATGGTGACCTCGGGACTGCGGATCGGTACGCCGGCGCTGGCCGGCCGCGGCTTCGCGGAAGCCGAATTCGCGGCGGTCGCCGACATCATCGCCGAGGCCCTCAAGCCGGCCTGCGCCCCGGGCCTCGCCGCCGAGCTGCGGTCTCGTGTGGCCACGCTCGCCGACGCCCATCCCTTGTACCCGGAGCTGTGACATGAGCGACGCCACCACACCCTCCGCTGCGCCTGACGGCCGCAGGCTGCTGCGACTTGAGGTGCGCAACAGCCGGACCCCGGTCGAACGAAAGCCGGAGTGGATGAGGACGCGGGTACGCATGGGGCCGCAGTACAACGCGTTGCGCGCGCAGGTGGAGGCCGAAGGGCTGCACACCGTGTGCCAGGAAGCGGGGTGCCCCAACATCTTCGAGTGCTGGGAGGACCGCGAAGCCACCTTCCTCATCGGCGGTGACCAGTGCACCCGGCGCTGCGACTTCTGCCAGATCGACACCGGCAAGCCTCAGACGCTGGACCGCGAAGAGCCGCGCCGGGTGGCGGAGTCGGTGGCCAAGATGAAGCTGCGCTACGCCACGATCACCGGGGTGGCCCGCGACGACCTGCCCGACGGTGGTGCCTGGCTGTACGCCGAGACGGTCCGGCAGATCCACGCACGGAACCCGGGCACCGGGGTGGAGAACCTGGTCCCGGACTTCAACGGCGTCCCCGAGCTGCTGGCCCAGGTATTCGAGTCGCGTCCGGAAGTACTGGCCCACAACGTGGAGACGGTGCCGCGGATCTTCAAACGGATCCGGCCCGCGTTCCGCTACGACAGGTCGCTCGGTGTGCTCACCGCGGCGCGGGAGTTCGGCCTGGTCACCAAGTCGAACCTGATCCTGGGCCTGGGCGAGACCCGGGCGGAGATCTCCACCGCGCTGGCCGACCTACACGCCGCCGGCTGCGACCTGATCACCATCACCCAGTACCTGCGCCCCTCGGCGCGGCACCACCCGGTGGACCGGTGGGTCAGGCCCGAGGAGTTCATCGAGCTGAAGGCAGAGGCCGAGGAGATCGGTTTCGCCGGTGTGCTGTCCGGACCTCTGGTCCGTTCCTCCTACCGCGCCGGACGGCTGTACCGGCAGGCACTCGACAGAAGGCCAGGGGCGCAGCTGTAACCGGTGCCACCATGCGAGCAGCGCCCGGCTCCGACTGGTACCTGTGCTCGGTCGCGGCTACAGCGCTGCGCCGGCCGTACCCGAGGCCATCGCGCACTGGCGTGGGAACTCAGCCAGCGGGGCCATCCGGCAGCGGCGGAAGCCGAGTACCGTCCAGCACTCGACGGCCAGATCCGGCTTCTCGGTGAGGAGCACCCACACACCCGAAGCACATCCCGTGCTCTTGGCGATCTGCTGCGCCGCACCGAGTCCCAGCCGGCCACCGGAGCCGGTGGCGAAGACCTGCACTGGTGGGGCTTCAGCGGGGGCGGCAGTTAGGGCGTGCCCGATAGGTCGGGTGAGAAAGCGGTCGGCAGAGTGTGCCGTGATCCTCAGGACGGGGCGGAGACGACCGGTGGGCGGTGCCGAGTGACAGGCCATGCCTCGGCGCGCGGCCCTTCGGAGAGGCTCTGGACGGTTTTCGAGCCCGATTTGGGACCATGGCCATGTGAACGGGAATCCGGATTTCGGCGGGGCCGAGCCGGTAGATGCGCTTGAGGTGGCGCCGACGGCCCGGACGGCTGTGGCGTGGCTGCCGCCGCGGAAGCTCTGGCCGGTGATTCAGGACATCCGCTGGGAACACGATCCGCAGGTCCGGCGGTGGCCGCCGCATGTGAATCTGCTGTTCGGTTTCGTGCCGGAGGAAGCGTTTGCGCGGGCCGTGCCACTGCTCTCCGCCGTTGCGGCGCAGAGCACGGCGTTCACGGCGCGCCTGGCCGGAGTGCGGTACTTCCGGCACCGGCACTACGCGACGTTGTGGCTCGATCCGGCTGCGGCGGACCCGGCGCCGTGGGCCCATCTCCACCGGGAACTGGGACTGCGGTTCCCGCTTTGCCACGGGCGCGCCGGCCGCTTCACCCCGCATTTGTCCCTCGGCCGCACCCAGGACCCGAAGCACCTGGCCACCGAGTGCGCCGTCCGGCTCGGCGCGCTGTCGGCGGTGGTCGAAGAGGTGGTCCTGCTCTCCCGACGCGGCGAGGGGCCCATGCGGCCGCGGGCCGTGATCACACTGGGCACGGGCGAGGTCCGCCGACCGCAGGAGTGCTAGTGCTGCAACGGTGTTTGCCGGGGCAGCGCGCCGTCGGCCTTGCGGACCCGGCGGTCCGGCCGGCCTCACCTCGGAGTTGGCGTACCGGCGTGCGCGGCCAACGCCTCCCAGGTGGTGCCGCCCACCGACGTCGAGTCGACCCAGGTGGGGCGCAGCCCCAGGTACTCGGCGACCTCGACGGGCGCGAGGGTGCCCAGACCGGCCGAGGCGAAGCCGTCGATCACCGCCCGGTCCAGCCCGCTGTCGGCGAGTGCCCGGCGGGCGGCCTGGGCGTGCAGGGCGTACGGGGTGGCCCGGTCCACGCGTCCGCGGTCGGACAGCGCGACTCCGGCGACGGCGACCTTGCGATTCCCGTAAGTGGTCCCTGAGGTCATGAAGTGGTCCCTGAGGTCATGAAGTGGTCCCTGAGGTCATGAATCTGACGGCACATCAGACGTGGCCGGGCGGGCAGGGCGCGACACGCCAGGCGGCAGCCCCGTCCGCCCGGTGGGTCGCGGCCAGGTCCGCCCACCCCGCACCTTAAAGCGATTATCCGAGATATCGTGCGGTCTTTAAATACTTTCCCCGGGAGGGTATTCTCCGCTTGCGTGTGTATTTCGCCGGCCGGATTCGCGGCCGGTTGACTGCTCGCTGTTCGCCCATGCGGCGGAGCAGACATTTCCATACGCGGGACAAAGACCGTCCCGCCTTCTTTGGGGAGTGTCATGTTCGCCTTAGCGTCACCATCTCCGCAGCATGCCCGGGCACCCTACGCCGCATTGAATGCCGCGTTTGTCGCAGGCGCTGTTATTCCCGTGGGGGACACCCCGGAGGGGATTACCCTCACCCCGGACGGGGCCCGCGCCTATGTGGCCAACCGGGGCTCGAACACGGTGAGCGTGATCGACACCGCCACGAACACCGTGATCGACACCATCGCCACGGGGGCCGGTCCCACCGACGTGGCGATCAGTCCCGACGGCACCCGCGCCTATGTGGCCGTCTTCGACGACGGTCTGGTCAGCGTGTTCGACCTCGCCTCCAACACCCTCGTCACGGACATCCCCGTAGGGGCCGGGGCGACGATGGCGGCGGTCACCCCGGACGGGACGCGCGTCTATGTGACGCGGCAGACCACCGACACGGTGAGTGTGATCGACACTGCCACCAACACGGTCACCGACACCGTGACCGTCGGGACCGGGCCGACCGGCGTGGTCATCACCCCGGACGGGACCCGGGCCTACGTGGCGAGCTTCTCGGGTTCCGTCAGCGCGATCGACACCGCCACGAACACCGTGATCGCCACGATCCTCGCCGGCGACGTCCCCATCCTGCTGGCGGTCAGCTCCGACGGGACCCGCGTCTACGTCACGAACGCCGGCAGCTCCTCGGTGAGTGTGATCGACACCGCCACGAACACCACCACCGACAACATCGGCGTCAGCGCCCAGCCGCGCTTCCCGGCGCTGAGCCCCGACGGCGCCCATCTGTACGTGCCGAATTCCGAACCGGACACGGTGAGTGTGATCGACACCGCCACCCGCACCGTCGTCGAGAACATCAGCGCGGGAGACGGCCCCACCGGCTTCGCCGTCTTCCCCGATGGGACACGCGCCTATGTGGGCAACGTCAATGCCGGCACCGTCGAAGTCATGGCGACGACCGTGATCCCCGACCAGGGGCCCATGGCAGGCGGAACCACCGTGACGCTGACCGGTCACCACCTGGCCAACGCCACCGCCGTGCACTTCGGCACCGCCCAGGCCGTGATCACCGCCAATACGGCGACATCGGTGACCGTCACCTCCCCCGCCGGCGCCGGTGTCGTCCCCGTGACGGTCACCACCGCGGGCGGCACCGGCACCCTCGGGTCCTTCTACTACATGCCGACGCCCGCCCTCACCGGCATCAGCCCCGACGCCGGCCCCGTCTCGGGCAGCGACCAGGAGATCGTCATCACCGGCCGCAACCTCGCCGGAGCGATCGACGTGTACTTCGGCACCACCCGAGCCGTCATCCAGAGTGTCTCCAACACCCAGGTCACCGTCAGAGCCGCCCCTGCCCCGGCCCCGGGCGCCGTCGCCGTCACCGTGATCACCAGCGGCGGGAGCGCTGACGGACCGTTCTACACCTACGTCGGCCAGTCCACCATCACGGACGTCAGCCCCAGCGCGGGACCGACCACCGGCGGCACCGGGGTGACGATCACCGGCACCGGCCTGGCCTACACCGAACAGGTCACCTTCAACGGCACGCCGGCGCCCTTCGCGGTCATCTCCGACACCACCGTGACCGCCGTGTCCCCGCCCAGCGCCACCGAGGGCACCTTCGACGTCACCGTCACCACCCCCGGCGGCAGCTCTTCGGGATCGTTCACCTACGTCTTCCCACCCGGCGTCTGACCCACCCGCGCCCGCCGTCCGGGCGGGCGCCGCATCCGGGCCGGAGCAGCGAGATCCCGGCCAGCCGGGCGCTCGGTTGCCCGGCAACGGGCCCTGAGCGCCGGAGCCGTGCCGACCTCGCGATGCCAGCCCGGGCAGGAAAACACCTTCCGGCAGCCGGCCAAGTGCATTTCCCTTCCCGTCCCACAGGAGAAATCGTGCGTCACTTCAGCTTCAAGCGCATCGCCCTGAGCGCGGCCACCGGATTCGCGGCCCTTCTTTTCTGACCGAATTCGGCATCGGCCGCGACCGGTACCGGCGTCGACCACTATCCGAGAGAAGAAGTATTCCAGCTGACCGCGCAGCAGACGCAGGTCACTTTTGTCGATGTGGACGGGTCGTCCGGGCCCAGCAAGCGGGATGAATTCGTCATCAGCGGGAACCTCTCGCGCGGTGGCGTCCCGGTCGGCACCTACAGCCAGATCTGCACGCTGACCCGCACCGCCCCCGCCGATGAGTTCGACCTCCAGAGCGCGGCCGACCTCGCCCTTCCCCTGGGACAGCTCACCGTCCAGGGCCGGTTAACCGCTATAGGTGCCGGCCCCGGCAACATCGTCCTCGCGAGCACCGGAGGTACCGGACGCTACCGCACCGCGCACGGCACCGTTCACGGCGACAACGTCAGTGGCAGGGAAACGCAGCTCACCGTGCATCTGATCCGCTGACCGGGCGGCCGGCGCCCGAGGTGGCCCCAGGTGACTCCGGGGCCGCCCACGTGAGTTCGAGGGGCCGGGCCACGGCGACGCGGCCCGGCCCGGCGTGCGCCACTCTTTGCCCCCGGAGTTGAAGCGCACCTGCTCGTTGAGCGGCTGCCGGAAGAAGGCGCGCGCCTCGTGATACGTGCCGTACACCAAGTCCGGCGGGAGGCCATGTCCGCGCAAGAAGAAGAACCGCCCTGCCGGCAGGCCGCAACCGCATCGCTGGACTTCGCACCGCGTCTCGGTGGAGCCGCCCGCAGGCGAAGCCGAAGACGAACGACCTTGACGGAGCCCGAAGTTCAGCCACCATCACGACACCGGAGAAGGGTCCACACGCTCTGACAGCGTTCCTAGTTCTCGTCGACTTTTCCAAGCTCTGTGACCGCTCAGTGCTGCCCGAAACCGTCGACAAATGCTGCTCACCCTCACCTGCAAAGCATCCGTGCCGTACTGCCCCGTCGACCACCTCGACATCGCACGCCAGCGGCCAGGCCGAGGCCGGTGCGGACGCGGGGCGACCCCGTGAGTTCGCACAGAGGACCGCCGCAGCGCGGGCGCTCTCACCGGGCACCCCGCACTGCACACCCTGGTGCACGGCCACGCCCCCCGACGATCCCCGCGGCCCGTCCACTGGAACAGGCGCAGCTGCGGACTGCGGCCTTCCTCAACGTCTGCAAGATCGGTGGGTGTCGCGCGCCGCTCAGCGCACGCGAGCGAGCAGAGCCGCGGGGTCAGGCTCGGCCTGGAGGCCGCGGAGCAACAGAGTCCACAGGTCGCGCAGGCGCTCCTCGATGTGCCGGCGTCCCTCCAGGGCGTCGGAGACGGTGTGCAGACCGAAGAAGGAGCAGACGATGCCGTGGGCGGTGGCGGCAGGTGGCACATCGGCAGCGAGTTCACCGTTACGGGCGGCTTCTTCGAGGAGCTGTGTCACGGCTTCGATCCAGCCGAGGAACGGTGCGGGGAGCTGGGCGTCGATGGCTTTGCGTTCGGCCCAAAGGCGGGCTCCGGCCCGGACGACGATGTCGTCTCGGAAGGCGCGTGCCACCTCGAAGCTCAGCCCGACGAGTCTCTCCAAGGCCGGCAGGCCGGGCTGCCGGTAGCGGCTGATCAAATGCGGCCACGTGGCGAAATGTTCCTCGACGATGGCGAGGGCGAGCTTCTCCTTGCTGGCGTAGTGGAAATAGATGGCCCCGCTGGTGCGACCGGAATGCGCACTGATGTCGCTGATGCTGGTACCGGCGTACCCTTTCTCGTCGAACAAGGTTGCCGCCGCCTCGAGAAGGAACCTGCGCGTCGTTTCCGCCCGGATCTGCACGTACACCTCAAACGTTGTTCTCGTTCCGCCGGAAGGCAACCTACCGCTCCCCGCGCCCCGGAATTCAAGGGTGCGCATGTTCGAATTTCGGTATTCCCTGGTCGTATGAGCACCTCAACGGTCAGGGCCGTCGGAAAGAGTGAGCCGCTCAGCTGGTCCCGTACCGTCGAGCGGGAGCTGGTGCACCGGACCTCGGTGGCAGAGGTCCTCCTTACGGATGTACGTCCGACCGATACCCCGCACGTCTTCCTGGCGGCGGCGTCATGGCCACGCGCGCATGCGACGTTCCCCCGCGACGGTTCGCAGCGGCACAGTCCGCTGATTCTGGTGGAAACACTGCGTCAGCTCGGTCTCTACATTCCCTTGCGGTTCTACGCGGTTCCGGAGGTCTTCCGTGCGGTCATCACCGACCTGCACTTCCACCTCAGCCCCGCCGACGAGTTGCCGGCCCGCGCCGGAGCGACCGAAATCACCTGCTCGGCACGGGTCAGCGCCGTACGGCGGGTGCCGGACGAGTCGGCCGTCGGACTGCGACTGAATGTCACCTTCGCCGCGTGCGGGGTGACTTTCGGCCGAGGCGGCGGGGGCGTGCGATTCCTGGACGGCGCGCGCTTCGCCGCGCTGCGCGCCAGGAGCGCGGTCCATGCCGTCCCGGCTCGCACTCCGGAGGGCGGGTACCGCCCGCCGGCCGCACAGCTGACCGTCAATCACCCGCATGATGCGGTCCTCGCTCTCGACCAGGGCGAGCTGTTGGTCTCGCCGGCCGACCCGCTGCACCCGTTCTTCTTCGACCACCCCACCGATCACGTGCCTGGCATGGTGCTGTTGGAAGCCGCCCGCCAGGCCGTCTCGTACCGCAGTCGGGGCAGACTGAGCCGGCCGCTTTTCGGCCGGCTGAAAGCCTCCCGGTTCACCGAACTGACCCCACCCGCACGTGTGCTGTGCACCCGGCATGGCTCGACGTGTGCATTCCGCATCCTCCAGGGCGGCACGGAGACGGCTTGCGGCACGTTCGGTTATACGTAGAGCACATAATATTGACATTTATGAATTGGTTGACCTTTCTGCGTTGCCGTCCGTAACGTAACGATCGTTATTTTCCGGCTGGAGCGGATGAACTCCTATCCGTGAGAGCTGCCCTGCCGGAATCCCTCGGCCCGGTGCCGGGCGTCCGTGAAACCGACGCTGCCCTGCCTCTCTCGCGACCGGTCGCATCGGCGCCTTCGGGCCCCACCAGAACGGAATGCCGAATGACCGCAGACAGCATCCTTTCCTGGACCCCCGCGGCCGTCGTTTTCGACTGTGACGGCACGCTGATGGACACCGAACGCCACTGGGAGGACGCCCGTGACATGGTGCTGAACAGCTACGGCTGCGCACCCTCGGACGAATTCGCGGACAAGGCGCGAGGGCTGCACTACACCGAATGCGGGCGCTTAATGGCCGAGGTGGCCGGGCGACCGGAACTGACCGGGGACATGACGGAATCATTGCTCAAGCACTTCCGTGAACTCGTCGCCGCAGACCCCACCACCATGCCCGGGGCGCCGGAACTGGTGCATTCGACCGTGCAGTTCGCCCCGCTGGCCGTGGCCAGTAACTGCCCGCTGGAAGTCGTCGAGTCCTGTCTGGGAATGGCTGGACTCCGGGACTGCTTCAGCCACATCGTGGTGCCCGACGACACCACGAGACCCAAACCTCATCCGGACGTCTACCTCACCGCCGCCCAACTCTGTGGGGTGGACCCCGCTGACACGCTGGCCGTCGAGGACTCCCACTGCGGCATCCAAGCTGCCGCAGGTGCGGGCATGCGGGTACTCGGAGTCGGTCCCCGCCCCAGCGACAGGGAGACGGCGTTGGCCGACTGGTGGGTCCACTCGCTGGCAGAGCCGGCGGTGCAGGGATGGGCCGACGCCCGCATCCCTGCCCAGGGCACTGCGCCCGGGACCACGACCGCATGACGGCGGCCCGGCCCGCGGCAGACTCCGTGACGGGCCGCGGGCCCGCGGGCCGGGTGGCATTCAGGGGGCGCCCCGTTGGTAGGCATACCGGGAGCCCCCGCCGGATCTTCGGAAGGGGCGCGGCTCGGCGCCCTGGCCGAGGTCGATCCATCGGCGGATGTCGCTGCGCGCTGCCCGTGAGCGGGAGCCGTCGACGGCCGCCCGGGAGAAGTCCAGGACGTTCGCGCCACCAAGCTTGGTCAGGCAACTTCCCACGGCTCCGGCCGAGCCATCCCACACCGCGGATCGCTCACACTGCCCGAGGGCAACAGGCGAGTCGACGGGCATCGCCCTCAGCGCTTGAGCGCGCGGAAGGCAGGCCAGACCGGTGGCGAGCATGATGCGGTCGACCGTGTCGGTGAGGGTGCTGTCGGCGTCGATGCTTGTCTCGATGCCGCCTGGCAGGAGATCGAGCGGCCGGTGCCAGTCGCGCAACTGCGGCTCGGCTACCTCGTCAGCGATCGGCTCGGGGCGTGGCGGGCGGGGTGGATCTGGTGGCCGGTTGCATTCTGGCGGTGTTCCTCGGCGTGGCACCCGAGCAGTATCCGGGCGCCGGCCACAGCCGGGTTACAGTCGAAAATGACTCCCCGGGAGCGCTCCGCCAGGAGCAGGCGGACCTCGTCGAGGCGGTGCAGCGACGTTCGTCCATCCAGGGCACCTTGGTCCGCCCGGTGGACATGGTCACCACGCTGAAGCAGTCCAACGAAACGAAGGCGGCGCTGACCGAGGCGGCTCAACGGAGGGCAAGGAGATGCCGTGTCTCGCGTGTACAAGATCGACAACAGTGTGCTCGACAGCCACGTCATGCGCCTCGCCTCCTTCGCCGGCCTCCCGGTCGCTTCCAGGAACGTCCCTGCGTCAGGAAGTCGGACGTGATCACCCGGTGCGCCGACACCGGGGGCTTGTGGCCGGAGCCGACCCGATCACGCGGCGTGCGCTGGAGATGCCCCGCCGCGCTCCGGCCGAAGAGCACAGAAAGAGTCTGCGGATAGCTGTCTGCGCCCGCTGTCAGCAGGAAGAAGGCACTGCGGGCTGCTCTGTTCGTCGAATGCGGAGGCCAACCGCAAAGCCTCGATCGGCGCCCTCTTCGCACTGAGCGCCGACTGTCGTCGAGTCACATCCCTCCGCAGGAGATCCTCATGGACTACTTCGACCTCGGGACCTTCACCCGGCCCGTATCGACACGTTCACCGGAAGCACAGCTCTGGTTCGACCGTGGCCTCGTATGGAGCTACGCGTTCAACCACGAAGAGGCGGTCACCTGCTTCGAAGCGGCGGCAGCAGCGGATCCCGGCTGCGCCATGGCGTACTGGGGCATTGCGTACGCCCTGGGCCCCAACTACAACAAGCCCTGGGAGTTCTTCGACGATGCCGATCTGCGGCGCTCGGTGGAACGGGCGCATACCGCCGTCGAACGGGCCCACGCACTGTGCGACGGCGCCACCCCGACCGAGCGCGCGCTCATCGAGGCGCTGCGCGAGCGCTACCCGGCCTCGCGCCCCGCGACGGACTGTTCCCTCTGGAACGAGCCCTATGCCGAGGCCATGCGCGCCGTATACGAACTCGCACCCGACGACCTGGACATCGCCACCCTCTACGCGGACGCGTTGATGAACCTCACCCCGTGGCAGCTGTGGGACCTGCGCACGGGCGAGCCCGTTGTCGGCGCGCGCACGCTGGAGGCGAAGGCCGTCCTAGACCGCGCGTTGCTGACCGCGACCGGCAGCGATCATCCGGGCACGCTCCACATGTACATCCACTTGATGGAGATGTCGCCGACACCGGAGAAGGCTCTTTCGGTCGCCGACCGACTGCGAGGACTGGTCCCGGACGGGGGCCATCTGCACCACATGCCCTCACATCTCGACGTGCTGTGCGGGGACTACCGACGGGTCGTGTCGGGCAACAGCGACGCGATCAAGGCCGACGAGAGGTACCTGCGGCGAGCCGGCGCGATGAACTTCTACACCCTGTACCGCTCGCACAACTACCACTTCAAGATCTACGGCGCGATGTTCCTCGGCCAGTCCAGGACGGCATTGGAGACGGCCGCGCAACTGGAGGCGTCCATCCCCGAGGAGCTGCTGCGCGTGGAGAGCCCGCCCATGGCCGACTGGCTGGAGGGCTTCCTCGCCATGCGGGTGCACGTGTTGATCCGCTTCGGCCGGTGGACAGACATCCTCGCGCTGCCGATGCCCTCCGACCTGGAGCTGTACTGCGTCACCACGGCAATGCTGCACTACGCGCGCGCAGTGGCCTACTCCGCCACGGGGGCAACCGACGAGGCCGAGGCCGAACGAGAGCTGTTCCGCCGCGCGGCCGAACGGGTTCCCGAGACGCGGATGCTGTTCAACAACACGTGCCGGGACATCCTGGCGATCGCCTCCGCCATGCTTGACGGCGAACTCGCCTACCGCAAGGGCGAGTACGACGCGGCGTTCGCCTCCCTGGAGCGCTCCATCGAGCTCGACGACAACCTGCCCTACGACGAACCGTGGGGCTGGATGCAGCCGACCCGTCACGCCTACGGGGCGCTTCTGCTGGAACAGGGCCGGGTCGAAGAGGCCGAGGCCGTCTACCGGGCCGACCTCGGGCTCGACAACACCCTGCCCAGGCCCTTGCAGCATCCAGGAAACGTCTGGGCCCTCCACGGCTTCCATGAATGCCTCGTGCAGCTCGGCAAGACGGGGGAAGCCGGCATCGTCGCCCAGCAACTCACTGTGGCCACCGCACTCGCCGACGTCCCTGTCGAGGCGTCGTGCTTCTGCCGCCTCGACACCGCGGGCGCGAAGAGCGGCTACAGCTCCGACTGAGCTGGTGACCGTGCGAACTGATGCCGTGTAACGGCTTCCTCACTACCCGCCTGCTGCACTTCGCCTCACTCCCCCGCGAACCGCGACCATCGCGGCGCGGCTCTCCGGCCGCTGTTGCTCCGCGCGCTCGTAGCCTGGGCGACGGGGGTTTTCCCGAACTGGTGATGCCGTCCTGGAGACCGGCGTGGGGCCGTGGTCTGTCTACGGTTTGCCGGCACTCCCCATGCCTCCTGCGGATGCCCTGACCTGGGCTGGCCGTCGACTCGACCTCGGCCACCTCGGCACCCGCTCAAACGGCCCCAGACACCACGTGGGCCTGCCCCCGCCCGGCCCGCGGGGACATACTCCGCGGCCCGGAGCCGGACATGGCGGTGCGCCGCAGACGCAGGACTGCGGCGCACCAGGGGCTGGTGGGAGTGACCAAGTCTCACCGTCTCACCAGCGGCTCATTTTCAGTGGCTGTGGCCCCAGTGACCGTGGTGGTGTCCGCTGTGGCGGCCCCAGCTTTCGATGTCGACGATGCGGTGGTGGTCGTTGCGCAGGATGGCGGTGTCGCTGTCGTCCCACACGTAGGTGCGGCGGTCCTGGTAGAGGTCCCAGCGGTTGTCGCGTCCGATGCCGGTGTGGACACGGACCTGGCTGTGGCCCCTCAGGCGCACATTGCCGAAGCGGTAGGTCTGCCCCGAGCGGTCGGACAGGGTCCATCCGCGGAGGTTGACCGGACGGTGACCATTGTTCTTGACCGTCACATATTCCGCGTTCAGGCTCCGGTTGGAGTAGTCATCGCGCCCGGGGCTGTCGTACTGGATCGCCCCGAGACTCACCGCCGAGCGGTGGTGGTGGTGCGGGGCCGGAGCGTGGTGGCCGTGGCCGGCCGCGGCGGCCGGGAGGACAGCGGTGGCCGCGAGAGCCGCAGAGCCGAGGACAGCGGCGGCGATACGTGAAGCGTTACGGGACACGAAAACCCCCTGGATACGGCGCCACGACAGGGCGCCGGAAACCGGACGCCCGGCCGGTTTGACCGGGCCCCCACACAGTGACGGCCGGTCACGCCTTGGCGGAAGAAATCCGGTTTGGTGTTACAAAACACGGACATATACACAACCCCAGCAAGCCAGGCGCACACTCCCCCGCGCTCACCAGCTCCGATGCGACGCCCCGTACATGCATCCAGACGCCCCATGGGGTTTCCACCGGTGCATCACCAGGACAGGGAACGAGCCGACCCAACCGAACGACGACTCGTGAACCAAGCCAGGGAGTGGGTAATTCGCCCAAACACCAACTGGCTTCCTCCCCGGGGCTCTGGTGCAGCAGTGCACACGCTGCGGCGGGGAACCGCCGTGGCTGATCACGGCGTGGTTGTCGCCGGACGCTGCCCGAAGAGGAGGTCGAACACCTCGCGGAGCACGAACACCACCCGCTCGGCCGGTGTGAGCGTCTTGAGGTCCAGCAGCACCCTGCAAGCCAAATGCCGCACGTGAGGCAGGCCTTGGCCTCGGCGCATCGGGCCGACCGGCGGAATTCTCCGAGCAGGACCGGGGCTGACCTGATCATGAGTGAGATTCTCGTAACGGGCGCGACCGGCAATGTCGGCCGACAAGTTGTGGTCCAGCTCCTGGCCAGGGGCACCGCTGCGCGTGCACTCGCAGTCAGGTGTGAACGAGGACGCCGAACGGCAGACCGATCCGATCACCCAGCTCCACGCCGATATGGAGCGCCTGATCGAAGAATCCGGCCTGGAGTGGACCATCCTGCGGTCGAACACCATCGCCTCCAACGGGCGCGGGTGGGCCCAGCAGATCCGCACCACGCACGCAGTTCGCGGCCCCGACATCGCCGCCACGGCGGTGATCCACGAGCGCGATATCGCGGCCGTGGCGGTACATGCGCTGACCGAGGACGGGCATGTCGGCGCGAAGTACGTCCTGACCGGTCCGCAGGTACTGAGCAGAGCCGAGCAGGTGCAGACGATCGGGGAAGCGATCGGCCGCCTGGTGACCTTCGAAGGGGTCCCCGTACAGGTCGCACGCCGGCAGATGCTCGCCGACGGCAGGCCGCCTGCTCTCGTTGAGGCGCTGTTGGCGAGCGCTGAATCGCGGCCCGTATCGAACGTGATCACGTCCACGGTGGAAGAGATCACCGGAGTGCCGGCGCGCACCTTCCGCTCATGGGCGGAAGAGCATGCGGAGGAATTCCGCTGGACGAGCAAGCCGCAAACCCCTCGTCACCTCGGCGACCAGTTGGGAGCCCGGTGACATGCCGACCCCGGCGCTGGCCTTGACGCCGGTGTCAAGGTCTAGCGTCTCGAGTGAACAGGGAGGAGCCGCCGTGCGGATTGGGGAGCTGGCCGAGCTGGCCGGGGTGAGCACGCGGTCGCTGCGCTACTACGAGGCGCAGGGGCTGCTGAGAGCCCGGCGGGCCGCCAACGGCTACCGCGAGTACGGGGACGAGGATCTGCGGATGGTGCGGGAGATCCGCTCGCTGCTGGACCTCGGCTTCGGGCTGGAGGAGACCCGGCCGTTCGTCGAGTGCCTGCGCGACGGGCACGAGACCGGCGACCGCTGTCCTGACTCGATCGCCGTCTACCAGCACAAGCTCGCCGAGTTGGACGCATGCATGACCCGCCTCGGCGAGGTGCGCGAGCGGGTCGCCGGGCAGTTGGAGCGCGCTGTCGCCGCCCGGTTGGCCGATCCGCGCTGCGAGTTCTCCCCGTGAGTTTCCGGATGATCCAGACCGGCCGGCCCGAGAGCAAAGGATGCCCTGATGACCACGACCGCCTCCGCCGTCGTCACCGTAACCGACGCCACCTTCGACCAACTGGTGCTGCGCAGCGCGCGGCCCGTCCTCGTCGAGTTCTGGGCACCCTGGTGCGGTCCGTGCCGGCAGTTGGCGCCAGTGCTGGACCAGATCGCCCATGAGGAGGCCGATCGTCTGACCGTCGCCAAGCTCAACACCGACGAGAATCCCGCCACAATGATCGCCTGCAATGTCCTTGCCGCCCCCACCTTGCAGCTCTACCGAGAGGGCGAGCTGGTGAAGGAGATGGTGGGCGCGCGGCCGAAGCGGCGGCTGGTGCAGGAACTGGAGGACGTCCTGCCGCACGTCGGCCAGACGGATTGACTCCGAGCCGGTCAGAGGGCCGGCGAAGAGCTTGCCCCACCGGGTCACCTCTGGCGCTCCTGACTATCGCCACCGTCGACGACGACCCCGGAGACGTTCCCGTCGCCCCTGGCTGAGCCGTCGCCGCGTCGGTGGGCCGAAGCAGCCGTGCACCGGGGCCGTCTGCTGGACCGCGCGCGGCTGTGTGCCCGGCTCCGTCGCCGGGCGAGCCTCGGGCTTGGTGGGGGGCGGCCCCGGGCTCCACTGTCGCCTCCCCCGCGGACGGGGTACCGAGGCGGGACGAGGACCGCACGAGGCCACCAGCCCCCTGCCCGACGAGTGCGGAGTTGACGCCGATGCGGTGGCCAGCACCGCGTCTTCACGCAGGATCGCTCCAGTCACTTCGCAGTTGAAGCCGACCCCGCCGACGTCCTGGTATGAGCATCCGGGCGCCGCACCGCCGAGGAAGGCGGAAAAGCCGGGGGATCTGAGGGCACCGCTCACGATCCCCCAGCGGCACTGGGCCACTGCGGGCGTGTCAGCGCACGGTTCCGTCCCACTGCCAGTCCGCGCGCCGGGGCAGGCCGGGTAGCGGGGTGCGGCCCGTACACCACAGCAGAGTGTCGGACGGGGCGTGCCCGGACGGAGCGTCGGGGAAGAGCCGGGCGAGGACGGCGGTGCTGAGGCCGTCGGGCGGGGCCCAGGGCAGGCCGAGGGTGCGGGTGATGTCGTAGGTGTGGAGGGCCAGTTCGGTGATCCCCATGGCGGCGAAACCGGTGGCGTCGGAGTGGCCCCAGGGGTGCCAGGCACGTGCTTCGGCAGGCGTGTCGCGGACGGTCGAGGTGAGGAGGGAGGCGGCGATGCGGAGGCCTTCCAGGCAGGCGGGGATGGGGGCTTGGGGGTCGAGTGAGGCGAAGAGGGTGATGTAGCGGTCGTCGGGGCGGGCGATGAGCAGGCCGGTGTAGCCCATCAGGCCGAGGGCGAGATGGTCGAGGGTCTGGCGGCAGGTCCAGTCGAGGGCGTGGGCGGGGCGTGACCAGTCCTGGTCGGCTCCCTTGAGGAGGGCGGCCAGGCAGTCGTCGGCGGCAGCGGCCAGAAGGTCCGTCCATGGCACGGTGGTAGCGGGAGCCGTCGGGTTGGGCGGGAGCTGAGTGGTGGCTGTGGGTGTCACGGTCACTTGTCGTCCGCCGGCTTCTTCAGGATCTCGATCACGCTCGCGTAGCTGTCGGAGCCGTGGCCTGCGGCCTTGGTCCGTTCCATGGCGGACTTGAGGAGTTCGGGCAGGGCGTTGTCGATGCCGCGGGCCGCCGCCGCGTGGATGAGGTGGTCGATGGCCGCGATCTGTACGTCAACGGTGGCGTCGTCGCCCGGGTAGCGGCCGGCGTCCACCTGGGGCGCGTAGGTGGTCAGGAAGCCGGCCACGGCGGTCAGCCAGCGGATCGCGACAGGGGTGAAGGCCGTGGCCGGTGTCTTCTCCGCGCCGACCAGCGCGGTGCCGTGCAGCCAGCCGGTCATGGTGGACCACATCAGGCCGAGCAGCGCGGCGTCGTAGAGGGAAGCCAGGCCCGGGTCGGTGCCCAGGTGCAAGGGGTCCCCCAGGGTCGCCAAGGTCGGACGGTGGGCTTCGAAGACGGCGTGTGAACCGCTGTAGAGGAACATCATCTCGGGGCTGCCGACCCCCGGCGGGGTGGTCATGATCGCGCCGTCGAGGTAGTCGGCGGCGTGTGCCCGGGCCCACGCGGCGGCCTCGTGGGCCTGCTCCGGGGAACCGGAGGTGAGGTTGACCAGGACCTTGCCCGCGAGGGAGCCGGCGACAGGGTCGAGGACGGCATGCAGCACCTCGTAGTCCAGTACGCAAGCGATGGTCAGCGGGCTCGCTGCGATCGCCTCCTCGGGTGTCGCGGCCAGGCGGGCGCCCCGGTCGACCAGCGGCTGGGCCCGGTGCGCCGAGCGGTTCCACACGGTGGTCTCGTGGCCCCGCTCCAGCAATGCGGCGGCCAGCGCCGACCCCATTGAGCCCAAGCCGATGACGGTTACTGCCGGGCGATCAGAATGCATGCCACAACTCCCTGGATGTCCGCCTGCGGCGGCTGGTCACGTAAGGACCAAGATCGCAGCGTGCGACGGCCGGGAACAGTGACGCTGGTGACAGCAACCACCAAATTCCTGCCATACCCTTCGGGGTATGAATCCTGGTTCCGTCGCCGTGGTCGTGGCCGAGGACATCGACGTCCCCTCATGGGATCTGTACGAGTTGAGCATCCCCTGCACCGTCTTCGGGAAGCCGCAGCCGGACCTGGCCGACCCCTGGTACGACCTGCGGCTGTGCAGTACGGGGCAGCGTCAGCAGGACAGCTCTACGGCCGGGGCCGGGCTGGCAATGCGGACCCGCTACGGGCTCGATGACCTTGTCGGTGCCGACACCGTCATCGTGCCCTCGGTGCCCGACCCCTGCGTCGAGGAGGGCAGACCGCTGCCGTCGGCACTGATCACGGCCCTGCGCCATGCCTACGACGCAGGCGCCCGCATGGTCTCCCTGTGCACCGGCGCCTTCGCACTCGCCGAGGCGGGGCTGCTCGACGGACGACGCGCCACCGCCCATTGGATGCACACCGCTCAACTGGCCGAGCGCTACCCGAAGGTGCAAGTCGACGACTCGGTGCTGTACGTGGACGACGGCGATGTGCTCACCAGCGCCGGGCTGACCGCTGGACTCGACCTCTGCCTCCATCTGGTGCGCCGTGACCTGGGCGCACACGTCGCCAATCAGCTGGCCCGGAGGATGGTGGTGCCCGCCCACCGGCCCGGCGGCCAGGCGCAGTTCATCGACCTGTCCGTACCCACCACCGACGCCGGGAGCCTGGGGCCCGTCCTGGACTGGGCCCGTAGGCACCTGGACCAACCCCTGACGGTCGAGGACCTGGCTCAGCGCGCAGCGATGAGCCCGCGGACCCTCCACCGGCGACTCCAGGCAGCCACCGGGACCACTCCACTTCAGTGGCTCCTCAACCAGCGCCTGGTACGGGCCCAACACCTGCTGGAATCAACAGACTTGCCCATCGAGAAGGTCGGGGAGCTCAGCGGCCTCGGCACGGCGAACAACCTCCGCCACCACTTCCTCAAACAGATCGGGGTGTCGCCCAGCAACTACCGACGGGCCTTCCCCCGGACGATGCCCGAGTCATCCCCCTCTCCGCTCGATAGCCGGGCCCAGGAGGGAGAGGACGGAGAGGGCCGACAGGGCCGACAGCGGACTGACCGCGGTGCACCCGATACCCCGGTGACGCCAAGGGCGACGGGACCAGACGATTAATGCCAGGGCCCTGCCCGGGCAGAGTGCTGCGCGGATCCCCTTACGCGGCGGTCGGCGGTGCCGGTGTGAACGTCACCGCACGTGCCGGCGTGCGGGGCCTTCCTGGTCCTGCGGACTCCTCAGCCCTGCGGGTCGATTGCCACGGAATAGAGCACCTTCCCGTCGATGTCGCGCAGCCGTACGGTCATGACCTTGGACGAGCCGTCGATGTCGACCTCGCCGAAGTACTGGTAGCCGAACGCCGGATTGTTGTGCTCCGCGTCCGGGGCGAGGGCCTGGAAGCGCACCTGGGGGCCGAAGGTGCCGTCGAGCCTGTTGGGCTCGTTGGCGACGATGGCGTTGAGGGGTCCGGAGACGAACTCCCAGAACGGCGTGAAGTCCTGGAAGGCTGCCTTGTCCGGGTCGTAGTAGTGGGCGGCGGTGTAGTGCACGTCCGCCGTGAGCCAGACCGTATTGGCGATGTGCCGCCGGTGGATGAAGGACAAGACCCGGGCGATCTCCCCTTCGCGGCCCAGCGGGGCGCCGCCGTCGCCCTGCGCTATCGCCTCCTGGGCGGCGCCGTCCGGGACCACGAGGCCCAGCGGCATGTCCGCGGCGATCACCTTCCAGGTCGCCCGCGACGCCGCGAGCTCGCGCTCAAGCCATGCGACCTGCTTCGCACCCAGGATCCCGCTGTCCGTGGCGGGTCCGGCGTTCGCACTGTTGGCGTCCCGGTAGCTGCGCATATCGAGTACGAAGACGTCGAGGAGCGGCCCGTAACGGATGACCCGGTGGACGCGGCCATTGCCGCTGGGACCCGTCTCGATCGGCAGATACTCGAAGAGCGCCTGCCGGGCGCGGGCGGCGAGGACGTCCACGCGCCGCTCGGTGTAGCGGGTGTCGGTGAGCACTTCGCCCGGATACCAGTTGTTGAGGACCTCGTGGTCGTCCCACTGGTTGATCTGCGGGACGGCCGCGGCGAAGGCGCGGAGGTTCTCGTCCATAAGGTTGTACTTGTGCTGGCCGCGGAACTCGGCCAGGGTCTCGGCGACCTTGGACTTCTCCGGGGTCACCAGGTTGCGCCAGACACGGCCGTCCGGGAGGGTCCGGGTCTCGGGGATCACGCCATCGGCATACCAGAAGTCGCCGCTGCACAGGAAGAAGTCCGGGTCGCGCTCCGCCATGGCCCGGAAGATGCGGTAGCCACCGGCGTCCGGGTTGATGCCCCAGCCCTGGCCCGCCAGGTCGGCGGACCAGACGAAGCGCACGTCGTCGCGGACCGCGGGCGCCGTGCGCAGCCTGCCGTTCGCGGGCTCGCCCACGAGCGAGGCGTCGCCGGGGTCGGCGAGCCGCACCCGGTAGTGGATGTCGCTCCCGGCGGGCAGCCCGGACACCTTGACCTTGCCCGTGAAGTCGGTCTCGGCCGTGAGGACGGGGCCGGGTATGGTCACCGACCGCGCGAAGTCGGGGCGGGTGCTCACCTCGACCGCCATCCGGGCGGGCCGGTCGGCCCGGGTCCAGACGACGCCGCCGTGCGCGGTGACGTCGCCGGTCTGCACTCCGTGGGTGAGGGCGGGGCGCCCGCTCCGCACGAGGGCCGGCGCGGCGAGAGCGGGTCCGGCACTCGCGAGGGCGGCGGGCAGGGCGGCTCCGGCGCCCAACAAAAGGCCGGATCGCAGGAGTTGGCGTCGCTGGATTGCCATGGTCAGTGCTCCCTGGGTGGCTCGACGGCAGGCGTATCTGCACGACTTCACGCATGTCTAGTCACCCGCGGGAGCCGGCATCCCTCGGCTCGGTGAATGGGCGGGGGCGCCGGGCCCAACTAATTCAAGCCACGCGAAGAAACGGACACGACTCCCCAAACGCCCTCTCAGAGTCCGAAAGGTACCGACCGACGCCACACCGGCCGCTCGCCGAGCTGCCCGAAGCCGCCGTGCAGTGCCCCTTATCCCACCAGTCGAGACGGAAGCCGGTGGAGGAAGACCGGGAAACCTCTCGCACACTACTCTCTCGTACACAAGCGATAGAGCGGGAGGCGGCCATGGAGATCGACGAGTGCGTCATCTTCGCCCTCGGCAAGGCGTATCAGAAGGCGCACGGCGAACTGAAACACCGCCTGAAACCACTAGGTCTGACGGTGCCTCAGTACTCCGTGCTGGCCGGCCTGTGGGAACAGGACGGCCGTACCGCGGCCCAGTTGCGTGAGCGTCTGACCATGGACAGCGCCACTCTCACCGGCGTCCTCGACCGGCTCGAACGTTCCGGCCTTGTCGTCCGGTCCCCCGACGAGAAGGACCGGCGCCTCGTGCGCCTGCGGCTCACGAAGGCGGGCACCGCGCTGCGCGAGGAGGTGCAGCGCACGGTCGCCGAACTCAACGGGGAGCTCCTGCGACTGCTCCCGCCCCAGGAGGCGGAGCCGCTGCGCGCCGCGCTGCGCACGATAGCGACGGGAGAACGGTGACGAAGGCGACCGAACCACGCGTCCACCCGGCCTGGGGCATGCTCGCCCTGGTCCTTCTCGGACTGCTGACCGCCCAGGGCGCCCGGATCGCCTTCGGCGCCTTCGTCCCCGCCTGGAGAGAGGGGCTCCACACCGACCTCGGCACCATCAGCCTGATCGGCATGGTGAGTTACCTCGTCTACGGGTTCACACAGCCGGTCGTCGGCCAGCTCGCCGGACGTTTCGGCTCACGGGCGGTGCTCTGCATCGGCGTCTTCGTCGCGGGCGTGGGCCTGCTGCTTTCGTCCACGGCGTCCTCCGTGCCGGGCCTGATGTTTTTGTACGGGGCGCTCGCCTCGCTCGGTTTCAGCGCGGCCTCCGGCGTGACCGCGGGACTCGTGGTGCGGCACTGGTTCACCGAGCGCCGCGGCCTCGCCTTCGGCCTGGTCGAATCGGGCTTCGGCGCGGGCCAGTTCATCTTCACCCCGCTCTCCCTGTTCCTGATCGAGGCGTACGGCTGGCGCAACACCCTCGTCGTCGAGGGCGTCCTGCTGACGGCCGTCGTGGGACCGCTGGTCACCCTGCTGCTGCGGTCGACGCCCGCCGACCGGGGCCTTGAACCGTACGGCGGCCCCGACCTGACGGAGGTACCGCAGCACCAGGCGGACCAGGACAGCGGGCGCCCCACCGCACGAGAGGCGCTGCGTTCCCCTCTGTTGTGGGGACTGCTCGCGCCGTTCTTCGTGTGCGGGCTGACGACCACGGGTCTGATGGACACCCATCTGGTCTCCATCTCCCATGAGCACGGTGCCTCCACCGCGCTGACCGGCACGGCGGTAAGCCTGCTCGCCCTGGCGAACATCGCGGGCACGGTTGCCTCAGGTCCGCTGAGCGACCGCTACAGCTGCGCCCGCCTCCTCGCCGTCCTGTACGGGGTGCGCGCGCTGATCCTGACCCTGCTGGCACTCGCCCCCTATGGGGCGTGGCTCGTGGTGCTCAGCATCGCCTTCGGCCTCGTCGACTTCGCCACCGTGGCACCCACCCATCTGATCGCCACCCGGAACTTCCCGGCCGCGTCCTTGGGCCTCGTCTTCGGCCTGCTGTCGATGGCACACCAGGTCGGCTCCGCACTCGGCTCGTATCTGCCGGGCCTCCTCTTCGACATGACGGCCAGTTACACCCCGACCCTCCTCGCCTCTTCCGCGGCCCTGCTCGCAGCAATGATCGGCTGTCTCATCACCTTGCCCGTCAACTCCTACTCCACGAGCGCCGCCCAGCCGCAGCCAGAGCCACGGCCGCTGAGCCGCAACGCCGCTTGAGAAGCGGTAGATCTGTCGATCGTTTGGGGTGGGTGCGGTTCGCTCGGCAACAGCTCCTTGGGTAGATGTCACGCTGAGCTACTCGTCACTTGGTTCGCCGCTCGTAACGGCACCCCTACTCGGCCGGTCACGGCCACGAGCTCGCTGCCGGGCATGCGCCGGCCGGGGATGGCCCCCGTGGACAAGTCAAGGCAGGTGCTCATGTCTAAGGGCTGTCCCGTAAGTGATCTTCCAGATCTCGCTACCTAGGGCCTGTCCGACGGGTCCGCGTGACTGCCTTACATGGCGATCGTTCTGGTCGGCGTGGCGCGGGGTGATCTGTCGAACGAGGAATGGGCCCGTCTGGGGCCTCACTTGCCGAAAACGTTGGACGCGGCGGGCGTTCACACCAGCACGCTGCCGGTGCCCGCAAGCGGGCACCGCGGAAACTCGGTAAGCGCACCCAGCCTGCCCAGCATCGCCCCGATGAAGCCCTCGGCCGTTCACGCGGCGGGCTGAGCACAAAGATCCACCTGGCTGCTGAAGGAGGGCTGCGGCCTCTGGCCCTGTTGGTCACGCCCGGACAGTGGGGCGACGCCCCACATATGGTCCCGGTCCTGGACCGGATCCGCGTTCCCCGCCCGGCAGGCGAGCACCCGCGCACCCGGCCGGACCATCTGAGTGGCGGCAAGGCGTACCGTTCCCGCCGCAACCGCTGTTACCTACGGCGCCGGCAGGTCAAACACACCATTCCCGAGCGCCGCGACCAGCGGACCCACCGCCAGAACCGCGGCAGCCAAGGAGGTCGGCCCACCAGCTTCGACCCATCGCGCTACGCCCGCAGGAACGAGGTCGAGCGGACAATCAATCAGCTCAAGGGCTTCCGGGCCGTAGCGACCCGCTTTGACAAGCGGGCCTACGTCATTCACGGCACCGTGACCGCGGCTGCGGTGCGGCCCTGGCTCCGCTCTTGACCCGCCGGACAGTCCTTAGTACCAGCTCTTGGGGTGCGGTGCGCTCGCCGGTACTTTCAGGGCGATACCGACCTCACACTTGGGGCTCTGACTCTCCTCCGTGGCAGAGACGTCCTCGTAGACCGTGACCTTGCGCTGCTGCTTCGCCTCTACGACGTACTCCTCGGCGGAGGAACTGTCAGCGGGGTGAATCAGGTAGTTGATCCTGTAGCGGAAAGCCACATCGGACGGGTTCTTGATGGTGAGGTCATACTTGTAGCGGTGGTAGCCAGTGGCGGTGGTTCCGGAGTAGCGGCAGTTCGAACCCGTGATGTCCCTATTTGCGTCATCCCCATCCGGGTTGTAGGAGGGCATAGCTGAGTGAGCCGACTGGCCAGCCTTACCCCCCGAGCCGTTGCCGCCCTTGGGCGCGCCATCACCACAAGCTGTAAGCGCGGCAGCGCACGTCAGTGTGAGTGCAGCAGCTACGACAGAGCGTGCGTGGAACATTTGACTCCCCGTTGGTTCGCATGACCGAGTTGTGGTCAGCCAACTAACTTACGCGTACGCCCCGTTAATGATCAAGGGCGGTGCCTTGCCTCGATCCGTCGGACACCCCCTAGTTCGGAAGGGTCATGCACGAGAGCTTTGAACGTCAACTGTTGGTGATCGAGCTGGGAGAGGATGTTTGTGCCTCGTGGGGTGTCCACCGGGGAAGCACAATGGACGGTAGGGCTGGAAGCCACGGGGTTCGGCTTCGCGCCTGACCGTCACGCCACGTCCGTCAGGTGGTCAGACCGGCACTGGTCAGCCAGATGTGTTCGCAGGTCGCGGATGCCCCTTGCAGCGTCTCGCGGGACTCTTGTGAGGCGTGGTAGAAGGTCCGCTCGATCATCCAGCACAGGGCGCGTGCCATCGCTGAGGCTTGTTCTGGTTCGGTGCCGGCCTGGATGCCGGCCCGTTCCAGGACGGCGGTGATGGCCGTGATGAACAAGTCCGCTGTATGGCTCCACAGCTCGCCGATCTCCGGCACGGTCAACGACAGGTCGATCGCCGTGCGCATGACCAGGCCGTGCTCGTTCCACAGCTCTACCGTGCGCTGCATGGCTTCTGCGATGGCCTGGCGGGGCTCGTCGGTCTGCGCGGTGGTCCGGGACCGCTCCCACAGATGCTCGACGGTACGCGCCACGAGTGCCACAACTACTTCTTGCTTGGAGCCGAAGTAGAAGTACAGGGCGCCGCGTGTGATGCCGGCGCCCTGGGCGATGTCGCCGACGGTCATGGCGTTGTAGCCCTTGTGCGCGAGCAGGGCTTCGCAGGTGTCCAGGATGGCCCGCTCCCGCAGATCGCCCTTGCGTTCGGTGCTGCGTCGGCTCCGCGCGGGGTGGTGGCTGGGCATCAGAGCTGAGCACCCTCGTCGAAGTCGGTCGTGCGGGAGAGCGTCTCCCATGCGCGGATGTCCTCGTCCACGGCAGTGCGCGCAGTGGTGACCAGCCGCAGCGCGTCCGAGCCCAGGACGAGGTGGGCCGGCGGCTGGTCGACCGAGGCGATGCGCACGACGGCTTCTCCGGCCTTGGCCGGGTTGCCGAGCTGGTTCCCGCTTGCTTTCTGCCGCGCTTCACGGATGGGATCGAACAGCTCGTCGTAGTCGTCGATGGTCCGCGCGGCGCGTGTCATGGACCGTCCGGCCCAGTCGGTGCGGAAGGAGCCGGGCTCGATCGCCGTCACGTGGATCCCGAACTGTGCGACCTCCTTGCCCAGTGCTTCGAGGATGCCTTCCAGGGCGAACTTGCTGCCGCAGTAGGCGGACATGCCGGGCACGGCCATGAGCCCGCCCATGGAGGTGACGGCCATCAGGTGTCCGCGGCGGCGTCGGCGCATGTGGGGCAGTGCTGCCTGCAGGGTGGCCACTGCCCCGAATACGTTGATCTCGAATTGCCGCCGCACCTCGGCCAGCGGGGTTTCCTCGAAGGTGCCCTCCAGGCCGTAGCCGGCGTTGGCGATGACGACATCCAAGGGGCCGACGCCTCGCTCCACCTCCGTGATCACATCCGAGACGGCGTGGTCGTCCGTCACGTCCAGGATGCGGCCGCGAGCGTAACCGGGCTTAAGCCCCTCGAAGGCCCGCAGGTCCTCCTCGGAGCGGACCGTGCCGACAACGGTGTGACCGGCAGCCAGGGCGGCCTGGGCGAAGGCACGTCCCAGGCCCGTGCTGACGCCGGTGATGAGCCAGTTCTGCCTCTGCATTGCTCCTCCAGGAAGGTCTCGCGGGGAGCGGGACTGCTCCCCGCCCAGAAAGTCTACACAGTGTAGATTTTTATCTTCTCCACGTTGGTTTTGGGTTACTCAACGGCATCACGCCTGGCCGGGGGAGATCCGGCCGCACCGAGACCGGGGCCCGCTGGCGCACGCCGCTGTGCGCACTGGCTGGTGAGCTGCGGTGCCGTCCCGCGAAGTCACTCCGGCCGTCACCGTCCACATCCGGCAGGTCGTGGCCTGGCATGGTCTGGCGTCGCGGATCATTACCAGGATGCCGAGTTGCGGTGGCCGACGGACGCATCGGTGGGTCCTGCCAGCGGAGACGGACTGATCAGCGTCAGGTGACTGTTCACCTCCGGGATCATTCCCACGTGTCTGGTGTGATCACGGCGTCGAAGTCATCCTGGACAGCCCCGTTCACCGGGCTGAGCCCACAGCAGTTCGGCAAGCTGATCACAGCCTTGCGGCGTGAAAGAACCGACCAGGCACGCAGGGGCCGGCCGTGGAGCTTGCCGCTGGAGGACCGGGTCCTGCTGGTCGTCGCGTATTGGCGGACGAACCTGACCTTTCGGCAGTTGGCGTCGTTGTTCGGGGTGTCGAAGTCGGCCGCTGGCCGCATCATCGACCACCTCGGGCCATTACTCGCTCTCCAGACCCGTAAGCGGTTCCGCGACGGCACCGTGTTGATCGCGGACGGCACCTTGGTCCCCACCCGCGATCACACCGTCGCCGAGCAGTCGAAAAACTACCGCTACTCGACCAACCACCAGGTCGTCATCGACGCCGACACCCGGTTCGTGGTCGCCGTCGGCCGGCCTGTCCCGGGCAACCGCAACGACTGCAAGGCATGGGAAATCTCCGGCGCAAAGGCCGCTGTCGGTCACACACCACCGTGATCGCCGACGGTGGTTACCGGGGCACTGGACTGGTCATCCCGCACCGACGCGAACCCGGCCAGAGCGAACTCCCAGCCTGGAAAGAGGACCACAACACCTCCCACCGGAAAGTCCGTGCTCGCGTCGAGCACGCCTTCGCCCGCATGAAGGCGTGGAAGATCCTGCGCGACTGCCGCCTCCAAGGCGACGGTGTCCACTACGCCATGCTCGGCATCGCCCGTCTGCACAACCTCACGCTGGCTGGATAGGAGGAGCCGCGCTGGCCACCATCACACCGGAGGTCATTATGGGACAGCCCTTAGGCGGAAGGATCCGGCCCGCCGATTCGCTCGGCCGTGTGTGATGTCGGATTCCTGGCCTGCCGGATCGCTCCAGGTGGGTATGCGGTGGGCAGCTCGGTCAGGCGTCTTCTGCGCTGGCTGGCCAGGTGAGACGCCTGGCGAAGTGGGCTCCCGCTGCCAGGGCCATGAAGACCGCAGTACAGCCACCGAGCACCATGACCGCGGATGGAGAGGTGCGGTCCAAGACGACTCCCCCCAGAAACGCGCCGATGGAGATCGTGGCTTGGAAGGACGCCGTGAACAGGACCGATGCTGCTTCGGGGACAGACGGCGCCGCCTTGGAAAACCAGGTCTGGGATGCGACCGGCACCGCGCCATAGCCAACGCCCCACACGATCAACAGGGCGACAGCACCGGCCTCCCAGCGGCCCACCATGGGAAGCAGAAGAGTCGCAGCCGCAATGAGTCCGGCCGCAAGTCCGAAGACCGTCCGCGGATACTGCGCCGCCCGAGTACCCCCGAGAAAGTTGCCGAGGATGCCCGCAGCACCGTAGATCAGCAGAAACGTAGTGATCAGGCTGCCGTCGGCATGAGTGACCTGTTCCAGGAACGGTGTCACGTAGGTGTAGGTGCCGAAGTGGGCAAGCACGATCAAGAACGTCAGCAGCAGCGCGAAGCGGGTGTTGCTGCTGCGGAACATGCCTCTGAGAATGCTCAGCCGGGTGGCCTGGACGGGAGGCAGCGGGGGCACGACGAGGAGCAGCATGACCAGCACCCCGACCGTCAGCGCACCCATGGCCGTGAATGCCGTACGCCACCCTGCGAGACCCCCGATGAGGGTTCCGGTCGGTACCCCGAGGACGGAGCCCAACGGGACAGCGGAAAAGATCACGGCGGTTGCTCTGCTGACCGAGGCCGGCGGCACCAACCGCTCGGCCAGCCCAGCGCCTATCGACCAGAACCCACCGATCGTGACCCCCACCATGACCCTGGAGATCAGCATGAGCCCGTAGTCAGATGCCGCAGCAGCAAGGAAATTCGCCAGGGCCAGCAGGAGCATGAAGACGCACAGCATGAGGCGACGGTCGACGCGTGCGGTGGCCACAGTGACCAACGGCGCAGAGACGGCCGCGAGAAGCCCCGGCATGGTCATCATCAGCCCTGCCACACCATCGGAGACGGTGAAACTGGAGCCGATCGAGGTCAGCAGGCCGATAGGCAGGATCTCCGTGGTGACGATGGCGAATATTCCGAGCATTACCGAGACTACGGCCAGCCAGCCGATGAGCGGCGACCGAGTGGGCAGAGGTGCGTCGTCGACGGCAGCGGTAACGGTGGGGGACATGAGTTCCGTCCTGTGATGGGCAGTGCGTCGGCAAACAGCTCAGCAGGTGGTGCCCCCGGTCAGCTGGCAGGAATACGACAGCATCCTCACGCCAGCAGTTGATGTCGTATTCCTGCCAGGGCAATGCCACCTGCAATGGTCAACACGCCCCGCATCCACAGCCGCCATGTGAACCGAAGCACTGTCCCGCGCGTCGCGCGTATGAAGTCGTGTCCTGCTGCGAAGGGATGATGCATGTCGCAAGCCGTGTGGGGAGTCGGCCTGTGCACGGTGGCCGGAGCCGTTTGCCCGTGGGCAGCGGTGCAGGGCCTTCTCCGGGACCGTGTGCCGGATGCCCCGTTCGCGCAGGTAGGCGCGACACGGCCCGTTGCTGTAGGCCTTGTCGGCGGCCCAGGCTGTCGGGCTTCTTGCGGGGCCTGCCGGGACCGGTCCGGGGAACACGGATCTTCTCCAGCACGGGCTCGAACTGCGTGCAGTCCGCCCGCTGCCCCGGGGTGACGACCAGGGACAGCGGGCGGCAGCAACCGTCCGCGCTCAGGTGGACTTTGGTGGTGAACCCGCCCCGCGAGCGGCCCAGGCCCTCGCCTCCCGCACCACCTCCACCAGGCGGGCGGCGAGGCTCTGCCACGGCGTCTCGTCCTGGTGGTTCCCGCGCCCAGCCCCCTTTGAGGCCAGCGCCGACGGCGGGTCGGCGCGGGCGCCGGCCGCTTGCTGGTGGGCACGCACGATCGTCACCAACGAGCGAGACAGGCGATGGTCCTAGCCGTCTCCGCACCGGGCAGCGACCGGCCCGTCCGGAAACGCCAACGGCCTGAACCGGATCTCGGTGGAGGGCTCCGCGGTCGCCCTGGTGAGCGAGGCGCAACCGCCCCGGTTTCGTCCGACGCCGCTTCACCACCCGCTAGTGACCGGCCGTTCGGTGCGGGACGCCGGGCGGGCCGCGGCTCAGACGACCAGGACCCGGCGCCCCCGGGTGTGGCCGGCGCGGCTGTCCGTGTGCGCCGCCGCTGCCTCGGTGAGCGAGTACGACTTCTCGACCGGGATGTGGAGCATGCCCCGCGAGATGAGGTCGACGGCCTCGGCGAGCGCGTCCGGCACGCTGCCGGCCACGCCGGAGAACCGGACGCCCAGCTGCGGCG
Organism: Streptomyces lydicamycinicus; assembly: GCF_000829715.2. Classification (NCBI taxonomy): domain Bacteria; kingdom Bacillati; phylum Actinomycetota; class Actinomycetes; order Kitasatosporales; family Streptomycetaceae; genus Streptomyces; species Streptomyces lydicamycinicus. Next base: position 827,718 of record NZ_BBNO01000007.1, on the reverse strand, counting down.
CACCGAGGTCGGCGATGGAGACGACCTTGCGCGGGTCCCCGGTCAGCTCGACGAGTTCGCGGATCACGCCCGAGCCGGCCAGGTCGAGGGCCGCGTCGACCCGGCCCAGGTGCCGCACCCGTTCGACCCAGCCCTCGTTGTAGGTCGTGGCGAGGGCGCCCAGGCCGCGCAGGTAGTCCTGGTTCGCAGCCCCGGCCGTGCCGATCACCTTGATGCCGCGCTCGCGGGCGATCTGCAGCACCGCCGACCCGACGCCACCGGACGCGCCGCTGACCAGCAGCGTCTGCCCGGGCCGCACGCCGACCTCGCGGATGATGCGCAGCGCGGTCTCCACCACCGACGGGTACCCGGCCGCCTCCTCGAAGGCCAGTCCCTCGGGCATCCGGGCCCAGGCCGACAGCACGGCGAATTCGGCGTACGTGTCGGTGCCTTCGCCGAACACGCGGTCGCCGACCTCGACCCCCTCGACGCCCTCGCCGACCTCATCCACCACCCCGGCGGCGTCCAGTCCGACCCCGGCGGGCAGTTCGACCGGATGGGCTCCCAGGACCTGGCCCTCCCGGATCCTCCAGTCGACGGGGTTGACACCCGCCGCCCGTACGGCGATGCGTATCCGACCGGGGCTCGCGTGGGGCTCCTCGGCTTCCACCAGTTGCAGGACCTCGGGACCGCCGAACTCGGCGAAGCAAATTTTCCTCATGCGACCGAAGGTAACCCTAACCGTTAGGATTTCACAACGGTTAGGGATTCATACCTGGTAGCGTCAGGGCATGACCGAGCCGTCCGGACGCCGCGAACGCAAGAAGGCCGCGACCCGTCAGAAGATCGCTGACACCGCGCTGCGACTCTTCCTGGAGCGCGGGTACGACGCTGTGGGCATCCGCGACGTGGCGGCCGAGGCCGACGTGGCCGTCACCACCGTCTTCGCCCACTTCGCCTCAAAGGAGGCCCTGGTGTTCGAGCGCGACCAGGACTTCGAGCAGCGCCTCACGAGGGCAGTAACCGACCGGCCTCCGCACGAGCCGCTCATCCCGGCGCTGCACCGCGAGGTCCAGGCCCTGGTGCGGCACTGCACGGCGGAGGGCAGCGCCCCCGTCCGACGCATGATTGAGGGATCACCCGCCCTGCGGGAATACGAGGAGTCGATGAGCCTGCGTCACGCGCAGGCGCTGGCAGCGGCGCTGGCCGCCGATCCTCACCTGTCCCGGAGTGCGACGGCCTGCCGAGCGACCGCGCGGTTCGCCATCGACGCCTACGCGCTGGCCTGCCGGGCGGACGATCCCGGGGCCACGGTGGACGAGGTCTTCCGGATGATCAAGGCGGCCTGGGAAGCCACCGCGCCCTGAGCCGGGGACGCCGGCGCGCTGCGGCCGGCGCCGGGGCCGGGCACGACACGTGCGGGTTGCCCTGGGCGGCCCGTACCGGACCTGTTCGCCCGATCATGTGGCTACCGTCGGTCTGGGTCGTCGGCTGTCGGCTCGGGCATCGGGTGGACTGCACCCAGATCGAGCTCGTGCTGGAGAAGATCCGCATCCCACGTCCCGAGCCGGCCGCCCCCGAAAGACGACCGGCAGCCTGGCCGCCGACAAGGCCTACAGCAACGGGCCGTGCCACGACCACCCGCGCAGGCGCGGCATCCGGCACACGATCCCGGAGAAGACCGACAGTCAGGCCGCCCGCCTGCGGGAGGGTTCCCCCGCGGCGGGCGGCCCGCGGCAGCCCTCGTCATCTGGCTCCACACATGATCGGCCGGACAGCTCCTAGTTGTCGCAGGTCGTGAAGAAGCTGACCGCCGCCGGGCACGAGGCCGTGCCGCACTCGCTGTCCACAGGTGTCGATGTGATCACCGGTCAGGGCGTGGAGGAGGCGGTGGCTGGAGCCGACGGCGTCGTCAATCTGATGTGCGCACCGGGCCAGCCCATGCTCACCCTGGTCGACGACGCAGTGCGTGACGCCATGGGGCGCAGCAGATCGGGACCACCGCCCGTGATGGACCGGCCACGGCGTTGAGGCATTCACCCTTGAATCACACGCGATCCCACCGGTGGCGGTCGGTCGATGTATCCGCTCGTCGGTGAGCCTGTCACCGACGAGGTCGTGTCGTCACCGAGCCGAGCACCCGGTGCGGGACGGATTAGGCGGTTCCCTGGAATGCATCTGCGGAGGATGCGCAATTACACTGGACATATACACCCATCAGGGGCTTGAACAAGGGCGGAGGCTCTGCTGACCGCCCCGCAGCCCGAGCGCAGCGCGGCGCTCTTCAGTGCCCTGCGCTCGTCACGATGCGCTCCAGGGAGCATTCCCATGGCTGGTCAAACCGCCTCAATCGTCCTTGAGCCCGAGGCACAGGAGCTCGCCGACGCAACCTCGCAACATCCGTTCCTGTACGAGCTGAATCCGACCGCAGCGCGCAAGGTGCTCGACGACCTCCAGGCCGCGCCGGTCGACAAGCTGCCGGTCGACGAGGAGTGGGTTTCGGTTCCGGCAGCGGTGGGCGATGTCCGGGTACGCATCGTCAAGCCGCAAGGCGCCACCGGGACGCTGCCCGTCGTGTTGTACATGCACGGCGGTGGCTGGGTGCTGGGCAATGCCGGTACTCACGACCGCCTGGTGCGCGAGTTGGCGGTCGGCGCCCGTGCGGCAGTGGCCTTCGTGGAGTACACGCCGTCGCCCGAGGCGCACTATCCCGTGGCCATCGAGCAGGGCTACGCCACCGCGCAGTGGATCGTCCACGAAGGGGCGTCCAAGGGGCTGGATGCACAGCGCATGGCAGTGGCCGGGGAATCGGTCGGCGGGAACATGACCGCCGCACTCGCCCTCATGGCCAAGGAGCGCGGTGACGTCAAGTTCGTGCAGCAGTCGATGTACTACCCGGTCACGGATGCGGCCATGGACACCGGTTCCTACGACCAATTCGCCACCGGCTACTACCTGAGCCGCAAGCTGATGGAATGGTTCTGGGACGCCTACACGACCGACCCGAACCAACGCGCGGAGATCACCGCGTCTCCCAACCACGCCACCATCGAGCAGCTCGCCGGCCTGCCGCCCGCCCTGCTGATCGTCGACGAGGCCGACGTACTGCGCGATGAGGGCGAGGAGTACGCCGCCAAGCTCCGAGCAGCCGACGTTCCGGTGACCACGGTGCGCTACGACGGCACGGTCCACGACTTCATGATGCTCAACTCACTGAGTCACTCCAAAGCCGCCCGCGGAGCCATCGACCAGGCAACGGCGTTTCTGCGCAATGCCCTTGGAACCGCCCAGCCTGACTGATCGTTGTCAGAATGCGGTGCGCAGTGGGCTCAAGCAGGTGCCCGTGCCCGGTTCGGGCTGAGCGATGCCACCCACATACGGAGATCGGGGCCGCAGCCGCTGCACAGCTGGCTCCGCTGCACAGCCGGCTCCGGTTGTCGCCGGCCGCAGGCCCCGCCCGCTCTATTGGGTCTTCAGTTCCCCGATCCGTGCCACTGCCGTTCCCCTCTTCGGGCATACCCACACTGCCGTGTCCGTGCGGACTGTCGCCGTCAGCGGATGCGTGTCCGGGTGCGTCGGGCACTGTGGCCAGACCGCCGATGCACCTTCGGACCACAGTGCCTCCACCGCCCAGTCCTGGACCTGATCTGCCAGGTGCACCAGCCGCTCCGCGGCGGTGCCACCCAGTGGTGAGGTCAGGCCCCGGCCTGAACCGTCCGGGGCCCAGAGCGTGATCCCGAACTCGTCGTCCGCACGTATGTGCGGCTGCACCGCGCACTGCGCCTGGAGGTCCCGCAGGACCGTCTCCAGAGCTTCGGCGCATTCCATGTCGTCCACTGGGCTCCTGATCACATCGCGGAGAACTGCCCCACAGTCTCCACCATCACTGAAGCTCGCGGACGATCTTTTCCGGCCCAGGCCCCCGCTTCAGCAGCCGCCTTCATCCCGGCGCTGCTGTCCGGCTGTCCGGCTGTCCGGCACTTGACGCCACACGGCCGGGGCTGCACCGCCACCTTGAACCGGCCTGACCGTTGACCCGTTCACCTTCGAGGGCGATGACGCGCTCCTGCTCTACGCCCTCGACCGCAAACCATCGTTTCCCCGCCGTGGCCGGGGCGAGGGGCGGGCGCCACGTGAGTGGTGCGTGCCCCTCCCGCCTTCGAGCGACGATCAGTCCTGGGCGAAGTGGCTGGGTCTGCCGTCGCGCTCGATCAGGCGCCCCAACTGGGCGGCCTTGCCCCGGGGCATGAGGGTCCAGGTGCCGTCGCTGCGACGAAGGGCTGCCGAGTGCCAGGGTGTCGTCCAGACGTCGGGCGCGTCGAGCAGTCGGATGCCGAACTTGAGGGTGCCGATGGGCTGGGGGTGGATGGACAGGCGTACGGAGCAGGGGTGGTGGTCGGCGATCAGGTCGCCCCAGGCGCGGCTGCGCTGGATGACGCCGTAGGCGCGTTGCCGGCACTCGCGTTGGAGGGCGGAGCGGGTGCCCGTGTGATCGGCGGTGTCCTCTACGAGGAAGCGGGTGATCCCCCGGTAGAGGGCGAGGGTGGTGTCGTCGGTGCGGACTTCGGCACGCAGGGCGTCCCGGGTGGGGGCGTAGCGCTTGTGGAGGTGGGCGCGTTTGGTGTCGTGCGGGAGGTCGCCGAGTACGTCGCGCAGGTCGAAAACAGACAGGTTCGTCAGGCCCAATTGGTCGATGACGGTGCGTAGTTCGTCCGCGTAGGCATCGATGTGGGCATCGGGGACGCCGATGAGGTCGCCGAAGGCGTGGCCGTCGGAGCAGATGATCACGCGGGCGCCGGGCGGGTAGCTCCGCTCGATCTCGGTGCACAGGGAGTGCAGGAAGCTGAGGGAGAGGCGTTCTCCCTGGTCGGGGAGGTGACCGAGGACTTTGGCGGGGTTGGGTGACTTGCAGGGGAAGCCGGGCAGGGTGAAGACGATGGGGGCACCGTCGCGTGTGAAGTCGGAGACCTGGCGCAGTTGATGGGGAAAGCTCTCGGCCGCGGCCGGAGCTTGGTCGGTCGTGCGGTGGTGCGGCAGCAGCAGTTTCAGGATCGTGGTGCTGATGCTTATGGGAAGGGTGTCTGGCGCGGTCGTTGGCGACATGTCGTTCCTCCGGGAGGGCATGACGGCATGACGCCTTGGCCTTCGGCCAGGCGCCGTTTGTCGGTGGGGCGAGTCGGTCAGCTGGGTCCGGGACGGGCGGTGTGGCCGGCCCCGGTCAGCCGACGGACGGTGTCAGAGGCGTCGGTCGTAGCCGACGAGCAGGTGGGGGGTGCCGCGGCCGAGGACGGCCGGGGTCCACTGGAGGTCTTCGTCCTTGACGGCGAGGTGGAGGCCCGGGAGTCGGGCGAGCAGGGCGCCCAGGGCGATCTGGAGCTCGGCGCGGGCGAGGGCGGCTCCGGGACAGAAGTGGATGCCGTGGCCGAAGGCGAGATGGGGGTTGGGGGCGCGATCGAGGTCGAGGGTGTCGGGGTCGGGGAAGCCGCGCGGGTCGCGATTGGCAGCGCATAGGGAAACGATCACGGAGTCGCCCGCCGGGACTTCGGTGCCGTGCAGATCGCTGTCCTGGTCGAAGAAGCGCCAGGTGGTCAGTTCGAAGGCGCTGTCGTAGCGGAGGAGTTCCTCGACCGCGCGGGGCAGCAGGCCGGGTTCGTCGCGCAGGCGGGCGAGCTGGTCGGGGTGGCGGAAGAGGGCGATCAGCGCGGTGGTGATCTGGTTGGTGACCGGTTCCTGTCCGGCGACGAGGAGCTGGAAGATCATGGAGTCCAACTCCTCCTGGGACAGTTCGCGACGGTCGCGGGCCACGACGAGGCGGCTGAGCAGGTCGTCTTTGCAGTGTTCGCGCTTGTGGGCGACGACGTCGGCTATGTAGCCCTGTAGGCCGTGCAGCCTGGCCTCGTACAGCGGCCGGCCCGGGTCGGTGGGGCCGACGGGCTGGACGACCTTGCCCCAGTCGCGGTCGAAGCGGGCGGCCAGATCCTGCGGGAGGCCGATGACTTCGGCGAGGACCTGGAAGGGGAAGTGGGCAGCGAAGCCGGTGACCAGGTCGGCGGGACCGGTTTCGGGGAGCGCGTCGAGGAGGGTGTCGGCCAGCTCCTGGAAGCGAGGGCGGAGGCTCTCGATGCGGCGCGGGGTGAAGGCGTCGGTGACGAAGCGCCGCATACGGGTGTGCTTGGGCGGGTCCTGGTGGAGGAGGTGGACCTGGAGCTGGGAGTGCTGCGGCTCGGGCATGATCGAGGCGCGGGCGCGCCAGCGGTGGTTGCCGCGGTCGTGGTTCTTGCCCAGGCGGTCGTCGTTGAGGGCGGCGTGCGCGGCCTCGTAGCCGGTGACCAGCCAGGCTTGTACGCCGCTGGGGAAGAGCACGCGGTGGACGGGCCCGGCCTCGCGCATCCGCTCGTAGAGGGGGTAGGGGTTGCTCTTGTAGGGGCAGCCCATCAGCGGCACGGGCTCGGGGAGCGCCTCGGTGGCCGTCTCGGGTTCGTGGAGGGTCATGCGAAGGCTCCTCAGAGGGCGAGTTCGGGCCGGTAGTGGTCCAGCCACAGGGCCAGGTCGACGACGCGTTCGAGACGGAGGCGGTGGCCCCATTCCAGCCGGTCGGGCGGGGTGTCGAGGCAGGGTTTGAGGTGGGTCTCGTCGGCCAGTGCCCGGACCTGATCGGTGGACAGGGCGTCGCGGGCCAGGTCCTGGAGGCCGCGGTTGTAGTCGGGGTGGTGGGTGGCCGGGTAGTGGTTCTTGGGCCGGTGCAGCACGGAGTCGGGCGCGAGCCCGGCGCCGGCGGCGCGCAGCAGGCTCTTCTCCCGGCCGTCGAAGCTCTTCAGCTTCCAGGGCGTGGCGAAGGCGTACTCGACGAGGCGGTGGTCACAGTAGGGGACGCGGACCTCCAGCCCCTGCGCCATGCTCAACCGGTCCTTCCGGTGCAGGAGTTGACGCAGCCAGCGGGTCAAGGACAGGTGCTGCATCTCGCGTTGCCGGTGCTCGGCGGGGGTTTCGTCGTCAAGGTGCGGTACGGCGGCCAGCGCGCTGCGATAGGTGTCCTCGCGGAACTCCCCGATGCGCAGGTCGAGTGCCGGGTTGAGCGGCATGGCGGCCTCGTCGCCGGTGACGAGCAGCCAGGGGAAGGTGGCCGCGTTCAGTGCCTTCGGGGAGTGGAACCAGGGGTAGCCGCCGAAGACCTCGTCCGCCGCCTCGCCGGAGAGGGCCACGGTGGAGTGCTGACGGATCTCGCCGAAGAGGAGATACAGGGAGGTGTCCATGTCGCCGACACCGATCGGTGAGTCCCTCGCCACGACGACCGCCTTGCGGTGCTCGGGGTCGAGCAGCGCGCGCGGGTCGAGGACGACCGTGCTGTGCTCGGTGCCGATGAAGGCGCCGGCCTCGGCGGCGTACGGGGTGTCGTGGCCGGTGCGCAGCACATCGCCGGTGAACTGCTCGGCCTGGTCGCTGTAGTCGACGGCGTAGGAGCGGATGCGGGCGTCCGGTCCCTCGCGCAGCCGGAGTTCGTCGGCGAGCAGCGCGGTCAGAACGGTGGAGTCGATGCCCCCGGACAGCAGGCTGCACAGCGGGACATCGGCCTCCAGCTGACTGCGGACGGCCGTGCCGACCAGTTCACGGATCCGGTCGACGGCCGTGTCCCTGTCGTCGCCATGAGCGGCGGCCTCCAGCTGCCAGTAACGGCGTTCGCGGATGCCGTCGCGGTCCAGCACGAGCAGGCCGCCGGGTTCCACCTCGCGCACCCCGGACCACACCGTCGGCCCGGTGTTGAAAAGCAGGCTGTAGGCCTCCCGCAGCCCGTCGGCGTCCACCCGTGGCCGGATCTCCGGATGCGCGAACAGGGCCTTCGGCTCGGAGGCGAAGGCCAGGCCGCCGTCGACGGCTGCCCAGAACAGCGGTTTGACGCCGAGGCGGTCGCGTACCAGCAGCAGCCGCTGGGCGCGCTCGTCCCAAATGGCGAAGGCGAACATGCCCTCCAAGTGGTCGGCCAGATCCGCACCCCATTCGGCGTACGCGCGCAGGACCACCTCGGTGTCACTGCGGGTGTGGAAGCTGTGCCCCCGGCCGCGCAGTTCGGCGCGCAGCTGGTGGTGGTTGTACACCTCGCCGCTGTAGCTGAGAACGGTGGTCGGGCGCTCGGGCCGGTCGGTCATCGGCTGCACACCACCAGCCGGGTCGATGACGGCCAGGCGGCGATGACCGATCGCCGCGTGCTCGCCGAGCCAGACGCCGCCCGCGTCCGGGCCTCGTGGCGTGAGGGTGGCCGTCATGGCTTCGAGTACCGGGCCCTGGGTGCGGGCGTCGTGGTGGAAGGACACCCATCCGGTGATTCCGCACATAGGAGTGCTCCTGGGGTCAGTCGTGAGCGGCCGACGCTGCGTCGGTCGTCTTCTCGGGGACGGAAGCGGGCCTGCTGCCTGGCGGGGCGAGCAGGGGTACGGACAGGCAGGCGGCGATGGCGGCCAGCGCGAGCGCGGCCCGTACGCCCTCATGAGGTCCGGTCAGCCCCCAGGCGGCGGTGGCCAGCGCGGGACCGAGGGTGAAGCCGAGACTGCGGGCGAGCTGCACCGTGGCCCCCACGGTCGCGACCCGTTCCGGTGGGGCCGCGCCCATGACGAGGGCCTGGGTCGGGCCCCCGTTCAGGCCCAGTCCGACGCCCGCCAGCGCCAGCCGCCAGGCCACGTCCAGCGGTGCCCAGCCGTCGCCCAGGGGGAGCAGCAGGAGCAGGCCGGTGGCGGTGAGGGCGGCGCCGGTGACCGCGACCGGCCGGGCGCCGTACCGGTCGGCGAGGCGTCCGCCGAGGGGCCCGGCCATCCCCATGCCGAGGGGGAAGGCCAGCACGGTCAGTCCGGTCGTGGTGGCGCTGACACCGTTATCGCGCTGAAGGTGCAGGGCGACGACGTAGTGCATGGCGGCGAACCCGGCGGCCAGGGTCAGCACAGCCCCGTGCGCCCGGAACAGCCCCGCCGTCCGGAGCGCGCCGGCCACCGGACGCCCGCCCGGCCCGCGCAGCCACCACCACAGCGGCGGTACGGCGGCGAGGACGAGCAGCAGCCAGGCCGGGCCGTCCGGCGCCAGCGTCAACGCCAGCAGCACGATCGCGACACCCGTGGCCACCAGCAGTGCGTCGGCCACCGACCGACGGTCAGGCGCCCGCAGTCCCCCGTCCCGGGGCATCGCCCGCCAAACCACGACCAGGGCGAGCACACAGAAAGGGATCTTCACCAGGAAGACGGAACGCCAGCCCAGGTGGTCCAGCAACATTCCGCCCACGGCGGGCCCGATCACCGCGCCCAGCGGGCCCAGGGTGGCGGGCACACTCATCGCCCGTCCGCGCAGCTCCGGTCGTACGGAGCGGAGCGCGAGAACCGGCATCAGCACGAACAGCACCGCACCGAACGCGCCCTGCATCAGACGGGCGGCGATCAACCAGCCCATCCAGGGCGCCGCGGCAGCCAGGGCGCTGCACAGACCGAAGCCGCAGGTCGCGGCCAGCACGGCGGAGCGCAGCGCCACCCCGTCGAGCCACCGGCCCACGGGCAACAGCAGTGCCACTACCGGCAGTTGATAGCCCAGCACCGCCCACTGAGCAGTTGCCGTGGACACCCGCAGACCATCAGCGATGTCGGCCAGGGCCACATTGACGATGTTCATGTCGAGCATCGCCACGAACGCCAGCACACCCGCCACGGCGACCAGCGGCCAGCGGTCCTCGCCCATGGGTATGTGACCGGTCTGTTCCGCACCGGGACCGTCGTTGGTCACCCGTCTCCCCCTCACCGTCACGGGTGGGCTGCCGGGCGGCAGCCTCGCTCCATAAGTCGGGGAGGAAATGGGGTGAGTTCCCGGTGATGCCCATGAACATGACTGCTGGGATGGTTTTCTGCGCGGACAGCCGACACCGGTCGCGTTCCGGAGCGGAGTTATGGCCAGAGAGCGAAACAGCCATGGTGCGTTCCGATGCTGACGAGGCCCGATGGCGCATCGGCGCCACTCCCCTCCCCCTCCTCAGCCTCCCCAATCCCCAACGGCCACCCGCCGTGGAACTCCGCCCTCTACTCAGCCGACTCCTGAGATGAGGGCGTCGACTTGAACACCCCTCTCCGCGAATCCGTACACCGGCGAAAGCCCCCTGACCTCCAGGAGTTCCCCATGGCCCAGAAGCAGTACGACGTCACCGGCATGAGCTGCGAGCACTGCGTGGCGAGCGTCACGGAAGAAGTCTCCGAGGTGCCGGGGGTGAGCGAGGTCGTGGTCGACCTCGCCGCGAACACCGTCACGGTGCACGGCACGGACCTCGACGACGAGCGGCTGCGCGCTGCCATCGTCGAGGCCGGTTACGTCGTTGCCGACTCGGTCGCCGCCTGATCTCACACTCCGACGGGCCGGGCAGGACGCTGTCGTCTCTGCCCGGCCCGCGTTCATCCGCCGATGGGTACCTCCGCCGGCGCAGGCGTCTCCGTGCCGACCGGCGCCCGGTGGTCGAAGGCGATCAGCGGATCACCGGTGAGCGGGTGGTCGACCACAGCCGCCCGCACGCCGAACACCTCGGCCAGCAAGGCGGGAGTGAGGACATCGCGCGGTGCTCCGGACGCGATCACCGCTCCGCCATGCAGGACATGCAGTCGGTCGCACACGGAGGCGGCAGCGTTGAGGTCGTGCAGTGACACCAGCGTCGTACGGCGCTGGGCGCGCAGCAGGGCGAGCAGTTCGACCTGGTGGCGGATGTCGAGGTGGTTGGTCGGCTCATCCAGCACCAGCACCTCGGGGTCCTGGCAGAACGCGCGGGCCAGCAGGACGCGTTGGCGTTCTCCGCCGGACAGGGCCGTGAACCGGCGTCCGGCCGCCGCTGCCATGCCCACGTCCGCGAGCGCTCGGGCGACGATGTCCCGGTCGGTGGCGTCATCCCCCGCGAAGGCCCGCTTGTACGGTGTGCGCCCCATCGCGACGACCTCGTGGACGGACAGTTCGAAGTCGCTCTGCCTCTCCTGCGGCAGCGCCGCCACATGTCTCGCCGACTGAACCGCGGACAGCTCGCGGAGGTCGGTACCGGCGAGCAGAACCCGTCCGGCAGTGGGCTTCAAGTGCCGGTAGACGGTGCGCAGCAGCGTGGACTTGCCACTGCCGTTCGGCCCGACCAGGCCGGTGATCTCGCCCTCGGCCGCCACCAGTTGGGCCCCCGCCACGACCGTACGACCGGCGTAGGCGATGCTCAGGTCTTCGATGTCGATTCTCAACTGCCGCTCCCAAGGCGCCGGTCCAGCAGGTACAGCAGGGCCGGAGCCCCGATGAGTGAGGTGACCACGCCGACCGGCAGTTCCTGCGAGTCCATCGCCGTACGGCAGACGATGTCGACCACCACCAGGAGCAGCGCCCCGAACAGCGCCGAGACCGGCAGCAGGCGACGGTGGTCGCCGCCGACGACCAAGCGGCAGACGTGCGGCACCATCAGCGCGACGAAGGCGATCGCGCCGGACACCGCCACCAGGACGCCGGTCAGCACGCTGGTCACCGTGAACAGCTCCCGGCGCAGCCGGGAGACGTGGACGCCAAGCCCTGCCGCGGTCTCGTCGCCCATCATCAGGGCGTTCAGCCCCCGGGCCCGCGCCTGGAGCCACAGCAGGGCGAGCGGAACCACGATCGCGGGCATGGCCAGGACCGGCCAACTCGCGCCGCTCAAACTGCCCATGAGCCAGAACAGCACGCTGTGCGTTTGCTGTTCGTCCCCGGCCTGCAACACCAGAAAGCTCGTGAAGCCGGACAGGAACTGGCCGATCGCCACCCCGGCCAGCACCAGTCGCAGCGGCGCGAACCCCCCGCCCCGGCGGGCGACGGCCCACACGAGGGCGAAGGTGGCCAGGGCTCCGGCGAAGGCCGCACCCGACAGCCCCAAACCGAGCACCCCGCCTGCGCCGAGGCCGAGGACAAGGGAAGCGACCGCTCCGAGGGACGCTCCGTTGGAGATGCCCAGCAGGTACGGGTCGGCCAGCGGGTTGCGCACCAGCGCCTGCACCGCCGTACCGACGACACCCAGCCCGGCACCCACGAGCGCGGCCAGCACTGCACGGGGGACGCGCAGTTGCCACACGATCAGATCATTCGTGCCCGGCCGCGCGGCCTCACCGGACAGCCGCCGCCACACCACGCTCCACACCTCGCCGGGCGAGATGGACGTCGATCCCCAGGCCACAGCGGCCGTCAGCGCGGCGAGAAGTGCGACGCCGAGAACGAACGCCAGCGGTCCGGCGGGCAGACTGCGTGCGTCCTGGCTCACTTCCGTGGACGTGCGGCGGGACGCGGACAGAGTGGAGAGCACGGCTAGCCGACCTTGCCCGGGTAGAGGGTCTTGGCGATCTTCTCGACCGTCTCGGCGTTCTCGACGCCGGCGATCGTGGTCGGCTCGGAGGCGATGCGCAGGAAGTGGCGCTCCTTGACCGCTTTCAGGCCCTTGGTCGCCGGGTTGGTCTCCAGCCACTTCTGTGCCTCGTCGAACGCCTTCTTGTTCGCCGCCTCGCTGCCCCGGTTGCGCACGCCGAGCTGGATCCAGTCCGGGTTCTTGGCGATCACGTCCTCCCAGCCGACCTGCTTGTTGTCGCCATCGCAGTCGGCAAAGGCGTTGCGGGCTCCGGCCAGGGTGATCACCGCGTTGGCGACCTGGCGGTTGCAGACGACGGTGGGCTGCTTGGTGCCGGCGTCGTAGTCGAAGAAGAAGTACGTCGGCCGCTTGCCCGCCGCCGTACCGCCGACCGCCTTCTGGACTGCGCCGACCTTCTCCTTCATCCCGGCGACGAGTTCCTTCGCCTTGGCACTCGTGCCGGTGACCGCGCCGAGCGAGGTGATGTCGGCCTCGACCGCCGACAGATCCCTCACGGGCTTCTTGCCCTGCGCCGCACAGGCAGTGGACTTCAGGTAGATGTGGTTGATGCCGGCCGCTTTGAACTCCTCCACGGTCGGCGCATCACCCATCCCTCCCCCGCCCATGCCCCCCATGGACGCGAACGTGTCGATGTACAGGTCGGCGCCGGAGCCGAGGAGCTTCTCCTTCGGGATCACGTTCTGACTGAGCACCTTGACCTTCTGCCCTTGCGCGTCCAGTGCGCCGGGCAGTGTGCCCTTGCCCGGCGGAAAGCCGGTGCCGATCACCTTGTCCCCTGCACCGAGGCGGAGCAGCAGCTCCAAGCTGGAGGCGTTGCTGGTGACGATCCTCTTCGGGGCGTCGGAAAAGGTGGTTTTGGCGCCCATGCAGTCGGTGACGGAGACCGGGTAGCTCCCGGCTGCGGACTTCCCGGCCTTCCCGGTGCTCTCGTCCGCCGCGTCCTTCCCTCCGCCACCGCAGCCGGCGGCCAGCAGACCGCCCAGTACAACGGCCGCCGTACCGCCCCACACACGAGCACGCATCCATACCCTCCCAGATCCACTCGGTAAGCGGACCAACCTCCGTTACCTGCTTCAGTAGTCGGGACAATCTCCTGCCGAGTTCCCGCCACGCGTCAGCAAGCGGGCTGACGCCGTGGCCGCAGCGTTCGGCGCCACGTTCCTTCCCGAGTCCGTCATCCCCTACCTCGGTCTGCTGCCACTCGCGCTGGGCCTCAAGGCCGCGTGGCAGGCGTGACGACCGGGGACAGCGGGCGGCAGCGGCCGTCCGCGCTCAGGTGGCTCATTCAAGGGATCCGGAGCGGTGCCCGCTGCGGTGACTATGCGGCACGGTCATTTCGCAGCGCCTGGATGAGCCAGGGGTACACCGGCATCAGGTTCGGTACGACCTTCCAGCCGTTGACGATCCACACGAGCCGCCAGTATCGGTCCACCTGGGGATCGTGTGCTTCTTCGAACTGTCGCGCCATCCAGTCCCGGAACTCCCTGTCAGGGGTGCGCGCGAACACCTCGGCGAAGCGGTGTATGAGGTCGTCAATGACGGGTGCGGCCCTGTCGCTGAGCGGATCGATGCCCGACTCCATGGCCGCGGCCACCTTCCGGCGGGTGAGCTCCATCAGTTCCTCTCCGGCACCGCTCTCGATGTCGAGCCTGCGCCCGGCGGCCTGCCACCTGGCCGTCCGGCGCATCCGCGCCCGGAAGTCCTCGTCGCCGACCAGCTCAGCGAGTTCCACCCACGCGGCGACCTGCTCGCTGGACGGATCACCGGGGAGGTCTGGAGTGGCAGCGCGAACCATGGCCACCGCCGCCGGGTCGGCATCCACGGTGCCGAACGTGCCCTCCACGAAATCGTCGATCAACCGTCGGCGTTCCGCGCCGGACAACTGCGTGAGCCTGTGCATGAGCTTGGTCTCCTCGGGACTGGCCCCGCGTCTGGCCACCGCTCGCAGAACGCTCTTACGCAGTTGCAGCACCCGGATCTGGACGTCTATGGCATCGGCGTGCGCCGCGGCGACTTCCGCCACGGAGAGCTCGCGATCCAGTACCCGTTGAATCGTGGCCAGGTTCATACCCAGCTCGCGTAGTGTGCGGAGGAGTTCCAGACGAAGCAGTGCGTCGAGGTCGTAGAGCCGATAGCCGGCGGGACTTCGGGTGGTCGGCGCTACCACCCCCGAATCGGAGTAGAACCGGATGGTCCTCACGGACAAGCCGGTCCGCCGGGAAAGCTCCCCGATCGAGTAGAGGGTCGTAACGTCCATGTCCCCCACTCTGCTGTCTCCAGTCACTGGAGACTCAAGGCTATTCCCCACCTGGGCCTACCGAGACGAGACCCGGGCCATGATGATCGGGAAGCCGGCCTGGGGGCAGTCGAGACCGACTTGGAGATGGCGATGAGGGTCGTGTTCGTGCACGGTGCGTGCGTACGGGACGGGTCGTGGTGGTGGCACCGCACCGCCGAGCTGTTGCAGGAGCGAGGGGTGCCGAGCGTGGCCCCGGCGCTGCCGAGCTGCGGCGAGGCGGGCCTGCCCGGGGGCGCCGGCGGTCCGGGGCTGCCCGAGGACGTCGCGGCGGTGCGGCAGGCACTGCTGGACAGCGACGAGCCGACCGTTGTAGTCGCCCACAGCTACGGCGGCATCATCACCGCGGAAGCCGCAGCGGGCGTCGGGTCGGTGCGCCACCTGCTGCTGGTCTCCAGCTACCTGCCCGAGGTCGGGCAGAGCCTGTCGGAGTTCGGGGACGGCAGCCCCGCCCCGTTCCTCGACGTCGACCCCGAGGCCGGCACCTTCGGGGTCCGCCCCGAGCTGCTCGTGGACACGTTCCTCCAGGACTGCGACCCCGAGGTCCAGGCGCAGGCTGCGGACCACCTCGCCCGCCAGAGCGTGCAGGTGACCGGGCAGCCGGTCGGGGCGGCCGCATGGCAGCAGGTGCCCTCGACGTACCTCATCTGCACCCAGGACCGCGGCACCCCGCCGCACCTACAGCGCGAGTTCGCCCGCCGGGCCGGCAGCGTCGTCAAACTCGACGCCGGCCACCACCCGTTCCTGTCCCAGCCTGCTGCGGTCCGGGACCTGCTGCTGAGCCTGTGACGGCAGCGGGAAGCTACCGGCAGCCCTTGACTCGGTCCGAGGGCCGGCCAGCATCACGTCGCCGGCAAAGGCCGCCCCCCGTTCCTTGTTTACCGTGCGGACGGCGATCCGCCGTCGGGGTATCCGTCTGCGGTCGGGAACGGGACGCAGCGTGTGACCGGTGATCGTGCGGCGGGCCGTGTTTGACCTTGACACGGTGTCAGGGTCTTCACTGCTTGCCGAGGAGGTGGTCTCAATGACGATCACGCGACAGGACACCGATGGGATGCGAGCGCTTGAGGGGTTGGAGGACGACCGTTCGTCCGTGCGACTGCGGGCTGCTCTGGCGGTCGGCACGACGCCTGACCCGCGCTTCGTCGACAAGCTCATCGAGCGGTGTGCGATCGAGCCGGAGTTCTTGGTCCGGGACATGCTGACCTGGGCGCTCACCCGCCACCCGGTGTCCATGACGCTCCCCGAGCTGGTCCGCGAAGTCCGCTCGGAGCGTGTGCAGGCACGGAGCCAGGCGCTGCACACGCTGTCCAAGATCGGGGACCGGCAGGCCTGGCCGGCGATCACACCGGCGCTGTTGTGCGACGCCGACGACGAGGTGGCGCGGAGCGCTTGGCGGGCCGCGGTCGTGCTCGTGCCGGAAGGCGAGGAATCCGCCTTGGCCGCGGTGCTGGCGACGCAGCTCGGGCGCGGTGAGCGGGAGACTCAGCTGAGTCTCAGCCGCGCGCTGGTCGCGCTGGGTGAAGTGATTCTGCCGGCACTGCATACTGCGACGACGGCACCCGGACCGCGCGTGCGCGCGCACGCGCTCGCCACACAACGGCTGCTGCGCGACCCGGACACCGGATTCGAGTTCGCGATCGACGAGGCGAAGCGCGTCGTGGCCCTCGGCGGGTCCGGCCAGGTGGGACGGTAGGACGTGTTGATCGGTGAGGTGGCGCGGCGGTCCGGGGTCAGTGCCCGCATGCTCCGGCACTACGAGTCGCTCGGCCTGGTGCGGCCTTCGGGTCGTACGGGCTCCGGTTATCGGGAGTACTCCGCGGAGGACATCCGGCGGATCTTCCATATCGAGAGCCTGCGGTCGCTGGGGCTGTCGCTGCGCGAGATCGGGCGCGCGCTGGACGATCCCGGCTTCACGCCCTCGGCACTCGTCGACGACCTCATCCGTCAGACGCACGAACGCATCGCGGCGGAGACCGAGCTGCTCACGCGGCTGCGCCGGATCGATGCCGCAGACCCCGCCGGCTGGGAGGGCGTCCTCCAGGTCGTCGCGCTCCTCCAGGCACTGGGGTCGAAGAGCGCCGACGCACGCCAGCGCGCGGCCCTTTCCTCGGTCGACGAGGTTCCGGTGCCGGTGGAGGCCCTGGTCGAGGCGGCACTGAGCGAGACGGAGCCGAACGTCGCAGGAGCCCTTCGATGGGCGCTGGCGCGAGCCGGCGACGGCGGCCCGGCACTGCTGGCGGAGGGCCTCGGCTCACCGGTGGCCGCGGTGCGGGAACGTGCCGTTCAGTCCCTCGCCGAAATGCCCGGCGACGAGGCCACCGCCCGGCTGCGGGACGCTCTCGCACACCCCGACGTCGTGGTCCGCGGCTATGCGGCTCTGGCGCTCGGGACACGCGGAATGGCCGATGCGATCCCGACGCTCATCGACATGATCGTGGAGGGAAGGAACGACACCGACGCAGCCGATGCACTGAGCGTGCTGGCGAGCGACACCGCGACGGCGGATCGGATCGCGACCGGGCTCGTCGACCGCCTCGCCCACGACACCACCAAGGCGCCTGCACGCGGACGGCTGGCCCAGGCGCTGGCGGGAATCCCGGGGACCACAGCCGCACGTGCCCTCGTGAAGCTGTCGCATGACGAGGACCGTGCCGTTGCGCTTACTGCGGCGTACCTCATTCAGCTACGCGATGCCCGGTGACGGACCTCTCCTGGGTGCCGCGTACGCGGCCCGCGGGACGGCGGGGGCCCGGACTGATCAACGTCCTGCGCCGCACCTTGCAGCGGCTGTCCGTACGGATCGCCACGCACCCGTACCGGGCGAGCCTCCCCGGCCGGGCACCAGCTGCCCGCATGGCGCTCAAGCAGCGGACCTGGGCACCGGATACCGAAGAAGCCCGGCGATGACCGCCCCCTCACCGACAGCCAGCGCCGGATCGCCCGGGCCCTGCGGCAGCTGACCGAACAAGCCGACTACCCGCCGTCGATACGGGAGATCGCCGACGCGGCCGCCCTGTCCGCCTCGACAGTCGCCTACCACCTGCCACCTGCATGCCCTGGAACGCCCCGGGATCGCCACCCACGCCCCGCACCGAAGCCGCCCGTGGCAGGTGCGGTGAGCGGCCAGGAACCCCAGCGGAGACTCGCGAGCCCGGTCGTGTCCGGCGACCTGTCGGCTATGCGGCCGGCGGCTTGGCCCGTCGGGCTTCGACCGTGGCGCGGCAGCTCTTGCGCAGGAGATTCTCCCGGGCTCCGCGAGCGTTCGGTTGGAGTTCACACAGCTCAGAGGTGGTGGAGGCGCGACACCCTGCACAACACCTGTCGTGAAGGGGACATCCCCGGCGTCGTCTTCGACGTCTTCGACGTGGCAGTGGCTCTGGCTCGGTCGGTCGTCCCCGGGGCAGGCTGCTACGAGGCTTCCTCGTACCGCGGTCCCGGCGGGGGCTGGGCCATGCCAATAAGCTGAACGTCGAGGTTGTCTCCCTGGGAGGTCGGTATGCCCGCCGGCACGGACAGTGTGCCTCGGTCCGGCGTCATCTCCCGGCCACCGGGCGGTGCCCACACCGTCTCTCCCTCCTCGGCCTGCGCTGCCCATTCGCTGACGATGGTGCGCAGCATCGAGAGGGCGTCCTCGGCGGCGGAATGGCCCGGTACGCGGGGCGCTGGCCCTCCGGCGGGAGATTGTGTACAGAGGGGCAAGCATGGGTTTGCGTGTCAAGATAGGTTTGGTCATTACGGCCGCTGCGGCGCTCGCGGCGGCCGCCACCGGGGTGCAGGTGCCGGGAAAGCTGCAGGATCAAGCCTGCGAAGTGTCGATGGCTCGCCTCTCCTTCGCCTACCGCGATTACGTGCAATCCGGCCGGGCACTGTTTGACATGAAGATCGACTCCACTGGCCTGCCCGCCCCCCTGCGCAACAAGCTCAAGGATGCGCATCAGGCCACCTATGTGGAGGACCGCAACGGCACCGCGCGGATCTGGGCAGCGCGCACAGAAGACGGGAAGACCTTCTCGCTGCCCCCCTTTCCGGTCCCCACTGTTGCCGGCTTGGACCAAGCGCTGTGGCAGGCAGGCGCCTTCGGGACCGCAGTCGCCACGCTGGGTGGCCTGGCCCTGGCCACCCGCCTGGGCCGCCGCCTGAGGCACTCGGCCACCAGTGCCACCCGGATCGCCGACGGCGACCTGGACGTACGACTGCCCGAGAACGGCGACGACGAAATCGCCCAGCTCACCCGGGCGGTCAACACCATGGCCGACGCCCTTGCCGCACGCCTTGAGGCCGAACGCGAGGTGACCGCGAACATCGCTCACGAACTGCGCACCCCCGTTGCCGGCCTGGTCGCCGCCGCCGGCCTCCTCCCCTCCGGCAAGCCCGAGGACATGGTCAAAGAACGCGCCGGCCGTGTCAGAGATTTGATGGAAGACGTCCTGGAAGTCGCCCGGCTGGACGGCGGGACCGAACAGGCCGACATCCACACCGTGCAAGCAGGGACGCTGGCCCAGCGAGCGGTACGTGCCGCGACCGCCGACCGCACCGTGGACGTATCGGTACGGACCATCGCGGACGCGTGGGTGGAAACCGACCCCCGGCGAGTGGAACGCGTCCTGACCAACCTGGTCACCAACGCCCTGCGCCACGGACAGGAACCCGTCGTGGTGGAGGTGGACGGGGCACGGATCGCGGTATCCGACCACGGCCCCGGCTTCCCCGACGACTTGGTCGCCCACGGCCCTCAGCGGTTCCGTACCGGCGCGCAGGGCAAGGGACTCGGACTGGGGTTGACCATCGCGGTGGGCCAGGCCCAAGTCCTGGGCGCACACCTGACCTTCACCCGTGCGACCGACGGCGGTGCGCGGGCGGTCCTCGACCTGACCAGCGCCGTACGCCAGCCACCCGAGAGCCCGTAAACCGGCCCCCGAGCCCCACAGAAGGACCATCCTCCCCGAGCGCTTCGCAGCGCAAGGCGGGGATCAATCTGCCGAACTACCGCGGGCTCAGCCCGGGTGAGCGGGCTGTCCAGGACGGCTCCGACGCCGTGATCACACCAGCCACAGCAAGAACATCCGACTCGTGACCAGCCGCTACCGATCAGGCCCTACTCTCCTTGCCCGACCCACGTAAGGGGAACTTCGTCGTTCGGCGCCTGGATGAGCACACGTGCGGGAATCGCGACGATCTTTTCCGCCTTTCCATCGGTGTTGTCGATCTTTTGGACGATGTATCCGATGTACCACCCGGCGTTCGCGTGCGCCTGGAACGTTCCGCCCTCCACTCCGTCCGGGACGGTGAATTCCCTTTGGCTCCTGGCCAGGCTCATCCACTTCTTCGTGGTTTCGGTCGACTGGTTGTACTCGCCGGAGACTTCGCCAGCGGGCCCCTTGTTTTCCGGGTAGGCGTTGATGGTGAGCTTGCCGCCCACCTTCCAGCCCTTGACCTCTTTGTCTTCCGCGCCGACGCTGGCCTCGGTCACGTAGGTGAGCTTCGTCCCACCGGGAACCCTGTCCGTGGTCACCATCACCGGGTACTTCTGGTCGATCTTTCCCACAAAGCCACACGTCAGCTTCTTGCCTCCCTTCGCGAGCATGTCGTTGGACTGGCCGCATATGGACTTCGCATCCCAGTTACCCAGCCAGCCAGGATCCTTGTCCTCCTTACTGTTCGGGCGTTCTTCCGTGCCGTAATTTTCGAAACCAGGGGTGGAACCGAAGCCCTCCAGCTTCTTTTGGGCATCCTGGACCGCCTGCTCGGGTGAATACCCCTTCCCCTTCACCTGATCGAGCGTGATCTCCTCGGTGTCCCGACCGTTGACCGGGTAGCCCTGGATGGCTGCCGTGTCTTCGAGGTGCCGCTTTCCCTGGTTTCCCTCTTCGAGGTACTTGAGGACCTCCTGGTCGGTCTTGTAGAAGGGGGTCTTGGGGGGCGCGTCGTCGGCGGCCCAGGCCGTAGCGGGAGCACCAGCGAGCGGGACCGCGATGAGTGCGGTCGCGGTGATGAGGGCGGCACGCCGGGCTCTCCCTGTCGGTGGCGTGCGGCGGGAAGTGCGGGCCGAGTGTGTCCTGTCGTGTGACATCTCTTTTTCCTTCCTTGTGCCGGGTGGCTGATGCATCAGCCTGTTCCCGAACTCGCCTGAAGATTGCGGCACGGAGGTTTCCGCCCTTTGGCATTTAGGGAGAGCGCCGCTGCTCACTATGGGTTCCCCGGACTCCCCGGTAACTTCCGCAAGTTTCCATGAGTTGACGCATGGTCCCCATTGAGCGACTTGCCCGCGCATCTCCCAGTCAACTCAGAGTGAGGCGAACGCGAGGGGAGCGAACCCGTATCTGAGGGGAGCGAATCCGTATCTATCGGGTGGCCTACGCCTCAGGTATTGCCTTTCCCGGCGGTTTTCCGAGCGCAGGTGGCAGTGCAGACGGGGGAATTCCGGCGGAGGGGCCTTGACCAGCAGAAAGATGCCGCGAGCGACTCAAGACCGTCTCGGGCTGCGGCTCTACCTTTGGACAGAGGAGCGTGTCATTCGCGAGAGGGAGGAGACCTTTTCCCGGATTGTGACCAGCTTCGTCCCCTCGGAGAACGTGGCCTCCACCTGCACGGTCTCGATCATTTCGGGAACTCCTCCATCACTGAGCGCTCTTGCTCATGCGGAGTCAGGTGCACCGTTCCCTGCGTTCGCCCCTGCCGAGGACTTCTGTCCTGGGCTGTTGCGCTGGGACCTGGCCTTGCCCGGCAGCCGGGGCGAAGCCTCCATGGCCTGCCTCCGTTCCCACGGCGACCGAACCGTCCGGGCAGACCCCGGCAGTTGGGAGGGGCAGTGCCGTGACGTACCAGGTCGCGATAACGCGGAAGGGCACAGGCCGCGCCCGGCTGCCCAGCTGCCCAGCTGCCGCGGATCTTCCCGCAAGTGTTCCGGTCGGCTACTTGGCCAGGTAGCCGCCGTCGACGACATGGTCGCTGCCCGTCACGTACGAAGCGTCGTCGGACACCAGGAACGCAATGAGTGCGGCGACTTCGGCCGGCTGCGCGGTGCGCCGCAGGGGGACGGCGGTGAGGAGGCCGTCGGTGGCTCCGGGCGGCAGCGAGGTGACCATAGGGGTGTCGACGATGCCTGGTGATACCGACACGACCCGGATGCCGTGGTCGGCGTATTCGCGCGCCGCGGTCCGGGTCAGGGCGAGGACACCCTGCTTGGCGGCTGCGTAGGCGGCGTGCCCTCGGAAGCCCGCATGTGCTGCTATGGAGGCAAGGTTGACGATGACGCCACCCGTGGCGGCCATCGCGGGGAGCTGACAGCGCATCGCGTGGAAGACGCCGTACAGATTCACCTTCATCACGGTGTCGAAGTCGGCGGGCGGGAGTTCGGCCAGTGGACTGAGGGGGCCGTTGATTCCGGCGCTGTTGACCGCGATCTGCAGGCCGTCGCGCAAGGTGGCGGCTTCCGTGACGACGCGGGTGACGCTGTCCGGGTCGGTGACGTCGATGCGGCGGGGCAGGGCGGTGCCACTGGCTGCGGTGATCTGCCGGGCCACGCGGGTCGCCCCGTCCTCGTCGAGGTCCGCGACCACCACCACAGCGCCTTCCGCGGCCAGTCGCCGCGCACACGAGGCGCCGATCCCGGAGGCGCCGCCGGTCACCAGGGCGACCCGGTCCCGTAGTCGACCGGACTGCGGTCCGTCACCTGACGTCTGTGCGTGTGCTGGCATGTGCGGCTCCTGGCAAGGGGGGCAAGCGTGTGGAGGGATGTGTGGGAGGCCGTGTGGATCAGGACGGGCGGGCATGGGCCGTGAGCGGCAGCCGGTCCGGGCGCAGGACGGTGCCGACCAGGGCCCGCACGGGGGTGGAGCCGGCCGGTGTCAGGCGCCGGTGAGCGGTGAACGCGGCCAGCGCCAGGGTCAGTTCGGTCCAGGCGAACTCCTCCCCGATGCACAGCCGGCTGCCCGCTCCGAAGGGCAGATAGGTGTGACGCGGCGCCTTCGCGGCGGCGTCGTGCGACCAGCGCTCAGGAGCGAAGTCGTCCGGGTTCTCGTACAGTTGCGGATCGCGATGCAGGGCGTACGGGCTGAAGAACACCTCGGCGCCCGGGGAGAGCCGTACGCCGCCGAGGGTGACCGGCCGCACCGCGCGGCGCATCAGCAGCCACGACGGCGGATGCAGCCGCAGCACTTCGGTCAGCACCTGTCGTGTGTAGACCAGTGCGGGAAGATCCTCGAACCCGGGGGCCCGTCCGGCGAGAACGGCGTCGAGTTCGTCGTGGATACCCCGTTGGACGTCGGGGCGACGGGAGATCTCGTGCAGCGCCCAGGCCAACGACGCGCTGACGGTGCCGGTACCGGCCAGGAACAGGGTGATCAGTTCGTCGGTCACTTCGGCGTCGGTCAGGGCATCGTCCGGGCCGCCCGTGGCCAGGAGCATCGAGAGCAGATCACCGCGATCCCGGCCGTCGGCACGGTAGGTCTCGATGATGCGGTGCTGGACGGCCACCAGCCGACGCAGCGGGCCGGCGTGCGGCGGCCGCCATCCCGCCAGCAGCGGAAGGCGTTCCGCCCAGGCGTGCAGCGGGGAGAGGGCAAGGCGCATCGAGTGGTACTTGACGGACAGCCACTCCTTGACGGCGGTGCGCAGTTCGGGGTCCTGGGGATCCGCGAAGAGGGTTCGCAGCAGGATGTCGAGCGTCAGGCGGTGGATCTCCGGCACCAGGTCGAGAGTGGTACCGGGTTCCCAGGCGGCGGCCCGTGCCAGGGACCGTTCGGACATGATGCGGGCGTAGCCGGCGATCCGGTCGTGGTGGAAGGCGGGTTGCATCAGCCGACGGCGGCGGAGGTGGCGGTCGCCGGCGGCGGTGATCAGCCCGTCGCCGAGAGGCACGCGCAGGGCGTCGAACATCGCGCCCTTGTCGAAGGCGCGGGCCTGCACGGTCAGCAACTCCCGGACGAGTTCGTGGTAGTTGACGACGTGGACCTGCCGGGGGCCGATGTAGATCTTCGTCACCGGTCCGTGGTGCCGCAGCTCACGGACGAAGCCCGGAGCATCACGGTGGATCCACGGAGCGTGCCCGGCCAGCGGCACTCGGCCGGGGGCAACGGGGGCATCGGTGCCGGCATCAGTGGGGGTATCGGCGGGGGCATCGGCGGCGGTACGTCCCGGTCCGCCGGTCAGCCGTGCACCGATTCTGCTCATGCCGGTCCTTCTCGTGCCCGGCCGCATGTCAGCCCTCCTCGTGAGCGGAGTCGGTGGCCGCCCCAGCGGTTCGGAGACGGCGCTGCCCGGCAATGAGGCCACCGACGGCAAACGCATGGGTGTGGGTGGGGTAGTGCGTGAGGAGCGGTCGCGGGCCGTACATGAGCGGTACGCCCGGCCAGGTGCCGTCGTCGCGCTGGGTCTCCACAAGGTAGGAGAGCGCCGGCGCCCAGAGTTCCTCGTTGAGCAGGTCGCCGCTTTCCAGGGCCGCGAGCGCCAGTCCGGTTGCGGCGGGAGTGCTGGGGCCGGACCCTTCGACGGGCCAACCACCATCGGGATTACGGGTTTCGGCCAGAGTCCGGGCGGCCGGATGGCCTCCCGCAGGTACTGCCTCGTCGAGGGCGGGAAGGACCTCGGCGGTGGCGTACGGCAGCCCCCGGTACCACCCGGCGTGCCAGCGTCCCTGTTCGCCGAGGCGTTCGGCGAGCCAGCCACGCGCCGCTGCCAGTTGCACGCGATGGCGGCCGGAGTGGCGGTCCAGTGCGGTGACGACATGCGCCACCACGTCGTCCACCGGAGGGTCCCCGGCGTGCTGCCAGGTCCGCCAGAGACCGTCGGCCGTCTGCTGTCGGACCAGGTGGCGTAGCCCGGCCCGGATCGTCGCGCCGGGCGCGCCACTTGCGTCGCCCAGAGCGATCAGGACGGCAGCGGTGGTGTCATTGTCGGACTCGACGCCCGACCGGTACGGCCAGCCGCCGTCCGGGTTCTGTGCCGCGACCAGGAACCCGACGGCGGCCGGCAGTCCGTGGCGGTCGAAGGCCGCCGCGCCGTGGAAGGCGCGCATGGTCAGCGCGGTGTCCCAGACATCGCTGTGCGAAAAGCGCCAGGTCCCGTCGGCGAGTTGGCTGCTGAGAAGGTACTCCGCGGAGCGGCGGGCGGCGGCCGTGCCGGGGGCGGCGGCCTGGAGCGCGAGCGCCGCGAGAGCGGTGGTGACGGGATTGGCGAAGAAGTCGCCCGATGGGGATTGCTGGTCGGCGACCATTCGGGCGGCGTGCCGGGCGGACGTCCGGTCGCCGAAGTGGGTCTCCACCAGTGCGTGCGCAGACCAGAGTTCCACCCGGGTCCAGCGCTTGAGCCGCCCCAGGGCTGCGACCGCGGTGGCCAGCAGGGTGCGCAGTGCGGCGGGACCGGTGCCGCCACTGGTCGCTCGGCCGGTGTACAGAGCGATGGCCTGGAGGAGCCGGGCGCGGGCCGACAGCGTCCGGTCCGCGAAGGAGGGGTGGCTCACGTCGATGGGGCCGCCGGTGTCCAGGGCCAGGGACAGCAGCGCGGTCTCCACGGCGTGGGCCACCGGATGGTGGTTCTGCGGGACTGCACCGTTGGCGAGCCACGCCCTGCCCCGCTCGGCGGCTCGGTCGGCGCCGGGGTGCGGAGAGCGCGCCAGCGCCAGCGTGCAGAGTGCGGTCTCAGTGATGCGAGGGTCGGGGGTGGCCAGCCATGAACCGTTGTCCCGCTGGGTGGAGAGGGTGTGCCGGGTGGCGAGGGCCAGCGCACGGCTCACCCGTGTGGCGAGCGTGGGCGATAGATGCGCGTCCGGCAGGGACGGTAACGCAGGTCCTGTTGACATCTAACCCCTGTCTTCCCGAGTTCCGCTTCCGCTTCGTAGGCGTGCTTCACCGGCGTGACTCACTGGAGTGGACGACGGCCCGACGCGCTGCCGGCCCACCGGGTGGGCGGGCGAGGCGACGCGGCTGCGGCGTGTGCACCGGCCCGGGTGCGTGCCGAAAAGCAACGGAGCGCCGGAACACGCATGAGCACGGGACGTAGCCTGACGGTGTGGACTCTTCGCGACCGCACAGCCACCCTCCCCGGGAGATCGTCTCCATAGCGGACACATGCTCCGCCGCATTGCAGAGCATGCCGCGACTGGAGATCTGGCTCAAAGAGCGCGGGCTGCCCGTGGACACCGCACTGGTTCCCCTGATGTGTCTTCAGACTGCGTTCTTCACCCCTTGGCTGCCGCCGGAGACCTGCTACCAGATGTCCCGGCTCACGGTCTGGCTGATGGCGGTCGACAATGTCCTGGACGCACCGGATGCAGCGGACGCACCGGATACAGCGGACTCCGCGGGCCCGGATGAGACCCCGACCCGCGTCCGGGCCTGGCACCGGGTCCTCGCGGGGCACGGCAGCGACGGCGGCAGCGACAGCGACGATCCCATGGCGCGCGCTCTGGCGGAGATCGCCCGGGGTCTGCACCGCGACGGCCGGCCCGAACTCCTCGCCGTCTGGCGGAAAAGCATGCATCAGACGCTCATCGGCATGCAGTACGAACGCGAGACGGCCCGGACAGCGGCGGCTGGTGGCGGCGTGCCCCGGCTGGCGGACTATCTTCGGCACGGCGCCTGGACCATCGGCGTCGAACAACAGGTCACCGCCCTGTGGGCCCTCATGGACGAGCCAGGTCTGCCCCGGCGCCTTCCCGTGCTGCTCGGCGCGCTGCGCGAGGCCGCGACCGCCATCCGTCTGCTCAACGACCTGCGCGGCCACCAACGGGAACAGACCGAAGGGAAGACCGACGCACTCGCCATCGGCCTGACCGAGCAGGAGACGTACCAGCGCGCCGAGGCAGGGCTCGAAAACTGCCGGCGGGCACTGGCTCCGCTCACCGCGGCCGGGTACGGTTCCGCGGTGGCACTGGAGCGGGTGGCGCTCTGGCATGCGCGGATGTACCACCGTTTCGACCCCGTACGACCCGGCCGGGCCACCACCTCATCCCTGCCGGGCGGACCGGGCAGCGCCGCGCAGGCCCGCCACACACCGTTCGTCCCCCAATCAAGGGAGGCCCCGGACATGAGCATCGAGCAGGAAGTCCTGGACGTCATCGCGTCCGGAGGGCAGTGCGACAACGCGAAGCTGGCAGAGCTCTTCGACCGGCTCGAACCGGTCGACACCGATCTCCTCCTCGGCACCTGGCAGGGTGGCGGGTTCGAGCACACCAGCGAGAACGCCGCGCTGCTGACGAAGATGCGGTGGTACGGCAAGCGGTTCGTCGACGCCGATCACGTGGAGCCGCTGCTGTGCCGCGACGAGGACGGGACGGTCTTCTCGTACGAGGAGATGGGCCTCGCAACGTTGCGCGAGGTCATCTACCGCGGCAAGCAGTCCACCGCGATGGTCTACGACCAGCTGCCCATCATCGACCATTTCCGCCGGCTCACCGACAACGTCCTGTTGTGTGTGATGGACAAGAAGGAAACCCCCACGGACTTCTATTTCCACCTCACCCGCGTACCCGCGTCGCTGCCCCAGCCATCCGGCGACGGCAGATAGCGAGCCTATGACCAGGGTTGGGCGAGGGCACTGATTGTCGCGTTGCCCTCGCCATCGACCGGACGGTCCGCACCCGCGGTGGGTGCGATCACGCTAGCCGACAGCCCCCTGATCCTCCGGTCGCTGATGATCGCTGCACGAGACGCGTTCCCCACCACACGACCATGGCCGACGATCAGGAACTCGACGCCTTACCGCCAACCATGCACGAGCCCGCTAGCCCACCGGTACGTCCTTGCCGGTCAGATGCGCCCGAATACCGTTCTTGGTCACGGAGATGTCGCGCAGCCGGATGTCGCCCGGCAGGTTGTCCGGCAGCTGAGCGGAGAACTCCATCTTCTGCGCGACCTTCGGCTCCCGGAGCTTCTGTAGGCCCTGGATGAGCGAGGGATCGATGCCGGTGGGCTTGAGCAGCGAAGGATGGTCCACGAGTGTGTCCAGCACACCGCCCTTCATCATCTGCTGCGGAAGGACGCGCTTCCCGGTCGCCTGTTGCAGCTCGCCCTTGTCCATCTTGTCGGCGACGGGTGCAGTCAGCTGCAAGCCACCGCCCTTGCCCGGTACGTACGTGAGCAGGCCGGGCACCACCACGCGCGTGTCTCGCACGGTCATGCGCAGGCCACGGTCCCCGGTGCGCTGCAACTGTGCGCGCCCCCGGATCTGGGCCTGCTTGTCGCCCACCGGCACGTCGCCGCCGGCCAGCACTGTGTTCTTCTCAGGGCCGGGCATCAAGTGGATCTGTGACGCGCCGACTTCGCGGTTCAGGTCCTTGAAATCCAGCAGGATGTCACCGCGCACCCGGCTCAGCACCGCACCCTTGACCGAGGACGGCAGGCTGCCGACGATCCGGATGTCGTCCACCGTCCCCTTCACCTGAGCGACGGAGACCGGCCCGGCGTCGACATCGGGGACGTCGACCTCGACATGGTCGATGTTGCCCGCGAGCACCTCCCCGATCAACGGGAAGCTGTCGATGTGCACCTCGGGCTCGGCGCGCAGCTTCAGCGCCTTCTGCACCTGCTGCGCCGCCAGGTTCTCCGCGTAGAGCACGGCCCACCGGTCCCCGAGCGCAAGAAACGCAAGAACGACGGCCAGCGCGACGACCACCTTCGCAGTTCTCCGCACGATCCGCCGCGGCTTGCGCGCGGCCCGCGGGTGCTTCTTCTGGTCGCCGGTGACCGTGTTGTCAGTGCCTGCGTCGGCTGCGGTTGCGGCAGCAGCTGAGTCAGCGGCGGTGGCGCTGCCGGTGCCGGTGCCTGTAACGGAGTCGGGGCCGGCGGTGTTGCCCTGGGGCGACGAGGCGTCCGGCTCTTCGCCGCCCTGGGCCGACGGCACATCCGGGCCCCGGTTGTTCGAGACCGGGCCGTCCTGGGGAGCACGGCTCGCGGGTACCCGCGCCTTGGAGTCTGCGGAAGATTCGTTGGAGAGCATCGCCACCATGCGACCACAGCCCAGGCACTCGAACCAAGTGGTGCACAGTCTTCGAGATACCTACGCAGCGGGCGCCGAAGTCGGAGTCGGCGCCGTGCCCGAGCGCCGCGTGGATCGAGGGGGTTGCGGGGGGTGGCCCTACACGTGTCAGGCCCAGGAGATGGCCCGCCAGGGGCTTTCGGCGCGGGTGGCCAGCACTTGATGGGCGTGGAGCATCTGCGTGTACCAGTGCCCGAATTGCTCGTCGTCGAAGTGCAGGCAGCGCCCGAGGATGTAGCCGGCCGCGAATTCCTCCCAGGAGTTGTAGGTCATCTTGCTCAGACGTGAGACGTGCAATACGGCTTGTTCAGCCTCCGGGATATCCGTGAAGCGGGCGCCGACTCCCCAGCGGGCCATGCAGGAAGCCCGTCCGTAGTCCCACGCCAGCGCGGACCGCACGCGACCGTTGGCGGTAAGGATGCCGTCCGCGCGAAAACGGCCTTCGTAGCGCGTGATACGGCCGATCAGTTGCTTCACCCCGGCGACCTCGGCGTCGGAGACGGTACCGCCTCTTTCGGCAGCACTGTGGAGCAACGCCTTTTCAGCCGTCTCCCGCCACAGTGCCGGATCGACCTGGCCCCCGAACTGCTGGGACAGGGAGCTGCGAACCTCCAGTACGAACTCCCACGGGCCTCTGACACCCCTGCCTTTGAGGAGGCCGTCCAGTGCACCTTGCCAGCTGCTTCGGTCGGTCACTCCCCACCACTGTTCCAGACTTTTGCGCTCCAGGAAGTAGCCGTTGCCATGGGTGCCCATGGCGTTCCACAGGGCACCGTTGGCGACGTTCATCAGCGCCCCGCACCCAAGCCCGTGGGCGACGGGTCCCTGGAGCGGGGCGCCCACCCACAGGGTTCGCAGAGTGCCACGCTGCACGTCCGACCCCTTCCCCCGGTCCGCATGTGCCTTCCACAACCCCGGATTGGGCGGGAAGTACGCCTCACACGGAGTGCCCGGGTTGACTGCCAGCCACCGTTCATCGTTGCCCCACGATTCGGCGAAGTCGCCCAGGGAGATGAGGCCGAACACCGGATCGGGCGCGGGGGCCGGCAGGACGCCTTCGGTCAGGACGACTTCGCACCACCGGCCGACGACCGGGCTCCAATAGGACATCGGTGGACCCGTGTCAGGCCCGTCGGCCTCCCACCGGGACATCGAGATGAAGAGGTCGCAGTCGGCGAGCACATCGAAGTATCCAACCCAGTCACCGCGCGCCTTTGCCTCGTAAAGCTTTCGCTCGTTCTCGGTCGGCGCTTGCCAGGCCGCTGAAGGCTGCGGCTGGACCACGGCCGCTAATGGGTTCCACATCGCCATGGACATGAACCTTACAAAGCGCGCAGGAGCGATAACGCAGCGGGACAGCGTCGGAATGCGGACAAGGCTCCTCTGGTCGCGCGCCCGGCCGCGCCCTGCTTCTCAACAGCGGCACGGCCTTCCGCCCCATGTCAGCCCCATGTCGGCAGGGAGCACGCGTTCCGTGACCGGATGCGCAGCCGGACAGGTCACCAGGCCTGTCCGATAGTCCGTTACAGGCGCGGGGTGCGCGCCTCGATCCGGTAGTCGAAGGCGGCACCGCCGACGCCGACCGTGGTCACTCCGCCGTCGACGGTGAGGACGGCCCCGTTGACGTAGGACGCGGCCGGCGACAGCAACCAGTCGATCGCCTCGGCGACCTCCTCCGGATCGCCCGGCCGTCCGGCGGGAGTCAGCCGGTTCGCCTCCTCGTATGCCGCCTCGGCACCGCCCGCGAGCCCCGCCTCCGCCGCGAACCGCGCCATCCGCTGGTCGGCCATCTCCGTACGCACCCAGCCCGGGCACACCGCGTTGGCCCGCAGCCCCTGCGGCCCGTAGTCCACGGCGAGGGAGCGGCAGAGGTGGAGGAAACCCGCCTTGGACGTCGCATAGGCGGCGTTGCCGACGCTGTTGCGGAGCGCGGCGACCGAGGCGACCCCGACCACCGCGCCACGGGCCGCCAGCAGATGCGGCAGCGCGGCACGCAGCAGCAGGAACGGGCCGGTGAGGTTGGTCCGTAGCAGCTCTTCCCAGTCCTCGACCGCGGTGTCGCCGACCGCGCCACCCCGCCCGATTCCGGCGTTGAGCACCACACCGTCGAGTCTCCCGTACGCCGTCACCGTCGTCTCCACGAGCTCGCGCACGGCCTCGGGGTCGGCGGCGTCGGAAGGGTGGGCCAGCGCTCCGGTCTCCTCGGCCACCCGGCGCAGTGGCTCGGGCCGCCGCCCGGAGATCACGACTTGGTGCCCGGCCGTGCGCAGCAGCCGGGCGGTGGCGGCCCCGATTCCCGTTCCCCCGCCCGTCACCAGGACAACACGCTGTTCCGACATGGTCGTTCGCCTCCGAAGGTGGTCAGCTTCCGGTTCCCCGCGCCGCGAGCATACGGAGCGCCGGCACCGCCGGGCCGACCGGGTGCCGCTCCCGTCGGCACCGCGGCCGGTTGCGGGGCGAGGAAGGACCGCGGGCGAAGGGCAGCGGCGAGCAAAGCGGCGATGAATCGATGGAGCGGTGTGACGGCGGAGGCTTGCGGCGTCACCGGCCGGCCACGGCCGCAGATCCGACCACGGAGGACCTCCCAGAGCTACCGCAAGTGACCGCCGTAAGTACGGGTACTCATGCGCGCGTCGTAGGCACCGCTTACTTTCACGAGATGACTACGGATTCGCGAGACTCGTCCGCTTCTGGCAAACGTGGCTTGTGTTGCTGCCTGACGTTCGCTGTCCTGCCGCTCGTCTGGTTAATGGCCGCTCCACTGCTGCCGGAGCAGGCGCGTTGGTTCCCCTTTTGGGTGGGGGCCATGATGTGGAGCGGAGCAGATGGCCGAGGCGGCATCAGCCAGCTGTTCGGCTAGCGGACGAGGTACTGGTAGTGGGGTCCTTCCGCTCAGGCGGCAGGCGCAGGCGCAGGCAAGCCGGAGATTGCGGCGGGGTCAGGTGTGGAGCGGGACCGCCCCGGCGGCGGACGGGAGATCGCTGTCGTGTGACCCGGAGCATGGCAATCGACGTGCTGAACCCGTCCGGCAAGCATCACGGTTTGATCGTCAACACCTGATCCACCGAGCGTCGCGGGGTCCTGGGGCCCATTGGGCCGTACCCCAGGCGCAGGATCATGTGCACATAACCGGTGCCGGACTGCGGGTCGCGCAGGATCCATCGCAGATCCGGCCATTCGACGGGCTGCG
This sequence comes from Streptomyces lydicamycinicus, assembly GCF_000829715.2. Lineage (NCBI taxonomy): Bacteria > Bacillati > Actinomycetota > Actinomycetes > Kitasatosporales > Streptomycetaceae > Streptomyces > Streptomyces lydicamycinicus. The sequence goes on along the minus strand of NZ_BBNO01000007.1, from coordinate 795,909 downwards.
TCGCGAAGGAGCTGGCGAGCCCTTGGAGGGTGGCCAGGAGCAGGACCCGCTCCAACGCCTGACCGGCGCGTAGCCAGTCGGCCGGGGTGTCGCCCACGGTGCTGAGCGCTGCCAGTTGGGGGCGTTCCTCGAAGTCGGCGTAGGCGCGGTCGGGCACGGTGCCCCGGCCGGCGAAGTCCCTGAGAGGGGCCGAGCCGGTGCGCTTGCGGGGTCCGAAGGCGTAGTCCGGGATGCCGTCGTCGACCGCTGGTTCGGCCGCGGTGTCGTGGGTCCAGCGGCGCTGTTCGGCATCGCGGCCGTCGTCCATCCGGTTGTAGCCCTCGGCATGCATGATCAGGTCGAGCACGGTCTCGCGGTGCGGGGTGGTGAGGAAGCTCAGCTGTGCCCCTTCTCGGGCCGCGGTCTCGGCGAGAGTGGCGCGGATGTTCTCCGGGATCTGGCGTTCCGTGAAGGGGGAGCGACTGGTGTGGCGGTTGCGGAGGGCGGGATGGAGGCCGGGGAGGGACTCGTCCATGTGCTCATGAGGGTCGTCCAGCCGCACGGCGGCCAGGCACGCCGGGGCGTGCGGGTCGGGGAGGAGGGTCGTTGAGGTGCGATGCCCGGCGTGAGATGCGGCCACTCGCAGGTTCAGCAGCGCGGCGCCGCAGCCCAGGTGCAGGGCTCGGGTCGTGGGGTCGGCGTGCGGCATCGCGCGCTCTAGGTCGGCGGAGAGGGTGAACGTACGGCTGCCGCGGGCGTAGCTGAAGTGCCAGGGCTGGGCGTTGTGCATGGACGGCGCCATGACGGCGTCGGCGACGAGGGTCTTCACCAGCGTGTCGTCGAGGGTCTGGGTGAACACCGGGGCCTCCAGGACGGGGCGGACGGTGGATCGGTGGGCTCCTTCAGCCTTGCGGGGCCGATCTGGTCGTGTCAGGGGCCATAGGTCCCTTGCCTCAGGCCACTCGGGCCTTTCGGGCCTGCCGGCGGGCCGATGGGGCCGAGTGGCTCATGCCGGGACGGCCCCTGCTCCGGCCACGCTGAAGAAGTGGAGCGATGCGTGGTCCGCCACGGTGAAGGGAGCCGGAGATGGAGCACCGCACGATAGGTGAGCTCATGACGAGGCAGGTCGTGAGCGTTGAGCTCGATACGCCGTTCAAGGACATCGCGCAGATCCTCGCGGACAACGCGGTGAGTGCCGTGCCGGTACTCGACAGCCTCGGCAGGCCGGCTGGGATCGTCTCCGAGGCCGACCTGCTGCGGAAGGCGGCTGACCAGCCCGATCTCTCCGGCAGGACACCATTGCCCCACCTTGAGGCGTGGGAGCGGGCCCGGGCCGAGGGGCGCACCGCCGGCGAGCTCATGTCCGCTCCGGCCGTCTGCGCTCATCCGGAATGGACCGTGGTGGAGGCGGCACGGCTGATGGAGGCACAGAACGTGAAGCGTCTGCCCGTGGTCGATGAGACGGACGTGCTGTTGGGCATCGTCAGCCGCAGCGATCTGCTGCGCGTCTTCCTCCGCCAGGACAAGGCGATCCAGGAGGAGATCTCTCGGGAGATCATCGGGCGCACTGCCCGTCTCGGCGCGGCAGGCGTGGCCGCCGACGTCGTCCAGGGGAAGGTGGCACTGCACGGCTCCGTGGACGATCCTCTCCTGACCCCCGTTCTTGTCCGCATGTGCGCCGGCGTCGACGGCGTCGTCTCGGTCTCCGAAGACCTGAAGCCGGCCATCGTCGCCGGCTCGGCCGAAGGGAGCGCAGCACGCTCATGAAGGACCTCATCACGGTCGGTCTGGACGGCACCCTCCAGTCCCTGTCCGCCGCGCTGTGGGCGGCGCGGGAGGCGGAGTTGCGCAAGGCGCGGCTGCGGCTTCTGCACGCCTGGATCCTGCTCGGCCGGGAGCCAACCGGCGCGCCGCCCACGGAAGCGGAAGAGGACCACTGGCCGCACCGGATCACCGAGGAGGCTCAGGCAGCGGTGGCATCGTCCCACCCGGACCTTCCGGTGGACGTGAGCTTGGTCCGCGGAGACCCGTTGGACGCCCTGGCCAAGGCGGCTGAACAGTCGGACCTGCTGGTTCTCGGCTCGCGAGGCCTGGGCGCCGCCGCACGCTTCACCCTGGGAGAGATCGGTCTGGAGCTGGTGACCCGCACCGCCATCCCGACGATTCTTGTCCGTGCCCAGCCGGACACCCCGCCCAGTATCGGAAGCGGCAATGTAACGGTCGGCGTCAGTCTGCACGCCGCCTGCGACGGCCTGCTGGCCTTCGCCTTCGAAACCGCCTCCCGGCGGGCCGTCGCGCTGCGCGCCGTGCACGGCAGACATCTGTCTGCGTACGCCTACAACCGCGGCGGCGGAGTGGACCGGACTGCTGCCGAGGAATCGGCTCAGATCGCACGAGACGAGTTGGCTGCGGCATTGCGCCCGTGGAGGGCGAAGTTTCCGGACGTGCACGTCGACGAGCAGGTGATATTGGAGAGTCCGGCGCCGGCACTTCTGCACGGCACCGCGAACGCGGAATTGCTGATGGTCGGCCGTCGGCACCGCGGCCGCCTGTTGCCCCCTCGCATCGGCCACGTCGTACAGGCAGCCGTGCACCACGCCCCGTGTCCGGTAGCGATCGTCCCTCACGACTGATCCCATGGCACAGCACGCCCCGTGGGGAGGCACCGTGGAGTGTTGTTGGGGCCGATGCACCCCGCGTCGGGGCCGACCGGCCCATGTGCCGCCTACGCACTCAGCCCGAGGCTGGCCATGAAGGCAACTCACCTTCCTCGTGCAGGGAGATGCGCATCATGAAGGCACTCGTCTATCACGGGCCCGGACAGTCCTCCTGGGACCAGGTCCCGGATCCTGGCATCAAGGACGCCGCCGACGCCGTCGTCCGCGTCGACGCCGTCACGATCTGCGGCACGGACCTGCACATCCTCAAAGGCGATGTGCCCGACGTGGCAACGGGCACGGTGCTGGGGCACGAGGCCGTCGGCGAGGTCGTGGAGGTCGGCGGTGACGTACGGACCGTCCGGCCGGGCGACCGGGTGCTGGTCTCGTGCATCTGCGCCTGCGGCCGCTGCCGCTTCTGCAAGGAAGCGCGGTACGGCCAGTGCCTGGGAGGCGGCGGCTGGGTGCTCGGGCACCTGATCGACGGGGCCCAGGCCGAATACGTACGCGTTCCCTTCGCCGACCTGTCCGTCCATCCCCTGCCGCATTCCGTGGCGAGCAACGACGCGGTCATGCTGGCCGACATCTTCCCCACGGCTTATGAGGTGGGGGTCTTGAACGGGGCCGTCCGGCCGGGCGACACCGTCGCCGTGATCGGTGCGGGGCCCATCGGGCTGGCTGCCATCATCACGGCGCGGCTCCTCTCCCCCGCCCGGATCATCGCCGTCGACCTGGCCGAGCCCCGTCTACAGGCGGCTCGTCAGCTCGGAGCGGACGCAATCGTCAAGGCCTCGGAGGGCCCCGAAGACCTGATTTCGGACCTCACCGACGGGTTCGGTGCCGATGTCGCCATCGAGGCGGTAGGGGTGCCGGAGAGCTTCGAGCTGTGCACCCGCGTCGTACGCCCTGGCGGACACATCGCCAACATCGGCGTCCATGGAAAGCCGGCAACGCTGCACCTCGAAGATCTGTGGATCAAGGACGTGACCATCACCACCGGGCTCGTGGACACCTGCACGACCCCGGTGCTGCTGCGGATGGCGTCAGCGGGACGGCTCGACCTGTCGTCGCTGGTTACCCACACGTTCCCCCTTGAGCATATGGAAGAGGCCTACGACGTCTTCTCCACCCCGGCCGACAGCGGCGCGCTCAAGGTCGTCCTGAACGGGCCCGCCGCCCCATGACCGCAGCCGCAACCCCTGGGCGAGCCACGACCGCCGCTGACACCGTCCCGCCGTCTGGAGGAGCATGCGCACACCTGCCCTTGGGTGGGCGACGGCCGTCACCAATGGATCGCCATCCACCCGACGCGGATCACCGGCCGGCGCATTCGCGTCATGGGCTCGCATGCACCAAGGGCAACCACCTCATGAGGACGAGGAGTTGAGGACTGACGCCGGTCGGACGCGCGAGTTTTCATAGTCCGTCATCCCGTCATCCCGTCACCGACCGGAGTGGCCGCACTGGCCTGCGCCGCAAGCCCGCGTACGGTCAGGTCCCGGCCCGTGACGACCCCTTGGACCGTCTGACTGCGTTCACGCCGGCTGAGGCACGACCGCTACGGGGCACTCCGCGTGGTGCAGAGCGGTGTGCGCCACACGCCCCAGTTGGAGCCCCAGATGGCTGTCACGGCGGTGTGCTCCGATCACCAGCAGATCCGCGGCGGCGGAGCGCTGCAGCAGCACCTTGTGGGCCGGGCCCTCAACCGTGACGCGCCGTACCCGCACCGTCGGAAACTCACCGGCCGTCTCCTCCAGCGCCTCGTCCAGCACGGCCGATGCCCGGCCCTCGTGGTAGCGCTCCGGATCCCCGGGCAGCAGCGGGTGGTCGGTGCTCTCGTGCGCGGGACAGCGCCAGGCGCGGACGGCATCGAGGGCGCAGCCACGGGCTGCTGCTTCCTGGAAGGCGAATCGGACGGCTTCCGAGCCTTTGGCCGAGTCGCCGACGCCAAGCAGGACGCGCTCATGCGTCCCTGCGAGCCCCGCCTTGTCTCCGCGTACGACGATCACGGGGCAATGGGCCCGGCCTGCGACTGCCAGTCCGACCGATCCCAGCAACAGGCCGGTGAACGCGCCGCGACCGCGCGAGCCGACGATCACCGCGGACACATGGTCGGATTCACGCAGCAACACGGACTCCGGGTCGTCCCCCAGGACCTGTGTGGAGACATTGACGTCCGCGTTGCGCAGGTTGGCGCGTTCGACCGCGGCCCCGACGATGTTGTCGGCGAGTACTTCCCCGGCAGGACGCTTCAGGCTCAGCCCGAGCGCCGTGTCCTCGTAACGCTCCCACCGGGAGGCATACACCAGACGCAGCGGCAGTGCGTGGCGGGCAGCCTCGTCCACGGCCCAGTCGAGCGCCAGGAAACTCGCATCCGATCCGTCGACGCCGACGACCAGGGGGCGCACCATCGTCCCCACCGCCTTCCCAGATCAGCGAAGAAGTGCCCGCTACGTCATCGTTGCAGCGTCAGCCGTCGGGGAGCAGGGCCGGATGGAGTGGGACGGGTGGGTCGCTCGGCTCTCCTTGCAGCAGCCGTCGAAGCACTCCGTGTCCCGGGCATGTACGGAGAGCGTCGCCTGGCTGCCTTCACGAGGGTGCCGGCATGCTGCTTGCTCCGGGCCCGCACATATCGGCGAGACGAAGCCGTGTGGCCTGAAGACGGCGTGCGACCACACCGAGGACGCTACGGGTCACTGCGAGGCCGAGGTCCGGGTCCGCCTCACAGAGTGCACGTACCGCCGTCGCATCGAATTCGTACGCCCGGAGGGGGGTGAATGCCTCCGCTCCCATACGCCAGGTATACGGCGGCACCACCCATGACCAGCCCACCAGGTCACCGTGGCCCAGCATGTCGACAACCACCGACCGCCCGCCCGCTACCTGGATGTCGAGATTCACCGAACCGGTGCGGATGATCCAGAACCGGTCGGCGGACCCGTGTTCCTCGAAGAGCCGCGTACCTGCCGGAAACGACACCTCCTGGGCGAACTGCATCAGGCGTTCGCGCCCGTCGGCGGGAAGAACACTGAGAAGTGGCGTGGTGGTCATGGCGGTTTCTCCCGGATCTCGCCGACGACGTGCGGCCACCGGCCTTGCACCAGCCGGTCACCACCAGAGTGCACACGCGGACGGTGACCGGTGCAGGGGCTGTTCGGCGCGGTGTGGGGGCCGAAGGGCCCCAGAGCAGGGGGCTCACTCGACGCTCCGTTCTCCGAGTGGCAATGAGTGCGCCAGCCGGGTGATCGTCGCCGCGTGCCCCGGTGCAGAAACCCTCCGGTTCGAGCGCGACAGAAACACTGGCGAGCGGTCTGACGACGGGAGGGCCGGTCTGCCCCTGAACTCACCACCCACTTCTGGACCACCCACCTCTGGACCTCAATCCTCCGGCGACGACCTCAGCATCGTCGTTCGCCAGGAGCTACCTGGTGGTGCGCCGATCGCACCGCCGGCGTTGATCACGTACTCGGTCGGTGCCGGCCCGCCGGACCCGAAGGATCCGCGCAAGCCGCCGGTCATCCTCAAGCAGTAGCCGATCCCCCGGGCCGCTCTCACCTTCTGCCGTGAAGGAGTGTCATGAAGACCAACAGCAAGAATGAGTTCAAGTTCGTCGTCACCGGCGTGGACCTCACTGAGGAGCAGCAGGAACAGGTCAGCCGGGCGATCGCCCAGGCCGGCGCGCTGGCGCTGGGCGGCCTCGTGCCGCGCGATGCCGTGGGGGTGCGCCTGGACCCGAGGATCCGCTGGTACGGCAGGCCGATTGACGGCGTGATCGAGGAGCTCCAGGAGTTCGCCTTCTCGGAGGCTGGGATCGACCGATGAGTCACGGTGGGGCGGGCGGGGCGGGGCCTTGCTCCGGCTCACCGCGAGCCTGTCCGAGTGCCTCGTGTACGCCTGGTGTCTCCCTGCTCGGTGTGATGACTGATGCCGGGCGACTGGCCTATCTCCCTGTGCCGGTGTCCGTCGACCAGAAGTTCGCCGACCGGCTGGAAGCATCCGGCAGACCGGAGAGCCGTTACCGGTTCACCGGGCCGTGTGCTGAGGGCGGCTGCCCTCAGTGGACAGGCAGCGCCTGTGACGTCATCGACCATCTTCTGGACGAACCGGACGAGGCCGAGCGAGCCCGCCTCCGGCTGGCGACGGCGGACGAGGACCGATCGCTCCCGACCTGCGGTATCCGCCGTGACTGCCGCTGGTTCTCGCAGCGGGGTGCGGCAGCATGCGCGGCCTGTCCGGCGGTCGTGGCGGATGTCGGTGGTACAGCGACGTACCGATCCATCCACAACCGAGGCGCTGCCACCTCGCTGTGATCCACAGAGAGCCGGGCCCAGTGAGTTCCTGTGGGCCCGGCTCCGTGTGGTGAGTCATTCGGATGCCCGATGCTCCGGACATGTGACGTGGCCGTCTGGCGCGGTGAACTTGCTGTTCAGGCCACCGCTCCCGTGCGGTGTCTGCCGGCGCGGTGCCTGACGAGGGACTTCGTCATCGTTCCGTCCGCCGTCGCCGGACGATCTTCGCCAGTTTGCCGATCGCACCGCTGATCAGCACGCTCAGCACGACCAGCCCGGCGAAGATGATCAGGGGATGCCATGGAGACTCCTGTAGCCAGGGGAGCACATTCCTTCCGACCCAGCCGACGTCGGCCTTGGGCTCGGCGCCGCAGCAAGGGGGCTCCTCGGCCTTCTTCCCGAACAGCCATTGCCTTTTGACTGTCGCACCGATCACGATCAGGGCGACCAGTATCAGGGTCAGGAAGGCCGGTAGCAGCCGTCTGCTCAGGCCCCAGGCGGCCAGAGCGATGAGCAAGGATCCGATGGCCAGGAGTACCACCGCGGTGAGACCCAGGAGGGCGCCGCCCCCGTTCATCGCCCAGATCGCCAAGGCCATGAAGACCAGCCCGAGGACCGTCAGCACCCGGGGCGAGCCGCTGGTGAGGCCGGCCGCCCGGTAGGACATCATCGTGACGGTGCGGGCGGACGAGAAGAAGGGTTTGACCGACGCCGGTGGCTCCTTGAATCCGGTGAGGGCGCCGGTCGCCGTGGCCAGGGCCTTGGTGACCGTGCGTGTGAAGAGTGGTTGGCCCAGCTCCTTGGCGAGTGTTTCGTCCGGGACCGGGCAGGTGGCGAGGGTCGCGGCCACCGCCTGCGCGTTCACGGGCTCTACTGCCGCACCGGGCTCGCGCGCGGAGTCGATCAGCTTCCGCTGCTGCCGGCTCCAGTTGCGGCTCACGGCGGCCGAGGTGGCTGCCTGAGCCGCCGCCAGCGCTCTGTCCAGGCTCCCGGCCTCATCGAGCACCTTTCTGGCCCATGGGTCGTGCCGGGTGGCGGGCGTACTGAGCATCTGCTGTGCCACGACCGGCAGTTCATTCGCGGCGATCCACTCCTGCCAGCGCAGTGCCACCCACAGGGAGGTCAACGGGAGGCCGGCCGGTACGGGCTGGGCAGGGTCGTCGAGATACTTCAGCTCATCCCGGACCCTGTCGGCGGTGAGCAGGATCGCGGGCTCGCCCGACCTCTGCACCGGCCAGCCCGCCGGCTCCATGCCATCGAGCACGTTCAGGCGCAGTTCCTCGTAGAACCAGAGGCTCCGTTCCCCTTGCGGGGCGGGTGACTTTTCGGCGAGCTGTTGGACACGCCGAGGATCGAGCAGCATGTGGACGAGCCAGCCGGCGCCGTCCAGTCGGCCCCAGGTCCAGTCGTTCGCCCGCCACGAGGGCTTGTAGAAGGCCCCGAAGTGATGCAGCTGCATTCCGTTGAGCTTGGCGGCCGCCGTGACCCGATTCGGGGCGAGAATACTGCGGGTGTCCGCGCTCACCTGGATGAGCTCGACAGGCTGCTCCACCTCCACGTCGACGGGCAGCACGGAACGCGTAGCGACGTGCAGGTCGAGCAGATAGGTCGGGACGGCTCCGAGGTCTTCGCGGAGGAATTGCAGGTAGCACCTGAGCTCCCGCGAGGCGCTCCGCTGTCGCTCCACTGCCGTCTTCCGTCCGAAGGGACGCTCCGTGGCCGGCGGCGCGCCGTCGTCGTCGCCGATGAGCAAGCGCAGGTCGCCCACGATCGCCGCCAGCTTTTCCCAGCCGTCCTGGAGCGATCCCTCGGAGGGATTGGCAGGTGCCCTCAGCTGTGCTTCGTACTTTTGGGCAACGGTCTTGGCCACCTCGGGGAGAGCGGGCCAGCCGGTCCCCTCAAGAGCCCTCAGCGTCTCGTCGACGAGAGCGTCTGTGTCCGGCCGCGCCTTGGTGACGAAGGCTTCGTGTGTCCGGCGGGTCAGTGCCGACAGTTGGGTCCAGGCGTCCGGCCTGCTGATGTACGCCGCTTGCAGCATCGCCAGGACCGTGGCCTTGGCACCGTCGAATGCGGGTCGCCCGAACTTGGCCAGCCGGGCGCTGTCTCCCGGCCGGGGATGGATCCACTCGGCGGAGACCGCCGCCGCGGCCGCGTCCCGGCAGACCTGCTCCGCGCTGAGCCCCGGTTCGAGCGCCTTGAGCCAGGCCTTCGGCATCCGTTCCTTCGGCATCGTCGTCACGGCCCGCATGAGTGAAGCGATGACAGGCCGGACGAGCCAGACGGCCTCGCGTGCGCGGTAGTCGGTCAGCATCTCCTTGGTGAGCAGGCGGCCGATGGAGCGGCACCGTACGCCGATCTCCGTCATCCGCAGCCGGGTGTCACGGATCGAATCGACCCGCTCGTTGTGGCGGCGCAGGGCTGTCAGGTCCGCCTGAATGCTCTGGCCGAGGACGCCGCCGAGGTCCTTGAGCAGCGCCTCACCCAAGGTCCAGGGGGCGTCGAAGGATTCCTTCTCCTGAGGCGCTTCGCGCGGGTCGGGTGTTTCGCCGGGGGACGGGACGACGTACAGGAGCACCCGTCTGACCTGGCGTTCGGCCGGGCGGTCGAAGATGGATTGCAGCAGTGGGCCGATCGGGCGGTTCGCGAGCAGGCCGCCGTCGGCCACCCAGTGATCACGGGTGATGTTCACGAACTTCCCCATCGCGGGGTGCCTGGGGACTTTGGCGCCGGAAGCGGGGATCTCTTTCTCGTACGGAACGAACGCGGGCTCGAAGGCGCCGGGATAGGAGGCACTGCAACGCGCCGCGAGGGCCACCAGGTCGTTGCGGTCGGGGCCCGTGAGCTGTTCCTCGTCGAATACGAACAGACCTCGCCGGTCCACGTCCTGGACCAGGGTCCCCAGACTGTCGGTGAACCGGCTCGTCTCCCCCGTGAGCAGGGTGGTGGTGATGAAGAGCTTGGTCTTCCGTGCGCTTCCGTCGGGCAGGGCGGGCGCCTGGAAGTGCCGATCCGCCGCCTTCAGCTGCCCGATCCCCGCCAGCAGGTCCTTGAACAGCACGCCGTCGCCCTGAAGCAGCGAGGGCGGCTTGGACTCCTTCGGGTCCCGCAGCAGGGTCTCGAAGGAGCCGGATGTCAGCCAGAAGTCGCGCAGGTCACCCAGGTCGAGCGAGTTCGCCCGTGCCAGCCCGAGCAGTGCCCCGTTGATTCCTCCTGCGCTCGTTCCGGACAGCATGTCGATGCTGACCGTGACGTCGAGCAGATTGAGGAGGCGGACATAGAGGTCTCTCACCCTGCCGTCGCATCGCGTCGGCACTCCGAGCTCGGATTCGAACGGGTGGTCGGTCGCCGGGTACCGCCGCCAGGCCGCCTGCTGGAGCAGATTCAGCTCGCGGGCGACACCGCCCATCCAGATCGCGAGGCTCACGCCTCCCGTCATCGCGGTGGCGATACGGATCTCCTGCGTGTCCGCACCGACCTGCTTCACATCCATGCCCTCGCTCCTCCAGCCCGGACCGCTCGTGTCCAGCCCGGCCAGAGTCGCTCAGCGTGCCGCACCCGGCACGCCATCGCACGGCATTCGGCCTAGGTGTGCTGCCCCGGAGCGTTGTTCACGCGGCTGATGGGTGGCTGGCCTGCGAGTGCGGTGTGGCTGCGGTGGTGGTTGTAGGTGTGGAGGAACAGGCGGCGAACTAGTGGGCGCCGGGTCATCGCAGGTCAGTTGGCTCGTCGAGCGCAGTCGTAGAGGGTAAAGCTGCCCTCCGAGGTTCGACCGTAGGCGCTTGGGGAGATGGGGGTGCAGTTCCTCTTCACCCAGGACGATGCCGGTGTGGGCGGGCGGCGCGTGGTCAGCAGGGCGTAGCGCAGTTGGTGGGTGGAGACCAGGTCACTGAGGTGTCGTGTGGCCGGATAGGGGGTCAGGCCGGTGAAGCCGCCCATGACCAGTATGGGTTGGGAGGTGGCGCGCAGCAGCGGCTCGGCACCGTAGGCGGCTTGGGTGGCGAGCAGGTACTTCTCCCCGGAACGGTGCGCGGAAAGGTAGTTCAGCAGTGCGGTGTCACGCGCGGACGGCTGGCTCAAGGGGTACCGCCGGAACGTGACCCGATGGTGGGGCCGGTCGCGGTAGTCGGGTCCCACCGGTCCGGCCAGCGGCGACAGCGTTGAGCCGGCGTACCGCGGGTTCAAGCAGGAGGTGGCCCAGACCGCCGGGGCGAGCAGTATGGACGCCACGGAGGCTGCCAGGGCACTGTGCACCGCCCGTCGCGTGGTGCGTGGTCCGCGGGTGCACAGGCCGACGGTCCCGCACAGAGCGAGCATCAGCACCATCGGCAGCAGCCAGGGCGCGAATTCGATGTGCCGGCCTTGGATTGCCACGGCCCACAGCGCCGTGAGCCCGATGGCGAGGGGCAGCGCCGCTCGACGTCGGCCACCGGCGCGGTACTCGGCCCAGAAGAGGGCGACTCCGCCACCGGTCAGCGCGGCGAGGGCCGGGGCCAGTACGGCGGTGTAGTAGCCGTGGTTGCCGTTGGAGTTACTGAAGACCACGACGTGAACCGCCAGCCAGCCGCCCCAGAGCAGGAAGCCCGTCCGCGGCCCGTCGGTGCGCGGCTGTCCGGCGCGCCACCACACTCCCAGCGCCAAGGCCAGTACGGCGAGCGGCAGGAGCCAGGCGATCTGCGGGCCCACGCTCTGGTTGACCAGCATGGTCCACCCCGTGTTCTCGGTGGTGCGGCTTGCCGCGGTGCCGGCGACGGCGCCCAGCGCGTTCGGGTCGTGGCCGAAGCGGCTCAGCCCGTTGTAGCCGAAGACCAGGGTGAAGGGGTTGTTGTTGGTGGTCGCGTCGATGTAGGGACGGTCCGGTGCGGGGGTCGCCCACACCAGCAGCAGCCAGGAACAGGAGACGACGAGTGCGGTTGCCCCGGCGAGGAGCAGCCGCCAGGCCCGGTTCCACCGGGAGCCGGGCGCTGCCATCTGGTACACGGCGGCGAAGACCGGCAGGACGAGCCACGCCTGGAGCATCTTGGCCTGGAAGGCCAGCCCCACCCATGTCCCGCAGAGGAGCAGCGGCAGCAGCCTCCCGGTGGAGACGGCCTTCTGCAACGATCCCGCGGCGAGGACCAGCAGCAGGACGAGCAGGGTGTCGGGGATCGTGTGCCGGTCGAGTACGACGGTGACCGGGGTGAGCGTGAGTACCAGCGCGGCGAGCAGCCCTGCCCGTGGGCCGGCCCAGGCACGGACGATCCGGTGCAGCGCCCAGACGGCCAGTACGCCTTCCAGTACCTGCGGCAGTACCGCCGCCCAGTTGTACGGTCCGAAGAGCTTGACGGAAAGGGCCTGCGGCCACAGCGCACCGGGGATCTTGTCCACGGTGATCGAGCCGCTCGGGTCGAGCCCGCCGAAGACGAAGGCGTGCCAGTTCGCCGCCATCGACCGCGCGGCCGCGCTGTAGTACGGCTGTACCCCGGACCGGTCGATGCCCCAGGCGTAGAGCACCGTGGCAAGGGCCAGGATCAGCAGAAGCGCGGGCAACTCCCAGCCCGCGGTGAGATGTTGACGGAACCCGGTGGTGCGCCGACGGCGGTCGACGGAGTTCCGGGCGAGGGCGGTCGTAGCCATGGCGGGGTCTCTCATGGGACGTCGGGCTGGGGAACGGGATCGTTCGTAGGCTTCACAGGCGGCGGTCCCTGCGTCACCTCGGGCGTGGAAGCCGTCGCCGTAGGGCGTCGCGCGGCCGGGCGCTCGCCCTTGGTGGCCGGCGGCGCGGGGTGGGGACGGTGCCCATGATGACCTCTTCGACGTGCGGACGGGCGCGGCGGACGCGGGCGGAACGGCGAGATCAGCCGATGGGCAGCGCCCCCAGCAGCAGCCCGGCGACGAGCACCACATACGTGCCGAGGGTCACCGCCGTTGTGGAGATCACGGTGGCGGCCAGCGGTTGGCGGACCAACTGGTACGCGATGAGGCCGGGCACGATGAAGCCCAGGGTCTGGGCGGTGTAAAGGAGCGGGAACTCGTGCTGGAGCGCGAGCAGCACCGTGGTCTGGAGCAGCACCGCGGACAGGACCACGGCGGCGAACAGCCGCTTCCCGTAAAGGATCACATGGCGCTGAAGGACCTTGGTCGCGAGGAAGGTGAGCGCGGTGACGCCGATCACCATTGCGGCCCGGACGACATCGGTGACGAGGGTCAGCGCCAGCCAGCCGGGGGTGATCATGCCGCCGGGAGAGAGGTTGGTGGTCAGATAGCAGACCAGTGAGAAGACCAGTCCGAGGGCTATCCCCAGCGCGATGGTCTGCGGAGTGACGTTGACGGGGATCACAGCGAGTTCCTTGTCGGCTGGTACAGGGCGTCGGCATGGGCGGAGGCGGGGCTCGGGGTATGCGGGCCGGGCACGGCGCGGTTCAGCGAGGCCACCCAGCTGTACGGCTCCGGCTCGGGCGGGTGCGCGACCGGAAGCGGCTCGTCGGCGTCGTCAGGGAGCAGCTTGCCGAGGTGCTCCAGAAGCAGCTCTCCCTGGCCGTGGATATTGCCGACGGCCACCAGCGAGGAATCCGGCCCCAGTTCGTCAAGGACAGCGCGGGTCAGCTCCTGTGCGTCGCGCCGGTCGCCGCCCAGGTCCACCACCCGACCCGACCAGCCCGACGGGATGCCGTCGCGGGCGCTCTTGGCCGGATGCCCGATGAGGAAGACCGTCTCCGGGTCCAGGTCGGGGACGATCGCTCCCATCTGCCCGTTGCGTTCGACCCGGTCCGGGCGGCAGTTGATGACCACGTTCAGCGGACGGCGGATCGCACCGAGTTCCTCCAGCTGACGGACGTTCATCAGCGTCGACTCGGGATCGTTGGCGGCGAAGACATTGGCGAAGCGCAGTCGTTTGCCGTCCGGTGTGCGATAGCGCTCGACGGAGAGCACACCGGGGTCCGGCGGCGCGTCCCACATACCGCGCAGTGCGGTGGCCCGGTCGACACCGAGCAGTTCGGCCACTGTCAGCGCGATGGCGACGTTCTCCTTGAAAGTGAACCAACTGAACCCGCGCAGCTCCTCATCCGTGACCGACTCCGGATCCACCGCGATCAGGCGGCACCTCCGCTTGTCCGCCTCCTCCTGGAGAATGTGCAGCCGCTCCCGCTCGGCGGTGACACAGACCCCGCCGACCGGCATCGACCGGGACAACGAGCGGGCCACATCGTCCAACGTCGGTCCCATTTCGGCGAGATGATCCTCGCGAACGTTGCACAGCACGCCGATCGTGGAACGGATCAGCTTCTCCTGGTTGATCTCCTGAAGTGCAGGCGTCACCGCCATGCACTCGATCACCAGAGCGTCCGGCCGGTAGGCCGCCCCGCGCCGGACGATGCCGATCTGCTCCACGACGTTGGCGATGCCCAGCTTCCGGTACACCGGTTCCTCGGTGGCATCCGGGTGGATGAACCGGGCAGCGGTGCCGGTGGTCTTGGCCACGGTGACCAGCCCACCCCCGCGCAGCGCCCCCGCGCACAGCCGTGTGATCGAGCTCTTGCCGCGAATGCCGTTGACCAGCACCCGAGTGGGGACCTGCGCCAGCGCGGCGTAATGGCGCCGCTGCTCCAGCACGCCGGCGACCAGCAGCACGGCACAGCTCAACAGCAGCACAACATAGAGAAAAAGCACGTCAGTTGGTCCTTCACTGCTGCGGCGGGCCGCCGCTTCGGAACGATGGGGCAGGGACAGAGGCCGCGTAAGCTCGCCCGCCGCCGCGGTCCCTCTCCACCAGCGCCTGCCGGAGCAGTTCCAGACTGCGGGTGACCGAGCCGCACTCGTCGTGGTGAACCGGGTACAGGACGGTGCGGCGGTCACCGCCGGCCAGTCGCTCCGCGCATCGGGTGACGGCGCGCAGCGGCCTGACCACCACGATGTGCAGCCAGCTCAGGCATGCGACGCCCACGGACAGGGCGAGCAGACCGGCCAGCATGGTGCGCGCTTGCAGCTGAAATGCCGCCAGTTTGAGCGCTGCGGCAGGCTCGGCGGAGACCACTTGCCAACCGAGTCCGGCGAGGGGCCCCTTCTGCGCCAGTGGCGCTGCGGCCGCGACCGACGGGCCCTCGCCCGGGGCCGTCCCCGTGTGCAGTACGGCCGATGCCGGGCTGCCCGCGCTTCCAGGTGCTGCCTCGGTCCTGGCCGCCAGACGGGTGAGGCCCCGGTGGGGAAGAGACTGGAAGGCCTGGAAGCCGGCGCTCGCCGCGAGCACTCTGTGGCGCTTGTCGGTCAGCCACACACTGCCGAGCCCCTGACGCTCAACCAGGGAGTTCAGCGCGTTCACGCCGATCTCGGCGACGACGACCGCCGGGGCGGCGTCCTTGGTGTTCCTGGCCTTCCGGGCCGCCGGGACCTGGGCGTAGGCGGCGATCGCGGGGATCGGGCCCGACGTGTTGACCTGGGTGATTCCGTCGCCGGTCGGCGCATGGGCGAGGGTGCGCAGGGGCTGCCTGCCCACCCGCAGCACGACGGCTCCGGTGCGGTCCAGCACATACAGCGACCGGAACGTGGGGTGGTCGGCCCGTTCGCGCCGCAGTACCTCCGCCGCCCGCTCGCGTGGCGCACCGGAGAGGGCTGACGCCGCCGTCGCAAGGTCGGTGCAGCTCCGGCCGAGGGACCGCCGCACCCGGTCAGCGGCGGCCTCGGTGCGTGCCTGCTGGTCGGCGACGGCGGCTGCCGGTACGGCCTTGGCTGCCGGTACGCGGTTGAGCAGGAACAGCAGCGGTATCCCCCACGCGGCGATCACGAGTGCGCAGACGAGGACCAGCGCCCGGACACCGGGGCGGCGCCGCACCGGCCGCACGGGCTCCGGTCCCGTCTCGCCGAGCAGTTGGCGGCGGATCGACTCCAGCGCCCTGCCGGCCCTGCCGGGCTCGCCGAACGCGGCAACCGGCACCGGCCGCGCCAACTCCTCGCGGTCACTGGGCGTTTCACCGATACCCCTGGCCAGCCGGGCAGCGGACAGATGCAACCGCAGCAGCGGACGCTGCATGCTGCCCCACAGCACCAGGGTGACCAGCACGGTGATCACCACCAGCGCACCCGCGGCCACGAGGGCAAACCACGTATGGTCGGCTCCCTCCTTGGCCGGCGGCACATCCCTGGCCGTGAGAACGGTCAGCCCCAGGCCGGAGGTGTCGTCCTTGCCGTCCGTCGCGGCGACCGATGCCCACCCCATGACCCTGCGCAGCCCTTTGTGACCGTCGCCGAGCTCGCTGCCCGAGACGTCGCCGGTGGCGAGACCGGCGTTCGCGGCGTTCGCCGCAGCGGCAGGCAGAGCACGGTGGTCGGTACGGGGTGCCAGGGCAGCGCCGGTGGTGGCGGCGGTGGCAAGCACCTTTCCGTTCCGGTCCGCCAGTTGGCCGGTGCGTCCGTCTCCGTACACCGCTGGAGCAGCGACCTTTTCCGAGACGACAAGCAGGAGTTCGCGTGCTTCCGCGCCCTGATCCTCCCTCAGGTCTCCTGCCTGATCGTGGTTCTCGTCCTGCTTGGCGTCCGAAGCGGGGGCGGCCACCCGGGCGAAGAGCAACAGCCGCGGTTCGCCACGGCCCGAAAAGGCCAGCCGGGGCGCGATGTTCGCGGTACCGGTCCGCACCAGCGCCGGCACATCCACCCCGGTCAGCGGCACCGTCTCGCCACTGGCCGCCAGCGGCCTGCCAGTGCGCGGGTCGAGCAGCGCACCGCCTCCCGCAGGGTGCCCGGACGGGAGAAGGGAGCGCAGGAGTGCCACCGGAGTGCTGCTGCCCGCGGGTGCGCCCGAGGCCGCAGCGCGGCGCACTGCCGTGGCTCTGGCGTTGATGGAGGTCCCGACCGTGTCGGCGGCATCCTCAGCGATCTGACGTTCCGCGTCGCGTAAGGCCTGGGGGACATCCTGTTCGTGAACGGTACCGAGACCGAGTGCGGTGAACGCGGCAACTGCCAGCAGGGTGCAGAGCAGTGCGGCGATCGGTGGGCGGACGCCTCCGAGCAGAGGCATGTCGGCACGGCGTCGGGTGCGGTGCGGACGGGGCGCGCGGTAAACAGCGTGCAGGACAGCGTCCTCTCGGCATGTGGGGAATGGCCGTGCGACAACTCGACCAGTAGGAATACTGGGAGCACAGGATAATCACAAGTCCGTTCGTGCTGGGTCCTTGTATACCGGCTCGCCGGAACTGCGCTCAACTCGCCCTTGGGAGAGGTCGCTTATGCCTCCCCGGTGCGGCCCCGGCGTGGCGTAATTCCCAACACCCCTGCCGAACAGGGCGATTGCCTGCAAGGTTTCCCATCCGCATTCGCCGCGTCACACACAGTCGCGGGTCCACCCAAGACCGCCCCTGAAACCGCCCCTTCTCAAGGAATACGCAAACCCGCAGGGGGTTGCCGGCAAGGCTCAGCGATCACGAACTGGCGCGTAACAAAAACGCTCAGTGAAAACGTAAGCAACGCCAGCGAATTCTGGATCCGATGGCGACCGTCCGGCGATGGCATGAATCGGCCATCTTCCGCAGAGACCTTCTGACCGGGGGCAGCGCGCCGTCAGCCACCGCGCCGAGGCAACGAAACAGCAGCGCACGTCGCCCCTTCACTGACATCGGCCTTTGCTGTTGCGACTGGTTCCCTGAGGCTGCCAAGTTGTCAGGCTTTGACAACTACCACCGGCCGCACCGGGGTATTTGTCCCGCACGTGTCCGTATCGGCACCCGACGCCGCTCACCTCGGTGGCATACTCCACGAGCGCCGACAGACCGTTCCCAGCACGGATACGTCCAGGGAAATGGCCGGCCACAGCGGCCGGGCAACGGACGGGGTACGAAGTCACACCCTGCATTTTCTGGACGCGTCAGCAGCGCCCATCTCACCAACCGCCATGGGCATAACTCCCCGGACAATCAGCGGGGTTGGCACGACCATGGCAAATTGCCTATACGATGATCGCCAGCCGATCGCCGGTTCACGTGGCGATCACCACCATGGAGGGGGCTGCCCATGAAACACGCCCGAAGGCGCCAGAGCCGGTTGCGCACGCGGGTCGCCGGCACCACAGGACTACTGACCCTCGCCCTGGGCGCCGCGGTCGCGCCGGCCACCGCCGCCGAGAAGACCGCCAGTGCGCCCACGACCACGGCGGCGGCCTTGGACGACGCGGCGCAAGCCCCGGGCCAGATGGTGGCCTTGGACGACGCGGCGCAAGCCCCGGGCCAGGCGGTGGGCTTGGACGCGGCGCCACACCCGCGCCGGACGGCGTCCTTGAAGGTGGCGCCGGCCCCGGGCCAGCTGACTCTCCCCGCCCCGACCGGGCGCCATCGCGTCGGAACGGTCGATCTCCACCTGCGCGACTCGAAACGCATGGATCCGTGGGTGCCCGGACAGCAGCGCGAGTTGATGGTCTCGCTGTGGTACCCGGCCACACACACCTCCCGCTATCCCGCCGCACTTCTCCCCAACAGCCAGCAGGTGCTGCCGGGCGGGGTTACCCTGCCCACCACTGCCGGGCACACCGGCGCCCCGGTTGACCGCAAAGCCGGCAAGCTGCCGGTGCTGCTCTACTCGCCCGGCGGGCGTGGGAACCGTGCGACGGGCACGGCACTGGTTCAGGACCTGGCCAGCCGCGGCTACTTGGTCGTCACCATCGACCACACCCACGACACCAGCGATGTGGTGTTCCCTGGCGGGCGACATGAGGTGAGCATGCTGCCGCCAGGCACCAAATCGCGCGACTTGATCGACGTCCGGGCGGCGGACACCCACTTCGTCATCGACCAGCTGGCCGAGATCGCCCGCGGCCACAACCCGGATGTGGAACACAAGCCGCTCCCCCACGGGCTGACCCAGGCCGCGAGCACGAAACACGTCGGGATGTTCGGCGCTTCCCTCGGCGGAGGATCGGTGGCCGCTGCCATGCACGCGGACTCCAGGATCGACGCCGGCGTGAACCTGGACGGCCAGCTCTTCGGCTCGTCGGAATACAAGCGGCTCGACCGCCCCTACATGCTGTTCAGTTCCGAGCACCACAACCGCAACACCGACGGGAGCTGGGCGCGGCTCTGGGAACACCTGCACGGAGAGCGGCTCGACCTGAAGCTGCGCGGTTCCGGGCACAACTCCTTCGTCGACAACCAGGTCCTGTTCCCCCAGGCGCCGGGCGCATTCGGGATCACCCCGGAAGTCATGCAGCAGGCGCTCGGCACGATCGACCCCAATCGCTCCATCGAGGTCCAGCGCACCTACGTCGCAGCCTTCTTCGACAAGCATCTGCGCCACCGGGACAGGAGCCTGCTCGACGGCCCCTCGCGCCATTTCCCGGAGATCGACTTCGTGCGCTGAACACCGTCCCGCTGACGTCGCGGTATGCCCGGGCCAGCCGTGGGCGGGCAGACAACGTAAGACCGCCGCTCCAGGATCTCTCTCCGTACGGTGAAGGGACGGGCCGGTTCACCACCACGCCAAGCGCATCAGGAGAGTCATGGCCAGGCCGGCTCTCCAACGGAGACCACTTCGTCTCCAGCTCGACCGTCTGCGAGGGCCACACCAGGGAGTCCATGCTCGGCTACGCGTTCCCGTAACACCTCCCGATCCTGGCGGGGACCGGCCCTGACAGACGGTCAGCCAAGGCCGCGCGGCACCACCGTGGTGCAGAGCGCGGCACGCATCGGCAGGCGGTTACGGCTCGATCGTGACCGGCTTCTCAGCACGAAGGTCGCTGACGAAGCCGCCGTTGACCACGCGCATCCAGTAGGAGTGCGAGCGGTCCGCGGGAGGAATGTCGGGGTGACGCTCCAGCTTGCGGTCCATCGAGGTGGCGCCGGCCTGGACGTTCCGTTGGAACGTGTAGGGATGCCACACGCCGATCTCGCTGGAGTAGAAGGGCTTGCGCTCCATCAGGATGACCTGGTCCGGGTTGCCCTGCGCGGGCTTCCAGGTGACGCGGACGGTGGCCGGGTCGAGGCGGTCGACGGACGTCAGCACCGGCGCCTTCGGAATCACCGAAGAGGCGGCGGGCTTGAGGTCGTTGCTGTGAATGGTCCGCGGTACGGACGGATCGTAGTTCTCCGGGTTGCCCAGCTTCCCCGTGACGCGGAGCGCGGTGGGGGCCTGGCCCCCACCGCCCGCGCACGCGTCGACCTGGACGACCTTGCGCCAGTCGTCGGAGATCCTTACGTAGTCCTCCTTCTGGGGCGTCAGCTCGCGGGCGCCGCCGCCGAAGACCCCGCTCACGGAGTAGACGTAGCGGGAGTCGTGGGAGCGGACCACCTGGTAGCTGCACCGGTCCACGGCCGCGGCGCGCGCGTTGATCGCCGGCTGGAGCGACGGCGCGTCGCCGGCAGGTGCGGCGACGGGGGCCGGCAGGGCTGCTGTGGCGACGCCTGCGCCCGAGGCGAGGGCACCGAGACTCAGCGCGCAGGTGGCGATGGCGGCAGCTATTCGAGAGGTCATACATCCTCCGGTGACATCCAATGGCTCACGGGGAGCCGACGAGCAGATGACGTGCTGGGCCGGCCCGGGCCGCCTGTGTGGCCCGGGCACGGATACGTCTGCGGCGCGGGATGCCTCGGACGTTGGGGCGGCCCTGATCGGGACAACCGACCAGGGCTGGACGCTACCGGCAATTGCTGGTCAAGAAAAAGTCATGGCACGGCAAAGCGAAGGTTTTGCGTCACCTTTCTTCGGCTGACGGCTTTCGCTGCCGGGGCGACGACCGGCTGGGCCACAGCGCTTCGTACCTTCAGAACCTTCCTGGAGCGCCATGCTCGCCCCGACGGCACATCGCCCTTCGAGCACGAGACCCCGCCCACCGGGGAGGAAGCCGCCGAGTGGCGACTGTGGGCAACCACTGTCTTCATCCCGAACTCCAAGCCTTGCGCGCCCTGGTCCTCAAGCGGATCAGTCGAGCGTTGGTCCGGGTGTGCCGTTGGCTCATGCGCAGTGGGCGCGGATCGAGCCGTTGCTCCCGGACCGGGCGCCGAAGCAGGGGCGGCCGCTGGAGGGAACCGCGAGGTGATCGACGCGATCGCCTTCAAGTCCCAGACCGGTACCCAGTGGGTGCACCTGCCGGAGAAGACCGCGACCATCTACCTGGCCGGACTCCACATCGCCGGGATCTTCCTCTGGTCCGCCCGCTGATCGCCATCGATCAGCCCCACGTGAGCGGGTCGAGATGGAGGTAGAAGCGCAGGCGGTCGTGGTCCAGGTCGATGCCGTACTTCTCGGCGAACGCCATGTCAGCCGCCCGCCCCCGCTCCTCGTCTGTCCATGTCTCTCGCGCGTTGGCGAGCAGCAGCGCCAAGTCGGCGTAGCGGTCGGCCAGTCCGAGGCGGCCCAGGTCGATAAAACCTGACACGTCCAGGGTCCGCGGATCGAGGATGATGTTGGGCAGGCACAGGTCCCCGTGGCAGACGACTGTGTCGGCGGCTTCCTGCTCCCGTCGCCGTGGGACTTGCAAAGTGATGCGGTCCAGCAGCTCCGCAGCGGGCGTGTTCTGCTGCTCGACGGGAAGGAACTCCGGGTTGACGGCGCCACGGGCCACGACGTCACGCGCCACGGCGACCATGGCGTCCAGGCCCCGGCGGAATGGGCACTGCGACACGGGCACCTCGTGCAGCCGACGGACCGCGTCCGCGATGCGTTCCCAGGCGCCTCGCAGGTCGTCAGTGGACACCTGATCAGCAGGTATGCCGGAGACGGCTCTGGTCACCAGACAGGCGCCTGCCTCACCAGAGTGCCAGTCGAGCACTTGAGGACCAGGTACACCCTGATCATTCAGCCAGGCGACCCGGTCGCGCTCGGCCTTCAGGCCGGCTGCATCCGCAGCAGGCACACACTTGGCATACCGGGTGGCGTCCGCGCTACGAAAGACGGCTGCTCCCGATTCACCCGAGGTGACAGGCAACCAGTCACCGTCGTCCACGCCGAGCAGCACCGGCGATACGGTCCAAGGTCCGGGGCGATCGCTCATGGCTGCCACTCTAACTAGCTCGGTATACCCGGCTTGTGGCACGGCGCGATCCGAACGAAACGGGCCTAGGCGCCTATGCCCGAGAGGAATTCACTCGCCTGAAGGCAGAGCAGGCTCGCCTGCTGAGGCACCGGTAGAGCCGGCGGAAGCGGAGTTCGCGGAGTGGCAGCGCATCGACTGGCTGCTCGCCGCGACCGCGGACAGACGGCCAGAGGGACGACGAGTGTGTCGTGGAGTCGTCATACCTGCGGGTAGCACGGGATTCGGGCCGGCCAGACGTCTCGCGGTCGGCCTCACGCGATGTCCTGCATGACTGATGGAAGGACATGGCCCGTAACTGTCTGACACACTCCAAGTGCGGTGGCAGGAGGGGGACATGCATGGTCATCGTGGGCTTGGCACTCATCGCGGTCGTCGTCTTCGTCGTCCTGGGGTTCGTTTTCCGGTCCCACGACCGAGATTCCGCGGCCACCCTCGTCCAGGGGATCGGCGCAGTCGTGGTTCCCGCCGCCAGCGCGGCGTTATGGCTGACGAACCGAAGGCCGCGGACGGAACTCACCGAACCGGCACTGCGTGACTTCGCCGACGAGCTGGCAGAGCGGGTAAGGGCGCAGTGGAGTGCCGCGGCGAGCGAACGACGGCTGATACATCCGAGCCCCGTGCCGGTGCGCTGGCGGTGGTCCCATCTTCCCGTGTCGGGTCCGGTGACCGACGCAGTGGGCATCGGGACCGCCTCATCGCGGTTCCGGCCCCTGCCCGGGCTGGCCCCGATCACCGCGGCGGATCTGGAGTCGGGCGCCGTCCGGGACCTGTTCCGCCTCTATGGTGCGCTGGACTCCGGGCGGATGGTGATCGTCGGAGCGGGCGGTGCGGGAAAGAGCGGCGCCGCCATTCGGTTGCTGCTCGACGCCCTCAGCCATCGCGAGGCGCTCGAACCTGACGCGCGCGCGAGAGTTCCCGTACCGGTGCTGCTGACGCTGAGCGGATGGGACCCGCTGAACCAGCGGCTTCATGACTGGCTCGCCACTCGACTGGCCACGGACTACATGTTCAGGAAGTCCGGAGAACACGCGGGCGGTGTTGTCTCCAGGCTCATCGGCACCGGTCGAATCGCCGCCTTTCTCGACGGGCTGGACGAGATACCCGAAGCCGTACGCCCAGCCGCTCTGCGGGCGCTGAACGAGCAGGCGAACTTCCGCCTGGTCCTGTTGAGCCGTGTTGGTGAGCTTGTGACGGCCGTCGCCGCGGAGGGACCGCTTTCCGGCTCCGCCGGGCTCGAACTGCTTCCGGTCAGCGCCCAGGACGCGGCGGAGTACCTGACGCGTTGCCAGGCGCAGCCGCCCCCGGATGCCTGGCGCAGTCTGGTGCGGCACATCCGTATGAACCCTTCAGGCGCAGTGGCTGAGGCACTGGACACGCCATTGATGCTCACGCTGATGCGCGACACCTATCGCGCGGATCAGCGCTTCGATCCCGAGCGGTTTGCGGACAGGGCCGCAGTGGAGGACCACCTCCTTGACCGCGTCCTGCCCGCCGCCTATAGCGACGACCGGCCCGGCCAACCGCGCAGTCGCTACAGCCTCGGCCAGGCCGAGCGCTGGCTCGGTGTCATCGCGCACCAGATGAACAGCGAGAGAAGCCGTGACCTGGCTTGGTGGCAGGTCCCCCGGTGGCGGCCGGCCTGGCCGAGGACGGCAGCCAGTTGCCTCTTCGCGGGCCTCCTCGCCGGGGCGGCGGGCCTCTTCTGGGCAGGGCCGTCCGCCGGGCTCGGAGCCGGTGCGGTGGTGGGTCTCTCCGTAACGATGTCACTCACGTACGGACGTGCCGGGGACTCGCCCCAGCTGTTGGGCCGTTTGCAGTGGAGGGACTTCGTCGTCCGCGAGAACTTCCTCTTCGGGATCGCCGGCGGTGGGGCGGTCGGAGTGGCCATAGGCGTCGCCCTCCTCCTCACCCATGACCGCGTCGTCATGCTTTTCGGAGGGCTGGTGATCGGCCTCCTCGCCGGTGTGGTGGGAGGATTCGTCACGGGGCTGAGCAATCGCAGCGCCGACAGCCGGACTCCCATCGGTCCCGTCTCCTGCTGGAGACAGGACCGCCAGTACACCCTCACCGCCGGGATCGCCGGCGGCCTCGCCGGCAGTCTCATCGGTGGAGCATGCCTGGGGCTGCTCGCCGAATTGGCGAACGAGCGCATCTTCGGAGTCATCGACGGATTCCTGCCCGGGGTCGCGCTGGTGACGGAAGGTGGCCTCCTGCTCAGTTTGGCGCTGAGCCTGGTGGGGTCGGCGACCTGGCGCACCTTCCTCGCGAGCCTCCAGCTGCGCATGAGGAACGAGGCTCCAATCCGCCTGGTCAGGTTTCTCTCGGATGCTCGCGAGCGTCACGTCCTGCGGACCGTGGGGCCCGTATTCCAGTTCCGCCACGCCCGGCTCCAGGATCGTCTGGAGGAGGCGTTCACGACCCGCAACGGGCCCGGAGCCGACGGTTAGCGGCCGTGCTCCGGACCGGACGCGCCACCGGGGCACACGCCAGCGAAGGGAAGTTCGGGGCGGCCAAGCAGGGCGGGTGTGTGGTTCGGCGGGCCGCCAGGGTGAGCCTGGCCGTCAGGGGGTGGCGGAGCTTACGGCGGCTGCGCTGTCCACCTTGCCCGCACCCCAGTCGTTTCCGGATGCCGCGCCGGTGAAGGCGTCGAGGCGGGCGGAGTCCATGAGGAGCCGGATCAGTTCGGACTGCGTCATCGTGGGGCGGGCCTGCAGCATGAGGGCGCAGACGCCCGTCAGATGGGGCGCGGCCATGCTGGTGCCGGACATGGACCGGTACTGGTTCGTGCCCGCGGCTCCCACCAGCGCCGAGGTGATGGCCTGCCCCGGAGCGGCGAGAGTCGGTGCGTCCCGGCCGTCGCGGGTGGGGCCACGGCTGGAGAAGGTGGACAGGTTGCCCTGGCCGGCGCCCTTGGTGATGTAGGACGCGGCGGTGACGACCTTCCGGCTGGTGCCGGGTACGGAGATGGTGACGTCATCCCTGCGGTGGCTGCCGATGAACTGGGGGACGATATCGCCCCGCTCCACCCAGGCGTGCCAGCGGCCGCTGTCGGCCACCGCGAGGCCGGTGAGCGTCAGACTCCAGCTGCCGGGCACGAGCGCCGTCTGGCTCGCCGGGTGCAGCTGCACATAGATCCGGTTGTCACCGTTCTCTCCGTGATGGACGACCGAGTCGACGAAGGCCCGGTTTCCGCCGGGCAGCGTCAGCTCGGTGGTGGAGCCCGGGGTGACCTCGGCACTGGGGATGTCACCGGGCGGGGTGATCTGCAAGGAGAGACGGTCGTTGCCGGAGTACCAGAGGTCGATCGTGTCCGGTGTGTCGTCGCCGGCGGGCACCGCGAACCGCACGGTGTCCACCTCGCCCTCCGCCAGCTCCCCGGTCGCGTGCACACCGGCGTTCGCCGCGTTGCCCGCGGATTTGACCAGGGCGTGCCCGGCATCCCGCAGCAGATTGTCGATACCGCGTTCCAGCAGGCTGGAGCCGTCGTGGGGGCCCAGATTGTCCCCCTGGCTGATGTTGATGACCGCTGGCCGGCCGAGGGCCTCGGCGACATCGAAGATATAGCGCACGGCGTCCAGCGTGCTGGCCGAGTCGCCCATGGCTTCGGTGGTCAACCGGTTGGCCACCACGATCAGTTCGGCCTCCGGCGCGACACCGATGAAGGTGAATCCGGGCTTGCCGTTGCCGGGTGACGAGCCGTCGCCGGCGGCGATCCCGGCCACATGTGTACCGTGTCCGACCCGGTTGTCCATGTGCCGTACGACGCCGAGCGGGTTGGGTGCGGAGAGCGCGAGATCGATCGCGGCACGCTGGTATTCGACCCCGTAGCCGAACGGTGTCGGCGAGGTCTCCCCGGTATTCGGGGTCAGACTCTGGTCCCAGACGCGCAGGATGCGGGTCCGCCCCGTCGGATCGCGGAAGCAGCCATGGCGCCAGTCGATCCCGCTGTCGACCACCCCGACGATCACTCCGGCCCCGCGGAACGACGGCGGGCCCTCGTGCACCTGGTCGGCGTGGATCTCCGGTATGGACGCGTCCAGCTCGGGTTGCGTGGGCCGGGACGCCTCGACGTACCCCACGGAGTCCATCTCGTCGAGCTCCGCGAGGCGGTCCACCCCGATCTCACCGCTGATGATGTCCCCGGCCCGGGTGAACACCGACAGTCCCGCGTCGTCGAAGTGCTTGCCGAGGACCTCCGCATCGTCCTCGGCACCCTCGGCGATGCGGACGAGCACCCGCACCCGTGGTGTCTCCACTCCTTCCACGGTGAGCCCGAAGCGACCGGTCGATTCCAGGCTTGCCAGCTCCGCCTGGCCTTCCTCCGCTTGCGATGTCAAGAATTTCAGCCGTGAGTCGAGCATGGGAAAACTTCTCTCCGCGAGATCGCCCCGACGGGCCGACGAGGCCGCCCCGACGAACTCGCCGGCCTGCACGGCCGACGGAGCCCTCGCGTGTGCAGGTGTCGATCACTTGTCAGGTGTCTCGGTGCCCTTCTCGGGGCGGAGCGGCTCGGACAGCTCGACATAGGCGACAGCGTCAACCTCGGTCAGCCGCCCGAGATCTCCGGCCCGCAGGCTCGCGGTCAGCACATCGCCGGCGACGGTGTGCACCTGGGCGCCGGCCTCAGTGAGGTGGCGTCGCTGCTGGTCGTCGGGCTCGTCCCGGACCCGGATGAGCACCCTGATGGGAGTCGAGTCGCCCGAGGTGCCTTCTTGGCCGGCCATGAACAGCATCTGCCGAGCGGCGGAGCCAAGTTTCTCAGGGCGCATTTTTCGCACCTTGTTCCGCTGAGCGACCCTTGTCCTTACGGATTCTCGCTGCCTCACCGTCTCCTCGCGTCGACGGCCGCGCTTTTCCTGTGCCTACCTCAACCGTAAGCAGCCCCGGCCGGTCCCGCCACCGCGTCACGGTGCGCCGGGCGCCCACCAGGACATCGTCGTCAACCTCGCCACCGCCGCCCACCAGTGCTGACCGTACGGCGGGCCTCTCCAGATGCCTTACGAGGGCCTGACCTCCTATCAAGCCCTGGGCCTCCAGCCCCTCCTGGCCATGTGGACCAGGGCCCGACGCCACTCGACACGATGACGGTCGTCATGGGCTGTCGAACCGGGCCGCCAGATCCTCGGGGAGCGCATCCCGGTTCCCCCGGTTCACCTGGACGAGCTCGATATCGGCGCGCCGCTTGAGCGCGTCGGTGAACGGGTCGCTCTTCACGTGGACCGTGGCGACGATGTCGATCTCGGACGTGAACAGCCACCGGACCACGTCCTGGAACGCGGTGCATGCCAATTCCATCCGTCCGAGTTCGTCGATCAGCACGAGCTCTCCACGAGCCGGGTCCGCTGACCTGAGCGGTGGCAGGGCGAGCCGCTCCATGACACCCAGGTCGACGCCGTACCGGCCCACCCGCGGTGGACCTGGCAGGTCGACATGGGCGAGTACGGCCCGTAGACCGCTGTCCACGGTTTCCAGCGCGAACCCGGTCCGGGCGCCGCGTTGCCGGATCTCTTCCGTGGTGAAGCCGACTGCCCTGCGGTTGAGCAGCAGCGCGGCCAGTCGGCGGACAACGGTCGATTTGCCCACTCCGGGGCGTCCCTCAAGCAGGATCCTCGTCGGCATCGTGTGCTCCGTATGGGAGGCGGGGCCGGGTGCTTCGTACAGGATTCCCGGCGCGCTGATCGGCGTACGCGGCCAATCGGGTGTTCTGTCCGCCTGGACCGGTGCCGACCGGTCCGATCGGGGTAGAGCCGCGCGCATGACGGGAATTGAGCTCAGAAGTGCGGCGTTCAACGACCATGCGGCAATCCCTCGACGCCACAGTGGGGAGGGCGGCGATGTCTCACCGCCGCTGACCTGGTCGGCGGTGCCGGCCGGCGCGTCGGAGTTGGTGCTGCTCTGCGAGGACCCGGACGCGCCGGGCGGGTCGTTCCTGCACTGGCTGGTCACGGGTATCGATCCGGGCAGCTCCGGTGTAGCGGAGGGAGAGTCACCTCACGGCGGCCAGGAATGGCCCAACGGATTCGGCCGGGTGGGCTGGGGCGGTCCGATGCCTCCGCCAGGGCATGGGGTGCACCGCTACTTCTTCCGCCTGTGGGCCGTTTCGGAGTCGCTTTCACTGCACGGCAAGCCGACGGTCGACGCTGTGCATCGCGCCGTGAGAGGCCAGGAGTTGGCGAGCGGCACGCTCGTGGGCACTTACCAACGTTGATCACCGTTGCGGGCGGAGCGGCGTGCCAACCGGCACGCCGTTTCGTCTTGGCGACGGGCTCACCGAAACCAGCACCACGGCCGCCCGACCGTTCAAACAGTTGATGAAGCAGGCGAGTTGGAGGTGGCTTCGCTGGTGCCCTGATGCGGCGTCTGGTCGCAGGCGGGGCGGGCGGTCAGCCCTCCTGGCCGAGCTGGTTCTCCTCTCGCGCCAAGGGGGTCGTGGACCAGCCGCCTTCCAGGAGGGCGAACAAGTCGCGCATGGTCCGGGGCGGGTCTTCGCTGGCTCGGGCGATGCTGGGGGCTTCCAGGGTGAAGCGTGCCAGGCCGGTGACTGCGGGGGCGTCCGGGGCGAGCCCGGTGGCGTCGGCGAGGGTGGCGGTCAGCGTCTTCTCGTGGCGCAACCACATGCGCCGGGCGTAGTCCCGCAGCGCGGGGGTGGATTCGACGAGGACGAAGGTGGGGTCGTCGGTCCGCACCGCGGTACGGGTGTGCACCATGTGGTCGCGCAGGGCGTGCAGTACGGACTGGCCGGGGGCTCGGTCGCGAACGGCGGCGATCAGAGCGTTCTCGACGTCCGCGTCCAAGTCGAAGACGAGCGCCTCCTTGCTGGGGAAGTGCTTGAAGAGCGTGCTCAGCGAGACATCGGCCGCCTCCGCCACCTCGCGTACGCCGACGTTGTCGAAGCCGCGCTCGGTGAACAGCCGCACTGCCGCATCCGCCAAGGCCTGCCGGGTCTGGGCCTTCTTGCGCTCTCGGCGCCCTGTCTTCGTCTCGACCATCCCCTCACCTTACCTCCTTGAGGAGATTCGATCACAAAGGAGATCCGATAGAAAGTCGGAGCAGTTGCACTTTTGAATCGGCTGTGTTTCTGTTTAGCGGGTGCTCCTGACTGGCAGTTAGCTGCCGGTCTCCTGGAGCGTCACCAAAGGCACCAGTACCAGCACCAGCCCCCTCTTCACTCGTAGAACGGAGCATGGCCCTCATGTCCACCACCCCTCGTATCGCGATCGTCGGCGCCGGTCTTGGCGGCCTCGTCTGCGCCGGCGTCCTCCAACGGCACGGCGTGCCGGTCACGGTCTTCGAGCGTGAGAGTGGTCCCCACTCCCGCTCGCAGGGCGGCACCCTCGACATTCACGAAGACACCGGGCAGGTCGCCCTGCGCGCAGCCGGGCTGTTCGACCAGTTCCTCGACCTGGCCCGGCCCGAAAGTCAGGAGTGGCGCCTGTACGACCGCCACGCGACCCTGATACGCCACGACCAGGCCGGCCAGGACGATTTGAGCAGGCCCGAGATCGACCGTGGCCAGCTGCGTACCCTCCTGCTGGACTCCCTCGCCCCCGGCACGGTCCGCTGGAACCATCCCGTCAGGGCCGTCACCCCGCTCCCCCACGGCACCGCACGCGTGCACCATCACGACCGCACCACCGAGGACTTCGCCCTGGTCATCGGCGCCGACGGAGCCTGGTCCCGGGTACGCCCCGCGCTCTCCGACGGCCAACCGTCCTACGCCGGTGTCACGATGGTGGAAACCCACTTCGACGACGTGGACCACCGTCACCCCGGCATCGCCCACCTGGTCGGCCGCGGCACCATGTCAGCCAAGGCAGGCGGCCGCAGCCTGGTGATGCAGCGCAACAGCAATGGCCACGTCCGCGTCTACATCACCTTCCGCGGCCCCCAGGACTGGCACACCGGCATCGACCTCGCAGACACCGAAGCAGTACGCGCCCGCCTCCTCACCCAGTACCAGGGCTGGCACGAGAGCCTGCTGGACATCCTGCGCGACAACGAGGGCGGCTTCATCAACCGGCCGATGTTCGTCCTTCCCGTCCCCCACTCCTGGCAGCGCGTCCCCGGCATCACGCTGCTCGGCGACGCCGCCCACCTGATGCCGCCCGTCGGCGTCGGCGCCAACCTCGCCCTGCTCGACGGCGCCGAGCTCGCCCACGCCGTGATCGGGCACCCCACCCTCGACGAAGCCCTCGACACCTACGAAAGCGTCATGCTCCCCCGCGCCCTCGACAACGCGAAGACCGCCCAGCACATGCTCGCCACCCTCATGCCCGACACCGACACCGACACCGACGACGCCGCATTCCCCGACGCCCTCTGGCCGGCCGGCACCCTCCCCGACTCCCCCGCCGCTCACACCAGCTGAAGGCACCAACGCCGACGAACCTGAAAGGCCGCACCGCAACTGTGAGCCGGCCTTAGGCTGAGCCGGCCACCTTGGTACCGATCTAAGGTGCGCTCGGACCCGTCCGTCATCTTGCGAACCGTTCTCGCCGACGGCGCGGTAGCAGGGCACGCCGCTGTCTTCGGACCGCGGTCGGAGCGTGAGGTCACGTACGTCATCGGCCGAGCTCATTGGGGTCAGGGCATCGCCACCACGGCGCTCGCCGAACTGATCAAGCTGGAGTCCACTCGGCCGCTGTACGCCGAGGCCGCTGCCGACAATGCCGGTTCCCTCCGCGTGCTGGAGAAGTGCGGCTTCATCGTTACGGGGAAGAGCCGGTGCTTCGCCCGGGCTCGTGGCGAGGAGATCGACCTGGTGCAGTTGACTCTGAGCTGAGCTCGGCATCGCGACCTGAGTACGGCACGGCATGCAGTAACAAGCTCCTGTGGCCATGGCTCGATGCGAGTGCCTGAACGGTGCCTACGGCAGCTGCGAGAGGAACAGAGCAGGGTTGCCATTGCCTCCAATGAAGGCTCTTTGTGCGTGCCGTCGTCCGGATGATGGGGTGACACGGTGACCAATCGCGCTGAGGTGGCGGCTGTCCGACCGTTGACACTGGCTTGGGTGAGCCGGCACCTGGAGGCCGGCGAACGGATCGTCAGGACCGAAGCTCTGCACGGCGGCATCACTGCCGAAATGCGGAGGCTGAGCATCGGCACACGGGACGGAGGAACCCGTCACCTGGTGCTGCGGAGTTTCCTCGACCCGTTCTACGTGGGGCACGCCGAGGAGTGGCTGAATAGGGAGGCCGGCGCCCTGACCCTGCTCGCGGGGACCGGTGTGCCGGCTCCTGGACTGGTCGCGGTTGATCCGACCGCCGCGCATTGCGAGTATCCGTCGCTCCTGATGACACATCTGGCGGGCCGGACGGTCTTCGACGATGAGGGGTTGGCGACACGCGTTCCCCTGCTGGCCCGTCAACTCGTAGCAATCCATGCGTTGCGACCCGTCGAGCGGCCCCGGAAGTATGTGGCGTGGACGACCGCCGACACCGTCGTGGTCCCGAAGGGCGCCGACGCGGCGGTATGGGCCGCGGCGATCGACGTGATCCGCAAGCCCGCGCCGCCCTATGAAGGGCGATTCCTGCACCGGGACTTCCAACCCGGAAACGTGCTGTTCGACGTGCCGCTCCCAGGGGCGGCAGATGCCCGGCTCACCGGTGTCGTTGACTGGGCAGCGACCTCCTGGGGCCCGGCGGACCTCGATGTGGCGCACTGCTCGACCAATCTCGCGCTGCTGCACGGACCGGCGTGGGGTCTGCGGTTCGCTGAGGCGTATGAGGAGGCCGGCGGGGTGCTGGCCACGGCCGCGAGCGAGCGGCTGTACTGGCGAGTGCGGGACGGGCTGGCGTGCTCAGAAGAAGTGCAGCAGGTGGCGCAGCCATGGCGGAAGGCAGGGAGAACAGAGCTGACGACGCGGGTTGTGGAGGAGCGGCTGGATGCCTATGTCACCGCCCTGATGGACGCGCTGGGCTGAGTGATGACCGGGCATGGGGGGGGGAGATCGTGCTGCGGGCGGAGTTCCGGCGACTGTCTCCGGCGGATCCGCAGCGGGCCCTGGACATGGCGCAGAGCGTCGCACGGTCGCGCGGATTCCTAGGCCGGCGGCGACTTGGTGGATGGCTCAGGAGGTGTCGGCGCGTACGGCGGTCGTGGCCAGGGTGGTGTAGTTCATGGTGAAGCGTCCACCCAGGGAGTCGATGGCGCCCCCGACCGCTTCCAGTATTTCGGCCAGCTCATCGGGACCGAGTTGGGTGAGGCCGCCGGTGGTGGGCAGCAGGTCCAGCCATTGGTCGCGCGTGTAGGACCGCTCCCAGTCGTATCGCCACTGTTCGGGATCGTTGAACTGTTCTGTCTCGCGGATCTTGTCGGCGAACTTCGCGTATGCCGCCTGGTAGAGGTCGAGCGGACGTCGGGCCGGCTGCCCGCTGAGCGGGGAGTCGGGCACTGCCCGCCGGTAGGCAGTGGCGAACGGTTCGGCGACCTCGGCAGGCGGCTCGTATACGTGCCCGAAGATCACCAGCCGTCCCCCTGGACGCAGCACACGTGCCGCCTTTACGGCGCCGGCGACCGGATCCACCCAGTGCCACGACTGGGGCGGCGATGACCGCGTCGAACGTCCGGCCGGCTGGTTGCCAGGCTTCGAAGGTCCCCACCTCGACCTCCAGGCCATGGGCTCGCGCGTAGTCGGCCATTCGCGCATCGGGCTCGACGCCGAGCACGGCGCAGCCGGCGGCCTGAAACTGGCGGGCTGCGATGCCGGTTCCGCAGCCGACGTCGAGCACGTCAGGCCCGGGGCTCCCGGCGACGATCCGCGTTACCAACGCATCGGGGTAGCCGGGCCGGGCCTGGTCGTAGCGTTGCGCGTCCACGCCGAACGACTGGGCCATCCGCCGGGCCGCACGCGGCTCCGCCGGGGACGGTTCTGGTTGCTCTCGCGGTAAGGTGGGCATGCGCCCACCTTAGTGGGCACATGCCCACTGGGCAACGATGCCAGCGGGTACGGCACGAGAGGATCTGTGAATGCCGACTGGGGTGCATCTTCGCGACGCGCGACAGCAACTGTTCGACGCCGCCGAACGCGTGCTTCTGCGAGACGGACCGAACGCACTGACCAGCCGGGCCGTCACCGACGAGGCGGGCTGCGCCAAAGGAGTCCTGCACCGGCACTTCACCGACTTCGATGCCTTCCTCGCCGACCTCGTGCTCGACCGGGCCGCGCAGCTCGAGACGCAGGCGAGTGCGCTGCGCGAGTCCGCCGGCACCGGCACGGTGGCCGGCAATCTCACCAGCGCGCTGACCACCCTGTTCGGGCCGATTCCCGTGGCAATCATCCCGCTCATCACCTTCCGGGACGAGCTGCGCACACGGCTGCGGCAAGCCAGGCCAGGAGGCGGAATCGCGATCCTGGACCAGGCCACGACCGCGATCTCCGCCTATCTGGCCGACGAGCGTGAACTGGGCCGCATCGCGGCCGACGCCGATATCAATTCACTTACCCTCTCCCTGGTCGGTGGCGGGCATCTCGTGTTCGCGGACCGCGACCCAGGCCCACCGACCACGACAGTCGTCAACAAGCTCGTGACGGCAGTCATCGCCGATGTCGTGCAACGACGACCGGCATAAAGCCGTGTAGCCGAACCAAGCCGCCCCGGTCGAGCGTCCTGCCCACGCGGGCTTCGAGGCCCTCCTTGCAGAAGCAATCACTGCGCCTGCCGTGGGAGTTGGGCGCGGAATCGCTGAGGGCCTCGCTACGTCATTGCGCCTTGCCCGCTCACGCCCCGGCGGCGCACTCAGCGCACAACCCCCGGTAAGTCACCTCGGCGGCCACGACGGTGAAGCCGAAGCGTTCGTGGGCGGGTAGGGCGGAGAGCGGGTCGTCGGTGGGGTGGACGTCTCGGATGGTGCCGCAGTGGGAGCAGAGCAGGTGCTGGTGGGGGCGGTGGGCGTTCGGGTCGTAGCGCTTGGCGCGGGCGTCGGTGGCGACCTCGAGGACCTCGCCGAGGGAGACCAGTTCGCCGAGGGTGTTGTAGACGGTCGCGCGGGAGATTTCCGGCAGTCGTGCGGTGGCGCGTACGAGCACTTCATCCGCGGTGAGGTGGATGTGTTCGCCGTCGAGTACCTCGGCGACCACCCGGCGCTGGGCGGTCATCCGCCAGCCGCGTCCGCGGAGCCGGTCCAGCAGGTCACTCATGCCCACCAGCCTTACTGTGCGTCGTTGGATGAACGGTTCCGTACGGATCTGACTGTTGTATTGACTTGGACTTGGTCCATCGTAAGATCGGCTCCGGCGGCAGCCAAGGGTCAGGACAACAGCAGGGACACGCCCGTGATGCAGGAAACGGGTCCGCTCACCATCGCATCCGGTGCCCTGGTCGCGGACAGTCAGAACGGCGAGCAGGTCGGTGTGGGTGGCACTCCGCCGCTCCGGGACCGGGTTCCGCCGGCGGGCCTCGCCGGCTTTCGTCGCGAGAACCTCGCCCCCACGTGCCACGGCAGCACGTGGGCGGCAGCCACCCCGGTACCGAGGAGCGCCCGCCGTGCGCGCGGCCGTACCGGCCTGATCCGCCGTCGCGCCGCGCAGGCCGTGTATGCCGCCGGGCATGCCGCCCTCCGCCGAGCCGCATAGGTCGCGCATGAGGGTCTGTGCAAGCGCTCACCGCGGCGGGAATCGTCCCCCACCGTCGCCTACCACCCCACGAGGCCGCCCCCAGCGGGCCCGTGCCCGGCCGTTGACCGTACGCAGTTCCTGAGCAATGTGATCCGCCCAGCCCGGAAGGATTCCCATGTCTGAGAACCACGACGCCCTCGTCACCGACCCCAAGCCCGAGGAGGCAGGCGGCTGCCCGGTCGCCCATGGCCGTGCCCTGCATCCGACCCAGGGCGGTGGAAACCGCCAGTGGTGGCCGGAGCGGCTCAACCTCAAGATCCTCGCCAAGAACCCTGCCGTGGCGAACCCGCTCGGCGAGGAGTTCGACTACGCCGAGGCGTTCCGGAGCCTCGACCTGCCGGCCGTGAAGCGGGATCTCGCCGAGGTACTGACCACCTCCCAGGACTGGTGGCCGGCCGACTTCGGCCACTACGGCCCGTTCATCATCCGGATGGCCTGGCACAGCGCGGGCACCTACCGCATCAGCGACGGCCGTGGCGGCGCCGGAGCCGGTCAGCAGCGCTTCGCCCCGCTCAACAGCTGGCCGGACAACGCCAACCTCGACAAGGCCCGCCGTCTGCTGTGGCCGGTCAAGAAGAAGTACGGGCAGAGCCTGTCGTGGGCCGACCTGATGATCCTGGCCGGCAACGTCGCGCTGGAGACGATGGGCTTCAAGACCTTCGGTTTCGGCGGCGGCCGGGAGGACGTCTGGGAGCCGGAGGAGGACGTCTACTGGGGTCCCGAGACCACCTGGCTCGACGACCAGCGCTACAGCGGTGACCGGCAGCTGGAGAACCCGCTCGGCGCCGTCCAGATGGGCCTGATCTACGTCAACCCGGAGGGCCCGAACGGCACCCCCGACCCGCTCGCCGCGGCCCGCGACATCCGTGAGACGTTCCGCCGGATGGCGATGAACGATGAGGAAACCGTCGCTCTCGTCGCCGGCGGACACACCTTCGGCAAGACGCACGGCGCGGGCCCCGCCGAGCACGTCGGCCCCGACCCGGAGGCCGCCTCGCTCGAAGAGCAGGGCCTGGGCTGGTCGAACACCTACGGCACCGGCAAGGGCGGCGACGCCATCACCAGCGGCCTCGAAGGCATCTGGACGAACACCCCGACAGCCTGGGACAACAGCTTCTTCGAGATCCTCTTCGGCTACGAATGGGAACTGTTCAAGAGCCCCGCCGGCGCGCACCAGTGGCGGCCCAAGGACGGCGGCGGAGCCAGCACCGTTCCCGACGCGCACGACCCCGCCAAGCAGCACGCCCCCACGATGCTGACCACCGACCTCGCGCTGCGGACCGACCCGGCCTACGAGCAGATCTCACGTCGCTTCCTGGCGAACCCCGATGAGTTCGCCGACGCCTTCGCCCGTGCCTGGTACAAGCTCACCCACCGCGACATGGGCCCGGCCGTCCGGTACCTCGGTCCCGAGGTCCCCGCCGAGACACTGCTGTGGCAGGACCCGCTGCCCGCTGTGACGCACCCCCTCGTCGGCGCCGAGGACATCGCCGCCCTCAAGGGCCAGATCCTGGCCTCGGACCTGTCGGTCTCCCAGCTGGTGTCCACCGCCTGGGCGTCGGCCTCGACCTTCCGCGGCAGTGACAAGCGCGGCGGTGCCAACGGTGCACGCCTCCGTCTCCAGCCGCAGAACGGATGGGAGGTCAACGACCCCGATCAGCTGGCCGAGGTCCTGCGCGCCCTGGAAGGCATCCAGCAGTCCTTCAACGGCTCCCACCAGGGCGGCGCCCAGATTTCCCTCGCCGACCTGATCGTGCTCGCCGGCGGCGCGGCCGTCGAGCAGGCCGCCAAGAGCGCCGGTGTCGACATCGAGGTTCCCTTCACCCCGGGCCGCACCGACGCCTCCCAGGACCAGACCGATGTGGAATCCTTCACGGCCCTGGAACCCGCCGCTGACGGCTTCCGGAACTACGTCGCCAAGGGCAACCGCCTGCCCGCCGAACACCTCCTGCTGGACAAGGCCAATCTGCTGACCCTCAGCGCCCCCGAGATGACCGTTCTCGTCGGCGGTCTGCGCGTCCTGGGCGCCAACCACCAGCAGTCCTCGCTCGGCGTTTTCACCACCGCCCCTGAGACCCTGACCAACGACTTCTTCGTCAACCTTCTCGATCTGAACACGACGTGGAAGGCAACCTCCGAGGACTCCAGCACCTTCGAGGGCCGCGACGCCGCCACCGGCGCGGTCAGGTGGACCGGTACCCGCGCCGACCTCGTCTTCGGCTCCAACTCCGAACTGCGCGCCCTCGCCGAGGTCTACGCCAGCGATGACGCCAGGGAGAAGTTCGTGCACGACTTCGTCGCGGCATGGAGCAAGGTGATGGAGCTGGACCGCTTCGACCTCGTCTGAAGGTGACGTCCGGGCCGGCCGGCCCACAGCACTCCGGCCGGCCCGGGCGCCCCCAGCCGAAGAACCTCCGGCACCGGGCCCCGCCGCCCAGCCATCCGCCGCACTGGGCAACCCCGGTGCGGCGTGGCACGATCTCGTGAGTGACCAGCAAAGCCGACCCGGCGCAGCACCTGCGCGATCTCGCGCGGCTGCGGCGCGTCCGTGACCGGATCGACCGCGAGTACGCGCAGCCGCTCGACGTCGAGGCCCTTGCGCGCGGCGTGAACATGTCAGCCGGACACCTCAGCCGCCAGTTCAAGCGCGCCTACGGCGAGTCGCCCTACGGCTACCTGATGACCCGGCGCATCGAACGTGCGATGGCGCTGCTGCGACGCGGCGACCTGAGCGTCACCGACGTCTGCTTCACCGTCGGCTGTTCATCGCTGGGCACCTTCAGCAGCCGCTTCACCGAACTGGTCGGCGTGCCGCCCAGCGTCTACCGGCGCCAGGCCGCTCAGGCCACCGCGGGCATGCCGTCATGCGTGGCGAAGCAGATCACCAGACCGATCAGGAATCGAGAAGCGCCGTCCCCGCCCCGGCTCTAGCGTGACTGCCATGGACATCACCATTCACGCAAGCTTCCTCCCGCACAACGACCCGGACGCCGCCCTCGCCTTCTACCGCGACACCCTCGGCTTCGAGGTCCGCAACGATGTCGGCTACCAGGGGATGCGCTGGATCACCGTCGGCCCCGCCGACCAGCCCGGCACCTCCATCGTGCTGACCCCGCCGGCCGCCGATCCCGGCGTCACCGACGAGGAACGCCGCACGATCACCGAGATGATGGCCAAGGGCACCTACGGCGCCATCCTTCTGGCCACCCCCGACCTCGACGACACCTTCACACGACTGCAAGCCGGCGACACCGAGATCGTCCAGGAACCCACCCAGCAGCCCTACGGCATTCGCGACTGCGCCGTACGCGACCCCGCGGGCAACCTCATCCGTATCCAGGAGCGGCCCGAAGCCGGCTCGTCGCGCCGGAGCTGACCGTCCCCTCAAGCGGATGTGGGGGCGGACGGACGATGTAGCCGTGGGGGCGGGCAGCGGCACCGGCACCCCCGGCGCCCGGCCCGCCCCCGGCCGAGTCCCCCAAAGCCCCACCAGCCGCAACACAGGAAAACCTCACCACCCCTGCCAGGCCGCGTACGGCGATCCACGGCCCGCCGACCACCACCGCCGAAGCGGCCCCGCGTAACAGTTGGAGACACGATGAGCATGGCCCCGAGGACGGATACGCAGTCGTCTGCGGCCCACGTTGCCGACCGCCACGATCTGATCCGCGTGCACGGCGCGCGGGTGAACAACCTCAGGGACGTCAGCATCGAGATCCCGAAGCGCCGGCTGACGGTGTTCACCGGCGTCTCCGGCTCGGGCAAGAGCTCGCTGGTATTCCACACGATCGCCGCGGAGTCGCAGCGGCTGATCAACGAGACCTACAGCGCGTTCGTGCAGGGCTTCATGCCGACACTGGCGCGGCCCGAGGTCGACGTCCTCGACGGGCTGACCACGGCGATCATCGTCGACCAGCAGCGGATGGGCGCCGACCCCCGCTCCACGGTCGGCACCGTCACCGATACCAACGCCATGCTGCGCATCCTCTTCAGCCGGCTCGGAAAGCCGCACATCGGCCCGCCCAGCGCCTACGCCTTCAATGTCCCCTCGGTCCGGGCAAGCGGTGCGATCACCGTCGAGCGCGGCGCCAAGAAGACGGTGAAGGCGACCTTCTCCCGTACCGGTGGCATGTGTGTGCGGTGCG
This sequence comes from Streptomyces lydicamycinicus, assembly GCF_000829715.2. Classification (NCBI taxonomy): domain Bacteria; kingdom Bacillati; phylum Actinomycetota; class Actinomycetes; order Kitasatosporales; family Streptomycetaceae; genus Streptomyces; species Streptomyces lydicamycinicus. Next base: position 757,237 of record NZ_BBNO01000007.1, on the reverse strand, counting down.
AGGGCCGGGGCACGGTCTCCGACATCGATCTGACCCAGCTCTACGACGACTCCAAGTCGATCGCCGAGGGCGCGTTCACCATCCCCGGCTGGAAGTCCGACAGCTTCTGGACCGTGCGGGTCTATGCCGAGTCGGGTCTCCTCGACCCGGACAAGCCGATCCGCAAGTTCACCAAGAAGGAGATGCAGGACTTCCTCTACCGGGAGCCGACCAAGGTGAAGGTCGAGGGGGTGAACCTCACCTACGAGGGGCTGATCCCCAAGATCCAGAAGTCGATGCTCTCCAAGGACAAGGAGGCGATGCAGCCGCACATCCGGGCGTTCGTGGAGCGGGCGGTCACCTTCGCCACCTGCCCCGAGTGCGAGGGCACCCGGCTCAGCGAGGGGGCCCGGTCGTCGAAGATCAAGCGGATCAGCATCGCGGACGCCTGCGCGATGGAGATCAGGGACCTGGCCACATGGGTCGGCGGCCTTTCCGAGCCCTCGGTGGCACCACTGCTCACGACGCTGCATCAGACCCTTGAGTCGTTCGTAGAGATCGGACTCGGCTACCTCTCACTCGACCGGGCGGCGGGCACGCTCTCCGGCGGCGAGGCGCAGCGCGTCAAGATGATCCGCCACCTCGGCTCCTCGCTCACCGACACCACCTATGTCTTCGACGAGCCCACCGCGGGCCTGCACCCCCATGACATCCAGCGGATGAACGATCTGCTGCTGCGGCTGCGGGACAAGGGCAACACGGTGCTCGTCGTGGAACACAAGCCGCAGACGATCGCGATCGCGGACCACGTCGTCGACCTCGGCCCCGGTGCCGGAACGGCGGGCGGCACCGTCTGCTTCGAGGGCACCGTCGAGGGACTGCGGGCCGGGGGCACGATCACCGGCCGCCATCTCGACGACCGGGCCGGCCTCAAGGAGACGGTGCGGACGCCCACCGGCACGCTGGAGATCCGCGGCGCGTCCACGCACAATCTGCGCAATGTCGACGTCGACGTCCCGCTCGGGGTGCTCTGCGTGGTCACCGGTGTGGCGGGCTCCGGCAAGAGCTCGCTGCTCCACGGTTCCCTGCCCTCCTCGGCAGGGGTGGTTTCGGTGGACCAGGCTCCGATCCGTGGCTCGCGACGGAGCAACCCGGCGACGTACACCGGGGTGCTCGACCCGATCCGCAAGGCGTTCGCCAAGGTCAACGGGGTGAAGCCGGGACTGTTCAGCGCCAACTCCGAGGGCGCCTGCCCCACCTGCAACGGCGCCGGCGTCATCTACACCGACCTGGCGATGATGGCCGGTGTCGCCACCACCTGCGAGGACTGCGAGGGCAAGCGGTATCAGCCGGCGGTGCTGGAGTACCGTCTCGGCGGCCGCGACATCAGCGAGGTGCTGGCGATGTCAGTGGCCGAGGCCGAGGAGTTCTTCGGTGACGGCGAGGCAGGCACACCGGCGGCCCACCGGATCCTGAAGCGGCTCGACGACGTCGGGCTCGGCTATCTCAACCTCGGCCAGCCGCTCACCACGCTGTCCGGCGGCGAACGGCAGCGGCTCAAGCTGGCCACCCACATGGCCGAGAAGGGCGGCGTCTACGTGCTCGATGAGCCGACCGCCGGCCTGCATCTCGCCGATGTCGAGCAGCTGCTCGGACTGCTCGACCGGCTCGTCGACTCCGGCAAGTCGGTCCTCGTCATCGAGCACCACCAGGCGGTCATGGCACACGCCGACTGGATCATCGACCTCGGCCCCGGCGCCGGCCACGACGGCGGCCGGATCGTCTTCGAGGGCACCCCCGCCGACCTCGTCGCCGCCCGCTCCACCCTCACCGGCGAGCACCTCGCGGCCTACGTCGGCAGCTGACCGAGGCCCCGGCGGCTCTCGCGTCCGCACTGCGCCGCGGCGTCTGAGGCCCAGCCATGGGGGTGGGCCTCAGTGCGCAGGTTTCATGATCATCAAGTGCTCGGGGTCAGGGACCGTGACGAAGCCGACCTTGGCATAGACCTCATGGGCATCGAGGGTGGACAGCAGGGTCCGCTTGAGCTTGTAGGGAGCCAGGTGGTCGCGGACCGCGGCAGCGAGCCAGGTGCCGAGACCCTTGCCGCGGTGCGTGGGGGCGACATAGACATCGCAGAGCCAGGCGAACGTCGCTAGGTCGGTGACGACACGTGCGTAGGCGACCTGGGCGCCCCCGGCGTCGTAGAGGCCGAAGTTGAGAGACCCGCGGATGGACTGTTCGACCGTTTCGCGGCTGCGGCCCAGGGCCCAGAACGCGTCGGTCGAAAGCCAGTGGTGCACCAGGTCGATGTCGAGCCGGTCCGGGTCGGTGGCGACCTCGTAGCCGTCTTCCCTGCGAGTGATCATGCTCGTGGATGGTAGAGCTGAGGGGTGCCGCGCAGCCAGCGGTTTTGTGATCTGCGGAGCATTGTGCCGGTGCCGTGCCGGCCACGCATCCGAGGTCAGCCGGCGCGACGCGGACCCCCGCCCCGAGGCTCGCGCGGTGAAATCTCCAGCCCGTTACGGGGCCGTGGAGGTGGCAGCGGCGGCGAGGCGGGGGCCGGCGTCGGTTCAGCGGCCGACGGCCTTGCGGAGCTGCTCCTTGTTCATGTGGGAGCGGCCGTCGATGTTCTTCTTCTTGGCCTCTTCGTACAGCTGGTCCTTCGTGGGGCCCTGGGGCCCCTTGTGGGAGCGCTCGCCGCCACGCTGTGGGGCGGATTTCGGGTCCCGGACGGAGGTCCTGCTCGCCGTCTTCGCCTCGCCGGAACGGGCCCGTTCCTTGTTGACGGTGCGCGCGGCGATCTCCTTCGCCCGCTTCTCGGAGGTGCCCCGTTCCTCGGCCTGTTCCTTGATGTGCTCGTACTGCCGCTCACGTTTCTTGCTCGAACCCGCAGGCATGATGCAGCTCCTCGTTCGCCATCTGCTGGATGTTGTCTCCACGGCCGGGCGGATCCATGGGCCGCGGCCATGCATCTACCAGTTCACGCCCAAAGGGCGCGGGGCGCGACATCAGGGACGGAGCGGTTCCGCAATCCGGGCGGTTCGTGGCTTTGCCCCGGGGCGGCGTGGGTCGAGAACACTGCGCGCGGGCTTCCGCACGGCTTGTTACACGACGACGGACTCGACGAGCCTCGCCATGGCCTCTACGGCCGTCTGTTCATCGTGCCCGTTGGCGACGATGACGATTTCCTTGCCGTGGCTCATCTCCAGCATCTGTAGGCTGAACAGACTCTTCGCGCTGGCTTCCTTGCCATCGACCAGGAACCTGATGTCCGAGACGTAGCCCTTTGCTTCCTGCGCGATCCGCGACGCCGGGCGCACCCGCAAGCCGCCCGGCGAAGCGATGGTCACAGTCGTCTCCGCCATGAACTGCCTCCTCAGACCGACAGCCACGTGGGCCGGCGGCGCGATCCGTTCTCCCCCGGTCCGGGCGTACACCGCGTCCGGAGGATGGTCGCCCGCCGGGCTCACCCTGGTACGAAGACGACGGTAGAGCAACTCCGGTGTGGCTGCGCGACGTTCCGTTGAAAAGGCAAAGAGAAGGGCCGTGCCGGTTCAGACGTTGTCGGCGAGGTCGGAGTGGCCTTGGATGCGTGCGCAATGAGCGCAGCAGAAAAACTTGCCGCCGGCTTGGAGGCCGTGGCCGAGCATGCGGCAGCCGCAGTTGTCACAGATGGGCGCGAGCTGGTGAGCGGCGCACTCGAAACTGTCGAAGGTGTGCACGGCACCCGCCGCGTGGACCTCGAAGGCCATCTCATAGTCGTTTCCGCAGACCTCACAAACAGCCATCACGTACTCCTTCGTTGACTGGCTTCGACGGCTCCCGCGCGAAGGCGGCTTCTCCATCACCTCATGGGGCCGGGCTCCCGGCGCGCCACAGGAGCCAGATGGCGCAGTGCGGGCACCGGAGGCAGACGGCCTGGAGCCTGAACCGGAGCAGCGGCGGCGACGGCGACGGCGACTAAGGGCTGTCCCGTCATCCCTGGCGGGCGCACGACGACAGCTACGGCACCTCGGCGGAGAGCGGGGCGCGACCGGTTCGCGGTCAGTTCCCGGTCAGTTTGCCGTCAGGACTTCGCGGGCCGCCCGTTCGCCGGAGCGCACCGCGCCCTCCATCAGTCCATGCATCAAGGTCGCCGATTCCGTGCTCGCCCAGTGGATCCGGCCCACGGGCTCGCGCAGCGCGCTGCCGTAATTGGTCAGTGCGCCCGGCGGGAAGTGGGCGACCATGCCGCCCAGCGACCACGGTTCCTCGGACCAGTCGGTCTCCAGATACGCGGTGGGACGGCGTGCCTCCGGGCCGAAACGCTCGGCGAGCGCGTCCAGCCAGACGTCCCGCCGTTCCTGGGGATCCAGACGGCCCAGCCGTACGGCCCCGGCTCCGAACGCGTAGCTGCTCAGCACGCCCGGCTCTCCCGAGCGGGGAGTCTGGTCGATGGTGATCGGGACGGGCGACCGGGGCGCGAGCGTCTGGCCCGACAGCTTCTGGCCCCGCCAGAACGGCTCGGCGTACTGCGTGTGCACGCGGATGATCGCCCCGGGCACCAGACGTTGCCGCAGGTGGCTGTGGGCGGCGGGCAGCGGCGGATCGAAGAGGATCCGGCCGGCGAGCACGGGCGGAGTGGCCACGATGACCCGTCGTGCCCTTACGGCGAACGCGTCGGAGGCGACCTCTACGTCGGTCGCGTTCTGGACGATCCGACGGACCGGGCTGGACAGGTGCACCGCCGCGCCCAGGCGCGCGGCCATCCGCCGGGCCAGTTCGGGGGCTCCGCCGTCCACGAGGTGGGATTCCGTCTTCCGGTTGTCGGTGTAGTAGCCGAAGCCGCTGCGCCCGCCGCCGCGTGCCAGGACGAGTGCGCCCAGCAGTGAGACTTCCGCCGGGTCGGCGCAGAACAGCAGATTCATCGTCGATTTGAGGAGGGTGTGGGCGGTTGCCGAGGGCACGTTGAGCGGGTGGGAGAGCCACTGCCCGAGCGTGCGGGCATCCCAGGCCCGTGCGCGCCGGGCCTGCCAGGGAGCATCCTTCGGAAGCCGCCGCGCCATCAGGTTCAGGCGCAGGAACGCCCACCCGAGGGTGGCCAGTGCCGCCGGGCCGGTCTTGGGGATGCCGCGGTGACGGCGGTTGTGCCCGTCGAGGCAGACCAGGTGATCGCCGTCGTCGTACTGCGGGTAGACCTCCAGCCCCAGCTCGCGGCAGAGCTGGAACATCCGTTCCTGGCCCTTGCCCAGCCAGGTACCGCCCGCGGACACCACGGTGCCGTCGGGCAGCTCCCGGTTCCAGACCCGGCCGCCCACCCGGTCCCTGGCTTCGAGCACCACGACCTCTCGCCCGGCCTCGGCCAGCTGCCGCGCGGCCGCCAGTCCCGCGAATCCGGCGCCCACGACACACACGTCCGCTGTCAGCTGTTCCATGACCTACCTCCACAGAGCAGCCTCGCTTGCCGGGGCCCGCGGCGCCCGGTGGGTGACTCGGCCGGGCGGCGGCGGGGGCCGGTCGGGTGACCCGCGGGGCGACATCAGCCGTGGAGGAACGGGGTGAGGTGGAGCAAAGTGCCCGGACCGGGTTTCCACCCACGGTCCGGGCACCTTCACCTCTTCACCGGCTACGACACCCACCGTCGCCGGGCACCGACCACCGCTGGCACCACCACGGCCACCGCTACAGGCCACCGCTACGGCTCCAGGAGAATCCTCACCCCGCCATTGCGCTCGATCGCCTGCTCGCTGTACAGCAGCGGGAAGTACTCCCCCGCGCTCCACTTGTCGTGGAGGTCGCTGTAGTGCTTGCTGCGCTGATCGCCGGACTGGCCGGGGGCGTTGATGACGCGCGAGTTGTCCCATCCGCCGACGTCGATGGCCATCTTGAAGGTCGCGCCGACGACTTCCGCGTACGGATACTCGGGGTAGTGGAAGTACGAGGCGCAGACCGTGTCGAAGGTGCCGCCTCTCTCGGTGGGCCCCACGTTCGGGCCGCCGAGTGGGTGGATGAATACGTGGATGTGCATCGCGCCCCACCGCCACGCGTTCTCGTCGGCGCCGAGTTTCGAGGCGACCTCGGCGTAGGCCTTCGGGAGCGTGCTGAGCAGCAGTTCGTCCCGCTTGCGCGCGCCGTTGGCGCCGAACCAGTCGTCGGGGCGGACGAATGAGTCGTTCACGAGGCGCAGGTCCAGATCGATACTGATACCCACGAGCTGATCGGCCGCCGGCTTCGGCAGCAGGAGCTGGGCCCACGCGGGATACAGGAACCGCATGACCCACGTCTCGAACAGGGCCGCTGCCGCCGAGTCCTTGTCGGCGACGCCGTCATAACCGGACAGCAGCCGCAGCGCCTTGGCCGTCGTCGGGTCGGCCGAACGCAGCTTCTTCACATAGGGCAGGATCTGCCGGGCCACTCCCGACTTCACATCGTTCTGAAGCGCCACGGTGTCAGCGAGGGAGGTACGTCGCTGCTGGGAAAGGACCTCGTGGATCCGGTCCTTCCGATAGGCCGGCTGCCACTCGTATGTGGGCGTCGGATAGCCGGCGGGGAAGTTGTACTCATTGGCCGACACGAAGAAACCCGACCGCGGATTGTGCGAGGTGGGCAGCTGCGCGTTCTTGTAGAACCCGTCCCATTCGAAACGCCCGTCACCGGGCACCGGAAGCCGACCGTCATACCCTCGGCCGCTGCGCTTCGGAAGGATCGCTCCGGGAACCCAGCCGATGTCGCCCTTGGTGTCGGCGTAGACCAGATTCGAGCCGGGGGTCTTCCATGTGCTGATCGCCTCGACGAACTCGCGCGAGTCCGCGGCACGCTGGTAGTTGAGGCTGCCGAGATAGGGCGAGGAGCCCGGTTCGGTCCAGACCGTGCGCACCGCGTAGGCCCTGTGGTTCTTTTCGTCAATCTTGACGACCGGGCCGTGTCGGGTGAACGAGAGCTGAGCCTGGCGGGGTTCGCCGCCGGCCACCGGAATGTCTTCGGTGACGGTGGTCAGCTTTTCCCAGCCATCGCGGTAGCGGTATTTGCTGTGATCCTGCGGATCGAGTTCATACACGTAGAGATCCGCCTGGTCGGCGGGGAGATTGGTGAGACCGAACGCCACATTGCCGTTGTGCCCCATGCTGATGCCGGGATTCCACGGTTCACCGGCACCGATGATGTTCAGTCCGGGAGCGCTGAGATGGGCGATATAGCGGTTGGCGGGCAGTGTGTAATCCTCCCGGTGCGGATCGCCCGCGAGGATCGGCCGGCCGGTCGCCGTCCGCGTTGGCGCCACCGCCCAGGCATTGCTGCCGGTCACGCTCTCCCGCAGGGCATTCTGCCCGTCCGACATCCTGCGTAAGGTGCCGTTCGCGAACACCATGGGAGACGTGGCGAGGCTGTAGACCCCGAGGACATCGGCGGGGATGAGGCTCAGATCGAGCCCCTCCGGCACCTGCACGGTGTGGTCGGGCTCCAGCTTGCGGAAGTAGCCGCTCGCCTTATTCCCTCCGACGTTCATCAGCCGGGCACGGGCGACCTGCGAACTCAGGGTGTTCCCGATTGCGTGGGTACGGATGCGCACCACGTCCTCCGGAATCCAGCGTGCGGGCCGGTAGCCCAGCTTCTGGAATTCGGTCGGCATGGCGTCGGGGTGGTCACCGAGCCAGTCGAGGTAGCCGTTGATCCCGGCGACGAAACGCGTCGCCGCCTCGCGCGCCTCGGGCCCATAACTCGCCCACTCCGCCGCCATGTCACCGCGGTAGAGAAACAACCGCGCGGCTCTGTCCTGCTCGACGTAGGACGCACCCAGCACCTCGCTGAAACGGCCCAGACCGCGCCGCCGCCAGGTGTCGATCTGGAAAAGCCGCTCCCGGGCGACATTGAAACCCTGCGCCTGGAACAGATCACCGACGTTGTCGGCAAAAATATGCGGCACACCCCAGATATCGACCGTCATCCGCACCGGCCGCTTCAGCCCGGGCACGGAATATCTCTGCCCCTCGTCCTCCTTCCACCGCGTGCCCAATGGCTGGGCAACCGCCGTACCGGCCGGGAGGGTGCCGGTCAGCGCGGCAGCAGCGCCGACGAGCCCGGTACCCAGCAGGGCCCGGCGGGAAGGAGGACGTGACATGGCATTCCTCAAGACGAGTTCGGCGAACGGTCAGTGACCCGCAGCGGCATCACACACACGGACATCACGCCCCTTCCTCCGAGGGGTCGAGGCCGATGCCCCCGCACGGGAAAGCTATCCGGCCGCCGAGCGCCCTCACACCCGTAACCAGCCCCTAATCTGCGGGGTGCTGTCACTACCCCTAAAGGCTGTCCCGCATTTCCGTGAGGTCCAAGGGCGGCAGCTGAGACAGCTCGGCGCCGGCCGCGCTCATGGCGGCGGCGTAGCGCGGGGTGCCCAGGAGCGCCGTCAGGGCGTCGGCGATCTCGCCGCGTATGGCCGTGACGTCCAGCGCCCGGCCCAGGCCGCTGCGGGCGAACGCGGCGGTATTGTCGGGCTGATCGGCGAGAACACCCAGGCCCAGGACGGGTGTTGCCCCCTGTACCGCGTCGAGCAGGGACGCCCGGCCTCCGTGCGTCACGAACAGGTCGGCCCGGTGCAGAAGCGCGGGCTGCGGGGCGTGCTCGACGACCTTGATGTGAGGGCTCGCGCTCGGCAGGTGCGGCGCGAGGTCTCCCGCGGACACGATCGCGTCGCAGTCGATCGCGTGGAGGGCGGCCATGATCTCCCGGTAGACGTTCTCGATGGCGGTCCGCAGGCCGGACATCGCGGTGGTCAGGGTGCCGAGGCTCACGTAGACGAGCGGGCGCGACGGGCGGAAGGAGGGGACACGGTCCAGCCACTCGGGGAGGGCGGTGCGGAAGGCCGCGACGGTGCGTCGGACCGCGCGCGCCGAGGGTGGGGGCGCCTCGTAGAACCAGTGGACCGGCGCGGGGGTGAGCATCGGGGGGAGCGTGGGTGTGTCCTGCTCGTACTGCTTGTAGAGGGGAAGCAGCGCGGGCGCGATGTGCGTGTCCCAGAGATCCAGGAGCACCGGCCCGAGGCCGTTGTCCGCTGCGAGCAGGGGCAGTTGCAAGGCCCTGGCCGCGAGGTGCGCGCCGAGGTCGCTGCACTCGGCGATCACCAGATCGGGCCGCTCCCGGGTCCACGCGGTGAGCAGGTCATGGGCCTTCGCCTCGGCCTGTTCGGGCCAGAGCCGGCCGAAGACGTACCGGTTGAAGGGGGCGTTTCCGTACCTCTGCCAGACCTCGCTCGCCGCCTGCTGGACGCCGGGCTCGCACGTCCAGTTCGTACCGGCCCCGGAGAACGCCACCCCGCGTCGCCGGGCTTCGCGGCGGAACATGAGGGGGGCGTGGAGCGTGACGTGGTGGCCCTGTTCAAGGGCCGGGCAGGTGACGTAGTCCAGCGCGGACACATGTGAAGGTATCGGTTCAGCGGTGATCGCTATCCGTAAGGCCACCAAGGCACTCCAAGCTCTTTCCATCGGGTCAACGCCCTGGGCGGTGCGGCAGCCTTCGGCCGCTTCGACCGTGCTGCGCTGTTACGTGCCTCGGTGTTTGGCTGTTGCGTTGCCGAGGCGGCTCGATTCGAGCCTGCGGCATGCTCCGTCCCAGCCCCCACCAGCGACGGGCAGTTCGGGATACGGGAACGTCTGAACCAGCCGTGACCAGCAGATATACGCGTCACCTGGAACGCTGGAAAGGAACGCCGGGCAGCTTCGGGCATCCTTGGCGCCGAGTGACGGGTGGGGAACCTTCTTCCGCCCCCTCTCGTCAGTCACCACGTGTTTGGACCTTGGAGTGACATTGACGAGTTCACCAGCCGGATCGAGAACATCATCGGTGGCTACCCCACCGGGGACCCGTGGGCGACGATTGAGCTGTGCATAGGCCAGCTGGAGACCGATGTGGACAGTGATGCCACTGTCTACTGGGTCCTCGGTGTCGCTGCGGTCGGGCCGTGGATGGAGTGGTGTGACGAGCGGCCGGATCTCGTCCGGCGGGCGGAGAAGGCGCTGGAGGGGGCGGTTGCTGTCCTTCGCCGACACGAGGACAGCTGTACGCATGACGCGCATCCGTGGGATGGAGGGCCGTTCGTCGTCCCGGACGATCTCACGACGTTCATGTACGAGATTCAGGAAGCGGACGAGTGGGAGCCCGATCCGGAGTACCCGGACGACGAGGCTCCGTACGGCGCGGACTTCGGCACACGCATGCGGTGCCCGCGCAATGTGGCCGCGTTCGCGAGGAACCCGTCCGCCCTCTCGGGGATGGCGCCTGACCTCGACTGACCGGACCGCTTTCTTGCGGACCGGCGGGCAGGCCATGGATGGGAGCCGCCGCCACGGGCGAACCATGCCCTGGCGGCGGCCCCGCTCCCCCTCAGCTCAGCCGCGTCGTGGCGTACACCTCGATGGCATCGCGCTGATACGCGGCCAGGCCCGGTGCGATCGCCTCGTATGCCGCGTGCCACTGTTCGTTGTCCACGCAGGAACGGCCGATCGCGCGATACTCCTCGGCGGAGGCGGCCCGGAGTTCGGCCAGCCCCCGGTACTGGGCATCGATCTCGGCCTGCACCGGTTCGGCGTCGGCCGGCATTCCGGCGGCCAGCAGTTCGGCCAGCCGGATCATCTGCGCCGTGCGCTTGCGGTGCCCGGCCTCGATCTCCGCCTCGCTCATCGCCGACGTACTCCGCTCGACCTCCCCCGCCAGTTCCGGGAAGGCACGCAGGCTCTCCTCGTACTGGGCGGGCTGGACCCCTTCGAAGAGGTTCTCCGGTCTGTTGATGCCGGTCATGGGGCTGCCGTCCTTCCCGGACTGCTCCAGTTCGGTGATCGTGCGGGAGACGGTGCCGGCCAGGGCATCCAGCCGGTCGCGCTCGGCGAGCAGCCGGCGGTGGTGGCCGCGCAGGGCCGCCAGTTCGTCGATCTGCGCGGCCAGCACCCGGCCGATCTCGGTCAGCCCCAGGCCCAGCGCCCGCAGTACGAGGATTTGCTGCAACCGCAGCAGCTCGCGCTCCTCGTAGTAGCGGTGACCGTTGGTGCCGATCCGGGCCGGCGGCAGCAGTCCGATCTCGTCGTAATGCCGCAGCGTCCGGGCCGTCACACCCGACATCCGGGCGACCTCCGCAATCGGCCAGGCCATCGCCGCCTCCTCACACATGTGTCACCGGGCCGCTCTCTGCGGCCCTGGTCATGACGGTAGAAGCTGCCGCAGGGACAACTTCAAGCCCCGGATTTCACGATGATGGCAAGGACCTGGCGTGCGGCGGCCGGAGCGTTCAGGCGGTCCCGTGCACCGCCGGTCGTGGTCGGTCCGGGGCCGGCGCCGCCGGTCAGATGCCTTCGGGGACGCGCCGGGGCGACAGTGCGTGCAGAAGCCCGGTGGCCGGCAGGTCGGGGTGGAGTTAGACGTGTTCGCGGCGCAGCTCGACCGCGGCGGCGAGTCTGCCGAAGGTCCGCGCGGCGGCCTCCGGGTCGCCGGCCAGGTACTCGGCCTGGCCGAGCAGGCCCAGGTGGAGCGGCAGGCGGAAGTGGGTCCGGGACCGGCCCAGTTCAGCGAGGGCGGAGCGCATCTGGGCGAGACCGTCCGCCGCCTGACCGGAGTGCGTCCGGGCCCAGCCCTCGGGCAGGCTGAGCATCGCCTTCCAGTAGAGCAACCCATGGTTCTCGGCCAGGCCAGTGCCCTCGGCGCCGGACCGCCCGGCGGTGTCCACGTCGCCCTCCCACGCCGCGATGACCGCGTCCACGTACAGCGCGAAGGCCCGGTCGGAGGGCCGGCTGTCGAACTCCGTCAGGAGCAGCAGCTCGCGGCGGCGCTCGGCGGCGGCGGTACGGTCGCCGATGAGCCAGTGGGTGAAGGCGTTGTAGGAGCGGCACGAGACCCGGGGGTCGTGCTGGAAGGTGCGGGCGAGCGTGAGCGCCTGGTGCGCGAAGCGGTCCGCCGTCGCCACGCCCTCCTCCAGCTTCGCCAGCGCCTCGGGCAGCCGGCCACGGACGTGCAGGACGATGCCCGCGCCGTAGGCGGCGCCGAGCAGGGCGACCGGATCGCCCGTACGCCCGCCGATCTCGCGCAGCAGCCCCGAGTACCGCAGGGACCCGTCGTACCGGCCGGTGACCAGCTGCGCCGCGCACAGGGCCCAGAGCACCGAGGGGTCCTCGGGGGCGGCGAGCGCCGTGCCGAGCGCCCGGCCCCGGTGGAGCGCGGCCTCCGCCTCGGCCGCGCCGTAGCCGCGGGTGGTCGCCAGCACCTGCCCGAGCTGGATGTGCAGCCGCTGTTCCAGGCGCAGCGTCTCCCGGTCGTCGGGCGGCAGGGTGCCGACCAGGTGCACGGCCCGCCGCAGCCAGATCTCCACCTGTTCGTAGGCGAGTTGGTGTTCGGCGTCCTCGGCGGCGCGCAGCAGGCGGGGCAGCACCCGGGCGGCGGGGAGCTCGGACCGGCCGTGCCAGGAGTGGTGGGCGACCCGCTCGGCCTCCGCTCCCCCGGCTTCGTCGCCGGGGCGCCGGGTCGCCAGCGCCTCGGCGACCCTGGCGTGCAGCCGGTGGCGTACCTGCCGGTCCAGTTCGTCGGTGAGGGTCTCCCGCACCAGCGCATGTGCGAAGTGCAGGCGGTCGGGGTGGTGCGGGTCCTCGGCCAGCAGTCCCGCTGCGATCGCCGGCTCCAGGGCGGCGCTGACGGGCTCGTCGGGGCCGGCCGTGCGCGCCAGGAGGTGGGTGTCGACCTCGGTGCCGATGACGGCGCACAGGTGCAGCACGCGGAGGACCGGTTCGGGCAGCGCCGTGAAGCGCTGGCGCAGCGCGTCCCGGACCCCGGCCGGAACGCTCGCGAGGAGCACCTCGATGGCTCCCGGTTCGTGCAGCCGGCGCACATCGCCGAGCAGGGTCAGCAGCTGCGTGACGAAGTACGGGTTGCCGCCGCTGCGCTCGTGGAGCACATCGATGACATCGGCGCGGACGCCGGGCCCGGCCTGGGCCTCGACGAGGGAGGCGACGGCCTGCCGGGAGAGGCCGCCCAGCCGCAGGGTCTCGGTGCGGGGCCCGCGCAGCACCTCCGAGAGCGCCCGGCGCAGGGACGTGTCGGACTCCATCTCGGGCTGACGGGTCGTCAGCACGATGCTCAGCGGACGGTCATGGCGCCGGGTGACGAGCAGTCTGAGCAGATCCAGCGAGGCGGCGTCGGCCCAGTGCAGATCCTCCAGGAGCAGCACCAGCGGGCGGGCGGCGGCCAGTTCCAGCAGCACCTCGCAGACCGCGTCATGGGTGAGGAAGCGGGCATGGCCCCAGTCACCGCCGGGCGCCACCCGCTCCGCGGCGTCGGCCGGATGCCTCGGCATCACCGGGGCCAGTAACGCTTCGAACGGCGCGCAGGCGGCGCGGAAGGCGTCCGGCCGGGTGGCCGACAGCCCGCGCAGGACCTGGGCCCAGAGCCAGTACGGCGGTACCCCCTCCCCCGGGAAGCAGTGACTCCACACCACGTCGGGAGCGTCGCCTGACGCGTGCAGGGACGTGGCGAGCTCGGTCAACAAGCGGGTCTTGCCGACACCGGCGGGACCGAGGACACAGGCCACATGGCCGTGTCCGGCGCGGGCCGCGGCGGCGGCCCGGGTCACCAGGCGCAGTTCGCGGGCGCGGCCGGCGAACAGGGACGGCCCGGCGGGCTCCGCCGGCTCACCGCCCGCACCGGGCGGGGCCGGCCGCTCGGCCTCGCCCGGAGTGGGCGCGGGCGGGGACAGCGCCACGGCAGGCCGGACGGCGGGCGGCACGGCCGGTGCGGCGGCCGGGCCGTCGTCGAGTTCCTGCCGGAGGATCGCGGTGCGTATCCGCTGGAGTTCGGCCGCGGCGTCGACGCCGAACTCCGCCACGAGATGGCTCCGGGTCCGCTCGTACAGCTCCAGCGCCTCGGCCTGCCTGCCCAGCTGCGACAGGGCGGTCATCAGATGACCGATGAGCCGTTCCCGGGCCGGATGGCGACGCGCCTCCTGCGCCAGCTCGGCCGCCACTTCCTCGGCCCCGCCGAGGGCGAGCCGCGCCTCGGCACCGCTCTCGACGGCCGTGAGCCGTAACTGTTCGAGCCGGCCGCGCTCGTCGAGGAGCACCGGGTGGGCGGAGAACTCCGTGTACGGGGAGCCCTGCCACAGGGCGAGCGCCTCGGCGATCCGGTCGCGTGCCGCCACCGCGTCCCGCCGCCCCAGCAGTCGGCGCCCCTCCGCCACCAGCTGCTCGAAGCGATGGGCGTCGCTCTGCTCCGGTGCCAGGCCCAGCACGTAGCCGGGCGCGCGGTGGCGCACCAAGGACGGTTCGCCCGGACCCTTCGCGACGTCCAGTGCCCGGCGCAGGTGGGAGACGTGGCTCTGGAGCGCGCCCACCGGCCGGCGGGGCGGCGCGTCCCGCCAGAGTTCCTCGACGAGTACCTCGGTGGGGACGACCCGGCCCAGCCGGATGAGCAGCAGGGCGAGCACGGCCCGGCGGCGGGGCGGACCGAGCGGCAGCTCCCGTCCGTCGTGCTGCGCCGTCATGGGCCCCAGGACGCGAAGGAGAGGTCCGGAGGCTCCCGCTCGCTGGTGCGGGCCGGGCAGGGGAGCTGCGGACATCAGGAGCCTCAATCGTTCTCACACGTGCCGGCCACGGGGTGCGGCCCGAAAGGGACGACGACGTCCCGAAAACGTGATCTTGGCACAGTCGGCGGGCGCTCTCCAGACGTCGAAATCAGCCACCGGCAAGGTTCCGGCAAGGAGCACCCGGCCCTCGGCAAGAGCAGGTCAGCGGCCGGAGCAGGATGCCGCAAGGGCCATACCGCAGGATGGGTCCGCGGGACCTCATACCGATGACCCCTACCGAGCGGAAACCTCATGCACGGACAGGGCAACGCCCCTCTCGCCCCACCTCTTTGCCGGATCGTGACGCCCCGTCAGGACCGCCGCTTCCCGGGAGGCGGCGCATGATCGGCGCGACATCCCCGTCCGCTCCGCTGCGCCTCGTGGTGGGCATCACCGGCGCGACCGGCGCCGTGCTGGGCGTACGGCTGCTGGAGCGGCTGCGGGAGCACGGCGGGGTCGAAGTGCATCTGATCATGAGCCGCTGGGCACACAGCACCCTGGAGTGGGAGACCTCTCTCAGCGCCCGGGAGGTTGCCGCGCTCGCGGCCTTCACCCACCCCCCGGAGGACCTGGGCGCGGCCATCTCCTCCGACGCCTTCCCCGTGCACGGCATGGTGATCATCCCGTGCAGCATGACGACGCTGGCCGTGATCCGCGCCGGCTGCACGGACGGCCTGATCTCCCGCGCGGCCGACATCACGCTCAGGCAGCGCCGCAAGCTGGTACTGGTGCCCCGGAAGACGCCGTTGAACGACATCCACCTGGAGAACATGCTGGCGCTCTCCCGGAGGGGCGCGGTCATCCAGCCGCCGATGCCGGCCTTCTCCCAGCGTCCGGAGACCGTCAACGACCTCGTCGGCCACACGGTGGACGGGGTGCTCGATCAGTTCGGCCTCGAAGCGCCCGGGGCCCGCCGCAGGCCGGGCCTGCGTGCGGCACCCGAGGCGGCGTCCTTCCGGTGAGCGGTGACGCGGTCAGCCGGGGAGAGACATTCCTCCGCCGCTCCCGTTGACCGAGGAGGGAACGTAGTGGTCGATCACACCCGCGTGCTGGCCGGCCCGGCCGGCCCGGTGCGAGTCGGGGTGATCGAGTCGAGGCCGGCGCCCGTGCAACAGGAAAGACGTGGCACGGGAGGCCAGACGACTGAGGGTGGCTTTCATCGGTCCTCCGTTCGAAATAGTCCGGTCCTGCGAGCATACGGAACACCGGGCGCGAGCAGGGGAAATCTCAGCCAGATCTGAGCGTCCGGTTTCACCTGGGCACCAACCACCGTGACAGGGAGTGCTGTTGGGGCCGTGCACGGCACCTTCGGGAACAAAACACATGGTGCCCGGCACATACGGCGAGGAACATGGACGCCATGGCCAAGGAGATCCGCCGGCAGCTGCAAGAGGCCGCCGAGAAGCATCAGTTCACCCGTCTCGTGCGCGCCCTTCCGGACAGTGACGAGCTTGAGGGTTTCGTGATCGAGGTGACCCCCTCATGGACGTTGATCGCGGAGTGCGGCCGCCTCGCCCTGGACGGTTTCGTGGCGCTCCGAACCCGCGACATCGTGCAGGTCCGACGCCGGGGCCCGCACGATCTGACGGTGCGCTGGCTACAGCGGCACGGCCCGTGGCCGCCCCCGCAGCCGCGTGGTGAACTCTCACTGACGGACGTCCGGTCCCTGGTGGAGTCGGTGAGCAGGCACTACCACCTGATATCCGTCTTCGAAGAGGACCTGAACCCCGGCGCGGTGTACATCGGCGCACCGGTGCGCACGGGAAAGAAGCGGCTCAAGCTGCTCGAAGTCAACCCGAGAGCCCGCTGGGCCGCCGCACCGTCGTCCTTCCGCTACGACGACATCACCCGCATCGACTTCGACGACCGGTACAACACCGTCCTGGACGCCCTGGCCGGCCCGCCGCCGCGCGCGTAGCGAGTCGGCCGGCGGCCGTGACGCGTCAGTTCGGCGGGAGCCTCGCCGCTGGTCCTCACCGCGGCCGCAACGCCGACCCTTCCCGTGGGGCGCCCCTCCCCCTCACCCCTTGCTCAGTCGCACCGTATCCCCCGTCGGACCGCCCGCGAGGACCTCGATGCGGGCTCCGGTGTCCGGGTCGGTGAAAGTCTGACCGGGCGTGTAGGCGGCCAGGTCCAGTGGGGTGCAGCCGGTGGGTGGAGTGGGGGCCGGGTGGGCGTTGATGATCCTTATCGGCCCGTCGCCGGTCCGGGTGGCGGAGTCGGCCTTGTAGAGGAGGACGCCGGTGGAGCAGGCGTTCTGGTCAGCGCCCTCGGCGCGGCGGGATTCGGCGACGTACGCCGTGGTCTCGCCGGTGCGCAGTACGGCGATCTTGGTTCCACCGGGGCGCTCCACCGGGGAGAGCCGTACCGTACGGCGTCCGGTCCGCGGCAGGCAGGCGACCTGGTCGTCGCGGACCCAGCCGAGCTTCCACGAGTGCCAGCCGAGGTACTGCGGCGCCGGGCCGGCGATATTGCCCATGACGTCCCAGCCGCCGGCGTATTGGTGGGTGGCGCCGGTGAAGGAGTACAGGTCGGGGAGGCCGAAGGTGTGGCCGGTCTCGTGGGCGGCGACCTTGTGTCCCCAACGCCACATGTCCTGGCCGAAAGTGACGGCCCATTTGATGCGGCGGCCGTCGGCGGTGACGCCGGGCGTGGCCGGGTCGTAGAGGTAGGTCGGGGAGAAGGAGATCGCGGCTGCCGCCTTCGCGGGGACGACGTAGACCATGTCGTATCGGGAGAGATCCGCGAAGGGGTCGGCGGCGGTGACCGCATCGCGCAGGTACTTCTCGTGGGCCTCGAAGGTGAGGCCGCGGGTGAACCCGTACGAGGTGGAGTCCGCGGGCATCCGGATCCAGCGGTGCAGCGAGCGGATGGTGAGCCGGGAGCGGCCGTAGCTGGCGCGGCTCATCCAGGCGGCGGCCGGGGCGAGGTGAGCGGCGTAGGCGTCCGTGGAGTCGGTGGCCCGGGCGTCGGGGAAGTCCACGAAGAGGGTCAGCACGCGGTGGGTGCCACCGGCGTGCTGGAACCGGGTGCGGTCGGTGTGGTGTCCCTCGTCGGTCCAGCCGGTCTTGCCGGGGAGCGCGCAATCTGCGGCGGGGGCAAGGGAGTTGGGCTGGGTCGTGGCGGCCGCGGTGGTCGGCGGCGCGAGACCCGCGAGGAGGGCGAAGGCCGCGGCGAGGGGACGCAGACGGGTGGGCAGGGCGGGCATGACTCTCCCATCGGAGGCAGTGGCAGGAGAAGGAAGCCGGGGGACGGGCGGGAGGGGTTACGCGCGGCCCGCGGCCAGGTCCATCAGGCGGGCCAGCACCCGGCCACCGGAGGCGGTGACGCCGTCGTGCTCCCACTCGTTGGTGACCCAGACGCGGGTGGCGCCGACCTCGCGGGCGGTGCGCAGGGAGAGGCCCGCGTCGACGTACATGTCGTCGTGGTAGACGATCGCGGCGAGCGGGACCCGGTTGGTGGCGAGGCGCCGGTGGTCGTACAGCGGCGGCCAGTCGGGGCGGGCGGCCAGCAGGTCGGCGGCGTCGGCGAAGGGTCGCAGGCCGCTGATCTCCCGGAACATCCAGGGGTAGATCATTTCTCCGGTGAGGAGGAGGGGGTCCGCCTCCTCGGTGAATTCGGCGAAGCCGTCGAGGGCCCGGGAGGCTGCCCAGCCCGTCGGGCCGGCGCCCTGCCCGTAGAGCGTCTCCTGAAGCACGGCGTACAGCGGATTGTCGGTGAAGCCGGTCAGATTCCGCACCTGATGGAGAAAGGTGTCGGTCAACTCGCCGTCGGCGTCCAGGGATTCATCGAGCAGCCAGTGGAGCCGCTCGAAGCCGTCGCCCATACCGAGGGCGAGGCCGAGGGTGCGCAGCCGGCGGGTGGTGAGGCGGTCGCCGTCGGGCAGCCGGACCTCGGTGGCCGTGAGGAGATCGGCGATCCGGCGGAGGCGGCGGGCGTCGTCCGGGTAGCGGGCGTAGAAGTCGAGGACGCGGTCCCGCACCCGCGGGTAGGTGCGGGCGTAGACCTCGTCGGCGGTGGCGGTGAGACCGGGCAGACCACCGGTCACGTAGCAGGCCCGCAGGCCCTCGGGGGCGCGGGAGAGGTAGGTGAGGGTGAGGAAGCCGCCGTAGCTCTGGCCGAGGGTCTCCCAGGGTTCGTCCGCGCAGAGTTGCCGGCGGATCAGTTCGGCGTCGGCCACTATCGAGTCGGCGCGGAAGTGGCCCAGGTAGGCGGCGAGTTGGGCGGGTGAGGCGAAGCGGGCGGCGGCTCGGGCGGTGACCGGGGTGGAACGGCCGGTGCCGCGCTGGTCGAGCAGGAGCACCCGGTGGGTCTGGAGTGCCTGGTCCAGCCAGCCGGGTGAGCCGGCCGATGGGCGGGGGGATTTGCCGCCCGGACCGCCTTGCAAGTACAGCAGCCAGGGCAGCCGCTCGTCCGCACGGACCGGGTCGACGACCTCGCGGGCGAAGACCTGTATGTGTTCCCCGGTGGGGGCGGAGTGGTCCAGGGGGACGGTGAAGAGGTGGTCGACGGTGGTGTATGCGGGGTTCATGGGTCCCTTCCACAGCCCGGGGGCGGCATGAAGCGTGACATCGCATGGACCGGCGGGAGGGCGGACGGCGTCGCTGTCCGTAAGGGGACAGGGCCCGCTGCCGTCGGCCCGCTACGTGGCGGATTTCGCCGCGGTCCCGCTCCTGGCCCAGAGCGAGCGGACATGGCCCAGGTGCTTGGCCATGCACTTCTCGGCGGCCTTCGCCTCGCCCGCCAGCATCAGGTCGAGGAGTTCGAGGTGTTCCTCGGCCGACGGGATCAGCTCGCCCCGCTCGTCCAGGGCCGTGAGCCCGTAGAGCCGTGAGCGCTTGCGCAGGTCACCGACGGTCTCGACGAGGCGGTCATTGCCGCTGAGGCCGAGCAGTTCGAGGTGGAACTGCCGGTCGGCCTCCAGGTAGCCGATGAGGTCGTGGTCGCGCGCGGCGCGCACGATCTCCTCGGCGACCGGCCGCAGCGCCTCCAGCTCCGCGCGGGCGGCGGAGCGGGTGATCCGCCCGACCATGGGAATCTCGATGAGTGCGCGGATCTCGGTGTACTGGTCGAGGTCGCGCTCATTGACTTCGGTGACCCGGAAGCCCTTGTTGCGGACGGGCTCGACCAGGCCCTCGCGCGCCAGGTCGAGCATCGCCTCGCGCACGGGCGTGGCCGAGATCCCGAAGTCCTCGGCCAGCACCGGCGCCGAGTACACCTCCCCCGGCCGCAGTTCACCGGAGATCAGGGCGGCGCGCAGGGCATGGGCGACCTGGTCGCGCAGCCGCTCCCGGGTGGCGTTGAGATCGCGGTGCTTCAGGTGCCCCATGGCGGTGGTGATCCCTTCCTGGCGGAGCGGATCACCAGCATACAATTTCACATTGCTCCCACCGTGGAGAGGGTGTACGTACGGCTGGAGGTGTAGAACTCCAGGGCGGCGCGGCCCTGTTCCCGCGGTCCGTGGCCGGATTCCTTGGCGCCGCCGAACGGCAGATGGAAGTCGACTCCGGTGGACGGGGCGTTGACTCTGATCATTCCGGTGTCGAGCTGGTCGAGCCCGTGCAGGACCGGATCCAGACCGGCCGAGTGGACCGAGGTGACCAGGCCGTACGGGACCGAGTTGGAGATCCGGACCGCATGGGCCAGGTCGTCGGCGGGCAGCAGCGCCGCGACCGGTCCGAAGACCTCCTCGCGCAGCAGCTGATGGCCCGGGGGCACCTGCTCGACCAGGGTAGGGGCCGCGTACCAGCCGGGGAGGCCGGGCGCGGTTCCGCCCGCCAGGACCGAGAGGCCGTCCCGGGCGCGGGTGACCCGGTCGCGGGCCTGCTCGTTGATGAGGGGCCCGCACACGGTGGCGGGGTCGGCCGGGTCACCGACCGGCACCGCACGCAGGGCTTCCGCGAGCGCTTCCCGCAGGGGGCCGAGCGCCGGTCCGACCGCGATCACACGACGGGTGGCGGTGCACTTCTGGCCCGCGTATCCGGCGATCGCGGTGGCGATATGGCGCGCGGCCTGCTCGATGTCCGCGTCCGGGAGGACCAGGGCCGCGTTCAGACCGCCCATCTCGGCCTGGACCGGGACGCCCCGGGCCGTGGCGGCCTGCACGACCGCGCGGCCGACGGTCGTCGAGCCGGTGAAGGAGATGACGTCGGCGACGGAGACGAGTGCGTTGCCCTCGGTCGCTCCGCCGGGCAGCACCGTGCACACCCCGGTCGGCAGGGCCTGCTCGACGAGGGAGGCGAGGCGCCGGGCGCAGGCCGTCGCCTCGGGGGCGGGCTTGAGGACCACCGCGTTGCCCGCGGCGAGTGCCGGAGCCGCCTTCCAGCTCGGAATGGCGAACGGGAAGTTCCAGGGGGTGAGGAGGCCGGCGACCCCGTAAGGACGGCGGCGGGTCAGCAGCAGCCCCGGGCCGACGGCGGTCTCGTGCACGGCACCGAGGGGTTCGTAGGGGGCCTGGGCGTAGTAGCGCCAGATCGCGACGCTTCTGGCGATCTCGGCGCGCGCCTCGGTGAGCGGCTTGCCCACTTCGCGTACGGCGAGCGCGGCCAGTTCGTCCGCGGCGGCCTCAAGGGCGGTGGCGACCGCGCCCAGGGCGGCCGAGCGGGCGGCGGCACCACCGGCCAGCCAGGCGGGCTGGGCCGCGCGGGCCCGCTCGACGGCATCCGCCGCGGCGAAGGCTCCGGGGGCCGGAACCGACACCAGGACATCGGACGGATCGGCCGGATTGCGGGAGGTGACGGAAGCGACGGCGGTGGTCACAGGAGGAAGCCTCCGGGGAAGGGGTCGTCCGGGTCGAGGAAGTACTGGGCGGTGCCGGTGATCCAGGCGCGGCCGGTGACGGTCGGCACCACGGCGGGCCGTCCGCCGACCTCGGTCTCGGCGACCAGCCGGCCGGTGAAACGGGTGCCGATGAAGGACTCGTTGACGAAGTCCCGGTTCAGGGGCAGTTCACCGCGGGCGTGCAGCTGCGCCATCCGCGCCGAGGTGCCGGTGCCGCAGGGCGAGCGGTCGAACCAGCCCGGATGGATCGCCATCGCGTGCCGCGAGTGCTGGGCGTCCGAGCCGGGGGCGGCCAGGTAGACATGCTTGACGCCGGCGATCTCCGGCTGCTCGGGGTGGACCGGACGGTCCGGCGAGGCGTTGATCGCCGTCATGACGGCCAGTCCGGTGGCCAGCAGATCGTCCTTGCGGGCCCGGTCGAACGGCAGCCCCAGCGCGTCGAGTTCGACGAAGGCGTAGAAGTTGCCGCCGAAGGCGAGGTCGTAGGTGACCCTCCCGAATCCCGGGACCTCCACGGTCCGGTCCAGGCCGGCGCAGAAGGCGGGCACATTGGTGAGGGTGACCGACTTCGCCACCCCGTCCGCCACGTGTACGTCGACGGCGACCAGACCGGCCGGGGTGTCGAGCCGCACCGGAGTGACCGGCTCGGTCACCGGCACCATGCCCGACTCGACGAGGACAGTGGCGACCCCGATGGTGCCGTGCCCGCACATCGGCAGCAGACCGGAGACCTCGATGTAGAGGACGCCGTAGTCGGCGTCGGCGCGGGTGGGCGGCTGGAGGATGGCGCCGCTCATGGCGGAGTGCCCCCGCGGCTCGTACATCAGGAGGGTCCTGAGGTGGTCGAGGTGCTCGATGAAGTGGAGTCTGCGCTCGGCCATGGTGGCGCCGGGCAGCACCCCGACGCCACCGGTGATCACCCGCGTGGGCATGCCCTCGGTGTGCGAGTCGACGGCGTGGAAGACATGACGCGTACGCACCATGAGTCCTTTCGAAGCGGCACGGATGCGGTCAGTGGTGTCCGGCGGCGACGGCCTTCTCGGTGGCGGCCCGGACTTCGGCCTCGATCTCCCCGGTGAGCGGGGAGCGCGGCGGGCGGGCGGGGCCACCGTGGCGGCCGACGAGGTCCATGGACAGCTTGATGCACTGGACGAACTCCGTCTTCGAGTCCCAGCGCAGCAGCGGGTGCAGGGACTTGTAGAGCGGCAGGGCGGTGTCCAGGTCACCGGCGACGGCGGCGTGGTACAGCGCGGCGCAGGTGGCGGGGAAGGCGTTGGGGTAGCCGGCGACCCAGCCGACCGCACCGGCCACGGCGAGTTCCAGCAGGACATCGTCCGCGCCGATCAACAGGTCGAGTTCCGGGGCGAGTTCGGCGATCTCGTAGGCGCGCCGTACGTCGCCGGAGAATTCCTTGACCGCGACGATGCTGCCGTCCTGGTGCAGCCGGGCCAGCAGCCCGGGTGTCAGATCCACCTTGGTGTCGAGGGGGTTGTTGTACGCGACGACCGGCACCCCCGCCTTGGCGGCCTCGGCGTAGTGGGCGCGGACGGCCGGTTCGTCGGCGCGGTAGGCGTTCGGGGGCAGCAGCAGGACCGAGCCGCAGCCCGCCTCGCCCGCCTGCTCCGCCCAGCGGCGGGACTCGGCGCTGCCGTAGGCGGCGACGCCGGGCATGACCCGCGCGCCGTCGCCCGCCGCTTCGACCGCGGTCCGCACCACGCGGGCCCGCTCGTCGTCGGTGAGGGTCTGGTACTCGCCGAGCGAGCCGTTCGGTACGACGCCGTCGCAGCCCTGCTCGATCAGCCAACGGACGTGCTGGGCATAGGCGTCATGGTCGACGGACAGATCGTCGCGCAGCGGCAGCGCCGTGGCGACCATGATGCCGCGCCAGGGGCGGGTGCTGTTCCAGGTGAGGGCGGTCATGCCGGTGAACCCTTCTGTAGCGTGTGACATTTTATTGGGTCGTCCGCGGCCGCCACAAGGGCGACGGGCGGTCAGTCGTCGACGGGCGGGGCGGCGTCCGGCCGGCTTCCGGCGGGGTCGCCGGCCGAGGCGAGCGCCGAGAGCGGAACGGGTACCGCGAACGGACGGCGTTCGGCGAGTGGTTCCGCCGCTCCGTCACCTGCCGCGAGGCACGCCGCTGCCGTCCCGCACATCCGTCCCTGGCACCAGCCCATACCGGCCCGGGTGAGGAGTTTGACGGTGCGGGCGTCACGGGCGCCGAGGCCGGTGACGGCCTCGCGGATCGTTCCGGCGGTCACTTCCTCGCAGCGGCAGACCTCCGTGTCATCGGTCAGCCAGCCCGTCCAGCCCGCCGCCGGTGCATGGCTGACGGCCATCGCCTCGGCGAAGGCACGCATCCGGTCCTGCCGACGCCGCAGCGCCCGTACGCGCCCTTCGTCGGCCGGGCGCCCCTGGAGCCGGGCGGCTGCCGCGAGCCCGGCCAGTTCCCCTTCCACCCGGGCGAGCGGGGCGCCGCCCACTCCCCCGGTCTCCCCCGCCGCCCACAGCCCGCGTACGGAGGTTTCCTGAAGGCCGGTCAGGGCCAGGCCGGATGTTCCGTCCGCGGTGCGGCGGGTGGCGCAGCCGAGTGCGGTGGCCAGTTCGATCTGCGGGACCAGGCCGTGGCCCACCGCGAGCGCGTCGCACGCGATCCGCCGGCCCGTCCCCCGCACGGGCCGCCAGTCGCGGTCGAGCCGGGTGACGGTGACGGCCGCCACCCGGTCGGTGCCGTGCACCTCGGTGACCGCACTGCGGGTGCGCAGCCGGACCCGGTGCCGCAGCAGGGCGGCCCCGTGGACCGCCGCCTCCACGAGCTTGTGCGGATTGGCGGCGAGCGCACGGGGGTGTCGTGCGTACCCCAGATAGCCGGACGCCTCGATCACGGCGGGAACCTGCGCACCGGCGGCGGCCAGCGACGCGGCGACCGCGAGCAGCAGGGGCCCGCTGCCCGCCACGACGATCCGCTTACCGGGCAGCACCAAGCCCGACTTGAGCATGGCCTGCGCTCCCCCGGCGCCCACGACCCCCGGTACGGTCCAGCCGGGAAAGGGGAGTTGGCGTTCATAGGCGCCGGTCGCGAACAGGACCGTACGGGCCCGCACCCGGACCGATTGCTCCCCGGTGCCGTCGGGCCCGGTGACGGCGTGCACCGCCCACAGGTCACCGTCCTCCTTCGTGACGGCCCAGACATGGTGCCCGGACAGCCGGCGGACATCGCTCCGCTCCAGGCGCCGGCGCAGTTCGGCGAAGGCCGCCCAGTCATGGTGCAAGGCTTCGGGCCGGGCCGCGCCCACGGCCGGTGCCGGATGCCGGTAGAACTGGCCGCCGGTCTGCGGTGCGGCGTCCAACAGGGCCACCGTCAGACCGAGTTCGGCTGCCGTGACGGCGCCGGCGAGACCGGCGGCCCCCGCGCCGATCACCGCGAGGTCGTACGGGTCAGACGCCGATGCGGGCATGGCCGTGTCCCTCCTGGGTGGTGATCACGTCGCCGGGGCTTGCGGGCACCAGACAGGCCCGGCGGTTGGGCTCCCCGTTGATGGTGGCGAGGCAGTCGTAGCACTGCCCGATACCGCAGAAGGCACCCCGCGGACGGCCGGTGGTGCGGGTGGTGCGCCAGGCGAGGATGCCGGCGGACCACAGGGCCGCGGCGACGGACTGGCCGGGCAGGGCGGGGACCGGACGGCCGTCCATCGTGATCTCGAACGGCGGGCCGGGGTTCGCCCCTGCCAGTTCGGCGGGGGTACGGGCCACTGCGGGCCTCCTCTCGTAGCGGACGGGTCAGGCGGCGGCTTCGAAGCGGGCGGGGCTGAACGGGCCCGGGTCCAGGGGCGGTTCGCCCCCGCTCAGGGACCGCGCGATGAGCAGCCCGGTGGCCGGGGCGAGGCCGATTCCCGCGCCTTCGTGACCGCAGGCGTGCAGCAGACCGGGCACCCGCGGATCGGGGCCGATGGCCGGCAGATGGTCGGGCAGGTACGGCCGGAAGCCCACATACGTCCGCATCGCGCGGACCCCGGCGAGCGCCGGGAACAGGGCGGTGGCCTGGGCCGCCAGGCGGCGCAACACCTCGGTCGACACCGTCCGGTCGAAGCCGACCCGTTCCCGGCTGGCGCCGATCAGAACGGGTCCGGCAGCGGTGCCCTCGACCACCGCCGAGGTCTGGAGTGCCGCCGAGCCGCTGGCGACGTCGGCCACGTAGTCGGCCGCGTACACCTTGCGCCGTACCACCCGTGGCAGCGGTTCGGTGACGAGCACGAAGCCGCGGCGCGGCAGCACCGGGAGTTCGACGCCCGCGAGCCGGGCGAACTCGCCGCCCCAGGTGCCGGCCGCATTGACCACGTACGGGGCAGAGACCTCGCCGGCCGCCGTACGCACCCCCCGCACCGCCCCGTCCGCCGTGGTCAGCAGGCCGGTGACCTCCTCACCGAGCCTCAGGCGCACCCGCTCACCGCCCGCCCGCAGGAGATGGGCGGCGGCCAGGGCCGGCATCACCTGAGCGTCCTGCGGATAGTGGAAGCCCCCTGCCAGGCCGGATGTCAGATGCGGTTCCAGCTCCCGCAAGCGGTCCGCGGGGACCTCCTCCGCCCGCACACCGGCCTTGCCCTGTCCGGCCGCGAAGTCCCGCAGGGCCCGCATCCCGGTCTCGTCGGCGGCGACCACGAGGCCGCCCTTGGGCTCGAACTCGATCTGCGGCGGGAGCAGTTCCGCCAGTTCCTGCCACAACCCCGTGGACAGCAGCGCGAGATCGAGTTCGGGGCCGGGCTCCTTGTCGGAGACCAGGAGGTTGCCCTCCCCGGCTCCCGTGGTGCCGCCCGCGACGGGGCCGCGGTCGATCACGGTGACGGAGAGGCCGGCGCGGGCCGCGTAGTAGGCGCAGGCAGCGCCGACCACGCCCGCTCCGACGACGATGACATCCGAGCTTCTTCTCGTGGGCACGTCAGTAATATTTCACATTGCACTGACGCTGCCAAGGGTGACGCATTGATCCGGTCGCAACTCCCCTGGATTCAGCGCCCGTCGTCGCGTCCGGATTCTTCACGACTCCCCGGGCGCGGGTAAGTAACGGACGCGCCAACCGGACCGCTCCGTCAGTTCACCGTCTGGACAGTGGTTCCGGTGGACGGCGCGAAGCTGACGTCGCCGTTGTAGTTGCCGGTGACCACGTGGGAGCCCTTCGACAGCGGGTTGAACGACGTACTGGCCGTGCCGCCGACGAGAGGCACGGTCAGGGGGCTGCGTCCCGTGATGGCGAGGGTGACGGTTCCGGTAGGCGTGCCCGTTCCGGGGGCAACGGGAACCACGGTCGCGGTGACCGTGATCCGGTCACCCGTCGTGGCGGGGTTGGGCGTGGAGACCACGGTGGTGGTGGTCGTGGCCCGGGTGACGGTCTGGGTGTCGGTGCCGGTGGAGCCGTTGAAGCTGGCGTCCCCGCCGTAGGTGGCCGTGAGGGTGAACGGGCTCCCGGTGGTGGTCGTATAGGCGTGGGTGACGGTGGCGACTCCGCCGGAGAGGGTCGCGGTGGCGGTGCTGGTGCCGTCACCGAAACTGAAGGTGACCGTGCCGGTCGGCGTACCGGAAGCGGAAGAGACCGTCGCCCGGACGGTCACCGTCCCGCCGGACACCGAGGGGTCGGGAGAGGAGGTCACCGTGGTGGTGGTCGCATTCTTGGTGAGCGTCTGGGTGTCATCGCCGGTGGAGGGCGCGAAGTTGGCGTCCCCGTTGTAGGTGGCCGTGACGGGGAAGGGGCTGCCGGACCTGGTGGCGTAGGTGTGGGTGACGGTCGCGGTGCCGCCGGAGAGGGTGGTGGTGCCGGCGCTGGTGCCATCACCGAAACTGAAGGTGACCGTACCCGTAGGAGTACCGGCCCCCGGCGCCACCGCAGCAACCGTCGCGGTCAACGTCACCGCCTGCCCCGCCACCGACGGATCCGGCGAAGAAACCACCGCCGTCGTCGTCGCCGCCCGGCCCACCGTCTGCACATCACTGCCACTCGACGAGGTGAAGTCGCCGTCGCCGTTGTAGGTGGCCGTGACGGTGTACGGGCTGCCGGAGGTCCCGCTGAAGGTGTGCGTCACGGTCGCGGTGCCGCCGGAGAGGGTGGCGGTGGCGGCGCTGGTGCCATCACCGAAACTGAAGGTGACCGTACCCGTAGGAGTACCGGCCCCCGGCGCCACCGCAGCAACCGTCGCGGTCAACGTCACCGCCTGCCCCGCCACCGACGGATCCGGCGAAGAAACCACCGCCGTCGTCGTCGCCGCCCGGCCCACCGTCTGCACATCACTGCCACTCGACGACGTGAAGCCGGCATCCCCGTTGTAGGTCGCCGTAATGGGGAAGGGGCTGCCGGACCTGGTGGTGTAGGTGTGCGTGACGGTCGCGATGCCGTCGGAGAGCGTGGTGGTGGTCGAGGGGGTGCCGTCGCCGAAGCTGAAGGTGACCGTACCGGTGGGGGCGGCGGCCCCGGGCACCACGGACGCGACGGAGGCCGTGAGGGTGGTGGGCTGGCCGACGACCGTGGGATCCGGCGAGGAGATGACCGCCGTGGTGGTGGCCGCCTTACCGACGGTCTGGGTGTCACTCCCGCTCGACGAGGAGAA
The DNA here is from genome assembly GCF_000829715.2 of Streptomyces lydicamycinicus. NCBI lineage: Bacteria > Bacillati > Actinomycetota > Actinomycetes > Kitasatosporales > Streptomycetaceae > Streptomyces > Streptomyces lydicamycinicus. The sequence continues at coordinate 729,316 of NZ_BBNO01000007.1, read as the reverse complement.
GTTCGCATCCCCGTCATACATCGCAGTGATCGCGAACGGACTGCCCGCCGTACTCCCATAAGCGTGCGTCACCACCGCCAGACCATTACTGACCGGCGCCGTCAACGTCGCACTGCCATCACCGAAATGGAACGTGACCGTACCCGACGGCGCCCCCGACCCCGGCGCGACCGACACCACCGAAGCCGTCACCGTGGTCAACTGCCCCACCACCGTGGGATCAGGAGAGGACACCACCGACGTGGTGGTGGCCGCCTTACCGACGGTCTGGGTATCACTCCCGCTCGACGAGGAGAAGTTCGCATCCCCGTCATACATCGCGGAGATCGCGAACGGACTGCCCGCCGTACTCCCATAAGCGTGCGTCACCACCGCCAGACCATTACTGACCGGCGCCGTCAACGTCGGACTGCCATCACCGAAATGGAACGTGACCGTACCCGACGGCGCCCCCGACCCCGGCGCGACCGACGCCACCGAAGCCGTCACCGTGGTCAACTGCCCCACCACCGTGGGATCAGGAGAGGACACCACCGACGTCGTCGTCGCGGACCTGCCCACCGTCTGGGTGTCACTGCCGCTCGACGAGGAGAAGCTGTCGTTCCCCTCATAGAGCGCGGTCACCGTGTAGGGGCCGCCCGCGGCCGAGTAGGTGTGGTTGATCCGGGCGACGCCGTCGGAGAGCGAGGTCACGGTGGGCGCAGTGCCGTCACCGAAGTCGAAGGTGACCGCGCCGGTCGGCACCCCGGCACCCGGTGCGACCGGTGCGACGGTCGCGGTGAGGGTCACCGGCTGGCCGACCACGGACGGGTCCGGCGCGGTGACCACCGTGGTCAGTGTCGACGCCGGGTCGACCGTCTGGCTGTCCGTGCCCGAGGAGGAGCTGAAGTTGGCGTCCCCGCTGTAGCGCGCGGTCACGGTGTACGGGCTGCCCGTCGCGGTGGTGTAGGCGTGGGTGACGCCGGCGACCCCGCCGGAGAGCGAGGCCGTGACGGCCGGCGTTCCGTCGCCGAAGGTGAAGGTGACCGTTCCGGTCGGCACCCCGGCGCCGGGCGGGGTCGGAGCCACGGTCGCCGTCAAGGTCACCGGCCGGCCCGTCACCGAGGGGTCCGGGGAGGAGCTCACGGTCGTCAGCGTGGTGGCGGCGCTGACCGCCACCCTGTGGAGGTCGGTGGTGGTGACGGCGGCGAAGTCGTCGTCACCGTGGTAGGTGGCGGTGACCGTGTAGGGGCTGCCGGTCGAATTCGCGTAGGCGTGCGTCACGGTCGCCGCATCGGAGACGACCGGTGCGGTGACGGGCGCGGTGCCGTCGCCGAAATCGAAGGTGACGGTCCCGGTGGGGGTGCCCGCGCCCGGGGGAACCACGGAGACCAGGGCGGTGAAGGTGACCTCCTGTCCGGCCACGGACGGATCCGGGGAGGAGAACAGGGACAGGGCGGCGGAGGCCTGGCCGACGGTCTGGCTGTCGGTGCCGGTGGAGGGGCCGAAGTCGAGGTCCCCGCCGTAGTCGGCCGTGACGGTGTACGGGCTGCCGGAGGTGCCGGTCCAGGTGTGCCGCACGGTGGCCACGCCGGCGGTGACCGTGGCGGTGACGGAGGGGGTGCCGTCGCCGAAGTCGAAGGTGACGGTGCCGGTGGGCGTCCCGGCCCCCGGCGCGACCGCGGAGACCGTCGCGGTGAGGTCCACCGGCCCGCCCGTCACCGAGGGATCGGGCGAGGAGGTCACGATGGTCGTGGTCGCGGCCTGGGCGACGGTCTGCGTTCCGGTCCCCGTGGAGGAGCTGAAATCGGCGTCCCCACTGTAGTCGGCCGTGAGGGCGTAGGGGCTGCCGGAGGTGCTCGCCCAGGCGTGGGAGACGGTGGCGGTGCCGTCCGTCACGGGTGCGGTGACGGACGGGGTGCCGTCACCGAAGTCGAAGGTGACCGTGCCGGTGGGCGTCCCGGCCCCCGGCGCGGCCGCGGAGACCGTCGCGGTGATGTCCACCGGCCCGCCCGTCACCGAGGGATCCGGCGACGAGCTGACCACCGTCGCCGACAACGACGGCTGCACGGTGTGCGTTTCGGTGCCCACGGAGGCGGTGAACCGGTCGTCGCCGTAGTAGGTGGCGTGGACCGTGTACGGGCTGCCCGTGGCGCTCGTGTAGGTGTGCACGGCGCTCGCCACGCCACCCGCCGCGGCGACGGTAACGGGAGCGGTGCCGTCGCCGAAGTCGAAGGTGACCGTACCCGTCGGCGGGGCGCCCCCCAGGACGTCGGAACTCACCCGCGCGAGGAACGTCACCGGCTGGCCGGTGACCGAGGGCTCCGGCAGTCCGCTGACGGTGGTGGTGGTCGCGGCCGGGCCGACGGTCTGTGTGCCGGTACCGGTGGAGGGGCTGAAGTCGGCGTCCCCGCTGTAGGTGACCGTGACGGTATAGGGGCTGCCGGACGTACCGTCCCAGGCATGGGTGAGGGTGGCGGTGCCGTCCGTCAGGGGTGCGGTGAGGGCCGGGGTGCCGTCGCCGAAGTCGAAGGTGACGGTGCCGGTGGGGGTGCCGGCACCCGGTGCGACGGCGGAGACCGTCGCGGTGAGGTCCACCGGCTGCCCCGTCACCGAGGGCGTCGGCAGTGCGCTGACGGTAGTCGTGGTCGCGGCTGGGGCGATCGTCTGCGTGCCGGTACCGGTGGACGGGGTGAAGTTGATGTCCCCGCTGTAGACAGCCGTGACGGTGTACGGGCTGCCGGAGGTGCCGGCCCAGGTGTGTGTCGTCGTGGCGACCCCGGCCGTGACCGGCACCGTGCTGGGTGACGTACCGTCACCGAAGTCGAAGGTGACCGTGCCGGTCGGTGTCCCGTCCCCGGGCGCGGCGGCCGAGAGGGTCGCGGTGACGGTCACCGGCTGGCCGGTCACCGCCGGTTCGGGCAGCGAGGTGACCACCGTCGTGGACGCGGCCTGGCCGACGGACTGAGTGGTGGTGCCGCTGGAAGCGGTGAAATCGGTGCCCCCGCCGTAGGTGGCGGTGACGGTGTACGGGCTGCCGGACGGGCTGGGGTAGGCGTGCACGGCGGTCGCCACTCCGGCGACGACCGGCTGTGCGGACGGGTCCGTGCCGTCCCCGAAGTCGAAGATCACTGTTCCGGTCGGCGCACCCGCGCCGTGCTCCGCCGGAGCGACGATCGCCGTGAAGGTGACCGGCTGACCGGCGACGGACGGGTCCGGTACGGAGGTCACCGTGGTGGTCGTCGCCGCCGGCAGGACGGCCTGGTTGGCCGTGGCCACCGAGCCGGTGAAGTCGTCGCTGCTGTTGTAGGTGGCAGTGATCGTGTACGGGCTGTGGACGCTGCTGGTGTAGGTGTGCATGAGCGTGACGGCTCCGCCGACCAGGGTGGCCGTGGCGGGCGGGGTGTCATCGCCGAAGTCGACGGTGACCGTGCCGGTCGGGGTGCCGGCACCCGGCGGGACCGGGGCGACCGTCGCGGTGAGGGTCACCGGCTGCCCCACGACCGCGGGATCCGGGCCGGAAGTCACCTCCATGGTGGTCGCGGCCGGGTAGAGGGACTGGGAACCGGTGCCCGTGGCAGGACTGAAGTCCGCATCCCCGCTGTAGGTGGCGGAGACGCTGTACGGGCTGCCGGCCGTGGTGGTGTACGCATGAGTGACCGTCACCGTGCCGCCCACAGCGGTGGCGGTGACGGTCGGGGAGCCGTCGCCGAAGTCGACGGTGACCGTCCCGGTCGGCGTGCCCACCGCCGGGGCGTCCGCCGTGAGATGCGCGGTGAAGGTCACCGGCTGGCCGACCGCGGAAGGATCCTCCGACGAGAAGACGGCGACGGACACCGTTCCCGGGTTCACGGTCTGGGTGTCGGTGTCCGTGGACGGGGTGAAGCTCGCCGCACCGTTGTAGGTGGCGGTGACCTGATACGGGCTGCCGGAGGTGTGGGGGTAGGCGTGTACGGCGGTCGCCGTGCCGTCGGTGAGGGGTGCCCGGACGGTCGGGGTGCCGTCGCCGAAGTCGAAGGTGACCGTCCCGGCCGGGGTACCGGCGCCCGCGTCCGTCGAGATGGCGGTCGCGGTGAAGGTGACGTCCTGGCCGGTCACGGACGGGTCCGGGGCGGACTCCACGGTTGTCGACGTGGCTGCCGGTACGACCGTCTGGGTGTCGAAGCCGGCCGAGCCCGCGAAGTTACCGTCACCGCTGTAGACCGCGGTGATCGTGCTGGAGCCGGCGGCCGCGGTATAGGTGTGGGTGGCCGTCGCCGTATCGCCGGTGAGCGGGGCCGTCACGGTCGGGGTGCCGTCGCCGAAGTCGAAGGTCACCGTACCGGTCGGGGTGCCCGAGGCGGGCGGCACGGCCACGACGGTCGCGGTGACGGTCACCGCCTGGCCGACGATGGACGGGTCCGGAACGGAGCTCACCGTCGTCGAGGTACCCGAGACACTGGTCTCCACGCCCTGGGCGACCGTCCCGGTGGAGGCGGCGAAGTCGGCGTCCCCGCCGTAGGTGGCAGTGACGGTGTAGGGACTGCCGGCGGTGCTGGTGTAGGTGTGCGACACCATGGCCACGCCGTGGGAGACGGGTGCGCTGGTGGGCGTGGTGCCGTCACCGAAGTCGAAGGTGACCGTGCCGGTCGGAGCGCCGGCGCCCGGCGGCACCGGGACCACCCGCGCGATCAGCGTCACGCTCTCGCCGACCGCCAAGGGAATCCGCGAGGAGGTCACCGTGGTGGCGGTCTCGGCCGGGTCGACGGCATGGACGATGGTGTCCTCGGACCCGGCGTAGTTGGCATCCCCGAGGTAGACCGCGGTGATCGTGTACGGGCTGCCGGACACGCTGGTGTAGGGGTGGGTGACGGTCACCGTGCCATCCACCAACTGGGCGGTGAGGACCGGGCTTCCGTCGCCGAAGTCGAAGGTGACCGGCCCGGTCGGGGTGCCCGAGGCGGGTGCGGTGGGGGTCACGGTGACGGTCACCGACTCCCCCGTCACAGACGGGTCGGGTTCGGCCGTGACCGTGGTGGTGGTCGCGGCCTGCTCGACGGTGTGCGTACCGATCCCGACGGACTCGGTGAAGTTGGTGTCCCCGCTGTAGATGACGGTGACCGCGAACGGGTTGAGGGGCGCGGTGGTGTAGGCGTGGGTGAGGGCGGCGGTGCCGTCCGTGAGGGGCGCGATGACGGGTGCGGTGCCGTCGCCGAAGTCGAAGGTGACCGTCCCGGTCGGGGCACCCGAGGCCGGCGGGGCGGCCGCGACGGTCGCGGTGAAGGCGACCGTCTGGCCGGTGACCGACGGCTCCGGCGAGGTCGTCACCGTCGTCGTGGACACCGCTTTGGCGACCGACTGGCTGTCCGCCCCCGAGGAGGGGTTGAAGTTGTCGTCACCGCTGTAGGTCGCGGCGACCGTGTACGGGCTCTCCGCCACCTCCGGATTGACGTGGGTGACGGTCGCCGTACCGCCCTCGACGGGTGCCGTGACGGGCGGGCTGCCATCGCCGAACTCGAATGTCACGGTTCCCGTGGGCGCGCCGGCCGCGGGGGCCTCGGGGGAGATCTGCGCGACGAAGGTCGTCAACTGCCCCACCGTGGACGGGTCGGGTACGGAGGCCACCGAGGTGGTGGTGTCGGCCGGCTGAACGGTCTGGGTGTCGCTGCCGAGGGAGGTGGTGAAGTCCGGGTCACCGTTGTAGGTGGCGGTGACCGGGTACGGCAGTTCGGCCGCGTCGGTGTAGGCGTGGGTGATCTCGGCGGTGCCCGCGGTGAGGAACGCGGTGTGCGGCGGTGTGCCGTCACCGAAGTCGAAGGTGACCGTCCCGGTCGGGGTACCGGCGCCGGGCGCGAGCGCGGTGACCGTCGCGCTGAACGTCACCAACTCCCCCACCGTCGACGGATCCGGCGCCGAGACCACGGCGAGGGCGGTACCGGCCGGCTGGACGCTCTGGGTGTCGGTACCGAACGATGTCGTGAAATCCGCGTCACCGTCGTAGGTGGCGGTGACCGTATAGGGGCTGTCCGCCGCGGCGGTGTAGACATGGCCGGTGGTGGCGGTGCCGGCCGTGAGCGGTGCGCTGACGGGCGGGGTGCCGTCGCCGAAGCCGAAGGTGACCGTCCCGGTCGGGGTACCGGCGCCGGGCGCGAGCGCGCTGACCGTCGCACTGAACGTCACCAACTCCCCCACCGTCGACGGATCCGGCGCCGAGACCACCGCCGTCGACGACGCGCTCGCTCCCACCGACTGGGTGCCGGTCCCCGTGGAGGGTTCGAGGTTCCCGTCGCCTTGGTAGGTGGCGGTGACCGTGTAGGGGCTGCCCGCCGTACCGGCGAAGGCATGGCTGGTGGCGGCGGTGCCGGCGGTGAGCGGTACGTCGACGGGCGGGCTGCCGTCGCCGAAGTCGAAGGTGACCGTTCCGGTCGGGACGGCAGCTCCGGGCGGGACGGCGGTGACCGTGGCCGTCACGGTCACCGGCTGCCCGGCCACGGACGGGTTGGGCGCCAGGTCCACCGCGGTGGTCGTGGCCGCCTGCTGCACGGTCTGGCTGTCCGTCCCCGTGGAGGGCGTGAAGTTGTCGTCGCCGCTGTAGGAGGCGGTGACCGGGTACGGCAGTCCGGCGGCGTCCGCATAGGAGTGGATCGCGGTCGCGGCACCGCCGTCCATCGGCACGGTGACGGGTGCGGAGTCGTCACCGAAGTCGAAGGTCACCGTGCCCGTCGGCGCACCGGCTCCCGGTGGGGCGGGAGCGACCCGTGCGACAAAGGTGACCGGCTGGCCCACCAGGGACGGGTCGGGCCCGGACGTCACCGTGGTGGTGGTCGGCGCCGCCTCGACGGCCTGGGTGTCCGTCCCGGTGGCGGGCATGAAGGAGAGGTCGCCGCCGTAGGTGGCGGTGACGGCGTAGGGGGTGGCGGACGGGCCGGTGTAGGCGTGCTCCACCGTGGCCGTGCCGTCCGTCAGGGACGCCGTCACCTGCGCGGTGCCGTCACCGAAGTCGAAGGTGACGGTGCCGGTCGGGGTACCCGTCGTGGACGGGACGCCCTCCACTTCCGCGGTGAAGGTCACCGGCTGGCCGACGAGGGAGGGATCCGGCGTGGAGGTGACGGTCATCGCCGACGGCGCCTTGTAGTCGAAGGCGCCAGGGAAGGTGACGCTGCCCCCCGGTGTGGTGACGACGATGTCGGCGGGGCCGGGGACGCCCGCGGGTGTCACCACGACGAGCACCCTGTCGGAGTACGCGCGGAAGGACCGTACGGGGACGCCGCCGATGGTGACCCCGCTGACGCGGGCGAGGCCGCTGCCGGTCAGCACGACGGTGGTGCCGCCCGCGATCGGCCCGGTGGCCGGGGTGACACCGGTGACATGAGCCACCGCCGCGTAGGTGTAGAGCAGTCGGTTGCTCACCCCGCCGAGGGTGGTGACGTGCACCGGGACCGTGCCGGGGCCCGCGGCAGGAGGGACGGTGACACTGACCTGTCGGTCGGAGAGCACCGTGGGGAAGGCGACGGCGTTGCCGAAATGGACCAGGAGCGTGGTGCGCAGGTTGGCGCCGGTGAGGACGACGGTGTTGCCCCCGCCGATCGGCCCGGTGGCGGGGACGATTGCCGCCAGGCTGGGCCAGGTGAGGTAGAAGAAGTAGCCGACCCTGGCGGATCCGCCAGGAGTGGTGACCGTGATCGGGACCGCGCCGTGCCCCGAGGGAGTCACCGCGACGATGGTCTCGTCGTCGAGAACGGTGAAACTCGCCGCCGGGCGCGATCCGAAGGTCACGGCCGTGGCGTGGGTGAAGTTGCGCCCGATGATGGTCACCAGCGTGCCGCCGCTGGAGGAGCCCTGGTCGGGGAAGACACCGGAGAACCGGTTGCGCGCCGCCAACAGGCCGGGACGGACCCCGGCATCGAATCGCCCCCAACTCGCCCCTTGGGCAGGCCTGTTGTGCAGTGCGGTGAGCGCACCCAGAAGGGCGGCGCCGTCCCCCGACGCCGCCGGATCCGTGCCGTCGACCACGGTGCGGACGACCGGGCCTCCGGCATCGGCCCGTGCCACGAGTGGGACCGGCGCGCCGAGGGTGGGGACCACCCGGTGGGACAGCGGGTCGATGACGGCGAGCCAGTTGCCGTCGCGGTCGGTGACGAGGGCGAGCGCGCAGGGGCGTTCCGGAGTCAGCATGGCGGTGTCACCGCCGATGCGGTGCGCCCGGTGGCCGGGTCAACGGGACGCTCTCCGTAGGACAGTTGGAGGAGGGCGGCGTACCGGCCCGGCGGGGCCACCCATAGGAGAGCGATGACGCGGACGGGGCACACAGCGCGGGCAGCAGGCATGACGGCTCCAGGCCAACTTGCGGGCCCGCCGCACCATGAGACGCCCGTGTACGCGCGCCGACATGGCCGGCCCTGCACATCCCCCACGGAGGAGCGCTCGGACGGCACCGTCAGCACACCGGTGCTCCGAAACGGGCAGGGCGCCTTCCACTCCCCCGGAAAGGATGGGCGGCCCACCGGAATCGGACGGATTCAGTAACCCATCCCGGTCAGGTGCAGGCAACGCAGCGGAACCGAGCTCACCCGAACGGGCGAGCGGAACCCGGTCACCGGTGAACCGCGGTGACCGGCCCCCGGTACGACGGTGCCCGGCCCGCCCATCGGCTCCCCCGGCTCAGCCCGTAAAGGCGCGCACGAACTCGTTCGTCTTCTTCCCGAGGCTCGAACAGGTCGCCACTGCCTTGAGGTTGGCGCCTCCCGGGCAGGGCTTGTCGCGGGTGACCGACCACATCGACAGCCGGCCGAGCCCCTTCTCGTCGGCGAACTTCTTGAGCTCGGCCGCGTCGTCGGGCCGGAAGACCTCGCCCTTGACGTCGTTCACGCCGATCATCGGGGTGACCGCGACGCTCTTCCACGCCGTGGCCTCGTCCCGGATGCCCAGCGCCCCCTTGATCTGCTTCTGGGTGGCGGTGGCGGCCGCGATGGCGTATTTGCCCATGTCGCCGTCGTAGTAGGTGCCGTAGTCCATGGCCATGATGTTCACGGTGGAGATCCGGGCGCCGTTCTTCTTGGCGTTCTTCAGCACCGCGACGGCGTGCCGGTTGAGGCCGGAGGGGAGCACCGGGAGGGTGACGGAGACATCCAGTTTCGTGTCCTGCTGAAGCCGGGCGATCGCCTGCGCGCGGAGGTCGTTGGCCTCGGTGTCGGTCAGCGCGGGGCCCTCGATATCGAAGTCGACCTTGGTCAGGTGGTAGGCGTCGATGACCTTGCGGTACGCGTTGACCAGCTTGTCCACCGAGCCGCAGACCCTGGCCAGTTCATTGCCGCTCTGCCCGCCGAAGGAGATCCGTACATCGCCGCCCTGTGCGCGCAGTGCGTCCGCCTGCCGCGCCACGGGGTTGGCGGCGAGCGTCTGCCTGCCGCCCCACTTGGGCACGCAGCCGCCTCCCGGCGAGACGAACGCCAGGTTGTACTCCTTCACGCCGGTCTCCTCGGCTCCCTTGACGAGATCGAACGAGGGCTTGAGCGAGGTGTCCACATATGGCGAGAACTCGGCGGTCTTCGGCGTGGGGGCGGGGCTGCTCGGCTGCGGGGAGTGCGGGGAAGGCGACACCGGATGCGGGCGCTTGGGCTTCGCCGGTTCCTCTGACGAGCAGCCGGCGAGCAGGGACGCAGCTGTCACGGCCGTCACCGCCGCGAGGGCGGTCGCCCTCCGCTTCCGGCTCCGCCGGGAAGCGTGCGCGTCTGCGGGGTGCGTCATCATCGGGCTGCCTCCAACGGTGGGGGGTGGGCAGTGCTGTTCGGACCTGGGGCACGGGGGGACGGGCGGAAGACTCCGTCTGCCACGGGCCGGATCCGGGGACTTCGGGCGGTGCGTGCGGGAGGGAAGGACCCGGCGCAGCAGCCCACACAGCACACGCGACATCAGCACGTCAGCAGGTAAGGTCGGCCCGTTTGTCATGGCCGCCATCGTGCCATCCGGTGCCGACACATCTTGAGGTGGGTGCGGGCCGGACAGCCCGCTGTATGGGACAGCTCACATCACCCGCGGGAACTCATCCTCCGGTCCGTCCGACTCCCTGAGCGGTACCGGCAGCGGGCCGGGCCACCTGATCTACGAGCCGGGAGCCCCGCGTGTCCACTGAACAACGTCTCGCACCGAGCGGTGCACCGGACTCCCCGGACACCCCGGACACCATCGGCTCCGGGGAGGAGCGGGCGGTCCTGCGTGCCGGGTGGGCCGCGCTCCGTCCGCTGGTGTTGCGTCTGCACTTCTACGCCGGGGTGCTGATCGCGCCCTTCCTGCTCGTCGCCGCGGTCACCGGGCTGCTGTACGCCGGTTCCTTCCAGGCGGAGAAGTTCGTTTACGCGCATGAGCTGAGCGTGCCGGTCGGTAAGGCCGAGCGGCCGCTGTCGCAGCAGGTCGCCGATGCCCGCAAGGCCCATCCCGAGGGCAAGCTCGCCGCCGTACGCCCGGCACCGCGGCCCGGGGACACCACCCGGGTCCTGCTGTCCGACGTACCGGGCGTCTCCGCCGACCACCAGCTCGCCGTCTTCGTCGACCCCTACACCGGGAACATCAGAGGGGCTCTGGAGACGTACGGTTCCACGGGCGCGCTGCCCCTGCGCACCTGGCTCGACGCCCTCCACCGCGACCTGCACATGGGCGAGACCGGCCGGCTCTACAGCGAACTGGCCGCCAGCTGGCTGTGGGTGGTCGCCGGAGGCGGGGTGGCGCTGTGGATCGGCCGTCAGCGCGGGAACCGCCGGCTGCGGGCGCTCGCGCTGCCGGACCGCACCGCGACCGGCCGCCGCCGGACCCTCTCCTGGCACGGTGCGGTCGGCCTGTGGGCCGCGCTCGGTCTGGTCGCCCTCTCCGCGACCGGTCTGACCTGGTCCGCGTACGCCGGGGCGAACATCGGCGAACTCCGGGAGTCCCTGGGACAGGCGACCCCGACCGTTTCGACGGCCGTGGCCGAGCAGCACGCCGGACACGACGGCTCCTCGGGTATGCCGGGAATGCCTGACATGCCGAGCATGGATGAGTCGAAGGGAAATCGGTCGGGCGGATCCGCACCCGCGGACGTGGGCATCGACAAGGTGCTGCGAACGGCCCGCGCCCAGGGCCTCACCAACCCCGTCGAGATCGGTCTGCCGACGGACCAGGGCACCGCCTATGTCGTCAAGCAGGTGCAGCGCAGCTGGCCGGAGAAGCAGGACGCCCTCGCCGTGGACCCGGCCACCGGCAAGGTCACCGACGTCTCACGCTTCGCCGACTACCCCGTCCTGGCCAAGCTCACCCGCTACGGCATCGACCTGCACACCGGCACCCTTTTCGGCCTCGCCAACCAGATCGCGCTGGCCGCGCTCGCCCTCGCCCTGATCTTCCTGATCCTCTGGGGCTACCGGATGTGGTGGCAGCGCCGCCCCACCCGCGACCGTGCACTGTCCTTCGGGCGTCCGCTTCCGCGCGGCGCGTGGCGGCAGGTGCCGCTGCCCGTACTCATTCCGCTCGTGGCGGCCGTAGGGGTGGTGGGCTGGCTGGTGCCACTGCTGGGCATTTCGCTGGTCGCGTTCCTGGCCGTGGACATCACTCTCGGAGCGCTCAGCCGCCGTCGCCGGGTACCCGCCACCACTGTGGACTGACGGCTTTGGCGGCTTTGGCCGCATGGCCACCGTCGGGTGACCTCCGACGGCATGGGGGAACTGGTGGCGACCTCCGCACGGGGAGCGTCCGCCCGATGATCGCGCCGGCCCGCCGTAATCCGGCGGGCCGGCGGGCGGTCGATGCCCGGCCTCGGCGTCACCGTGGCCGTATCGGGCCGTAAGGCCAGGTCACGCGTCCCGCATCTCCGCCAGCCGGAACGGCCCCGCCGCGCCGGGACCGAACATCACCGGCAGGTTGCGGCCCAGCGGTACGACGACGAGCGGCTCGTCACGGTACTCCCTGAGGAATTTCTCCAGGGGCTCCCAGATCAGGCTCCGGTACCCGGACTCGGTCCGCTGATGCTCAAAGGAGAGGGTCAGTGCGGAGTCCATCACGGTGACGCTCACCGCGTCGACCTCCAGCCACTCTCCACCGATCCAGGCCTCAAGCCTTACGTATGACATGCCGCAAGGGTGCCCCGCGCCACACCCGCCTCGCAAACCGCACCACGCCCCTGGCGACAAACGCCGCCCGGCCGGCGCCGTGCCGCGTCGTCACCCGGCTCGCAGTGCGTCCTCGCAGGTCGGCCATGGGGCACTCGGCCGGGGCCGACCTGCTCCGTACAGGATCAGCTGCTACCACCGATGGACGCGGGGGTCACACCTGGCGCTCGTCCCCGGCGCGCCAGGGTTCGGCGAGTTCACCCAGGACGCGGGCCGCCGGTGCCGGGTCGATCAGCCACTTCAGGTGGCTTCCCTCCAGGGTGCGGACGTCGTACGGGTTGTCCGGCGTCAGCGCGTCGCCCTCGCGGATCAGCCGGTCCTGTAGGGCGAGCGGCAGGGTCGCGTCCTCGGCCAGACGCACGAAGGTCTTCGGGATGCGGCCCCAGGTCGCGGCCTGCGCCCGGTCGGCGGAGGTGCCGACGTCCAGGTTCTCGTCGGGCTGAAAGGTGTTCAGGAAGGTCAGGAACTCCTCGTCGGTGCCGTCGGTGAGGAGGACCTCCTTGAACGCCGCGAGGGCGGCCGGGTCCGCGGTGCGGAAGTTGATGCGCAGCAGGCCGAGTTCGGCCGGGTTCCCGGCCAGCGCCATCGCCAGGGAACCGGCGTCGACCGTGGCCATCTCCGGCTCGGCGTAGTAGTCGTTGACGTCGAGATCGACCGGGCACCATGCCGAGACATAGACGATGCGGTCGATCAGGTCCGGCCTTGCGTTGGCCGCCGCGGTGGCCGTGATGCCGCCACGGCTGTGGGAGACGAGGATCACCGGCCCGTTCTCCTTGGCCCGCTCCAGGACTCCGATCAGGTGCGCGACGTTGTCGGCGAGCGTGACGCCCTTGATCGCGCCGGGCACGGCGGCGAGCCCTTCGAGATCCTGCGGCGCCTGATAGGCGCGCGAGTAGGTGGCCCCGAATCCGTGGCCGGGCAGGTCGACGGCGACCGAACGGTGTCCGAGGAGGCCGAGTTCGGCCTGGAGCGGCGCGAAGCAGAAGGAGTTCGAGAAGGCTCCATGAACCAGTACGAAGGTCGGTTGCATCTTGTTCTTACTCACTTTCTTGCCGCCGAGTGTCCGCCCGCACACACCGCACCACTTCCCGGCGCCGCAGGCCGCCTCGCGGCCGAGGAAGGGGCCGTCGTCCTGCGCACCGTCCGCACCGCAGGGACATTTCGCGCGTGGCAGGCGCCACACGACCAAGCGCGGAGTCTCGAGCGCAGCGCGCGGACGGTTGCCCGGTATCCGAGGGTTCACCCTACTCAACGGAAGATCATCCGCACTACTTGTTTTGAGCTCCTCCGCCTCCTCCACCTTCTTTGCCTTCTCCGGCCGAAGTTCGGAGCGCCAGCGCCTAATTGGTGAGATGCCGTCGGACGAAGGGGGCCGTTCCCAGGACGAGCACGGCGAAGGCGAGCAGCCGTTGGAGCCCGGGTTCCGCGGCGAGGCTGCTGTGCTGGATGCCGTAGGCCGCGTACGCATTGGCGGCGAGGTCGGTCGTCATGATGGCGCAAGCGAGGTCTGCCCCGTGACGCTTGCCGCTGATCAACAGAGCAGCCGCGAGCGGGTCGAGGAGCGCCAGCGAGGACCAGTACAAGTTGAGCCACCTCGGAGCCCAGTCATAGACCTGAAGTCCGTGGCGGAGCAGGTCGGTGACATGCGCGACGGCGCCCACCAGGAGCAGAACGGCCGCGATGGCGCACACCACTGTCACCACCCACCGCGGGGTGCGGTACATCCAGGCAAACACGTCCCGGATCGTCTCAGCCGTGCGTGCGTTCCGTCAGGCAGCTGCGAAGACCGGAGAACGGGAACGGGTGCCCGGCCGGTGCCGGTTGCGCATGCCGGTCCCGTTGCGAAGGCGGTGTCGGACGTTGTGCCGCGAGGCGTCGGAGCGCGGCGCGCCGCGTACGCCCGGTACATACGCTGCCGCGCTCCAACAGCTGGTGGTCCGGCGCGAAATGCCCTGAGGACGGCCGCGGGCCCGGACCATACTGGTGCTTCGTCAGGCCGCCCGGCGCCCTTCGCGGGCCGACCCTCCCACGCCACCCACCAGCCGTGGCTCTCCCGCCCCGACGCGATCCTTTCCCAGCCGGTCCACCGCGGCGTGACGTTCCCACCCTCACCACGAAAAGGACCTTCGCCATGCGTCGTCTTCACTCGCTCGCCATCACCGCAGCCGCCCTGGCCACCGCCTTCGCTGCCGCGCCCCTCGCCACCGCGGCCCCCACGGCACCGGCCGGCCTGGCCGCCTTCAACTGCTCCTCCGGGTACTTCTGCATCTACAGCGACTGGAACGGTGGCGGCACCCGCTGCCAGTGGTCACAACCCAGCAAGGCGAACACGGCCGACAACTGTTCCTTCATCCAGCGGGGCCAGAACGTGCGCTCCGTATGGAACAACACCGGACACCGTGTGCAGTACTACACGCAGACCAACTACCACGCACGCGTCGGCTCCACGCCCTCCCACGCGGGCGGCAACTTGCAGGGCAACTACCAAATCCGTTCCTTCAGGCCGCAATAGGCCGGGAGGGGGGCCGGTGCCGGCCGCGGGGTTTGCCCCAACGCGAGTGCTGTGAGCCCCCGTTGGAGGGGAGCGTACGGAGCACGGGGCGGGACGCCGACCAAAGGCACCCTCTCCCCCGCGCCCGCCGGGGGCAGCAGGTCACGACAGCTCGTCGTGTTCCCAGCGCCCGGCGGTGTGCGCTATGCCTCGCCCCGGCTGTCGTGGGCATCCGGCATGGGGCGCACAGGGTCCGCAGCCCGCGACGCGGCACCGCCGGGCAGCGGCGGGCGTCGGCGGGCAGTGGAGGCAGCGGCGGGCGTCAGCGGCGGGTCTCCCTCCGAGCCCGGTTGGAGGTCCGCTTCCCGCCGCCAGCGAGCCGCGTGCCCGGGCACTTCGGCGTACTGAGCTGTTCCCGGGCCTGCACAAAGACCCTCGCCGGAGGGTCCGGACCGGGCGGGGGCGACGTAACATACCGGGAATTGTCCGCACGTCCGTTTGGTCGCCGATATGTCCGCCAAGGTTGCCGGCCCCGCCGCCGCGCCCGCCCCCCTGCCGGACCGGGCGCCGCCCGCTCCGGGCCCGCTCTTCCGGCTTCCTGCGCTTCCCCGGTGGTGGCGGCCGTGGGGCGCGATCGCCCTGGACGTGCTGATAGCCATGGCCTGTGCGCCGTTCGACGCGCAGTTCCGCACTGCCTTCCCCGAGGGACACATACAGAGCCTGCTGCCCCAGAGCTGGGCGATGTGGTGCACGGTCGTGGCCGCTCTGCTGCTGGTGCTGCGGCGCCGATTCCCTGTGGCGGTCGCCGCGGTCATCACCGGCGGTCTCCTCCTGGGGACCGGCTCCGTCCTGGCCACGATGGTGGCGTACTACTCGCTGGCCCGGCACACCCCGCGGCTGCGTACGGTGTTCATCGCCGCGCCGACGGGCTTGTTGCTCATTCTGGGCATCGCCGCATTGCATCTGCGGCAGTACGCCCCACGTCACGGGACGGCCTTCGCTCAGGAGACGATGCTCCTCGTCTTCGCCGGTCTGATCGCGGTGGTGCTGCCCGTCCTGGCCGGCCTCTACCCGAGAACTCCGCGGCAGCCCTGGTGGTGGGAGCACCGGAGCGCGATGCTGTTCGACATCCTGCTCGTGCTGTTCTTCCCGCTGGCGAATCCGATCGCGCTGGTCAGCGGCCTCAACGGCTCGGAGAACGATCCACTGCTGCTGCCGGCTCCGGTGGTCGTCATGCTCGTGACGGTGCAGGGAGTGGCGCTGATCTGGCGGCGGCGGTATCCGGACGCGCTCGCCGCGGCCTCGGTGCTCCTCATCCCGCTCGTACTGCCGTCCTTCAGCATCCTCCCCGTCAGTCTCTACGCGCTGGCGAAGTACGGGGCGTCGCGGCGCAATCTCCTCCTCGGCTCCGGCGCGGCGGCCGTGGTTCTCGTCGTGTGGACCATGATCGCCACGCATTTCAAGGCCGAGGCGTTCGTGCCCTATTCGATCTTTCTCGTGGTGCCCTCCGTGGTCGTGCCGGTGCTGTTCGGCATGTACCGGGGGGCCAAGCGGAGTCTGATGGTGACCCTCCAGGACCGGGCGGACCGGCTGGAACGGGAGCAGCACCTCCTGGCATCGCAGGCCCGGATGGAGGAGCGCACCCGCATCGCCCGGGAAATGCACGATGTGGTCTCCCACCGGGTGAGCCTGATGGTGGTCCACGCCGGGGCGCTGGAGGCGGGGGCCGGCGGCACCGGGGTGGCCTCGGACACCGGCCGTCTGATCGGGGACATGGGCCGGCAGGCGCTGAACGAGCTGCGGCAGGTACTCGGGGTGCTGCGCCTGGACGACGGGGACCAGCAGGTTCCGCTCTCCCCGCAGCCGACACCGGACGACATCGCGACCCTCGTGGAGGAGTCGCGGGCCGCCGGGATGCGCATCGCCTTCGACGTCATCGGCGAACCGCCGGCCGCGGACTCCACGGTCCAGCCCACCCTGTACCGGGTGATCCAGGAAGGGCTGACCAATGCCCGCAAGCACGCGGGCAAGGTGGCCGCCCGGGTGGAGGTGCGGTATCAGAAGGACACGGTGCGAGTGATCGTGGAGAACGAGGCCCCGGACGGACCGGTACCCACCCTGCTGCCGAGCGGAGGCCACGGTCTGGTGGGCCTGGGCGAACGGGTAACCGTCCTCGGCGGCACCTTCGAGGCCGGACCACTGGAATCCGGCGGCTTCCGCATCACCGCCACGGTTCCCCTTCGGTGAGCGCCGTGCGCCCCTCTGGTGGGCGTCGTTCGCCCCTGGTGGACCCCGCTTCCCGTCGGTGAGCACCGTTCGCCCTTGGTGCGCGCCGCATCCCGTCGGTGAGCACCGTTCGCCCTTGGTGCGCGCCGCATCCCGTCGGTGAGCAGCGCTTCCTGTTGGTGAGCGCCGACCCCCATCGGTGAGCGTTTGTGCCGCTGTGCGGGGAGCCGTGATCCCTCGCTGGGGTCCTGCCGCCTCGGCGGCCCCCGTGGCCCTTCGATGGGGCGCCCCGCCGCAACGCGAGGCACCGGGCGGCATCGCCGGGCGCCAGGCGGCACCGCGGGGCGTCGCCCCCTTCGGCTGGGCCCCGCCGCCCCGCCGGGCGACACCCCTGGACAGCGCGCCCCTTCGCCGAGCACCCTTTCCGTGACGTTCCCCCTGCGAGGCGGGCGCGGGCGCGTGCGCGGAAGGCTGCCCCGCCCGCCCCTAGCACCTAAGCAGCGCATCCGCAGAGAGAGCAGTAACCCGCATCCGCATGGCCCAACCCGCGCCGCCACCCATCGATGAATCCGGTCGATATCGGGCAAGCTTCCAGTATGGGTACTCAATATCCGGAACCGGATCCACGCAACGCACCAGGCCTCGGGCCCGGTGACGGGGTGCCGCCCGAGGAAACGCCCGCGGGCGAGGGCAGCACAGGGGCCGAAACCGGTCCCCGCGACAAGCAGACGCGCGGCTGGGCCAAGGGCCCCGCCATCGCCCTCGGCATCCTCGTCGTGCTCTGTGCGGCATTCTTCATCGCTTACGCCGTGATCGTAGCGCTGTAACTCTCGGTGAGCCGAAGCACCGGCGCCCCGCCCGTTGGGGCGGCGCACCCAGCCGGTCGTCGCGGTGCCCCCTCGGACTGCGCCCTTCAGGTGGCGCCGATGACCACGACCACGCCTTGGTCAGACACTGCGAGCGCTACAACAGACCGGCGATGCTCGGCGGGGCAAAGACGTGCCGGGCGCGGTGTTCCAGGACGAGGACTTCCGGCATCTGCCGGCTCTCGTCGGACGTGCACCTGTCGCAGGACGGATCGATGTCGGGAACGTCCGGAGCATGGTGGGTGGCGATGTGCCGGGCGAGCCGGATCTGAGTGGACACCACCGTGTCGAGGGGGTCGTAGTCCACCCCCGGCTCCCCTTCCTCCCGTGCGGCATTCACCACCTCGGGCGCGTGCTTCATCGCCTTGTACAGCTCGGTGCACTCCTGGCAGCTCCACATCCATGAAGGAGGCAGCGGCCACTCATCGGCACCAGGCACGTCACTGGAATCCATGCCCGTCACCGTAGCGAGCTGCCGACGCCGCGGGCAGCAGATCAGCCGAATCCCCCCTCCTGAGCAGCATCCTTCGCTGCACACTCATTTCCCGAACAACACACCTATGCCGATGTCACCCCTGCCATGAGCGCCGGAACGTCGGCGAACGCGGCGTCAGCGGCCTGGCCGCAGACCTTGCCGGCCGTTTCGCCGGCGAAGCTGAAGACGCCGACCAGTTCAGGGCCGCGACGTCCCCATATGACGAGGGGGCTGCCACTGTCTCCGAAGCACATGGTCGTCTCGCCGCCGGATATGTCACGGGCGCAGAAGACCGAGACCTCGTCCACTGTGGCGGGCGTCTGGGCGGCGCATTGCGCATGGGTGCGGACGGTGAGGTCGCCGCGGCGGAGTACATCACCGCGGATCTCCTTCCCCGGCTGGGAGGGGTCGGGTGCGGCAGTGGTGCCGTGACTGAAGAGGGACACAGGGGTGCCGGGAAGCGGCCGGTGGTGCGCGATGCGGAGCGGCTTGACGCCTCGGACCGGAGCGCTGAGGCGGATCTCCGCCATGTCGTCGGCCGCCGAGGAGAGTGCGACGTTGTCGGGGTCCGCGGGGGAGGGCAGCAGTTCGTACCGGGGGTGGGCGGTGACGCTGCGGATGTCGCGTACGGTGCCGGGGTCCTGCGACAGGACCGAGGACCCGATGTGCACCTCCGCCCGCCGCGTGTCCTGTCCGTCGAGGCAGTGGGCCGCGGTCAGGACTCGGTCGGGAGCGATCAGCGCACCACCGCACGAGGCGCGTTGCAGCAGCGGGGCATCACCCTTCACCGCCAGGGTCGCCAGCCACGGGGCCGCGCCGCGCTGCGGCAACGGCGTGCCCCCGGACATGGCGTGCACCGGACTGCCCGTGCTCACACTCAGCGCCACAGCAGCCATGACCGCACCGAGCACCGCCCCCGTACGACTCCGCCGATCACGCCACACCTGTCGCCGCTGCGCTTCTTCGCTCACTTCGCTCCCCCGTCTCCCGCACCTCGTCTCGGGTGCCATGAGTCGAAATTAGCGGCGGGGACGGCGGAAGTAGTCAGACCGTGGTCGCGTCAGTGGTCATACTCCGGGGCGAACACCCCTGACCCACCGTCAGGGTTGCTGCCGACGGACTCCGCGAGGGACCGAGCAGAGGACGAAAAACCGCTGGTGAGACGGGTGATCAACCAGTAGGGGACCGAAGTCACCTCAGCCCGGCCACTCAGCCCCACCACCTCACCCCCGCCCCCGAATCAACCTCCAGTGCTGACGCCGCCTTTCGTCCCGCACGACAACCCCCAGCCTGGCCAACTCCTCGCGCAGCTCCCGGAGATCCTCGGCGGAGCTCTTCTTTTCGAGGAGCCGTGCGCGGGCCTTGAGCAGCGCGTTGGCTTCCTGTGACAGTCCCGGCATGTCCGGCACCCAGCGCCGGAAGTCGTCCTTGTAGGGGTCCTCGTCCACCCAGGCGTAGCCGTGCGCCCTGAAGGCATCGGCGACACGCTGGGCGTCCAGATCACAGGTCTCCCGGGCGAGTTCACCCTCGTCGTCGCCAAGCAGCACGAGTTGTCTGCCGTCCAGGAACGCCTGGACGACACGGTCGCGCGCGAACTCCTGGTCCTTCTTCTTCCGGGTAAAGGTGATCCGCTCGGCCGATACGACGACGGAGAGCTCCTCGTGCTGGGCGATGAGGCCCACGATCAGCCCCAGGACCGTCCCGGCGGAGAGCAGGCCAACGGTGAGCCAGGGCTCCGGAACCGAGGCCAGGAGTTTGGCCGGCCCTTGCATCGGCGCCCAGGGCAACGTCACCAGCCACTCCGCCAGGATCTTGACCAGCCAGCCGGCCCCGGCTCCCAGCAGCATGAGGACGACATAAACAAGCACCGTCATCCAGGCCGGTTGGGTCAGCACCCTGACCTTGTCCGTCCGGTGGCGCTGCGGGAGCAGCTCATCCATGGGTGGTGTCCCCCTTGAAGCAGTCTGCGTCGCCGCGGCCGACGGAAGCCGACGCGGTGCGGTGCAGGAGCGGACACGAATCATAAACCGAGCGCGCGATCTATTATTGGCGAACGGCGAAGGAGCCGTCCGTCAGCTGAAGCGGCCAGTCATAAGGTGATGCCATGAGGACGATCGATCCGGCGAAACATGCAGCGCGGCGTCAGCACATCGTGAACGCGGCGTGCGAGCTGTTCGCCACGCAGGGTTTCGAGCGCACCACGACGGCGCAGATCTGCAAGGCCGCCGGGATGAGTTCGGGGAATGTGTTCCACTACTTCCCCAACAAGCGCGCGATCTTCATCGCCCTCCTCCAGGACGACAAGGACGAGAAGGCGGAGCGGTTGGCCGCGGCGAAGGCCGGCGCCGACCCATGGGCCGCCCTCCTGGATGTCGTACGCTTCCTGGCCGCACCCGCCGCGGAACCCCTGGCACCGCCACTGGTGATGGAGGCCATGCTTCAGGCGCACCGCGACCCCGAGCTCGCGGAACTCCTGAGCCAGGACAACACCGACGAGCACACCGTGATCACGGAACTGCTTACCAAGGCCGCCGCGGCCGGTCGGATCGACCCCGACCTCGATCCGGGCCACGCCGCCTCATGGGTCATGGCCCTCGTCGCCTCGATGTACACCAGCGCGGCCACCGAGCCGTCCTTCGACCCGGCCGGGCAACTGCCCACCCTGCTCCTCATCCTGGAACGGTTCCTGCGCGGCGAGCCACATGAGCACCGGACCGGAGGAGCACCGCCACGGGAAACCAACGCATCGGCGGTAGCACGGTGAGCTGACTCCCCACGCGCAGACGCCGGCCACCGAAGCCGGACCATCACCAACTCCCCCTCGGGGGCACACCCCTTGGGCCCACCCCACACCGATCCACCCGCCCCACCACCCACCAAAGGACGACCCCACCCGTGAAAAAGAGCGCGATAGCCGGCGGCTGCCTCCTCGGTCTCTTCGTGATCGCCTGCGCCTACAAGGGCGGCGTCGACACCAGCGACCCGCTGAGTCTCGCCGAATACAAGAAGATCAAGGCCGGCAGCAGCGAGAAAGCCCTGTTCGCCTACACCAACACGTGCCGGCAGAACAGCGCTTCCGAGCGCGCCGATGACTACCCGACCACCTGGACGTGCTACGGCGCCGACGGCAGCAGCGCGGTGTTCTTCTATTCCGAGGGCGTGATGTTCAGCAAGTCGCAGACCGGGCTGGTGTGAGGGCGGTGCACCGCCCGCCCGGCCGCCTCTCCCCCACCGTGTGCAACAGCCATGCCTCCTCACGGAGTTGAGGCATCCGCGCGTCATGAGACAGCGTCATAAGCCTGCCTTTAGGAAATACAAAGCACCGTTATGAGGGTAAATCCCGTCGTAAATCAGGCTTCAGGTGATGTCACACGAGAGATCCGGGTGCCCTCTCACGCGCCTCCGCGACATTACTACGCAAGGTAGCGGCGCTGGAACGGCAGGTAATCGCGCAGGTATTCGGGGTTGCGTCTGCGGCGCAGCGAGCATTTCCGGCCGCGCGCCGGCGGACAACTGGTTGCGAGCGGTGGGCTTCGACCAGACGATTCAGACTCCCGCGTGCCGGTCGGCCGAGTGCCGGCCGAGCGGCATGCCCGTAGGCGAGGAGGTCCTGATGAACGACCAGACTAGTCTCAGCCCGGATGCAGCACGGCAACTCGCGACCACGACCAAGACCAGCCCGCAGATGCGCGGCATCACCCCGCGCTATCTCCTGCGGGCCCTGCCATGGGTGGATGTGGAAGCCGGTGTCTTCCGCGTCAACCGCCGCCGGACCTACGTCCTCGGCGACGATCGCATCAGCATCCACAACGACGGTGGTTCGCCCCGCGTCATCCCCGGCGACCTGCGGGAGTTGCCGTATCTGCGGGATGCCGACGACGCCCTGCTCTCCGAACTCGCGGGCTCCTTCACGGAAGTCAGCTTCGAGGCCGGACAGATGCTGGCGCAGGACGGCGATGCCCACGACAAGCTGTGGGTAATCGCCCAGGGCCGCGCCGAGAAGCGGGTGAGCGGCCGCTACGGCGAGGATGCCGTGCTCGAAGTGATCGGCGACGGCCAGTTCTTCGACCTCGACGCCTGGACCCGCTCCGAGCCCCTGCCGTACCGCGTCCGCGCGCTCACCCCCGGTGTGGCGCTGTGTGTCGAGCGCAGTGTGCTGGAAGGGCTGTGTGAACGCGACACCGCAGTGCGGGGAGCGATGGATGCCTACCTCTCGGCGGACGGCATGCTGCCGGGCGCCGAGGTGCCGGTCGATCTCAGTTCCGGGCACATCGGCGAACCCGACCTTCCCGCGACATTCGTCGACTACGAAGACACGCCCCGCGAGTACCACATGAGCCTCGCCCAGACCGTGTTGCGCGTGCACACCAGGGTTTCCGACCTCTACAACGGGCCCATCGACCAGATCCGGGCCCAGTCCAACCTCACCGCGCACGCCCTGCGCGAGCGGCAGGAGGCCTCGCTGCTCAACCACCCGGAGTTCGGTCTCTTCAACAATGTGGCTCCCGGGCAGCGGGTCCAGGCCCGCACCGGTTCCCCGACCCCCGACGATCTGGACGAGCTGCTGACCCGGGTCTGGAAGCAGCCCGGCTACTTCCTCGCGCACCCGAGGGCCATCGCCGCGTTCGGCCGGGAGTGTACGCGTCGGGGTGTGCCCCCGGTCATCGACAACCGGTTCGGCAGTCCGCTGCTGAGCTGGCGCGGTGTCCCGCTGCTCCCCTCCGACAAGGTGCGGTTCTCCGGCAATGCGGGTGTCGGTACCACCGAGATCCTGCTGATGCGGGTGGGCGAGGCCGAGCAGGGCGTGGTGGGTCTGCGTCCCGCGAAGGTGGAGGACGAGGTGGAGCCCGGTCTGTCGATGCGGAACATGGGCGTCGACCAGAAGGGCATCACGTCGTACCTGATGACGGCGTACTTCAACACGGCGGTGCTGGTGGAGGACGCCGTCGCGGTGCTCCAGAACGTCGAGGTCTCCAACTACTATGACTACTCCTGACGTCGTCCGGGGTCTGTGGCCCGGGGCGCCGACTCCGAACCTCCTCGGCGACGGTCTGTTGTCGCCCGATCCGGCCACGGTCCCGGTCACGGAACCGGCCGTCCCGGCCGCCCACCCCGCACAGTTCACCGGGCTCCCCGGTCAAACGGCCGCCTTCTCACCGGAGTTGGCCCGACGCGATGTCCCGATCCTGCACCGGACCATGAACGGACACCCGCTGGTCTGGCTGGACAACGGGGCCACCACACAGAAGCCACGCCAGGTGATCGAGGCACTGGCCGGCTTCTACGGATCCGCCAACTCCAATATCCACCGCGGTGCGCACACCATGGCCCGCGAGGCCACAGAGGCGTACGAGGCGGGCCGGTCGGCGGTCGCCCAGTTCCTGGGGGCGCCGTCACCGGAGGACATCGTCTTCGTACGCGGCACCACCGAGGCCATCAATCTCGTCGCCCAGACCTGGGGCAGGGCCAACCTCGGTCCCGGGGACGACATCCTGGTGCCGGTGCTGGAACACCATTCGAATATCGTCCCCTGGCAGTTGATCGCCCAGCAGACCCGGGCCCGGGTGGTACCCGTACCACTGCAACCGGACGGGCAGATCGACCTCACCGCGTACGACGATCTGCTGTCCATGCGCACCCAGCTCGTCGCGCTCAGCCAGGCGTCGAATGTGCTCGGCACCGTCCCGCCGGTACGCGAGATGACCGCTCTCGCCCACCGCTACGGGGCCAAGGTCCTGGTGGACGGGGCTCAGGCGGTGGCACACTTCCCCGTCGATGTGCAGGACCTGGACGCCGACTTCTATGTGTTCTCCGGCCACAAGCTGTACGCCCCCACGGGCATCGGCGCGCTGTATGTGAAACCGGAGATCCTGCGGGACATGGCGCCGTGGCAGGGCGGCGGCAACATGATCGAGTCGGTCGACTTCACCCGTACCACCTATGCCCCCGTCCCTCATCTGCTGGAGGCCGGCACCGGTCACATCTCCGGCGTGGTCGGTCTGCTGGCCGCCCTGAACTGGCTGACCTCCTTCGACCGCGACGCCATCGCCGCCTACGAGACCTCGCTGATGGCGTACGCACAACAAGCCCTGGCGACGGTCCCGGGACTTGAGTTGCTGGGCTCCGCGCCCGACCGTATCGCCGTACTGACCTTCACCCTGGCCGGCCACGACCCGTCGGAGATCGCCGCCTGGCTGGACCGGGACGGGATCGCCATCCGGGCCGGACACCACTGCGCCCAGCCGGCGCTGGCCCACTACGGCCTGGCGAGCGCGGCCCGTGCCTCACTCGCGCTTTACAACACATCCGAGGAGGTGGACAAGCTGGTGGCCTCACTACAGCAGCTGCAACAGGCCGCCTGACGCTCCGTCCGTCCGACGCCGCCGACCGGTCATCGCCGGTCGGCGGCGTCGGCACGAGTGCTTCCGTTCCGGACGGCTTGCGGCGGCCGGCCGCCGCTGACCGCGTGCACGGTTCATACTGGGAGCCAGACCGCAAATGAGGGGGAACCGAAGCCATGACGTGGTCGCCGGACGAGGTGGAGCCGCCGCACCGGGTCGAGGACGTGTCGTCCGCCCGCTGGATCGAGGAGAGCGTCGGCGGGTTCGACAGTGGTGTCCATGCCCTGCTGCCGGCCGGGTTCGAAGCGTACGTACGGCTGCTGCATCCCAGCGAGCCGTCGGACGGCCGGTTCGAGCGGTGGGCGGAGGTGGCCCAGCGGTCGGGGCGCGACCTGCACCCCCTGGCGCGCTTCGAGGACGTGGCCGGCCCGGGTGACGAGCCGCCGTGGCAGGGTTCGCTGCCCCCGCATGTGCTGGCGGCCTTGTGCTCGGTGCTGGCAGCGGAAACCGACACCCCGCGGCAGTGCCTCTTCGGGCTCTGGGAAGGGTGGGGCTGGTCCGACGCCGGCGGGCCGATGGTGCAGTTGAGCGGACGTGCCTACGCGCTGTACGAGGGGCCGATCGAGGCGGCGCTGGCCACGGGAGACCGGAGTGCGGGGGTCTTCTTTCCGCAGTCGCCGAATCTGTGGTGGCCACAGGACCGGGCCTGGTGCGTCGCCACGGATGTGGATCTCGACTCCACCTACATCGGTGGGTCCGCCCGCCTGGCCGAGCGGCTGGCGGGCGAACCGGCCATCGAGGTGGTTCCGGTAGCGCTCGACGACCGGCTCGGTTGAGCCGGTCGTCGAACACCTCTCCTGCACGCCCGGACGCCTGCCCGGACGGCGGGGTCAGCGCTTCTTGCAGGCGTTGATCCGGACCGTCGCGCTGGTGTGCTTCACCTGCTTGGTGTGCGGGGTGTAGCCGGGCGGGAAGGTGACCACGCCGACGGAGTAGCCGGTGTAGTTCTGCCGCTTGATGCAGCGCCGCGCGGCGTTCTGGCTCACCTTGTTCCGTCCGCGGTTGACCTTGGCGCCGCTCTGCTTGTACAGCGTTCCGTTCTTGTACAGGCCGACACGGAGGGCCAACTGCGCCACCGACTTGCTGCACTTGATGTCGGCGGTGACGTTCACCATGTGCCGGTTGTCGGCGTGCGCGTGGTGGGAGTAGTGCGGGAGATGCGTGGTGATCTTGCAGGTGATCACGTCACCGCTGCGGGCGTCCATCGTGCGTACGGTGGTGGCGCCGGTCGCGGTGTCGGGCCCCGGCCCGGCCGGTGTCGAGGCACCGGCGGTGCCCGCTCCCATGGTCAGTGCCAGCACGCCGGTCAGCGCTCCGGAAAGCAGTGTTCGCTGTACGGTCCTCATTGAAATTCCCCCTGTGTAGCGCCCGTTGGGACGCTTAACTGATGCGCGTCACCTGTACGTGGCCGATCCGAGGTCCCGGCGCGCGCTGGCCACATGATGACGCAGCAGGACGACGGGCGCAGGCATATTGCACATTTACCGCCGTCGGCGCCGCTCGCCGGGGAACGACGCTTGACGGTATTGCGGTACGGATCGCCCGCTGAGGACGGCGGCGGTTCCGGTCAGCGCCGCTCCGATCACCCGGCTTCCTCCCCCCCCGCCCGCACGAGCAGACGTTGTTGTCATGCCGGGCCCTGCCCCCGCCTCACCCCCTCATCACGAGTCTTGGGTGACCGCCGAGCTGTCCTCGGCCGCCGCTGACCGCCTGGGGCGGCTCGTCCGATCCGCGGCGCGCGCGGTGACGATGCCGATGGCGCAGAGGACGGCGAAGCCGAAGAGCAGCCATCGTGCCGAGCCGAGTATCGACGGGCCGCCCAGGCTGACCAGGGCACCCGCGACCGCCGTGCCGAACGCGGTGGACATCGTCGTCACGGGGCGATCGCGGCGGCCGCCTGCCGTCCCTCCTCCGGGTCAGTGGCGGCCGACATCGCGGCCACGGACAGGTGCGGGTAGGCGAGCCCGATGCCCGATCCGGCGACGCACAACACCGGCGCCCAGATGATCACCCACCAGATCGACGCGTGCTCGCGCTGGAGCAGCCCCTGGACGAGGAAGCCGAGGGCGAGCAACACCGGCCCGGTGGTGCGCAGTTGACGTACGGTGCGCTCCCGGACCGCCGATGAGCCGGCGATCTGGGTGAGCGACCAGCCGAGGGAGACCGCCGCCCCGAAGAAGCCGGCCGCGAGTGGGGGCAGCCCGGCGAGGCGTTGGCCGAACAGCGGGACGAACGACTCGACGGCGACGCCGAAGGACAGCAGCCCGAGCGTCAGATAGACCCACTTCAGCGTGGAACCCGCCCGGTACGTCGCGGCGGGGAAGACCCGTCGCGCGCTGCGCCGCTCATGGGCGACGAACCCGACGACCAGCAGCAGCGCCATCGCGATGCCGGCTGCCCTCGCCATGGTGTCGTGCAGGATTCCGGCCACACTGACGGCCACGGTGGCGGCCACGGCCAGCGCCAGCGAGGTGGCCGGTACGGGGGACGCCGCATCGCTGCGTTCCCCGCGGGGCAGCACGCGGGGCACCGCCGCGCCGCACACCGCCGCGATCCCCGCCATCAGGACGAACGCCAGGCGCCACGAGCCGAATTGGGCGCACAGGCCACCGAGCGCGGGACCGGCGAAGTTCCCGACGCCGTACATCGCCGACATCAGCGCATTGCCACGGGTCCAGAGCCGACGCGGCAGGGCCGAGCGGATGACGGCGAACCCCAGCCCGGACAACAACCCGGCGCCGAGGCCCTGGAAGCAGCGGCCCACCAGCAACACCGGCATCGTCGGACTCGCCGCACAAGCCAGTGAGCCCACCATGAACAGGGCGAACCCGATGAGGTAGGCACCGGCGTTCCCCCATCGTGCGAGGAACCGGCTGACGAGCATCGTCGCGATCACCATGGCGACGAGATAGAGCGTCATGTTCCACGCATAGAAACTCTCACCGCCGATCTCGGCCACCGCGGTGGGCAGCATGCTCGACGCCAGATAGATATTGACCGCGCCGACGAGCACGCCGGCGGCCAGCACGATCGCGGCGCCACGATGCGCCGGGCCGAGCAGCTCGCGCCAGCGGGGCGGGACAGGGGTTTCGGGGCCTCCAAAGCAGGCCGCGGACCTGGGAGTTCGCTGTTGTCGACGCTCATGACTTCCAGCGTTCCATTGAACTGAGCCCGGAGACTTCGGTCGGATCCGGCCTACGGTGCCGGGCCCAGGGGGCGGACAACCCTCAAGTCGCGGGTCAACCCTCGGAACCCGCCCCTGCCACGGTCAGCCGGTGGTTTCCCGCCGGCGGCGCCACTCGGGAGCCAGGACCGACCAGACCTCCATGTCGTGGCGTACGCCGCGGTGCGGATAGCTCTCCCGCTGTACTCCTTCGCGCACCATGCCGAGCCGCTGGGCGACCTTGAGGCTGGGGGTGTTGGCCGAGGACGCGATCCACTCCACACGGTGGATCCCGCGCTGCTCGACGGCCCAGTCGATGAGTACCCGGATCGCGCGGGTGATCAGACCGCGCCCGACCGCCGACTCCTCCAGCCAGCAGCCGACCTCGCAGGTGCCGGAGGTGACGTCGAACGTCCGGAACAGGACACCGCCGACGAGCACGCCGTCACTCCAGATGCCGTAGAGACGACCACTGTCGGCAGCCGCCTTGTCCGCGTACATCTGAAGGAACGCCGTGGCGGTTGCGAGGTCGGTGGTGTGGTCCGGCAGTGCGACATACCGGCCGATGTACTCACGGCCCCGGTCCATGTGCGCGAGGTACTCCCCGGCATGCCACGGCTCCAGCGGCCGCAGCTCGGCACCGTCATCACTCAGCGATATCGCAAACATCCGGTTCCCCCGTCCGACACGGCTCTCGTCCGCGCCGGCTCTCCTGCTGCATGGACCCGGCGCGAGCGGCGCCGGCTCTCCGCCGCTTGTGCACCGCGGCCGAAATAGTGCCACACCGGCGCGCCCGTCGGGCCCCGGCCTGGCCTTTTGCCGCCCTGCCCCTGCTCCGGTGGCTTGCCGTCGCCGTCGCCGTCGCCGTCGGAGCAGCGTGCGGCGGGGGTGGATGTCTACGAGGTGGGGGCGGCCGGGGTGAGCACCGTATGGCAGTCCGTCCAGGCCGACCGGCTCAGGAGCGGACGGAGGCGGGTGAACAGGGTGAGCAGACCGGCGCCGGAGGTTTCCCGGAAGGCGGGGTCGATACGGGCGATATCGAGTTCGTTCGCTGCCGACAGCTCGGCGAAGTCCCGTCGCTGCCCGAGGTCCGGTGTGAAGGTGCGGCCGGTGAAACGGTCCCGGAAAGCGGCGTCGGCATCCGCGAGTGTGGGGTAGGAGGACCGCCGGTCGCACGCGGCGTAGAAGTACACCAGCGCCTCGGCCTCGGCGCCGATCACCGCCGCCAGCTCCGCGCGCCGGTCGAGTGGCAGGAGGGACGTGGGAAAGCCGTCGGTGCCGTAGAACGCGTGGCACAGGCCCGCCAGTCGCAAGGCGGGGCGGGCGCCCCAGGCGGCGAGCTGTTCCTGTACGCGGCGAAGGTGCGCGAGGAGGGTGCCCCCGGGATGCGCGATGGTCTCGGCACCCAACTCGCGTAGCAGCGCGAGGACTTGAGGTTCGGCGGAACGAGGTACGGACATGGACCGGGCTCCTTTCGGACGTGAGGGGTCGGCGCCTGCCCGTGCTCCCCGCTTCCCGCTTCCCGTTTCCCGCTTCCCGGCGGACGGTTCCGTCCGGTGCGGAGAGCGGCACTGTTGCCGCCCTTGGGCCCTGCGCCGATCTTCGAGGCGGCCCGGAGGCATGTCAATCCTCGGATGGTCCGGCGAGGGCGGTTACGGACCTCGAAGCGGGCGGTGGTCGAGGGGCCGCCACACCGCCGGGCCCGATGCCTGGCCGCGACGGGCTGGAGATCCCGGACAGATGTCGGCCGATCGGGTCGGGCCCGGCCGCTTCAGACCGACCAGCGAACCCAAGCCCTGCCAGACTTCCTCCACACCTACAACCACCACCGCAGCCACACCGCACTCGCAGGCCAACCAGCCATCAGCCGAGTGAACAACGCTCCGGGGCAATACACCTAGGGCCTGTCCGGCGGATCTTGCCGGACAGGCCCCTGGTACCGAGGAGGGCTCAGCGCTTGAGCGTGAATCCGTGAGCTTTGCCGTGTCCCCGCAAAGGGTGCAGAGCACGAGGAGCCAGGCGTCGAGGAGCTTGTGGTTCGCGTTGACGCGGAATTTGCCGTTCGGCCGGAAGCGGTTGGACGCGCACGCGGGGCAGCGGCGGAGAACGGCAGGCAGGCAGGTGGGCATGACCACCCAGTCGTTGAGCACAGAAGTACACCGGTTTCAGTGAGAAGTCCGCAGCAAAAAGCAGCGCGGCGCACAGGCGCGACGCGCGACAGATCAGCACTCGGGAGGTCTCACAGGGTGTACAACGGCACGTCCTTGCTTTGACGACTTGGCTCGGCAGCACGGTATTGGCACACAGCGGCACTGCTCCACCGGTTTTCGAGCGCCTCACCGCCAGGTTCTGAGCGGCGGATCATGGGCGGAGCCAGAGTGCGGATGCGTTCCATGACGCGATGAGCTGTGGGGCATCGCCCCACTGCCCCGGAGTGATCAGCAGGGCCAGGAGGCGGCGTCCCTCACAAGATCCGCCGGACAGGCCCTGGGCGCCCCGGCCCCGCCCCCGTCCCGGCCACCGGAAGCCTCACCCGGCCGCCGGGCCCGATCCCGGCCGCAGCGGCCGGACCACCGTCCCCAGCACACGCTCGACGGGGTAGAACCCGAAGTTCCGTGAATCCACGCTGTGTTGAGGGTTGTCACCGAGCAGCACCAGACTGTCGTCCGGCACCCGGGGTGGTGGCCCGGGGAGGCCGGGGGGCCACGTGGACAGCATGGCCTCCGGTACCGGGTCGCCGGGGAGTGCCGCCACCCGCTTGATCAGCCACTGGCGCCGGCCCACCGTCCTGGCTCCGGCGGTGGCGGGCAGCGGTCCGCCCGGCCACCGGGTGCGGAGGGCGGGCCGTTCCACGACGAGCACCTGACCTCGGGTGAGGCGGGCGGTGCGGCGGACGAGCACCCGGTCGCCGTCCAGGTAGGCAGGGGCCATGCTCATGCCCCGTACGGTCACGACCACGAGGCGGTGGCCCAGCAGGACGGCGCCCGCGGGCACCATTGCGGCGAGGCCGAGCAGGGCGGCAGCCGTCGCGGGCCTCATGGCTGCCGTCCGTCATGGGCCGGGGCGGTGTCGCGATAGCCGGCGGCCTGGAGCGCGAACAGCCGGGCGTACTCACCCCCGGCTGCCATCAGGGCGTCATGGCTGCCGAGCTCCGCGATGCGGCCCTCGCGCAGCACGGCGATCGTGTCCGCTTCCCGCACCGCGCCCAGCCGGTGCGAGATCAACAGGCTGGTGCGTCCGCTGCGGTGGCGCTTCAGCGAGGAGTGGATCTCGGTCTCGGCCTCGGCGTCCAGGCCCGACGACGGTTCGTCCAGAATCATCAGGTCCCGGCGGTCCCGCAGGAAGGCGCGGGCCAGGGCGAGCCGTTGCCACTGCCCTCCGGAGAGGACGACGCCCGTTTCGGGGTCGTCCCGGTCCGTTCCGGCGAAGAAGATCCGGGACAGCAGGGTGTCGTATCCGTGTGGCAGGGCGGCCAGTTGGGGGGCGATTCCCGCCCGGGCCGCCGCCGCGGCGACCCGCGCGTGGTCGGGCCGCGCGGAGATGTCGCCGAGCGCGATGTTCTCGGTCGCGGTCATGTCGTAGTTCATGTAGTCCTGGAAAACCGCGCCGAGGCGGCTGCGGAGTTCGGCCGGGTCGGTGTCGCGGAGGTCGACGCCGTCCCACAGCACGGCTCCCCGCGTCGGGTCGTAGAAGCGGCACAGGAGCTTGATCAGGGTCGATTTTCCGGCGCCGTTGAGGCCGACGAGGGCGAGCGAGGTGCCGTGCGGGAGGAACAGATCGATGCCACGCAGCACCCACGGGTGGTCGTCCGAGTAGCGGAACCACACGTCTTTGAGCTCGATGCCGTGCCGTAGTGGTGGGAGCGTCCGGGGCTCCCGCGATACGGGCAGGTCCGGGCCGGCCTCGACCACGGCGCTGTAGTGGCCGAAGAGCAGCAGCGCCTGATGGGTCCGGGCGAAGGCGGTGGCGAGCGAGGCGAGCGCGCTCTGCACCCCGACGATGGCGGCGACGAAGATCGTGACGTCGCCGACGGAGAGCCGGCCGGCCCTGGCCGCCGCCACCGCCCACAGCAGGCCGCCCCCGGAGACCAGAGCCGCGAGCAGTCCGAGTGCGGTCTGTACCCGTGCCTCCCGCAGATCGAGGCCGCGGCGTGCCGCGTTCACGGCCCGGCGGTCGGCGACCATACGTCCGCGCAGAAAGGCGCCGGTGCCGAACAGCCGCACCTCTTTCGCCGCTTCCATCCGCGACAGCAGCGTGCTGTAGAAGAACTCGCGGCGCTCCACGGGGCCCAGGTCCCACGCCAGGCGTGCCCGCAGCCGCGACAGCCACAGCTCGGCGGCCAGCACCGGCACCGAGGCGGCCGCGACCAGGAGGGTCATCAGCGGGCTGAGGACGAACAGCGAACCGAGGAAGCCGGTGACGGTGAAGACGGATCCGGCGACGGTGAGGACCGCGTCGAGCACCTGGCCCGGTGCGGCACCGCCGGACTGCTGGGCGAGCCGCAGCCGGTCCAGGAACGCGGGGTCTTCGAGACGGCGCAGACCGACGAAGCCGTCCACCGCCCGGTAGAGGCGTTCCTGCGCGGCGACGGCGACCTCACGGCCCAGCTGCGCCCGCAGGTACTGGGCGGCCTCCCCCGTCAGCACCAGGGCGACCCCGGCCGCCGCGAGTCCCGCCGCGGGCCGGACGACCTGCGAGAGCGGCGCTGCGTCGGCCAGGGCGTCCAGGACGAGCTTGGTCAGCCACGCCGTCGCCACGGGCAGCACGCCGGCGGCCAGGGTGAGGACGGCGTAGCCGGTGACCAGGAGGGGCGCCGCCACCGCGACCAGAGTGCAGGCCGACCGGGCCAGACGGAGCGGAGCGGCCTCGTCCGGTGCGGACTGCGGGGGTGTGCTCGGCACGGGACCGGATGGCGTGGGCTTCGGTACGGACTTCATACGGCCATCGCCGTCGGGCGCGTCAGGTCCACGGCGTTGGAGGTGACCACCGGCCGGCCCTCGGCATCGGGGCCGAGGCGCAGCAGCGTGGGATAGGAGTGCACGCCGAAGGCTCTGCTCAGCGCACCGTTGGGCTCCTCGACCACCACTTGGGCGACCGGGCCGAGCGGCGCGGCGAACGCGGCGGCCTCCCCCGGCTCGCCGACCACGACGGCCAGGACACGGCGGCGCCCGCCGGGCAGGGATCGCGCGTGGGCCACGAACACCGGCAGCTTTTCGACGCAGGGGGCGCAGCCGGGCGAGAGAAACGCCACCAGCAGGTCCCCGCCCTCGGTCAGTGACGCCCGGGTCAGGGGCTCACCGGCCTCGGTCACGGTCTCGAACTCGGCGATCCGCGTGCCGACTTCGATGTCCGCGGACGGGGCGCCCCGGCGGCCGGTCAGCAACGCGCTGTGTTCCCGCAGCCGTTTGATGATCCCCAGGACGAGGACCAGGTTGAGCGCACTGAGCGCTCCGACGAGTACGACCGCGGCGGTCAGGAAGGGCATAGCGGCTCCGGATTCATCGTCGTTGCGGCGTCATCGGCTGGAACAGGGCGAGCAGTTCGTCGAGGGCGGCGACGAGCGCGCCGAGGACGAGGCCGGCCGCTGCCGCCACAAGTGCCCCGGCCGGGTGGCCGTCCGGCGCGGCGACGGCTGTGGTGGTCGCGCCCAGGACGGCGAGCACGGTGAGCAGCAGGTTGCGGAGGAGATGGTGTGGCCCCAGCGAAGTCGTGGAGGCGCCGAAGCAGCGGCAGGGGGTCCGGGCTCCGTGTCGCAGCCCGCGCGCGATACCGGCGGTGAAGACCAGCAGCATGGCAGTGGCCAGCCCGAAGCCCGCCAAAGCCGTCACCCGGCCGGGCACCGCCAGGGTCAGTACCACGCCCGCTTCACCGGCGACGACGAGCACCGCAACCGTCCGCAGGTACGCCCGGGGCACCACCCGCAGATCGCGCAGAGACCGCTCGAAGCCGCCGAACCCACCGCGGACCACCGTCTTCCCGCACAGTGCGAGCAGGAAGACCACACCGACCAGGCACTTCAGACCGGTCATCAGGTAGACCATGGTGTCCCTCCGGGGAGCGCTCCCGGAGCGGGCGCGGCAGCCCGCCCCGGGAACACGGCATGTGGGCGGTCAGTCCCTGCAGTTGTCGCAGTAGCCGAAGATCCAGTCGCCCGTGGAGCCGTCCGAGCAGCGCAGCCGGTACTTCCACCACGTGTGGCGGGTCGCGTTACATCCGCTGGTGCCTCGTACGCACAGGTACTGGTAGTCGCACGAAGTGCTCGACGCGTCGGCTGCCACCTTCGGCAGGATCCGTTCGAGGAGTCTGCTCCCCAGTGTTTCCGTCCTTGTGAACATGAATGCTCCAAGTTCTGCTCGGCCCACGACTCCGGTCGTGGAGCGTGAAGGGCTGTGCGGGACCGGCCCCGGTACGCCCGGCTGAGATCTCGGACCTACTGCGTCGGTGCCCGGACACGACGATGCCGAGAAGAGCGGCGGAACTCGTTGACTATCCGTGCAGAGCGCTTGTCGATTCGCGCACGGCGCCGCGGAGGGCGTGCTGCCGGTAGTCGCGGGGCGGCATGCCGTACACCGTGCGGAAGGCGCGGCTGAAGTGCGCGGAGTCGATGAAGCCCCACTGGGCGGCGATGGCGTGGATGGGGCGCAGCTGGAGGTGGGGGTTGGCGAGGTCGCGGCGGCAGCGCTCCAGGCGGCGGCCACGGATCCAGGCCGCGGCCGTGGTGCCTTCCTCGGCGAACAACTGGTGTACGTAGCGGACCGATATCCGGTGGGCGGCGGCGATGGTGGCCGGGGAGAGGGAGGGGTCGCCGAGGTTCCGGCGGATGAAGTCGCGGATCTGCACCTGTAAGGCACGTCGCCGGGATTCCGGGGTCATCGTGTCCTCGGCGTCCAGGCAGCCGCCGAGTGCCGCGGCGAGGAGATCCGCGGTGACCGAACGCAGGGTGGGGATATCGGCGGGAGTGAACTCATCGGCTCGGGCATGGACTTCGGCGAGCCAGCGCCAGAGCACCCCGCTCATTCCCCGGCCGCCGCATATCGGGCGAGCAGCCACCCGCTGGACGGTTTTCCGTGGCAGTGGCAGCAGCTCCCGGGGCAGCTGAATGATCATCGCGGCATAGTCCTCCGACCCGCCGCGCAGCCGCCCACGAAACGGAAGTCCACTGTCCACGAGCACCAGCTGCCCCTGCCGGATGGACGTATTCCGCTCCCCCTGGGAAACGTCACCGGCACCGCTGAGGACACAATTGACTTGATAGAATTCCCGATCACTTTGCTGCCGTATGAGCTTCGGAGTCCGCACGACCTCCAGACTCGGGAAGGTCATCTTGGATATCTGTGTGTCCCCCATGTTCAGCACCCGCATCGTCGCACGGAAGTCGTCTTCGTGGTCGCTGCGGATCCAGTTGCGCATATGCGAGTGAACGGCGAATTCCTCCCACAGCTCGAATCGGTCCTGCGCAGCCACCATCTCGGTGCTGAAGTTGTTCACCAGCATCGTTCCCCCCGCCTCTCCGTGCTGGCCCCGGCCGTCGTGGCCCGAGTATGTGGGAAACGGGTCCGAACGGCCGAGTAGAAGACCGGCCGTTCTGCGAATGATGGATGATCTACTCAGAAAGAGCGTTAAGCGTCGCCCGCCGCGGAGCCGCCTTTGCGCCCCCGCAGAAAACGCTCTTGGGAGAGAATCCGCCGTCCGCCCGCTGTGCTTTCCGCGATATCAGCGATGATGTGCTGCGGGTGAGGAAATTGCGGCGGGTCGGCGGGCCGGACCGTGCCGTCCTGCGTGCTCAGTTGACGGGCGCGCCGAACCACTCGGGCAGCCGGCTCAGCAGTTCCTGCTGGTCCTCACCGGCCCACGCCACATGCCCGTCCGGCCGCAGCAGCACCGCGGGCACGTCCAGTTCCCCGCTGGTGTCGACGACATGGTCGACCCGGTCCGCCCAGCCCGTCACCGAGAGCCTGCCGGTCTGGTCGAGCAGCAGTCCGCGGCCGCCGTGCATCAGCCCGTAGAGGCGCCCCCGCTTCAGCGCCACGTCCCGCATCCGCCGGCCGAGCAGGTCATGGCCCTCGCCGAAGTCGTAGCGGACTCCGACCGCGGTGATCATCTCGGTCACGTACCGGTTCACCTCCTCGAAGTCCATCAGCTTCGCGAAGAGCTCCCGCAGCGCGGTCGCCCCCGGGTCGGTCCCCAGCAACGTGATCTGCGCGCGGGTGTTGTCCAGCACGGCGGCGCCCACCGGGTGCCGTTCGGCGTGATAGCTGTCCAGCAGCCCCTCCGGCGCCCAGCCGTTGACCGCCGCGGCCAGCTTCCAGCCGAGGTTGAACGCGTCCTGTACGCCGAGGTTGAGTCCCTGCCCACCGGCCGGCGGGTGGATGTGCGCCGTATCGCCGGCCAGCAGCGCCCGGCCGACCCGGTAGAGCTCGGCCTGCCGGGTGGCATCACCGAACCGGGACAGCCAGCGCGGCGAGTGCACCCCGAAATCGGTACCCGCGACGGCCCGCAGCCGCTGCTTGAACTCCTCCAGGGTCGGCGGGGTCGTACGGTCCTCTGCGACACCGTCGGCGGGCACGATGATGCGGTACACCCCCGCTTTCCCGTCCACGTCGGGAACGGCGCCGAACCGGAGCTGGGTCTTGCGGACTTCCTCGACGACGGCGGCAATCGTCGCCGGATCCTCGGCCACCCCCATATCGCCCAGCATCGTCTCGACCTTGGCGGGCTCGCCGGGGAAGCCGACGCCGAGCAGCTTGCGCACCGCACTGCGGCCGCCGTCACACCCGACGAGATACCGCGCACGCAGCTGCGTACCGTCCGCCATCTCGACGGTCACCCCGTCCTCGTCCTGGCTCAGCCCCACCATTTCGCAGCCGCGCCGGATCTCGGCACCGAGTTCGAGGGCACGCTCGTTGAGCAGCCGCTCGGTGACCGGCTGCGGGATGGCGAGGCCGTACGGGTGCGCCGTGTCCAGCCGGTCCGGCCACGGCTTCATGATGCCGCCGAAGAGACCGCCGGCCTGGAACTTCTCACTGGCCGCGAGGAACCGGTCCAGCATGCCGCGCTGGTCCAGCATCTCGACGCTGCGCGCATGCAGGCCACGCCCGCGGGACTGCTCGGTCGGCTCGGCCAACTTCTCCAGCACGACCACCTGCACCCCGTGCAGCCGCAACTCGCCGGCCAGCATCAAGCCGGTCGGTCCGCCGCCGACCACGATCACGTCAATCATCAAAACGCCCGTTCACCGAGAAGGAATTCCGGCCAGCCGCTCCGCGCGATTCGGGAGCACAAAGCGCACGCACTTCGTGAATTCCGGATTTCCGCAGCTTCTGGCTTCGAGCGGAGATTCTGACGCACCACGGGGGCCTTGCCGCAAGGCTCCCCATGCGCTATACGTTAAGAGTGGCAAGGAGTGAGTTATCTCCTTGCCTTTGTTTTTCGTCGTCCGCGGTGGAGGGACAACCTCCGCACCGGGCCGAGCGTTTCGCGAGGGACCCTAGGGGCGATAGATGCACGCCGCCAGCGGC
This sequence comes from Streptomyces lydicamycinicus, assembly GCF_000829715.2. Classification (NCBI taxonomy): domain Bacteria; kingdom Bacillati; phylum Actinomycetota; class Actinomycetes; order Kitasatosporales; family Streptomycetaceae; genus Streptomyces; species Streptomyces lydicamycinicus. The sequence goes on along the minus strand of NZ_BBNO01000007.1, from coordinate 692,081 downwards.
GCGTACGTCTTCCAGTCCAGGGTCTCGTACAGCGCACGCCCTTCGTCCGTCGCGCCCAGAACGCCGAGGGTCGCGCCGTCGGCCACCGCGTGATCGGCGAGGGTGCGCATCACGAAGGCGCCCAGCCCGCGTCGGCGATGGGCCTGCTCGGTCGTGACACGGTCGATGACCGTGGCCCGCCCGAGGACGGCCATCTGGCCCTGCGCGGACAACTCCCCTTCGGTGTCGCGTAGTTGGACGCAGGTGACGCCGTCGCGGGTCTCCACCGTTGCGGTGTAGCCCTCGGGTGCCGTCGGTGCCGTGATGCGGAGGTCCGTGGCCATCAGATGGCCTGTCTCGCCCTTGTCCACCACCCAGCCCGCAGGGAGCCGGCGTCCGACCTCCTCCGGATCCATGGGCACCTTGAGCCAGGTGTGCGGCACGGTGACCGAGGCAGCGGCCGCGCGCACCGCCAACTCGTTGGCTTCCGGGAGGACATGGCGCCCCACCTGGTCCGGCCGGCCCACCTCGATATAGACCCCCCAGGGCTTCGCCACTGGCGTCGGCGTGTGTCGCGATATGGCCCAGCCGGACGCCCAGGTCCTGACCAGTTCCGGAATCATCAAGCCCTCCCGAAGTAAGTGTCACCTATCGGGAGTGCACATTACGTTGCCGGGTGGTGCCGCGGCATCTGCTTTACATGCGTCCCCGCCTCCCGCGAGCGGGGAGAGGACGCATCGCTGCCCCTCCGGGCCTGACGGCCCGCGGGAGACGGGCTGTCAGGCGATTCGGCGTCTCAGATATGGGGGGACGCGACTCGGGTGTAGACCGCCGGTGCGCTGGTGCCGCCGGGGCTGGTGACGGTGATACCGACCGGGCCGGCGGCGCCGGCCGGGATGTCGGCGACGAGATGGGTGTCGGAGACGACGGTGAACCCGGTGGGCGCGCCGCCGATGAGCACCGTGGTCGTCTGGGCGAAGTTGCTGCCGGTGAGGGTGACGGTGCTGCCACCGGAGGTGGTCCCCTGGTTCGGCACCAGACTCGTGATGCTGGGCGCCGCCAGGTAGGTGTAGGAGACCGGGTTGCTGGTCCCGCCCACGGTGGTGACGGTGACGCTCGACAGGCCGGCGGCTCCCGCCGGGGCCACGGCGGTGATCTGGGTGTCGGAGACGACGGTGAAAGAGGTTGCCGGTGTGGCCCCGAAGCGCACCGCGGTGGCCTCGATGAGGTGGGTGCCGGTGAGGGTGACGGTGTTGCCGCCCGAGAGCGGGCCCGAGAACGGGGTGACGCCGGCGAGCACCGGGGGGCTGACGTAGAAGTAGCCCTTCGGGAGGGTGCTGGTGCCGCCGGGGGTGATGACGGTGACATCGACCGGCCCGGCGGTGGCCGCCGGGACCACGGCGGTGATCTGGGTCGGGGACAGCACCGTCACGGAGGTCGCCGGGGTGCCGCCGAAGGTGACCGAGGTGGCGCCGGTGAGGTTGGTGCCGGTGAGCGTGACGGTGTTCCCGCCCGAGGTGCTCCCCTGGTTGGGACTGATGCCGCTCAGTGTGGGGGCACCGGTGTAGGTGTAGGAAAGGCCGTTGCTGGTGCCCCCCGGGGTCGTGACGGTGATCTGTACGGTGCCGGTGCCGGGAGGGGCGACGGCCGTGAGGTGGGTGTCGGAGACGACGGTGAAGGAGGTTGCCGGTGTGGCGCCGAACCGCACCGCGGTGGCGGACGCCAGGCCGGTGCCGGTGAGCGTGACCGTCGTCCCACCGGCTGCCGGGCCGGAGTTGGGAATCACCGAGGTCAGGACCGGCACGGACGCGGAGACGTAGGTGAACGACACTCCGTTGCTGGTGCCGCCGGGCGTCGTGACGGTGACCTGAGCAGTACCGGACCCCGCGGGCGCCGTCGCCGAAATCTGCGTACCCGAAATCACCGTGAACGCAGCCGACACCCCACCGAACCGCACCGCCGTCGCACCAGAAAACCCCGACCCCGACAACGTCACCACCGTCCCACCCGACGCCGGACCCGAAGCAGGACTCACCGAGGTCAGGACCGGCGCAGGCGTGGAGACATAGGTGAACGACACACCATTACTCGTCCCCCCAGGCGTCGTCACCGTCACCGCAACAGTCCCCGAACCCGCCGGCGCCGTCGCCGTGATCTGCGCACTCGAATTCACCGTGAACGCAGCCGACACCCCACCGAACCGCACCGCCGTCGCACCCGAAAACCCCGAACCCGACAAGGTCACCACCGTCCCACCCGACGCCGGACCCGAAGTGGGACTCACCGAAGTGAGGCTCGGCACGGGGGCGGTGACATAGGCGTAGGTGACGAACTGGTTGCTGGTACCGCCGGGGGTGGTCACGGTGACCTGCACCGTTCCGTTGCCGACCGGGCTGATGGCGGTGATCTGGGTGTCGGAGTTGACCGTGAACGACGCCGCGTGGGTGGCGCCGAAGCGGACGGCGGTGGCGCCGGTGAAGCCGGTGCCGGTCACCGTCACCGCCGTGCCACCCGCGGTGGAACCGGACGTCGGAGAAACGGATGTGACGGTGGGCGTGGCCGCCAGGGACGGCGCGACGGAGGAGGTGGGCGGGTGTGCGGAGCGATTCACGGCCATGGTCCTTCGTGGGCGTGAGCCCCGGCCGGCCCCGAGGAGAGGTCCGGGCCGAGGCTCGTCATGGGAAGGGAGGGAGAGCCCGGACAGGGACGGTGTCTCCTGTCCGGGCAGGTGGTCCGCCCCGCCTGGTCGCAGGACCAGGCCGTCGGCGGATCGGGGTCCGGTCAGATGCCGGGCCCGGCGACGTAGGTGAAGGCACCGGTGGAAGTGGCGCTGCCACCGCTGGTGGTCACGGTGACATCAACGGCACCGGCAGTGCCGGGCGGGGTGACGACCGAGAGGCTGGTCTCGCTGAGGACGGAGAACGGCGCGAGGGTGCCGCCGAAGTCGACCGACTGGGTGGTGCTGAGGTTGGTGCCGGTGAGCGTCACGACCGTACCGCCGCTCGCCGGACCGGAGGTGGGGTTCAGACTGACGATCGTGGGCGCGTCGATGTAGGTGTACGACAGGCCGTTGTTGGTGCCGCCGGCGGTGGTGACCGAGACACCCACCGGTCCGGGTGCCGCACCCGCCGGCACGGTGACGGTCAGCTGGCCGTCGTTGACCACGGTCGGGGTCGCGCTGGCGGCGCCGAACTGCACCGAGGTGGCGGTGGTGAGGCCGGTGCCGTTGATGGTGACGGTGTTGCCACCCGCGGTGATGCCGCTCACCGGTGACAGGGAGGACTTGAACGGCGCGCCGACGTAGAAGAACTGGAGCGGGTTGCTGGTACCGCCGGGGGTGGTCACCGTCACCGGTACGGTGCCCGTGCCGGAGGGCGATGTCACAGTGACCGAGGTGGGGGTGTTGGCGGTGATGGTGGCGTTCTTCGTGCCGAACTTCACGGCGGTGGCGCCACCGAGGTTGGTGCCGGTGATGACGACCGTGGTCCCGCCGCCGGTCGATCCCTGGTTGGGGGAGATGGGCATGTTGGTGCTCCTTCGGTGAGGTGTGTGAGAGGGAGTGCTCAACCGGAACCGGATGGCGGCCTTCGCCGTCGACGGTTGAGGGGGTGTTGCCTGGTGGAGCAGGTGGCCGAGACCTCGGCCGACCGTCAGGTGCAGCCCATGACGCTGCCTGACGGAGCACAGTTGTCCGGGGTGTTGTCGCGCACCGACGTGCCCAGCAATGTCACCCCACCCGAGTTGACATAGACGCCGCCCCCGCTGGAGGTGGCTTGGTTACCGGTGACGGAGCTGGTGGTCAGCGTGATGCTGCCGTTGTCGTTGTAGATGCCGCCCCCGGCGATGGCGGAGTTGCCGGTGACGGAACTGGAGAGCATCGAGACCGTGCCGCCCAGGTTCGAGAGGCCGCCTCCCGGATACGGAGACACCGCGCTGCCACCGCGGATGGTGAGACCCACCGCACTCAACTGACCCTTGGTGCCCGGCACGTTCGCGGCGCCCTCCACCTGAAGAATCCGGAAGGCCGGCGCGCCAGGGGCACGGGTGATGGTGACTCCCAGACCCAGCAGGGTGATCGGGGTGGTGATCGGCGGCAGTCCCACCGCCCCGTGGGGCGAGGTCCCGTGAGCGCTGGTGAGCTGGTAGGTGCAGAACGGAAAGAGTGCCAAGGTGTCCCCGCCGACCGCATTGGCCGAGTCGATCGCGTTCACCAGCGAGGTCTCGCTGCACAGGACCGGAACCTGAGCGTGTGCCTTGGTCGGAGCCGCGGCCATCGCCACGGTCAGTCCCAGGGTCAGCGCGCAGATCCCGAGGAGGGATCGCAACGTGCGGACAGTTCGCATGACGCCCCCAGAAAGAGGTGACGTGAGCTACCGCACCAGCCGGTGCACGCGAAGGGGCACCGAGTGATGAATGCACTTCCTCAAGCGTGGGAGGGCGCCTGCCGCGGATGCCACAGACACATCGCCGCCTGCACTCTCAATCGGGCGTAAGGGCAGGCCAGTTGCCACTCCCCCGAGAGGAATGGGCAGCCCACCGGTTTGGAATGTGACCAGTTATCCATTGGGGTGAGCACAGCTGCAAGCGCCTTGACGCCCCCTCACTCGAATGGCAGAGCGCGCATCGAAGGCGCCGCAAAACACCGGCGCTGCCGCTCGGCTCGCTCCGGTCCTGATACGCCGACCGCGCGCCGGCCGCCGACTGACGTCACGAGCGAACGGCACCAACTACCGCTGAACTCCCCGTCCTTGATGGGCCGCATCGATACGGTGTCCGGATGACCGCTACCTGGAACGCAACCGACGCCGGGATCCTGAGGCTTCCTTCCGGTCGTCTGATCCGAGGCCGGGGGCTTAGCCGACCGCTGCCGGACGGCCCGACGCCGGACTTCGCCGTCTACCTCCTCGGCAAGCAGCCACCCGAGGTCCCCTGGGAATCCCAGTGGCTGCGCTGGCCCGACTTCCGGCTGCCCAGCAGTCACACCGAGGCCCAGGCCGCGCTCCGTGCGGCCTGGGCGCGGGCCGACACCGAACGTGTCGAGGTCGCCTGCGCCGGTGGCCGTGGCCGGACCGGCACGGCCCTGGCCTGCATCGCTGTCCTGGACGGCGTACCGGCCGGCGAGGCAGTGGACTTCGTACGGCGGAACTACGATCCCCGGGCCGTCGAAACCCCCTGGCAGAAGCGTTACGTCCGCCGCTTCGCCGACTGACGGCGCCGGCCCGTCGGCCGCCCCGCCCCACCCGCGTTCAGCGTCCGAGGCGTCCCCGGACCATGCCGACCATCGCGCTGAGCTCCGACACCCGCATCCAGTGCGCGAGGAGCACGAAGACACCGAGCAGGACACCCCCACCGGCCAGCAGCGTCACGAGTGAGCCCAGGGCGTCGCTGCCGACTGCCCGGGTGAGCGCGTATGCCACACCACCGCCGGCGAGCGCCGCGGGGAGCGCCGCAGTGCACAGCCGGGCATAGGTACGCAGCACGCGGGAGCCGTCCAGATCACCGCCCAGCCGCTTGCGCAGTCGGCGCCAGGCGGTGCCGACCCCTACCGCGTAGGCCAGACCGTAGGAGGCGGCCATGCCCGCGACGGCCCAGCGCGCCGGGAGGAGGACGAAGCACGCCCCGGACGCGGCGGCGTTCACCGCGGCGACGATGACGGTGTTGTAGAAGGGGGTTTTGGTGTCCTCGTAGGCGTAGAAGCCGCGCAGCACGACGTACTGCACCGAGTAGGGAATGAGCCCCGGGCCGAAGGCCATGAGGACGTAGCCGATGCCCCGGGCGCCGTCGGCATCGGAGCCGGCGTAGAGCAGCGTGGCCATCGGCACACCCAGCGCCAGGAAGGCGAACGCGCAGGGCACGATGGCGACGGCGGAGGTCCGCAGTCCGTGGGAGATGTCCTCGCGGATCGCGGTCACGTTCTCGTCCTGGACCGCACGGGACATCCGTGGCAGCACCGCGGTCATCACCGACACCGTGATGATGGCCTGCGGCATCTGCCACAGCAGCAGGGCGTAGTTGTAGGCCGTGATCCCGGAGCCGGAGTGCCCGGCCCGTTCGGCCAGCGAGCCGGCCTTGGTGGCAAGTTGTGTGACGACGATCAGGCCGGCCTGGTTGGCGAGTACGAAGAGCAGTGTCCATTTGGCCAGGCCCATGGCCCTGCCCAGGCCATGACCGCGGAAGTCGAAGCGCGGGCGGAGTCTGAACTGGGCGTCGCGCAGATACGGCAGCATCGCCAGCGCTTGTACGGCGAGGCCCAGGAGGGTGCCGAGGCCCAGGAGCCGTACCCCTTCGGGGGTGGTGGTGGCGGGGCTGACGCGGGAGTCGGTGAAGCCGCCGAAGGCCCAGATGAAGCCGCCGAAGGTGGCGATGATCAGGATGTTGTTGAGTACCGGGGTCCACATCATCGCGCCGAAGCGGCCCCGGGCGTTGAGGATCTGGCCGAGCACCACATGTGCGCCCATGAAGAACATGGTGGGCAGGCAGTACCGGGCGAAGGCCACCGTGACCGCCATCCGGCGCGGGTCGGCGGCGATATCCGGCGACATCATGTGCACCAGCAGCGGCGCCGCCAGCACACAGAGCACCGTGACACTCCCCAGCACCACCATGACCAGGGTGATCAGACGGTTGGCGTACGCGTCGCCGCCGTCGTCGTCCTGCTTCATGGCGCGCACGAGTTGCGGCACGAAGACGGCGTTCAGCGCCCCGCCGCCGACCAGGATGTAGATCATCGTGGGCAGGACATTGGCGACCTGGTAGGAGTCGTTGAGGGTGCCGACGCCGATCGCCGCGGCCATGACGAGCGTACGGAGAAAACCGGTGATGCGGGAGACGAAGGTGCCCGCCGCCATGACGGCGCTGGACTTCAGCAGACCCGAGGAGCCACTCCCCGACCGCTTGGGCTCGGTTATCGGCTCACCGGCCGGCGACGGGATCGGAGCCCGCTGCTCACCCGCCGGGTGGGCTACCCCGCCGTCGTGCGCCGCACGAGACGGGGTCGCGTGGTGGTTCCCCAGGCGTGGCCGCAGCGGGACCGTGTCATCCGGCAGGACGTGGCCCCCCTGACCCCGGCCGTCGTTCTCCCGCCCCTGTGCATCCATGCCTGCCCCACCTCGTCCGCCCCCGGCCCGTCACCGGGCCCCGTTGTCACTCAACGGGACACTCTTTCACCTGTCGGCTGACGTCCCGACAGGTGACCTGGTCAAGGCAGCGACAGGGCCTGTCAGCCGAGCTGCGCTCCGGTCTTTTCGAGGGCCTCGCGCACGGGCTGGTAGTAGGTCACCCCGCCCGCGGAGCAGTCGCCCCTGCCGCCCGAGGTCAGACCGAGGGCGGTGTCACCATCGAAGAGCGATCCGCCGCTGTCCCCGGCCTCCGCACAGATGGTCGCCTGGATCAGACCGTCGACCGCGCCCTCCTGGTAGTTGGCGGTCACTTCGAGCGCGATGACGTCACCGTCGTGCACATGCGTGGAGCCGCCACTGCGCTGCACCTTCTGGCCCACGATCGGATCGCCTGCCCGGGTGATGGACTGCATGCCGCCGTTGTAGAGATCCACCTGGCCGGGGTGCACGATGCCGGCGGCGGTGTACTTCACGATCCCGTAGTCGTCACCGGGGAAGGTGCCGGCCTCCGTCACCGCGATCTCCTCGCCGCCCTGTGTCGCGGACCAGCTCCGTACGGCGTTGGTGCAGTGCCCCGCGGTCAGGAAGTACGGCTGTCCGCCCCTGGTGACGTTGAAGCCGAGCGAGCAGCGTGCCCGGGTCCCCCAGATGGCGTCGCCGCCGGCGATCAGCGGCCGGAGGGTGCCCGTGGACTGTCTGAGGACGGCTCGGTCACCTAGCGCGGCGGCGACCCGCTTGAGCTGCGCCAGCTTGGCGCCCCGGACCGTGCGGTCGGCGGTGATGACCACCTTGTTGATCCTGGGGTCCATCCCCCAGGAGGTGCCGGGGATGGTGGCCTGCCTCTTGAGGGTGGCGCGGGCGGCGTCCAGCGAGGCGAGTGAGTGCTTGACGACCCTGGCTTCGGCACCGGCCGCCCGCGCCTTGGCCGCGGCGGCCTCGGTGGTGACATTGACGATGAGTTTGCGGTGCTTGGCGTCGTAGTAGGCACCCGCGCCGTCGGCACCGAGGGTGGAGCTGATGCCCTTGGCGCGCTGTCCGGCGGCGGTGGCCGTCGGCGGATCGGGGGCCTTGGCGGGGGCGGCCTCGGCGGTTTTCAGGGTGAGTGTGGCGGCGGTCAGGGCCACCACCAGAGCGGCACCGGTGAGGACGGTGCGGGGCGTCGGTACGCGGGTGTGCTTCAACTCGGAACCTCTGGTGGCGGTTGGACCGGGCAAGGGGTCGGGCCCGGATGCGGTCGCGTCGTTTCCTGCCCCACCCTTGAGGGGCTGTCGGCACCGTTCTGCGGCCCGAGGGCGTGACATCGCGGCGCGGACGTATCTCTTCCTGGCCCCGCCGCGCCCCACACCCGCCCGGCCACAGGACCGCAGGAATCACCTGTACGGCGGCGGCCCGGCGTCTTCACCAAACGCTGGACCGTACGAGTGAAATCGGGCCACCCGCCCTATGCACGGGGCGTGCCGCGGTGGGTCAATCGTGCTATCCGCGCGACGGGCCGCCCATTCCTCCGCACGGGGCAAGGACCAGTCCTTCCATCCGATCCCGGGCGACCCACCGGCGCAGCCATACGTCAATGAGTGATGCCACGGGCCCGGGAGTTTCCCCCGCAGGAGGCCCCTCGTGCACCCTCTTTCCGGTCCGTCGTCCGAGTCAACCGGCATGGCGGGAAGCCCCCTTGCCGAGCACGGGGAGGCGGCACCGCCGGCTGCGGACAGCGCGTCCGCCCTCCCCAAACGGTTGCCGTCGCTGACCGGTCTGCGCTTTGCCGCCGCGGTCGGGGTCCTCTATACGCACAGCAGGCTGATGATCGATCCGCATCTCGCCGAGACCCTCGGGCCCGAAGTGTGGCTGGGTGGAAGCTCGGTATCGCTTTTCTTCATTCTCAGCGGCTATGTGCTGACGCACTCGGCCCGCCCGGACGACACCGCACGCGCCTTCTGGCGACGGCGGGCCGCCAAAATCTTTCCCAATCACCTGCTCACCTGGTGTGTGGTGGTCACCGCGCTGGCCTGTGCCGGTACGGCCGCCGTCACCACGGGCTCCGGGATAGCGGCCGGCCTGGCAAGCCTCTTCCTGGTGCACACCTGGGTTCCCAGCCACGCCTTCGTCTCCGCGGGCAACCCTGTTTCCTGGTCCCTCGCCGCCGAAATGTTCTTCTACTTCCTCTTCCCCGTACTGCTGCCCATGGTCAAGCGGCTGTCGCCCCGTGGACTGCTGATCGGCGCGGTAACGGCGATCGCGATCGTGTGGTCGCTGCCGTTGTTCTGTGCGCTCGTGGTCAGCCCGGACAGCTCCTCGTTTTCCGAGTACTGGTTTCTGTACATGCTGCCGATCGTCCGGCTGCCCGAGTTCGTCCTCGGAATGATGGCGGCGCGGTTCGCCTCGTCGGGTCTCCGGATTCCGCGGATCGGCGTGCTGCCGGCCGCGCTGGGTGTCATCAGCGCGATCATCATGAACCCCGCGTTTCTGCCGCAGCGCTTCCTGTACGCGGCCTCGACCGTGGCACCGCTCGTCATGCTGGTGTACGCGACCGCGGAGCTGGATCTGCGCGACCGGCCCTCGCTGCTGCGCAGCCGGCCCTGTGTGTTCCTCGGTGAACTCTCCTACGCCATGTATCTCGTGCATTTCCTGGTGCTGGGGCTGCTGTACCTGGGGCTGCGGGGCCACGGCTGGAGCAATCTCGCTGTGGTGCTGGTCGGCCTCCCCATCGTTCTGCTGGCCTCATGGCTGCTGTACGCGGGGGTGGAGCGCCCCTGTGTGCGTCGCTTCTCCACACCACGTGCCCGTGCTCGCAACCGCACCCGTACGGCAGCGGCCTCGTGAGCGCCGGACGGTGCCCCGGCCGGCCGCAGCCGGACGGTCCGGCCCTCCCGTCGCGGTGCGTGCTCGGGGCGACGCACCGGCAGCCGGCCGCCCGTCCCGACCCGCCGCTCCGGCTCGGTCTGCTGGCCGTACGGCCGAGGAAATCCAACCTCGCGTATCGCGTTCACCGTCCACACCGACAGCCACGCCCACGCCACCAGGACTACAGCTGAAAGGGGCTCCCCGTGAGGAACAAGCGAAGCGAGCAGATCGCCGCCCACAGACCCCGCTACCAGGACGAGCTGGCGCACGGGCTGGACCGGTTCTTCGATCCGGAGCGCGCCACCTGCCCCTGGTGCACCTCCGCCCGCCTGCGCCGCCGTCTGTGCACCACCAACCATCCCCAGCGCAAGCCGGGGCACTTCGTACTCGACCAGTGCCGCAACTGCGGGCACGTATTCCAGAATCCCCGGCTCAGCGCGGACGGCCTGGATTTCTACTACCGCGACTGTTACGACGGCCTGGGCGAGGCCACGATGGCGCGGATGGCCGCTTCGCCCCTCGCGGTCAAGCTCTACCGTGCCCGTGCGCGGGCACTGCTTCCGTTCAGCCGCCCCGCACGCTGGCTGGACGTGGGTACTGGCCACGGCCACTTCTGCGCCGAGGCCCGGAGAATCCACCCGCGTACCGAATTCCACGGGCTCGACTGGGGCGAAGGCGTCGAGATCGGCGTACGCAACGGCCGGATCACCCGTGCCTACCGGGGCTCCTTCGCCGGTCTGGCGGGTCAACTCACCTCCCAGTACGACGTGGTGAGCATGTACCACTACCTGGAACACACTCTGGCGCCACGGCAGGAGCTGGCCGCCGCGCATACGGCGCTCCGGCGCGGCGGGCATCTCCTGATCGAGGTACCCGACCCCCAGTCCGCCGCCGCCCGGTTGCTCGGCCGCTGGTGGGGCCCCTGGCTACAGCCACAGCATCTGCACCTCATCCCGCTGGACAACCTCTGCGGCGCACTGACCGAGCAGGGCTTCACCGTGGTGGCCACCAACCGGCGGGAGCCGCACATCCCGACCGATCTGACCTCCGCGGCCGTGAACGTGCTCAACTGCGTGCTGCCGGGCGAAGATCTGCCGTGGCTGCCCAGGAAGCCCGGCCCGGTCAGCCGCTGGGTCCGCAGGCTGTCCCTGCTGGCCGCAGCGCCGGCCCTCCTCGTCCTCTTCGGAATCGACATCCTGCTCGCGCCGCTCACCCGGCGCACCCGTCTCTCCAACGCCTACCGGGTGATCGCACGCCGGGACTGACAACCGGCGCCCTGCACAACCGTGCAGGAAGACAAGCGTTTTCGGCTCCACGGGGCTGCGGCGGATAGCCCACCCGAGTGAAGCAGTACGTGGTCGGAATCGCCGGAACTCAGGGAACGGAACACTGCCGACTATGCACATCCTCATCGCTACCGCGGGGTCGCACGGCGACGTGGCTCCCTACACCGGCCTCGGTGCCCGGCTGCGGCAAGCCGGACACCGGGTGGTGATGGCCACCCATACGCGCTCGGCCGAGGCGGTCCGCCGCAGCGGTCTCGGTTTCCGCCCGCTTCCACTCGACCGGTACGCCACCTCCGGAGCGGATTCCCAGGAGGGAACCGGGCCGGGTAAGCGCGGCTCGGGGGCCGGTCTTTCCAAGGTCGAACAGATAAAGCTGGCCCGGGAATTGGCGCCGGAGATGGCCGACGCGGTGACGGATGCCTGTGCGGCCGGAGCCGAAGTCGTTTTGCTGTCCAGCGGTTTGGCGCCCTTGGGGCTCGTGGCGGCGGAGGGTCTGGGGCTCCCCAGCCTCGGTGTCTTTCTGCAACCCCTCGCGCCCACCCGGGAGTTCCCGCCGGTCATCTTCGACGTGCCGTCGATGGGGCCGTTCGCCAACCGGGCCGCGGCACGGTGCGCCGAGTCCCTGCTGACCCGGGCTTTCGCCCCTGGCGTGCGCCATCTGGAGCGCCGGCTGGGCGTGTCGCCGGCCGCCCTCGAACGGCGTCGGGCCACCTGGCCCGTTCAGCACGGCTTCAGTCCCGTGGTGGTCCCCCGGCCTGCCGACTGGCGGCGGGGGATGGAGGTGGCGGGCTACTGGTGGCCGTCGGAGAGCCCCGATTGGACGCCGGAGCCCCGGCTCGCGGACTTCCTGTCCTTCGGACCGCCACCGGTGTTCGTGGGGTTCGGCAGTATGCAGCCCAGCGACCCGGAGCGACTGGGGCGGCTCGTGGCCCGGGCCCTGAAGCTCGCCGGGGTTCGCGGTGTGATCCAGGCAAGCTGGGCCGGCTTGGCGGTGGACGGGGACGATGTGCTGACCGTGGGCGAGGTGCCGCACTCCTGGCTGTTCCCGCGGATGGCGGCCGTCGTCCATCACGCGGGGGCCGGCACGACGGCGGCCGGTCTGCGCGCAGGGGTACCGGCGGTCCCGGTGCCGATGATGCTGGACCAGCCGTTCTGGGCCTCGCGCCTCACGGCACTGAGGGTCAGCCCGGGGAAGGTGCCGTTCCGGCGGCTGTCCACGGAAAACCTGGCGGAGGCGCTACGGAAGGCCGTGCACGACCCCCGGTACCGTCATCGTGCCCGGCAGGTCTCGGCGTTGATCGGCACGGAGGACGGTGCCGGCCGGGTCCTGACGGCCGTGGAGCAGCTGGCGGGGCGGTGACGGGGGTGGCCGGGGCGCCGAGGCCGAGGTCTTGAGGAGGGGCGGAGCGGCCGCCCGATGAGAGGACGGGCCGGTCGGTCGGGGCGGACGGCGAGGAGCCCACCGCCCCGCGTCATCGCCAACCGGCCCAGTATTCCCCTCAGTTGATGTCGTCCATAAAGCTCAACATGCGGCTGTTGACCTGTGCCGCGTGGTCGATCTGCGGTCCGTGACCGGTGTCGGCGATGATCTCGACGCGGGCGCCGGGCACCAGACGCGGGACGCGTTCCCGCTGCCACTCCGGGTGCACCAACAGGCTCCGCTTCCCCAGCAGCACATACAACGGGGTACGGATACTGCGCAGTTCGCCCTCGGTGAGCGGGAGCGGAGCCGGGCGGCGGATGCGGTAGGCGCGGACGCCCAGCCGCACCATGGTCCGTAGTTCCGGCACCACCAGGACCGGCTGTTCGAGCCAGGCGGCGAGGCGCGGACGCATCGCCTTCGGCGCGAAGGTGGCCAGCAGGCTGATGAAGACCCAGCTGAAGAACCGGACCCCCACCTTCTCCAGGCCGCCCGGGTCCAGCAGAGTGGCCGAGGCCAGTCGGCCGGGCCGGTGCAGCGCCTGGTTCAGCGCGAGCCATCCGCCGTAGGAGGCCCCGACGAGGTGGACCCGGTCGAGCCCGAGGCCGTCGAGCGTCTCGTCCAGCCACCGGGCGGCACGTTCGGGCTGATGGATGGGTGCGTGCTGCACGCTGCGGCCCGGATCGCCGACGGTGTCCACCGCATAGACCGGGCGCTCCGCGCTCAGCGCGCCGACGTTGGGATACCACTGCGACGAGTTGCCCCCGGCACCGTGCACCAGCACCACGGGGGTCCGGGCGGCGGCGCCGGGGTCGGCCGGTCCGTACCGGTAGACGTGTGTGGTCCCGAAGCGGGTCGCTACCGTCAACTCCTCCTGCGGGGCCGGTCCCAGCGCATAGACCGCGTCGCATGCGGCGAAGTACCGGTCCCGCAGGGCCTCGTTCACATAGCGGCCGACCGCGGGATCACGGTCGCGCGTCGTGGTTTCAGGCATGGCAGGTCCCCTCCGGACATCAGGTTTAGTGGTACCACCGTACCACCAAGATGGTACAGCGGTATCATGAAACGGTCTCACCGGCCGGACGGAACGAACTGAGCGGAGGGCGGCGGCTGATGCCGAAGCGGGTGGACCACGAGGAGCGGCGCGCGCAGATCACCGAGGCGCTGGTACGGGTGGCCGGGCGGCGCGGACTGCACGCCGTCGGGATGCGCGAGGTGGCCGCCGAGGCGGGGGTGTCCCTGCGGCTGGTGCAGTACTACTTCGAGACCAAGGAAAAGCTGCTGCTCCACGGGCTCCAGTGGCTGACCACCCGACTCAGCAGCCGTATCGCCGACCGGGTCCGGGCCGCCGGGGAGGCGCCGGGGCCGCGCGCGGTGATCGAGGCCGTACTCCTCGAAGCACTGCCCACGGACGAGGAGAGCCGGGCCTTTCACCTCGTCCACACCGCCTACGCCGTCCTGGCCGTGACCGACGAGGCACTGGCCGCGCAGCCGTTCATCGACGGCCCCAATGCCGCCGAGGACGCACTGGGCGACCAGCTGGAACGGGCGCGCGAGGCCGGTCTCACCCCACCCGGCCTGGAGGTACGCACCGAGGCCATCAGCCTGCTCGCCCTGTCGGCCGGCCTCGGCACCAGCGTCCTGGTCGGCCAGCGCACCCCGGAGGCCGCCACGGCGATCCTCCGCCATCACCTGGACCGGCTCTTCCCGAACGAGAGCTGAACCCACGGCACGCCGTGCCCCGCCCCGCCGTCGCCAGGTGCGCCACGGCCGCGGCGGCCTGCGGCGGGACGTCGTACGCTGCGCCGAACCGTCCCCCGAGGAAGGACCCTGCATGACCGAGGCGTTGACCCCACAACTCATCTCCGCCCTCTACGAGGACCAGGCGGGCACCGTGGCTGCGCTCCTGCGGCAGGGTGCCTCCCCGTCCGCGCCGGACGCCGACGGGGAGACGCCGTTGTACCTGGCTGCCGTCTCGGGGCAGGCGGAACTGGTGCGACTGCTGCTCGAAGCCGGAGCCGTCCCCGACGCGGAGAGCAGGGGAGAGCCGGGAAGCGAGGGGCTGCCGCTGTGCGCGGCGGCCTGCTGGGGCCATGAGGAGGTGGTGCGCGCACTGCTCGCCCACGGCGCCGATCCCAACCTCAGGGAGGATGACGGCACTTCCTACACCCCCTTGATGTGGGCGGCCGCCAATGGCCACCACCAGACCGCTCAGCTCCTGCTGGAAGGACAGGCGGATCCGGACGCGGGCCACGGCGACCGGACCCCGTTGATGATGGCGGCCGAGCGGGGATCGATCGCAGTCGTACGGGCTCTGTTGCGCCATGGCGCCAGCCCACAGCTCACCGACGCACAGGGCCGAACGGCATGGCACATGGCCCGTGAGGAGAGTGGCAAGGACGTCGAAAGCGAACTGCGCCGGCAAGCGGGCGCGTCCCCGGACAGCCGGTGCGAGGTCCGCCGCAGCCCCCGTCCCGAGGGCACCGAATTGGTCGAGCTCATTGTCCGCGCGCCGGACGGAACGCACGCGGCCGAGTACCACCGGGAGACGGGGCACGCCGCCATTGTGGCGCTGCTGGAGGAGAACGCGCCGGATTGAGGCGGGCGGGCCCAGGGGCGCACGGAATTCCCGTCACGCCCCGGTCGATGTTTTCGGGATCGGCCACGATCCTGCGATTCCGCGCCCATCGACCACATTCATAGGATTTCTGCTTTTCTCCGGCCTCTGTCTGCATTGTGCAAAACCACGGGCGTTGGCGGGATGGAGTGAGCGCCACGGGTGCATGGTCATTCCTGCCCGGCCAACGGCGGGGCGGTCAACATCACGGCAATGCAGAAAGGCATGATCCGCAATGATTGACGGGTTCAAGCGCGCCCTCGCTCTCGGCGCCGCCACCGTGGCCCTCGCCGGAGGCGCGGCCTTCTCCTCGGTGGGGGTCGCCTCGGCCACGCCGTCGCACCACGGCGACCACTCCGCCACGAAGCATGTCGACCGGGGCCGGTGTCATATTGTCCGCGGACACTGGGTCCGGGTCTGGCACCCGGCCTGGCGTGACCGGCACGGCCACCGCCACCCGGGCCACTGGATGCGGACGTGGCACCGCGGCCACCTGGTGTGCCACAGACACTGATCGCGGCACCCCCAGCAGTTCCCGGGCCCCCGAGCCGATCACCGGCTCGGGGGCCCTCTGTCCTCACGCGGGAACGTCGTCCCGGCGTCAGCGCACGCCGTGCGGCCGGAACTGAATGCTGATCCGCGGCCCGGCCGCTCGGGCGGTCTTGGGGATCGCGTGTTCCCAGGTCCGCTGGCAGGAGCCGCCCATCACGAGCAGATCGCCGTGCCCGAGCGGATGCCGTATCGAGCCGCCGCCGCGCCGCGGTCGCAGCAGCAGATCACGCGGCGCGCCCACGGACAGGATCGCGACCATCGTGTTCTCCCGTCTGCCGCGGCCGATCCGGTCGCCGTGCCAGGCCACGCTGTCGTGGCCGTCCCGGTAGTAGCAGAGGCCGGCCGTGGTGAACGGTTCGCCGAGCTCAGTGGCGTAGTGGGCGGAGAGGGTTTCCCTCGCCTCATCCAGGACGGGGTGCGGCAGAGCCTCGTCGGCCTGGTAGAAGGCGAGCAGTCGCGGTACGTCCACCACCTGCTCATACATCCGTCGGCGCTCGGCCTGCCAGGGAACCTCCGCGGCGAGCCGCTCGAACAGGGCGTCGGCCCCGCTCAGCCAACCGGGCAGCAGGTCGATCCAGGCACCGTCGCCGAGCTCGGAGCGGTGCATCCCGCCCAGCGGACCGAGCCGAACCTCGTCGGTCTGATCGAAGAGCGAGCCCTGAAGATGCCTGGCCATGCCGCAAGGGTACGCCAGTAATCGAATGTGTGTTCTGTCGCGGGGGGCGAGCGGGCGAGAGATGGGGCAGAGGGTGGGGGCTCATGGGCCCGGAGCGGCGCCGGGCGGGTGACCGGTACGTGCCGTCCGGGGTCCGGCGGCCGAGATTCCGCCTCTCGCTCCTCCGTACGAGGGAAACCGCGTCTGCGAAACGTTTTTCTCTCACACTTTCGTGCGCCCTGACTCTTCTCCGGGTGACAGGAAGCGTCGCCGAAGGGCTGGGCCGGTGCCACGGGTATGCCCTCTCCGGCGCCGCGTCACCCCGTGGAATTCCCTACGGCGCGGGCTTCGTCATGAGCGCCGCAACACCTGACGCAGCCGTGGGAACCCAGGGAAGGGAACCTGCCCCATGACACCTCCCACTCACTGGACCCGACCAACTCCCCCCTTTCGGCAAGCGACTTGACGTCCCCATACGGCAGCACTCGCCATCGAATCGCAGCCGGTCACGTGCGCCCAGGCTGCCGGCGCTGGCTGCGGGGTGCACCGTCTTCACCTGGCTTCTGGTGCCTGCCGCCTCCCCGGCCGCGGGGACACAGCGCGCCGCCGCCGGCAGAGCGGCGCCCAGATCGCCGTGCGTTCGCGCACCGCGAAGTCTGTGCCCAGGGCCCCCGTCAGGCGCATCAGGGCGAAAGCCTGCACCACCCCCTTCCCGCGGAGGAGGCGGAATGGGTGCGTTTCCTGGGAACCGGCCTCTATTACTCCCAGGGGCAGACGGAAGAGGCATTCCACCCCAACTACTACGGACAACGTGCGCTCGGCAACTGCCTCGAACGGTTCCACAAGAAGGTGGCGGACAGCGACCGGCCCCAGGAATGGGCCCTGCGAGAACACCCCCGGAAAGGACTTCACACACATGCGGCTCAAGGCCGTACCCGGCCCGATGTCACCGACCAACACGCCTCCTGACACAGCGCTCTCCCCGGTGCCCTCGGGGACGGCCGACAACGGAAGGATCGGAGAGAACCATGACTGACAGCCCGGCCCTCAACAAGGACCACTTGATGGCGCTGACCATCTACAACCAGCTCTTCGCCGCACTGACCGGCACCTCGCCGGGGGCCGGCGGCTCCAGTCTGCAACCGGCGTTCCCGGCCGACCAGACGTATCTGACGCTCGAACCGGCCGGACGGTTCGTCGATCCGAAGGACTACGCGCGGCCCTGGACGCCGGGCAATATGAAGGGCAGTCTCAGCGCTGCGCTCAATCTGGCCCAACTCGCCGACGAGATCCACCTGACGAACCCGGTCACCACCCGGTCGACGGACAAGCTGTCGGCCGTGTACGGCACCATTCTGCGCGCCAACGTCAATGAACCCGAACCTTCCCAAGAGATCAAGGAAAAGCACGAGGCGGCGTTCAGGGTTCTCTACCGGACGGTCAAGGTGACGGATGAGGACACCGGCGAGGTCACCGAAAAGACCGTCCCCTCCGTCGCGTACCGCGAGTACCGGAAGCTCGAACAGGCCTACCAAGCGGCCCTCTCCGCCTATCAGGGGGCCTATTTGGAGGCCCACAAGACGCCCGAGGGTGCGGAGACCTGGCCGCTGATCGCCCCCACCCAGCGGATGCCCGTCACCGCGGCCTGGGACGACTGGCGCGGGGCGGACGCCGGCATCATCGAGAGCGCCCTCGCGGTCGTCAACACCACCGAGAACAAGGCGGTGGCCATCGCCTTCAGCAAGGCCGGCGAACTGTTCTCGTCATATGCGACCAGCCTTCAGGGGCCCTCGGCCGCGGTGACCTACCGCAGCACCGTCATTCCCAGCGGCTGGGTGTCGGCGGAGGAGGCGGAGGACTGGCCGACCGTGACCATCTCAGCCGGCACGACGGTGGAGAACGACAGCAAGGAAGCATACGACTACGCGGTCAACGGCAATTACGGCCTCGGCTTCTGGGGCTTCAATGTCGGCGGCAGCGGCGAAGGGAGGGAAGAGCGGGAGCGGTCCGACGAGGCGACGAAGGATCTGGAGGTCTCCTTCAAATACTGCCTCTGCACCATTTCGCGCCCCTGGCTCGACGGCACGCTTTTCCGGGCCCCGTACTGGAGCGTCTCGGGCTGGCCGCCCCACCAGGTGTCGGACGGGACCCGCGCCCAGGAGGGCACCTCGCTCCCCATGCTGCCCACGGCCTTTCTGTGCGTACGGGACGTGAAAATCACGGCGAAGTGGGGCCGTAAGGACATCGAGAACGCCCAACGGGCCAGCAAATCCAGCGCGGACGTCGGATGGGGACCGTTCAAGATGGGTGGCTTCCACTCCAGCGACAGCGCCAAGAGCCACCACATGCGCGCACAGTGGGACGGCCGGACGCTGACCCAGCCCGGCCTCCAGATCATCGGTTGGGTTCACACCATCGTTCCTGCCTGCCCGCCCGAACGAGGCTGACCCGGACGGTGCGTGCCCGCCCGGCTGCGGACGGGCACGCACCGTGCCACCGTGGTAGCCGGTCCGGCGCCGCCCGACCTCGGCATCGTCGCGGGCGTCCCCTCCCACCGTTTGAGACCGGGGCCCTCACCACCCGGCCGGCACCTAAGATGCTGATCATGACCGATTCGTCCGCACCCCGCATAGAGATCAACGGCCGTGGCACCGAGGCCGATCCCCTGCTGTTCGAGATGCTGAGCGGCCAGGGACATTTCACGGCCATGCAGGTCAGGGGAGGCCGGGTACGCGGGCTGGATCTCCATCTGAAGCGGCTGGACGCGGCCACCCGTGAGCTCTTCGGTGTGGAGCTGGACGGCGAGCTGGTCCGCGGCAGGATCCGTCACGCGCTGCGGGAACGGAGCCAGGACGCCGCGGTCCGGGTCTACGTCTACCACCCCGAGCCCGGCGACGGGCCCGTCACGGTGGTGACCGTCCGCCCCCCGGTCCCCGAGCCCGAGGCCGCGAAGCGGCTGCGCAGTGTGGCGTACCAGCGGCCCGCGGCCCATCTCAAGCATCTCGGCGGCTTCGGGCAGCGGTACCACCTGGACCGGGTGCGGCAGGAGGCGTACGACGAGGCGCTTCTTGTGGCGCCGGACGGTGCGGTGGCCGAGGGCGCGACCACCAACATCGGCTTCATCGCGGGCGCGACGATCGTCTGGCCCGACGCCCCTGCCCTCCAGGGCACCACCATGCTGGTGCTCCGACAGGAACTGGACCGGGCCGGGATCCCCTGGACCCAACGGCCGGTCCACACCGACGACTTGGCCTCCTTCGACGGGGCGTTCGTCTCCAACTCCCAAGGGGTGGCCGCCGTCTCGGCGATCGACGACACCCGGTATCCGGCGGATACGGAGCTGGTGCGCACGGTGCGGAGCCTGTACGGGGCCGCCCCGTGGGACGAGATCTGACCGCCACCGCCGAGTGGCCTGTTCCCCTCTCCCGCTCGCCGTGTGTGCTCCGGCACATACGGTCCGCAATCGAGGGCGAGCTTCGGCGGGACGGCCCTTGCCCGGGTGGGGCGCCAGGGGCAGGCTGAACGTATGGGCAACGGAGAGGGCCCCACCCTCATCACCTCTGTCCAGCGAGCCTTCCGGCTGATGGAGGCGGTCGGCGCGCACGAGGGCGGTGCGCCGGCGAAGCAGCTGGCACGGGAGACGGGACTGCCCCTGGCCACCACGTACCACCTGCTGCGCACACTGGCGCACGACGGATACATCCGGAAGCTGGACGACGGCGGTTTTGTGCTGGGCGAGAAGCTGACCACACTGCATGCCGGTGGACGGGGCCAAGCACTGCTGAGCCGGGTCCGCCCCGCGCTCGCGGCGCTGCGCGACGAGCTCTCGGCCGCCGCCTACCTGACCTTCTACGAGGACGGCGAGATCCGGGTCGCCGAGATCGTCGACGGCCCACGGGCGCCACGGGTGGATCTCTGGGTGGGCTTCGAGGACGCCGGGCACGCCACGGCGCTGGGCAAATGCGTGCTGCGCGAGCTGGACGACGAGGCCCGCGACGACTACCTCGCACGGCATCCCCTCGTTGATCTCACGCCGCGCACCATCACCGGCCGTGCCGAACTCCTCCGACGGCTCGGCACGACACCCCTGACACCGGCGGTGACGGACATGGAGGAGTACGCCCTCGGGACGTTCTGTGTCGCGGTACCGGTGTACAGCGGTGAAACGCTCGGCTCCCTCGGCGTCTCTCTCCGGGCGGACCGGGTCGCCCACATCGACGAGATCCGGGACCGGCTGCTTCCGACCGCGGACCGCGTGACCAGGGGACTGTCGCTCACTATCTGAAATTCCGGCCCTTGCGGCCGCCACCCTGCACCCGTTTCCTAGATGAAACAGACATTTAGGTACGTAAGTGCCATGAGTAGGGAAGCGAGCCCCGGACGAGGATGCGCCCAGCCCGAACCCACCACGACCACCGGCCGCAGTGGCAGCTTGCGCATTCGTTCTCCGCTCTGCGGATGGCTGCCCGGCGGCCCGTCCCGCCGCGGGACGGCGCCTCGCCCCGCGGCGCGGGCGTCCGCCGGCACTTCGCCTCCGTAGTACCGGTTCTGATCATCGCGGCCGTCACGCTCCTCGCCCTGACGGGCGGTACCGGGATGAGCTGGCTGCCGCTGCTCGCCGTCGGTCCCGCGCTGGCCGCCACGACCAGCGGGCGGTGGGGAGTGCTCCGGATCGGAGCGCTGGCCGTGGCACTGGGGGCGGCCATCGGGATCCATGCCGGGACGCCGGATCGTGAGCTGGCGATCGTGCTGTCCGCCCTGTCCGCCGTGACCCTGGCCAGCGCTCTGGCCGCGACCCTGCGCAGGCGTCGTGAACAGGTACTGGCCGCGGTCCGCTCGGTCGCCGAGGCCGCGCAGCACGCCTTCCTCAAGCCGGTCCCCGCGACCGTGGGGCCCTTCCAGGCGGCGGTCCGGTACAGCGCCGCCGCGGCCGAGGCGCGGATCGGCGGGGACCTGTACGCCCTGGTGCCCACCCCCTACGGCATCCGGCTCATCGTCGGCGACGTCCGCGGCAAAGGACTGCCGGCGGTCGGCGTCGCCGCTCTGGTCCTGGGTGTCTTCCGGGAAGCGGCCTACGACGAACCGGATCTCCTCGATGTCGTCCACCGCATCGAACGGAGCCTGGCGCGCAATCTCGGACCGGACGACTTCGTCACCGCGGTGATCGCCGGCTACCCCGACGCCGACCGGATGGAGCTGGTCAACTGCGGGCATGCCGCTCCGCTGCTGGTCCAGGACTCGGGCGTGCTGCCCGTGGAGCCTGCCCGGCCGACCCCGCCGCTCGGCCTGCGGGCCCTGGCCGACGAGTCCCCGGTCCTCCAGGAAGTAGCGCTGGCCGACGGAGACCAGCTGCTCTTCTACACCGATGGCGTGACCGAGGCCCGCGACCACGAGCGGGAGTTCTACCCGCTCGGGGAGCGGCTGTCGGTGCATCTCTCGGAGGAGCCGTCCCGCACGCTCGCCGCGCTCCATGAAGATCTGCTCACGCATGTGGGCGGAGAGCTCCATGACGACGCCGCGATGCTGCTGCTCCGGAAGCCGGCCGTCGCCGCGGTGGTACCGAGTGCCGTCGATGAGCCGGTCGAACGGTGCCCCTCGCGGCCGGTGGCCGCCGAATAGGACGCGGGGGCGGGGCGGGCCTTGGGCCTCGTTCTCGTGATCAGTGGCCCGGCCTGACGGCGGTGGCGTGGCCGGGGACGCCGGGCCATGGTCGCTCCGTCGCCCCGGTCAGCAGGAAGGTGAGCGGTGGGCTGAGTACAGTCGTTGATGCCGGTCATGTCGAACGTTCCGACCGGCGGGCGGCACCGTAGTGGAGGGCACCTCAGATGTCGAAACCACCGCTTCCCGATGCGGCAGTCAGCATGTTGGGGAAGGCGAACCCGTCGGTCATCACGACGCTGCGGACGGATGGGCAGCCGGTCTCCACGGCCACCTGGTACCTCTGGGACAACGGCCGGGTGCTGGTCAACATGGATGAAGGCCGCAAACGGCTGGCGCACCTCCGCAACGATCCGCGGGTCACGCTCACCGTGCTGGACGAGGGCAACTGGTACACGCACCTCAGCCTCATCGGCCACGTCGCCGAAATCCGGGCGGACGACGCGCTCACCGATATCGACCGACTGGCACAGCACTACCTCGGCAAGCCGTACCCTCAGCGGGACCGCCGTCGGGTCAGCGCCTGGATCGAGATCGACCGCTGGCACGGCTGGGGCAGCTTGAAGGACAGCAGCCAGGCCGGCTGATGACGGGCCGGCCCGGCACGGCGGGGGTCGGACCCGCACCCGGTCGGCACCTGCCCTGGCCTCCGGCCACTTCCTCGTCACACCTCTGAGCCACCGTCACAGCGGGCGCTTCAGCCCTCGGCGAGCAATCCCTCGCGCAGGGTGGTGCAGGCGCGGGTCAGCAGGCGCGAGACATGCATCTGCGAGAGGCCGAGTTCCTCGCCGATCTCGGCCTGTGTCATCTCCGCCCCGAAGCGCAGCTGGAGGAGGGTGCGGTCGCGGTCGTCGAGCCTGGCCAGGTGTGGTTTGAGGGCCTGGATGTCTTCGGCGAGGCCCAGGGCGGGGTCCTCGGCACCGATGAGGTCGGCGACGAGACCGGTCTGCTGCTTGCCGCCACCGCCGGCCTGGATCGGCCGGTCGATGGAGTCGCTGTCGTAGCCGTTGCAGGCCACCAGGCCCTCCGCCACCTCGCTCTCGGGCATGTCGAGGTGGTCGGCGAGTTCCGCGACGGACGGCTCGTGGCCGCCCTCCCCCTCCAGCTGCTCCCGGGCCCGGGCGAGGTCGATCCGGAGCTCCTGGAGGCGCCGCGGCACCCGCACCGACCAGGTGGTGTCGCGGAAGAACC
The DNA here is from genome assembly GCF_000829715.2 of Streptomyces lydicamycinicus. Taxonomy (NCBI): domain Bacteria; kingdom Bacillati; phylum Actinomycetota; class Actinomycetes; order Kitasatosporales; family Streptomycetaceae; genus Streptomyces; species Streptomyces lydicamycinicus. The sequence goes on along the minus strand of NZ_BBNO01000007.1, from coordinate 668,764 downwards.
GCTTGATCTCGCCCTGGATGTAGGGGACGGCCAGCGTGGTGAACTCCACGTCACGGGAGGGGTCGTAGCGGTCGATCGCCTTGATCAGACCGATCGTCCCGACCTGGAGGACGTCCTCCATGGATTCCCTGCGGCTGGAGAACCGGCGGGCGACATAGCGCACCAGGGAGAGGTTCATCTCGATGAGGGTGTTCCGCACGTACTGGTACTCGGGCGTGCCCTCCTCCACCGACTCCAGCCGCGCGAGGAAGAGCCTGGACAACTCCCGTGCGTCGGCCGGGGCGACGCGCTGCGGCGCCTCGATGTGCGGCAGCACCGTCGGAGCCGGAACGGCACGCACCTTCGACGTGGTCTCCGGCTCCATCCCGGCCGTCATGGTGCTGTTGGTCCTCATGCTCTGGCTCCCGCCTTGTTGCTGAGCCCCCGTCGCACGCTCCCCTACCCGACGCTGACACATGCATGTCCACTCTTTCCGGTGCGTTGGCCCGGGGCGAGCGGTGGCGACTGGAGTTTGTGGTGAGTGCGGGCGGCGCGCGGCGTTCCCTCGGCGAGCAGCCGTCGACGGGGAATCAACTGGCCGCGGTGTAGCTGACGTTGGAGATTTCCGGAGTCAGCCCCTCCGCCGGCTGAGATCTGCGGACGCACTCGACCCGCCGGCTGCGCCGCTCGCCCGCGGCGGAGAGCTCGCCAAAAATTCTTGTTGCTTCTGCGGGGGTGTCGTGGCAGCATTCTTAATGCAACTTAAGTAGCAGTAGCGGCGCTCCGGTCGGCCTGCTCCGACGCTGCCGCTCCCGCACCTACTCCCGCTCCCCCACCCCCGACGACGGCCCCGCACCCCGCACCCCGCCGAAAGGACCAGCCCAACCGATGACCCGACGTACCGCCTCGTTCCAGCAGATCCCCGTCTCCGACGCGGACGCGGGCCCGTATGCCCTCACCACCGGCCCGGACGGCGCCCTGTGGTGCACCTTGGTCCACGCGGGGCAGATCGCCCGCCTGACCCCGGACGGCCAACTCGACCGCTTCGCCCTCGACTCCGCGGACTGTGGACCGTCCGTCATCACCTCAGGCCCCGACGGCGCCTTGTGGTTCACCCGAAGCCGGGACCATCGGATCGGGCGGATCACCGTGACCGGCGAGGTGAGCTCGTTCCCCCTCCCCACTCCCGGCAGTGGCCCCTTCGGCATGGTGTCCGCCCCCGATGGAGCGCTGTGGTTCACCCAGCTGCACGGCGACCGGATCGGCCGGATCACCACGGACGGCCGGGTGACGGAATTTCCGCTGCCGCTCAGCGGCGCGTTCCCCTCAGCCCTCACCACCGGGCCCGATGACGCCCTGTGGTTCACCCTCAATCAAGCGCATGCGATCGGTCGCATCAGCTTCGACGGGGACATCACCCTCCACCCCCTCCCCACCGAGAACGCCGCGCCGGTCGGCATCACCTGCGGCAGGGACGGCGCACTCTGGTTCGTGGAGATAGGCGCCGGCCGGATAGGCCGGATCACCACCGACGGCCGGATCGACGAGTTCCCCCTCCCGGACCCCTCGTCCCGGCCCCATGCGATCGCCGCCGGACCGGCCGGTGACTGCTGGTTCACCGAATGGGGAGCCAACCGCGTCGGGTCCATCACCCCTGACGGCCGCATCGAGGAGTACGACCTGCCGATCGCCTCGTCCGAACCGCATGGCCTGGCCTTCGGGCCGGACGGTGCTCTCTACGTGGCGCTGGAGGTCGGTGTGGTTGCCCGGCTGGTGCTCTAGGAGGGAGCGCGCGGTTCGCCTCTGTCTGCGGCTGCGTCGGCAGAGCTGCCTGCGGGCGATGGCGGCACGGAACCGGTGGCCTTGTCTCCCCCGCCGGGTCGCGGCGTGAGCGACGTATCGCTTCCGGTCACTCAGCGCCCACCGTCCGCAACCCGGAGGTGTCGCTCCGGTGCCGTACCGCGGTGTCGCTGTCGCCGAGCTCCGTCCGGGTGTCACCATCGACAGCACAGGCATCGCCACTGGCCGCAGGGGCAGCCGAGGATGCCGCGGAAGGGACAGCCCACGGGCCGGACGGCCCGGCGGGCCGACGCCCGAGGAAAGGTGCCTCCATGAGCAGTCCTGCCGCCCGGGGGCGGATGCTGGGTGACCTCATCGCCGCGAGCCATGTGGTCACCCTGGAGCAGATCCCGGACCTGGTCGCCAAGCACGCGGCCAAGGTCGGCTGGCTGGATGTGCAGATCTACCTCGCCGATCTCCAGCAGGTCATCCTGTGCCGGCTCGGCGGGCAGGACTCCGTTCCCGGTGAGGAGACGGAGTCGGCGGCGGACGTGGTGCGGGTGGAAGGCACGCTCGCCGGCCGGGCGTTCCAGACAGGAGGCATCGTCGCGGGCAGCAGCTCTGAGGCGGGCCAGTGGTGGGTGCCGATGCTCGACGGCACCGAACGGCTGGGGGTGCTGCGCGCCACCGCCGCCCCGGACTCGGAGATGGACGCCCAAGCGGCCCAGGACCTGCGCAACCTCGGCGGGCTGATCGCCTTGATGATGGTCAGCAAGCGAGGCGTGAGCGATACCTACGCCCGGCTGGTGCGGCGCCGGAGGATGAATGTGGCCGCGGAGATGGAGTGGCGCGTCATGCCGCCCCGGACCTTCGCCACCGACCGGGTGCTGATCAGTGCGGTGATGGAGCCCGCCTATGAGGTCAGCGGCGATGTGTTCGACTACGCCATCGCCGAGGAGACCGTGCACCTGGCGCTCTTCGACGCCATGGGCCACGACACGGCCGCCGGGCTGACCGCGAACCTCGCGCTCGCCGCCAGCCGTAACCACCGCCGGCAGGACCGCGGCATCCTGGAGATCGCCGAGGAGGTGGAACGGGCCCTCGTGGCGCAGTTCAGCTCGAACCGCTTCGCCACCGGCATCCTCGCCGAGCTGAACGCCGGCACCGGCGCGCTGACCTGGACCAGCCTCGGACACCCTCCGCCGGTCATCATCCGCCAGGGGCGTACGGCCGTGACCCTGTCCTGCTCGCCCGCTCCTCCCATGGGCACCGACCTGGGCGTGCCGCCGACACTCTGCCGGGACCAACTGGAGCCCGGCGACCGGCTGCTGCTCTATACCGACGGCATCACCGAGGCGCGTGATCGCAGGGGACACGAATTCGGCCTGGAAAGCTTCACCGACTTCCTCATCCAGCACCATGCCGATGGACTGCCCGTACCCGAGACGCTACGGCGGCTGATCCGGCGTCATCTCGCCTACCACGACGGACGGCTTGAGGACGATGCCACGGTACTGCTGCTGGAGTGGAGCGGCCCCACCCCGTACCGCCCCGCCCGTGTCGAGGCCCTCGCCGGTCTCCCCGAGCACACCACCCCCGCCACCGCCCTGCCCACCCCGTGGGCGACGCCCGGCACGGACGCCCCGTGACGCGGTCCGCGCCGGGGGCGCCGTCGCGGTGGAGCGGGACGACGAGGGCATACGCGGACCGGCTGCGGCCGGCGGGCCCGGTGGTTTCCGTTCTGCGGCCAGGGGCAAACGGAGTGCACCCGACGGCTGGGTCAAGCCTCTGGAGGCCACATATGCACACCACCACCGCGGTACCCCACATCGGACGAGGCACGGCCCACCGCGCGGCCCGCAGCTCCGCGGTCCGCGTCGCGGCACGTGGGGGTTTCGTGGCCCGGGGCGTGATCTACCTGCTCGTGGGGGTGCTGGCCCTGCGGATCGCGTTCGGTGACTCCGGTGAGCAGGCCGACCGGGGCGGGGCGCTGGCAGAGCTCGCCGCCCGGCCGTTCGGCAATGTGCTGATCTGGGCGCTCGGTGTGGGCCTGGCGGGGATGGCGCTGTGGCGCCTGTCCGAGGCGGGGTTCGGCGCGGCCGGGCCCGACGGGCACAAGGCCGGTACCCGACTGCTGTCGTTCGCCCGCTTCGTGTTCTATGCCGTGGTGTCGCTCTCCGTGGTGTCCTTCGCCGCAGGTGAGAAGGGCAGCGGAAGCGGGTCGAGCGATCAGCAGTCCCGGGATGCCACGGCCCAGGCCCTGGGCCTGCCCGGTGGCCCCTGGCTGGTGGCCGCCGCAGGTGTGGGCATTGCCCTCGCCGGGATCTGGATCGCGGTGCGCGCCGTCCTCCGCAGGTTCCACAAACATCTTGACCGGAGCGGAATGTCGCCACGGCTACGGCGCGGGGTCGATGTGCTCGGCATATCCGGCGGTCTCGCCCGTGGTGGGGTGTTCGCGGTCGCCGGGGTGTTCGTCGTCAAGGCCGCGGTGACCTACGACCCCGACCGGGCCAAGGGCATGGACGACACCCTCCGCTCCTTCGCGGACACCTCGGCCGGCCCCTGGCTGCTGGCCGCGATCGCCGCGGGTCTCGCCCTGTTCGGCCTCTTCTCGTTCACCATGGCCCGGTGGCGCAACGTCTGACCACGCCACACCACGTCGCGCCGAGCGGCCGGCGCCTCTCCAGCCTCATTGCACGGCTCTCCAGCCTCACCGCACGGTGGCCCACCGGAATGCGCCCAGCACGCCGACCACTCCCCTGCCCCATGACAGGAGTTCCTCTCGCATGACCGAGACCCATCAGAAGGCCCAAACGGTACGCGCGGTGTTCCGGGCGGAGGCCTTCGTCCGGAACGGTCGCTGGCACCTCGAAATCGCCAGCCTCGACCGCGAGCCCGAGACCGGCGACACCGAGGCCCTGCTCGTCACCCTGTGGCCCGTCGAGGACACCCCCGACGGCAGTGGCTTCCCCGCCGGGCCGCTCGGCGTGCAACTGCACGAGAACGGCTTCGCCCTCGCCGACCCGGACCACGGCACCGGCGGCTGGACACCCACCGGCGACCGGGGCCACTACAGCGCGGCGTGCTACCCGACGGGCGATACGACGGCCTGACGCCTCCGGCACCGGAGGGGCGGGGCACACCGGCCCTCGCCCCTCCGATGCCGTCGGATCAGCCGGGAACAGCCGGGATCAGCCGGTCTGGAGCGCCACGTCGTCGACGACGAAGCTGGTCTGGAGACTGGCGTCTTCGGTGGCGGTGAAGGTCAGGGTGATGCGCTGTCCGACGTAGCGGCTCAGGTCCAGGGTGCGCTGGGTGTAGCCACTGGAGGCGTCGGTGTTGGAGAGGGTCGTCAGGGTGGTGCTGCCCACCTTGACCTTGAAGGTGTCGTAGGCGACGCGGTCGGACTCATCGGTGTCGATGTGCAGCCAGTAGGTCAAAGTGGCCTTGGCGCATCCGGCGGGCACCGTCACCGACTGGCTGAGGGTATCGGTGGCGGAGGAGCCGTAGCCGCCGAGCCAGGCGAATCTGCTGCCGCTGTGGGCGGACTGCCCCGCGTGGGCGCCGATCGTCCCGGTGTCGCCCGTCCACGGGGTGGTGCCGCTCTCGAATCCACCGTTGGTGAGGAGCTGTTGGGCGGTGCAGCCGCCGGTTCCCCGGACGGTCAGGGTGTAGGTCGTGGTGTGGGTGACGGACCCGGTCCCGGTGATGGTGAGGGGGTAGGTGCCGGCTGCGGTGGCCGAGGTCGTGGCGACGGTCATGGCCGAGCTGCTGCCGGAGGTCACCGAGGCGGGGTTGAAGGAGACGGTCACCCCGGCCGGAGCGCCGGTGGCCGACAGCTGCACGGTCTGGGCGGATCCGCTGGTGGTGGCCGTGGAGACGGTGCTGGTGGCCGAGGCGCCCGGGTCGACGCTGCCGGTGGCCGGGCTGGTGGCCAGGGAGAAGTCGTTCGCCGGGGTGGAGTTGGTGACGGCGAGCTTCCACAGGGTGTAGGCGATGCCGTCGACGCTGCGGTTCAGTCCCGTGGCGTTGATGTTGCCGGTGGTGTCGCAGGACTGGTGGTAGCAGGGGTCGTAGGCACGGCTGGCCGTGCCGCCCCACTTGGCCGCCTGCGCCGAGGTCTTCCTGGCACTGGCCCCCATCGCGTATCCGGAGGTCGGGATGCCGGCCTGCTCGAAGGAGTAGTCGTCGGAGCGGCCGGCGCCCTCGGTGTTCTCCTCGGGCTGGAGGTTGAGGGAGTCCCAGTACGCCTTCATCGGCTGGGCGGCGGTGGAGTTGACGTGGTTGATGAAGTAGCCGCCGTTGGTCGAGGCGATCATGTCGAAGTTGTAGTACGCCTTGATCTTCGACCGCTCGGTGGAGGAGAGCGAACCGACGTAGAAGTCGGAGCCGTTGAGGCCCTGTTCCTCGTCGGTCCACCAGCCGAAGCGAACCCGGGCGGCCATGGCCGGGTGCTGTTCCGCGAGGGTCAGTGCCGTCTCCAGCAGCGCGGCCGAGCCGGAGCCGTTGTCGTTGATGCCCGGACCGGCGCCGACGCTGTCGAGGTGGGAGCCGAACATATACACCTTGGTGGCGTCGCCCTGCGGCCATTCGGCGATCAGGTTGGGCCCGGCCCCGCTCGCGCAGCCGGAGGTGCAGGGCTGTTCGGTGACGGTGTAGCCGGCCGCCTGGAGCTTGTTCTTGACGTAGGCGACGGAGTCCCGGTAGCCCTGCCCGCTGGACTTGCGGTTGCCGCCGTTACGGGTGGCGATGGCGTTCAGCTCGGTGAGATGTGCCTGGACCTTGGCCACATCGATGTCCGGGGCATCGGCCGCAGAAGTACCGGGGACGGAGGGGCCGTTGACCGCTGTTCCGGGAGCGCTGCTCGCGGCCTGGCCGGTGGATATCGCGGAGTGGGGCGGGTGGGTCCGGGGGGTCACCGCGGCCGCGGGGGCCACGGCCAGTGCGGCCGCTCCGATGGTGGCGGCGAGGGACACCCCGGCCACCGCGAATCTTCGAAACACCATGACTCCTTGAGGGGGTAGGGAGTGCTACCGACGGAGGTTCTGGTGGAGCGCCGGGCCGTGGCAGCGCCTTGCCGTCCGGCCGGCTGCGACGAGGTGGGGCTCATGCGCGGCGGGGGAAGGCATGTCCATGACCCAAGCCGCCGTACCATCACACCGCCGCACCCACGGCGTCAACGGATGTCCCCGCGTGGAGCGGTGTTTGTCGAAAAACGGCAGGTGGCGCCCGATATCCGGGCACTTACCCGTGCCCGTGACGGCTGCCGGACCCGGCGCCGGGCCCTCCGCGACACGATGAACCCCCGCCCCGGCTGGGAAGCCAGGGCGGGGGCACAGGTTCCGCTCACGCGGATGACGTTACGTCAAGCAGTCGCGGCCTAAAGGAAGCTGACGTTCTGCGCGAGGGCGAGCCGGCTGGAGTAGTTGATGGTGTTGGTGGCGGAGCGCATGTAGGCGCGCCAGGCATCGGAACCGGACTCGCGGCCGCCGCCGGTCTCCTTCTCGCCGCCGAAGGCTCCGCCGATCTCGGCTCCGGAGGTGCCGATGTTGACGTTGGCGATACCGCAGTCGGAGCCCTCCGCCGACAGGAAGAGCTCGGCCTCCTGCTGGTCACGGGTGAAGATGCTGGACGAGAGGCCCTGCGGGACATCGTTGTGCAGCGCGATGGCCTCCTCCAGGTTCTCGTAGGTCTGGACGTACAGGATGGGGGCGAAGGTCTCCTCGCGGACCACGTCGGTCTGTGCGTCGACGCGGACGATGACCGGCTCGACGTAACTGGCCCGGGGTGCGGCGTCGGTGAGGCGCCGGTTGCCGCCGGCCAGGATCTTGCCGCCCTCCGCCTGTGCGCGGACGAGGGCGTCCTGCATGGTGTCCAGGGCCTGCGGGGTGATGAGCGGCCCGACGAGGGTGGTCTCGTCGAAGGGGTCGCCGATGGGGAGCTTCTGATAGGCGGCGGTCAGCCGGGCGATGAGGGTGTCGGCGATGTCCTGGTGAACGATGAGACGGCGCAGGGTGGTGCAGCGCTGCCCCGCGGTGCCGGCCGCGGCGAAGACGATGCCCTGGACGGCGAGGTCCAGGTCGGCGGAGGGGGCGACGACAGCGGCGTTGTTCCCGCCGAGTTCCAGCAGGCTGCGGCCGAAGCGGGCGGCGACGCGGGGGCCGACCTCGCGTCCCATACGGGTCGAACCGGTGGCGCTGACCAGCGCGACCCGGGGATCGTCGACGAGCTTTTCCCCGACGGTGCGGTCACCCAGCAGCAGGCGGTGCACATCACGCGGTGCCCCGACCTCCTCGGCGGCCCGGTCCAGCAGCCGGGTGCAGGCGAGCGAGATCAGCGAGGTGAGCTCGGAGGGCTTCCAGATCACGGTGTCGCCGCAGGCCAGGGCGACGGCGGTGTTCCACGACCAGACGGCGGCGGGGAAGTTGAACGCCGAGATCACACCGACCACACCGAGGGGGTGCCAGGTTTCGGCGAGACGGTGGCCGGGGCGCTCGGAGGCGATCGTCCGGCCGTAGAGCTGGCGGGACAGCCCGACGGCGAAGTCACAGATGTCGATCATTTCCTGGACCTCGCCGAGTGCCTCGGAGCGGATCTTGCCCGCTTCGATGGTGATGAGGTCGCCCAGGTCGCTCTTGTGTTCCCGCAGCAACTCCCCCAGTCGGCGGACGAGTTCGCCGCGGCGGGGCGCCGGGGTGGTGCGCCAGGTGAGGAACGCCTCGCGGGAGGCGGCGAGGGCCTCCTCGGTGTCGGCGGCGGTGGCGGCGCGCAGGCCGAAGAGGTCTTCACCGGTGATGGGGCTGCGGGCGTGGAAGTCGCCGCCTTCCTCGACGGTGACGCCGACGCGGGTGAGGGCGGCGCGGGCGCGGGTGCGCAGGTCCTCGGTGGTGGGGAGGGCGGTGGCGGTCATGATGCTCCTTGGGGTGGGGAGGGGTGGGGTGACGGCTCGGCCGGGTCAGCCGGGCAGTCCGTCCAGGGCGAGTTCTCGGGCGACCTGGGCGAGGGAGCGGTTCTGCTGTTCCTCGTAGAGGTCGAAGGGGTCCAGGACCTCGCGTCCGATGGCACCGGAGAGCCAGGCGCTGTCGTAGGCGATGCCGGTGCGGTCGTTGTTCCTGGAGCCTTCGTCGCTGAGGTTGGACTGGAAGATGCCTGCTGCGGAGCGCGGCAGGAAGTCCTCGTAGACGAGGGGTTCGGCCCGGACCCAGCCCTGGTCCAGCAGGGCGTCGAGGCCCGCGGGCGGGCGGCTGCCGTCCGCCGGCCGGCCGGGCACGACGTGATAGGTGAAGTGCGCCAGGCCCTGGGCGGCGAGGGCGTGTTCGGTGTCGGGGAGTTCCGCCATCCACACGGCGCGGGCGACATCGGCCCGGTCGGCCTGCGGGTCACGGGCGGTCAGTTCGTCGACGCGGGCGAGCAGCGCGTCGTAGCGGGCCCGGCCCCGGCGGGTGAGGGCGATGCCGCGGGCTTCGACCTCACCGAAGCGCACCCGCAGGGCCCCGCTGATCACCTCGCCGTCCGGGGTGCGCATCGCCCGGGGCTCGGCGAGGGCACGGAAGGAGGTCTGGCGCAGCAGGACATCGGGGCCCGGCCACCGGGGCGGCCCCTGAATGGCGTCGATCATCTCGATACCGCGCTCGGTCATCCGCCGGTAGAGCGCATCGATGTCCAGCACGCGGGGGGTGAGGTGGTTGATGTGGGTGCTGCGTACGCCGCCGATGTCCGCGGCGACCGCGGAGACCTTCTCCAGGGTTTCGTACCAGGCCTTGTCGACCGGCTCCGGGGACAGTTCGAAGACCTGCACGGCGAGGTGGAGGAAGCGTTCGGCGTCCGTGTCGGACAGTTCTCCGGCGGCTTCCGCGCGGTCGGCCAGGGCCAGCAGTTCCGGGGGGAACAGCTGTCGTCCGGCGAGGAAGTTCTCCAGCCGGGCGCGGAGTCCGGGGTCGAAGAAGCGGGGGTCCGCCGGGGTGAGCAGGGAGGTGAAGACGCGGAAGGGATTCCTGGCCAGTTCCTCACCGTCGACGGGGCGGAAGGCGGTCGAGACGACGGGGATCGCGCTGCCCGCAGCCTCCCGCAGATCGTAGAAGCCGACCGGGTGCATGCCCAGGGCGCCGAAGATCCGGGCGACCTGTCCCAGTTCCTCGGGTGTGCCGACCCGGATGGCGCCGTGCCGTTCCGCGGTCACCCGGCCGATCGACCCCAGGCGCTCGGCGTCGGCGCCCCGCTCACGCAGCACTTCCTCGTTGACCTCGTGCGAGACGTCCACCAGCGTGGTGTAGGCAGGGACCTCCCGCCCGTACATGTCGGAGAGCCGCCGGGCGAAGGCGGCGCGCAGTTGCCACTGACTGAACATCGACAGGTCTGCCTTTCGGTCGGGGGAAGTCACACCACGTGTGCTTCGGGGCGGGTTTCGGCACCGGTCGTGAACCGGTCGGCGCTGAGCGGGGTGACGTCCACGAACGGTGCGCGGTCGAGGTGGAGGTCGCGCATGATCTCGCCGACCGCGGGGGCCTGGAGGAAGCCATGACCGGAAAACCCCGTGGCGTACAGGAAGTTGGGCAGCGTGCCGGAGCGTCCGATCAGTGCGTTGTGGTCGGGGGTGACCTCGTACAGTCCGGCCCAGCCGTCGTGGGTCTCCATGTCGGCGAGGGCCGGGGCCCGGCGCCGTGCGGCGGCGCGGAAGAGCCGGAGCCAGTCCGGGGTCCAGGTGGTGTCAAAACCGTCGGCCTGCTCGGGGTCGGCGAGACCGAAGAGCAGTCCGTCGTCACTGTTGTGGAAGTAGGCCGTGGAGGCGAAGTCGATGGTGAAGGGGATGCGCGGGGCGGGCGGCGCGAGCGGCGCCGTGAAGGCGAGCTGGCGGCGCACCGGGCGCACCGGGAGGTGAACGCCCGCCATCGCACCGATCCGTGCGGACCAGGCGCCCGCGGCACAGATGACCGTGGAGCAGGAGATCCGGCCGTGGTCGGTGTGGACGGCGGTGACCCGGTCGCCGGTGGTGTCGAGGCCGGTGACGGCGGTGTGCGGGGCGAAGACCACCCCCGCCCGTGCGGCGGCGCGCGCGTAGCCCTGGACCGCGAGTCCGGGCCGGGCATGGCCGTCGGTCGGTGAGTAGGCGGCGGCCACCAGCCCGTCGGTGCTGAGGTAGGGGCACAGCTGCTGTGCCTCGCGGGGGCCGATCATGCGGCTGGGGACGCCGAGGCTGTTCTGGAGGTGGACGCCGGTCTCGAAATCCGCGGCCTGCTGGTCGCTGGTGAGCAGGAAGAGGTAGCCGACGCTGTCCAGCCGGATGTCGGCGCCGGGCCGCTGCGGGAAGTCCTGCCAGGCACGCAGACTCCTGCTGCCCAGGGCGATGTTGAGCGGGTCGGAGAACTGCGCCCGTACGCCGCCGATCGGCTTGCCCGAGCTGCCGCTGCCCAGCTCACCGCGTTCGACGACGACGATGTTGTGGACCCCGGCCTCGGCCAGATGGAACGCGATGCTGGTGCCCATCACACCGCCGCCGATGATCACCACGTCGGCCGTGGGCGGGACGGTGCGGGAGGTGGATGACATGGACAAGAGGCCGATCCCTTCCAGAGGCCCGGCCCGGTGCCGGTGGGCGTCCGTCCGGCACATGGACTGGGCTGTCAATGCATGGCGAGGAGTGCTGATCAGCTAGCTGCCCGTCATCGTGCAGCACCCCGACCGTTGACGTCTACGAACAGTTCCTGCGTCTGATCTATTACGATCTCTATATGGACTGGACGAGTGCCCAGCTGCGGTCCCTGGTGGAGTTGACCAGGCGCGGCACGATCACCGCGGCGGCCCAGGCCCTTGGATACACGCCCGGCGGCGTCTCCCAGCAGATCGCCGCGCTGGAGCGAGCCGCGGGCATGGAGCTGCTGCGGCGGGTCGGACGGCGGGTGGAGCTGACCGATGCCGGCCGGACGCTGTCCCGCCACGCGGAGCGGATCCTGTCCACGGAGGCGGAAGCCGTCGAGGCCCTGGAGCGCACCCGGCACGAGATCTCCGGCGTCCTCCAGGTGGGGCTGTTCGCCACGGCGGCCGCCGAGCTGCTGCCGCCGGCGCTCCAGGAGGTCCGGCGGGCCCATCCCGCGCTGACGGTGCAGAGCCGCGATATGGATGTGGACGAGGTGTATGACGCCGTGGCGTCCGGCGCGGTGGACCTGGCGCTCGGTCTGGACTACCCCGATGTGCCGATTCCGCGCGAGCCCGCCCTGCGGGTGCGGCGGCTGTACCGCGAGCGGTTCGCGCTGGCGGTACCGGCCGGATCGATGCCGGGCCGCGAGGTGATCGGCCTGGCGGAGACCCAGGAGCTGGGCTGGATCCTGCCGTCGGCGGACAGCTACTACGGGCGTGCGGTGCGCACCGCCTGCCGGCGGGCGGGTGTCGAACCGCGGGTCCGGCACGAGGTGACCGATACCGCGGCCACGCTGGCGCTCGTCGAGGCGGGGATCGGGGTGAGCACGGTGACGGATCTGATGCTCGGCCTGCGGGCGTCCCGCCTGGACGTGGTGCGGCTGCGGGAGCGGATCGAGCGGCACATCGTGGTGATGTTCCGTTCCTCCGTGGAGCACCGGCCCACGGTGACGGCTCTGGTCGATGTCCTGCGGGCGGTGTCCGGGGAGCGCAACGAGCCCTCCGGACCGGGCCCGTCCCGTGGGTCAGGGACGCCCCACACGCCCGCACAACACCCTTGATTCCGAGGCGGGTTGGCCTGCCCTGCGGAACAAGATGCCGCTTACACGAGAGCCCGGCGCCCTCATCCTGTGACGCAGCTGCGCCAGTTCTCCTTGTGCTCAGCACCGCAAGTTGTCGCCCTGCGGTCTCTTTTGCCAGGGGACCTCGTGAGCGATGGTTTCAGGCCAGTGGTGACCCACGCCACAACGGTGGCCCGTCGTGCTGCCGGTGCCTGACAGGGAGCGATCGATGTCCCCTCATCACACCCCGAAATCCACACTCCCCGCGCTGCTGGGAAGAGGCCCCAAGGGGGTATTCAGGCGAACCCTTCCCCATGAACAGCCCACCGGTGCGCGCATGGTGCGCACGCTGGGCCTGACCCAGCTGACGATGATCGGCATCGGTGCCATCATCGGGGCCGGCATCTTCAGTCTGGCCGCGGCCGTCGCCCGGGATGTCGCCGGTCCGGCCGTCCTGATTTCGTTCCTGGTGGCCGGAGCCGCCTCGCTCTGCGCGGCCTTCGCCTACGCCGAGTTCGCCGGCATGGTGCCAAAGGCCGGCTCGTCCTACACCTACTGTGCCGCGGTGCTCGGTGAGATCGTGGGCTGGATCGTCGGCTGGGATCTGCTCCTGGAGTACACCGCGATCGTCGCCGTCGTGGCGATCGGGATGTCGGGCTATCTGGGCTTCCTCCTGGAGGCCGTCGGTATCCATCTGCCGGCCTGGGCCCTGGGTGCTCCCGGCACCGGGGCCGGGCACCGGATCGACCTGCTGGCGGTGGCGATCTGCCTCGGTGTGGCCTGGCTGCTGACCCGTGGCACCCGCACCTCGGCCCGGGTGGAGACGGTGCTGACCATCGTCAAGATCGCGATCGTGCTGCTGGTGATCGTGGTCGGCTTCACCAAGGTCGACAGCGGCAATCTCCAGCCCTTCGCGCCGTTCGGTCTCGGCGGGGCGTTCACCGGGGCGGCGACGGTCTTCTTCGCCGTCTTCGGCTATGACGCGCTGAGTACGGCCGCGGAGGAATCGCTGGAGGCGCGGCGCAAGCTGCCGAAGGCGATGATGCTGTCGCTGGCGGTCTCCATGGTGCTGTATGTGCTGGTCTGCGTGGTGCTCACCGGTATGCAGCACTACAGCGAGATCAATCCGAAGAGCGGGATCTCCAGCGCGTTCCAGAGCGTGGGGCTGAGCGGACTGGCCAATGTGATCGCGGTCGGCGCGGTCATCGGCATCGTCACCGTGACCTTCTCCTTCATGATGGGCGCCTCCCGGCTGTGGTACGCCCTCAGCCGCGACGGCCTGATGCCCGCCTGGTTCGGCGCCATCCACCCCAAGCGCAAGGTTCCGCACCGTGCCACCTGGCTGATCGGTGGGGTGTCCGCCGTGCTGGCGGGCCTACTGCCCATCAACGCCGTCGCCGAACTCACCAACATCGGCGTGCTGCTGGCGTTCGTGGTGGTGTCCGCCTCCGTGTTGCTGCTGCGCTACAGGAAGCCGCACCTCAAGCGGGGTTTCCGGTGTCCCGGCATGCCGGTGGTGCCCATCCTCGGCATCGTCTTCTCCATCTGGCTGATGTCGTTCCTCCAGTGGGAGACCTGGGTGCGGCTCGGCTGCTGGCTGATCGTCGGCCTGGTCATCTACGCCGCGTACGGCTACCGGCACACCCGCCAGGTCATGCCGGGCGGCTCGGTGGATCTCGACACCCTGGACGACCTGTCCGAATCCGACGAGGCCGAGCCCACACCCGTCCCGTGACGGGCGGTCGGCCACCCCTGCCGGCGCTCCGTCCCTCCCCCCTCCCCGGGAGGGACGGAGCCCGCCTCCGCCCTGACCGTCATGCGTCCTCCGCCGGATGCAGATACGGCTCACCGGACGGCACCGCTTGGCGCAGACAGCTCAGCACGGCGGGGAGCAGCGGATTGCTGTTCTCACCGCGGTGCAGGGCCATCACCTGACGGTGCGCGGAGCGCTGGGTGAGCCGGGTGGCTTCGACCTCGTCACTGGGCAGGTGGCCGAGCGCCGGGACGACCGCCACGCCGAGGCCGGCCGAGACCAGCTCCCGCACCACGGCGTAGTTGTTGCTGCGGAAGGCGACGGCGGCCTCGAAGCCCGCGGCCGCGCACAGCCGGACGAAGGACCGCGCCCCGGCGGTGTCCTCCCGGCTGGTGATCCAGCGGGCCCGGGACAGCTGGGACAGCTGCGCGCTCAGGCCGCTGCCCCGGGGCCTGAGCAGGATGAGGTCCTCCCGCAGCAGATGATGGCGGGTCAGGCCGGCGGGCCACTGACGGGGGCTGAGGCCGTACTCGTAGACGAGCGCGATGTCCAGATCACCCTGGCTGAGCGCGGTGAGGAGCTCGTCGGGTTCGGCCTCCTCCAACTGGATCTGCGCGCGTGGATGGGTCTCGACGAGGGCGGACAGCGCCGAGGGCACCAGCCGGACATCGGCCGTGGGGAAGCTGCCCAGCCGCAGCCGGCCGGTGGCGCCGGTGGCGAGCTCCTGCACCTGGTGGTCGAGATCGTCCATGGCGGCCAGCGCATGGGTGCTGAGATCGACCAGCCGGTGGGCGGCGGCGGTGGGGCGGATACCGTGCGCCTCCCGCTCGAACAGCACCAGCCCGGTCTCCTTCTCCAGGGCGGAGATCTGCTGTGAGATGGCGGAGGCGGTGTAGCCGAGGTCGCGGGCCGCGAGTGCGAACGACTCGCTGCGGACGACGGCCTTCAGCGTGAGCAGATGCAGTGGCTTCAGCAAGGCGGGCTCCCCGGGACGCGGTGGGCGAGCATAAGCATTCATTGCCCTCGAGCGTCAATACTCTCGCCCTGCTGGGCCTTGTCCCTGCCTCCTCGGGCCCACATCGTGGTCTCACCATGCCGAACGTGACCGGTGAGCACAAAGGAGCAAGCACGGTGACCACAACAGCCCAGGGCCCCGGCAGCCTCGACGCGGCAGCCGTGGCCGAGGCCCTCGGCGCGGGGGACTGCGGCGAGGTCGCCGGCGACGCCGGCCGCCGGGCACAGTACGCGTCCGATGCCTCCAACTACCGGCAGATCCCGCTGGCCGTCGTCTTCCCCGGTGAGCGGCGGCACATCCGGAACACGCTGGATGTCTGCCGCCGGCTGGGAGTGCCGGTCACCGCACGCGGTGCGGGCACCAGCACCTCCGGGCAGGCCGTCGGGCCGGGCGTGGTGCTCGACTTCTCCCGGTACTTCCACCGGTTGCTCGCGCTGGACCCCAAGGCCCGGACCGCGACCGTCGAGCCCGGCATCGTGCTGGACGATCTCCAGCGGGCCGCCGCCCCGCACGGTCTGCTGTTCGGTGCCGATCCGTCCACCCACAGCCGCTGCACGCTGGGCGGCATGATCGGCAACAATGCCTGCGGATCACACTCCCTGGCCTGGGGGCGCACCGCGGACAACATCGTGGAACTCGAAGTGATCACCTACCGCGGCACGGTGGTCCGGCTCGGCGAGATGACCGCGGAGGAGATCGACGAGGCCGTCGCGGCGGGCGGCGACCGCGGCGAGCTGATCGCGTCGCTGCACGGTCTCGCCCAGCGCAATCTGGCGGTGCTGCGCACCGGACTGGGGCGGTTCCCGCGGCAGGTGTCGGGCTACGCACTGGAACAGCTGCTGCCCGAGCGGCGTTTCAACCTCGCCCGCGCGCTGGTCGGCAGCGAGGGCACACTGGCCGTCATCCTCTCGGCGACCGTCCGTCTCCTCTCCCCTCCCCCCGCGCGGGCCCTGGTCGTCCTCGGGTTCACGGACGCGTGCGCCGCGGCGGACGCGGTTCCCGCCCTGCTGGCGCATCAGCCGCTGGCGCTGGAAGGGCTCGACCACGCGCTGACCGACATCGTCGCCCGGCCCGCTACCCGGGCCGCCATCGACACCCTGCCGGCCGCACGGGCCTGGCTGTTCGCCGAACTCGGCGGCACCGCGGACGCGTTGCCCCGGCAGGCCGAGGCGCTGGCCGAGACCGCGCGCCAAGCCGCGGGGTGCACCGGCAGCGAAGTCATCACCGACCCCGTGCGCGCCCGCACCCTGTGGCGGATCCGCGAGGACGGCGCGGGGCTGGCCACCCGTATGCCCGACGGGGCCGAGGCCTGGCCCGGATGGGAGGACGCGGCCGTTCCGCCCGGCCAACTGGGCTCCTACCTCCGCAAGTTCACCGAGCTGCTGGATCACCACGGGCTCCAGGGCGCCGTCTACGGGCACTTCGGCGAAGGCTGTCTGCACGTCCGGATCAACTTCGACTTCGGCACCGAGCAGGGCACCGCCGTCTTCCGCGCCTTCGTCACCGACGCCGCCCGGCTGATCGCCGCCCACGGTGGTTCGCTGTCCGGTGAGCACGGCGACGGGCAGGCCCGTTCCGAGCTGCTGCCGCTGATGTACGGCCCCGACGTCATCGCGCTGTTCGAGGAGTTCAAGAGCATCTGGGACCCCGACAACGGCCTCAACCCCGGCATGATCGTCCAGCCGCTGCCGGTCGACGGAAATCTGCGCGTCAGCCCGCACCGCACTCCGCTGCCCCTGACCACCGTCTTCCCCTTCCGCGCCGACGACGGGGACTTCGCCAAGGCCACCCGCCGCTGCGTCGGCGTCGGCAAATGCCGCTCCGCCGACCACCGCGGCGACGTCATGTGCCCCAGCTACCGGGTCACCCGGGACGAGAAGGACTCCACCCGCGGCCGCGCCCGTCTGCTGTACGAGATGACACAGGGCGAAGTGATCACCGACGGCTGGCGCTCCACCGAAGTCCGCGACGCCCTCGATCTGTGTCTGTCCTGCAAGGGGTGCAGCGCCGACTGCCCCGTCGGAGTGGACATGGCCACCTACAAGTCGGAGTTCCTGCACCACCACTACAAGGGACGGCTCCGGCCCGCCTCGCACTACACCATGGGCTGGCTGCCACTGCTGTCACGGCTGGCCGCCCGGGCCCCCGGCCTGGTCAACGCACTCACCGCGTCCCGCCTGGCCCCGGCCGTCAAACGCCTCGGCGGGATCGCTCCACAGCGGGAACTCCCCCGTTTCGCCGGGCAGACCTTCCTGGCCTGGTTCCGCGGCCGGACGCCCCGGGGCGACGGCCGGCGCGGCCCGGTCGTGCTGTGGGTCGACTCCTTCAACAACCACTTCAGCCCCGAGGTCCTCCAGGCCGGGGTGGCCGTACTGGAAGACGCCGGGTTCCGGGTGCGGGTCCCGGACGGCACGCAGTGCTGCGGACTCACCTGGATCACCACCGGACAACTCGGCACGGCCCGCCGCATCGCCCGGCGCACCACCGCCGCGCTGGCCCCCGCCGTCGCCGCCGGCCTCCCCGTCGTCGGACTGGAGCCGAGCTGCACGGCAGCCCTCAAGACCGATCTGCCCGAACTCCTCGACGGCGACGAGGACGCCCGCGCCCTCTCCCACGCCACGCTCACCCTCGCCGAACTCCTCGTCCACCACGCCCCCGACTGGCAGCCCCCGCGGATCGAGGCCCGCTCGATCAGCCAGACCCACTGCCATCAGCACGCCACCTCCGGCTTCAGCGCCGACAGCGCGCTGCTGGACCGTCTGGGCATCGACAACACCGCACTCGATTCCGGCTGCTGCGGCCTGGCCGGCAACTTCGGCTTCGAACGCGGCCACTACGACGTCTCCGTCGCCGCGGGCGAACAGGTCCTGCTCCCCGCGGTGCGCTCGGCCCCGGCGGACACCCGGATCCTGGCCGACGGCTTCAGCTGCCGCACCCAGATCGCCCAGCAGACCTCACGCCGCGGCACCCATCTCGCCCAGCTGATCGCCCAGGCACTGCGCCCGGCCGGCACGACTGCCCGTGCCGGCCTCCCTTCGCTTCCTACCGACAAGGAACACTCCTGTGACTGATGCACTCTCTCTCGTCGACGAGTGGGGCCCGGAGAAAATCGTCGTCGTCTCGCACCGGCGCACCGGCATGAAGGGCGTCCTGGTGATCGACAACACCGCCCGCGGTATCGGCAAGGGCGGAACGAGGATGAGCCCCGGCGTGACCGTGGAGGAGGTCTCCCGGCTGGCCCGTGTCATGACGTGGAAGTGGGCGGCTGTCGACCTCTTCTACGGCGGCGCCAAGGCCGGCATCGTCGCCGACCCGGCGTCCCGCGACAAGGAGGCGGTGCTGCGGGCCTTCGCCCGTGCGCTGTCCAACGAGGTGCCCCGCGAGTATGTGATGGGGCTCGACATGGGCCTGACCGAGAGTGATGCCGCCATCATCCAGGACGAGTTGGGCGACCGCGGTGCCGCCGTCGGCACTCCCGAGCATCTCGGCGGGGTGGCCTACGACAAGCTCGGCGTCACCGGCTACGGGGTGGCCGAGGCGGCCGACGCCGCGGCGCAGCACCAGGGGCTGCCGCTGGCCGGCTCCCGGGTCGCCCTTCAGGGCTTCGGTGCGGTCGGCAGCGCGGCCGCCACACGGTTCGCGGAGCTGGGTGCCACCATCGTGGCGGTGTCCACGGCCCACGGGGTGCGGTACGACCCCAGCGGTCTCGATGTGGGGGCCCTGCTGGCGGCGCGTGACGAGCACGGCGACCACTTCGTCACCCGTCACCCGGCCGGTACCGCGCTCCCCGCAGGCGCCGAACTCACCGTGGACTGCGACATCTTGGTGCCCGCCGCGCTCCAGGACGTGATCCACCGCGGCACCGCGCACGAGATCAAGGCGAAGCTCATCGTGGAGGGCGCGAACCTGCCGACCTCGGCGGAGGCCCGGAGCATTCTCGCCGAGCGCGGTGTCACCGTGCTGCCCGACTTCGTGGCCAACGCCGGCGGTGTGGTCGCGGCCGCCTTCGCGATGGATGCCCGCTACTCCGGGTTCCGGCCCGGCACAGCGAGCATCTTCGAGTCGGTCTCGGCCAGGCTGCGGGCCAACACGGTGACGGTCCTGAACGAGGCCCGGCAGCAGGACATCACCCCGCACGCCGCCGGCCGCCGCCTTGCCGAGGACCGTGTCCGCGCCGCCATGCGCAGCAAGGGCCGTCTCCCGCGCGACTGAGCCCCGCGGCACCGCGGGCGACGGGTATCAGACCGGACACGCCTCATGGGTCTTGACGACGGTGAGCGTGGCATGGCGGCCCTGTAGGGATGCGCCTTCCTCCGGGCTCTGTGAGCAGACCTTCCAGCTCGCCGGCCACAGCACATGGCGGCCGGCGCCGCGGCCGTCCCTGAGCTGGACGGAGGTGTCGAAGTTCAGGGCCCGGTAGGCGGCGACCAGGCCCTGGCCTGCCACCTGTGGCATCCGCTCGGGGCCGTCGGCCTGCGCCGGAGCGGCCGGGACCAGGCAGGACAGGACAAGGAACGAGATGGTGACGATACGTTTCACCACCTGAGAACGATCATTCCGGGCTTCGGTCACCTACGGTTCCACAACCGGCCCCACGCGCCCGGGCGGAGGCCGTGCGGCCGGGCCCGGATGCCACGCCCGACGGTGGTCCGGGGTCAGACGGCGGCCTGTGCGTGCTCGATGCGGACTTCCTCGATGACCTGCCGGGCGATGACCGCCATCACCGGATTGGTCTCGCGGTAGTAGCGGAGTTCGTTGAGCGCGATCGACAGCGCCCAGCCGCGGCCGCGGGCCCAGGTGGCGTCATCGGCCCCCAGGGCCGTACGGAAGGCGCCGCGCGCGTCGGCGGGCAGCAGATACCACGCCACGATCAGATCGACGGCGGGATCGCCGAGCCCGAGGCAGCCGAAGTCGATGACAGCGGCGAGCCGTCCACGGAAGGTCAGCAGATTTCCCGGTTGCAGGTCTGCGTGGATCCAGACGGCCGGGCCGGGCCAGGCGGGCGCCTGGAGGGCCGTCTCCCAGGCGGCGATCGCCGCGCCGGTGTCGACGAGGCCGGGCAGCTCCGCCACCGCGGCGCGGGTCGCCTGGTCCCGGGCCGCCAGGGATTCGCTGCGGTAGGACGGCGGCCCGTCCGCGGGGTCGACCCGGTGCAGCGCGGTGATGAACTCCGCCAGATCCGCCGCGAGCGCGTGGGGCGCGGCCAGGCGGCCGGTAGTCGGTGTCTCCCCGTCGAGCCAGCGGTAGACGGACCACTGCCAGGGGTAGCCCTCGGCGGGCGCGCCCTTGCCCAGCGGTGCGGGTACCGCAACCGGGAGCGAGGGGGCCAGCCGTGGCAGCCAGTGGTGCTCCTTCGCCACGTCAGCGGCGGCCCCCTCGATGCGCGGGAGCCGTACGACCATGTCGTCGCCGAGCCGGAACATGGCGTTGGACGTGCCGGCGGAGTCGACCGTCGTGACGGGCAGGTCAGCCCACCGGGGAAACTGCGCAGCCACCAGCCGGCGCACGAGAGGCACGTCGGTGTCCGTCTCGTCGGTGTGCATCTTACGCGCGCACATGGGCGCCCTCCGCATCGGAACAGTGTCGTGGACAGCGTCCCTTGATACCCCGGCCGGTCCTTCGGGGCGACTCAGTTTTCTCCGGTCAGGGGGCGGCAGAGCAGGGCGTCGGGGCGGCCCAGGTGGCCGATGCGCTGGGTGGAGGCGATGCCTGCCGCATAGGAGCGGGAAGGGCACTGTCCCTTGTAGTGGCCGTGGGCGAAGTCGCCGCCGGGACCGCCGGGCGGACGGTTGTCGCCGCGGTCGAACCAGAGGGTGCTGCCGCCCGTGCCGAGAGCGGTGCGGGCCGGTGTGCACAACGCGGCGGAGACCTTCTCACCCCGCAGGCTGTAGCCGGTGAGGAAGTGGTCGTCGGGACACTGGAGTTTGCTGTAGCCGGGCGCCCAGTCCCCACCGGCGGGGACATAGCGTTCGTCCCGCACCACAGTGGGGGTGCTGCCGGGTGCGTGCAGCGGGCGGGCCGTGGGGGCGTCGGTGCACAGCCCGCGGCCCCGGGTGTGGCTGAGGCCGATGAGCCGTTCGCCGTCGGGGCAGGCCGCCTTGCGGGCCCCGCTGTCCCAGTCGCCCAGCGAGCGGGCGCTCAGGGACTGCACGAAGTCGCGGTGGTCGGTGGTGAGCAGGTGCCAGGCGGGGGCCGGTGGCACCGGTCCCGTCTTTTGTGGCGCGGTCATGAGCCGGTGCCATGCGGCCGCCCGCCAGTCGGCGCCGTCGAGGATTCCGCTGCGGCGCCCGGCGTTGTCGTACCGCAGCATGGCCCAGTTGTCCCCGGCCGGCCGGCCCTGGCCGTCGGTGCTCCAGCCGACGAGCGGCCAGTAGGCGAAGTCCGTATCGGTGTCGGCGAGGTAGTCCGTGAGGTTGCCGAACCAGGTACGGGCGGCCGGGTTTGATTCCTCGGAGCCGACGCCGAATTCGCTGATCCACAGGGGCGCGGTGAAATGTTGACCGCTCTCCGCTGAGACGTAGAACGCCTGGTCGTGCAGTACGGCACGGAGCTGGTCGCGGGTCAGGTCCTGGTAGCGGGGGTCACTGGTCTCCCCCACCCCTGTGGCGCCGCTGTGGTGCGGGCCGGTGTAGCCGTAGAAGTGGGCCGAGTAGACGAGTTTCCCGGAGGTGACGAGGGTGTGCGAGAGCGTACGGACCGGGGCGAGGGTGGGGCGGTCGTGGGGCAGACCGTCCACCGGCACGCCGGTCCAGTTGATGCCCTCGATGACGATGAGGAGACGGGGGTTGGCCTCGGTGAGGATCCGGTCCGCCGCCTCCTGCGCGGCGGCCTGCCAGTCGTGGCCGTCGCCCAGGCCCCAGTTGGGGTCGTCCAGGACGTCCCGGCGCACCTCGTTGTAGAGGTCCGCCCCGACCACGCGGCTGTTGTGCTGGTAGCGGCGGGCCATGAAGACCCAGTCATCGGCCCATTGCCGGGTGGACTGGCGGCTGTTCCACCGCTCATTGCCGTCGAGGCCGCAGCACCATCGGGTGGTGTTGGTGTGGTTGTTGAGGATGACCGCGAAGCCACCCGCGGTCAGCGCCTCGACCACGGCGTCAAAGACGCGCAGGGGAGTTTTGCCGCGCAGTTGCGGGTTGGCCGCGACCGCGGCATCGGGCACGGGGGCCGTGGCATGCAGCATCTCGTTGGAGAACGGCAGCCGGACGCTGTTCAGACCCAGCGCCCGGAAGTCGTCCAGCAGAGCGGCGATCCTTACGCGGTCGAGGCCGAGGGGTATGCCGTGGGAGTTCTGGCCGCCGTGGTGGCCGGCCGGGTCATCGATATCGCCCGAACCGTTCCAGGAGCCTTGCGCCCCGTCCCAGTTGGCGGACTTCAGCCGGAAGCGCCGGCCGTCGGCGTCGACGATGTAGCGGCCCCTGGTGGAGAGCGGAGCGGTCCACGCCTCCACGGCCTTGCCGGCGGCTGACGGTCCGGACGCGGAAGCATCCCGCAGGGCCGGAGCCGCGGCCGCCCCGGGGACGGCGAGCCCCGTCAGTACGAGGCACATCGCCAGGGCACGGCACACGGAACGTAAGAACGGCTGCACGTCATCGCCTGCTTCATCGGGCGTGCTCGCCGGCTTCGTCCGACAAGCGGCCGCTCGGCAGGGGCACCACCGACGGCCGTGGACAAGTTACCGACGGGTGGCCGAGGTGACCATACCCGCGGAGACGGATCGATCCGCGGCTGCCGACGGGCAACGACGGTTCCGCTCACCGCCCTTGGAGGAACTCCCGGGCTCCCCGCAGCCGGGTGCGGACGCGCCCCTGTGTGGCGCTGCTGTCGAGGCGGACGTCGAGGGCCCCGGGCATACGGGTGTCCGCGCGGCGCCCGGCAGCCAGCCGGCCGGCGTCGAGTCCGTCGCGTCGGGCGATGAGAACGCCGAGTTCATGACGGCTGATGGCGTCCGACCCGGCGAGGTGGAAGACCCCGGCCCCGTCGGACACCGCGAGTTCCCACATGGCGGAGGCCAGATCGTCGACATGCACCGGGCAGCGGATGTCGTCGGTGAACAGGACGCCGTCGTGGGTGCCGGCCGCCAGGGCATGGACCAGGCATTCGTGCGCGGAGCCGCCGTGCCCGATGATCAATGAGGTGCGGACGACCGCGGCGGCCGGTGCCAGGAGCCGTACAGCGGTCTCGGCGGCGGCCTTTGCCGCGCCATGCGGGGTGACCGGGTCGGGCAGACAGGTCTCGTCGTAGGGAGTTGGGGAACCGGAGAACACGGCGTCGCTGGAGACCTGGACCAGTCGGCAACCACGTTGCGCCGCGGCCATCGCCACGCGGATCGAGCCGTCGGCGGTGACCGCCCAGTCGCTTCCTCCGCTCGTCGCGTTGATGACCACCTCGGGGTCGGACGCGGCCAGTACCTCATCGATGTGGCCCGGGGCGCGAAGGTCGAGCTGATGCCACGAGACCCCGGGAAGGCTGCTGGGGCGGGAACAGTACGTCGCGGCCGAGCCCCAGCCGGCAGCCGTCGCCTGGCGCACCAGTGCCGTCCCCAGGAACCCGCTGCCACCGATGACCAGAACCTTCATGGCGCCCTACGGTAGGGCAGCGAGGCCGGTCTCCGGCGGCGACCTGGTGAGGGTGGCAATGGGTCGTCTGCGAAGTGCCGGTTTTCAGGCGGCTGGCCCAGTCCCGGGCCGGGCTACCGAGGACCCCGGAGACGCCCACTTAAAGTGACCAGATGATCACGGTACGGATGCCCCGGCGACCGCCCGTCGGCCGTGGGTCTCCCGGCATCCGATTCCGGCACCCGGTCACACGGAGAAAGGGACACGCATGCGCGCTCGCCACCTCGCCACAGCCGCCGCTCTGGCGCTCACCACCGCTCTTCTCGCCGCCACCCCGGCCCCGGCACAGCCCTCGGCCACCACCCCGCCGTCGGGCAGCCGGCCCGCCCCGGCCCGCCCGGCCGGTCACACCGAGGTCCCCGTCGAGGGCGGCTCGGCCCGCTTCGCCACGCCGCCCGCCCTTCTTGCCGCGCTCAAGGCACGCGGTGTGGCGCTCGCGGACGTCGACCGCCGGGGCACCGTCACTCCGCATCACGACTCCGGCGGCATCAGCCTGGCCATCAAGGGCGGTGCGGTCACCAACAGCGGCGGCAAGGCAGGCGGCGAACTGCGGCTCGCCGATGCCGGGATCGCGCTGGTCAACCGCACGGCCAAGAAGACCGTCAAGGTCACCGGCTTCACCGTCGACCTCGGCCAGGGCACCCTCCGCGCCCGGCTGAACCGCGGCCCGAGCATGACCGTGGGCACCTTCACCCGCCCGGCCATCGCCTCCGCCATCGACACCCATGCCGCGGCGTTGCGTATGGACACCGGCATCACGGTCACCGCGGCGGCCGCCGCCAAGCTCAACGCCGCCCTCGGCACCACCGGCTTCACCGGCGGCGGCCCGCTGCTCCACGCCCGTATCGACGCCGCTCTCGACCGGTCCGTCGACCTCGCTACCGCCCTCAACCTCGGCCATCGCCCGGCCTCGACCGACGCAGGCCGCCGCTCGGCCGGGGTCGCGGGCGGAGGGGTGCCGTGGGAGTGGTGATACGGGGGTGCGGGGTCGGCTCGTCGACTCCGTGCGGGATGGACGGACCTGGTGCCGGCGGGGGCCTCAGCGCCGCGCGTGGCGGATCTTCAACCGTCCGAACCCCATGGTTCCGGAGATCCGGATCGTTGGTCCGCCGCTACGGGAGCGCCGCCGGATCTTGTAGAGCGGGTCCTTCCACCCGGCGTGCAGGTCCTCGACCTCGACCATCGCGGCGCGAGGCACCGTGATCTTGGCCCTGCCGGTGCCGAGTTGCAGCTCGATGTCGACCACCGGATGCTCGATCACCGCCCGGGACAGGTCCAGGTGCACCCTTCCGAATGCGGACGCGACCTTGAGCGTGCGAGGTACCCGCCATGCGCCGCCCCGCCGGATCCGTCCACCGGCGGCGGCGATCGTGGCCGTGGTCCCCGCCTTCTCCTCGGGCAGCGAGGTCAGAGCCGCCGCGAGCTCGCTGGGCGTCTTGGCGGTGAGTGCCTGGTGGAGGCGTGCGTCCATCTCCTCGTGCGAGAGGTGCCCTTGGGTGTACGCGTCCTGTAGGCGCTGCACGGCCGTGTCGCGCTCGTCTTCACTGATCCGTGGCGGCAGGTCTTCCGGTAACGGGGTCACCGCTTCACTCTAGTGCGGCGGTGGCGCTACCGAATGCCGCTGGGTCCGTATTGGGCAAGGCATCGGGGGCGGGACTCACTGACGCTGTGGGGTCCAGGGCAGTGGCAGGCCGTCGCTGTGGCGTCGGGGGATCAGGTGGACATGGGCGTGAAAGACGGTCTGAGTCGCCGCGGGGCCGGCTGCGGTGATGATGTTCAGGTCCTCTGCGAGTTCTCCGCCGAGCTCCGCGGCGCGCTGCATCACCGCGGCGGTCACGGCGGGGTCGGTCGTCGCGTCCCGGACATGGCGGCGGGGAATGACCAGGAGGTGTCCGGGTGTGACCGGGCGACGGGGCACGATCGCGAAGGCGTCCGGCCAGTCACGGACGAGTGGGGCGGGGTCCGTGCCGGCGGCCATCCGGCAGAAGGCGCAGGCCTCCAGTTGCTTCGCGGGTTCGCGGTGGATCAAGGGGCGGGCGATGTCGCGGTGTTCGACGTCGGCGGCCGTTCCGCGCTCGGCGAGCCAGTCGGCGACGGCACGGGCGACGGCCGGCGCCCGGTGGCGGCCGTACCAGCAGGCGACGTAGAGGTGCACCGCCTCGTCGGTGCCGGCCCGGTGGAGAGCGAGCAGTTGACGGCCGGTGCGCTCGACGGTCTGCCGGGCGTCCGGGGCGGACAGCACATAGTCGCGGACCTCGGGGTCCAGCCCCGTCAGCACGACCAGCGGCGCGGTGATCGCTGCGTCGGCCGGGTCCCACATCCGGTCCCGGACGTCCAGTACGAGGGCGCCGGTGTCGTGCCGGGGCGGGGCGCCCCAGCGGGCGCCGTAGGACGTGATGCGGATCGGGGCGGGGCTGCTGGACATGGGCTCTCCTGCCGTGGGGAACGGGGACGGTGCGGGACGGGAGACCTGCTCCCGCGTCGCCGTCGGCGTCGGCGGGCGGCAGGTTTCCCTGCGGTTTGCCTTCGACAGATCTACCGGACATCGCGTCGCCATGTGGCGGCTTCGGAGCGGGGCGTCCCGGTCGGCACGGCCGGGCGAGCGGCGGACGATAACCGACAGGCAATGGGTGTACCGCGTTCCGGGTTCGTTCAGCTACCGGTCACGCGCACCGCCCAAGCTCTGGAATGAGACATTCCGATTGGTGACACCGCTGTGGTCGGGCCTCCCCGCCACGGCACGGAGGGCCGCATGGCCGGTATGACCCAGATCCCCACCAACCGTCGTCACTTCCTCCTCACGTCCGGTGCCGCCGTCGCCGGAGCCGGCGCCGCCTGGGCGCTGCCGGGCCAGCGCAGCAGCAGCGCGGCGCCGGGCGCCGGACCCGCGCGGACGCTCCCCCGCACCGCTCCCGCCCGCCCGGCCGTACGCCGCGCGGCACCGTACGGCGCCACCACGCTGGACACCGCGGCGCGCCTCGCCGGCAGCAGCGGCTACCGCCGCCTCACCTCCGGCCCCGGCTGGCCGCTGGTCGTCCGGGGTGAACTCGCCGCCGCGTCGACCGGACGCCAGGACCGGCGCACCCCTCTGGCGTGCTTCATCCAGTTCACCGACCTCCATGTGGTCGACGTCCAGAGCCCGTTGCGCAGCGAGTTCCTGCGCGCCGGGTCACCGGGGTCGTGGCGGGCGCAGGAGGCGCTGTCGGTCGCCGGTTCGGTCTCGCTGGTGGAGCAGGCCAACGCGCTCGGCGGCGGACCGCACACGGGCCGTCCGCCGGCGTTCGTGATGTCCACGGGCGACAACATCGACAACCACTCCATGGTCGAGCTGGAGTGGTTCCTCACCCTCATGAGCGGCGGCCGCATCACCCCCAACACCGGAGACTCGGCGTCCTTCGAAGGCGTACAGAACTCCGGCCTCCCCCTGTACTGGCACCCGGACGACGGTCTGCGCGACCAGGACAAGAAGCGGGGTCTGCCGCGGATACCCGGCTACCTCGAAGCCGCGATGCGCCCGGTCACCAGCCCCGGTCTGCGTATGCCGTGGTACTCGACGCCTGGCAACCACGACGACCTGCCGGGCGGCTGTCTGGCCCCGCAGGACCCGATGCTGACGGAGTACATCACCGGGTCACGCAAGCTGTTCTCCGTACCGGACACCGATGTCGCCGCGTTCAAGAAGGTGCTGGATTCCGGCGACGACCCCAAGAGCACGGTGCTCAAGGACATCCTCGCCCGCAACGCCCGCCGGGCACGGACCGTGACCCCCGACGAGCGCCGGCGGATGGCCACCCCGCACGAGTATCTGCGGGCCCACCTGGACCCAGCCTTCGCGGGCGCGGGACCCGTCGGACACGGCTACACCGACAACCACCTCGACGGCGACCGGATGTACTACTCCTTCCCCGTCGCGGAGGGCGTCGTCGGCATCAGCATCGACACCACCTACCGCAGCGGTCACTACGAGGGGTCGCTGGGAACCGAGCAACTCCAGTGGCTGGAGCGGACGTTGGCCGACCACAGCTCCCGCCATTACGACGCGGACGGAAGGCTGGTGCGCAATGACGGTGCCGATGACGCGCACATCCTGGTGTTCAGCCACCATCACAGCCCGAGCATGACCCGGCGGCCCGACGCGGCGCGCGCGGAGGAGCGGCGGCACGACGGCGAGGAGGTCATCGCCCTGCTGAGCCGATTCCCGAACGTGGTGGCGTGGATCAACGGCCACAGCCATGTCAATCGCATCACGCCGCACGCCCACCCGACGGCCGCCCGCTCCTTCTGGGAGGTCAACACCGCCTCACATCTGGACTATCCGCAGCATGCCCGGGTCATCGAACTCGTCGACAACCACGACGGGACGCTGTCCCTGTTCACCACCCTCATCGAGTCCGCCGCACCGCACCACACGGACTTCGACGACCTGTCGGCCGTCGGACTCGCGTCCCTCTACCGCGAGCTGTCCTACAACGCACCCGGTCTCGCCGGTATGACCGGCGCGGTCCACGAAGAACTGGCGGGCACCCCGGCGGACCGCAACACCGAACTCCTCGTGCGACGGGCCTGATTCGGCGCGGGCCGCGTCAGCCGGGGGTTCCACCGGGGCCCGCCCGTCATCGGTCCGGGCCGGCCCCGCTCAGGCCGCGGAGAGCAAGAAGTCGGCGAAGTGCTCGGTCAGCGGTTCCCCCGTGAGCGGTTCCAGGAACAGGAATTGCCCCTGCGGATTCACCTCAAGCCAGACCGGCTCCCCTTCCGGGGTCAGCTTCAGGTCCACGATGCCCATGCGCAGGCCGAGTTGGTGCAGTACCGTGCCGACGCGCTGTCGGATGTCGTCGGGGACGGGCCACGGGGAGATGGGCACATTGAGGTCGGGGCGCCAGTCGAGCGCGGTCGTCTCGATCAGCGCCGCGTACATCCGGTCGCCGAAGCAATTGAGCCTGATGTGGCGGCTTCCCTCGATGTACTCCTGATACGTCGCAGGGCAGATCTCGAACGACTGCGCCGGAATCAATTCCGGGGCGTCGATCCAGCGTGTGTAGAGGGAAGGCCCGCGGGCGCCGACCACGGGCTTGACGATGGTCCGTCCGACCTGCCGGGTGAAGGCGATGACCTCCTCCCGTGACTGCGAAATCAGGGTCCGTGGCACCCGGAAGCCGGACGCGTGTGCCACGGCCAGTTGATACAGCTTGTCGGCGGCCAGGTCCGTAGCGGCGGGCGGTGAAATCCAGTCGCCGTGAAAGGCTGCCGCGAGAATTCCGCCCAGCGCGCCACGACAGTCGTTGTTGACCAGACTGCGCTCATGGGCGCTGCCCGCCGCCCCGGTGATGTCCTGATCGGCCCTGGCCCGCCGCCACCACAGCAGCGCCGCCTCCTCCGGGGACACCGGCACGCCCTCGGACGTCAGGACGGTCGCGGCACCGGCGCGACCGTCCGCTTCCTCGCGGTGGGAGCGCCAGGAGAGGCTCTGCCGGCCGCTGATGGTGTCGCATTCCACGATATGGAAGGCGTGACCGCGGCTGCGCACCGCGTGCTGGACGGCGAGGGCATGCAGGTCGTCGTGGAAGGAGACGGCCAGGATCATTCCATGTCGCACGCGTCGCTATGGCTTGCCTCGCCGAATTCACAGCCCGATTCGGCGGCCACACCCGCGAGGTTGTCGGCGACGATGTCCAGGCCGGTGGTCAGCCGCACCGCGTTTTCCCACGCCCGGAGTTGCTCGGGGGTCTTCAGCCGCACAAAGCCGCTCGGCTGGACCCGGAGGACGACGGGGGGTGGCGTCCTGACGAACTCTTCCGAGTTCTTGTCCAGCGGATCGCCGAGGTTGAACTCCGACATCGCTCTCACCTTCGGAACACACATGGATGGGCTTTGCCTCTCCTTCCACTGAACCACCGGTGAGTCGCCCCCGCCTCCCGGGCCGCTGTGTGTGCCGTGCGCTATCCGCGTCCCGACGGCGCCGGCAGCGGGCCGGCCGCGCAGGTCACATCGTGCTCCGGAGCGGCTCCGTCGAGGAGATAGGCGTTCACGAGGCCGTCGACGCACGCATTGCCGTTCTGATACTGGCCGTGATCGCCGCCGCCCCGCACGGTGACCAGCCGCGAACCGCGCAGCGCACGGTGTGCCGCAAGCGCGCCCTCGTAGTACGTGGCGGGATCGTGCTCCGAGTTGAGCATCAGCGTGGTCGGCAGCCCCTTGCCGGTGACCCGTACCCGGGGTGCGGCGGGGACCGGCCAGGCCACGCAGGTCGCCGCGTAGGCGAGTTCGCGCGCCCCGGCGAGCGGATGGGCCGCGGTGTCCTCGGCGCTGCGCCGGATCCAGTAGCCGAGGTCACCGCGCCACGGGGTGTCGTTGCAGGTCACCGAGAAGAAGGTGGCGGCGAAACCCGGGGACAGATAGCTCCCGAAGAGCTTTTTGACGAGGGTGCGCTCGGCCGGTGTGGCGGCCGGCCAGTGGTCGAGGGCGCTGAGCGCGGACGCCAGTTGGGGGAACTGCCGCTGTGCGTTGTAGATGTTCTGAAGAGTGGCGTTGTCGAGTTGGTTGGGCCCGATCGTCAGGGAGCCGACGGTCAGCGGGTGGTCGCGCAGGGCGTGGCGGCGCGCCTCCCACCGTGCTTTCGCCTCGGCCGCGGTGCGCCCGTAGTGGTACGTGGCGCCGTGCCGCGCGATCCAGGGCAGGAAGTCCTGCTCGAAGCGGCGCTGGAAGCTTCTCGGCTGGCCTGCTTCGGCGTCCTGCCAGGTGCCGCTGAAGTCCAAGTTGCTGTCCAGTACGGCGCGCTCGACGCGCTGCGGGAACTCCGTCGCGTAGTAGGCGCCGAGCCAGGTCGCGTAGGAGGGCCCGTAATAGGAGATCTTGCGTACGCCGAGCAGGGCACGGAACAGATCCATGTCGCGCACCGCCTGCTCGGTGGTCAGCCAGGGCACCAGATCGCCGCTGCGCCGCAGACAGCCGGCGACGAGCCGCCGGGAGCGGTCGAGGACACCGCGCAGCGCCGCGGGCGATCGGTCACGGAAGTCGTGGGCGTAGAAGTCCTGGAACTCGGCGTCGGTCTGACACCGCGCGGGTGCGCTGCTGCCGACGCCGCGCTGGTCAAAGCCGACCACGTCGTACGCGGCGCCCACGGCGGGCGAGCGTTCGGCGAAGTCCGCGGGCCGGGTCAGCCCCGAGGCCCCCGGGCCGCCCGCCGCCATCATCAGGACGCCGCGCCGCCGGCCGGGGTCGCTCGCGCGGTGCCGGGACACCGCGAGGGTGAGGTCGGCCCCGGTGTCCGGGTGATGCCAGTCGCGCGGCACGGTCATGCGCGCGCACTCCAGCGACGGTTTCCCCGCGCAGGGCTGCCAGTTGAGCTGCTGGTGGGCGTAGCGGGCGGGTACCGGCGGACCGGGCCGGTCCGCCGCGCGGGCAGGCGGCGCCGTGGGCAGCGCCGCCGTCAACAATGCGGCGGCGGCCATTCCCGACAGCGCGGCTTTCGGCCACCGTGGTTTTCTGAACGCGGACATCGATCCTCCCGTCGGCGCGCGGAGTGCGCTGCCACGGCAAGAATCCTCGGCGTCCCGCCGGTCCCCGGTCGATCACCCTGGTGCCCGTTCGCGGGGTGGCACCAGCACCACCACAGCTCGCCCCGCACCGCAGCACTCGCGGTGCGCGCGCCGCCGCCCTCCCCGCTGTCGTAGGCCGTGGGGCTCGGCGCCGACGGCCTCCCGCCCCTGCCGTCATGACCTGGGCGCTGGGGCGTCCGGGGGACCCCGGCCGACGTGCCGCGGTCTCGCGACGGCGGTGGGCAGTACTGTCAGGGCGGGCATATCGGCAGATATGCGGCAGAACAACACCATTGGTGGAGTCTGTATGTCCCCCTCCGTCCCCTCGCGGTCGGCCCGGCGACGCCTCGCCGGCACCCTGTGCGTGCTGCTGGCCGTCGGCGTCGTCATCACCGGCCTGGTCCAGGCGGCGCCGTCCACCACGCCCCGCGCGCTCGATCCGCGGATCGCCGCGGTCATGCGGAAGCCGGACTACCGGCATGCCCAGTGGGGCCTGTTCCAACAGGACCCGCGGACCGGCAAGGTGACCCACTCCCGCTACGCCGACCAGTTCTTCATCCCCGGTTCGGCTGCCAAGCTGTTCAGCGTCAGCGGGACCTGGCACACGCTGGGCGGCGACCACCGCTTCGTCACGCCGGTCCACGCCGTCGGACAGCGCCGGAACGCGACGCTGAAGGGCGATCTGGACCTGGTGGCGCAGGGCGATCTGACCCTCGGCGGCAGAACACGCAAGGACGGCACGGTCGCGTTCACCAGCATCGACCACACCTACGCCAACGACGTCCCGGGAGCCACCCTCACCCCGGAGAACCCGCTGGCCGGTATCGACCAGCTGGCCCGGCAGGTACGGCAGGCGGGGATCCGCCGGGTCGACGGCGATGTGGTCATCGACGCGCGGCTGTTCAAGCCGGACCCCGGCCTCGATCCGGTCCCCACCCCGCTGATCATCAATGACAACGTCATCGACCTGCTCAGCACCCCCGGCAGCCAGGCCGGCACCCCCGCCGGGCTGGAGTGGCGCCCGAAGGTCGCGCCGTACCACGTCACGTCCTCCGTCCGCACGGTCGCGGCGGGCAAGCCCTCCGACATCAACGTGAGCAGTTCCCCCGACGGCACCCGCATCCAGCTGTCCGGCACCATCGCCGCCGACTCGGCCCCCGTCCTCCGGGTGTCCGCCGTCAAGGACCCGAACGCCTTCGGCCGCACCGCACTGATCGAGGCACTACAGCGGGCCGGCGTCGAGGTCCGCGCGAAGCCCGTCGGCCCCAACCCCGTCCGCCGGCTGCCGCGCTCCTATCAGGGCGCCCCCACCGTGGCCCGCTACACCTCCCCCGTGTACGCCCAGTACGCCAAGCTCATCCTCAAGGTGAGCCACAACCTCGGGGCGAACCTGGGGATCTGCCTGATGGCCACCAGCACGGGAAGCACCCACTGCGACGACGGTTTCCCCGTCCTCGCCACGTTCCTGGAGCGTGCCCAGGTGGACCGCAAGGCCGTACAACTCGCCGACGGCCGCGGCGGCAACCCCGCCGACCGCACCACCCCGCGCGCCATGGCGCAGATCCTGACGTACTGGCAGCGCACCCCCGAGGCGCGGCGCTTCCGCACCTCGCTGCCGGTCCTCGGCGTCGACGGCACGCTGGCGGATTCCTGCCGCAGCTGCCCGTCACGGGGCAAGGTCTTCGCCAAGACCGGCACCGCGGCGGGCGGCGACCTCCTCAACGACCGGCTGGCCGTGGGCGCCGAAACCACAGCGGGCTATCTGGAGACCCGTAAGGGCCACTTCGATGTCTTCTTCGCCGGAGTGAACGGCGCCGCCACCCCCACCGCCGACATCACCGGCCTCCTGACCATCGCCAACGACGTGGCCGATGTCGCCGCCTACCTCCAGCAACAGGCCGCCGGCGGGCACTGAGGGGCGCGGGGCGCGGCTCTCGACGCCCCGGGGCGGGTCGGTCCCCGGCCCGTCGCTAGCCTGAGGCGGTGAACGGAATACAGGGGAAGCGGTGGACGGAGCAGACGGCCGGCGCGGTCATCGGCTCGGCGGTGGGCGACGCTCTGGGCGCGCCCTTCGAGTTCGGGCCGGCAGGCGCGTTCTCCGCGCGGTTTCCGGCGTCCGGCGCCGCCGAGGAGATGTGCGGTGGCGGCGGCTGGGATCCCGGTGAGGCGACGGACGACACACAGATGGCCGTCCTGGTCGCCGAGTCGCTGCTGGAGCGCGAGGGGCTGGACCTGCCGGACATCTTCCGCCGCTTCCAGCGGTGGGCCTCCGGCGCGCCCAAGGACATCGGCCTACAGACCGAAGAGGTTCTGACCAACGGTGGCTCCTGGGAGACGGCAGCGGCCCGGCACTTCCAGGTCAGTCAACGAGCCGCGGGCAACGGGTCCCTGATGCGGGCCGCCACCTCCGCGGTCTACTTCGCCCGCGACGGACAGCGGGCCACCATGGACGCCGCCCGCGCCATCGCCGCACTCACCCATGGCGACCCGGCGGCCTGGGAAGGCACCGCCCTCTTCCACGAACTCGTCCGGGTCACGCTGGAAGGCGGCGATCCCCTCGCCGCTCTCCCCGAGATCCTGACGCTCGTCCACCCCGACCACCGCCCGCGGTATGCCACGGTCCTCGCGCCCGACTGGCACCCCGACCGGGCCACCGAGTTCAACGGGGCCGTGTGGCCGTGCCTGGGCTCCGCCGTGTGGGCCCTGCGCACCACCGCCAGCTTCGAGGAAGCGCTCCGGGCGGCGGTCGACCTCGGTGGTGACACGGACACCGTCGCCGCGGTCACCGGTGGTCTCGCGGGCGCCTACTACGGGCTGGACGTGATCCCCACCCGCTGGACCACGCGCTTGCACGTTCCGCTGCCGGGCTTCGGTGACCGTGTGCTGGAACTGCCCCAGCTTCTCGGGCTCGTGCACCGCCTCGCGGCCTGATCCGGTCCCGCCGGGTTCACCGCCCCCTGACTCCCCGGTGAGCCCCCAGGGATCCACTCACCCTTCCCCGAGCCCTTAATTGGCATCTTGGATGCAACTTCTATAGAGTGCCGCTGTGCGACTCACCAAAAGCACCGACATCGCCCTCCGCATCGCCATGCGCCTGGCGGTGCTCGGGGACGCAGGCGACGCGCCCACCACCCGGGAGGTGGCGAGCGCCGTCCAGGTGCCGTACACCCATGCGGCCAAGGTGGTCAGCAAGCTCCAGCATCTCGGCGCCGTCGAAGCGCGGCGCGGGCGAGGTGGCGGGCTGGCGCTGACGACGGCGGGGCGTACGGGGTCGCTCGGGCGGCTGGTGCGTGAGCTGGAGGGGACCGATGACGTCGTGGGGTGCGAGGACGATCCGCCGTGTCCGCTGCGCGGCGGCTGCCGGCTGCGCGGCGCGCTGCGGGCGGCACAGGAAGCATTCTACGCCTCGCTCGATCCGCTCTCCGTCGCCGACCTGGTCGAATCGCCGACCGGCCCGCTGCTGCTCAGCCTGACGCCCGCGCCACCCACGGACTGAGCCGCGCCGCCCGGCCGACCGGGCCCACCTCGGGAAGCCTGCTCAGGCCAACCCACCCCGCGCGCCCCGCTTTTCACGACTGGAAATACGCATCCAAGATGCGAGTTTTCCTCTCCCCCACCTTCGAGAGTCCGGAGTTACCGATGCTGTCGCCGAAGTCCGCCGAGACCGTACGTGCCACCCTCCCCGCCGTGAGCGGAGCCCTCGACGAGATCACGACGCTCTTCTACGAGAAGCTCTTCGCCGCCCACCCCGAGTTGTTGCGCGACCTCTTCAACCGCGGCAACCAGGCCAACGGCAGTCAGCGGCAGGCGCTCGCCGGGTCCATCGCCACCTTCGCGCGCCATCTCCTCGACCACCCGGACAGCCGGCCGGACGCCCTGCTCGCGCGGATCGCGCACAAGCACGCCTCCCTCGGGGTGCGTGAGGACCAGTACCCGGTCGTGCGGGAGCACCTCTTCGCGGCCATCGCCGAGGTGCTGGGTGAGGCGGTGACCGACGACGTGGTACGGGCCTGGGACGAGGTGTACTGGCTGATGGCCCATGCCCTGATCGCCGTCGAGAAGCGGCTCGTGCGGGAGGCGGGTGTGCGGGACGGCGCGGGGTGGCGCCCCTACCGGGTGGCCGGCCGAGTGCAGGAGACCGACGAGGTGGCCACCTTCCTCCTGCGGCCCGCCGACGGCGCGCCCGTACCGGCGTCCCGGCCCGGCCAGTACGTCTCCGTACGGGTCCAACTCCCGGACGGCGCACGGCAGATACGTCAGTACAGCCTGTCCGGGCAGCCGGACGGCGGGCTGCAGATCTCCGTGAAGCGGGTGGTGGCGGGCGGCCCGTCCGGCGCCCCTGCGGGCGAAGTGTCGGGGTATCTGCACA
This sequence comes from Streptomyces lydicamycinicus, assembly GCF_000829715.2. Taxonomy (NCBI): domain Bacteria; kingdom Bacillati; phylum Actinomycetota; class Actinomycetes; order Kitasatosporales; family Streptomycetaceae; genus Streptomyces; species Streptomyces lydicamycinicus. Next base: position 633,025 of record NZ_BBNO01000007.1, on the reverse strand, counting down.
CGCAGGTGCACGGCGGGGAGACCCTGTACGTGAGCCCGCCGTTCGGCGATGTGGTGCTGTCCGACGACGGCGACGGGCCCCTGCTCTTCGCCTCGGCGGGCATCGGCTGTACCCCGATGGTCGGCATGCTCGCGCACCTCGCCGCCACCGGCTCCCGGCGCCGGATCATCACCGCGCACGCCGACCGCTCCCCCGCCACGCACCCGTTCCGTACGGATCTGCGCCGGCTCACCGGCAAGCTCGCCGACGCGACGGCGGAACTCTGGTACGAGGAGGGGGCCGGAGTCGAGGAGGAGGGCGCGGGGCGGGAGACAGGCGGCGCGGTGGACGCGGTCACCGTGCACACCGGGCTGATGGATCTGACGCGGCTCGCCATTCCGGCCGGGACCACCGCGTATCTGTGCGGGCCGGTGCCCTTCATGAAGGCGGTACGGGCCCAGCTGCTGGACTCCGGCGTACCGTCCGCGGCGATCCACTACGAGGTCTTCGGCCCCGACCTCGGGCTGTAGGCCAGCCACGCCCCGAGGCACAGGTTCGGTGCTCATGGGGGGGGCGTGCATGCGGGACGGCCGGGCCGCATGCACGCACGTGGCCCAACCGCAGGTGGGCGCGGTGGCGGCAACGTCCCTACGGCACGGGAGAGTTCGACGGGTGACCACTGGCCGGTGACGCAGGAGCAGCAGCATTGCCAACGGTCGCGGAGGGCAGCAAGATCGAGGAATGACAGCGAACCTGCCTTCCGCGTCGCCGGCCGTGGTCCGGCTGACGCGGTTCACGCGGACCGAACTGAGCGACATCGCCGGGGACGGTGAGGACGCTTTCGGGGTCTCCTGGACCGGGCTGACCTGGCGGGCCAAGGAGGAGCACTTCGGCATCGAACGGGACGGCCGTCTCGTGGCGCACACCGGTCTGGTGACGGTTCCACTGTCGATCGGCGCCGTGGAGACCCGGGCGGTCGGCGTCGGAGGCGTGATCGTCGCGCCCGACCTGCGAGGACAGGGGCTGGTGCGGATCGTCATGACCGCCGCCCTGGAGCACGCCCGCAAGAGGGGACCGGAGTACGGCCTCCTCTTCTGCATGCCGCATCTCCTCCCCCTGTACGAGCGGTTCGGCTGGCAGCAGCTCCATGAGGAGGTGGAGGTCGAGCAGCCCGAGGACACCACCGCGATCATGCCGCTGCGGACCATGTGGGTGCCGCTGCGCGAGGGGGCGCGGTGGCCGGTGGGACCGGTGCGGCTGCGATCGCTGCCCATGTGAGCGAGCCCGACGTCGAGGGCTGGGCTGACCCCTCCTCATGGGCGCGCCGCCCGCGCCGGCTCGGGACTGCCACGGGAGTTCGTATGTGTCCTTCGTCCGCGTGGCCGCCCGGCGCGTCGTTTGGACAGCTCACGGGCCTCCGACACCGTGAAGGCGTGCGCCCTCTCCTCCTTCGCCTCGTCGCAGCGACGGCCGTTCTCCTCGCGGTCGGTGGCTGTGTGTCCCTTCCCGCCGACGGCTCCCCGCACGACCCCGGTCCCGCGTCGGGCGGACGCACGGTCGCTCCGGCCCGGCCCTCGCCGCTGGTGCTGCCCACCCAGGGGTCGGCGCGGGAGCGGCTGGTGGACGTGGCGTCCGCACGGCGGAAGGCGAAGCGGCCCGCGGCGTCACGGAAGGGGCACGCGGCCCCGCGGCACGCCGCGCCGGGGCACCGAGCGGAACGGCGGCCCGTGGGACGGCCGGTGCCGCGGCCCGCTCGTTCGGTGGCGTCGAGGCCGCGTCCGGTGCCGGTCCGCGCGGTGCCGAGGAAGCGGCATCATGTGGCGGCGCCGCGCGCGCACCGGCGGCCGCCGCGGCCCCGCTCGACGATCGATCCCGGCGTGGTGTGCCGGATGGCGGCCGGCCGGGTCCGGGGAGATCTGCTGCGGCTGTGTCATCGGACGTACGGACGCTGAGGCGCTGCGGCCGCCGGGCCGGTCCCGGCCGCGCGCACCGGTGAGGGTCAGGAACGGGAGTCGGCGCGGGGGACCCAGCCGTTGGCGGCCCCGGTGTGGATCAGGTCCTGGGCGTAGCGCCAGAGGTCCGCGGAGGCGTCCTTGATCACGGACTTGCGGGCGAGTACGTCCTCCTCCGTGACGCCCGGTGTGCGCCAGGTCCCGCCGCGATTGCCGTAGTTGAGCAGCAGCGGCTGGAGCCGGTCCATGGCCTTGGCGAAACGCGCCTCGGGGGTGACCCGGGCCTCGAACTCGTCCCACAGGGCGCGGAAGTGTTCCCGCTGGTCATCGGGCAGCAGCGCGAAGAGCTTGTCCGCCGCCCGCTGCTCCCTTTCCTCCTGGTCCGCGGCGGCCGCGGTGTCGTACAGGAAGGTGTCTCCGGCGTAGATCTCCACCAGGTCGTGCACGACGACCAGGGCGAGCACCTTGCCGGCGTCGACGGGTTCGTCCGCGTACTCCGTGAGCACCAGGGTCATCAGCGCGAGGTGCCACGAGTGCTCGGCGTCGTTCTCCCTGCGGTCCGCGCTCAGCAGCGGACTGCGCCGGAAGACGTTCTTGAGCCGGTCGGCCTCGATGATGAACTCGATCTGGCGGCGCAGCCGTTCGGGGGTGCCGTCGGGCTGCCGGACGGCATCGGCGAGCAGGGGGGTCTCATTGTCGTCGTCGTGCGGCATGGCGGGCTCCTTGGAGGGGGTGATGGACGCGCCGTTCAGCGGTGGAGGTATTGCAGAACGACGCCGGCCATGAGCAATAACGTCGTCACCCATAGCGCGGGATGCGACCGCCGGCGGCCGATGACGCTCGCGGCCACGCTCACCACGAAGGCCGCGGCCATCGCCTGGTCGATCGCGAGGGTGGCGACGGTGACGGCCACGGCGGTCACCGTGACGGCCACGCCCAGGCGGTCGGTGCCGCCCGGCGGGCGGGTGGTCAGCATCTTGACCGCCACGAAGACCAGGGCGCCCGTGGTGGCCTCCACCGGGACATGGACCAGGACCGGGCCGAGGAACAGGCAGGAGAGCAGGAGCAGTCCGGTGACGACCGCCGCGATCCCGGTCCGGGCACCGGCCCGGATCCCGACCGCGCTCTCCACGAACGCCACGAAGCTGGACGATCCCACGGCGGACCCGGCGACCGTGGCCCCGGCGTCGACCAGCAGCGCCTCGCGCATCCCGGGTACCCGCCCCTGGTCGTCCTGCAACGGGGTGTGCGCCGAGAGGCCCACCGCTTTCGCGATGCTGCCGAAGAAGTCGAGTGCGAACAGCACCAGAATGACGCTCCACGCCCGGGGATCGGCTAGGACGGTGAGGTCGAAGCGGAAGAGCGCCGCGCCGCTTCCGTGGAAGCCGTCGTGGACCGCGCCGGCGCGCAGGCCCGCGACGGCGCAGTACAGCGCGGCGGCCGCGATGCCGCCGAGGACGGCCGCGGCCCGCGCGCCGAGCCGGTCCAGGACCAGGGCGACCGCGAGGCCGAGGTACAGCGCCACGGCGGGTGGCCCCGTCCAGTCGCCCAGGCCGGACAGCCGCCCGTCGGAGGTGCGGACCAGGTGCGCGATCTGTAGCCCCACCAGGCCGATGAACGCGCCGACCGCGGCGGCGAGGGCCGAACGCAGCTCCGGCGGGATGGCGTTGATCACCGCCGCGCGCAGCCGCAGCAGCGACACCGCCAGCATCGCCACGCCGGACCAGAACACCATGCCCAGTGCCTGGGGCCAGGTGTAGGCGAGGGTGCCGACCACGGAGAAGGCCACCATCGCGTTCATCTCCATGCCCGGTGCCACCGCGAACGGGAGCCGGGCCCACAGCCCCATGGCCATGGTGGCGAGGCCGCCGACCGCCGCCGTCGCGAAGAAGGCGGCGGTGTGCGGGATGCCTCCCTGGGCGAGCACGGCCGGGTTGACGACCACGATGTAGGAGAGCGCCAGGAACGTCGATATCCCGGCGACGATCTCGCGGCGCCAGGTCGAGCCGCGCGCGCTCAGGGAGAAGTAGCGGTCGACGGCTCCGGGCCCGGCCGTGGAGTGGCGCCGGAGCAGTTCCGGGCCGCGCCCCGGGCATTCCGGCGTGGTCATGCCGGGGTCCCCCGGGGCGGGGAGGCGGGCGCCACCGGGCTGATGGTGTCCCCGACATCGCCCAGCACGAGCTGCTCGGGGGCGTCCGGCCGCACAGCGTAGAACTTCCCGTTCAGCGCGCCCGACACCTGTCCGACGTGGAGGGTCAGCGACACCTGGAGCTGCTCGGCGTAGCGCGCCAGGGCGAGTGCGCCCTGCTGGGTGGAGTGGCAGGTGAAGATCTCGACGTCGGCACCGGGCCGGACCGTCAGCTGCATGAGGGCCATGAGGGTCACCCCGCTGGCCACCACACCGTCGATGATCACCAGCCGGTCGGCCTGCGAGGGCAGCCATTCGTCCACCCCGACGAGCAGTCCGCCGCCCACCGGCATGCGCTTGGCCTGGGGCGTCCAGCCCTGGCGCTGGGGCATGACTCCGAGTCGTTCGGCGAGGATGCGGCCTTCGCGTTCCGGCGCTATGACGGTCGTTCCCCATGCGGAGGCGCGACGGGCCGGCGGGACGGGCAGCATGCCGTAGATGTCGAGCAGCGCCTGGAGGTAGCGGGTGCGGTCGGCGTCCTGCTGGTGGGGGAGGTTGGCTACGGCGGTGACGGTGGCCATCCGCTCGGTCACGTCGGGGCGGACGGCGGACGCGACTTCGACGTTCTCCGGCAGGGGTCCCGGGGTGTGCAGCGCGTCCAGCAGTTCCGGGCCGAAGTGGACCAAGTGGCTGAAGTAGGTGTCGTGTTCCTTCTCGAAGTCGTCCACCGTACGCCGGGCGTCCGGCGGGAGTCCGGGCCTGTCGAACAAGCGAGCGGTGTTCATCGATGACCTCCGGTCCGTGGCTCGAAAGAGGGGTCGTGCGAGGGGACGGGGGCGGGCGTGGGCCCGGTACGCGGAAGACGGAGGAGCGCGGCCGGCGCGGCGGCCGCGGCGATGACCGCGGTGGCGCAGAAGGTCCACACGAAGTCCTCGGCCACCGGATGCTCCCCGTGGAGGAGCACCAGCAGCGCCAGGCCGAGGGAGCCACCGAGGTACTGCGCCGTGGTGACCAGGGCGCTCCCGGTGCCGTTGCTCTCCGGCGGGAGGTCGCGGGTGCCCGTGATGAACATTCCGGTGAACGCCATGCCCTGACCGAAGCCGCTGAACAGCAGCCCCGGCAGGATGGCCGCCGCGTATCCGCCCCGGGTGCCGACGGCCAGCGCGAGCACCACCAGTCCGGCCGCTCCGGTGAGGTAGGCGAGGGACAGCAGCCGCCCCAGCGGCAGACGGCCCGCCAGCCGTCCGGCGACCGTGTTGCCCACCACGATGGTCCCGGCCAGCGGCAGGAAGGCCATGCCCGCGGCGAGCGCGCTGTAGCCCCGTACGTCCTGGAGGTACAGCGTGACGAGGTAGAACTCGGCGCCGAAGCTCGCCATGTACAACGCCGCGACCAGACAGGCCACTTGGAGTGCCCGTACGCCCAGCAGGGCGCGGGGCACCAGCGGCCGGCGCCGGCTGCGGACGAGGACACCGCCGGCAAGCACCGCCACCACCAGCGCGGCGGCGACGACGGGCAGCGAGGGGTGGGCGCGGGAGAGTTCGGTGCAGGCCAGCACGACGGCGACGACCGCGGCACAGGCGGAGAGGGTGGCCGCGGTGGCGAGCGGGGCCCGCTCCGTAGGGGTGGTGGAGCGGACCGCCCGTCCGGCGGCGAGCAGACAGACCGCCACGATGGGGAGGTTGATCCAGAAGATCCACTGCCAGGAGGCCACTTCGAGGATGCCTCCCCCGGCCGTGACACCGAGGGCGAGCCCGACCGCGCCCGTGGTGCCCCACACGCTCACCGCCCGGTCCCGTTCCGGCCCCGACGGGTAGGCGGAACTGAGCAGCCCCAGCGTCGCCGGCACCAGCAGGGCGGCCGCCACCCCCTGCCCGACGCGCGCCGCGATCAGGGGGGCGGCGGACGACGAGAGCGCGGCACCGACCGAGGACGCGGCGAAGAGCAGCTGGGCGGTGAGGAAGACCCGGCCGGGTCCGAAGACATCGGCCAACTGCCCGCCCAGCAGCAGGAATCCGGCGAAGAAGATGGCGTAGGCACTGACGATCCACTGGAGCGCGACCGCGGAGAAGTGCAGGCTTCCCCCGATGTCGGGGAGCGCGACGTAGATGATGGAGAAGTCGAGCGCCACCAGCAGCTGCGCCCCGGCCAATGCCGTGAGTAAGCGGGCACCCGGAGTCGGTACGGGAGAAGCGGGCACGGTCGGTCGGCCTCCGTAGGTCAACAGATCAGCCCAGGGCGGCGAGCGCCTTCAGGAACACGTCCCAGAACCGCTCGGTGTCCAGATGCGTCGCCACCAGGGCATTGGGGGCTCTCCCCGTCACACCGTAGAGGTCGATGACGGTCGCGCCACGGGTGAACTCGCCACGCAATTCGATCGAGACGGGGGCCTCGACGCAGTCCACCAGGCTCGGGTCGAGCACCCGGGCGATGGCCACGGGGTCGTGCAGCGGCGCGTCCGGCAGATCCCAGATCTGGTCGTAGGTGCGGGAACGGAAGGCGAGGAGTGCCGCGGAGACCTCGCTGATGTGGGTGCCGACAGCGAGGATCCGGTCCAGCACCTCGCGGGTGACCGGGGCCTGGTGGGTGACGTTGAGGCCGCAGTAGGTGAGGGGGACGCCGGTGGCGAGTACCTCGTGGGCGGCCTCGGGGTCGACCAGGATGTTGTACTCGGAGTAGGGCAGGGTGTTGCCCCGGTGGGTGGCCCCTCCCATGCAGACGATCTCCTTGATCTTCGCCTTGTCCTCCGGGTGCAGGGCGAGGAGTCCGGCGATATTCGTCTGCGGCCCGGTGACCACCAGGGTGACGGGTTCGGGGCTGTCGGACAGGATGCCGTGGATCAGGTCCACGGCGTGCGCGGAGTGCAGCGGCACCTCAGGTTCGGGGAAGTCCCAGCCGTCCAGGCCGGTTTCGCCGTGCACATCGTCGCCGATCAGCAGCATGCCGGTGAGCGGCTTGGGGTATCCGGCGGCGACGGGGACGTCAAAGGCCTTGGCGAGGGCGCACATCCGCCGCGCGTTGAGCGCGGTCTTCGCCACGGTCTGGTTGCCCGCGCTGGTGGTGACGGCCTTCAGCTCCACGCGGGGGTCGCCGACGGCGAGCAGGATGGCCATCGCGTCGTCGTGGCCGGGGTCGCAGTCCAGGATGATGGGGGTGGGCATGCGGGGCTCCCTGGTGGGTGGGGCGGGGAAAGTACGGTGGGTCGGCGGGGCATGGCGCCGGACGGGGTGCGGGCGAACGGTCCGTCACGTGGGGCCGGCAAGGGTCCGGTAGAAGGCCAGGTGGTGCCGTCCGGCGGTGGCGAAGCCGTCCCGGAGGTGCTGGGCCAGGGCGCGGTCGGCGGTGGTCGGTGCGACGGCCGGCCGGTCCACCGCTTCCCGGAGCGCCTCGGTCAGGGCCCGGACATCGCCGGCGGGGACGAGGGTGGCGGCCGAGTAATCGGCCAGCAGCAGCGGCAGGTTGCCCGAGTCGCTGGCGATGATGCGGCGGCCGCAGATGACGGCCTGGGCGACGGACAGCGAGAACGGCTCACCGTGGGCGCCGCGGTCGATGGTCGGGTGGATGACGATATCGCTCGCGCGGATCGCGGCCCAGCTCTGCTCGGGCCGGTAGTGGGTGAAGTGCACCCGCCCCTTCTCCTGCCAGACCCCGGCCCGTTCCAGCAGGGTGTCGGGGATGCCGGGCGGCCAGATGAGGTGCTGGGTTCCCGCGTGCACGAAGTGCAGATCGGCGCCCTCGTCCAGCAGCGTCAGGGACGCCTCCAGGCTCAGGTGGGAGCCCTTCCACCGGGTCATCCGGGTGGGTTGCAGCACGGTGGTGCCGCCCGCTCCGCCGGGGAGCCGGAAGGGGGCCTCGCACAACGGCAGCGCCAGGGGCAGGGTGATGACCTCGGCCGCGGGCAGTCTGCGCCGGACCTCGCCGGCCACGAAGTCGGAGTGCACGGCGAGCGGGCCGGGGAGCGCGGCGAGGAACTCCCACCGCTCCGGCCGTTCGTCGATGTTGTGCAGATCGAAGACGAAGCGGCCGGGCCAGCGGCGGTCCCGCAGCCGCGCCACGAGGGCGGTCACGACCTCGGGTTTGTGCCACTGCGGGTTGTGCCAGTGCACGACGTCCGCGCTCAGACACCGCTCGGTGAGCGCGGCGGCACCGTCCGGGGCGAAGGGGACCTCGATGTCGAGGGCCGCGTCGTAGTCGCAGTCCGGTGACCGCGGGGTGCCGACGACGGCACGGACCTCGCACGGCAGGGCGCCGAGCTGGCCGACGACCGCCCGCAGATGGGTCTCCACGCCGCCGGTGACCGGTGATCCGGTCCAGTGGACATGCAGGATACGCACCGCTTGTCAGCCCTCCTCGGTCATCGGGACGTCCTCGGCCAGCCGGAACCCCATCGCGTACAGCGAGCGCGGGTAGGGGCCGTGCCGGCGCTGGCACCGGGCGAGGTCCCGGAACCGGTTGAAGGCCCCGCCCCGGGCGATGCGGTAAGCACCGAGCCGCAGATACAGGTCATCCCGCACCACTTCCCCTCCCGGGTAGGGCTCGTAGGTGCTGCTGGTGTACTCCTCGACGTTGCCGGCCAGGTCCAGGGCCCCGCACCACGACCGGCCGCCGGGGAACGCTCCGACCGGGCTGCTCATGAGCAGGCCCGTCTCCAGCGTGTTGGCCGCGGCGGCGTCCCAGGCGTCGCCCCAGGGGTGGCGCAGCCCGTCCGGCCCGCCCGCGGCGTACTCCCACTCCTGCTCGGTGGGCAGCCGGAAGCGGCGGCCGGTCCGCCGGCTCAGCCAGTCCGCGTACCAGTCGGCGGCCTCCGCGGTGACCGTGTAGACGGGGTGGTTGGCGGCGGCGGGGTCGTAGCGTCCGTAGTTCCAGTTGCTCGGCAGCCCGGCATGGCCGGTGTCCTTGAGGAAGACCGCGAACTCCTCGTTGGTGACCGGGTACTTGGCGAGATGGAAGGCCGCGATCCCGACCGTGTGCCGTGGGCACTCCTTCGCCACCCAGGACCGCTGCACACCGAACCGGGCGGAGTCGGCGTGCAGGGCGTCGACCGCGCTCTCGGGTGTGCCGATGAGCGCCCGGCCCGCGGGGACGGGCAGCATGACCGGGGCGTCCCAGCGGGTCCGCGGGTCGCCCGTCAGCGCCAGTGCGGTGCCCGCGGCCAGGCGCCGTTCGAGGGTGAGGGACGGATCCTCCACCAGGGCGGCGAGTTGCTCGGCCGGGCGGCCGGCCAGGCGCGGGAAGTCCGCCAGGCGCTCGGCCCGTGGTTCCACATAGCCTTCCGGCAGCCCCATGGCCGCCCGGTCGGTCAGGGCGTTGATATCGGCGTCGACCAGGTTCCTGTGCACGATGTGGGACATGTCGCTCCTACTTCCTGCGGACGGGATCCGGCTCCAGTACGGTGCGTACGTCCTCGCCGACCCGGCGCACGCCGAGGACGCGGAAGCCCGGGGTCCCGGCGCAGGAAGGGACTTCGAGGCCGCGGACCGCGGGGGCGCCGTCCTGGCCGAGCAGTCGGGGGGCGCTGTACCAGATGACCCGGTCCACCAGCCCCTCGCCGAGGAGGGCACCGGCCAGCGTGGCCCCGCCCTCGACGAGCAGCGACCGGATACCCCGGTCGTACAGCGTGTGCAGGGCCTCGGTGAGATAGCGCGAGCCCGGGCCGATGGTGACCGGTTCGGCCGACCCGAGGGCGTGGTCCGCCGCCGGGCGGGTGGTGAGGATCCAGGTGGGGGCCGCGCCGTCGGAGGCGAGCCGGGAGCAGGCGGGGGTGCGCAGCCGGCGGTCGAAGACCACCCGGACCGGCTGCCGGGCACACGGGCGGCCGGCGGCGGTGCGTGCGGTGAGGGCGGGGTCGTCGGCCAGGACGGTGCTGCTGCCGACGGCGATCGCGTCGACCCGGGCCCGCAACCGGTGGGTGTCGCGGCGGGCGGGCGGACCGGTGATCCAGCGGCTGGATCCGTCGCGTGCGGCGATCCGCCCGTCGAGGGTGGTGGCGAGTTTGAGAGTGACATGCGGCCGCCGGGTGACCACCGCGGTCAGCCAGGCGTGATTGGCCTCCGCGGCCTGCTCCGCGAGGAGGCCGGAGCGCACCTCGGCCCCGGAGCGGCACAGCGCGGAGGCGCCCTCGCCGGAGAGGGTGGGGTCGGATACGGCGTAGATCACCCGGCGGATGCCGGCCCGGAGCAGTGCCCGGGTGCAGGGGCCGGTGCGGCCCTGCCGGCTGCACGGTTCGAGGGTGACCAGGGCGGTGCCGCCCTCGGCGCGGGAGCCCGCGGCGCGCAGTGCGTGGACCTCGGCGTGCGGTCCGCCGGCCTTCCGGTGCCACCCCTCCCCTGCCGTCCGGCCGTTGGGGTCGAGGATCACCGCCCCGACGACCGGGTTCGGTGCCACCGTGCCGAGCCCGCGCCGGGCCAGCGTCACGGCGCGGCGCATCGCGGCCCGCTCGCCGTCGGAGAAGGCCGGGCCGGCCTCGGACCCGTCCGGGGTCACTGCGGCACCTGCCCCGGGAGGGCCGCCCGCAGCCCGGTGACCTGCTGTGCCGTGCCCAGCGCGTCGAGATGGCCCATCAGCCGGTCCTTGACTTCCAGATAGGCCTCGTTGAAGGGGGTGCGGAAGCCGCCGAGCGGGACCCGGTCCTCGACCACCGTCCCTTGCGCGGCGAGCTGGGCGACCTTCTCCGGGTTGTTCGTCATCAGGCGTACCCGGGTGATGCCCAGGTGGCGCAGGCAGTCGGCGGCCATCCGGAAGTCCCGGCCCTCCGCCGGGAAGCCGAGGGCGAGGTTGGCGCTGATGGTGTCGTGCCCCACCGACTGGAGCGCATAGGCACGGATCTTGTTCGCCAGTCCGATGCCCCGCCCTTCCTGCCGGAGCATATAGACGAGCACACCGTTGTACGACCGGACGATGGCGGCCAGCGCGGCGGAGAGCTGGGGCCCGCAGTCGCACTTCTCGGAGCCGAGGACATCGCCGGTGAAGCAGGCACTGTGGATCCGCACGAGCGGCGGGGCGGCGGATTCGCTGCGTGGTGCGAGGGTCCGCAGGGTGACCACTTCTTCCGTCTCCCCGCCGTCCGCGCCGACCTGCCCGAAGACGGTCAGCTGCATCAGGGTGGCGCCGACCGGGACCGGGGCGCTGGCGAGGCGGACCACCACCGCCTCATCGGATGTCGTCATCGGGCGGCCCCTACCGGTTCCGGGCGGACGGCACGGCGGCGGCCGCCTCGATGCCGTAGACCCGGCCGTCGTAGGAGGAGGCCAGGAACCGGCCCGGTGAGCCGGCCGGGGCCAGTGCCGAGATCCCGGCGGTCGTGGGACGTTCGTCGCACACCCAGGTGCCGGCCGCGGGGTCGTGGACGGCGACCCGTCCGTGGTAGCCGCCCGTCGCGATCAGTCCGGTGAGCGGGTCGACCGCGACGCACTTGATGCTGTTGCGGTGCGGGGTCGTCACCACGGCCTGTTCCTCACCGGCGGCGGTCCAGATCCGGAGCGTCAGATCGCGGCCCACGCTGACGAAACGGCCGTCCGGCAGGGCGTCCGCGGCATTGGCTATACGGGCGTGTGCCGCTTCCTTCGCGGCCAGGAGTTTCAGGTCCGGCAGGGTGTGCCACCTCGCGGCGCCGGTGGCGCAGACGCTGAAGAGCACCTCGCCCTGGACGGCGACCCCCTTGACGGCGTTGTCCTGGATGCGCCGCACATCGACCAGCTTCAGTCCGGTGCCGTCCACATCCCGCAGGACCAGTGCCTCACCGGTGTAGGTGCCGACGATCAGCATCTCACCGTCCGAAGTGGCATGGACGGCAGCGCAGTTGAGCGGGGAGCGGTGCTGGTACAGCAGGGCGCCGGTGGTCGCGTCGTACAGGGCGCCCAGCTGGCCGCCGCTGACGACGGTGCCCGCGACCGGGGTGACGAAGTTGCAGCAGCTGCCGAGTTCGGCCACCACCTCGTCGTCCCGCCGGACCGTGCCGCTGTCGCCCACCGTGAACCGTCCTGCGGGGGTGCTCGCGACCGCGTTGAGTCCCGGTGTGGGCTCGACGGCGGTCAGGTCCCAGGTCCCGCCGTCCCGGTCGAAGACCGCGTAACTGGAGCCGAAGGTGCCGAAGACCCAGCGGGTGGCGCTCAGCTTGGCGCAGGAGCGCAGCCAGACGTCGGCCGGTACCTCGCTCGTCAGCAGATGCGCCGGGTCCCCGCCCTGGTCCAGGCGCCACAGCCGTACGGTGCGGTCGTAGCTGGAGCTGAGCAGAATGCCGCCCTCGGCGTCGTACGCGAGCCGCTTGATGCCGGCGTCGTGCACCCGGTGGCGCCGCGTCCCGGACGGGTCGACCAGGATCAGCTCGCCCTCGTCGTTGCCGAGCGCGAAGCTGTCCACCCCCAGGACCGCGACGGTGTCCGTTTCGACGTCCCCGAGGTCGATGGTGCGCAGCAGGGTGCCGTCGGCGCTGTCCCAGCGGCGGACCGTTCCGTCGTCGCTGGTGGTCACCAACTCGGTGCCGTTCCGCACCCATTCGACGGACAGCACGTCCGCCTCATGCCCTTCCAGCCGGTGGATCAGCCGGCCGTCCAGGTCATAGATGCGGGCGAGGTGATCGCGGGAGGCCGTCGCCACCCGGGTTTCGTCGGGGGAGATCACGGTCGTCTCCACGTCGTCCTTCTGGTCCGTGAGCACCGTGATGAGACGCAGATCGGGCACGGACCATAAACGGGCGGAGTAGTCGCTGCTCGATGTCACCACGATCCGGCCGGACGCGGAGAACCGGCACTGGTTGGCAAGGTGGTCGTGGCGCGCCTCGGTAATGGCGGTATGGGTCACCGCATTCCAGAGAATTACCCGGTTGTCATAGCCGGCGGTCACCACCAGGTCGCCATGTGCATCGATTCCACTGATCGGCGAAGTGTGCTTGATCATGCATTCTCCTCGTCGTTACGTATCCGACCCCGCAATGGGCATACCGGTGCGCCCGTGCGGAGGTATGGCACCACAGCGGATGGTGGGCGATAACGCCGAATGACCAGCCGGCGAGACTCACGCCAACGAAAAAGAAATCAAAATCGACCAGCGACTAAATGGGGCCCATTCCGGGCCGAAGCAGGACACTAGTTTTTGTCACATGCCCACGTCAACGGCGATTGGCCAACTGTCTTGATTTCACTGGCTTGTGCCGACGAAAAGCAGCCCCTGAATCGCGCCAAGATCCAATGCACGGACTCGCCGCCCGCACCGCACCAGCCTGGACGATCCCGTGCCAACCCGCCCGCACCACGTTGTACGCCCCTGCCGGAATCCGCTCACCCGTGCCGCACAATGCCGGACGACACACCACCCACCCACTCTGGAATCCGGCCAATATGGCGGGTCATATTGCTGAACAGCCCGTCGCGTCCTTCCATGAAGAGGAATCGATCTAGGGGGCACAGTGAACGACCTGGACGGCGCACTGAAGTACCTCAGCAACTCCGGCCCCGAGTTCGGCCCCGGGGTGAGCAATCACGGCCCCATGGCGGCGGAGGCCCTGGGACAGCTCGGGCACTCCGCGGCGATCGGGGCGTGGGTGAGCTCGTACCGCAAGGTGCTCTACGAGGACACCTACGGACGATTCCAGGAGATCACCCACGACAACTGGCGCCCGGCCCTGGGCAATATGCGGCTCCTGGGGGACTGGACCGAATTCTTCCGGCGGGAGCTGGCCGGTGCCGCCTGGACCGATGTGCTCGCCCGCTGGTGGCCCCGGCTGCTGCCGGGCTTCGCCGCGGGGGGCGGCCATGGCGTCATCCGCACCGGGCACGCGGTGCGGATGCTCAAGGAATCCACCGGTCCATGGCGCATCGAGGAGCTCGCCCGTGGGCTCGGCTACTGGGCCGCCCGCTACCAGGAGCTCCCCGAGGAACCGTCCACCCCGCGCAAACGGGATCTGGCGCAGGCATGGGAGGCGGTCCCCAAGCTGCGCAGCGACCAGGGCATGGGCATGATCTTCCGGATCCGGCTCGAAACGGTGTGGCTCGAACCGGACTTCGCGCCGGCCGTGGATTCCCTGCTCCCCGAGGACGACGCCGACCGGGCGCTGAGCCGGCTCACCAGGGCCGCCGCCGGGAGCTACCTCACCGATGAGCACAAGACCCCGATGGCCTTCGTGCACGCCCTCACCACCCCCGCCGCGGTACGCCTCGTGCTGCCGAGCCTGCCCGCCGAACTCCACTGGCCCAGCGTCGCCGCCGCGGTCCGCTTCTCGGCCGCCATCCGCAGCGCGTACGGCACGGGACGACGCGAGCACCACCCCGAGGAGCCGGTCCAGGACTACGTCACGCTCGCCGAACGCGCCCTGGCGACCGAGGACCCGCACGCCATCAAGTATGTGGAGGCCTGCCGCCGGGAGGACCGGCTGAGCCCCGATCCGTCGTACGCGATCGCCGCGACCGACTGGGTCCGGCGCTGCGAGACCGGATCCTTCTGAACGCGACCGGACACACACCCCGCACCCCGCACTCCTGGTGGCAGGACGCATTGATCCACCACGTCTAGCCACGGAGTTTCCTCGACACCGACGGCGTGGGCGATCTGCGCGGTATCAGCCACCGGATTCCCTCTCTCGCGTGGCCAGGAATCGACACGCTGTGGCTTCACCGTTCTTCTCCTCCCCCATGGAGGATTTGGGATACGACCTCCAGGATCACACCACGATCGATTCCCTCTTCGGTGACATGGCGGACTTCCACACCGGCCGCGCTCAGCACTATCTGCACTCCGGGTCCGCTGCCCCGGCGGCCGAGGAAAACGGATATGGCCGCGCTTCAACGGGCGGGCAAGAAAGCCGCAAGGCCCGCCCCCACTCACCGTCACTCTTCCCACAACGGGAGGGGACGGGCCGGAGGGGCCTGGTGTGTGGACGTAAAGCGAAGCAGTCCACACACCAGGCCCCGGAGGCCCGTCACCGCACCCACAAACCACCCAGCCCGCCGCAGGCGCAACGGCGAGCAACCACCACGGCGGGAAAGCCAAAAACGTGGGGAGACAAAAGGCCGCCGCCCCCTCACTCCAGCCCGATCTCCACCCCCACCGACCGCTCCCGGGCGGCCGCGACGACCAGGGCCGCGGCCGCGGCGTCCTGCACCGCCACCCCGACGGACTTGTAGAGGGTGATCTGCTGGTCCGAGGAGCGGCCCGGCTTGTTGCCCGCGAGGAGTTCCCCCAGCTCGGCGTGCACATGTCCCTCGGTGATGACGCCGTCGCGGAGGGGGCTCAGCAGATCGTTGCTGCCGGCGGGGAAGGGGGCCAGCGCCGCCTGCCGCGACTCGACGCACACCAGCGCTTCGGCGACCGTGGCATCGTCGATCTCCCGGCCATCCGGGTTGAAGCCCACCGAGGTCACATGCACTCCTGGTGTCAGCCAGGCACGGCGGATGACGGGCTCGACGGAGTGGGTGGTCGCGGCGGCGATATCGGCCCCGTCGAGCGCCTCGGCCCAGGTGGCCGCCGCCTCGACGGGTACCCGGAGTGCGGCGGACAGTTCGCCGGCCAGCGCGGCCGCCTTCGTCCGGTCGCGGCCGGCCACCCGGATCCGCCGGATCGGGCGCACCCGGCACATCGCCTCGGCGTGCGACCTGGCCTGGGCGCCGGTGCCCAGAACGGCCAGCACCGAGGCGTCCTCACGGGCCAGCAGGCGCGCCGAGAGCGCCGAACCGGCGGCGGTCCGGGCCGCGGTGATCGCCGTACCGTCCAGCAGCGCCGTGGGCTCTCCGGTGTGCGGGTCGAAGACGACGATCAGCGCCTGGTGGGTCGGCACGGGGGTCCCGCCGTTGTGCGGGAAGACGGAGACCAGCTTGCTCATGAGCACACCGGCCGACGGAACGAGGCCCGGCATGGCCGCCAGGAAGCCGTCCCGCTCCGGTACCGTCACGGCGACGCGGTCCGGGGCGGAAGCCCGGCCCGCGCTGAGATCCGTCATGGCCGACGCCAGCGCGTCGATCAGCGCATCCACATCGAGCAGCGCCTCGACCTGCGAACGCCCCAGTACCAGCATCCGGCTCCACCTCCTGATCAGAGCTGCCCGGCCGACTGCGCCGGGCCGAGGAACCGACCGTAGTCCCTCCCTGCGTTCCCGTCTGCGCGCAGGACCCCGGCCCCTTGACCGCGCCCTGATCCCGGACGCCGGCCGTCTCCACGAGGTGGCCCCCGAGCTGTTTGCCGCTGACCGGCTCGGCGATCCAGCGGGCCGGGCGGTTCGCCGTCGAGCCCGGAGCGGCGGCCGGACCGGTGGCCGGACCGGCCTCCAACCGGGCGCGCTCAGCGCGGCTTCGGGCCGGCCTGACGCCCCCGCGACAGCATGCCGGTGAGTCACCGCTCGCCACTCAAAGCCACCGGCTCCCTTCCTCCTGATCTGAGGTAAATTTTACTTATGCCGCTTTTATCTGGATCGACTGCGTGCTCGTCACGGTGCCGCCGGGGAGCGCCCCGTCACGAGCCGCGGAGCTTCGGAGAGGAGATGTGGACCCCATGCGGGCACAGCAGGTGAGGCGCTCCTTCGCGACGGCGCTGGCGGGCGCGCTGCTGGCCGGCGGAGCCGCCGTCGGGACCGCGGGCATGTCGGCGGCGGCGACTCCCGCCGCACCGGCCACGACCACCGCGGCCGGCCAGCAGATTCATGCCAAGTGCAGCTGGCACCCCGGCCACTGGACCAAGCACTGGCACAAGGGGCACTGGGAGTACCGGTGGCACTCGGGCTGGTATGACAGCCACCACCACTGGCACAAGGGGCACTGGAGCAAGCACTGGCACCCCGGCCACTGGGAGAAGCAGTGGCACAAGGGGCACTACAGCTGTAACCGCTGAGGCGCCCTGCGGGGGCGGGTGTTCAGGCCGGGGCCAGGGTGCAGGAGTGGCTCAGGAAGTTGCCGAGCCGGCCCTCGGTATCGCCGTTCTTGTAGGCGTGGGCCTCACCGGTCAGCGCACCGTCGGCGAGCCGGAGGACCAGTCCCAGCTCCGGACTGTTGATCCGGGCGTCGGCGGTCGGTAGCTGCAACGGGAAGGAGGCGCGCAGGTCCCAGGCCACCGTGGCGGTCGCCGGAGCGGTGGCGCGCACGCCGTCCAGCCGGAGGGCGACCTGACGGTCCGGCAGCACGCGGAGGGTGAGCGGCACCTCCCGCTCGGGTGCGCTGATCCGGCCCGTCCAGTCGCCCTCCGGCAGCGTCATCGGGCGCGCCGGATCAGCGATCAGGGGCGTGATCGCCTCGGGGGTGCAGTCCGGGGCCAGTTCATCCAGCACGTATCGGAGGATCGCGTCGCGGGCCGCCTTGTTCGTGGAGTTGGTGAGCACCGCGACGGAGAGCAGCCGCTCGGGTACCGCGACGGCCATCGCGGCCACGCCGGGGCCGCCACCGCCGTGGCTCTGCACCAGTGGCCCGTCGCCCGAGGACAGGCACCAGCCGAGCCCGTACCCCAGATGCTCATTGACCGGCAGCGCGTGCCGGACGGCCGCCGCGGTCTCCGGCTTCAGCAGCCGGTCGTACGACTGGGCGAACAGCGCCAGCTCACCAGCCGGGGCCCAGCCGAGGGTGGCGCCCGGGTGGCTGCAATCGTAGGCGGGGTAGGCCCGGCCGTCGGGCGTGTACTTCCGCGCCGACGGTCCCGGGCCCGGGTACACCCGCGCGAGACGGCAGCCGGTGAGCCCGAGCGGCGCGAAGACCCGTTCGCGGAGGCAGGCGCCCAGTTCCTGGCCGGTGGCCTGCTCCAGCAGCCGGCCGAGGAGGCGGTAGCCGAGGTTGGCGTAGCCGAAGCCGGTGCCCGGCGCGCGGGAGGGCACGGCGTAGCGGTCCGGGTCAGGCACCCGCTCGCCGTCGCCGTAGTCCCAGTCGTAGTACGCACCCAAACCGCCCCGGTGCTGGAGCAGTTGGCGTGCGGTGGGGGCCGGCCCGCGCTCGGCGGCCGGCAGCGGAACGGGAGCGTCCAGGTCCAGGAGTCCTTCGTCGGCCGCATGACAGACGGCGGTTGCCGTCATCGGCTTGGTGACGGACGCCAGCCCGTACACCGTCTCCGGCGTGGCCGGGCGGCCGGTGGCGAGATCGGCCGTCCCGTAGGCCGCGGCGCGCACCACCTCGCCGCGCTCGGCCACCGCGACGGAGACCGACGGACACCCGTGCTCCGTCAGCACCTCGGTGCAGAACTCGCTCAGCCCGTCCAGCATGCCGCCCCTCTCCGTCGCCCCTCTTGCATATCAGTTCACGGTTGTTCACGGGAGTCAAGATGCCTGGTCGCAGGGCGTCTTGGCCCCAGGCCCTCGCGGTCTCGGGCCGTTCGGCCGGGTGCCGGACGCGGTCCCTGGCCGTGGCCGTGCCGGGCCGGAATGTGAGCGATTCGGGGAGGAATGTGATCGTTGGGAACGGCGGCGCATTGTGGGCGCAGGATCGGGCACGCGAGGACAGCAGGCGTCCGGGTAAGGAGGCTGCCGAAGCAGCCGGCCGACCCGGTGAAGCCGTGCCGCACTGCCCATCAACCGCGCCCCGCCGCGGAGAACGGAGGTTACTCATGGACTGGCGTCACGACGCGGTGTGCCGCGAAGCGGACCCGGAGCTGTTCTTTCCCGTCGGCAACACAGGTCCCGCGCTGCTCCAGATCGAGGAGGCCAAGGCCGTCTGCCACCGCTGCCCGGTGATGGGGCAGTGCCTCCAATGGGCACTCGAATCCCGGCAGGACACGGGTGTCTGGGGCGGCATGAGCGAGGACGAGCGGCGCGCCATGCGGCGCCGGGCCGCCCGGCACCGGGCTCGGCTTGCCTCCGCCTAGGGAGGCCGTGGGGGCACTCGTTCCGACGGGTGCCGCACCGGTACGGCGTCCCCGCACGTGTCAGGGGGCGGTAGCGGCATGAGGTCCGCTGCCGCCCCTTTGTCACGGCGCGCGCAAGGGGCCGGAGAGCCGCCGTCGGACGTCCGCTCAGCCCTCCGCCCGCTGGGTGACGGGGGCCCCGGTACGGTCCCCCGGGAACTCGTACCACCGGCGCTGTAGACAGACGTAGCGCACATCGGCCTCGACGAGACGGAGGAAGGCGTCGACGGTCTCCTCCAGGCGCGTTTGCAGTGCGGGGTCGGTCAGCTGCCCGTCCTCGGTGAAGCCCTGGTGGGCCGAGGCCAGGCTGAACATGTCCGGGTAGACGCGGGTGCCGAGATGTTCCAGCGGAACCCGTAGCGCCCACAGTCCCCGGTTGCCGCCGACCAGGGACGGGGAGGCGGAGACGAGCAGCGCGTGCTTGGTCTTGAAGGGCTGCGGCCGGACCCGGGAGACCCAGTCGATCGCGTTCTTCACCACTCCCGGTACGGAGGCGTTGTACTCGGGTGAGGAGAGCACGAAGGCGTCGCACCGCTCCAGCCGGTCGCGAAGTGCCAGTGCGCCGTCCGGCAGCCCTTGGGTCTCCTCCACATCACCGTCGTACAGCGGCATGTCGAATTCCCGCATCCTGGCGAGATCCACGGTGGCGCCGGCCGTGGTCACCATCCGGGCCACAAGGGAGGCCAGGCGGGCGTTGGTCGATCCGGTGCGCATCGAGGCACCGAGAACGAGTACCCGCAGCGGGCCGGGGTGTGCGTCCGTGGGCATGGTGACGTCCTTCCTTCGCCGGCGGGCCGGTCGCCCCTACAGCAGGTGCTCGATCCTGATCGGCAGTTCCCTGGCCCGGTATCCGGTGGCGTGGAAGACGGCGTTGGCGATGGCCGCCGCCGCGCCGACCATGCCGACTTCGCCGAGGCCCTTGACGCCGAGCGGGTTGACGACGGTGTCCGGCACTTCCACGAACTCGACGGCGACGTCGGGGGCGTCGGCGTTGACCGGCACCAGGTACTCGCCGAGGCTCGCGTTCGCCCAGCGGCCGTCGCGGGGGTCGGTCGAACTGCCTTCGAGCAGCGCCTGGCCGAGGCCCCAGAGCATGCCGCCGACGACCTGACTGCGGGCCGTCTTGGCGTTGAGGACCCGGCCGGGGGCGAAGGCACCGACCATACGGCGCACCCGGACCGTACCGAGGTCCGGGTCGACGGCGACCTCGGCGAACTGGGCGCCGAAGGTGGCCAGCCCGTACGGGAGATCCTGCGGTGGCGGGCTCCAGCTGCCCAGTGCCTCCAGGTCGGTCATGAAGTGACGCGCCATCAGGGAGCGGTAGCTCTCCCCCGTGTCGGGCCGGTCCCTCAGCTGCATCCGGCCCTCGCGGACGACGACGGTGGCAGGGTCCGCCTGGTGCAGCGGGGAGCCGGGGTCGGCGATCGCCTGCTCGATCATCTGGTCGCGGAGCGTGGTGGCGGCCGTGTACACCGCGGCGCTGATCATTCCGGCGCCGGCCGAGCCGACCGCGGCCGCGACGTTGGGCAGGTCGGTGTCGCCGTACTCGAACCGGACGTTCCGCAGCGCGACGCCGAGGCCGTCGGCGGCGACCTGGGTCATGGCGGTGCCCGCTCCGGTGCCGAACTCCTGGGTGCCGGCCTGCACCACCGCGGTGCCGTCGGCGTAGAGCCGGGCCCGGGCACGCTGCGGCTGCATGGGGAAGAGCACGGGGTAGCCGGCGGTGGCCATGCCCTTGCCGATGAGCCGGTTGCCGTCCCGTTCGGAGCGGGGTTCGGGGTTGCGCGACTGCCAGTCGAAGCGGGCCGCGCCGCGTCGGTAGCACTCCTCCGCACCGTCGCTCGACCAGGGGTGGCCGGTGTGCGGGTCGGCCTCGGCGTGGTTGCGCAGCCGCAGTTGCACCGGGTCGACGCCGATGCGGTGGGCGAGCTCGTCCATCACGCATTCCATGGCGTACATGCCCGTGGTCTCGCCGGGGCCGCGGGTGAAGGTGGGTGTCATGGTGTTGCTGCGGATCAGCCGGTAGACGCCCTCGTAGTGGGGGCAGGCGTAGACCTGGCCGGCCATGCCGAGCGAGGGTTCGGCCCATTCGTCGAAGGGCGAGGTCAGCGAGAGCTTGTGGTGGCGCAGGGCGGTGAGCCGGCCGTCGTCGGTCGCCCCGAGTTCGATGCGCTGTTCCTGCTCCTCGCGGTGGCCGCAGGAGGTGAACATCTGCTCCCGGGTGAGCGCCAGTTTGACGGGCCGGCCCACCTCCCGCGCGGCCAGCGCCGCCAGGGTGACATGCGGCCAGATCATGGCTTTGCAGCCGAATCCCCCGCCGACGAACGACGCCCGGACCCGTACCTTCGACGGCGGGATGCCCAGCAGTGCGGCCACGGTGCTCTGGGTCGCCACGATGCCCTGGGTGGCGTCGTAGAGGGTGAGCCGGTCGCCGTCCCAGACGGCTGTGGTGGCCGACGGCTCGATGGGGTTGTGGTGGTTGGCCGCGAAATGGAAGGTGGCATCGAGGCGTTGGGTCGCGGCCTGGAAACCGGCTTCGACATCGCCGCGCACACTGCGGGCGGGAAGGAACCCGGCGAAGATCGCCTCGGGTTCATAGGCCTGGTCCCGGCCCTCGTCCAGAGTGGTGACGGACGGACGCCGGTCGTAGTCGACATGGAGCTGCCGGGCCGCGAAGTGGGCGCGTTCGAGCGAGTCCGCGATGACGACGGCGACGGGCTGACCGAAGTAGTGGACGACATCGTCCTGAAGCGGGAAGAAGCTCTCCCCCGGGGCGGCATGGCCGGCCAGGGACGGCAGCAGAGCGGGCCGGCCGGCGATTTTCGGCAGGTTCTGGTGGGTCAGTACGGCGAGTACACCGTCGGCGCGCTCCGCGGCCTCCGTGCGGATGCCGGTGATCCGCCCGCTGGCCGTACGGGCGCCGACCAGGGCGGCGTACGCGGTGTTGGGCAGGGTGATCTCCGCCGAGTAGCGGCCGTGTCCGGTGACTTTGGCGGGACCGTCGACGCGATCGACGGGCCGGCCGATGGCTTCGAGGGTGGCGCCGGTGGTCATGCCGTCCCGCCTCCGGTCGTGGCAACGGTGCGCAGGGCGCGGACGAGGGTCCGCCGGGCGAGTTCCGCCTTGAAAGCGTTCATCGGCCGGGTGTCGGCGGGGGCCAGTTCGGCGGTCGCGGCCCGGGTGAACGCGGCGTCGTCGGCGCGCTCGCCCACGAGGACGTCCTCGGCCCGGCGGGCGCGCCACGGCTTGGTGGCCACCCCGCCGAGGGCGAGCCGGACCTCGCGGACCACTCCGTCCTCCAGCGCGAGCGCCACCGCCGCCGAGGCGAGGGCGAATTCGTAGGACTCACGGTCGCGCACCTTCAGATACAGCGATCTGCGCGCCATGGGGAGCGCGGGCACCTCGATCGCGGTGATGAGTTCGCCGGGCGTGAGCGGGTGTTCGCGCTCGGGCGTATCGCCGGGGAGCAGGAAGAAGTCGTCGACGGGGATGGTGCGGGCGCCGTCCATGCCTTCCACGTGCACCACGGCGTCCAGGGCGACGAGGGCGACGGCCAGGTCGGAGGGGTGGGTGGCGATGCAGTGCTCGCTCGTGCCGAGGACCGCATGGCCGCGGTGGACGCCCTCCAGTGCGGAACAGCCGCTCCCCGGAACGCGTTTGTTGCAGGCCGATTCGGGGTCGCGGTAGTAGGCGCACCGCACCCGCTGCATCAGGTTCCCGCCCATGGAGGCCATGTGCCGCAGCTGGGCGGAGGCCCCGAGAAGCAGTGCCTGGGACAGCATCGGGAAGCGCTCCACGACCGCTCGGTCCTCGGCGACCTCGCTCATCCGGGCCAGGGCGCCGATGAGCAGTCCCCCGTCGGCACGCTCCTCGACGCCGGTCAGCGGCAGCCGGTTGATGTCCACCAGACGATGCGGCCGCAGCACATCCAGCCGCAGCAGATCGATTTCCGTGGTGCCGCCCGCGAGGAAGGAACTGCCGGGGTCACTCGTCACCGCCTCGACGGCGCTGTGCACGTCCGTCGCGCGGGTGTAGCTGATGGCACGCACCTCACTGTCCTGTCTTCCGGTCCCGCACCTCGCGGATGGCGGAGCGGATAGGGGGATAGGCCGCGCAGCGGCAGATGTTGCCGCTCATCCACTCGGCGATCTCCGCGTCGGTCCCGGCATGTCCTTCGTTCAGCAGCGCGACGGCCGACATGATCTGTCCCGGCGTGCAATAGCCGCACTGGAAGGCGTCGTGTTCGAGGAAGGCGCGTTGCATCGGGTGCAGCTCATCGCCCTCGGCGAGGCCCTCGATGGTGGTCACCTCCCGGCCTTCGCAGCTGATGGCCAGGGTCAGACAGGACAGCACCCGGCGGCCGTCGACCCAGACCGTGCACGCACCGCAGGTTCCCTGGTCACAGCCCTTTTTGGAGCCGGTGAGGGCCATCTGCTCGCGCAGCGCGTCCAGCAGGCTCACCCGTGGTTCCAGATGCACGACCCGGGAGACACCGTTGACGTCGAGGGCCACCTTCACGCTGCCCGGCCCTCGCGTCTCCAGGACGGCGGGCTGGGTGACGGGTATCGGCGCGCCTTTGTCTGCCACGACACTCACCTCGGAGTCGATGCCGTGAGTCCATGCCGTATGTCGAGCCTCCGTCCGGTCGTCCGGGCTCGCAACCGGACGGCGGAGACGTGCCGGGCGGCCGGCGCCCGGGCACCCGGCGGATCCGCGCCGGGCCCCCTGCGGGATGCCGGGTCCGCTGCGGGATAATGCGGAGCATGCGGATCTCAGCCAGAGCGGACTATGCCGTGCGTGCCGCACTGCAACTCGCTGACGCCCGGGACGCGGGGCCGCTCAAGGCGGAGGCCATCGCCCAGGCCCAGGACATTCCGCACAAGTTCCTCGAAGGCATTCTGAACGATATGCGCCGGGGCGGGCTGGTGCAGAGCCGCCGCGGCGGCAGCGGCGGCTACCGGCTGGCCAGGCCCGCGGAGGCGATCAGCATCGCGGATGTCATCCGGGTCGTGGACGGACCGCTGGTGTCGGTACGCGGAGTCCGCCCGCCGGAGCTGTCCTACACCGGCCCCGCCCGGTCCCTGCTGCCGCTGTGGATCGCGCTGCGGGCGAACGTCCGCGAAATCCTCGACGGCGTGACCCTGGCCGATGTCGCCTCCGCCGAGCTGCCGCCGCAGGTGGCGGAGCTGACCGAGCATCCCGAGTCCTGGACGAATCCCTAACGGATGTCGTTCGGAGCGAGGCGCGTCCGGAGCGCGGCGCGTCCGGACCATGTCCCGTATGCCAAGACGCGCTTGTCCATCCCTTGAACGCCCCTTGATCCGTCCACGGCCCTGGAAGCATTCTTTCCCTACCAATCCAGTGGGAAAACTAGGGAAGCCAGGAGGTGGGCGTGCCCGCACCGATGCGTTCCGTCCCGTCGGCCGCCGGCCTGATCTGCCCGCCCGCACCGGACACGGCCGGGACGAGGCAGGTCACCATGCCGGAGAAGTCCCCCGCACGCCCCGCTTCCCCGCCCGTCAAGTCCTGTACCGACGACGAGATCTGGCGGCGCGTCACCCGGGAAGTCGCCGATGACCTGGCGGTCGACGCCCTGGTCCGCGACCGGGCCGGCAAGCCCCCGTTCGACGAGCTCGCCCGGCTGCGCGAGGCGGGTCTGCCGGCGCTGCTTGCGCCCCCCGGACCCGCCGGGCGGGGCACCGACTGGCGCACCGCCTGCGCGGTCATCCGGGAGATCGCGGCAGCGGACGGTTCCATCGGCGAACTGCTGGGCCGCCACTGGGCGTTGTCGTGGAGCGCACGCTTCTTCGGCACCCCGGAACGGGCCGACGAGCTCGAACTCCGGGCGAGCGCGGGACAGTGGCTCTGGGGCGGCGGTATCGACTTCCCGGACCCCGAACCGGCGACCGGGCCGGAGCTCACCCTCACCCCGGCCGCGGAGGGATACCTCCTCCACGGATGCCGGTCGTTCGCCGCGGGCGTGGCCGTCGCCGACCGGCTGGTGCTCGGTGCGGTGCACACCGATACGGGCGAGTCCCTCGTGGTCTGCGTCGACCCGGCCCACCCCGGCGTGGCGGCCGCCCCCGAGCACGACCGCCTCGGCCAGCGGCTCACCGCGGCCGGCCGGATCAGCTTCGACGGCGTCCCGGTCCCCGCGGACCAGGTGCTCGGCGCCGTCCCGCGCGATGAGCACGCCCTCGCGCCGTTCGCCACGCTCGCCCCGCTGGCGCTCCGGCTCGCCCTCGTTCACGTCGGTCTAGGCATCGCCGAAGGAGCGCTGGCGGAGGCCCGGGACATCACCCGAGCCGGGTCGCACGGCCGGGCGGCCGAGGGGCCGGACGAGGACGGGTACGCGGAGCGGCCGGGCGCGGACCCCTATCTCCTTCTCGCGTACGGGGAATTGGTGACCGAGACCCGGACCGCCGCGGCCGTCGTCGAGTCGGCGTCGGAGGCCCTGGCACGGGGGCTCCGCGCGGGCCCGGGGCTCGGGGTCGACCAGCGGGCCGATATCGCGGTGCTGGTAGCCGCCGCCGAGGCCGTCACCAGCCGCTGCGCGATGCGTCTGACCACCCGCGTCCTGGAACTCACCCAGGGCGCCGACTCCGCTGCCGACCCGTTGGGTTTCGACAGGTTCTGGCGCAACGCCCGGGTACTGACGGCACGGGTCTCCCCCACCACCCGGCTCCGCGACATCGGTGACCACTACCTGAACGGGACGCATCCGCCGCTGACGCTGCACAGCTGACCGGGGCGCGCCACGCGGTGGTAAATCGCCGGGGCCGTCGGCGCAGCTTCGGACGGATCGGCGCCGGGGGCTGCTACATCTCGGGGGTTGATCCCGGAGCGGGGAAGCCCGTCGGTCCTGTGAGGTGGCGCCTTGTCAGAAAGCCGCAGCGTACCCGTGCAGCCGCCCCCCAGACGAGCGGAGCCCCTACAGCGACTGCTGTTCGGCGGGGTGTACGGCTCGGTGCTCGCCAGCGCGCTGGTGGCCGCGCTGGGCCATGAGGGCAGACCGCCGGACCCGGGCTACGACGCGCTGTGGGTGGCGCTGACGGCCGCGGCGTCGGCCGCGGCGCACGGCTACGCGCACTCGATCGCGCACCGGACGAGCGACGACAAGCACGTCACCCCGAGCGCGGTGCGTTCGGTGCTGATGGAGTGGCCGCTGGTGGCCGCGATGGTGCCCACCATGTTCGCGCTGTTCGGTGCCTACGCGGAATGGTGGGGTGAGGACGGCGCGGTCGACGTCGCCCTGACCATCAATATGGTGGCGCTGTTCGGCTGGGGGGTTTGGGCGGCCCGGGTGGCGGGCCGGCGCTGGGCGGCGTCCTTTCGGGTGGGTGGGGTGGATGTGCTGATCGGTCTGCTCATCGTGATCGCGAACATGCTGATCCACTAGGGCGGCGGGGTGCGGGCGGAGCCACCGCTCCGGCCTCAGGGTTCCACGGCGAGCCAGGTGGCGATGGCCTGGGCGATGGGCTGGTCGGTCTCCAACTGGATGAAGCCGAACTGGCCGCCCTGGTTGCATTCCAGGAACCACCAGGCGCCGTCCGGGTCTTCGGCGAAATCAAAAGCACCGTAGGCAAGTTGCGCAGCACTCATATAGGAATTCACGGACCGGTGGACGGCGTCGGGCACCTCGACGGGCTCCCAGGTGCCCTGGTGGGCGAAGCGGCTGTCGACTTCCTCCGGATCGGCTTTCTTACGGGCGGCGAAGAGATGGTCACCGACACACGTCAGCCGGATATCCGCCTCCTTGGGGATGTGCTGCTGGAGCAGGGTCGGCCCGGCTGCCACCCCGGAGAAGTCCGTGTCCGGACTGATACGGGTGGTGGGCAGCACCATCGGAGGGTCACCGGGGTGCTTTCCGCTCACCGATTTCACCACCAGGTCCTGGTGGGTGGCGGCGAACTGCCGGGCCATCGCCGGGAACGTGGTGACCAGCGTGGCGGGCACGAGGAAGCCGCTGCGGTGGGCGAGCCGGAGCTGCCAGGGCTTGTAGCGCGCCTGCGCGGCCGCGACGGGATGGTTCATCCAGCGCGCCTGGGTGCTGGTCAGCATGCCGTAGAGCGCCTGCTCGGCCTCGGCCGTGATCCAGGCGGACTGTTCCGCGGCGCGGGCCCCGGGGGTACCGGGCCGGCGCACCCATACCGAACGCAGGCTGCCCAGGCTCACCATGCGCTCGCCGGACTTGAGATATCCGTGGAAGTCGTTGTCCGCGTACTCCGCCGACAGGGCGACCCGGCCGGGCAGGTCGGCGGGGTCGAGGCGGACGAGCGGGACACCGAGGTCCTGCAACGTCGACACCACGATGTCCGCCGTCAAATCTTCCTCGCAGGTCAGGACCAGGACGGTCATGGGCTCAGTCGTCGAAGTGGGTCTTGGAACCGGCGGTGGAGGCGGTGGTGCCGGTGGCCAGCAGCACCGCCCGGCTGCACGTGGCCGGGCGTCCGTCCGGGAGGACGTTGAGTTGCCGCGTGGCGTCGTAGCTGTACGGCGTACTGGTCGATGACTTCGCCGCCGGACGGGCGTAGCTCAACGCAAACGGTCGCATTCCATCTCCTCAAAGACCGGTTTCCGAGCCCCTGGCACGGGGCAGGGGTGGAAAGCCCCTTCTTATGACTCTGCACGGAAGACGCGACAATCTGGTCAGTTAGTTGCCTCTTTTGCTCGTTTCCAGCGTTCCACTTGACTGAAAAGCGGCGAGCACGTACGCGCTGTCTCCGTCATGTGTCACCGAGTAGGCAAGAGGGCACAAAAACGCGTCATGGCCCGCCCGCAGGGGCGAGGCTGACCGGCCGTCAAAGAACGGTGTACCCGTTCGGGGCGCTACTCCGGGCGCACCCCGCCGATCGCGTGGGGCACAGGGGTGCCTCCAGAAGGGCGGCGACGAGGTCCACGGTCAGCCGATGTCAGTGAGACGCGTCACGCAGCACGGGGTGTCCGCCGCATGGCATGGCGACCGCGTGGGCCGGCCGCCGGCCCGTGTCGGGGGCCGGCGGCCGGGGTCGGATCCGGTGGGGCCGGAGGTCACAGCCGGAGGACGGCCAGCGGCGTGGTGGTGGGCCGGCTGGAGCCGCCCGGGGGTTCCGCCGTGACGCCGACGCCGTCCGCGCCCTGGGGGCCGCCGGTCAGCAGCATCGCGCCGGAGGAGCTGCCGGTCCGCACGAGTCCGGCGGGCTCCATCGCGCCGTTGCGGCTGTACCAGAGTTCGTACACCCGCTGACCGGAGAGCGCCGGCAGGCCGTGGTAGAGGAAGGCGGTCTGGCCCCTCCGCTTGGAAGCGACGACGGTGCCGCTGCCGCCGCCCTTGAGCGCGGTGGTGTGGAAGGTGGCGTCCGGGGCGGTCATCAGGGCACTGACCGCGGCGGCCTGCTGCTCGGCGCGGACGGTGCGGTCCCGCTGCTGGTCGGCCTCGTTCCGGGCGTGGACGGCCAGCCCGCCGGCGAGGGCGGCGACCACCAGACAGGCGGCGGCCGCGAGGTACGGCAGCCGGAAGCGTATGCCCCGGCGCAGCGGGACCACGGTCGCGGTCGCATGGCGCCCCCTCGGCGGCAGCTGCCTGACCTCGGGCAGGGCGGCCATCACCCGGGTGCGCAGCCCGGCCGGGGGCACCTCGGCCACGGCCAGCGCCAGCCGGGCCGCGGTCTCCTGGAGTTCCCGCACTTCCTGGGTGCAGGCCGGGCACTGCGCCAGATGGCGGGTGAACTCGGCGGACTCCTGCTCGGAGAGCGCGCCCAGTGCGTAGGCACCCGTCAGTGTGTGCAGATCGACGGTGCTCATGCCGACACCCCCAGGCAGTCGCGGAGCCGGATGAGTCCGTCCCGCAGTCGTGTCTTGACCGTGCCCAGCGCGGCGCCCAACAGATCGGCGGTCTCCCGGTAGGTGTAGCCGCGGTAATAAGCGAGCGTCACCGACTCCCTTTGCAGGTCGGTGAGTTGCTGGAGGCAGCGGCGCACCTGCTCGCGCTCCAGCCGCCGCTCGACCTGCTCGCTGACCTCGTCGAAGGGGGCGGTGTAGGCGCCCATGCCGGCCCGGTGGTCGCGGTCGGCCGCCGCCTGGACGGAGCGCACCCGGTCCACGGCGCGACGGTGCGCCAGAGTCATGATCCAGGCCATGGCGCTGCCCTGCCGTGCGTCGAAGCGGGCCGCGGACCGCCACACCTCGATCAGCACCTCCTGCGCGACCTCCTCGGACTGCGCCGGATCCCGTACCACCCGGCGCACCAGGCCCAGTACGGAGCCGGCCACCGCCGTGTAGAGACTCTCGAACGCGTACTGGTCGCCGCGGGAGACGCGGGTGAGCAGGGTTTCCAGGGCACCGGTATGCGGTGCGGGGGATCGGTCGCCGCGGGCTGCGACGGGCATGGACACCTCCGTTACGTGACGTGGTCACGAGTGATTCGGCGCCGGGCGACACCTGGATTGGTCGGGAGAGGATTCTTGCGGACGCCCGCCAAGGAACCGCACCCGGGGCGGCGGACACAACGCGCCCCGGATTCCCGCGCGTCGGATGCCGCCTCCCGGCCCGGGACTGCGGAAAGATCGTCGCGGGGGCATCGGGCGGCGAGAGGACCGGGCGTGCAGGACGCGGATGCCGTCATCGTGGGCGCGGGAGCGGCCGGGCTGTCGCTGGCCCACCGGCTGTGCGCACCGGCGGCCGGCGGCCGGCCGCTGCGGGTGGTGCTGGTCGACGCACCGCGGGGGCCGCTCACCCCGCCGGAGCGGACCTGGTGTTACTGGGAGGCGCCGGGTGGCGCGTTCGACCAGGCCCTGACCGCGTCGTGGGAACGGCTGCGGGTGCACGGGCCCAACGGTGAGGCGACGGCGGGGCGGCCCGAGCCCTTCCGGTACAAGATGCTGCGGTCGCGTGACTTCGAGGCCCTGGTGGCCGCCCGGCTCGCCGGACAGGACACCGTGGTCCGGACCGAGGCGACGGTGGAGTCCGTACGGGACGTCACCGGCGGGGCCGAGGTGCGGGGGCACGACGCGGCCGGGCGGCCGGTGGCCCTCCGGGCCCGCTGGGCCTTCGACTCCCGGCCGGCCGGGCGGCTCCCTCCGGCGCGGACCACCCTCCAGCAGCACTTCCGGGGCTGGTTCGTCCGCACCCGGCGCCCGGCGTTCGACCCCACGGTCGCGGATCTGATGGACTTCCGTACCCCGCAGCCCGACCACGGTCTGTCCTTCGGGTATGTGCTGCCGCTCAACGACTGTGCGGCGCTGGTGGAGTACACGGAGTTCTCCCGGCGCACCGTGGCCACCGCCGCCTACGAGCGGGCCCTGCGCCACTACACCGGGCAGGTGCTGCGGCTGGGTGCCTTCCGTGTCACGGCCGTTGAGCAGGGCGCGATCCCGATGACCGACGGCCGCTTCCCACGCCGGGTGGGCCGGGCGGTGTTCCGGATCGGGACCGCCGGCGGCGCCACCCGTCCGTCGACCGGGTACACCTTCGCTTCCGTGCAGCGGCAGACGGCGCTGATCGCGGCCGCGCTGCTGGCCGGCCGTCCTCCGGTGCCCCCTCCCCCGCACAACGCCTGGCACCGGGCGATGGACGCCGTGCTGCTGCGGGCGCTGGACAGCGGCCGGGTGGACGGCGCCGAGTTCTTCACCGGGCTGTTCCGCACGGTGCCGATGGAGCGGCTGCTGCGGTTCCTCGACGGCCGCTCCCGGCTGTGGGAGGACGTCAGCATCGGCCTGCGCACCCCGGTGCTGCCCATGCTCCGCACCGTCGCCGAACTCCCGCTGCTGCCCCGCCGCACCACCGTGCGGTGACCCCGCCCGCTCTCGCCCCGTCACCGGAGGAGACATCCATGGCCCTGCTGCACGACGGCGAACTGACCGCCGCCTTCGACCATGCGTCCCGCAGCTATGACCGGCTGGTCGCGGTGAACCCCGGCTACCACGGCCAACTACGGCGTTCCGCCCGGCGGTTGGGGCTGCCGCGCGCGGGCCGTGGACTGCGGGTGCTGGATCTGGGGTGCGGCACCGGCGCCTCGACGGCGGCGCTGCTCGCCGTCGCCCCGCATGCCGAGATCACCGCCGTCGACGCCTCGGCCGGCATGCTGGCGCGGGCCGCCGGCAAGCCCTGGCCGCCCGGGGTCTCCTTCGTGCACGCACCGGTGGAACGGCTGGCCGACGCCGGGGTGGCCGGTGGCTTCGACGCCGTCTTCGCCGCGTACCTGTTCCGCAATGTCACGGACCCGGACGCGGTCCTCGGGGCGGTACGGGAGGCCCTGGTGCCGGGCGGGCGGCTGGCCGTTCATGAGTACTCACTGTCCGGCGGAGCGGTGCCCCGCGCCGTGTGGACGGCGGTGTGCACCGGCGTCCTGCGGCCGGCCGGGCGGCTCGCGGGGGACGCCGGACTGTACCGCCATCTGTGGCGCAGCGTCCTCGCGTTCGACACCGCCGCGGAGTTCACCGGGCGGCTGCGCCGGGCGGGCTTCCGGCAGGTGCGGGCCCTGCCGCTGACCGGCTGGCAGACCGGTATCACCCACACCTTCGTCGCCGCCACGGCCGGCGCCCGCGAGGAGGGGGCGTGACACCTCGACACGATGACGGCGGGGCCGCGCGACGTGGACGTGACCGGCGGGCCCGGACGGTGCCGGGGCCACCGGGGCGGGACCGGGCGGCGGCCGGCGGTCCGGAGGTGGCGGTGGTCGGCGGCGGGATCGCGGGCCTCTCCGCCGCGACCGCGCTGGCCGAGCGCGGGGTGCGGGTGACGCTGTACGAACGTGCCGGAGTCCTCGGCGGCCGGCTGGCGGGCTGGCCGGTGCGGCTCGCCGACGGTTCGGCGGCGACCATGAGCCGCGGCTTCCATGCGTTCTTTCCCCAGTACTACAACCTGCGGGGGCTGCTGCGTCGGGTCGACCCGGGGCTGGGGATGCTCAGACGGCTGCCCGACTATCCGCTGCACCACCGGTCGGGCCTGCGGGACAGCTTCGCCCGGGTGCCCCGGACACCACCCTGGAGCGCACTGGGCTTCGTGGCGCTCAGTCCCAGCTTCACCTGGCGGGACCTGGTACGGATGCGCCCCGGCGCCGCGCTGCCGCTGCTGGACGTACGGGTGCCGCAGGTCTATCAGCGCCTGGACCGCGTCAGCGCCGCGGACTTCCTCGCCCGTATCCGGTTTCCCGAGGCCGCGCGTCATCTCGCGTTCGAGGTCTTCTCCCGGAGCTTCTTCGCGGACCCGCGGGAACTGTCGGCCGCGGAGCTGGTGTTGATGTTCCACATCTACTTCCTCGGCTCCAGTGAGGGGCTGCTGTTCGATGTGCCCGGTGAGCCGTTTCCGCAGGCGCTGTGGCAGCCCCTCGGCCGGTATCTGGAAGGGCACGGCGTCCGGTTGTGCACGGGCACGGACGTGACGCGGGTCGCGCCGGTGGCGGGTGGTGGGATGCGGGTCGCGGCCGGGGAGGGTGCGGACCGCCGGTTCGACGCGGTGGTGCTGGCGCTGGACCCGGGCGGGCTGCGCCGGCTCGTCGCCGCCTCACCCGAGGTGGCGGATGCCGCCTGGCGGGCGCGGATCGGGCGGCTGCGGACGGCGCCGCCGTTCCTGGTGTCGCGGCTGTGGCTGGCGCGTCGGGTGGCCGCCGACCGGCCGGGTTTCCTGGGCACCAGCGGTTTCGGGTCCCTGGACAATGTCAGCGTGCTGGAGCGCTGGGAAGGCGAGGCGGCCCGGTGGTCCGCCCGTACCGGCGGCTCGGTGCTCGAACTGCACGCCTACGCCGTCGCCCCGGGAGCCGACCGGGAACGTGAACAGCGCCGCCTGGTGGAGCAGTTGAACGCCGTCTACCCGGAGACCCGCGGTGTCCGGATCATCGACCGCCGCCATGAGTGGCGGGCGGACTGCCCCCTGTTCCCGGTGGGCGGCTTCCACGACCGGCCCACCGTGCACACCCCCGACCCCCGGCTGGTGGTCGCGGGCGACACGGTGCGGACCGGGTTCCCGGTGGCGCTGATGGAGCGGGCCGCGACGACCGGATTCCTCGCGGCGAACGCGCTGTTGGCACGCTGGGGCCTGCGCGGCCAGACCCTGTGGACCGTGCCGGACCGGGGGCGGTCAGCGGCCCTGCGGTGGGCGGCCGGGCGGGCCGGGCGGTGACCGGGACGCGCTGCGGTCCAGGCGGCGGGCCTGCGAGCAGCGGCTCGACGGGGCCGGGCGACGGCCCGCAGCCCGGTGTCAGCCCGGATGCCGGCCGCTGGTGCGCAGGTGCCAGCGGCGTTCGGCGTAGGCCAGATCGTCCCGCCACAGCCGGCCCGCGGCGGCCCGCATCAGCGGACGCAGGGCGGGCGCGGCCGCGCGGGCCAGGGCGAAGCCGGGGCGCCGGGAGGTGGCGACGATCGCTTCGACGACCGCGGTGCGCGGGCGTCCCAGGTCGTCCGGGCCCAGGGGCGTGGCATGGGTCTCCACCACGGATCCCTGCCCTTCGCCCTCCAGGATGCGCATCACCACCGTACGGGGCCCCGGGGCGGTGAACAGCGCGGTGACCGGCACCACCGCGCGTCCGGCGACCTTGAAGGACACCTGGACGGTGAGGCCGTCGGGCCGTTCCGCACCGTGCTCCGCGGGGGTGTCGAGCACGGTGAGGTCGACGAAGGAGTAGGGGTGGAACCAGGCGCCGTGCCAAGGGTCGAGGCGGTTGGCGACCACGTCCTCGGGTTCGCACCGGCCGGTGCCGGTGTAGACGGCGGCGACGGCGCCCGCCGGGCGCGGCCGGTCGGGCAGCACGGGCTGCGGCAGCGGCCGTTCGCCGCCCGCCTCGTCGAGCCGTACCCAGGCCAGCAGTCCGTCGTCATGGGCGGGGAAGGGTTCCCAGCCGGCGAACGGGGCGCCGTCCAGGGCGAGTCCGTGCCACCGGCAGCGCAGGATGCCGCAGCGTACGGGTCCCTGGGCGAGGGGCGCGCCGAGGTGCGGGCAGGCCCCGGGGCCGGCGATCAGGCGGCCGCCGGCGTCCCGCCAGGCGACCACCTCGACCCCGGCGACGGTGCGGCCGAAGGCACGGTGCGCTCCGATGTCGCGGGCCGCGCCGAGGACGAACCAGTTGCCGGACGGGCGGGCGAGGGCGGCCTTGACGGCGCCGGCGATGCGCGCGGGTTTCGCGTCGCGCCAGGTGGGGTGCTGCTGTTCCCACAGCTCGGGCCGGCGGCGCAGCCGGAGTGGGAGGCGCGGGGCCCGGCGGACCTCCTGGGTCATGGGGTTTCCTCCTGCGCGTAGTGCGGCACCCGGCCGGACCGCACCGCGGGCGGCCGGGCGGTGACACGGGTGGCGGCGAGACGGGCCAGACCGCCGAGGGCGGTGGCCGCGCGGCGTCGGCGGGAGACCACGGCGCGGCGGTGCAGCACGGCGTATCCGTCGTCGCGCACGGCATCGAGGATGGCGCCGTAGAGGACGAACGCGGTGCGGATACAGGGGCGGGAGACCGGGTCGAGCATGGCGAGGCCGGGTTGCGCCTCGCGGTAGACGCCTCGGGTGAGTGCGGCGGCCGCCTGAAGGGCCGCGGTGATCCGCGGGTCCGGGAGGCCGGTGTCCCGGCTCCACCGGAGCAGTGCGCGGTCGACGCCGTGCGCCGCGAGCAGGTCGGCGGGGAGGTAGACGCGGCCCCGGTCGAGGTCCTCGCCGACATCGCGCAGGAAGTTGGTGAGCTGGAAGGCGATGCCGAGGGCCGCGGCGTGCGGCACGGCTTCCTCCTGCGGTACGACGGTGCCGAGCACCGGCAGCATCTGGAGCCCCATCACCGCGGCGGAGCCGTGCATATAGCGCCGCAGGTCGGCGTAGGTCGGATAGTCCGTCACCGTCAGATCGCTGCGCATCGAGGCCATGAAGTCGGCGAAATGGCGGTGGTCGATGCCGTACACCGCCGCGGTGTGCGCCACCGCGCGCACCACCGGTTCCCTGCTCCCGCCGCCCCGCAGTCCGTCGTCGAGGCAGCGGTGGAGGGCGTCGAGCGCCCGGGCGCGGTCCGCGGGGGTGTGGCCGGTGGCGGGGTCGTCGACGATGTCGTCGGCCCAGCGGGCGAAGCCGTACAGGGCGTGTACGGCCGGGCGGCGGGCCGCGGGCAGCAGCCGGGTGGCGAGGAAGTAGGTCTTGCCGTGCCGGGCGTTGAGCCGGCGGCAGTGGGCGTAGGCCTCACGGAGGCCGGGGTCGGTGACGCCTGCGGCGTCGAGTTCGCGTGCGGTCATGCCGGGATGCCTCTCGTGGCGGGGCGGGACGAACCGGCGGCGGGACGTGGGTGCCGCAGGCCGGTGATCCGGGCCGCGGCGAGCTTGCCGGAGATCAGGACGGTGGGGACGCCGACCCCTGGGGTGGTGCCGCAGCCCGCCAGTACGGCGTTGGCCGTGCCGCGTACGAGGTTGCGGGGGCGGAAGGGACCGGTTTGCGCGAAGGTGTGGGCGGCGGAGAACGGCGTTCCGGCGGCGAGCCCCTGTGCCGTCCAGTCGGCCGGGGTGACCATGCGGTACTCCTCGATGGCGGCGCCGATGCCGGTGAGTCCCCGGCGTTCGAGGACGGCGAGCAGGCTGTCGCGGTACCGGGGGGCGAGGTCGCGCCACTCCCCGGCTCCCGGGCCGGTCTCGGTGTTGGGGCAGGGCGCCAGGATGTAGTGCAAGTGCCGCCCCGGCGGGGCGAGTTGCGGGTCGGAGGCGGTGGGGCGGGTGAGCAGCAGCGAGGGGTCGCTCATCAGCCGGCCGGTGCGGGTGAGTTCCTCGAAGGTCCGCTCCCAGGCGGCGCCGAAGAAGAGCGTGTGGTGCGCCAGCCGCGGCCAGGTCCGGTCGGTGCCGGCGTGCAGGATCACCGCGGACGGTGCGTGGCGGAGCCGGACCGGGCGGCGGGGGCGCCGGCCGAGCAGCCGGTGCACGACCGGCAGATCGGGGGTGAGGACCACCGCGTCGCAGGGGATGCGGTCCTGCGCGGTGACCACCGCCGTGATCCGTTCGCCGGTGCGTTCCAGCCGGGTGACGGGGTGTCCGTAGCGGAAGGCGGCACCGGCGTCGGCGGCCGCGTCCGCCATGGCCCGGGGCAGGGCGTACATCCCGCCGCGGGGGAAGTACACCCCGGCGACGGTGTCCATGTAGGCGATCACGGCGTAGGCGGCCAGGGCGCGCGCGGGCGGGACCCCGGCGTACAGCGCCTGGAAGGAGAAGACCCTGCGCAGCCGGGCGTCGGGCAGGAAGCGGCCGATCCGGTCGTCGAGCCGGCCGAAGCCGCCGAGTGCGGCGAGGCGGGCCAGGTCCGGGTGCATCAGCTGGAGCGGTGAGTCGAAGTTGGTGTCGATGAAGCGGTGGCGCTGGACGTCGTACAGCTGCTGGAGCCAGCGGCGCAGCCGGCGGTAGCCGTCGGCGGCCCGGGGGCCGGCGAACCGTTCGACCTCGGCCGTCATGGCTTCCGCGTCCGTGTGGACGTCCAGTTCGCTGCCGTCGGCGAACCGGGCGCGGTAGGCGGGGTGCAGGGCCCGCAGCTCCATCCGGTCGGTGAGGCGCTCGCCGACCGCGGCGAACGCCTCGTCGATGAGGTCCGGCATGGTCAGCACGGTCGGTCCGGTGTCGAGGTGGTAGCCGCGGCTTTCGATACGGCCGGCCCGGCCGCCGGGCAGCGCCGCCCGCTCGACGACCGTCACCTGCCGTCCGGCGCCGAGCAGATGCAGCGCGGCGGCCAGTCCGGAGAGACCGGCGCCGACCACCACCACATGGTCGGTGGGGCCCTTGACGGTTCTCATACGGTGCCCCTTTCGTCCGCCCGGGCGGGAACGGGCTCGGATGCGCTGCCGGTTCGTGCTGCCGGGCGCGGGTGGCCGGTGGCGGTGCGGAGGCCGGCGACGGAAGCGAAGAGGCCGCGCAGCCGGGCGGCCGCGGCGGGTTCCGGGGCGGCGGCGTCCAGATGGCGGATGCTGCGGGCGACCAGCCGGTGGATGCGCCGCTCGACGAGGCCGGGGGCGCCGGTGGCGACGAGGACGGCGCGCACCCGCTCCAGGTCAGCGGCGTCCAGCCCGCTGTCACCGACACAGCGGTCGAGGAGCGCGAGAGCCGCCCGGTCGCGGCGCTGCACGGCGCGGGCCCGGCCGACCGCGAGCAGATAGGTGTGCTTGCCCTCCCGGATGTCGCCGCCGGACGGTTTGCCGGTCCGCTCCTGGTCCCCGAACACCCCCAGCAGATCGTCCTGGAACTGGAAGGCCACCCCGGCACAGCGGCCGGCGGCACCGAGGGCGCGGGTGGTGGGCTCATCGGCCCCGGCCAGCGCCGCGCCGAGGGCCAGCGGCCGCTCCACCGAATACCGCGCGCTCTTGAGGTACGCGGTGCGGACGGCCAGCGCCACGGAGCGGGAGCCGGCGATCTGGCCGTAGAGGTCGAGGTACTGACCGGCCACCATCTCCATCCGCATCGCCCGCCAGAGGTGCCGCACCCGCGGGCCGGCCGCCGCGCCGAGTTCGATACCGGCGACCGTGTCGTCCGCCCAGGCGAGGGCGAGATCGCCGGTGAGTACGGCGGCGGCGGTGCCGAACCGCCCGGCCGCTTCCGCGGTGTCCGGTGTCGCGTACTGACCGGCGAACGCGGCATGCACCGCGGGCCGGCCGCGGCGCAGCGGTGACCGGTCCATGGCGTCGTCGTGGATGAGCGCACACGTCTGGAGGAGTTCGACGGCGGCGGCCACCCGGAGCGCCGTTTCCACGTCACCGGCGCCCGGGCGGTCCTGACAGGCCCGCAGCCCCCACCACAGAAACTGGGAGCGGGTGCGCTTGCCGCCGTCCAGGGTGAAGCGCGCGACCCGGGCGGCGACGTCCCGTGCGAAGGTGCGCTCGACCCCGGCCGCCCGCGCGACCTGCTCGCCGAGAACGCCGACGAGCGTCCGTCCCACGGCGGCCGGTACATCCGCGTCGACGGTCTCCGGTCCGGGACCGGCTGAGCAGGTGTCAGCACGGTCCGGTCCGGCCGTCACGGTACGGAGACCGGGCGGCGGGCCGGTATCGCGCGGCGTGCGGGGCGCGGTGGCCCCGGTACGACGGCGCATCGTGGTTCCTCTCGTCGCGTCGGTCGGCGGAGGTCGGCGGCGGGCCGCGTACCGGGAGCCCGCCGCCGGGTGCGACGGGGTGCGGCACGGCGGCCGTGCGCGGTCCGGTCCGTGGTCAGGCGGACCGGAAGACGAGGGCGGCGTTCTGGCCGCCGAAGCCGAAGGAGGTGCTGGCGGCGGCGGACAGGGGCGTGCGGCGAGGTGCCTTGGCCACGATGTCCAGGTCGATATCGAGGTCGGGGTCCTCGTGGTTGGCGGTGGGCGGGATGGTGTCGTGTTGGAGGCTCATGACCGTGACGGCCGCCTCGATGGCGCCCGCCGCTCCGATGGCGTGGCCGAGCGCGCCCTTGAGGGAGGTGACGGCGGGCGGCTCGGGGAAGACGGCGCGCAGGGCCCTGGCTTCGGCAAGGTCGTTCAGGCGGGTGCCGGTGCCGTGCGCATTGACGTGATCGATGTCCCGGGGCGCCAGTCCGGCGTCGGCCAGGGCCGCGGTGAGGGCGGCCGCTGCTCCCCGGCCCTCGGGGTCGGGAGCCGCGTAGTGGTAGGCGTCGCAGCTCGCCCCGTAGCCGGCCAGTTGTGCGCGCGATCGCGCACCGCGGGCGCGGGCGTGCTCCGGGCGTTCCAGCACCAGGACGGCGGCGCCTTCGGAGAGGACGAAGCCGTCGCGTGCGGCGTCGAAGGGGCGGCAGGCGCCCGCGGGGTCGTCCGTACGCCGGGACAGGGCGCCCATGCGGTGGAAGCAGGCCGCAGGGATGGGGTGGCGGGCGGATTCCGCGCCGCCGGCCAGCACGAGGTCGCAGGTCCCGGCGCGCAGGAGGTCACGGGCCACGCCGAGGGCGCTGCTGCCGGAGGCGCAGGCGGTGGAGACGGCGAAGTTGGGCCCGGTGGCCGTCAGGTCGAGGGCGATCTCGGCGGCTGCCATGTTGGGCACGCTGCGGGTGATGGCGAGGGGCGAGATGTCCAGCGGGCGGCCCGCCGCGAGCTTGGCGAACTCGGTGACGTAGCGCTCCATGCTGCCGGTGCCGGTGCCGATGACCACGCCGACCCGCGAGGCGTCCCACTCGGTGGGGTCGAGACCGGCGTCGGCGACGGCGTGCCGGGCGGCGAGCAGCGCCATGGCGACGAAACGGTCCAGCCGCCAGGAGGTTTTCCTGCCGACCAGGCGCGCGGTGTCGAAGTCGGGCACCTGGCAGGAGATGTCCACCGGCAGCCCCGCCAGCCCCGGGTCCCGGGCGGCGGTGGACCGGCCGGTGAGCAGGGAGTCCCAGGTGGCCCGTGCACCGATCCCGGCCGGGCTGATGACGCCCAGGCCGGTGACGGCGGCCTCACGGCACTGACCGGACATCAGCTGCCGCTGTTCGGCGCGGTGGTCAGGGCCTGGTCGGCCGTACCGCTGTCCATCAGCGCGGCGAGTTCGCCGAGGGTCGTCCGCAGCGGAACGTCGTCCAGCGAGATCCCGGTGCGCTCCTGGAGCATCAGGCCCATCTCGACCAGCGCGAGGGAGTCCAGGCCGAGGTCCTCGAAGGTGCGCTCGGGGGTGACCTCGGCCGGGTCGAGGTCGAAGGTCTCGGTGAGGGTGCTGGTGATCAGCTCTGCACTGGTGGGCACGGGTGGCTCCTTCGGTTGGGGTGGGGGTGCCGGCCGCCGCGGGCGGGGCGCCGTCCGGGCGCGAGGAGTCGCTGCGGACGGGCGCCGCGAGGCCGCGCGGCAGGAGCCCGGGGCACCGTGGGAGGTGCTGGTGCGGACGGGGTGTGCATCGTGGCTCCAGGCGGGCGGGGGCGGCCGGCACCGGGGGCCGGTGCGCAGGGTCGGGCTCGCGCTCTACTGTCGCCGACCGTCTCCTCCGGCCAGGGTCATGAAGGCACCTCTGAACGAGTGACTTATCGCTCTATAGCGCCGGACGCTCTTCTTCCCTGGGCGCCGGCTGCGGTCCGTGGAGCCGGGCAGCGCCGGCCCGGGGCGTGCCGTCCGGGCGGTCCGGCCGGCCCAGCCAGCGTGCGGCGGCCGCGGCGGTGAGCAGGGTGACGGCTCCGGCGACGACGGCGGTGAGCGTCATGGCGTCCGTGAAGGCGCGTCGCGCGGCGGACAGCACACTGCTGCGCAGCGGGCCGGGCAGCCGCATCGCCTGTGCGGGGACCGACAGCATGCTGTGCCGGGCCGCGGCGGCCACCGGCGCGGGGGCGTGCAGATCGGTGAGGGAGGCGGTGAGCCGGGAGGTGAAGACGGCCGCGAGCAGGGAGCCCTGCACGGCCACCCCGAGGGCGGAACCGACCTGGCGGGTGGCGTCGTTGATGGCCGAGCCGAGTCCGGCTCTTTCGGTGGCGACCGAGCCCATCACCGATTCGGTGGCCGCGGCCGCCACCAGCCCGGCCCCGACCCCCGCCACCAGCTGGAAGGCCGCGCAGTGCGGGTAGTCGGAGTCCGGGGTGGTGGTCGCCAGGATCGCGAAACCGACCGTCACCAGGGCCAGTCCGCCCACGACGGGGACCCGGCCGCCCAGCCGTGCCCGTACCGGCACCGCGCACACCGCGCCGAGCGCCAGCCCGGCCGGCAGGGGCAGCGTCCGCAACCCGGCCTGCCAGGGGCTGAAGCCCAGCACCCCCTGGAGGTAAAGGGTCAGCACGAACAGCGCGCCGAACATGGCGAAGGACATCAGCGCCAGAGCCGCCGCGGCCACCCCGATGGCCGGTACCCGCAGCAGGGACAACGGGAGCATCGGTGCGGGGGTGTGCAGCTGGCGGCGGACGAACGCGGCCAGCAGCAGCGCGGCGGCGGCGAATCCGGTCAGCGCGGCCGGGCTGGTCCAGCCGCGGTGCGGGCTCTCGGTGATGGACCACACCAGGACCAGCAGGCCCGCGGCGGACAGCGCGGCGCCGGGCACATCGAAGCCGGCGCGCCGCCGGGCATGGGACTCGGGTACCAGGAGCAGGGCCAGGACGATGATGACGGCGGCGAGCGGCAGATTGATCCAGAAGGCGGCGCGCCAGGAGAAGTGCTCCACCAGCCAGCCGCCGATGACCGGACCGCACAGGCCGCCCATGCCGCCGACCGCGGCCCAGGCGGCGATCGCCCGGCTGCGCAACCGGGCCTCGGGGAACAGCTGGTGGATGACCGCCAGCGTCGCCGGCATCAGCAGCGCGGCCCCGGCCCCCATGATGCAGCGTGCGGCGATCACCTGCCACGGCTGCGCGGAGACCGCGCCGCCCAGCGAGGCGCCCGCGCAGACCGCCACCCCGCAGACGAAGGAACGCCGCCGGCCCCAGGCGTCGGTGAAGGCGCCCACGGCCAGCACCGTGCCGCCCAGGACCAGGGCGTAGCCGTCGACGATCCACTGGACCTGCGCGGTGGAGGTGTCGAGGCCGCCCTGAAGGTCGGGCACCGCGACATTGAGGACCGTCAGATCCAGGCCCAGCATGAAGAGTCCGAGGCACACCACGGCGGCCGCTGCCGCCCGGCGTACGGGTGCGGCCGGTGTGCGGGCCGGCGCGGCGGCCGTCATGCCGTCGCCACGGGGCGGGCGTACAGGGCCGGGTCCAGGGTCTCCGTGAGCCGGTCCACCAGGGCTTTCGTCTCCGTCTGGAGGTAGGTGTGCCCGCCGGGGAAGAGCTGGACCGGGGCCGGTGTGGTGACCAGGTCGTTCCAGGCCTGGAGGTCCGGCACGCTGGTGACGGGGTCGTGTTCACCCCCGTAGAGGGCCAGCGGCACGTCGAGCGGTGGCTCGGGGCGGTGCCGGTAGTGCAGGAGCAGCAGACAGTCGGCCAGCAGGGGGGTGCAGGCCGCGGCCATCAAACGGGCGTCGGCGAGGAGTTGGTCGGGGATCGGGCCGACGAGTTCGCGGATGCCTTCCAGCCCGGCGGTCAGCCGGGGCGGCAGGCCGGCGCTGTAGGCGTCGATATGCGGCGCGGACAGTGAGGACACCGCCAGCAGCGACGGCAGCCGGCCGTGGGTGCGCCGCAGATGGCGGATCGCCTCGTAGGCCAACAGGGCGCCCGCGCTGTGTCCGAAGACCGCGAACGGCCGGGGGTCGGTCCAGTCGTCCAGCACCGCGGCGAGCCGGGCGCTCAGATACGCGGGGTCGGTCAGCGAGGGTTCCGCGGCGCGGGTGCCACGGCCGGGCAGTGCCACGGAGCAGGGCTCGATCCAGGACGGCAGCAACGGCGCCCAGCGCAGATAGCAGTCCGGCCCGGCCCCGGCGGGCGGCACGCAATACAAGCGCAGCGCCGCCTGCGGACGGGCGGCCAGCACGACACGCTCCGGCACCGCCGACGCCGCTACCGTCACCGACGTCGACTCTTCTGCGAAACCGACACCCACGACACACGCCCTTCGCCTCGCGCTCCACTGGTCCGGGCTCCGCCCGTGCACCGCCGGCCGCCCCGGACCGGCCGGGTGCGGCCGTCGGCCCGGGGCGTTCCGGCCGCGCGGCCCGCCGGCCGGCGGGGTCCGGAGACCTCCGGCCGGACACCGGACCGGTGCCCACGCCGACCCTGCCCTCCCCCGCCCCCGCACTCCACACACCACGCAAGGCGCCGCCCCCCTCTGACACCAACGGCGGCAGCCGGGCCGGCCGGCGCGCGGGAGCCGGGAGCCCGGCCGTGTCCTCAGTCCTGCTCGTCGAGCTCGAAGGTGCCGTACTCGGGCTTCCCGGCCCGTTGGTAGACGCAGTACTGGACGCCCGTGCCGGTGGTGCGGGATTCCGTGAGCCGCCAGGCGGTGGGGGCGGCGCCCTCGGCGAACAGCCGCTTGCCGGTGCCGAGGATCACCGGGTTGATCAGCAGCCGGTACTCGTCGACGAGGTCGTGCTGCTGGAGGGTGCGGATGAGGTCGCTGCTGCCCTGCGTCATGAGCACCCCGTCGAGCTGCCCCTTGAGCCGTGCGACCGCCTCCGCGG
The DNA here is from genome assembly GCF_000829715.2 of Streptomyces lydicamycinicus. Lineage (NCBI taxonomy): Bacteria > Bacillati > Actinomycetota > Actinomycetes > Kitasatosporales > Streptomycetaceae > Streptomyces > Streptomyces lydicamycinicus. The sequence continues at coordinate 590,277 of NZ_BBNO01000007.1, read as the reverse complement.
CGTCGCCCGCGAGCAGCTGGGAGTTGTTCCACTCCAGGCTGGTCAGGGTGCGCGAGGCGACGTACTTGGGCATGCTGTTGAGCTTCACGGCGATCGGGTTGTCCGGGTCGGTGACGCGGGGCCAGTAGGTGGCGAAGATGTCGTAGGTCTTCCGGCCGAGCAGGAGATGGTCGGCGGTGCGCTCGAAGACCCCGGTCATGAGATCCATGAAGTCGTCGTCGACATACGGGACCTGCCAGCCGCCGTGCGCGAAGCCCGCGTCGACGTCCTCGTCCGGGCCGCCGGGGGCCTGCATGACGCCGTCCAGGGTGATGAACGCGGTGACGATCAGTGTGCTCATGGTGCTGCCCTTCGGGTGCGGAATCTGCCGGTACAGGGGTGGACTCCCGGGCCGGCGAGAACTCATCGCTCGCCGCGCGACCGGCCGGCCCTGGCTACATACCACGACATATCGCCGCAGTCCGTACGTCGCGGCGCGCCGCCCGTCAGCCGGCGGCCTGGCGGTGCCCCTTCGGCGGGACGCAGAAGAACGCGAGCGCGGCAGCCATCAGATACGCAGCGGCGCCGATGGCCATGCTCGTCCGCAGCCCGGCCGGGAAGCCGGCCGTAGTCCGGATCCGGGCCGGCGGCCGCCCAGGAGCATGCCGGTGACCACGAGCGGTCGGTGGCCGGTACGGCGGGCCAGCCGCCCGGACAGGACGGAGGCGAACATGGTCATGGCCACCGCCGGGAAGAGGGCGAGCCCGGTGCGCAGCGCGCTCAGGCCGCGGTGGTGCTGGAAGGAGAGGCTGGCGGTGAAGATCATGCCGTAGAAGGCGAAGTTGAAGAGGAGCCCGATGGCCGCGGCCCCGCTCATCGGACGGGAGCACAGCAGCCGCAGGGGCAGCACGGGGGTCCGGGCCAGGCGCTCGCGCAGGACGAACGCGACGGCCGACAGCAGACACAGACCGGCTCCGGTGAGGATCAGCGGGTCGGCCCAGCCCCGTCGTCCGGCCTCGTTGAGGACGGTGGTGAGCAGGGCGACCGTGGCGATCAGCGCGCACTGGGCCGGCCGGCCCCCCAGCGCGCCACCGGTGAGCAGCAGACCGGCGAAGACCAGGGTGTAGCCGTCGGTGATCCACTGGATCCCGGTGAGCGAGGCGGACAGGTCCCGTCCCACCACCGGAACCGCGACGTTGATGACGGTCACGTCCAGGATGACCATGAAGTAGCCCGCACAGACCGCGAGAAGCGGAGCCGGCGGCCGGCCCGGCGCGTCGACCGTGCCGGCGGCCGGTCCGCGCCGGGCGTGGTGGATCACGCCGCCCACCGATGCCCCCTACCCCTGATACCTGAGAGCTACGACGGAAGTACGCTCCCCGGCGGGACGTCGACCAAGTGCCCTGCTCCATAGCTTCGGTACCGGAAGCCACGACCGGCTTCCGGTACGGAAGGACCAGTCATCATGGCGTCCCGCCCGCGCGGCAGCCGTCCGCTGCGCACTCTGCTCGCCGCTTTCGTCGTCACCTCGGTGGTGGTGCCCGTGTCGGGTGCGGCCCGCCCCGCGGCCGTCCCGGCACCCGCCCCCAAGGCCCTCGCTCCGCTGCGGTCCGCCACACCCGGCGCGCTCGCCGAGCGCTACGCCGTCAACCGTGCGGGCATCCGTGCGGCGGAGCGGATGGCCGAGGGCCACGGCGACCGGGCGCGGGCCGAGGCGCTGCGCGGGATGGCCGGCCCTGCTCGGCAGTTCCTGTTCTTCGACGGCCGCAACGGAGGCCGCACCACCGAGGTCTTCGGCGACCTGGCACGGGCCGAGCGGATCGCCGTACTGGTGCCGGGGTCGGACACCCACCTCGACAGGTACGCACGTCTGCGGTCCGGTGCGCTGGCGCTCCAGCGGGAGTTGGGCGGCCGATCCGCCGTGCTCGCCTGGGTGGGGTACCGGACGCCGAGCACGGTGAGTCCCGATGTGCTCACCCCCGGCCGCGCGGCGGAGGCCGCTCCCGGACTCCGCGCCTTCGTCGGCGCCGTGGCGAAGCTGCGTCCCACGGCCCGGCTCTCGGTGCTCTGCCATTCGTACGGAGCCGTGGTCTGCGGCCGGGCCGCGTCAGGGCTGAACGTCGCGGACCTGGTGCTGTTCGGCAGCCCCGGCGCGGGCGTCGAAAACGTCTCCGCGCTGCACACCCCGGCGACCGTGTGGGCCGGCCGGGGCGACGACGACTGGATCGCCGATGTGCCGCACGGGCAGCTGCAACTTCCCTTCGGCACGCTCGGGTTGGGCGCCGACCCGGTCACGCCCGAGTTCGGTGCCCGGGTCTTCGCGGCAGGCCCGGGAGGCCACAGCGACTACCTCAAGCCCGGCTCCGTGTCCCTGCGGAACCTCGCCCGGATCGTGTCCGGCCAGGCCCCTTCCGAGGAGAGAAGCGATGCGTGAGCTCATCCGGCGGATCGCCGCCGCGACACCGGCCGACCGTGACCGCGGCGTCGACGCGCTGCGTGCGCTCGCCATTCTCGGGGTGATGCTCGGCCACTGGCTGGTGACCGCCCTGGTCGCCGACAGCGGCACCGTGCGGGTCGTCAGCCCCCTCCATCAGCTGCCCTACCTCACCCCGGTCTCCTGGCTTCTCCAGACCCTGGCGGTCTTCTTTCTGGTGGGCGGTCAGATGGCGGCGACGAGCCATGCCGCCACCCGTGCCCGGGGCGGAACCTACCGCCGGTGGCTCGGCGCCCGGACGGCTCGGCTGTTCCGGCCCGTGGTGGCCATGCTGGCCGTCTGGAGCGTGGTGGCGGGCGCGCTGCTCGTCGCCGGGGCCGGTCTGGACACCGTCTGGACACTCGGCAAACTGGCGCTGTCCCCGCTCTGGTTCCTGCTGGTGTTCGCCGCGCTGACGGCGGCGACTCCGCTGGTCGCCCGGCTGCATCCGCTGTGGCCACTCGCCGTCGTCCTGCACATCGATCTGATCCGGTTCGGGCTCGGCGGCCCGGCCTGGCTCGGCTGGACCAATGTGGCGGCCGGCTGGCTGGTGCCGTACTGCCTGGGCGCGGCCTGGGCCCGGGGCGGGCTGCGGGGCCGGGCGACGGCTTGGGTGCTGCTGCTCGGCGGCGCCGCGACCACCGCAGGACTCGTCCTGTGGGCCGGTTACCCGGCCGCCATGGTCGGGGTGCCCGGCGCCGGCATCTCCAACCTCAACCCGCCCACTCTCGCGGCGGTCACCTTCGGTCTCGCCCAGTGCGGGGCGGCCCTGCTGCTGCTCGGCCCGCTGCGGCGGCTGCTCCAACGCCCCGCCGTCCGGGCGGCGGTGGCGCTGCTGAACCTCTCGGCGATGACGCTCTTCCTGTGGCATCAGACCGCGATGATGGCGGTCACCGCGGTCGGTCTGCTCACCGGTGGGTTCCTGCCCGGTCTGCACACCCTGCCCGACGGCGCCGGCTGGGTCCTCGCCCGGCTGGTCTGGCTGCCGGTGTTCGCGCTCGCGCTGATGGTGTGCTGGGCCGCGTTCCGCACGTACGAACAGGGGCGGCGGCGCGGCGCCACGGTGGTCCGGGCGGGGCGTCCCGCTGAGGCCAGGGCGGTGCGGCGTGCTTAGGATGCACCGTGTGAGCCAGGGGGGTTGGAAGAGCAGGGGGCCGCGGCTGTGGGCGGCCGTGCGGGGGATTCCGCATACCCTGCGCGCGGATCTGTGGACGGTGGCTCGCGATCCACTGCCCCGGTTGCGCTGGCTGGGCCGGCTGCCGCACGCCCATGTGGTGCTGGCCGCGGTGCTCATGGGCTGGCTCAACGCGGTGCAGGGTGAAGGGGATTTCGGGCCGGCCGTGATGACGTCCGTCCTGGTGCTCGCGGCGCTCCAATCAGGTGCCGTGGTCCTCGCGCTGTCCCGTCCGGTGCCCGCCTGGTGGCTGTCGACGATCGCGCTCTTCCTGGCCAGGAACGTCGGTTCGCTCAAGGTCAGCCACGCCCCGCTGTGGTCCTGGAGCATCCCGGGCATCTCGCTGCACGCCCTGGTGCTGTTCCTTCTCGCGCTGCGGGTCCGCCCCCGCATCGCGGCCGAGGCGCTGGGGTTCTCGCTCCTGGCGGCGGTGGCCGCCCTGGTCTTCGTGACGCCGGCACCGGAGCCGACCCTGCCGGGTGCGGCCGCTCCGGTCCTCCAGACCTCCGCCCAGGACGTGACGGTCGTCCAGGACGTCGTGACCTTCACGCTCGCGGTGGTGGTGGGCACTTCGCTGCGCGGCCGCCGGGTGGCCCGTACCCAGCTCGTCGAGCAGGAGGTGCTCACCGCCGGGGAGCGGGCCCGGCGCACCCTGCTGGAGGAGCGCAACCGGATCGCCCGCGAACTGCACGACGTGGTCGCCCACCACATGTCGGTGATATCCATCCAGGCCCAGGTCGCCCCGCACCTGGTCAAGGACCCCACCGACGAGCTCAAGGAGAACCTCGCGGGCATCCGCGGGAGCGCCGTCGAGGCGCTGACCGAACTCCGGCGGGTGCTGGGCGTGCTGCGCTCGGAGGAAGCCCTGGCGGACGGCGTGCGGCACACCCCGCAGCCCACTCTCGGCCGGCTGGACGAACTGGTCGGCACGGTGCGGGGAGCCGGGCTCAGGGTCACCACCGAGATCACCGGTGAGGTGCGCCCGCTGTCCCCGGGAGTCGAGCTGTCGGCGTTCCGTATCGTCCAGGAGGCGCTCAGCAACGCGCTCCGGCATGCGCCCGGCGCGAAGGTGCGGGTGGCCCTCGGGTACCGGTCCGGCGGTCTCACCATCCGGGTCGCCAACACCGCGCCGGACCGGCCCGCCCCGCCCTCGCCGGGCGCCGGCCACGGCCTGCTGGGGATGCATGAGCGCACCGCCATGCTCGGCGGCGAACTCGCCACCGGCCCCACCCCCGACGGCGGTTACGAAGTGACCGCGATTCTGCCCACCCAGGCCGCGCAGCCTGCCGACCCCCGTGAGCCCGCCCCATGACGACCATCCGCGTGCTGATCGCCGACGACCAGATGATGGTCCGTCAGGGCTTCACGGTGCTGCTCAACGCCGAACCCGATATCGAGGTCATCGGCCAGGCCGTCGACGGCCTCGACGCCCTCGCCCAGGTCGACCGGCTCGCCCCGGACGTCGTCCTGATGGACGTCCGGATGCCCCGGCTCGGCGGTATCGAAGCGACCCGTCGCCTCACCGCGCCGGCCGGGGCCACCGTCAAGGTCCTCGTCCTGACCACCTTCGACCTCGATGAGTATGTGTACGAGGCGCTGCGCGCGGGCGCCTCCGGATTCCTGCTGAAGGATGCCTCGGCGGATGAACTCGCCCAGGCCGTACGGGTGGTGGCGGCCGGTGACGCGCTGCTCGCCCCGAACCTCACCAAGCGGCTCATCGCCGAGTTCTCCCGGGTCACCAGCTCACCGCGGGCCCCGCTCAAGGAGCGCGTCGGCGACCTCACGGAACGCGAGACCGAGGTCCTGTCCCTGATCGCCCAGGGCCTGACGAACGGCGAGATCGCGGAGCGGCTGGTACTGGCGGAACAGACCGTGAAGAGCCATGTGGGCCGGATCCTGGGCAAGTTGGGCCTGCGGGACCGGACTCAGGCCGCCGTCTTCGCGTATGAGACGGGAGTGGTCCGCCCGACCGGGTATTGAGCGGCCCGAGTGGCGCGATGCGGATGGACGGGGAACCGGCCGATGCGGCAGGTGGCCCCGTGCCGGCATCGGCCCTGGGTACTCCTTCCCACTCCGCCGCGAGGCGGAGCGGCACCCGCCTGTGGAGCGATGCCCGGCGGCGCGGCGGACGGGACCGTGGTGATCAGCGGGGAATCGACGCCCTGCCGCACCGAGTCCGGTGCCGCTCTCATCCGCAGGAGGATGCCATGCCCCGAATTCGCCGCCCGTTCCTCATGGCCGGCACAGCCCTCGCCGTCTGCACGGCGCTCGTGCTGCCCCTGGGCACCGCCGAAACGGCCACTGCGGCCGGGCCCGAGGTGCGGGCCGCCCGGCACACCACCGACGCACCGTCACTGACGGGCTCCGTCAAGCTCGCCCGACAGCCCGGCGACAACGTCCACTTCCGCATCGACGCCCGTGGCTTCGCCGACAAGGCGCGCGGCACCTTCTACGTCAGCCACCACTTCGGCAAGACCTGGGGCGGCCACTTCAAGGGCCGGATCGACTGCCTGGTGACCGGCGGCCCGGTGGCCGTCGCCACCGGCGTGGTGACCGAGTCGCACTTCACGAACGCACCGGGCATGCCGGAGATCGGGGACCTCCGGGGCAAGCGGTTCGGCTTCACCGTCCTGGACAGCGGCAAGAAGGACCGGCTGGGCTACAGCTGGGCGATGGACGGCGTGCCGAAGAACAGCGTCGGCAAGTGCCTGGGCTCGGCCCCGTTCGAGACCCTGGAGAAGGGCGACTTCAAGGTTCACCACTGGATGCCGCCGCGCGAGTCCGCCCAGCAGTGATCCACCACCGCCCACCGGGCGCCGACGCGCGCGGCGCCCGGTGGCCAGGCCCGCCGGGGGCGCGCCCGGCCCCAGCGTGGCCTGCGCCATCTCGTCATAGGCGTCCCGGATCAGTTCGCTCAGCAGATCGCCCCGGAAGCGTGAGTGGCCATTTCCGATCCTGGCCAACAAAGCGATTGCCATGGATACTCGCAAGAGTTACAGTCTCTAACAGACGAAAGAAGGCGGAACGAAGCACCACTCGGTCCGCTCGCCACTCCCCCGCCTTTCGGCCCCTCGGCCCGGAGAGAAGGAATCGCCATGTCTGCCGCCTCGGAACCGCTGCACGTCGTCCTGGGCGCCGGCCCCGCCGGCACCACGCTCGCCGGGGAGCTCGTGCGCCGCGGTCACGCCGTACGACTGGTCAGCCGCTCGGCGCCGGAGAACACCGGCGAGGGCGTCCAGCCTTTCGCCGCAGATGTGAGCACGGCCGACGGGGCGCTGGCCGCCGTCGCGGGCGCCGCCGTCATCTACCACTGCGTGAACGTCCCCTATCACCGCCAGGTCGAGGTGATGCCGCGGATCCAGTGCGCGGTGCTGGCCGCCGCCGAGGCCACGGGGGCCCGGCTGGTCGTCCTGGACACGCTGTACCCGTACGGGCCGACCCGGGGTGAGGTGATGACGGAGGACACCCCGTGGCGGGCGACGAGCCGCAAGGGACGGATGCGGGCACAGCTGGACGAGCGCTATCTCGACGCCCACCGGGCGGGGCGGGCCCGTGTCGTCCTCGGCCGGTCGGCCGACTTCGTCGGTCCCGGGGTGCTCAACTCGACGCTCGGCGGAGCGGTCTTCCCGGCCGCACTGGGCGGTGGCGAGATCCTCGGCCTGGGCGACATCGATCTGCCGCACAGCTACACCGACATCCGGGACGTGGCGGCCGGACTCGCCACGCTCGGCACCCGCCCGGAAGGCGACGGCCGGGTCTGGCACCTGCCCACCGCGCCCGCCGTCACCACCCGCGAGATCCACGCGATGATCGAGGAGCGGGTGGGCCACCCGCTCCAGCGGGTGGTCCTCACCGAACCCCGCCCCTTCGGGCCGTTCGACGCGGAGTTCATGGGCGAGTACGCGGAGATGTTCTATCAGCACACCGAGCCGCAGATCGTGGACTCGACGGCCTTCGAGCGGACCTTCGGCGTCCGCCCGACACCGCTGGACGCGACCCTGGACGCCACCGTCGAGTGGTACCGCGCACTGCTGGCCGGTTCCCGGAGCTGACCCGGCCGCGCGACCGGAGGCCGGGCGCGGCACGCAGACACCGAGGGCCGACGCACCGTGCGTCGGCCCTCGGTCTGCCGGTACGGGTCAGGAAGCGCTCGGGGGCGTCGCCGACCAGGCGGTCACCGACAGCGCGGCACCGTCGACCGCCTTGTCGAAGCCCACGACGCTGTGCGCGTTGCTCCCCGTCGGCGAGACCTGGAGGTACTTGGCCTGTGCGGACGACGGACCGGCGTGCGTCCAGACCAGGTCCGCGTAGGCGCTCTTACCCGGCTTCAGGGTGACCTGGTGCGCGCCCGGGTCCTTGGCGAAGTAGGTGTCACCGTGGTGCGCGGTGGTCTTGATGGCCGTGTGTCCGGCGCCCTCCAGCGCCAGCCCCGCGTAGCCGCTTATCCCGCACGTGCTGTTTCCGGTGTTGGTCACCTTCAGATAGGTGCCCTCGTGGTTCATTCCGGCCTGGCCGGAACCCGCGTCGGTGGTCGTGACCTTCAGCGTCCCCGGCTGGCACGCACCGGCCGCCGACGCGCCCGATCCCGCCGCGGAGGCCATCCCGGCGCTCGCGCCGGCGAACAGCGCGACGGCGGCGGCGACGGTGGCGGCGGTGCGCAGACCACGCATCGTCATCAGTCATCAACTCCCTCTTCTCCGGTGCCCGGAGAACCTCGGTGGAACGCGTCCGACCCGCCCGCCCGGCTCCGCCCCGCACCCCCGCGAAGGGGCCGGGAGCGCATGAACCAGGCCTCAAGGACAGTCGGTGCGTTCTCGTTCGTTTACGCACCACCCACCCTGAGCGCCCCCACTGATGATCGACTAACGCCTCACTAACACCCGATAAGGCTGGAATAAGCGGAGAACTACTTATGTGCGTCATACGAAGAACACGTGTAATGCCGGGAGTTGGGGGAACAGCGGGGCCGCGGCGCTGCCGAGGGCAGTGCGGCGGAAGCCGGTCCGAGCAGGCGTGCGATGCTGGTGCACTGCGGATCATGGCAAAAATGGGGAGTGTACGGCAGCGTGCTGGCAGCGATACGGCGGACTGGGACGCACAGCTGGGACCGCTTCGCGGCATCCGACCCAGGTCTCTTGCGGCTGATGGCAGGGCTGCGCACGGTCGGGGCGATCGTGCTCACCCTCGTCGTCCTGGCGCTGCTGGACACCGGCGTCACGCTGATGGTCGCGGGCGCCATGACCGCCATGGTGTCCACCTTCGCGATCAAGGAGAAGGAGGTGCGCGGCCAGGCGGTCACCCTCGCACTGGGCCTGCCCGTCGCGCTCACCGCGATGTCGCTGGGGGCGCTGCTGCACACCCTGGTCATCGCCGGCGATCTGTTCTTCGTCCTGCTGATCTTCGGCGCCGTCTACTGCCGGCGGTTCGGTGACCGTGGCACCGCGCTCGGACTGATCGGCTTTCAGGTCTACTTCGTCTCGCTGTTCGTGCACGCCACCGGCCCGGCCCTGCCCGAGCTGTGTCTGACGCTGGGCATCGCCTTCGTATGCAGCGCGGTCGTACGGTTCGCCGTCGTCCCGGAAACCCCCACCCGCACCCTGCCGCGGCTGCGCGAGGCCTTCCGGGCCCGTCTCGCCCAGCTGATGGCGACCCAGATGGAGCTTCTGGACGCCGGTCCCGATGACCTCGACGGGGTCCTCGACGACCTGCGGCGGCACACCGCCCGGCTGCACGAAGCGGCCCTGATGATCCAGGGGCACCTGGAGGAGGGCACCCGGGACGCGGCCACGGCGGGGCTGGTGGAACGCCGCGTCGCGGACGCCGAGATCGCCGCGGAACGACTGGGGATGCTGATCCTCAATGCCCGCAGTGCCGAGCGCGCGGACACCATCACCATGCATCTGCCGCACGCCCCCGTGCCGGCCACGGCCACCCGGCTGGGGACCGAGGAGGAAGCGCTCGCCATCCTGCGCCGGGATCTGCGCGCATTGCTGCTGCTGGTCGCCCGGCGCGCGCCCGACGACCGCGGCACCGCACTGGCCCTCGTCCGCAACCGGCTGCTCGGCTACCGTGAAGAGGACGATCTGCCGCGTGCCTCGGCCGCCGTCCAGGACGTCTTCCGCGGGCTCGGCGAGGCCGCGCGCGCCGTCCTGGGTCTGCGGCTGGCGCTGGACGGGCCGCAGGACGAGTCGGACGACTCCCCGGCCACCACACGCTCGCGTGAGGAGTTCGACGCCGAGGACCTCTCGATCGTCGGGGCCGACGAGACCGAGGAGCCGGCGGACGACCGCACCGGGCTCGAACGGCCCACCACCCGGGCCGCGTTCCAGGTCGCGGTGGGCTCGACGCTGGCCATCATCGGCGGTGAGTTCCTGTCCAGCCAGCGCTGGTACTGGGCGGTGCTGACCTGCTGGGTGGTCTTCCTCAACACCGCGTCCACGGGCGAGATCCTGGTGAAGGGCTATCGCCGGCTGGTCGGCACGGTCCTCGGCGTGGTGGCCGGTGTCGCACTGGCCGGGCTGGTCGGCAACCACACCTGGACCGCGTTCGCCCTGGTGCTGCTCTGCATCTTCGGGATGTGGTTCACCGCGCCGTTGTCGTACGCGCTGATGTCCTTCTTCACCACCGCGATGCTCGGGCTGCTCTACACCCTGCTCAACACCTACAGCCTCGACGTGCTGGTGCTGCGCATCGAGGAGACCGCGCTGGGCGCCGCGTGCGGGATCATCGCCGCCGTCCTGGTGCTGCCGGTGCACACGGACCGCCGCACGGACGAGCTGCTGGGCACGGTGCTGGTCCGGCTGCGGGACGTGGTGTCCGCCGCGGTGGAGCAGCTCAGCGGCGGGCCCGCCGTCGACCTGCTGGGCATGGCACGCGATCTGGACACCGCGCTGGACGAGCTGCGTGCCTCCACCCAGCCGTTGACCCACCCGATCACCCCGCTGCGCGGCCGCCGCCGGACCGCTCGCTATCTGGTGGCGCTCCTGGAGACCTGCGCCTATCACGCCCGTTCCCTGGCGGCGACGGCGGAACTCGTGCCGTACAGCAAGACCATCGCGGCCGACCCACGGCTCGCCCGGGCCGGCCGGCGCATCGGCCAGAACATCGATCTCCTCGTCGCCCGGGTGCTGGAGGAGAGCACCGAGGGCGAGGTCGATTCCGGTTTCAGCATCGCCGCGATGCTGGAAGCGGCCGGCGCGGGGGCGCTTCAGTCGGGCACGGTCACCTTCCGCGTGCTGCGGCATCTCCAGCGGCTCGACGAGGGTGTGGTGGGTCTCGCCCGACCGCTCGATGTGCCGGTGGCCGGCCCCAAGGCGAGCAAGGGGAGCAAGGCCGGCTGAGCGGAGGCCGGTCCGTGACCGGCGGGCTCCCCGGGGCCCGTGCCAGTCATCCGCCGACGGCCTCGGCATCGTGCCGCGCGAGCACCGCCCGCTCCTCCTCGGGGGAGTAACCGGCGCGCAGCGGCGGCTCACCGCGCTCCCGGTCCCAGGCCAGAACGTCGGCCAGGGTCACCTCCAGCGGAGTCGCGGGCAGCCCCGCCGCCCGGGCGCGCGCCGGACTGCGCTGCTGTGTCGTCCACTGCGGCCGGACGAGCGGGAACATCGGCGGCCGTCCGGCGGGCGACACCGGAACGATCTCGGTCTCGGCGCCCGCCAGCCGCGCACAGGTCTCGATGAGCCCGCCGAGAGTGGTCGGCTCCTCCGGCCCCACCGCGTGGAACGCGCCGGGACGCGCGTCAACGAGCAACCGCACCACCAGACGGGCCAGGTCCCGCGAGTCGATGAGCTGCACCGGCTGTCCGGGGTCGGCGGGCAGTGCCACCCGTCCGCCGCGGGCGGCCCGGCGTACCCAGTACGGGACGGCGTCCGCCGGGTCGTACGGCCCGGCCACCCTTCCCGGCCGCACGAGCGTCGCCCCTGCGCCGTACCGGGCCACCACATCGTCCTCGCAGGCCACCTTGAGCGGGCCGTAGGTGTCCTCGCTGAGCTCCTCGGTGTCCCGCACGGGCGGACGGCGCGGGGTGTCCTCGGTCGACCCCGGCCCCACCCCCTCGCGCTCGTACACCGCATGGCTGGAGACGAACAGATACCGCCCGGCCCGGTCCCCCAGCGCGTCCATCGCCTGCCCCACATGGCGCGGCACATAGCCGCTGACATCCACGACCGCGTCCCAACTGCCCTCGCGCAGGGCCCGGTAGTCGCCGGTGTCCCGGTCACCGAGGAGCCGGGGCACCCCGGGGAACAGCTCCGTCCCGGTCTTTCCCCGGCCGAACAACGTCACCTCGGCGCCGGTGCGCAGCGCCTCGTCCACAATGGCGCGGCCCACGAATAATGTCCCGCCCAGTACCAGAATCCGCATGGTTCCCGACGCTACCGACCATGGCGTCCCGGCGCGGGCAAGGGGCCGGAAAATCATGTGCGCATCCGGTATCCGGTTGACACGCTGGGATCATGAGCTCTGAGTCTGCCTCCGCCCCTCACCCGGCCGCCACGCCCCCGGCAACTGGCTGGATCAGCACGCCCGTTACCGCGGATCTCCTGCGCGGTGCGCTCGATCTGGAGCACACCGCGCACGGGGTGCTGCCGCACCGGCTGCCCGCCCGGGCCCGCGCCCAGTGCGCTGACGGACTGCTGGCCATGGCGGAGGCCCAGCCCTCGGGGGTACGCCTGGTGTTCCGCACCCGGGCCACCGCCGTCGAACTGGACGCGCTGCGCACCAAGAACGCCTACGAGGGCGCCCCGCCCCGCCCGGACGGCGTCTACGACCTCTTCGTCGACGGGCAGCTCACCGGGCAGGACAGTGTGACCGGCGGCAATGTCTCCCTGGTGGACATGACCACCGGGACCGCGGAAATCCAGCCCGGCCCGGCCGGCACCGTCCGGTTCACCGGTCTCCCCGACCGCGTCAAGGACGTCGAGATCTGGCTGCCGCACAACGAGATCACCGAGCTGATCGCGCTGCGCACCGATGCCCCCGTCGAGCCCCTCCCGGAGGGAGGCCGCAAGAGGTGGCTGCACCACGGCAGTTCGATCAGTCACGGCTCCGACGCCGCGAGCCCCAGCACCACCTGGCCGGCGCTGGCCGCCACCCTCGGCGGCGTGGAACTGACCAACCTGGGCCTGAGCGGCAGCGCCCTGCTCGACCCGTTCACCGCCCGCGCCCTGCGGGACACCCCCGCGGACCTGATCAGCATCAAGATCGGCATCAATCTGGTCAACGCCGACCTGATGCGGCTGCGTGCCTTCGGCCCGGCGGTCCACGGCTTCCTCGACACCGTCCGCGAGGGCCACCCCACCACTCCGCTGCTGCTCGTCTCCCCCCTCCTGTGCCCCATCCACGAGGACACGCCCGGCCCCACCGCCCCGGACTTCAGCAACCTCAGCGAGGGCAAGCTCCAGTTCAAGGCCGCGGGCGACCCCGCGGAACGGGCCATGGGCAAGCTGACACTCAACGTCATCCGGGACGAACTGACCCGCGTGGTGAAGCAGCGGGCGGCCGACGACCCGAACCTGCACCATCTCGACGGCCGCGACCTCTACGGCGAGGCGGACTTCGCCGAACTGCCGCTGCCCGACCAGCTCCACCCGGACGCCGCCACCCACCGCCGCATCGGCGAGCGCTTCGCCGCGCTGGCCTTCGGCGCCGAGGGGCCGTTCGGCGCCGGGTGTGCCCAGGCGCTCCGCTGAAGGTGCCGGGAGAGGGCGCTTCGTCTGCGGCGGCATCGTGGCCGGTCGCGCAGTTCCCGCGCCCTCCCAAGGCTCAGCCGGCCGTGTCGTCCCCCGCCCCGGAGCGGCAGGTGGGGTGGCCCCAGCCGTCGGGGTTCTTGGCGATGGGCTCGCCCGCCGCGTAGGAGCGCCCGCAGCGGCAGCGGCCGGGGAATTTGGCGTTCAGGGTCCGCGTCTTTCCCGAGGTGCGCCGCTGCGGTGCGGAGGCGGTCCTCGCCGCCGGACCGGAGGCCCGTCGACGGGTGCCGGCGGGCCGCACGGTGTCGGGGGCGGACGGCGGTTCCGGGGAGCCGAGTGCGCTGCCGGCGGCCTCCTGGACGGTCGCCGCCTGGCTCGCCGCCCGGTCGGCGAAGTCGTTGAGCGGGTCGCCGTCCACCTGGTGCGCGGGGACATAGCGGAACTCCACGGAGCGGTCCGTGAGCAGCGCGTCGATGCCGGCGACCAGTTCCTGATTGGCGACCGGCTTGCCCGCGGCCGTCTTCCACCCCTTGCGCTTCCAGCCGGGCAGCCAGGTGGTGACGGCCTTCATCGCGTACTGGGAGTCCATCCGGATCTCGATCGGGACGGCCGGATCGGTGGCTGTCAGCAGACGTTCCAGGGCCGTGAGTTCCGCGACGTTGTTGGTCGCGGTGCCCAGCGGCCCGGCCTCCCACCGGACGACGGTTCCGGCACCGTCGGCGATGACCCAGGCCCAGCCGGCGGGCCCGGGGTTTCCTTTCGAAGCGCCGTCACAGGCGGCGATCACGCGTTCAGCCATGCGCGCGATCATGCCAGGCAGCGGCGCGGCGCGCGAAGCCGCCGGCGCGGGGCTGATCCGGATCAGTTGCCGGATTCCTTCTCCGGGCGGAGTTCACTGGGCCGTACGATCACGAATCCCTCGCCGTCGAGGCGGAGTTGGACGGCCTCCCCGGAGCCGCCCCGGAGCATCGAGCCGAGGCTCTGCGACCGGTGCAGCGTGGTCTGGAGTGCGCTGCTCCAGCCGACCACGGCATCGGTGTCGACGAAGACCGGGGACTGCGGGGAGACGGGTATGACGATGGGGTTGCCCTCACACATCACACCGAGCTTGCCCTGGCCGCTGAAGACGGAGTTGAAGAGCCCGCCACCGACCATGCCGGCACCCTTGACGACCTTGATCTCGTAGGAGAGGGACGGGTCGAAGCACAGCACGTTCCGGCCATTGACGGTGATGCCGTCGCCCGGGGCGAGGTCGATGATGAAGCAGTTGGCGGCCTCGTGCGCGAACCACACCTCGCCGCGGCCCCGCACGGCCATCAGCGCCAGCCCCTCACCGGTGACCGCCCGCTTGAGGAACTTGCCGATGCCCTGCCCCTGCTTCTCGAATTGCAGCTCGCCGCGGTAGGCGATCATCGCGCCCTGCCGGGCATAACACTCGCCGTCCAGCGCATACTTGAGGGATTTGGCGTTCTGCTGCGTCATCCCGGGCGCGGTGGCCGGTGCGGCCATGTTCTCCGAGGCGAAAAGGTCACTGTTCATGGCCGGAATGCTAGCCGGGGGTCTGCTGGGCGCACCGGAAACGTCGGGGAGCCGGGTATCGGAGCACTCCGGGCCACGGCCCCGTGCCACCCCCGGCACATTGGCCGAGACCGGATCACGCGCTCGTCCCGTTGTAAACAATCGGACACAAGAACACTCAAAATAGGTAAACCACAGCAGTCGGGCGCAGCGTGCTCTAGCGTCACGTCCGACACGGGGGCGGTTGTGGGGCCGGGGGGCTCCAGCCGCGCCGGAAGTGAAGGGGACGACCAAGTGGGGGGCCATGGGGTTGTTCGAAGCTGCCGGAGCAAGGGTGATCGATTCACCTGCCGGGACAGCCAAGTTGGACCGCGTACCGGAACGCGACGACAAAAGCAGGCACAGGCCGACGGAGCGCCGGCTGCGGCAGCTGGCGCCGGCCGTCGATGCCGTGGGTGCCCTGCTGCCGGTGGGGCTGCTCTGTGCCATGACACAGCAGCCCCAGCCGCTGCTCACCGCGGTGCTGGCCGGCGCCTCATGGCTGGCCGTGGGCGCATCGAAGAATCGTTACAGCCGGGAGGAGCCCGCCGGTGACGACACTGCACTTGCGGTCTTACGGGACTGGCTGACCATGCTGGGCGTACTGGCCGTCGTCTGCGTCGTGGCGCGGGTCGAGGTCTCGCTCAAGATCTGCATACTCGCCCTGTTGCCGTGCCTGGCGCTGGGCGTCGCCCGGCGCCGGCTGGTGCACCGGTATCTGGTGGCCGCCAGACGCCGTGCGCAGGCGCTGCGCCGGGTGCTGATCGTCGGCGAGGCGGGCACCGTCGATGTGGTGCTCGCGGAGCTGGCACACCGTACCGATCATGAATATGTCGTGGTCGGCAGCTGTCTCGTCGGCGAGGAGGCCACCGACTCGGCGGTGCCGGTCCCGGCCCGGCTCGCGTCGGACGGGAGCGCGCCCGAAGCGGCGCTGGACGGCGAGACCGTGCTCCGGTGCGCCGCCGACCTCGACGCCGATCTCGTCTTCGTGGCGCCGGGCCGCCGGCTGTCCGCGGGGCGAATACGGCGGCTGGCCTGGGCCCTGCACGACGGGGGTCGAAATCTGGCCATACTGCCGGGCCTGATCGATGTTTCGCAGCACCGGGTCCGGCTCGCGAAGGCGGCGGGCCTGACGGTGATGCATATAGACCCCGCGGCGCGGCGCGGGATGCCGGTTCTGCTGAAGCAGGTCACGGACCGGCTGGGGGCACTGCTGCTGCTGGCGCTGCTCTCCCCGGTGTTCGCCTTGGTGGCGGCGGCGATAAGGCTCTCCTCCGCCGGGCCGGTCTTCTACTGGCAGATCCGGGTCGGCCAGGATTTGCGACCGTTCCGGATGTGGAAGTTCCGCACGATGGTGGTCACCGCCGACCGGATGCGGGCCGCGCTGGAGACGTCGAACGAGCACGACGGGGCGATGTTCAAGATCCGGCGGGATCCGCGGGTGACGCCGGTGGGGCGGCTGCTGCGCCGCTTCTCCCTGGACGAACTGCCCCAGTTGTTCAACGTCCTGACCGGCCCCATGTCGTTGGTCGGCCCGCGGCCCCCGCTGCCCGAAGAGGTGGAGCGGTACAACGGGACCGAGCTCCGCCGGTTGTCCGTCAAGCCGGGGCTGACCGGGCTGTGGCAGGTCAGCGGGCGGTCCGATCTCTCCTGGGACGAGACCGTCGCGCTGGATCTGAGCTATGTGGACAACTGGTCCTACGTCCGCGACATCAATGTGCTGGTCCGTACCGTGCGGGCCGTCGTGGACGGGCGCGGTGCGTACTAGCGCGCCACGGTGTGTGTCCGGCGCCTCGCCGAGAGGCGGGCGCCGGGTGCACGGTACGGATCAAGGGCGGTCACACCGCGGCCGGCTCCGCCCGCCAGGCCTGGTAGGTCCGGGCAATGCCCTCGGCCAGCGGGATGGTGGGCGTCCAGCCCAGGGCCCGCATCCTGCTGATGTCGAGCAGCTTGCGCGGGGTGCCGTCGGGGCGGGACGGGTCGAAGGCGATCCGGCCCTCGTACCCGACCGCGTCGGCGACACAGGCGGCCAGGTCGGCGATGGTCAGGTCACTGCCGCAGCCGACGTTGACCGTGTCGTCGCCGTCATAGCGGCGCAGCAGCACCTCGCAGGCGGCGGCCAGGTCGTCGACGTGCAGGAACTCGCGCAGCGGGGTGCCGGTGCCCCAGAGGGTGAGTTCCGGCAGCCCTTGTTCCTTCGCCTCGTGGAAGCGGCGGATGAGCGCGGGCAGGACGTGCGAGGTCTCCAGGTCGAAGTTGTCGCCCGGCCCGTAGAGGTTCGTCGGCATGGCGGAGATGAAGGAGGCACCGTATTGCCGGCGGTAGGAGCGGATCTGGACGAGACCGGCGATCTTGGCTATCGCGTAGGCCTCGTTCGTTGGCTCCAACGGCCCGCTCAGCAGGGCGTCTTCGGTGATCGGCTGGGCGGCGTGCTTGGGGTAGATACAGCTCGATCCGAGGAACAGCAGCCGGCGCACCCCGACCCGGTGCGCTCCTGCGATGACGCTGAGCTGGATGCTCAGATTGTCCTCCAGGAACTGCACGGGGTAGGTGCTGTTGGCCATGATTCCGCCGACCTTGGCGGCCGCCAGGACGACGGCGTCGGGCCGCGCCGAGCGCAGATACGCCTCGGTGGCCCCGGCGTCCCGCAGGTCGAGCTCCGCGCGGGTACGGGTCAGCACGTCATAGCCCTGCGCGGACAGCCGCCGGGCCACGGCGGATCCCACCAGGCCTCGGTGGCCCGCGACGAAGACACGGGCGGGTGTGGGCAGCAAGTCATCCATGGGCCGGATTGTGCCAGTCAACCCGATACGCCCACCGGCTATTTCAGGAAATATCTACCGCTCCTCGCTCTCGACCGGCGGCGGCGGAGCGGGTAGCGTCCACGCCCCGCGGTCCGCCGGCGCGTGGGTAATCCAGCAAGTCAGAACCGATGCACATCACTTCTCGTGGGGGGAAGCCATGCCGAAAACCGCGGTCATCACCGGAATCACCGGTCAGGACGGCTCGTATCTGGCCGAATTGCTGTTGAGCAAGGGCTATGAGGTACACGGGCTGATGAGACGCTCATCGAGCTTCAACACCGAGCGCATCGACCACATCTACCAGGACCCGCACACCCCCGACCGGCGGCTGCTGCTGCACCACGTCGATCTGTCGGACGGGGTGGCCCTGGTGAATCTGCTGCGCGATGTGCAGCCCGACGAGGTCTACAACCTCGGGGCCCAGTCCCATGTCCGGGTGTCCTTCGACGCTCCGCTGTACACCGGCGATGTGACCGGGCTGGGCGCCGTACGGCTACTGGAGGCCATCCGCGCCAGCGGCGTGCAGACCAAGCTCTACCAGGCCTCGTCCTCCGAGATGTTCGGCGCCACCCCGCCGCCGCAGAACGAGGCGACGCCCTTCCACCCGCGCAGCCCCTACGGCTGCGCCAAGGTCATGGCGTACTGGTCCACGGTCAACTACCGCGAGGCATACGGCTTGTTCGGGGTCAACGGGATCCTCTTCAACCACGAGAGCCCGCGGCGCGGCGAGACCTTCGTGACCCGTAAGATCACCCGCGCGGTGGCCCGCATACAGGCGGGCCTACAGGAGCACCTCTACCTCGGCAACCTCGACGCCGTCCGCGACTGGGGTTACGCCCCGGAGTACGTCGAGGCCATGTGGCTGATGCTCCAGCAGGACGAACCCGACGACTATGTGGTGGCGACCGGAGTGGCCGCGACCGTACGGGACTTCCTCCAGGCCGCCTTCGACGCGGTGGGGCTGGACTGGGAGCGCAGTGTGCGCTTCGACCCGAAGTACGAACGGCCCTCCGAAGTGGACGCGCTCATCGGTGACGCGTCCAAGGCCAAGAGCCGGCTGGACTGGTCGGCGAAGGTGCAGTTCGACGAACTCGCCCGGATCATGGTCGAGTCGGACGTCCGGCAGCTGGCGGACGAGCTCTCCGGTCACCGGGTGCGGGTGGACCGATGACGGTCACCGCCACCGACCGCCGGCTGCGCGGCTTCACCGGCGCCGGCTATGACAAGGGCCGGGGACTGCTGACCCAGGTCGCCTGGTTCGTCGTGCTCAATGTCCTGTTCATGAAGTGGTGGTTCCCGCCGCGGCTGCGGCCCGCGCTGCTGCGGCTCTTCGGCGCCCGGGTCGGCGAACGGGTGCTCATCCGGCACCGGGTACGGGTGCAGTGGCCGTGGAAGCTGACGGTCGGCGATGACGTCTGGGTGGGCGAGGACTCCTGGCTGATCAACCTGGAGCCGATCAGTATCGGCCATGATGTCTGCGTGTCCCAGGGCGCCGTGCTGTGCACCGGAAGCCACCAACGCCGGTCGCCCACCTTCGAGTTCGACAACGCAGCGATCCGGCTGGAGCCCGGTTCCTGGGTGGCCGCCCGGGCCATGGTGCTGCGCGGCGTCACCGTCGGAGCCGATGCGGTGGTCGGGGCCGGCGTGGTCGCCCACCGCGATGTGCCGCCGGGGGCCGTGCACACCACCGGAGGTGCCGTATGAGGATCACCCATGTGGTGACGCTGGTCAGCGACGACGGGGCCTACGGCGGTCCGGTGAGCGTGGCCACCGGGCAGCTGGGCGAACTGGCCGCACGGGGACACGAGGTGGAGCTGGTCTCGCTGTGGCGGGGCCGGAGCGCGCCCCCGCGGTCGGTGGACGGGGTGCCGCTGCGCGCCCGGACCGCGCGCACGCTGGTGCCGGGGCAGGGTTTCCTGGGCCTGTTCCACCCGGGGCTGCTGCCCACGCTCTGGCGGCGGGTGGGCCGGGCCGACGCAGTGCATCTGCACGCCGGGCGGGACCTGGTGTCCCTGGCCGCGCTCGCGGTGGCCGTGGTGCGCCGCCGGCCCTTCCTCGTGCAGACCCATGGCATGGTCCAGCCCCGGGGCTCGGCGGTGGCCCGGCTCTTCGACCGGGTGTATGTCCCACTGCTGCGGCGGGCGGCCGCGGCCCTGGTGCTCACCGACGACGAGGAGACCGGGCTGCGGAAGGTGCTGGGCCCGCGCGGACCGCGGCTGGTCAGACTCCCCAACGGGGTCCGCTCCCGCCCGGCCGACGGCGAGCGCAGCGACACCGATGTGCTCTTCCTCGCACGGCTACAGAGCCGCAAGCGCCCGGAGGCCTTCGTACGGATGGCGGCGCTGGTGCACCGCAAACGGCCCGAGGTGTCCTTCACCCTGCACGGTTCGGACGAGGGGCGGCTGGCGGAGGTGCGGCGGCTGATCGCCGAGGAGGGGCTGGGCGAGGTCGTGACGTACGGCGGGGCCCTCGACCATGACGCCGCGGTGCGGCGGACGGCGCGGGCCACCGTGTATGTGCTGCCGAGCGTCGACGAGCCGTTCCCGATGAGTGTGCTGGAGTCCCTGGCGGTGGGCACCCCGGTGGTCTGCACCGGCAGCTGCGGGATCGCCGGTACGCTCCGGCGGCGCGAGGCCGCCGTGGTGACCGACGGTTCGCCGGAGCAGTTGGCGGATGCGGTGCTGCGGCTCCTGGAGGACCGTCCGCTGCGGGAGCGCGTCATCCGGGCCGGCCGGGCGGCCGTGGAGGCGGAGTTCTCGCTGGCGGCCGTGGCCGACCGGCTGGAGGGGTGGTACGGGTCCCTCACCCGGCCCGGCGCACGATGACCGGGGCGGCGGGGGCCGGCGCCCCCGCCGCCTGCGGCTACCGTCCGGCGGCCCGCGCGATCCGCAGCAGTTCGGTGATCCGCTCCAGACCGGCCCGGCTGCTGAGCCGTTGCTCGACGTACTGCGGGCCCCGGGCTCCCAGCCGCGCCGCCCGCCCGGGATCGTCGGCGAGCGCCCGGACCTCCGCGAGGAGCGCCTTCGGGTCCTCCGGGGCGAGCACCGTCCCGGCGCCCGAGCGCAGGACCTCCTGGGCGGTGCCCCCTTCGGCGGCCACCGAGGCGATGACCGGCCGGCCGGTCATGAAGTACGAGGTCAGCTTGGACGGCAGGCTCATGTCCAATACCGAGGCCTTCTGGGTCACCGCGAGCACATCGGCGGCGGCCAGCACCTCGGGGAAGTCCTCGGCGTCGGCGGGCGGCAGGAAGGACAGCGCGGGGACATCCGCGGCGAGCCGTTCCAGCTGCGCCCGCTGGTTGCCGTCTCCCATGAGCACGAAGCGCACGGGCGCGGCCTCCTGACCGGCGAGCCGCGCGGCCTCGACCAGTACCTCCAGCCCCTGTTTGAGGCCCATGTTGCCGGCGTGCAGCACCACGGTCTCCCCGGCGGACCAGTCCAGCCGCGCCCGGGTGCGGTCCCGGTCGCCGCTCGGACCCCGCACATGGGTCCAGTTGGGCACCACATGCACCCGTGCACGCGGCACGCCCATCGCCGTGACCCGGTCCACGAACGATTCGTGCACCACGCCGACGACGGCCGCCTGGCGCAGCACCCGCGCCTCCACCGCCCCGGCCAGGGCAGCGGCCCGGCCCCCGCCCTGGATGCCGCTCTGCTCGGCGGCGGCCCCCATCAGGTCCTGGACGACCACGACGTGCGGTACGCCGGCCTGCCGTGCCAGCCGCCCGCCGAGTACTCCCCCGGCCAGGCTCGGCATCTGGGTGAGCACCACGTCGGGTCGGATACGTGGTGGTGTCAGGGCGCTGTGGGCCAGGATGCTCGCCTCGAACAGGGCCCGGCGCAGGGCGGTCTGGTGCGGCGGAACGGTGTGCCGCCGGCGGTGCACGGTCACCCCGCCGCGGCGTTCCCGGACGCGCCATCGGCCGCGGTAGCCGTCCGCGACCCGCCAGGCGGGATAGTGCGGCATGCCCGCCAGGACATGGGTGTCGGCGCCGGATGCGGCCAGGTGCTCGGCGATCTGGGTCGAGTACGGCCCTATGCCGGTGTGTTCGGGTGCGTAGTTGGTCGAGACCACGAGCACGCACCGGCCCGCGAACGAGTCTTCCACGAATGGCCCCCCTCTGGATGTGCGGTCATCGTAGGAGGCTGCCGGGGCCCGCGGGCTGTGAATTGCGTTGCGATTGTGTCCCGAAGGCGACCTTGTTTTCCTGATGTCCCTTAGATTGTGGTCGCTGGTGGGGAGTTGGGGGGAGGTGGGCCGATGCTGCGCGGAAAACGTCCGGGCGCCGTGGTGCCCGTGCGGGGCGTCGCCGCACTGTGCTGCTGGGCGCTGCTGCTGGTGGTGCTGCTTCCGGTGCTGATCCTCCAGTCGCTCGACGCCCGCCTCGGAGCGGCGCTGGCCGTGCAGTGCGTGGTGGTGGTGCACACGGGTGCGGCGCTGGCACGGGTGCTGACGGACGTCCGGGCGCGGCTGATCGCCCTCGGTTTCTGGCTCTTTTCCTACGTGTGGCTGGGACTCGCGCCGCTGGCGATGCTCGCGACGGACGCCTACCCCCGGGGATTCATGGTCGACGCGAACACCGCGTTCCTGACAACGGCCGTGGTGGAGACGGGACTTCTCGCCTACAGCGCCGGGTCGGCGGTGGCGTCCTGGCGGTCGTCGCGCACCTCCGTGCTCCTCGAACCGGTGCTGGCCCGGCGGCTGTCGCCGGGGCGGGTGCTGCTGCTGTGCGGTCTGGCGCTGCTGCTGGCGGTCGCGCTGATCCCGGGGCAGGGCGGACTGTCGGCGTTCTTCCTCAGCCGGCAGGCCGCCAACGAGGCCGCGGCACAGGCCGCGCCGGCCGCGTCCGCGGACCGGGCGATGGCCGCCTGGGCCCTCTCGGTGCCGGCTTTCTGGGCGCTGGTGGGGCTGGTGCACGTACCGCGGTTCACCGCCGGGGACCGGACCCTGCGCGGCTTGCGGTGGCTGCTGCTGCCGCTGCTGATCGCGGTGAACGTGGTGGTCAACAACCCGATCAGCCAGCCGCGTTTCTGGGCCGGAACGGTTCTGCTGGCGCTGGTCTTCAGCGCCTCCTGGCTGCGCGGACCGCGGGCGTTCCGGATGGGCGCGGCGGCCGTGGCGGCCGTGGTTCTGATCGTCTTCCCCTACAGCGACTACTTCCGCTACGACAAGCGGGAGCCGGTCCATGTCGTGTCGCTGGCCGAGCAGTTCACGTCCAACGGTGACTATGACGCGTTCCAGCAGATCGAGACGGGTGTGGACTACGTCCGTACGCATGGCTTCACGCCGACGGCCGCGCTGGGGCCCCCGCTGTTCTTCGTGCCGCGTGCCGTCTGGCCCGGCAAGCCCGATGACGCGGGCATCCTGCTCGCCCGGCACGCCGGCTACACCTTCGAGAACCTCTCCGCGCCGTTGTGGATCGAGTCGTACATGTGGGCCGGCTTCCCGTCGGTCATCGCCGTCTTCGGTCTGATCGGCGCGGTGGGGCGGCGGATCGACGACCTCCGGCACCGGCTGCGGCGGCGCCCGGGGACCCTCGCCGCGCTGCTGGTGCCGGCTTTCGGCTTCTATCAACTGGTGCTGCTCCGCGGCAGTTTGATGGCCATCGTGGGCCCGCTCGCCCTGCTGGTCTGCATCCCGCTACTGATCACCCGTAAGCCGGGACGGCGGACCCTTCCGCCGTCCGCGGCGGACCCCGCGGGCGCCCCGGCGTCCCCCGCACACCGCACCGCCTTGCCGCTACCCACAGGAGGAGCACGTACGTGAGCGTCTTCGACGAGCCCGCGGAGGAGCCGGACCAGATCCGGGACCAGCTGCGCCAGCTCTTCCGGTACCGGGCCCTGGTCGTGCTGGGGCTGGTGCTGGGCATGCTCGGCGGTGGCGCCGTGTCCCTGCTCGGCGGCTCGACCTATACCGCGACCGGCGAGGTCGTGGTGCATGCGATCAGTACGGCGCCCTTCGAGGCCGGCGGGGTCTCGGTGGACAAGCAGATCAGCATGGGCACCGAGCGGCAGATCGCGCAGAGCGCGTCGGTCGCGGCCGGTGCGGCCAAGGCCCTGAAGCTGACCACCGATCCGGCCCGGCTCCAGCGGGATCTGCGGGTGAGCAATCCGCCCGAGACCCAGACCCTGATGTTCGAGTACGACGCGGACTCCCCGGACCGGGCGGCCGCGCTCGTCAACGCCTTCGTGCATGCGTATCTGAACTACCGGCAGGACGCCGCGACCCAGCGGATAGACAAGACCGTCGGCAAGCTGAGCACCGAACTCAAGCCGCTCCAGGAGCAGCGCAAGGTGCTGGACCGGCGGATCGCGGCCGGGAGCGGGGGGCGGGCCACCGATGAGTCCGAGCGCAGCAATCTGGTGTCGGAGATAGCGGATCTGCAAGGGCGGATCTCCAGCCTGAAGTCCCTCGACACCACGCCCGGCGACATCGTCCGCAAGGGCGATCCGCCGGCCTTCCCGTCCAGCCCCGGTCTCGTCGTGCTGCTGCTCGCCGGGGCCGTGGTCGGGCTGGTGCTGGGCATTCTGGCGGCCTGGGTGCGCTCGGTGCTGGAGCCGCGGGTCCGGTCGGTGGCGGATGTGCAGGACAATCTGCGGGCACCGGTGCTCGGCATCCTGCCGCGCCGGCAGGGCGGTGCGGAGCTGCTGGAGGTCGGGCGGACCGGCCGCGGCAACCGGGCGGAGGCCTACCGGACGATCGCTTTCCGGCTGGTGCACGACCAGCGCTTCGCGGGACGGGGCAGTCTGCTGGTCGTCTCTCCCCGGGAGCATGCGGAGGCGGTGTCGGTCGCGGTCAACCTGGCCGGCGCTTTCGCCGAGATCGGCAACGACATCCTGCTGGTGGAGGCCGATCTGCGTACTCCGCAGCTCGCCCGGCGGCTGCCGCTGCATCACGGTCACGGCCGTCCGGTGCCGGGCAGTTGGGCGGACGGCGAGCGGCTCGCCGTGGACGCGGGGGTGGACGGGCGGTTCGATCTGCTGCCGGGCCGGGAGGTGCCCAACCCGGCGCGTGCCCTGTCCTCACCGCAGTTCGCGCGGCTGCTGAACACCCCGTCCGGCCCGAACGAGAATGTCGTGGTCGTCACCGGGCCGCTGCTGTCGCATGCGGACGGGCTGGCCGTCGCCAAGCAGGCGGCCGGTGTCGTGGTGGTGTGTGATCTCAACGAGGTCCGCCGGGACGATCTGGACCGGGTGTGGGAGCTGATCACCGGCGCCGGCGGGCACATCCTGGGGGCCGTCCTGGACAAGGGCAGCCGCGGGACGTCGCTGCGCCGGCTGACGGACGGCGGACCGACCCACCGCAAGCGCGGCCGGGGCCGTGCGCGGACGGCCCCGGTGGCACCGCCGCCGCGGCCGGGCCCGCCGCCGCCTCTTCTCGGACCGGCACCGCAGGACGGCGCGTCCGTCGACACCGACACCACCTCGCTGCGCGGATGACGGCCATCCGTCCGGCGGGGTCGGGCGGGCGGCCCGCGCCACCGGCGGCGGGAGCGGCCGGGGCCGGCGGGCGCGGGGTCGGCAGCACCGCCCGCGGCAGCATGTTCGGCCTGGCGGGCTCGGCCGCCAACGCGCTGTTCGGGTTCGTCCTCGTCGCCGTCATCACCCACGGTCTCGGGGCCCGCGGGGCCGGTGCGGTGTTCACGGGGGTCGCGGCCTTCACCATCCTGAGCAACGCGCTGAAGCTGGGCGCCGATACCGCGCTGGTCCGCTTCGTCTCCCGGGACCTGGAGCTCAGCGGCGGCGCCGGGGTACCGGCCCTGCTGCGGATCTCGGTCCTGCCGACGCTGCTGGCGAGCACCACGGGTGCGGCCGTGCTGCTGTGCTCCCCCGGGCTCGCCGGTCTGCTGCTGCCCGAGCTGGACCCGGGCCAGGCCGCCGCGCTCATTCGGCTGTTCGCGGTGTTCCTGCCGGTGACGACGGTGGCGCTGGTGCTGCTCGGGGCCACCCGGGGCTACGGCTCGGTGGTGCCCTTCGTGGGCGTGGAACAGATCGGCAAGCCGGCCCTGCGGGTACTCCTCGCGGTGCCGCTGGTCCTGGTCGCACCGAGCGTGACCGGTCTCTCGGTGGCCTGGCTGGCGCCCGGGGTGCTGGGTGCGGTGGCGGCCGGCGTCTCGCTGCGCCGGTCCCGCCGTACGCATCCGGGATCCGGGCAACCGCCGTCGCGGGTACGGGAGTTCTGGGCATTCGCCGGACCGCGGGCGGTCTCCTCCGTCTTCGACATCGCCGCGGTGTGGATCGGGGTGATCCTGCTGTCGGTGCTGGGTACCGGCACCGACGCCGGCATCTACACGGCGATCGGACGGCTGGTCACCGCGGGGAGCCTGCTCCAGCTGGCGATCAGGCTGGCGGTGGCACCGCAGATCAGCCGGCTGCTGGCGGGCGACGACCGGCACGGGGCGCGGCATCTGCACCGGTTGTCGACCCGCTGGATCGCGCTCTTCTCCTGGCCCGTGTTCCTGGTCCTCGCCGCCTTCCCCCGGACCGTGCTGTCGCTCTTCGGTCCCGGCTTCGGCGGTGGCGCGGCGGGGCTGGTGGTCCTGGCGGCCGCCTGTCTGGTCAATGTCGGTGTCGGCAATGCGCAGACGGTCATCCTCATGGCCGGGCGGAGCGTCTGGAATCTGGTGGTTGCGGGCTCCGCGTTCGTGGTCCAACTGGGCAGCGGAATCTGGCTGGTTCCGCGCTACGGGGTGCTGGGGGCGGCGGTTTCCTGGGGCCTGGCGATCGTGGTGGACAACGGTGCCTCCGCGCTGCTGGCCCGCTACCGCCTGGGCTTTCGCACCGTCGACCGGGGCTATCGGTGTGCCGCGGTGCTCGGCGTCGTGACGGTGGCGCTCCCGGTGTTCGCTCTGCGGACGCTTTTCGGGGACACCGTTCCGGGCGCGCTTTTGGGAATTGTTTTAGCCATTGGGGCTTTCTGTGCCGCCGTCTGGCGCTATCGTTTGCCGCTGGGGGTAGGGGAGTTCTTCGGGGCGCTGCGCAAGCGCGGTTCGGGAAACTCACCGTGAACGTTGGGCTCATTTCCGCACAGAACTCGTCGCGTACCCACGTCCTACCCTGACAATTCCGATCGCGCCATGCTTCCAGGGGGGACCTGTGCGCCAACGAAGCAGACCTGTCCATCTCTTGCTCGCCGCCGCGGTGCTCGGCACCGCGTCAACGGCCCTTTCCGCCGGCCCGGCTCAGGCCGCCGGCGAAACGACCCTCACCGCCGATCCGCTGCGCACCTGGCAGACCGACGGCATCGTGTGGGCCATGGCCTACGCCAAGGGCATCGTCTATGTGGGAGGCACCTTCAGCCATATCCGGCCGCCGGGCGCCGCCCCCGGCACCGGTGAACTCGCCCGTAAGAACTTCGCGGCCTTCGATGCCAAGACCGGTGAACCGCTGTCGTGCGCCCCGGCGTTCACCGGCGGCACGGGCACGATCCGGGCCATGAAGGCCTCACCCGACGGCTCGACGGTCTACATCGGCGGCTCGTTCGGGAAGGCCGGCCCGGTGGGCCGGTCCAACACGGCCGCCCTCAACACCGATGACTGCACCATCGGGGCGGACTGGCAGCCGACGGTCAGCTCGACCGTACGGGCCCTCGACGTCACCGACGACACCGTCTACATCGGCGGTGGTTTCGGCACCGTCCAGGGGCAGACCCGTGAGCGGGTCGCCGCCCTGCGGCCCGACGGCGAGCTGCTCCCGTTCAAGGCGACGATCCGTGGTTCCTCGGTCGGCAACGACCCCACCCCGTCGGTCAACGCCATCACGGTCGCCCCCCAGCTCAACAAGGTCATCATCGGTGGCCGGTTCACCTCGGTGAACGGCAGCCTCTTCGGGGTGCACGCGCTCGCCGGGCTCGATGCCACCACCGGCCGGGTCGTCAACTCCTTCACCGGCTGGATCCCCAACCGCTCAGCGGTCAAGTCCCTCGTGAACGACGGGACCAACTTCTATCTGGGCGCCGAGGGCACCGGCGGCGGGGTCTTCGACGGCCGCGCGGCGGGCCGGCTGTCGGACGGCGGGCAGCTCTGGAAGGACACCTGTCTGGGCGCCACCCAGGCGGTCCTGCCCTACAAGGGCGTCCTCTACAGCGGCTCCCACGCGCACGACTGCTCCAACACCCCGGGCGGCTTCACCGACATCGGCAACCGTCAGCACTTCCTGGCGCAGTCGATCTCGGACAAGACGATCCTGCCGTGGTTCCCGGACACCAACGACGGGATCGGCGAGCAGATCGGCCCGCGGGCGCTGACCATGGCGGACGGCGTTCTGTGGGCGGGCGGCGAGTTCACCACCGTCAATGACGCGCCGCAGCAGGGCCTGACCCGGTTCACGGCGGCGCCGGACACCGGGGCGCCGCAGGTGCCGCTGCTCAGCGGTGCGAGCGGGTCCCGGGGCAAGATCACGCTGAACTGGAAGGCCTCGTGGGACCGGGACGACGGTGTCCTGACCTACAAGATCTACCGGGACGGCGAGTATCTGACCTCGCTCAACCAGGACTCGCGCTACTGGAACCGGCCCAACATGAGCTACACGGACACCGTGGAGCCCGGGGCTCAGCACCGGTACTCGATCGAGGTCACCGACGGCACCAATGTGTCCGGGCGCAATGGCCCGGTCTATGTGACCGCCAGAAACTGACCGTATGCCGAGTGGGGGGTAAATGACGCACCGAGTAGGTTATGCGCCCGGGGTCTACGACCTATTCCACGTCGGGCATCTGAACATTCTCCGGCACGCCAAAAGCCAGTGCGACTATCTGGTGGCCGGTGTCGTCTCGGACGAAATGGCGGTGCAGGCGAAAGGGCAGGCACCGGTCATTCCGCTGGCCGAGCGGCTGGAGATCGTACGCAGCGTCCGATTCGTGGACGCGGCGTTCGTCGAGACGGTGCCCGACAAATTGGAGACCTGGCAGCAGGTACGGTTCGACGTCATTTTCAAGGGCGACGACTGGCGGGGGACGAGCAAGGGCGACAAGCTCGAAAGGGATTTCGCGACGGTCGGGGTCGATGTGATCTATTTCCCCTACACCGTGCACACGTCGAGCACCCTGCTGCGCAAGGTGCTCGACGGGCTCGCGAATTCCGCGTGACCGGCCCGGGGCGTCCGCCCTGGTGAGTGTCCGTCCCCGGCCGGTCAGCGGCCGGGGACGGACAACTCGCGGTACCACTTCACCAGGAACGCCACCATGAACAGCAGATGGGCGACGAGCAGGCAGCAGTACAGCACCAGGAACACATCCCGGCTGCCGAACAGCAGGAACAGGGCGCAGAAGACGCCGTAGTCGACCGGAAGCAGGGCGACGGAGCGCAGCGTGGAGGCGGGTGCCGCGGGCGCCGGCCCGCCCGCACCGCTCCGCAGCCGGTCGGCGCGCTTGAGCTGTTCGGTGAGGATGCCACCGAAGAAGACCATCACCGCGGCGAACTGGAAGGCGACGGGTACGAACAGATACCGAGGGTCGGAGAGGCCGAAGTGGCGGTAGAACGAGACGAGTACGGCCATGTGGAGGGCGAGCATCTTCGCGCAGTCGACCACATGGTCCAGCCACTCCCCCGCGGCGCTGCCCGTGCCGGTCAGCCGGGCGAGCTGCCCGTCGGCGGAGTCGAGGGCGAAACCGAGGACCAGTGCCGCGAAAATGGCCACCGCCGCGGCTGGCGAGGGGCGGAGCACCGCAATCATGACCACGCCGGCAAAGGTGAAAACCCCGCTGATCATGGTGACTTGATTGGGTGTCAGTTTGAGGCTGTAGCCCACGGCGGCTAATACCCGGCCGGCC
This sequence comes from Streptomyces lydicamycinicus, assembly GCF_000829715.2. Taxonomy (NCBI): domain Bacteria; kingdom Bacillati; phylum Actinomycetota; class Actinomycetes; order Kitasatosporales; family Streptomycetaceae; genus Streptomyces; species Streptomyces lydicamycinicus. The sequence continues at coordinate 560,838 of NZ_BBNO01000007.1, read as the reverse complement.
GGCCGGTTCACATAGCGCGAGTACAGGGACACTCCCTTCGCGGATTTCTGGGCCGCAGACAGCTGTCTGATCGCATATCCGAACTGGCTCATGTCCCCCACCTGATGAATGGACCCCCGAAGGAGCAACATCATGACAGGCAGGACCTCTTCGTCAACCGGTGGCGCCGATCGCCGGACGGTGCTGGCGGGTACGGCCGCGGCGCTGGCGGCCGCGCTCACCGGATGCGATCCGGCGGCCCCTGCCTCCCGGCAGTCGTCCGACGACGCCAGGGCCCCCGTGGTCACCGGCCACAAGCCCAAGGGCAAGGACGTCATCGATGTGGTCGCGGACTTCGGGGCCAAGGGCGACGGACGCACCGACGACAGCCGGGCGTTCGCCCGTGCGTACTCCTACGCGGCCGGCCGGGTGTGGGACCACATCGGCCGGACCGTGATCGACATACCGGCCGGCACCTATCTCATCCGCAAGCCCCATGCGCTGCTCAACGCCACCGGGGGAAAGCTCAAGGCCAATGGCTTACGGTTCCGCGGGGCCGGCAAACGTATGACGCAGCTGCTCTTCGCGCCGCCCGAGGGCGACACCACCTATCTGTGCCGCAACGAGGACAGCTGGGCGAATGTGATGTTCGAGCAGTTGGGCTTTGTCTCCGCCACCCCCGGTGCCTCGTTCTTCTACTCCTACTCGACCGGTCAGGCGCAGGACTACCGCTTCACCGAATGCGAGTGGACCGGCGAGTGGACCTACGGTCTGGCCCTCGACGGCAGCAACACCAACTCGGAGATGCGCTGGGACGCCTGCCGGGTGGGCGGGGCCTATCGCAAGGCGTTCCTGTACTCCGGGCTGTCCGAGAAGTCGGTGAGCCACCGCCAGCAGGACCAGTTCCTCAACTACTGGTTCAACGACATGAAGGTCGAGTACGCCTGGGGCAACTTCCTGGAGTTCCCCTACGGGGGTTCCATCACCTGCCGCGGCGGTTCCTACATCATCACCGGCCGCCGCCCCGAGGACTCCGGCGACTACGGGCGCACCAGCACCTTCTTCCGTTTCCCGCGCGGTCCGCACCACGACTCCGTACAGCGCTTCCACGCCGAGGACATCCGCTTCGAGGTGCGTGCCCCGGACACCGTCGTGATCGACTGCGCCTGGGACAGCGGCACGGTGCACTTCAACGACTGTGACGACACCGCGAACGCCTTCAAGTCCTTCGCCGAGGAGAGCAGCCCCCATCGCTACCGCATCGGCTCCCAGGGCCCGCTCGTGCGGTACGACTCCTGCCAGCTGTCCGGGCAGCACTCCTACGAGCAGGACGGCGGCGGCGCCGGGCCCCGGGCCCGCTATGACATGTGCCGGTTGCGCAATCACTCCCCGCAGGACTTCATCAAGGGTGCGGGCGACCGGGTGAAGTTCGTCGACTGTCTGGGGTCCTGAACGGGTCGCGACGGGCGGGAATCCAGGGGTCCGGAAACGCCGCTGACGCCCTGTGTGCCCGATGCCGTCCCCTCGCCGACGGTGACCAACGGCACACATACTGGTCAGTAATGTTGCCGCTGGTCGGGCCTAGAGTGAGGGCCGCAAGGGCGCCGCCGGGCACCGGCGGCGATCCTCCCTCCGAGCCGACCAGGGAGACTGCATGCGTTCCCCGAAGGACTTCTTCCGCCCGCTGGCAGTCGGGGCGCCCACACCGGTACGCGAGGTACCGTTCCGGCCGTCCCGGATGATCCACTTCTTCGACCCGGGCAACGAGAAGATGGCCGCCAAGGTGCCGGCCATCGCGCCCACCGTGGACGTACTGCTCGGCAATCTGGAGGACGCGGTCGCCGCCGACCGCAAGGAAGCCGCCCGGTCGGGTCTGGTGAAGATCGCCAAGGCCACGGACTTCGGTGACACCCAGCTGTGGACGCGGATCAACAGCCTGGACTCGCCGTGGGCGCTGGACGATCTGCTGACGCTGGTCACCGAGATCGGTGACAAGCTCGACGTGATCATGGTGCCCAAGGTCGAGGGCGCCGAGGACATCCACTACGTGGACCGGCTGCTCGCCCAGCTGGAAGCCAAGGCACGGATCCAGCGGCCGATCCTGGTGCACGCCATCCTGGAGACCGCCACCGGCGTCGCCAATGTCGAGGAGATCGCCGGAGCCAGCCCCCGGATGCAGGGCATCTCGCTCGGTCCCGCCGACCTCGCCGCCAGCCGCCGGATGAAGACCACCCGGGTCGGCGGCGGACACCCCGGCTACCTGGTCCGGGAGGACCCGCACGGCGCGGACGCCGACGCACCGCGGGCCACCTTCCAGCAGGACCTGTGGCACTACACCCTCGCGCGGATGGTCGACGCCTGTGCGGCGCACGGCATCCTGCCGTACTACGGGCCGTTCGGTGACATCAAGGACGTCACCGCCTGCGAGGACCAGTTCCGCAACGCCTTCCTGCTGGGCTGCGTCGGCGCCTGGAGCCTGCACCCGGTGCAGATCGCCATCGCCAAGAAGGTCTTCTCCCCCGCGCCCGCCGATGTCGCCTGGGCCCGCCGGGTCATCGAGGCGATGGGCGACGGCACCGGTGCGGTGATGATCGACGGCAAGATGCAGGACGACGCCACGTACAAGCAGTGCCAGGTGGTCGCCGAACTCGCCGATGCCCTCGCCGCCCGCGACCCCGAGCTGCGCGACGCCTACGCCGCGGCCGAAAAGGAGTAAGACCCGTGTCCGACGCGATCCTGCGACCGCGCCGCTCCGTGCTCTACATGCCCGGTGCCAATGAACGCGCCCTGGAGAAGGCCAAGTCCCTCCCCGCCGACGCGCTGATCCTCGACCTGGAGGACGCCGTCGCCCCCGATGCGAAGGCGGATGCCCGCAAGCGGGTCGCGGCCGCCGCGGCCTCGGGGGAATACGGCTACCGGGAGGTGACGATCCGGGTCAACGGGCCCGGCACCGCCTGGCACGCCGACGACCTCCGGGCCGCCGCCGAGGCCGGCCCGGACGCGGTGGTGGTGCCCAAGGTGGACTCCGCCGACACCGTCCGGGAGGTCGAGCGCGCCCTCGAAGCCGCCGGCGCTCCGGACCGTACGGCCATCTGGGCCATGGTCGAGACCCCGCGCGCGATGCTGGACGCCCGTGCCGTCGCCGCCGCCAGCGAACGCCTCACCGTGCTGGTGATGGGCACCAACGACCTGGCGAAGGAGTTGCACGCCGAGCATGTTCCCGGCCGGGCCCCGCTGCTGACCGGGCTTTCCCTGGCACTGCTGGCGGCCCGTGACACCGGCAAGGCGATCCTGGACGGCGTCTACAACGACGTGAAGAACGCCGAGGGGTTCGAGGCCGAGTGCGTGCAGGGCCGGCAGTTCGGGTTCGACGGCAAGACGCTCATCCATCCGTCGCAGGTCGAACCGTGCAACCGGGCCTTCGCTCCGTCCGCCGACCAGATCGCCCACGCGCGGAAGGTCATTGACGCCTTCGACGAAGCCACCCGCGAAGGGCGCGGCGTGGTCACCGTCGACGGCCGGATGATCGAGAACCTGCATGTCGAGGACGCCCGCCGGGTTCTCGCCCTCGCCGAGGCGATCGCCGGACGGTAGGAGCGCGCGCCCTTCCCGCGGGCCGCGGGAAGGGCGGCGCGGTCCAGGGCCGTCACGGTGAATCCCATAATCGGACAGGGTGAATAGTCGGGACTGGCCGTTGCTCAGGCTTGGTGGTGCGGGGCATCCGGGATAGCAAGATCCCCGGGGACCCACCATGAGTGCAGGAGCACACAGTGAAGAATTCGGCACGCGTCAATGTCGTGATGGCAGGAGCCTGCGGTCTGCTCCTGGCCGCGGGTACGGTCTCGCCCACCCTGGCGTGGGCCGAATCGTCCGGCGGCGACGGGGTCTCGAACAGCGACACCGTCGCCCGCTTCGACGCCAGATTCCGCTGCGCGCACCGGGCCCGATTCTGTATCAACGGCCCGGTCCTCAGCGGAAACCCCAGAAGATCGCAGAACGTGCATGTCGCCGGCACGGTCAGCAACAGCGGTAGTCCGACCAACACCAACGGCAACACCAACGAGGACACCGGCGGCACGACCGGCACGGCGACCAAGTCCGGCAACAACGAGCAGCACATCCACCATCACCGCGACTGAGGCGCTTCGGGCGCGTTGAGCCGCTCCGGCCCCGGGCGTTCCGGGGCCGGAGCGGTGCCGTATCCGTCGGCGCGGTGTCCGGATCAGTGGTGGAAGAGCCCGAGTCCGAGGATGCGCTGGATGTTGTTGCCGCTGCCCGACGAAGCGCCCGTGACGGAGTTGGCGCCGTTGGTGGTTCCGTTGGTGTTGGAGAGGTTCCCGCTGTTGTTCGGGTTCCCGTGGTTGATGAAGTTGCCGCTGTTCAGGCTGTTGCCGCTGTGCACCGGCCCGTTCACACAGGCGTGGGGAGACGCCAACACCGGTGACCTGTAGTGGATCTGGCCCAGGCGGTTGTTGCAGACCACCCCGTTGACCGTGCCGTTCAGCGTGCCCACATCGGCGTCCGCCACCGCGGAGAGCAGCGAGTCCGGGAAGGTCACCGCCTGGGCCGCTCCGCCGCCGAACAGCACCAGCCCGCACGCCCCGACGACCGTTCCCGCCTGCACAATTCTTCTCACGACGCTCCTCGCCTCTTCTGCCTTCCGATGCCAGACGTATCGTGCTGCCGCGGTCGGCCCACATCGGCGTTCAACCCGCGGGGAGCAAACCCCTGACGGCCACAATCAGCCGGGTGGCCCACACTCCGGAGGCGCTGTCGGCGGCGGGGCCGTCAGGTGACGCTGTGCGGATGGCAGGCCGTCGCCGAGCGGGGCGGCCAGGCCTGGGGGGCGAGGATGCCCAGGACGTAGGCGCGGGCGATCAGGGCGGGCCTGGTCGGGGCGTCCAGGAGATCGCGCAGACGGCTGAGGTGGTAGTCGACGGTCTGCCGGGAGAGGTGCAGGGAGGTGGCGATCTCCGCGTTGCTGTGGCCGGCTGCCAGCAGGGACAGGATCCGTACCTGACTGGCCGTCAGCGGCGGGTGCGGATCGTGGGCCAGCCCCTGGTGGGTGACGACCGCCCAGACACTGGTGGCACGGTCCGCACTCCGGCCCACCGTCGTCAGGTGCAGCCGGGCGCGGCGCTGCTGACCGCGGGCGTCCATGAGCACCACGGTGGTCTGGATGCGCCGGCTGCGGCGGGCTATGAGATCGAGCCAGCTGCGGTGCAGCCCCGGTAATTCCGGAGCCGGGCCGAGCACGGTGTGCGCGCGGCGGCCGACGAGGTCGGAGAGCCGGGTCCGCAGCAGGTCGGCGGCCGCGGCGCTGGCCTGCTGGATGCGTCCGCCCGCGGAGATCAGGGCGCACGGCAGTCCGCTGTGATCGCGCAGCGCATGCAGGCTCTCCTCGGCCTCCCGGCGCTGGCGCAGCGCGCGGGTGTAGTCGCTGATGTCGATGTAGATGCCGGCCACGCACCGCTGGCTGCCTTCCCGGACGGGGAAGCGATGGCCGACCGCCTGGCCGCCGGTGCCGTCGAAGCGGTGGTAGGTGAGGGTGTGCCGGACCGGTTTGCCGCGTTCGAGCACCTCCCGGTCCAGGCTCAGGACCTGGCCGGCGTCGGCCGGGCCGTCGACGTCGGCGACGTCCTTGCCGATGATGTGCTCCGGTGTGGTGCCGTACAGATGGGCGTAGGCGTGGTTCGCCCAGAGGTAGCGCCCGTTCGCGTCCCGGATGAAGGCCGCGGCGGGGGCGAGGTCCGCGAAGGCGTCGTAGCGGCGGGGACCGGCCGTATGGGGGCCGACCTCCACCGCCAGTCCACGGGAGCGGCCCTGACGGGGCACGCCGAGGGGCCAGTTCACATCGAAGACACGGCCGTCGAAGCGGGCCTGCCAATGGCTGATTTCGGGTGCCTCGGCCGGCCCGGCGAGTTCCTTGCGCACGGTGTCGAGGAACCGCTGGGCGGTCACCGTGTCGTCGAAGGCGCCTCCGCCGCTGTCGATCACGCGTAGCTCACGGTCGGCCTCCCACCAGGACACCGGAAGGCGTTCGAGCAGCGACTTCAGACTGGTCTCGTCCACGACGGGCCCCTTAGTGGTGAGGAGATCAACGGGTTTCGGACGGCGCGTCCCCGCCATGCGTATCCCCCGGTGCGGGCAGGCATGCCCGGTTCTCGGCCGATCTGGCGACATCCGCGCGTTCACATCTGCCGCGCCGCGGGGACGCCATACGGCATCACGGAACCTCCACGACGGAATGACGGTATCCACAACTCTGGCATTTGCCTGAGCGGTTGCGGCCCGAAGAGGGGAACGGTGGGCCGCACGGCTGCTTCGCTAGAGGGAACGGCGTTCGGATCCGGGGGGCCGGGCGTTGCCAGCCGTTCCGATGGTTCCCACGTATGAAAAGGAGTCGGATTCCAGTGAGCAAGGTGCTGTTCGTGTATGCCAAGGGTGGTCCGCCCTTGGGGTACGCCCTGTCACGGGTCGCCGCACGGTCGGCAGTGCACCTGCTGGCGCTCAGCGCGCTCCCTCCCACCGTGGCCGCGTCCGCGGACCGGCTGTGCGCTTCGGTGCTGTGCCCCGCCGAGTCCGAGCGGCGCGACCTGGTGTCCCTGATCGTCTCCCGGGCCCAGGCGGTGGGCGCGGACGCGGTCGTCACGTTCTCCGAGTACGCCGTCGTCGCGGTCGCCGAGGCCTGCGAGAAGCTGGGCCTCGCCGGGGCCGGCGGCTGCTGCGCCCTGGCCCGCGACAAGCGGATGATGCGGCGCACCTGGCAGGAACGGGGCATATCCCAGCCCCGGTTCCGGCCGGTCGCCACCGCCCAGGATCTGCACGACGCGGCCGCCGCGCTCCGCTTCCCCCTGCTGCTGAAGGCCGCCTGGAGCGCCGGCTCCACCGCCCACCGGATCCTGCGCTCCGCCGACGACGTCCCAGCGGCCTGGGAACGGGCGCGGGAGGTGATGGCCGAATCCGCGCAACTGGGTTATGCCGAGCTGCATGTGGCCGGCGCCGGGGCCGACTTCCTCGTCGAGGAGATCGTGCCGGGCACCGCCACCGGGTGGTTCGGCCAGGAGGGCTGGGGCGACTACGTCAGTGTCGAGGGCGTCGTCGTGCACGGCGACTTCCGTCCGGTCTGTCTCAGCGGGCGGATGCCGACGGTGGAGCCGTTCACCGAACGCGCCGGAATCACCCCGGCGGCGCTGCCGCATGACGCGCAGCGGCGCATCGTGGCCCTGGCACGCGAGGCCGTCGATGCGCTGGGGTTGCAGAACTGCGGTACGCACACCGAGATCAAGCTCGGCGCCGACGGGCAGATGTGGGTGATCGAGACCGCCGCCCGGTTCGGCGGGGCGATGACCGTCCCGCAGATCGAGGAGGTCTTCGGCCTGGACCTCATCGGCATGCTCACCGACCATCTGCTGGGGCGCCCGGTCTCCTGGCCCGCCGAGGTGCGCACCCCGCAGGAGGCGCACGGCGCGGCCGGTTCCCTGGTCGTGCTGGCCGTCGACGGCGCCGGTGATGCCTGGCCGGACCAGCGGGTCTGGGACTTCCCGACGGTGCGGGACGCGGTACCGCTCAGCGCCGGCAGCCATCTGTCCGTGGTCGCCGAGAACTCGCTCCCGGACGGGGCGCCGGTCCCGGTGTACGACCCGGCCGCGGGCGCCAACACCATGGCGGCGCTGTGCCTGTTGTCCGCCACCGACCCGGAGACCGTGATCCATGACTTCCGGAACCTGGTGGACGCCCTGCCCAAGGTGCTCCCCACGGCCGGCCCCACCACGGAGGTGCGCCCATGACCACCACCGCCGTTCTGCCCGCCGGTGCCCCGGGCCCGGTCACCGACCGCACCGTCATCGGTGAGAACCTCTCCCTGCCGCTGTTCCGCACGCTCTCGGGTGTGCTGGCCGGTCACCCGTACCTCAAGGTCGTGGTGGACCGGATCGAGGACACCTGGCATCTGCTCGACACCGCCGTCCACCCCTTCCACGTCAACTACATCGCCACCCGCGTCCTCGGCATGGAACTGACGGAGCTGGACTCCTGCCTGGACGCCTTCAACGCCTCGGTCTACATGGACCCCGAGCGCCGCTTCCTGCTGGGTGTGCTCTCGCTGCACACCGATGAGGACGCCGAGGGCCGGGAGCGGCCCTTCCTCGTGCTGGAGACCACCGAGGCCGACACCATGAACGGCCGGCTGCTGGAGGAGTTCTACACCTTCGTCCGGCACCGGGTCGACGGCCGTCTGCCGCTGCTGCTGAAACCGGCGAACCACGGGCAGGAGCACGAACTCGCCGCGATCAGCGACGTACACGTGCCGCGGATCCTCGGCCATCAGCTGTTCGGCAACCGCACCCGCACCCCGCTCAACCCGGGGGAGGCCGTCGGCCGGCTCCGCTACTTCCGGACCCTTGAGGAGTACACGGCCGCGGCTGACGGGCTCGGCTGGTCCGACATCGTGGCCATGCCGTGTCTGCCGGACGACGTACCGCGGGTGGCCGGCTTCCTCAACACCTCGCCGGGCACCCCGCTCTCGCACACCAATGTCCTCGCCTCCGGCTGGGGTATCCCCAACGCGATCGTCCGCGACCTGGAGCGGATGGTCGACGCGGACGTGCTGGACGGCGCCTGGGTCCGCTACCGGGTCCAGGACGACGAGATCACGCTCGTCCCGCTGGCCCATGCCCCGACGCTGGAGGCCCCGGCCTGGCACCAGCAGCGGATCCGGATGGAACCGCCGCTGCTGGAGGACGTGCCGGCGCTGTGGCTGCACCGGCTGCGCCGCGCCGACCGGGACCGGTACGGGACCAAGGCCGCCAACCTCGGCGAGCTCCATCACGTCCTCGACAGCCGCACCGCCGACCTCACCGCCTTCTACGGGCGGCCGAGGCCACCCCGCGCCGACCTCTACGGCCACCTCGCGGCCCGTCTCGGCGCCAAGGACGCGACACCCGAGGAACTGCGCGCCCTGGCGGCCGACTTCGTGGCCGGGGTCATCGCGGCGCCCGACGGGGTCGCCCTCCCCTTCGCCCTTCAGCACCGCTTTCTGACGTCCTCGCCGGCCGTGCAACAGGGCCTGGGCAAGCTCAAGATGGCGCTCGAACTCGACGCCGTCGACGTGCTGGACGCGCTCTGTTTGCATTTGCAGCAGCTCATCCGGAACACCCCGCTGCCCGAGGACGTGAGCCGCCAGATCACCCAGGCGCTGCCCGGCGGCCCGGCCACCGGCAGGCGTCTGGTGGTGCGGTCCTCCTCCAACGCCGAGGACCTGCCCGGGTTCTCCGCGGCCGGGGTCTACGAGTCGATCACCACGGTCCACGGCGCGGACGAACTCCTCGACGCGGTACGCCAGGTGTGGGCCTCCCTGCTGTCGCCGCGCAGTGTCCGGCTGCGCCACCAGGCGGGCATCTCCCTCGACGACACCTACATGGGCGTGATCATCCAGGAGTATGCGCCCGCGGACCTCGGCGGTGTGCTGGTCACCTGCAATCCGACCAGGCGCGAGGACTTCCGCAACGTCTACCTCAACTGCTCCCCCGGCTCGCCCGAGACGGTCGTCGACGGGACGACGCTGCCGCTCCAGTACCTGTACAACACGGTGGAGGGCGGCGGCCGTACCGTCGCGCTCGGCTCGTCCGGCCAGGACCTGCCCGTCGGTACCCGGGACAAGCTGGCGCGGCTGGCGCTGACCGGGCGGCTGCTCCAGTCCCACTTCAGCGACACCGACGTGGACCATCCGCTGGACATCGAGTGGCTGATGACCGATCAGGGTGACTTCCGCCTGGTCCAGATCCGCCCCTACGCGCTGTGATCCGCCGGTTCACCGGCCCGCTGCGCACCCGCCGGTCCCGGCCGGCGGGTGCGCCCCTGCCACCACGGGCCCGACGGATCATCCGGCTGAACAACGGCTTCCAGCTGCTGTTCAACCTGCTGTGGTGGATGCCGGTCTTCTACGCCTACCAGCGGGAGGCGGGACTCTCCGACGGGGAGATCTTCGGCATCCAGAGCATCTATTACGTCGCGTTCTGCCTCTTCGAGATCCCGACCGGGATGGTGGCCGACCGTATCGGTGCCCGTAACTGCCTGCGGGCCGGGGCCGTCGTGATGACCGCGGCGAACCTGGCGCCGGCCTTCGCGCCCAGCTACACCGGCTTCCTGGTGCACTTCCTGGCCATCGCCGCGGGCCGCTCGCTGACCTCCGGCGCCGCCAGCGCCTATCTCTACGACGGCCTGGAGGCCGAGGGCGCGGGCGAGCACTATCTGAAGGCCGAGGGTCAGGCGCGGGCGCTGGGGCTGGCGGCGAAGGTGCTGTGCTGGCCGCTGGTCGGTCCGCTGATGGCCGTCGCGCACCCCACGCCGTATGTGCTGAGCGCCGCGAGCGCGGCGGGTTCGCTCGTCTGTGCCGTGGTGCTGCCGCGGCAGGCGACGGTGCGGCACAGCGGCCCCGGCCGCGGCAAGGGGACATCGGGCGGGCCGGTGTTCCTGCGCGATGCCGTCTCCGCGCTGCGCTGGGTGTGGGCCACTCCCTGGCTCGCGCTGCTCATGGTGCAGGGCGTCGCGGTGTTCACGCTCTCCCGGATCTGCCAGGTCAATCTCTTCCAGCCGGTGCTGCTGGACCATGGCATCCCGGAGAGCTCGCACGGCGGTGTGCTGGCCGCGATGACCGTCGCGGAGGCGGTGGCCTCGGCGCGTCCGCAGTGGCTCGGCAGGCGGCTGTCACCGGTGGCCTGGGTGTCGCTGCTCAGTCTGGCGATGGCGGGCACGCTGGCGGGCAGCACCCTGGGCGGACCGTGGACCGTGGTCGCCCTGCTGTGCGTGTTCGCCGCGGTCACCGGCTTCGCCTATCCGCTCCAGCGCAAGCTGGTGAACGACGCCATCCCGGCGGGGGCGCCCCGGGCCACCCTGCTGTCCGTCGAGAGCATCGTGGACCGGGGCGTGTGTGCGCTGGCGGCGGTGGCCGCGGGGGCCTATCTCTCGGCGGGCCGGCTGGACGCGCTGCTGTGGCACAGCGCGCTGGCCACCGGTGTGGTGATGGTGGTCCTCCAGCTGGTCCTGCGGCGTGCCCCGGGCCGGCGCAGGGTCGCTCCGGTGGCCGAGCCGGAGACGGAGCTGGTCACCACAGCAGGAAACCCCTGAGCGGCACGGTCATACTGGGGACGTGCGGGGTACCGAAGCCGGGCGCTACGGCGAAGGCCTGTTCCGTCCGGAGGAGACCGGCGAGGCCGACCGTATCGACCTGGGTGCGCTCGCCTATGACGAGGTGAGCACGGCCCGGCTGGCGGCGCTGGGCGCCGGGCCCGGGTGGTCCTGTCTGGACGTGGGCGCGGGAACCGGCACCCTCGCGCGGTGGCTGCTGGAGTCGGCGGGTGTCACGGCGGTCCTCGCGGTCGACCGTGACACCCGGTCCCTGGACGCCGACCGGACACCGGGACTGTCGACGCTGACCGCCGACATCACCGCGCCGGACTTTGCCCCCGGCCGGTTCCAGCTGGTCCACGCACGGTTCGTACTGATGCACCTGCGCTCCTGGCGCCGCATGATCACCAAGCTGGCCTCACTGGTCGCGCCCGGTGGTGTGCTGGTGCTCAGCGACGCCGTGGACCTGACGACCGCCGGGGCGCCGGCCACCCCGTACACCACGGTCATGCGGGCGATGTGGCACGGGCTCCGGCAGTCCATCGGTACGGACATCTCCTGGGTGCCCGACTGTCCGTACCTGTTGCGGGAGGAGGGCCTGAGCCGGGTGGCCGCCGAGATCCATGTCCCCCCGTTGGTGCCCGGCAGCCCCCTCAGCGGTTTCTGGGCCGATACCTGGGACCGGGCGCGGGACGCCATGCTGGCGACGGGGCAGGTGGACGCGGCCCGGATCGAGCGGGCCGGGCGCGAGCTGTCGTCGGACGACTGCGCCGGTCTCTCCCCCGGGATGCTCACCGCCTGGGGCTGGCGGACCGAGGAGGCCGTCCGCGACGGGCACATCTGACGTGCCGCCGGCCGGACGGTCCCCGGCCCGTCAGCCGCGGGGTGCGGTCAGCGGGTCTGCTACCGGGTCCGGTGACCGCCGGTCCGCCGTGGGGAGTTGCTGGGTGGAGCAGTGGATACCGCCCCCGCCCTCACCGATGTTGTCGACCGGCACCTGCACCACCTTCCGTCCCGGATACTGCTCCCGCAGGATCGCGGCCGCCCTGCTGTCGGCCTTCCGGTCGCCGAAGCGGGGCATGACGACCGCGCCGTTGGCCACGTAGTAGTTGACGTAGCAGGCCAGGAACTCCTTCCCGCGCCGCCCGAAGTCCGACGGCTCGGGCAGCTCGACGACCTCGATCCGCTTTCCGCGGGCGTCGACGGCCCGGTCCAGGACACTGCGGGCCTGTTCGTAGGCACCGGTGAAGGCGTTGCGGGGCGCGTTCTGCGCGGGGGTGCTGAGGACCACGACGCCGGGCGCGGAGAACCGTGCCAGCGCGTCGATGTGATAGTCCGTGATGTCCTTGCCCTTGACGCCCTTCACCCAGATCACCTTCCGGGCGCCGAACAGGTCCTTGAGCTCCCGCTCCAGGTCCGCGCGGGTCTTGCCGGGGTTGCGGTTGTCGTTGACGAGGGAGCTCTCGGCCACCATCAGGGTGCCCCGGCCGTCGCCCTCCACGGCGCCGCCCTCGCTGATGAGCGGGGCCTTGATCCGCGGGATCCGTGCGTCGGCCAGGATCGCGCGGGCGACCCGGCGGTCATGGCCGTGCTCCTGCTTGCCGCCCCAGCCGTTGAAGTTGAGGTCGACGCCGGCGACGCCGTCGGGGCCGAGCACGAAGACCGGTCCGGTGTCCCGCATCCAGAGGTCATCCACCGGGACCGGGACGACCTCCACCCCGGACCCGCAGGCCCGCTGTGCCGCCTTCGCGTCCCGGTCCCCGGCCAGCAGCAGCACCGGCTCGAACTCGGCGACGGTCCGGGCGAGTCGGGCGATGTCGGCCCGCACTCCGGCGGTGTCCGGCCCCCAGATCCGCCGGCTGGGCCAGGACATATAGGTCGCCTCGTGCGGATGCGCCTCATCGGGCAGCCGCCATCCGCCGCCGGGCCGCGCCGCCGCGGGGACGGCGTCGGCCCCGGGCGACGCGGCCCCGTCGCGGTCCGGTGTGCCGCAGCCGCTCAGGGCTCCCCCGAGGGCGGTGGCGACCGCCGCTTGCAGTGTCTGACGTCGGGATATTTCCACGATCAGCTCCCTGACTGAAAATTTGGTCAGGACGATGGTAGGGCATGATCGGATCCGAGCCACCTTGATTTCCTCGGACAGCGGGAGCATGCGATGCCGGACAGGCCCACCCAGATCCTCGAAGCCGCCGCCCGGCTGATCGCCCGGCGGGGCGTCCGCGGGCTGCGCGTCGAGGAGGTTTCCGCGGAGGCCGCCGTCTCGACCGCGCTGATCTACTACCACTTCAAGGACCGCGCCGGACTGCTGCGCCGCACCCTGGAGTTCATCAGCCGGCGCGCGGTCCGCCACACGGACGCCGCGCTGGAGGCCTCCGACGATCCCCGGGTGCAGCTCACCGAGATGCTGCTGCTGGAGCTCCAGGACAGCCCCCAGGTCAGGGAGAACAGCGCGGCCTGGGGCGAGTTGCGTGCCACCGCCGTCTTCGACCCGGACCTGCGGGAGCTGCTGGCGGCCGCGACCCAGGAGTGGGTGGACGATCTCGCCGGGCTGCTGCGCCGCGCTCAGGATGCCGTTCCGAACGGAGCCGGGACGGACCCCCATGCGGCGGCCGAGCGGCTCACCGCACTCGTCGAGGGCCTGAGCGAACGCTGGCTGAGCGGCACCACCTCGCTCCAGCGGGCCCATGAGCTGCTCCGCGGCGCCGTCGAGACGGAACTCCGGCCGGTCTGACCGATCTTGAACCCCGGCTGCCCCCGCCCCACGGCGGGGGCAGCCGCATGTTTACACCGGTGGGAGGCCCCGCCACCACACGGTTACGGCGTCGGCACGGCCGCCATAGCGGATGAACTCAGCGCTTCGGTGAATAAGCGGACATCAACGACTGTTTTCGGTCGGAGTCCGGCACGTAACGCTCTGCGTATGATCGCCCGTTCCTAGCAGGCCCCCACCATGGGATCCCTCGCCCGCCAGGGGCGCGACAGGTGGCGATGCTCCGGCAGTTGCCCGTATCTGACGGAAAATTTTTTGTCTGTGTGGGTAAATGGTGAAGAAAGGCGACCGAAAGTGTGCATCGGTTTTTGACCATTGATCGGCCGCTCAGCGATGGTCCTTCGCATGCCCGTCATACCCCGACCCGCGGCCAGCGGCCCGCTGCGCCTGCGCGACTTCCGTCTTCTGCTCGCCGGTGCCGCGGCCGGCCAACTCGGCGCCCAGGTCACCCTGGTCGCCCTGCCCCTCGTCGCGGTCTTGGAGCTCAACGCCCCCGCCTTTCAGGTGGGGTTGCTCACGGCCGCGGAGACCGCCGCGTTCCTGCTGGTCGGACTGCCGGCCGGGGCCTGGGTCGACCGGATGCGCAAGCTGCCGCTGATGATCCGGGCCGATGTCGTACGGGCCGTGGCGATGGCCAGCATCCCGCTGGCCGCCGTCGCCGGGGTGCTGACGATGGCTCAGCTGTATCTCGTCGCCCTGGTCACCGGAGTGGCGACGGTCTTCTTCGACGTGGCGCATCAGAGCTTTGTGCCGCATCTGCTGCCCAAGGATCAGCTGGTCCCGGGCAACGGGGCGCTGGAGACCATCCGTTCCTCGGCGCAGGTGGCCGGTCCCGGGCTCGGCGGCGGACTCGTCCAGCTGCTCGGGGCCTCCCTCGCCATCGTCGCCGACGCGGTCGGCTATGTGCTCTCGGCGCTGTTCCTGTGGGGGATCAAGCAGCCCGAGAGCCGCCCGGAGCGCGTCGCGGAGACGTCCCTGCGCCAGGACATCGGTGAGGGACTGCGGTTCGTGTTCGGGCACCGCCTGCTGCGTGTGATCGCGGTGACGACGGGCCTGGCCAACTTCTTCACCGCGACGCTGATGGCCACCCAGTCCGTCTTCCTGGTCCGGGTGCTCGGGCTGGCGCCGGGTGTGGTCGGCCTGGTGCTGGCCGCCTCGGCGGTGGGCGGGCTCGCCGGGGCACTGTGCGCGGGGCGGCTCGCCGCCCGGTTCGGCCAGGCCAGGATCATCTGGCTGTCCGTGCTGGCCACCGGCCCGTTCGCGCTGTTGTGGCCGCTGTCCGGGCGCGGCGCGGGCGCCGCACTGTTCGCCGTCGGCTCCGGCGTGGTCTTCTTCGGTGCCGTCGTCTACAACGTCGCCCAGGTGAGCTTCCGTCAGGCGCTCTGCCCGCCCCG
The DNA here is from genome assembly GCF_000829715.2 of Streptomyces lydicamycinicus. Taxonomy (NCBI): domain Bacteria; kingdom Bacillati; phylum Actinomycetota; class Actinomycetes; order Kitasatosporales; family Streptomycetaceae; genus Streptomyces; species Streptomyces lydicamycinicus. Next base: position 545,568 of record NZ_BBNO01000007.1, on the reverse strand, counting down.
GCTGCTCGGCCGGATGAACGCCACCCTGCGGTTCCTGATGTGGGGCACCCTGCCGCTCGGCGCCCTGGCCGGCGGTGCGCTGGCCGACGCGTTCGGCGCCCGCACGGCGCTGGCGTGGTGCGCGGCCGGAATCCTGGTCGTGCCGCTGCCGCTGCTGCTCTCCCCGCTGCGCCGGATGCGGGACCTGCCGGCCGCCGGGGCGGCCGAGGACACCCCCGCCGACACCACGGACCCGGCCGAGCCCGCGTCCGTCGGCTGACCCCGCGGCCGCCGTATCCGGCCCGCCCCTTCTCTCTCCGCGCACGGCCTTCCCACCCGCATCACCTCCCGGCGATGCGCGACCGTCACGACAAAGAGGATCACGTGCTCAGCATCACGAGCCAGTACCTGGCCCGTTTCCGGCGGTTGGACGCCGGTGACGGCACCCCGGTCCTGCTGCCCGTCACGGGCGCCCAGCGTCGCTTCGCGCTGGTGCGTGCCATGGACCCCCACGGGCGGCCGGATCTCGTGCCGATGTTCTTCGCCTTTCCACGCGGCACGGTGGACCCCGAACGCCTCGCGGCGGCCGCGAACCGTCTCGCCGCCCGGCACCCCGTACTCCGTGCCCGGCCCACCGTGCTGCGCGGCACCCCCGTACTCCGCCTGGAGCGGCCGCAGGTCCCCGTGATCCAGGAGACCTGCGCGCCCGGCGAGGACGCGGCCACCGTGCTGCGCCGGGCGCTGGGCCGGTGGGAGCCGGAGGGCGCACCGCTGCGGCTGTTCCTGGTGCCGGACGGTCCGGAGGGCACCGAGGAGGTCCTCGCCGTCGTACTGGACCACAGCGCGTGCGACGGCCAGTCGCTGGCCCGGCTCGTCGAAGAACTCGGCGCCGGCTACGACGAGGGCCTGGAGGCCGAGGGCCCCTCTCCCGCCGATGTCGCGGCCGAACTGGCCGCCTACCAGGACGCCGTGCTGCGGCAGCTCGACGCGGAGGAGCGCGCGGGGGCGCCGGAGGCGATGGTCTACTGGGGCGAACGCCTGCGCACGGTGTGCGAACAGGCCCCCGTGGCCCGGCCGGAACCCCTCTCCCCCGGTACGCCGCCGAGCGGCTCGGCCGCACTGCGGATGCCCGCGCCCTCCGGCGGGGTGCCCTTCCCCGAGCTGCTCAACGCCTGTCGCGCCGCGGCAGCGGTGCTCTACGGAGCGGGCCACGTGGTGCCGCTCGGCTACCCGTGGGGAGGGCGGCCGGCCGGTGCCGCGCCGGTGCTCGGCTGCTTCCTCAACACCGTGGTCTTCCCGACCACCACGGGCGACGCGCCCACCGCCTCGGCCACGGCGGCCGCCTGGTGGGACGACCTGGACCATGCCGCCACCCCCTTCGACGCCGTGGTGCACGCCGCCCGCGCGGCCGGCTCCGGCTGGCGGGGGCGGCTCGACGGCATGCTGACCGTCGACGACACCCGACGCCAACCCCCGCTCCGCCTGGGCGGGGTGACCGGCCGGGAGATCCATGTCGACGGCCGGGCGGTCCGCGGACCCTTCGCGGTCTCCGTCTCCCAGGGCCCCGAACTGCGGCTGCGCATGGTGTGGGACCGCGCGGTCCTCCCCGATCACGCCGCCGAGAGCGCCTTCACCGCACTGGCCGACGCGGTACGGACACCCGTGCCGACGGCCGGCTGACCCGGGGCCCGCCCCGCACCCGTCCACCGAACCCGCCGGACCTGCCGCGCGATCCGCGGCGCGGTCCGTGCACCCCACCGGCCGGGCCCGACCATGCCCCGGCCGAGCACACCAAGACCCGACGACCTCAGGGATCGCCCATGCTTCCGCTCTCCTCCTCGCAGGAGATCGTCTGGCTGCACGAACAGGTGCAACCGGGCAGCCGCGCCTACAACTTCACCGCCGCCCTCGACCTGTGGGGCACGCTCGACACCGACGCGCTGCGCGACGGGCTCGCCGCCGCACTCGACCGGCACGCCGGTCTGCGACTGGAACTCGTCGCCGTGGCCGGGGCGATGCCGGGACAGCGGGTCGCCGGGGCCTGTGCGCCGCGGCTGCGCACGGTGGACCTGAGCGGAGCGGCGGACCCGGAGGCCGCGTTCCAGGAGCTGCTGCGCACCGAGGCGGAGACCCCGCTCGACACCTACGAGGCACCGCTGCTGCGCTGGACACTGGTCCGGCTGGCGGAGGACCGGCACCGGCTCATCCACGTCGAACACCATCTGATCCACGACGGCCACTCGTTCGCGATCCTGCTGCGGGACGTGTTCACCGTCTACCGGGGCCGCGTCCTGGGTGAGCCGGTGGAGCTGCCGCCCGCTTCCTCGTACGCCGACCATGTCCGGGCCCGGTCCGGGGACGAGGCAACCGCGGAGCGGCGGGAGGGTCTGGAGTTCTGGGCCGAGGCGCTGCGGGACAAGTCCTACGACCTGCCGCTGCCCGGTCTGGCCCGGCCCGGTGCCCGGCGGCGGCACCACGGCGGCCAGTTGCGCCAGTCGATCGGTGCGGATCTGGCGGAGCGCCTGCGTGCCCACGCCCGTGACCGTGGTCTGACCCCGTTCGCCACGCTCCTCGGGCTCTTCGCCGAGCTGCTGCGCCGGCACAGCGGCCGCGCGCAGATGGTGATCGGCACCGCGGTCGGCAACCGTCCGCGCGGTTTCGAGGACGCCGTGGGCATGTTCGTCAACACCATCCCGCTCCCGCTCCGGCTGGACCCGGCCGCACCGGCCGAGGAGTCCATGGACGAGGTGACCGACACCCTCATCCGTGCGCTGCCGCACCAGGAGGTGCCGATCCAGGAGCTGACCCGCGCGCTCGGGCTGCACACCTCGGGGGCGGACAACCCGCTGTTCGACGTCATGTTCAGCGCGCACGACGCCGAACTGCCCGACATCGAGGTGCCCGGCCTGGACATCACCCTGTTCGAGGGCTTCAACACCGGCACCACCCGGTTCGACCTGGACGTGGTGCTGCTGCCGGACGACCGCCGCGGCGTCGGTCCCCGGCACGGCGCACCGGGCATGACGCTGGTCTGGGACTACGACGCCGACCTGTTCGGCGAGGACGTGGCGAAGCTGCTGGCCGGGCGGTTCCTCGACCTGCTGCGGGCGTATCTCGACGCGCCCGGCACCGCCCTCGCGGACCTGGCGCCGCCGCCGGCACCGTCGGCCCTGCCGGCCGCCGCTCCGCAGGCGCCGGCTCATGACCCGCTCGACCCCGCCACCGCCCACGACCCTTCGCTGCCCGCGCTGCTCGTCGGCGCCCGCCGGCTCACCTACGGCGACCTGGCGGACCGGGTCGCCTCGCTCGCGCAGCGGATGCTGGCGGCGGGGGTGACCGCCGGTCAGCCGGTGGCCGCCGTGCTGCCCCGCGGTGCCGACTCGGTCGTGACGCTGCTGGCCTGTCTGCGCACGGGGGCGGTGTACTGCCCGCTCTCGCCGTCCGATCCGCCGGCCCGGCTGACGCTGCTGCTGGAGCGGCTGACCCCGGCACTGGTGCTGACCTCGGCGGACGCCCCCGTCTCCGTTCCCGACGGGCTGCCGTCGGCCACCGTCGACGCCGCGGTCCTGCCCCCGGCGCGGGCGGCGGAGACCGTGCCCGGCGCCGCGTACCTCATTCACACCTCCGGGTCGACCGGCATACCCAAGCCCGTCGCCGTCGGCCGCGCGGCGCTGGAGAACCATCTGACCGGAGCTGCTGAGCGGTTCGGCCTCGGTGCGGGTGACCGGGTGCTGCTGTTCGCCCAGCCGTCGTTCGATGTGGCCCTCGAAGAGGTGCTGCCGTCGCTGTACGCCGGGGCGTGCCTCGTCGCCCCCGAGCGCGAGGTCCCGACCGGCACCGAGCTGGCCGAACTGCTGGTCGCCGCCCGGGTGACCGTGGCCAACCTGCCCACCAGCTACTTCCTGGCCACCCGTCAGGAGATGCGCCCCGCGCTGCGGGACGGTCACTGGGCGCCGCGCCTGCTGGTGCTCGGCGGTGAACGTCTGCCGGCGGATGCGCTGCGCGCGTTCCTGGCCGACACCGACAGCACCGTGCTCAACGTCTACGGCGTCACCGAAGCCGCGATCAGCACCACCGTCCACGAGATCACCCGGGACGGCCTCACCGAAGGGGCGGAGATCCCGCTCGGCACCGAGCTGCCCGGCGAGCGGGTCCATGTCCTGGACGCCCACCACCGGCCGCTGCCGGACGGCGCGGTCGGTGAAATGGCCATCGCCGGGGCAGGGTTGGCCGAGGGCTATGTGGGCAACCCCGAGGTCACCGACGCCCGGTTCCGCCGCGTCGAGGCGCTCGGCGGTGAGCGGGTCTACCTCACCGGTGACCGCGGCTACCGGGGCCTCGACGGGCTGCTGTACTTCCTGGGACGCCTGGACCACCAGATCAAGCTGCGGGGTTACCGCATCGAACTGGAAGAGGTGGAGGCGGCCGCCTCGGCCGCGCTCGGCGGGCGGTCCTGCGCCGTCGTCCTGGACCGCGAGGCCCCCGGCGGGCCCCGGCTGGTCGGCTTCCTGGAGAACGCGGACGACGACGGGCCCTGGGACGAGCAGGCGTTGCACACGGAGCTGAGCCGACGGCTGCCGAGCGCCCTCGTCCCGGGACGCTGGGCCCGGCTCGACGTCATGCCGCGGCTGGCCGGCGGCAAGCCGGACCGGACCGCGCTGACCCGCAGCGCCGCCGCGCTGGAACCGGCCGTCCCCGCCGAGGAGTCCGGCGCCGGGCAACCGGTGGAGCCGGCCGATCCGATGACGGCGCTGCTCGTCGAGGGCTGGCGCGAGGCCCTGGGCCACGAGCGGTTCGACCCGTCCTCGGACTTCTTCCGGTCCGGTGGCCACTCGCTGCTCGCCGCGCAGCTGGCCTCCTGGCTGGAGCCGCGGCTGGGGCAGCGCCCGCCACTGCGGCTGCTGTTCCAGAACCCGGTGCTGACCGACCAGGCCGCCGCGCTCGCCGCCGTCGGCACCGCTGCCGCCGGCCACACCTCGCCCGTTCCCGCCGCCTCGACCACCGTGACGGAGTCCCGATGACCCAGCCGATGACCGCCCGGACGCCGGCCCCGACGCCCGCCGGCACGCTGAGCATCGCCCACGGCGCGCGCCCCGCCACCGACGGCGGGACCGAGGTCCTCGCCCGCTTCGAGGAGTGGGTCCGCCGCTCCCCCGACGCGCCCGCGGTGATCGACGGGGCGCACAGCTGGACGTACCGGCAGATCGGCGCCGCCGCCGACGAGGCCGTCGCGGCGCTGCGTGCCCGGGTACGGCCCGGAGACCTGGTCGGTGTCTGCCTCGACCGCTCGGCCGCCCTCGTGGTGACCGCCGTCGCGCTCGCCAGGCTCGGCGCCGTCTATCTGCCGCTGGGGCCCCGCCCCGGGGAGCACCGCACCGACGCCGTCACCGAGGATCTGAACGTCGGCTGTCTGATCGGCGATCCCGAGCTGCTGCCGCCCCGGCACCGGACGGGCGACCGGCTGGATCTGGCGCTGCCCGGCGAGGGAGCCAATGCCACCACCACGGTCGTGGCGGCCTTCGCCGCGCCCGGTGCCGGCGCGCACTCCGCGCCCGCCGGAACGTTCTACGCCGTGCTGACCTCCGGCTCCACCGGCCGCCCCAAGGCGGTGGCCGTCGGTGAGCCCGCGCTCGCCGGGCTGCTGGACTGGTACCGGGCCACGACCGGTCTGGGCCCCGGTGACCGGCAGTCGCTGCTGATCGGCGTCGCCTTCGACCCCCATCTGCTGGAGCTGTGGGCCGGGCTGACGTCGGGAGCGGCGCTGGTGCCCGCCCCGGACGAGGTCCGCTGGGACTCCGTGGTGCTCGCCGACTGGTGGCGCACCGCCGAGGTGTCGGTGGCGGTCGCGGCGACCCCGATGGTCGAGCCGCTGCTGGACCGCCCCTGGCCGCAGGATCTGAGGCTGCGTCATCTGATCGTCGGCGGTGACCGGATGCGCCGCCGTCCCGGCGCGGCGGTGACCGCCACCGTCCACAACGCCTACGGCCCGGCCGAGGCGACCGTGGTCGCCACCACCTACGCCATGCACGGCACGGACAGCGCGGCGGGCACGGACTCCGCGCCGCCGATCGGCCACCCCGTACCGGGCGTGACCGTGCTCGTCGCCGACCCGGAGGGCCGGCCCGTCGAGCGCGGTACGGAGGGTGAACTCCTCATCGGCGGCAGCGGGCTGGCGCTCGGCTATCTGGACCCCGAGCTGACCGCGTGCCGCTTCCTTGCCGTGCCCGGGGGCCTCGAACTGCCGGGTGTGGAGCGGGTGTACCGCACCGGTGACCGGGTGCGGATGGCGGCCGACGGGCAGCTGGAGTTCCTCGGCCGCCTCGACGACCAGGTCAAGATCAGCGGGGTGCGGATCGAACCGGCCGAGGTGGAGGCCGCGTTCGAGCAGGACCCGGCGGTCCTGAGCGCCGTCGTCACCGCGCCGCGCACCGCCGACGGCCGGGCCCGCCTGGTGGCGTACGTACGGGCGGCGGCCGGTGCCGGGCTCACGGCGGACGCGCTGCTGCCGGCCCTGCGGACCTGGCTGCCCGAGCAGGCCGTTCCCTCGGACGTACGGATCGTGGACTCCTTCCCCCTGGACGCCAACGGCAAGGTGGACCGCGCCGAACTCACCCGGCGGGCGGCCGAGTCCGGCCTGTCCCGCTCCGGCGGCACCGCTCCGGACGGGACCGCCGCGGACGGCGACGGGGCAGCCGACGCCACTCCCGGTGAGCGCCTCGTGCTGAGCGCCGCCCGCGACATCCTCGGCCGGCCCGGGATCTCCCTGGCGGACAACTTCACCGAGGCCGGCGGCACCTCCGTGCTCGCCGCCCGGCTGCTGACCGTCATCGAGAAGGACAGCGGGATACGGCTGCGCGCCCCCGAGCTGCTCCGCCAGCCCGATCTGCGGGCCGTGGCCCGGCTCGTCGATGAGCGTGCCTCCCGGCAGCCGGCGGGTGCCTGAGATGACCGCCCGCACCCCCGCGTTCCCGTCCTTGCCCGACACCCGGAAGGAAGGCCCCGTGCCCACCGAAGGCACCCCGTCCCCCGCACACCGCCCGTCCGCTGAGCGCGCCGCGGCCGACCGGCCCGCGCCCTCGGCCGGTCTGCCGGCCCTCGTGGCCTGGCACGCCGCCCGGACCCCCGACGCCCTGGCCGTGGCGGACGGCGACAGCACGCTCACCTACGCGCAGCTGGTCTCGGCGGGCCGCGCGCTCGCCGCGCATCTGCGGGCGCACGGCGTCGGCCCGGGTGACTCCGTCGCCCTGCTGATGCCCCGCTGCGCCCGGACGGTCGTCGCCCAGCTCGCGCTGTGGTGGGCGGGCGCCGTGTGTGTGCCGCTCGATCCGGCCCATCCGCGCGCCCGTTCCGAGGCCCTGGCCGCCGAAGCGGGTGCCACGCTGACCGTCGGCGACAGCAAGCTCCTGGAATCCGCGGCGCTCACCGGGGCCACCCTCGCACTGCCCGGTGACCCGCTGGTGGACGGCGACCCCGCCCCGGCGGCCGAACCGGGCCCGGACGCCACGGCGTTCATCATGTTCACCTCGGGCTCCACCGGCCGCCCCAAGGGCGTGGCCGTGCCGCACCATGCGATCGCCGAGCTGGTCTCCGACCCCGCGTATCTCACCCTCACCCCCCGCGACCGGGTGCTCTTCCACTCTCCGATGACCTTCGACGCCTCGACCTTCGAGGTGTGGGGTGCCCTGGCCAACGGCGCCGCGGTGGTGGTGTGCACCGACGAACGGCCGTCGTTCGAGGATCTGGCCCGGCACGTGGAGCGCCACGGCGTCACCGTCGCCTTCTTCACCACCGCGCTCTTCCACCAGCTGGCCGGCCGCCGCTCCCGGATCTTCGCGCCGCTGCGCACGGTGATCGTCGGCGGCGAAGCGATGTCCGCGCACCATGCCCGCGCGGTCCTGCGGGCCTTCCCCTGGCTGGAGCTGGTCAACGGCTACGGGCCGACGGAGGCGACGACCTTCACCACCACCCACCGTGTCACCGACGCCGACTGCGACGGTCAGGTGCCCATCGGCCGGCCGGTCGCCGGGGCGGCCGTGCATCTTCTCGACGCCGCCGGCCGGCCGGTCCGGGACGGTGCACAGGGCGAACTGTGGATCGGCGGCAGCCGGCTGGCACACGGCTACACCGGGCAGCCGGAGCTGACCGCCGAGCGGTTCGTCCAGCACCCTGAACTGGGGCGCCTCTACCGCACCGGCGACCTGGTCTCCCGGCGTCCGGACGGGCTCCTCGACTACCACGGGCGCACCGACGACCAGGTGAAGATCCGCGGCTTCCGGATCGAGCCGGCCGAGATCGAACACGCCCTGCGTGAGCGGCCCGAGGTGGCCGACGCGGCCGTGACCGTGCACCGCCCCTCCCCCGACGACGCCCGGCTGGCCGCCTTCGTCGTGGCCGCGTCCGGGCCGGTCCCCCGACCCGAGGCGCTGCGCGAGCGGCTCGCGACCGTCCTGCCCGCCCATCTGGTGCCCGACGAGGTGCGGCTCGTCGACGCGCTGCCGCTCACGCCCTCCGGCAAGGTCGACCGCCGCGCCCTGACGGACCTCGTCACGACGGACGCGCCCGGCGCCCCGGCCGGTCCGCTCGGCCCGCTCGAAGAGGCGGTCGCCGAGATCTGGAGCCGGTCGCTGGGCCGTGAAGTCGCCCGTGCGGATGCCGACTTCCTCGCGCTGGGCGGCCACTCGCTGCTGGCGCTGGCCGTCACCGACGATCTGCGCGAGGAGCTCGGTGTCGAGCTGACCCTCGCCGACTTCTTCGCCGCCCCCACGGTGGCGGGACACGCCGCGCTGGTCGAGCGGGCCCTGCTCGCCGCGCACAGCGATCTGCGCCCCGGCGCCCCGGAGGACACCGATGCCCACTGACACCCCCACCACGGCGGCGCTCCAGGAGGAACTGCTGCGCCGGGCGCGCTCCCGCGCCGCCCGCCCCGCTCCCGCCCCCGAGACCGTCCGCCACGGGCCCGCGCCGCTCTCCCACGCCCAGCGCCGGATGTGGCTGATGGACCGGCTGGGCCAGGGCGGCGCCTCCTACAGCGTGCCGTTCGCCACCCGGCTGCGCGGTCCGCTCGACCTGGACGCGCTGGCCTCCGCGCTGACGGCCCTGGTGCGCCGCCACGAGATTCTGCGCACCCGGTACGGGCAGCAGGACGGCGAGCCCTACCAGGAGGTGCTGCCCGCACCCGAGGCGATGGCGCCGCGCGTCGTGGAGACGGCCGCCGAGGGCGCCGGCGGCCTGCTGGCCGAGGAGGCGCACCGCCCGTTCGACCTCGCCGCCGGCCCCGTGCCGCGCGCCCTGGTCCTGCGGCACGGACCGCAGGACCACACCATCTTGCTGACGTTCCATCACATCGCCCTGGACGGCGCCTCGTTGGAGACCGTCGCCGGGGAACTGGCCGAGCTGTACACGGCCGCCACCGGGGGCACCGCCGCCGAGCAGCCGGCTCCCCCGCAGTACGCGGACTTCGCCCGTCGGGAGCAGGCCGCCACCGACCGCCTCGAACAGGGGCTGCGCCACTGGGAGGCCCGCCTCGACGGCATCTCCCCGCTGCGTCTGCCCCGCCCCGCGCACCCGCCCGCCGACGGTGGCACCCGGTCCGCCGGAACGCACACCGCCCCGCTCGACCCGCGGGTGCCGGCGGCCCTGCGCGAACTGGGCCGGCAGCGCCGGGCCACCCTCTTCACCGTGGCCCTGGCCGCGGGCTTCGCCGCCCTGCACCGCTTCACCGGCCAGGACGACCTGGTGATCGGCGTCGCCGGCAGCCACCGGCAGGGCGCGGAGATGCGCGGCCTGGTCGGCCTGTGCGTCAACACCCTCCCGGTCCGGGTGAACGCGGGCGGCGACCCGTCCTTCACCGTGCTCGTGGAGCGCGTACGGGAGGCGCTGCTCGATGCCCAGCAGAGCCGTGAGGTGCCCTTCGATCTCATCCTGGAACGGCTCGGGGCGGCCGCCCGCGACACGGACGGGACGGCCCTGATACGGGTCAGCGCGGACGTCCTGGGCGAACCCACCACCCTGCGGCTGCCGGGCACGGTGAGCGAGTATGTCGAGGTCGGCGCCGGTGAGGCCAAGTTCGACCTCTCCTTCGCGCTGGTGGACACCGATGCCCCGGCCGGCCTCGTCCAGTACGGCCGGGCCGCGCTGGACGAGGAAGCCGCGGCCGCTCTCGGTGTGCACTACGGCGCGCTGCTCACCGCCGTCGCCGACGACCCGGACCTGCGGCTGTCCCAGTTGCCGGGTGAGGTACCGGCGCCGCGGGACGAGACGGATGCGCACCCGGCCGAGACGCTGCTGCGCGCGCACCCCGGGGTGGCCGAGGCGGCGGTGCTCGCACCGGCCGGCGGCCCCCTCCTGGCCTATGCCGTGCTGCGCGGGATCGGCGGTCCCACACCGGCCGAACTCCGCTCCCGTCTGCGGGCGGTGCTGGCTCCGGAACTGGTGCCCGCCGCCGTGACGCTGCTGGACGCGCTGCCGCGGACGGCCGACGGCGCGCCCGACCCGGCCCGGCTGCCCGGACTGCCGTCCGCGCCCGCGCCGGAAGGCGCCCGCGCCGAGGCCGTGGCCGAAGGCTTCGCCGCGCTGCTGGGCCGTCAGCCCCGGCCGGACGACGACTTCTTCCTCCTCGGCGGTCACTCGCTGGTCGCCGTGCAGCTCGCCGAGCGGCTGCGCGGGGCGCTGAAACTGCCGCTGACCGGCCTGGACATCATGCAGGCCCGCACCCCGCGCGCGGTCACCGCGCTGCTGGACGCCCGGGCGGAGGAACGGGCCGCCGCGCCCACGGTCACCGCGTCCCGTCCGCGGCGCTCACGCGAGGGCACGGTCCTGGTCACCGGCGGCACCGGCGGGGTCGGCGCCTTCGTCCTGCGCGAACTGGCCGCACAGGGCCGCCCGGTGCTGGCCCTGGCCCGCCCCGAGTCCGCGCACCTGGTCGCCGGCGACGGCGTGGACGTCATCGAGGGCGACCTCACCGACGTGGCCGGGCTGCGCAAGGCCGTCGAGAGCGCCGATGCGGTCATCCACGCGGCCTGTACGTTCACCCGCCCCGAGGTCGATGTGACGGCGATGGCGGCGATGGTCGGCGCCTGGTCGCGCGGCCCGTTCGTCTTCGTCAGCAGCGTGGACGCCTATGGACACCCCGCCGGCGAGTGGGTGGCGGAGGAGTCCGCCCCGGGGCAGCCGCTGAGCCCGTACGGGCAGGCGAAGCTCGACTGTGAAGCGCTGCTGCTGCGGGCCGCCGGTTCGCAAGGCCGGGGCGGGGCGAGCGCCGTCCGCTCCCCCCTCGTCTGGGGCCCGCACCAGCGGCTGCGGGACCAGCTGCGCTGGGGCGCGACGGGTCTGCTCTACCAGGCCGCACGGGAGGGCCGGCCGCTGGTGCTGCCCCGGCCGGGTACCGGTGGCCATGCCTGGTTCGGCGCGGCCTGGGTGCACGCCGCGGCCCTGGCCCGGTCCGTGGTCTCCTGCCTGGATGCTCCCGTGCACGGCGTCGCCAACGCCGTCAGCGGCCATGTCACCTGGCGGGATCTCGCCGCCACGCTGACCGAGCTGCTCGGCAGTGACAGCGAGATCCGCGAAGCGGACGAGGTCCACCCGGACCTCGACCACCGCTGGCACTACCACGCCGACCGGCTGTCCCCGTCCCTGCGTCTCCAGCCGGGCGAGGACTGGCGCTCCGTACTGGCCGAGATGGCCGGCCCGTCCGAGCGGTGACCCGATCGGTGTGACGACGCAGCGCCCGGTGCCCCCTCGGCCACCGGGCGCTGCTGCCGTCACGCCGTGCCGGGGACATGGTGCTCCGGGAAATCACCTCTCCCCCGGCCTGCCCCTCGCGGTTTCCCGCGCCCGGCTTGCGACCATGGGCGGGCTGCCGGGCTGACGCCCTCCGTCGCCGCAAAGGAGCCCCCCATGAACGCCAGCACGGACCTGCTCGTCGATGCCTTCGGACGTATCCGGGAGAGTGTCGAGGACGCGGTCACCGGGCTCGACCCCGATGAGCTCGGTACCCGCCCGGATGACGGCGCCAACTCGATCGGCTGGCTGGTCTGGCATCTCACCCGGATCCAGGACGACCACCTCGCCGGTGTGGCCGGCACCGAGCAGATCTGGACCTCGGACGGCTGGTACGACCGCTTCGGCCTCCCGTTCTCACCCGACGACACCGGCTACGGCCACTCCGCGAAGGAGGTGGCGGCCGTACGGGACCTGACCGATGAGCTGCTGATGGGCTATCACGGCGCGGTCCACGACAACACCGTGCAGTACCTGGCCGGGGTCGACGACAAGGACATGAAGCGCGTCGTCGACCGCGCCTGGACACCGCCGGTCACCCTGGGCGTCCGGCTCGTCAGCGTCATCGCCGACGACCTCCAGCACGCCGGGCAGGCGGCCTATGTGCGGGGCCTGCTCGGCCGTTGAGCGGCGGGCTCATCGTCTGCGGGGCAGGCGATGCAGCTCCACAGCGGTGAGCCGGCCGGCGGTGATCTCCGCCGTCATATAGGTGCAGTACGGCTGCCGGCGGCGGTCGGTCGGCGAGCCCGGGTTGAGCAGGCGCAGCCGGTCGCCGGCCGTGGAGTCCCAGGGGATGTGGCTGTGTCCGAAGACCAGCACATCGAGCTCGGGGAACCGTTCGGCACACCGGCGCTCCCGGCCCTGCGCGGGGCCGGTCTCGTGCACCACGCCGAGCCGCACCCCCGCCAGCTCCGCGTACGCCACCTCGGGCAGCCGCGCCCGTAGTTCCGGGCCGTCGTTGTTGCCGTACACCCCGATCAGCCGCCGGGCGCGGCCTTCCAAGAGGTCGAGGGTGGCGGTGTCGACCCAGTCACCGGCGTGCACGACGACATCGGCGTCCGGCACCTCGTCCAGCAGCTGGGGCGGCAGCGCCTTGGCGCGCTTGGGCAGATGGGTGTCGGACAGCAGCAGGAGTCGCACGGGAACTCTCCTCGGGACGTGCTCACGGACGCGGGCCGGGCGGTCAGCGTTCCTGCGCGGTGGGCCGCACAGTGAGCTCGTTGACCGCCACATGGGGCGGCTGGGTGACCATGAAGACGACGGAGCGGGCGATGTCCTCGGCCCGGAGCCAGGTCTCGGGCGGGAGTCCGTGCGCCGACGCGGCCTGGCTGCCACCGCGCGTCATCTCCGTCGAGGTCATGCCCGGTTCGACCAGCCCGACCCGGACCTGACGCCCGGTCACCTCCTGGCGCAGCGCCTCGCTGAAGCAGCACACCGCGTGCTTGGTGGCCGAGTAGACGCTGTTGTCCTTGCGGGGCACCCGGCCCGCGACCGAGCTGACGGTGACCAGGTCGGCCACGCCGCGCGGCCCCTCGTGCGCCGCGCGCAGCAGATGCGGCAGCGCGGCATGGGACATCCGCAGCACCGCCTTCAGGTTGAGGTCGACCATCCGCTCCCAGTCCTCGGGGTCGCTGTCCGTCACCGCCCCGCGGGCGCCGAATCCGGCGTTGTTCACCAGGAGGTCCAGCCGCCCGAAGTGGCCCACGGTCTGATCGACCGTCCGGCGTGCCTCGGGGGCGGCGGCGAGGTCGGCGGTCACGGCGAGGGACGCGCCGCCCTGCGCGCCGATCTCCTCCGCCAGCTCCTCCAGTCGCCCGGTGCGGCGGGCCACCAGCGCGAGGGAACAGCCCTGCCGGGCGAGCGCCAGGGCGGTGGCGGCACCGATGCCGCTGGAGGCGCCGGTCACCAGCGCCACACTGCCCGTCAGCGGCTTCCGGTCGACGCCGCGGCCCGCCCCGGAGGCGCTCCGGTGTGCCGTCGCGGCGTGCTCGGTCTCTCCGGTGCCCATCGCGTCCCGCTCCTCGCGCTCGGATTCCTCGGTCGGGGTGGCCGACTGCACGGTCCGGAAATCCGTACCCCGTCGGGCCACAGAATTCCCTTCCCCCTCTGGTATCCGTATTTCTCATCTGCCCCACGGAGAAAGCCGGATGGCCAAGAAATGCGGGCCGGCATTCCCCGGACGCGGTGCGCACGGCCGGACACCGGGTAATACCCAGAGAACCCCCTTGCTCCCGGGAGCTGCTCATGAGGCATACGCATCCCCTGCCCGGCGACATCGGACTCACCCGAATATCCGGCATCACCGGCCGGCTGATCCGCTTCGGACAATGGATCAACGGAGACGGCTTCGCCGACTATCAGCACGCCTTTCTCGTCCTGCCCGACGGCCGGCTGCTGGAAGCCGAGCCGGGCGGGGCCCGCATCAAGCCCCTCACCACCTACGACGGCACCCCGGTGTGCTACGTCTGCCCGGAAGGGCTCACCGAAAAGCAGCGCACCGCGATCTGCGCCGCGGCCACCGCCTACGTCGGGGTGCCCTACAGCTTCCTCGACTATCTGGCGATCGCCGCGCACCGCTTCCACCTTCCCCTCCCGGGGCTGCGCCGCTATGTGGCCGGCACGGGGCACATGATCTGCTCCCAACTCGTCGACCAGAGCTATCAGGACGGCGGGGTCCATCTGTTCACGGACGGCCGCTGGCCGGGCTATGTGACACCGATGGCCCTGTACAACCTGCTGGCCGACTGACCCCCGCGCGGGCGCACCCGACGGCACCGGAATTCCTCCCGGTAACGTGGCGCATATCATTGAGCCATCGGTGCGAGGGGTGACGGACCATGCGGCAGCAACCCGTTCTTGTCTATGACGGCGACTGCGCCTTCTGTACGTCCTCGGTGCGGTTCGCGGAACGGCGGCTGCGTCCGCGCTGTGCGGCCACGCCCTGGCAGTTCACCGATCTCACCGAGCTCGGCATCAGCCGGCGTCGCGCCGAGCACGAGGTGCTGTGGGTGACGCCGACCGGTGCCGTGCACGGCGGGGCGCAGGCGGTCGCCAAGCTGCTGCTGAGCGCGCCCCGCGGGTGGCCGGTGGTGGGCGCTTTGCTCACCCTCCCGCCCCTCCGCTGGGCCGCCCATGGGGTGTACCGGCTGATCGCACGCAACCGGCACCGGATGCCGGGCGGGACGGCGGCCTGTGCGCTGCCGTCCTCCCCCGCCGCCCGGAAGCAGCCGTAGCGGGATCCGCGGGACGCGTCAGCGCCGTGCCGCCGGCCCATCCGCCCCTTCCCCGGCGCTCCTCCGGCGGTCCGCGGCGGTGCCCGGCCGAGGTGCTACACCGTCAGGTGCCGGGCTTGCGGCCGTAGACGTAGACGTCGTCACCGTTCTTGAGCAGCGACCAGTACTTCTTGGCGTCGTTGCTGCGCATATTGACGCAGCCGTGCGAGCCGGGGGCCGACCAGACGCTGCCGCTGATGGAGTGGAACGCCTGCCCGCCATCGAAGAACTGGCTGTACGGCATGGGGACGTTGTAGAGGGTCGACACATGGTGCAGATGGCGCCAGTAGATCTTCTTGGCGCCGGTGCGGGTCTCGTAGCCGTCGCGGCCCGTACGGACCGGGACCGGGCCGAAGACCAGCTTTCCGCCGTCCTGGATCCAGCTGAGCTGGCGGGTGAGGTCGACGCAGGCTATCCGCCCCTTGTTGGTGGGGCAGTGGCCCGCCTTGTTGGGGGTGCGCCCGGCCGCGTTCTGCTGTGCCACGACGCGCATCACGCCCCAGGTGACGGGTCCGGCGTAGCCGATGTTCGGGGTGATGCCGTGGGTGGTCTGGAAGGCACGGATCGCCCGGCAGTCGGCGGCCGACTGGCGGCCGTCCACCCGCAGTCCGAGGAATTTCTCGGCCTGCTTCTGGTAGGGGCCGCGGCTCGCGGTGCACGAAGACGCGGTGGCGGCCTGAGCGGTCGAGCCGAAGGCCACCGTCAGCGGAACGGTCAGCGCCGTGAGGGCGAGCGCCGCGCCCGCCCGACGACCGGCGCCGGACCGCGGGACACGCAGGTTCAGTCGTCTTTTCATGCCCCGTAGGACTGTTTGCCCGACCCGCCGGTTGCAGGCGTGACCGACCCGAAATATCTGGTACGTGATCCGCGCCCCCGGTGGACGGAACGGCGTCCCGTCCACCGGGGAAGCGGGACCGCCTTACAGCACCACGACCTTCTTCTGGTGGGCGTAGCTGAAGCCGTCGTCGTCGAAGTAGAAGACGGTGACCTTGAGCTTGTCGCCCTTGGCGAAGTGCGACACGGCGGCCGGGCGCAGGTTCACCAGCGCCGTGTGGTCGCGGTAGTCACAGACCAGCTTGTCGATCTTGACGGTGCCGGCGGCGTACGGCGCGTCGTGGCCGGTCCCGTTGATCTTGACCGCCCTGGCCACCAGCTGGTGGTTGATGTCGACGTCACAGGAGTAGGTGACCTTCACTTGCAGGCCGGGCTCGTGCAGCGAGACGTTGTCGATGGCCAGGATGTTGGCCTTGGCGACCGCCGCCGGCGCGGCGACCAGTACGCCGGCACCGGCCAGGACCGCGGCGGCCGAGGCGCCGACGAGACGGCGCCGTATACGGGATGACTTCATCGGTGGCTTCCTTCCCCCCGCGCAGCCGCCCTGGTCTGGTCATGGACGGAGAAATATCCGTCTGTGCGGGCGACTGCGACAGATGTTCAATTTGACGGCGATCATACGTGATCTCCCGTGCGGCGCCAGGAGGTTTTCCACCACAACGGGACGACAGGGCCGACGGCGAACACGCCCCTCCCGATAACCCTCCGCTGTCGCATCGCCACTTAATGTGCTTATGGCGGCCGGCTGCGGCGCCCGCGGACGGCCGCCTTCCCGGGCTCCCCCTGGAGTCACCCCCGCCCAGAAGGGACGACGCATGATCACCGATGCAGTGCGTGCGGAGTACGAGCACCGCTTCGCCATGTACGACACCGACGGCGACGGCTACCTGACCGCCCAGGACTTCACCGACCGGGCCCGGCTGCTGACGGACGCGGTGGGTGAGCCGGCGGACTCCCCCAAGGCGCGGGCGCTGGGTGCGGGGATGCGCCACACCTTCGAGCAGCTCGCCGCGCTGGCGCAGGTCGACGCCACGGGGCGGCTGAACCGGGAGCAGTTCGTCGCGGCGTTCGCGCGCGCGGGTGCCTCGGGGTCTCTCGGCCAGGTGGTGGGACCGTCGATCGCCGCGACCGTCGCCCTCGCCGACGCCGACGGGGACGGTGTGGTCAGCCGGGAGGACTTCGCGGTGGTGCACCGCGCGGCGGGGTACTCGGCCGCACAGGCGGCGGAGGCCTTCGCGGCGCTGGACCGGGACGGCGACGGGCGGCTGCTGGTCGAGGCCTGGCCGGCCGAGTAGGCGCCCCAGGGCCCGGCCACGAAGCCTCGCCCGGCTCTCAGCCGACTCTCAGCCGCGGAAGGTCAGTGCGAGGTGCGCCCTCAGCCCCGGAGCGCTCACCGGGCTCTCGCGCAGTCCCAGGTAGCCGTCGGGGCGGATGAGGAACCCTTCACCGCCCCGCGCCCCGTACATCTTCCGGAACGTGTCGAGGCCGTCGTGGACGACGGGCAGCGACAGGCCGTCCGTCCGGAGGTGCGGGGCCGCGACCACCCAGGCGCTCAGCTGCCCCTGCGCGCCGCGCCGCGCCGACGCCACCACCTCGTCGTACGGCGCCAGTTGGGCCTCGTCGTCCGCATAGAGCAGCAGGGTGTGGTCCGGCCCGCGCAGCAGGTCGAACAGGCGGGACGGGAACGCGGTGAGGTCGTGGCGGAGGCCGTCGCAGTCCGGTGCCCGGTCGCCGGGGGCGGGGCCCTCGGGCCATTGCCGGTCCGGCCCGACGATCGGGCTGCCCCGGTAGCCGACGAGCAGTTGGGCCTCGCGCCGGATCACCGTCGACGGGTCGTCGGGGTCCGCCTGGACGCCGCTGCCGGCGTGCCGGACCGTCCGCTGCACCACTTCCTCGCCCACGGGGTGGCGCTCCGCGTGATAGCTGGCCAGCAGCCCCTCACTCGCGTTCGACCGCACCGCCAGGGCCACCTTCCAGGCCAGGTTGTAGGCGTCCTGGATGCCGGTGTTCATGCCCTGGGCGCCGGTGGGCGGATGGATATGGGCGGCGTCTCCCGCGACGAACACCCGGCCCGCTCCGTAGCGGTCCACCAGACGGTGGCTGATGCGGAAGACCGAGGACCAGCGGAGCGAGGAGGCGCGGGTGGGCTGCGGTGAGAGCCGGTCGAGGACCGCCTGGATGTGCGGGAGGCCGGGCGCGGGCCCGGCTTCCAGACCGTGCGCCACGTCTTCCTCGTGCGGCTTTTGCGGCAGGGAGAGTTCGGGCGGGACGAGCATGGACATCCGGTAGCGGTTACGACCGGGCAGCGGGATGCAGACCAGCAGGTCGTCGGTGCGGCCGTCGGTCTGGTGCATGGCCCGTACCGCGTAGCCGTGGGGCAGTTCCCAGTCGACCTCGACATCCCCCAGCATGTACTCCTCGGGGAAGGAACCGCCCTCGAAGCTCAGGCCGAGAGCCTTGCGGACGACACTGTGGGCGCCGTCGCAGCCGAGGAGGAATCCGGTGCGGATCCGCTCCTGTGCGCCGGACGGCAGCGCGAGGCAGGCCCGGACCTCGTCGGCGTCCTGCTCGAAGCTCAGCAGCTCCGTGCCGCGTTCGACGTGGGTTCCCCAGCGTGCGAGCCGTTCGGCAAGGATGCGTTCGGTGGCGTACTGCGGCAGTGCGGCGAAGCGATAGGGCACATCCGGCGGCAGGGTCAATTCGATCCGCGCCTGCTCCGCGCCGTTGACGTAGATCAGTTGTCCCCGGAGCGGGGCCGCGGCCTCCAGGACCTGCCACGCCACCCCCATCAGGTCCCAGATCTCCAGCGTCCTGGGCTGGATGCCCACCGCCTTGGCGAACGGCTGCGGGGCGGGCAGCCGGTCGACGATGCGGCATCGTACGCCGCGCCGCCGCAGTTCACAGGCCGCCGTCAACCCGACCGGGCCCGCACCGACGACCAGGACATCCACATCGGCCATGGCTGCCTCCCGGGCGGAACCACACTCCTTCCCAAGGGAACACAGCGCGGTGGGGCTGTCCATTTCCGATGGACGGCCCCACCGGAGAACGGGCCGTTACACCGCTCAGGACCCGTGCGCGGTGCATGCGTACCTGCGCAGCGCGTGCATCAAGTGCGCCGGTTGCGCTCGGCGGACACCCCCCGGCCGAGCAGGTGATCGCCGGGCTTCTGAAGGTCATGCGCCCACGGCCTGCGGGGTGCGCCCCCGCCCGCCTGAACAGGTGCGCCGTGTGCAGGCACGGCCGCGCGCCGACGGCAAGGGGGCAGGCCGGTCCGCGGCGGCGCTACCGCGCGCTCTGCCGATAACAACTCGGGGCGTGGTTGTCTCTTCCCCGTCGAATTCATGGCGCCGCGCGGAAATCGCAGTTCGAGCTCCATTCGAACGCGATACGCCGCACCGGCGCCAGGTTTCCTGAATGGCTGCCAGGCAACTGCGCGGCGAGCGACGGGAGTAAAGGCATGCAATTTCCTCAGGTATCGGAATCGACGACCCGGAGTGAATTCCGGGGCTACGGGGCCCGGGGCATCACGGCAGCAGCCGTCCTGCTGGCGGCCGGTGCGCTGAACCTGGTCACCGCGCAGCCCGCCGAGGCCCGGGGCGGCGGGACCTGGGACCGCCTGGCCGGCTGCGAGAGCGGCGGGAACTGGCGTATCGACACCGGGAACGGGTTCTCCGGAGGGCTTCAGCTCGCCCACTCCACCTGGCACTCGTTCGGTGGCGGCGCCTATGCGGCACGGGCGGCGCGGGCGACCCGGGCCCAGCAGATCCAGGTGGCGAAGCGGGTGCTGGCCCGTCAGGGCTGGGGCGCGTGGCCGGCCTGCTCGGCCTCGCTGGGTCTCAACTCGGCCACCGAGCACCGCACTCCACGGAGCACCACGGCCCGCCCCGCGCCGCAGCGGCACGCCGCCCCGTCGTCCCGCGGCCGGGTCCGGCATCCGCAGTCCCATGAGAAGCGCTACAAAGTGGGGCGCCATAGGAGTACCGGCGGCTCGGTCGTCGTCAACGCCGGGGACACCGTGAGCGGTATCGCCTACGCACACGGCTGTGGCTGGCAGGAATTCTATCGGCTGAACCGTCGCGTGATCGGGGCGAATCCGCATCTGATTTTCCCCGGCACACGACTGGCTCTGCCGCACTCCGGCACCCGCTGAGCACCTTCCGGAATTCCCGGTACATCATGACGCAGACGCGGGGGAATTCCGCTGAAACTCCTTACCCACACCGCGAGATGGCCCGCCGGAGGGGACGGGCCGGCGCGGAAAGGGGTGGCGACGGCCGGGTGTGGTGATCGGCCGCCGGGAGTGCCGGAGGCGGGAGCGCTCCCCCGCCTCCGGCGCCAGGCATTCCTGACAAGACGTCAGGGGACGGGTGGATACGAGTGCGTGATGGGGACAGGTGCGAGGGCGTCGCTGCCGCCCGGCCGACGGTGCGGCCGGCGCGGGCGGACGGCTCCGTTTCCGCCGTGCTACGCGGTCGCGTACACCTTGTTGGCGAACTCCGCGATCTCCGCGTCGCTGAGGTTCTTGGCGAGGTTGGCCTCGGTGATCATTCCCACCAGACGGTGGCCGCCCTTGACGTCGATCACCGGCAGCCGCTTGATGTGGTGCTGCTCCATGGTCTGGAGAACCTCACTGGCGCCCGCGTCCGCGTCGATCCAGTGCAGCGTCCCGCCCATGGAACCGGCCTGCACCGTCGCCGGGTCGATCCCTTCGGCACAACACGCGATGACGATGTCACGGTCGGTGATAAGGCCCATGAGCTTGTTGTTGTCGCCGCAGATGGGCAGGCAGCCGACGTCCAGATCCCGCATCATCTTCGCCGCGTCGTGCAAGGACTCGTGTGCACCCACGCAGTGCGCTCCGCCGGACATGATGTCTCGGGCTCGCAACTTGGTGGCCATGATTCCTCCTGTCGCAGGAGTGTGCTTGCATGCCTCGCCTTCGATCACATCACGGATGCCCCCGAGATGCTCACCGGGACGGCCGGAACATCCGGCCGCGGCGGGACGGGGGCTGCCTCCTGGGACGACTGCCGGACCCGGCGCCGTCTCCGGGCGTAGTGTCGGTCCGTGACGACGTCGAATCCTTTCTTCGAGCCGAGTGATCTGCCGTACGCACTGCCGCCCTTCGCGCGGAT
Source organism: Streptomyces lydicamycinicus (assembly GCF_000829715.2). Classification (NCBI taxonomy): domain Bacteria; kingdom Bacillati; phylum Actinomycetota; class Actinomycetes; order Kitasatosporales; family Streptomycetaceae; genus Streptomyces; species Streptomyces lydicamycinicus. The sequence goes on along the minus strand of NZ_BBNO01000007.1, from coordinate 524,567 downwards.
CCGGAACGATCACTTTCTGCCCGCGTTCACCCGCGGCATGGCCGACCAGCGGGACGAGGTGGCGGCGATCGGCGCCTGTGCCGAGCCGGCGACCTTCGAGAACACCGTGGAGGCGCTGGAGCGCAGCGGTGCGGTGCTGGACCGGGTGCGCCGGGTGTTCTTCAACAAGGTGGCGGCGGACACCGACGAGGAGATCCAGGCACTTGAGGTCGAGATCGCGCCCCGGCTGGCCGCCCATGCCGACCTGCTGCTGCTCGACCCCGCTCTGTTCGACCGGCTGGACGCGCTGTACGAGCAGCGCGGGGAACTCGGGCTGGACGAGGAGCAACTGCGGCTGCTGGAACGCCACCACACCCACCGGGTACGGGCCGGTGCCCGGCTCGCCCCCGAGCAGCAGCGGCGGCTGCGCGAGCTGAATGCCGAAATCGCCGCGCTGAGCACCGAGTTCATGCAGAACCTGCGGGTGGCCACCGCGGCCGCCGCGCTGGTGCTGGACCGGGCCGAGGAACTCGCCGGCCTGCCCGCGGACCGGATCGCGGCCGCCGCCGAGCAGGCGCAGGCCCTCGGGCACCCCGGCAAGTTCGCGCTCACCCTGAAGAACTTCTCCTGCCAGACCGAACTCGCCGCGCTGGAGGATCCCGCGCTGCGCGAGCGGCTGCTCGCCGCCTCCCTCGGGCGCGGTATCGACAGCAACGGCCCGGTCGCCGTCGCCCTGGCCGGGCTGCGCGCCGAGCGCGCCGCGCTGCTGGGCTACCCCCATCATGCCGCCTGGGAGGTCGCGGACCGGACCGCCGGCACCACGGCGGCCGTCGAGGAGCTGTTCGGCCGGCTGGTCGCCCCGGCCGTCGCCAACGCCGAGCGGGAGGGCGCGGCGCTGGCCGAGGCGGCCGGGGTGGCGGAGATCGGCGCGGCGGACTGGCAGTACTACTCGGAGCGGGTGCGCAAGGAGCGGTTCGACCTCGACGCGGCGGCGCTGCGGCCCTACCTGGAGCTGGACACCGTGCTGCACGACGGTGTCTTCCACGCCGCCGGGCTGGTCTACGGCATCACCTTCACCCGGCGTCCCGATCTGGTCTCGTACCACCCGGACGCCCATGTCTACGAGGTGCACGACGCCGACGGCAGTCCGCTCGGCCTGTACATCGGTGACTTCCACGCCCGCGAGTCCAAGCGGGGCGGCGCCTGGATGGACTCACTGGTGGCGCAGTCGAAGCTGCTCGGGCAACGGCCGGTGGTGGTCAACAACATGAATGTCGCCAAGCCTCCGGCGGGCGAGCCGGTGCTGCTGAGCTGGAGTGAGGTCAACACGCTGTTCCACGAGTTCGGGCATGCCCTGCACGGCCTGTTCTCCGATGTCCGCTATCCGCTGCTCTCCGGCACCCAAGTGCCCCGAGATTTCGTCGAGTTCCCCTCGCAGGTGAACGAGATGTGGGCGGACTGGCCCGAGGTGCTGGCACATTACGCCCGGCACCACGTCACGGGTGAGCCGATGCCGGCCGAACTCCCCGCCCGGCTGCGCGAGGCGGAGAACTTCGGCGCGGGCTTCCGGATGGTGGAGCACCAGGCCGCCGCGGTGCTGGACTGGGCCTGGCACACCCTTTCCACGGACGGCGACATGCCGGGCGCGGACGAGGCGGAGGCGTTCGAGGCGGCCGCGCTGGAGCGCTACGGGCTGGCGATGGCCGCGATCCCGCCGCGCTACCGCACCGGCTACTTCGCCCATATCTTCAGCGACGGTTACGCGGCGGGGTACTACGGCTACCGCTGGGCCGAGGTGCTGGACGCCGACACCGTGCGCTGGTTCCGGGAGAACGGGCGGACGATCCGGGAGAGCGGTGAGATCTTCCGCCGGGAACTCCTCGGCAGGGGCGGCAGTGTCGACCCGCTCGCGGCGTTCCGCGCGGTGGTCGGCCGCGACGCGGAGATCGGACCGCTGCTGGACCGTCACGGGCTGACGGGCTGACGGGCTGACGGGCTGAACCCCGGAGGTCCCCGGCGCCCGGCTGATCACGGGTGGCGGCCGCTCCGTACCGGCGGAGCGGCCGTCGTACCGCCGCGCCGCTCAGCCGGCGACGAAGCGCGGGTGCGGCTCCCCGTGGAGGCGGCCGGGCGGCAGCTTGCGGCCGTAGGCGACCAGCAGCAGGTCCTGGGCCGAGCCGTACAGCGGTGTGCCGGTGCCGAAGGACCAGTCGAGGTCGTCGGCGCGGAGCTGGATGCCGCGGAGGTCGGCGCCGAAGAACCTGGCCGTCCCTGGGGTGATCTTCTCCAGGAGGAGGCGCACCCGGTCTTCGGGAACGCGCCGGTCGTGGCCCAGGGCGACCGTGATGTCCAGGCCGTGCACCACGTCGTGCCCCAGGGCCGCCGCGAAGCCGCCGACCGGCGGCGTCCAGGGATGGTGCGCATGCTCCCGGAGGAAGCCGGCGAGCTCGCTCGTCGAAGCGGCGGCCGCGTCCCTGCGGGCGCACCGGTCGGTCATCCGGTGGAGATTGCCTCCCGCGCGGACGAGTTCGGCGAGCGTCTTGGGGAGCGAGTAGCGGAACCCCATCGACATATGCGCCACGACCTCCCGCACCCGCCACCCCGCGCACAGCGTCGGTGCGTCCCACTGCTTGGCCGGCAAACCGTCCAGCATGGCCGCCAGTTCCCGGCGTTCGGCCGCGATCGCCGCCTTGGTGTCCATCGGAGTTCTCCTCTCGAACCGCCCCTGGTGTCAAGGATCTTGGCAGCGTCGCCATAAGTCCAAGAGCCGGTGGTTCTGCTCTCTAGAATCACCGGTTATGGAACTTCGACAGCTCCAGTACTTCGTCGCTGTGGTGGAGGAGGCCAACTTCACCCGGGCCGCCGCCCGCCTGCATCTGGCGCAGCCGGGGGTGAGCGCCCAGATCCGGCAGCTGGAACGGGAGTTGGGGCAGCCGCTGCTCGACCGCTCCGGCCGGTCGGTGACCGTGACGGAGGTGGGTGAGGCCGTCCTCACCCATGCGCGGGCCGCGCTCGCCGCCGCCGAAGGGATACGGCAGACCGTGGACCAGTTCAGCGGGCTGCTCCGCGGCCGCGTCAGAATCGGCCTGCTCTCGGGCGCCGCCAGTAGCCGGTTCGACATGCCCTCCCTTCTCGCCGATTTCCACGACGCCCACCCCAAGGTCGAGATCTCGCTCACCGAGGACACCTCGGAGCGGATGCTCGGCGAACTCCAGCACGGTGCGCTCGATATCGCCGTGATCGGCCTCATGGACGAGGAGCCGCCGCCGGGTACGGCCTGCCAGATCGTGGTGGACGAGCCGCTCGTCGCCGCCGTCGCACCGGACGACGCCCTCCTGACGGCGGACGCTGAGCGGACGGGCATCCCGCTGACCGCGCTCCGCGACCGTGCCCTGATCAGCCTGCCGCGCGGTACCGGACTGCGCGGAGCGCTCGAACGTGCCTGTGCGGAGGCGGGGTTCCGGCCCCGGATCGCCTTCGAGGCGGCCGCCCCGCACGTCCTGGCCCGGCTGGCGGCGCGTGGCCTCGGGGTGGCCGTCGTCCCGGCGCTGCCGGCGGACGAGGCGGCCGCCGCGGGTCTGCGCACGCTGGAGATCACCGCGCCGCGGCCGCGCGGCCGGGTCGCCCTGGCCTGGCGGGCGGCAGGCCCCGTCGGCCCCGCCGCCCGGGCCCTCCTGGAACGGTTGTGCGCCGCGCTCCCCGCGGTGGGAAGCGGTGGCGGCACAGCGGCCGCCGGGCCTGCCGGAGACGCGCGAGAGGCAGCGGGTGCCGGGAACGCCCGGCAGGCCGTCGGCGCCGCCCCCGGTCACCAGGCCGTGGGCGCGTAGTCCTTCAGGAAGCAGCCGAACAGGTCCTCACCGCGCTCGCCGCGGACGATCGGGTCGTACACCCGGGCCGCTCCGTCGACCAGGTCGAGCGGGGCGTGGAAGCCCTCGTCGGCCAGCCGCATCTTGTCGGGGTGCGGACGCTCGTCGGTGATCCAGCCGGTGTCCACGGCGGTCATGAGGATGCCGTCGGTCTCCAGCATCTCCCGCGCGCTGGTGCGGGTGAGCATGTTCAGCGCCGCCTTGGCCATATTGGTGTGCGGGTGGCCGGCGCCCTTGTAGCCGCGGCTGAACTGGCCCTCCATGGCGGAGACGTTCACCACGTACTTGCGGCGGGCCGGGGCCGCCGCCATCGCCGGGCGCAGCTTGCTCACCAGCAGGAAGGGGGCGGTCATATTGCACAGCTGGACTTCCAGCAGCTCGATCGGGTCGACCTCGTCGACCTTCTGGATCCAGCTGTTGGTGGCGTGCAGATCCGGTACCAGCCCACCCGCGTCGATCGCGGTGCCCGCCTCGATCCGGGCAGGCGTGGCGGAGCCGGTGGTCAGGGCGAGGGCGGTGAGGTCGGCCGCGGTCAGCGCGCCGGAGGTGCCCGCGGCGGCGGGGAGGGCCGCGGGGACGCCGCTGCCGAAGTGCCCGAGGACGACGGAGGCGGGCAGCTCCCCGGCGGGCAGCGGGGCCGACTCGGCGGCGATCAGCTGTCCGTACGCCTCGGGTGACCGGCGGACCGTCTGCGCGGCATTGTTGATCAGAATGTCGAGCGGGCCTTCGGCGCTCACCGTCTCGGCGAGCGCGATGACCTGGGCCGGATCCCGCAGATCGATCCCGACGATCTTCAGCCGGTGCAGCCAGTCCGCGCTGTCCGGCATCGCCTTGAAGCGGCGGATGGCGTCGCTCGGGAAGCGGGTGGTGATGGTGGTGTGGGCGCCGTCGCGCAGGAGACGGAGCGCGATATACATGCCGATCTTGGCCCGGCCGCCGGTGAGCAGCGCGCGCCGGCCGGTGAGGTCGGTGCCGGCGTCGCGGCGGGCCCGGTTCTCCTTGGCGCAGGGCGGGCAGAGCTGGTGGTAGAAGGCATCGACCTCGACATAGCGGGTCTTGCAGGTGTAGCAGGAACGGGGCCGCTCCAGGATGCCGGCCAGCTCGGTGCTCACGGAGCTGGCGAGGGCCAGGCCCTGGGTCTCGTCGTCGATCCGGTCGGGGGCCCCGGTGGCCGTGGCGGCGGTCACCGCCCTGTCGTTGGCGCTCTTGGCCGCCCGGCGTTCCTGCCGCCGCCGCTGCTTCACCTTGCGGTAGATGCCGGCGGTGGCGCGCCGTATGGTGATCGCGTCCGGGTGGTCGACGGGCAGCGCGTCGAGCTCCTCCAGCACGCTCAGGCAGACCGCCATCCGCTCCGAGTCGATACCCGTGCCATCGGCCCGGCCTGTTTCGGTCACCGTCATCGCCGCTGCCGCTTTCCTGGGATCGTGTGTTCTATTCAAGCTTCGGCGGAACTGTACTGAGCCCGGGCTGCTGCGAACAAACCCGGTGGCGGGCGCTCGTGCTGGTGAGCGTGGCGCGGGGCGGTGGAGCGGCGCCCCACCGGTCAGGGCTGAGGGCCCGGCACTCCGCACGTGCCGGGCCCTCGTCCTGCCGTATTCCCCCGGCCGTCACCGCACCGGGTCGTGCCCCAGCTCGATGTCGAACTCACCGTCTCCGGCAGCCGCCACCTGCAGCGGAGTGGCCACCGGCGGGTAGCCGCTGGCGATCAGCGTGTACTCACCGCTGTCGAGGTCGGTGAAGACATACTCCCCGTCGTGCCCGCTGGTGGCGGTGCCCACCACATTTCCCGCCGGGTCCAGCAGGGTCACCCGGGCGTCGTCGACCGGGCTGCCGTGCACCGTGCGTACGGTGCCGCGGACCTGGGCACCGGGCGTCAGCCGGACCTCGTACCAGTTGCGGTCGCCGGTGGTGACCTCCACCGGGAGGGCGGACGGGCGGTGGCGGGCGGCACTGACGGCCAGGGTGTAGCTGCCGGGGGCCAGTTCACCGAACGCGAAGCTCCCGTCCTGGCCGGCCACTCCTGACGCCACCACCTCGCCGGTGACATCGGTGGCCACGACGAGCGCGCCGGGCACCGGGTCCTCGCCCTTCTCGTCGCGGACCTCGCCCTCAAGACCGGCCGCGCCGCCGAGGGTCAGGTCGTACGAGACCGGCTCGCCGCCCACCACGACGGTCACGGCCTGCGGCTGCCGGGCCCCCGCGGAGCCGATCAGCACATAGCTGCCGGCGCCCGTCGTGGGCAGGGCGTAGCCACCGTCGGCCGCGGTCGCGGCACGGCCGAGCTGCCGGCCGTCGACGCTGATCAGGGTGACCGCGGCCCGGTCCACCGGCCGGCCGTCACCGTCCCGTACGGTTCCCCGGATCTCCGGCCCGGTCGTGCCGATACCACGGTCCGCGGCGGGTGCGGATGCCGCGGCCACGGCCGGTACGGCGTCGGCGCGCGGCGCACCGGCGGGCTCGGACGGCCCGGACGGCGGCGGGGTGACCACCGCGTCTTCGGCACCGTCCGCCGCCCCGTCGACGGCGTCCGTCGCACCACCGGCGGAATCCGCCGCCGCATCGGCTTCGGCGTCGGCCTCCGCACGGGCCTGGAGCCCGGAGATCTGCCGCAGCGGGACCTCCTTGATGAACCACATCAGCAGGAAGGCCAGCGCGACGACGATCGCCCCCATGAGGAAGACCGTGTGCATCGAGTCCGCGAAGCCGCGCTTGAACGGCTCGGCCAGCCGCGGGTCGAGGTGCTGGATGAACGACGAGTCGCTGAGCACGCCCGAGGAGTCCGCGTTGCCGGGGTGCTTGAGCATGTCCAGCACGGGCTTGTTGGCGGGGTCGTGCAGCACCGCGGGGTCATGCAGCGCGGCCTGGAACCGCTCGGTGGACACCGCGTCCTTGAACGCCGCGGAGATCTTGTCACCGACCGTACTGAACAGCACCGACAGGAAGACCGCGGTACCGGCGGTGGCGCCCATCTGACGGAAGAACGTGGACGAGGCGGTCGCCACCCCCATGTCCCGCGGCGGTACCGCGTTCTGCACCGCCAGCACCAGCGTCTGCATACAGCCGCCCAGGCCGAGGCCGAAGACCAGCATGTAGATCATGGTCTCCCACAGCGGGGTGTCCCACTGGACCCGGAAGTGGAAGAGCAGCATCGCCGCGATCATCAGCGCGGTCCCGATGATCGGGAAGATCTTGTAGCGGCCGGTCTTGGCGGTGATCTGGCCCGACGCGATCGAGGCGATGAACATGCCCGCCATCAGCGGCAGCATTTCCAGACCCGAGCTGGTGGGGCTGGCACCCTTCACGATCTGGAGGTACTGCGGGATCATCAGCATCCCGCCGAACATCCCCATACCGATCAGCACGGACAGCACACTGGTCTTGCTGAAGGTGCCGTTGCGGAACAGCCGCATCGGGATCAGCGCGTCGTCGCCGATCCACCGCTCGACGAAGATCCAGGCGATGATGCCGACGCCACCGATCGCATAACAGGCGTTCGACCGGGAGGAGTCCCAGCCCCACTCCCGGCCCTGCTCCGCGACGAGCAGCAGCGGCACCACACCGACGGAGAGGGTGAGCGCTCCCCACCAGTCGATGCGGTGGTCGCGCCGGGTGTGCGGAATGTTGAGGACCTTGGCGACCACGAACAGCGCGATGATCCCGATCGGGACGTTGACCAGGAAGACCCAGCGCCAGCCGGTGATGCCCAGCAGCTGGTCCTGCCCGGCGAGGGCCCCGCCGATCAGCGGCCCGGCGACACTGGAGGTGGCGAAGGTGCCCAGCATGTAGCCCTGGTAGCGGGCGCGTTCACGGGGCGGGACGATGTCCCCGATGATCGCCAGCGCCAGCGACATCAGACCACCGGCGCCCAGGCCCTGCACCGCCCGGAACGCGGCGAGTTCGGTCATCGAGGTGGAGAAGGTGCACAGCACCGAACCCACGACGAAGATGGTGATCGCGGCCAGGTAGTACGGCTTGCGGCCGTACAGGTCGGACAGCTTGCCGTAGAGCGGCGTGGCGATCGTCGAGGTGATCAGATAGGCGGTGGTCGCCCAGGCCTGCTGGCTGAGGCCGTGCAGATCGTCGGAGATGGTCCGGATCGAGGTGCTGACGATGGTCTGGTCGAGCGCGGCGAGGAACATCCCCAGCATCAAACCGCTGAGGATGGTGAGGATCTGACGGTGGCTCAGGACTCCTGGTCCGGGTATCTCCCCGGTTCCCGCCCCGGGCGGGGAGGTGGCGGTGCTCATGTACGTAGGTCTCCCTGCTCCACGGTGGCACCCTGGTCTCCCCCGGGACCCAGCCGTGTGTGTTGTCGTTCTGCCATGTCCTCGTTGAGACGGCCGAGCAGCCGGATCAGGTCGGCCCGGTCCTGGGGCGACCACGGTTCGAGGAGCCCGGCCAGTTCCGCGTCGCGCTGCGCGCGGTAGTGCGCGAACGCGGCACGCCCCGCCTCGGTCGCGGCCAGCAGCGACCCGCGGCGGTCCTCCGGGTCCGGGCGGCGGGTCACCAGGCCCCTCTCCACCAGCGAGCGCACCTGCCGGCTGACGGTCGACAGGTCGAGGAACGCATCGGCGGCCAGGTCGGTCGCCCGCTGATCCCCGCCGACCACCAGCCTGGCCAGCAGCACCCGGTCCGCGGCACCGCCGTCGCCCTTGGCCCGCTGCTTCCAGGCCGCGATCAGCCGCGAGAAGCGGACGATCTCCGTGCCCAGCCCGGCGGCCGCCTCCTCCAGCCCCGACGAGGCGGTGACCTCCGGGGCAGCCCGGTCACAGTCATGGACCGTGCCCTTACTCATCGTCGTGATCCTTCGCGGTGCGGTCATCGACCGTGGATATCTTGCTTGTATCCAGCAAGCATAGCGGCTGGAATCGCCCGCTCCGCACCGCCCAACCCCGGGGTACGGGCGCGGAGATGGGGGTGCGGAGGCAACGGTCCGGCCGTATATGCTCCGCCACGCCCCCTCTACGAGCGGCGCAGGTGAACCCGGCGGCGTACGGAAACCGGAAGACCGCCGCCATCCGACCGGCCGGAGACCGTTGTGCACCTTCCCCCTGAACTTCTCGCGCTGCTGCGCCGGCCGAGCGTCTGCTTTCTGGCCACCTCGATGCCCGACGGGTCCCCTCAGCTGACCCAGACCTGGGTCGACACCGACGGCACCCATGTGCTGATCAACAGCGTCCGGAGCCACGTCAAGACCCGGAACATCGGGCGCGACCCCCGCGTGGCCGTCGCCGTCTCCGATCCGGATCACCCCGCGCGCTACTTCCAGGTGCGCGGCCGGGTGGTCGAGACCACGACCGAGGGCGCGGTCGAGCACATCGAACAGCTCGCCCAGAAGTACCTCGGCAGGCCCTACCCCTGGTACGGGGGCCGCGACGAGGAACGCGTGCTCTTCGTCATCGAACCGCAGAGCATCAGCGGCACGGGGTGAGGCACGGCTCCGGAGCAGCCGGGGACCGCGACGCCGCGAGCGTGTGGACCCACGACCACGCGCGGGCCATGCGGGCCACCCGCGCCCCGCACACCGGGATCGTCCGGGTGAACACCCACGGCCCCGGGCTACGGGCGGCGTGCGGCGTGCTCAGATGTCCGCCGGCCCGGGCTCCGTACCCTCGCGGACGGCTGCCGGGGCCTCGTCCTGAGCACCTGTCAGATCCCGGGCCAGCGCCACGCGGGAGAGCAGCACGGCGCCCCACAGGACGAGCGCGACGCCCACCGCCTCGGGCAGCAGCCACCAGCCGGTCCGTACCCGTTCGTCAAAGAGGGTGACGCCCAGCGACAGGCTCAGCAGCGCGTCGCCGAGCGTGAGGACCGGCTGCGAGGCGGTCAGCGGGCCCGACTGCATGGCGTTTTCCAGCAGGAAGATGGCCAGTACGCCGGTCAGGGCGAAGCCATAGGTCTGCCAGGTGCTGAAGAACGCGGCGGGGCCGCCGGTCTGCCAGGCATGCGTGGCGTCCTTCAGCATGGCCGCCGTGAGGGCGTACCCGACCGCGGTCGCCCCGGCGAAGCAAGCGGCCCGTACGCCGCCCGCCCCGCGCCGGAGCGCGGCACCGACCGCAGTGACGATCACCGCGGCGCAGACCGCCAGGGCGGGCACCCAGCGGTCGAAGGGGGCGTGGGTGGTGCCGAGGGTGGGCGCGGCGGCGGCGAGGGCGGAGCCGAGACCGACGACGAGCAGCGCTACCCCGACCCAGCCGGAGCGGGGGATCCGTCCCCCGAGGAGGACCCGTCCGATGAGCAGGGCGAGGGGCAGTTCGAGGACGAAGAGCGGCTGCACCACGGACAGCGCTCCCTGGGACAGTGCCAGCGCCTGGAAACAGGCCGCGGCGACGACCGCGAGCATCCCGCCGAGCCAGACGGCCCGGTGCAGCAGGTCGACCAGCAGCCCCAGACGCAGTCCGGCGGAGAGCGGGACCGTGCGGGCGGCCCGGCGCTGGAGGACCGTGGCCAGCGCGTTGCTGGCCGCCGCGAGCAGTGCGAACAGTACGGCCGGCCACGTGGTCACGGCCCACCTCCTCGTCGGCCACCCGGGCACCGGGGCGGGGCCCGCGCCGTGGTGGCCGGGCGGCGGCGGGGCGGCGCTGTACCGGTCCTCGACGCTATCCGGCGGCCGACGGGACGGCCCCGGCGACACGGGCGCCGGGGCCGTATTCGCTGAGCCGGACGGATGCTTCCCGGGTGCCGGGGTGGCTGCGTCCGGGGCGCCGGGCGGCCGCGGCCCGGCCTCCGGGCGGCCGTCCCCGGGGTGGCAGATCTTGGCACCCCGGTGTCGAAACGCCAGGTCACAGCCGTGGCCCCGGCGGCGGCAGGTGGCGCAACACTGCGGCAACACCAATGGCCGGATCTCGTCGGTATGGTCCACCGCATGCCAGCCGAACGGACCCGCCAGCACACGACTCCGGTAGCGGCCGCGCGCCGTCGCCGGCGCCGCGCGGACCACGCCCGGCAGCTCGCCGACCTGCTGCGCCACCAGGTGCTCGGGGGCGGATTCCCCGGCGGCGTCCTGCCCCACGAGGAGGCGATCGGCGCGGACTACGGCGTGTCCCGCAACACCGTCCGCCAGGCCCTCGATCTACTGCGCGCCGAACAGCTCGTGGAGCGTCAGCCGGGGGTGGGCACGGTGGTGGTGGGTCAGAAGTACCCGCATGCGCTCGACCGGCTGAGGGGGCTCGCCGAGACCCTGCACCCGCACGGCAGGGTCACCAATGAGGTACGCACCATCAGCCCGGTCGCGGCGCCGGCCCCGGTGGCGGACCGGCTGCGGCTTCCGCCGCGCACCGAGGTGCTCTACGTGGAGCGGCTGCGCAGGCTCGATGGTCTGCCGCTGTCCTTGGACCTGACCTATATCCCGATGCCCGTCGGGCTGGCGCTGCTCGACGCCGACCTGGAGAACAACGACGTCTTCCGGCTGATCGAGGAGACCGCAGGACAGCCGCTGGGCACCGCCGAGATCACCCTGGAGGCCGTCAACGCCGATGCGCACTCCGCCGCTGTCCTGGAGGCCCCACGCGCCGCCGCCGTGCTGATGCTCGAACGCCTCACCCATCTCGCCGACGGCACCCCCGTCGACCTGGAGTTCATCCGCTTCCGCGGCGATCGCCTCACCATGCGGGGCCTGCTGCACCGCACGATCTGAGCCACTCCCGCACCGCTCCCCTCCCCGACCGCTCCCGCTCCCCCGCCATGCCCTGGAGACCGCCATGCCTCTTGTGCCGCAACGCGCCGATGTGCCGGTGACCATCGACGAATCGAAGTGCATCGACGGCTGCACCTTGTGCGTCGACATGTGCCCGCTGGACTCGCTCGCCATCGACCCGGCGAGCAACAAGGCGTACATGCACGTCGACGAGTGCTGGTACTGCGGCCCGTGCGCCGCTCGCTGTCCCACCGGCGCGGTCACGGTCAACATGCCCTATCTGCTGCGATGAGAGGCCCCCGTTCATGAGCTCCCGATTTCCGGGCTCCCCGTTTCCGCCGTCCCCGTCCCCGTCCCCGGCCCCGGCCGCTCCCGGTTCCCCGCCTGCCGCACCGCGCCCGGCTCGCCGCCGTGCGCTCGCCGCGGCGCTGGCGTGCGCGCTGCTGGGCTCGCTCAGCGCCTGCGGCACACCCGCGGACGCCTCGGACGGCAAGACCGTCACCGTGACCGTCGGCTACCAGTCCAAGACCATCAACACGGTCACCGCCGGTACGCTGCTGCGCTCGCTCGGCTTCTTCGAGCGTGCCCTGCGCGCCCAGGGCAAGCGGGACGGCAGGACGTACAAGGTGCGGTGGCAGGACTATGCGACCGGTGCGCCGATCACCGCGCAGATGGTCGCCGGGAAGGTCGACATCGGCTCGATGGGCGACTTCCCGCTGCTGCTGAACGCCGCCCGCGGCAAGCAGCTGCGGGCCCCCACCCGGCTGGTCTCGGTGACCGGCTACAACCTGCGCGGGGCGCTCAACACCGTTGTCACCAGGCCCGGTTCGGCGCTGCGCTCGGTGCGGGACCTGCGTGGCAAGAAAGTCTCCAGCAGCGTCGGTTCGGCATCCGACGGCACGCTGGTGCGGGCGCTGCGGCAAGCCGGGCTCGATCCGGAGCAGGACATCCACAAACTCAACCAGCAGCCGGCGGTGGGTGCCTCGGCGCTCCAGTCGGGCAGCGTGGACGCGCTGTCGCAGTTCGTGGCCTGGCCGGGGCTGCTCGCCTTCCAGGGCAAGGCCCGGGCGCTCTACGACGGGGGCGCGCTCGGCCTGCCCACCTTCCACGGGGTGACCGTACGGGAGGCGTTCGCCACCCGGCGCCCGGCCGTGGTCCGGGCGTTCCTCGCCGCACAGCGGGAGGCGACCCGCTCGCTGCGGGCCCACCCCGTCGACGCCGCACAGCGGGTCGCCAGGGCCACCGGGCTGCCGCCCGAGGTGGTCTACCTCTACAACGGCGCCGGCGGCATCGCGACCTTCGATCCCACCCTCAAACCGCAGCTGATCGCCGCGCTGAAGAAGGACGTCCCGGTGCTGCGCGCGGCGAAGCTGACCGGGCCGGTGGATGTCGATTCGTTCGTCAACGACCATTATCTCAGGCCGAGTTACGGCCGGGACTACGCCCGGTCCGTGCGCGCCACCGGGCACCCGTCACCCGACGAGGTGTGGCTGCGCGGCGCGGACCGTACCCATTCCTTCGCCGGTCCTCAGGCGCTGCTCCGGTTCGTCGCCGCGCATCGCGACAAGGTGCGTGCCGCGTATGTGGCCGATACGACGACCGGCACCCGCTGGTTCGCCGACAAGTCGGTCTGGGTCCGCGACGGCGCACGGCTGCTGCCCTTCGCCACCCGGGCCACCGCCGACGCCTGGACGCGGCGGCACCACGGTGCCCGCACCGTCGGCTACGCCGCCGCTCTGAAGGAGGCCCGATGAGCGCGCCCCCCGCCACGGCCGACGGCACGGGACGGACCGGCCCGCACCGAGTGGCCTGGCTCCGTTACGCGCGGATCACGGCCGCGGTCCTCGCGGCACTCACCGGCTGGCAGTTGCTCGCCCAGTACCGGGTGAATCTGTGGCTGCGGTTCGCCCAGTTCCCCACGGTCGCCGAGACGGCGCGGGAGTTCGCCCGCCGGCTGGGCACCGCCACGTACTGGCAGGACGTCTCCGACAGCCTGACCCGGATCGTCGGCGGCTTCCTCCTCGCGGCCGTGCTCGGCATCGCCATCGGCACCGCCCTCGCCCGCTCCCCCGTCGTCTCCGATCTGTTCGGTCCACTGCTCGAAGTGCTGCGCCCGATACCGGCGATCGCGCTGGTCCCGGTGGCGATCCTGCTGTTCCCCAGCAATGAACAGGGCATCGTCTTCATCACGTTCACCGCCGCGTTCTTCCCGGTCACGGTCTCCACCCGGCACGCGGTGCGGGCACTGACGCCCGTCTGGGAGGAGGCCGTGCGCACCATGGGCGGGGGCCGGTGGCGGGTGCTGCGGTCGGTGGTGCTGCCGGGGGCGCTGCCCGGCATCCTCGGCGGACTGTCGGTGGGGATCGGCGTCTCGTGGATCTGTGTGATCTCCGCCGAGATGATCTCCGGCGAGTACGGCGTGGGCTATCGCACCTGGCAGGACTACACCATCGTCGACTACCCGGGGGTCTTCGTCGGGATGGCCACCATCGGCCTGCTCGGGCGGCTCACGTCCACGGCGGTGGAACTGCTGGGGCGGCGACTGACGCGCTGGCTGCCGCGCACCGCGCGCGGCCAGGGGGCCACCGCGGGCGGCCGGGCCCGGTGGCGAACGGCCCGGACGGCAGTCGGGGAGCCGTCATGACCCGTACCGAGACCGGCACCGACATCGAGACCGCCCCGGCGGCCCCGGAGCGAGCACCCGCACCGGGCCTCCAACTGACCCTCAGCGATGCCGTGCTCGGCCGGCCCGGTGCCCCCGTCCTCGATCAGGTGGACCTCGATGTCGCCGCGGGCGAGATCCTCACCGTCGTCGGACCGTCCGGCTGCGGCAAGTCCACCCTGCTGCGCACGCTGGCCGGGCTGCTGCCGCTCCTCGGCGGCCGGCTGGCCCAGGACGGTGCGCCGGTCGCGGGGCCGGCCGCCGAGCGGGCGCTGGTCTTCCAGGAGGACGCGCTGCTGCCCTGGCGCAGCCTGCGGGCCAATGTGGAACTCCCGCTGGCCATCCGGGGAGTGGCCCGTGCGCGGCGCCGGGCGCTGGCCGAGGAGTGGCTGGCCCGGGTCGGGCTCACCGAGCACGCCGCCCGGCTGCCGCACCAGGTCTCCGGCGGCCAGCGGCAGCGCACCCAGCTGGCCCGCGCGCTGGCCGGGCGGCCGCGCGCGGTCCTGATGGACGAACCGTTCGGCGCGCTCGACGCACAGACCCGGGCCGGCATGCAGCAGTTGCTGGTCACGGCGCTGAGCGGTACCCGGGCGACCGTCGTGTTCGTCACCCACGACGTCGACGAGGCGCTGTTCCTGGGCGACCGGGTCGCGCTGCTGGGCACCGGCCGGGTGCTGGACGTACCACGGCCACGCCTGCGCGGGGCGCACACCGATCCGGCAACGCTCGCCCTGCGCCGCGAGGTCCTCGCCTCCCTGGACGGCCGGCCCGGTTCCTGACCGGCGCCCGGCACCGGCGCGGCCCGAACATCACCGACCTGACCGGCACGTCCTCGTACGTGACCGGCGAGCGAAAGGCACTGTCATGCCGGAAGGCACCGTCGGCGGGACCACGGAAGCCATGGCGATCCCCGCCCTCGACTCCGCCGAGGAGCTGTCCTGCGACGTCCTCGTCATCGGCGGGGGCACCGCCGGAACGATGGCGGCGCTCACCGCGGCCGAACACGGCGCATCCGTCCTGCTGTTGGAGAAGGCGCACGTCCGGCACTCCGGTGCGCTCGCCATGGGGATGGACGGGGTCAACAACGCCGTCGTCCCGGGCCGCGCGGAACCCGACGACTATGTCGCCGAGATCACCCGCGCCAACGACGGCATCGTCGACCAGTCCACCGTCCGCCAGACCGCCACCCGCGGCTTTGCGATGGTGCAGCGGCTGGAGGCGTACGGCGTGAAGTTCGAGAAGGACGAACACGGCGCGTACGCGGTCCGCCAGGTGCACCGCTCCGGCTCGTATGTGCTGCCGATGCCCGAGGGCAAGGACGTCAAGAAGGTCCTCTACCGGCAGCTGCGCCGCCGTGAGATGCGCGAGCGGATCCGCATCGAGAACCGCATCATGCCGGTGCGGGTGCTGACCTCCGGCGGCCGGGCGGTCGGGGCGGCGGGCTTCCACACCCGCACCGGGCACTTCGTCACGGTCCGGGCGGGCGCGGTGATCCTCGCCACCGGCGCCTGCGGCCGCCTCGGCCTGCCCGCCTCGGGCTATCTGTACGGCACCTACGAGAACCCCACCAACGCCGGTGACGGCTACGCCATGGCCTATCACGCGGGCGCCGCGCTGACCGGCATCGAGTGCTTCCAGATCAATCCGCTGATCAAGGATTACAACGGCCCGGCCTGCGCCTATGTGGCCAATCCGTTCGGCGGCTACCAGGTCAACCGGCACGGTGAGCGGTTCGTGGAATCCGACTACTGGTCGGGGCAGATGATGGCGGAGTTCGCGGCCGAGGTCGCCTCCGAACGCGGTCCGGTCTATCTGAAGCTGAGTCACCTCCCGGAGGAGTCCGTCTCCGCCCTGGAGACGATCCTGCACACCACCGAGCGCCCCACCCGCGGCACCTTCCACGCCGGACGCGGCCACGACTACCGCACCCATGACGTGGAGATGCACATCTCCGAGATCGGCCTGTGCGGCGGGCACTCGGCGTCGGGGGTACGGGTCGACGACCACGCCCGCACCACCGTGCCGGCCCTGTACGCGGCCGGGGACCTGGCCTGTGTCCCGCACAACTACATGATCGGTGCGTTCGTCTTCGGTGATCTGGCGGGCGCGGACGCGGCCCAATACCGGGCGTACGAGGGTGAGTTGCCCCATGACCAGCTGCGCGACGCCCATGAACTGATCTACCGGCCACTGCGGAATCCCGACGGCCCGCCGCAGCCGCAGGTCGAGTACAAGCTCCGGCGCTTCGTCAACGACTATGTCGCCCCGCCCAAGAGCGGCGCCCGGCTGTCGCTGGCCGTCGAGCACTTCGCGCGGATGCACACCGACCTCGCCGCGATGGGCGCCCGCACCCCGCACGAGCTGATGCGCTGCGCCGAGGTCGGCTTCATCCGCGACTGCGCCGAGATGGCCGCCCGCTCGTCGCTGGCCCGCACCGAGTCCCGCTGGGGCCTCTACCACGCACGCACGGACCACCCGGAGACCGATGACACCGAATGGCTGCACCACCTCGATCTGCGGAAATCGGCGACGGGACGGATGGAGTTCACGGCCCGCCCGGTGGCGCCGTACCTCGTCCCGGTCGACGAGTACCGACCCGTGGGCGGCGCGCCCCGGTTCCTCGGCGAGGTCCACCCGGAGCAGGTCGCGACGGCGGGGCGGAGGGACAGGCCGCCGGTGGGGGCTTCGGTGGTGGGGGCTCCGGCGGTGGGTGCGGAAGGGGTGGCGCCTCTGGGGGCGGACGGCGGGGCCGGCGGTGGCGGTGGCACGGCCGTAGCCACGCCGGGGGCTGCCGGTGCCGACGCCACGGCCGGGACCACGCCCGGAGCGGGGGCCGGAGTCGGTGCGGCGGCCGGAGTGGGTACCGGGGTCGGGCCCGGGGCCGGCACGTCTCCCCGCATCCTCGAACTCCTCGCCCTCGCCGAGGACCAGCCGGACCTCCCGGCGCTGCGTCCCTACCTCGCCGACCCCGACCCGGCCGTACGGCGCGCCGCTGTCGACACCCTCACCGAAACCGTCCCGTCAGGCACCGGCCAGGCCCTCGCCACCGCCCTCGCCGACCCCGACCCCGCCGTACGGGCGGCCGCGGGCGCCTCACTGCGTGAGCTGATCGAGGTCCTCCCCCCGGAGCCCGGTCTGCGTGCGCCGCTGGCCGCCGCGGTGCACGGACCCGACGCGGTCGTCCGGTCGGCGGCCGTGGAGGTGCTGCGTGCGCTGCGCCTCGGCGACCGGGCCCTCTTCGTCACCGCGCTCACCGACCCCGCCGTGGAGGTACGCGTCCAGGCCGTCCGCGCCCTGGTCTCCGTCGATGCCGCGGACGAGCTGCGCCGGGCCGCCCGGGACGCCTCCCGTGAGGTCCGGGTGGCCGCCGCGCACGGACTCGGCACGGTCGGCAGCCCCGGGGATCTGGCGGTGCCGCTCCGCGACGAGGACGTCCTCGTACGGGCCGCGGCGCTCGCGGCGCTGGCCACCACCGGCTGCCCGCCGCCCTATGACGCGGCGGCCGTCGCGGCGCTCGGCGACCCGGCCTGGCAGGTCCGGTCCGGCGCCGCCACGGCCCTGACCGCCGCCGCCCCCGAGCCGGCCGTGGCCGCACTGCGCTCCGCGCTCTCCGACGGGCACGCGGATGTGCGCAAGGCGGGGGTACTCGCCCTGCGCGCGCACGCGTCCCGCGCGGACGCCCGCCAGGCACTGGCCACGGTCGCGGACGACCCGGACGCCGATGTCCGCGCCTACGCCCGGCTCGCGACGAAGGGGTGACACGGGGGCCGGGGGCCGGGGCCGAGTACGGAGCCGGGTGCGGGACGGCCCGGACCGGTGGGCGGCATCCCCGCTCCCCGGCTCCCCACAGCCGGCGTCCCGCGGTGACCCACAGACTGGACACAACGGCGCGTGCCGACCACCGCACCCCCGGTATAAAACAGCACAAAAAAGGCATATTCCTGCTAGCCGACATGGACCGCTGGTCAGGAATGCCTATGCCCTCCCTCGCCCCTCGATGGCCCCGATACGTCGAGTTCGCTCCGAGCGTCCTGGTCGCCGGAGGGCTCGTCTGGGACGCGTTCTCACCGGCCGACTACTGGGGCGACCCGATGCTGACGGCCGCCAGCGTGATGGCCGGTGCGCTGCTCTCCCTGCGGCACACCCTCGCCATCGGCGCCGCTCTCGTCGGCGGCGTCTTCGCACTGACCGTGAAGGACGGCACCGCCGGCGACATCGTGGGCTATCTGGAGCTCATCAACACCCTCTTCGCCGCGCTCATGGGGGTCGGCGTCAACCGGGTGATCGCCCGCCACGGACGCCATCTGGATGTGGTGCGTTCGGTGGCGGAGGCCGCCCAGCGTGCCGTGCTGCCCGCACCGCCGGAACGCATCGGCCCGCTGGCCATCGCCGCCCGCTACCAGGCCGCCCAGAGCGAGGCCCGGATCGGCGGCGACGCCTATGCCGTCCAGCGGACCCCGTTCGGCGTCCGGCTGCTGATCGCCGATGTGCGCGGCAAGGGGCTGGGCGCGGTGGGCGCGGTGTCGGTGCTGCTGGGCGCGTTCCGCGAGGCCGCCGAGGAGGAGCCGGACCTCGCGACGCTGGCCGACCGGATGGAGCGCGCCCTGCTGCGGGAGAGCGAGCACACCTCCGAGGAGGACCGGCTGGAGGGCTTCATCACGGCCCTGCTCTGCGAAGTCCTCCCGGGAGCCGCGGGCCTGCGGATGCTGAACTGCGGCCACCCCGCGCCCTACCTCTGCCACGACGACGAGGTACGCGTCCTGGAGGCCGGTGATCCGGGGCTGCCGCTGGGGATGGGCACGCTGGGAGTGGAACGGACCCTCCCGGCCGACCGGCCGTTCCCGGCGGGCAGCACCCTGCTGCTGATCACCGATGGTGTGACGGAGGCCCGCGACGCCACCGGCCGCTTCTACGATCCCGCGGCACAGCTGGCGGGCCACGGCCCGTTCCGGGGGCCACGGGACGTGATCGACCGCCTGGTGCGGGACGTCGAGCACTGGACCGGCGGCCCGCGCGACGACGATATGGCGGTGCTCGCGGTCACCCGGCAGATGGAGGGCGGGATGCGGGCCCCGCACAGGGGGAGCAGCCCCGTCCGGTGACGTGGCGGCGGGGCGCGGCGGCGGGGCCACGGCCGGTGCCCGTTCGCGGACGCAACTGATCCACGACACCCGTCGACCGGCATGACTCCCCGTCATCACTCCACGGCCGCCGCCACATCGCGGCATTTCCCCATCCCTTTGGGAATTTCGTCGTGTGCTGCCGAAAATTCTGGACAAGGGATGAGATGATCAGTCAGAGCATCAGCATCCGCACCGAGCGACCCTTCGCTCCCGCGCAGATCGGAGTTGATGTGTCCGACAACAGATCAACCCTGCTGAGTCAGCGCGCCGCCGTCATTTTCCTCCTTGGCGCCCTCACCGCTATCGCCGCCGGGGTGCTCACCTTCTTCAACGGCGGCACCCCGGCCTCCGCCACCCTCGTCGGCGGCGCCGCCTTCGGTGCCGCCGTCACCTTCTTCCATACGGTCATCGACTGAGCTTCCCCACGGACCTCCGGGTCCGCCCTTGGCTCCGCCCGGCCGGACGCCCAGGCACCGGGCCCACACCTTCAAGTTGTTCCTTCAAATAGCTTGAGGTTTGCAGGCCCGGCCCGGCCTCCACGCCTCAAGCGGAATCCGTGGCACCGCATGCGGTGCGCTGCCGCACCTCAAGTGCCAAACTTGAGTCACCGCGCCCGGCCGCCGGCCGGGGCCCTTGTCGCCGAGGGGAACATCATGACCTGGGCATCTTGGACCACTGTGGGGATCCACGCCCTACCTGGCGCGGTTCACACCGCGGAGATCGGCGTGATCAACGGTGACCTGACCATTCACACGACCTGGTCGGAGAACCTGGCCCACGTAGCTGTGCAGTACACCGGGGCGTCGGACTGGTACACCATGGCCGGCAGCCCCGTCCCGTGCGATTCCGAAGAGGCCAGCCGCACCTTCCACCAGGCCGTCGTCGAAGCCGTACGCGGCGGAGAGCGCGCCGACGCCTCCCTGGAGGAGCTGTTTCACCACTAGGGCCTGTCGTTTGGATCAGGCCCTGGGGCGGGTCCGGCGGATCTTGTGACTGCGTTCAGGTTCGGGTCGCCGGCATGGGCACGGGGCGGGGAGATCCGACGAACCGGGCATGGACCCGGCCGAAGCCGCAGCTACCCAAGTACGGTCGGCGCGGCGGGCGTTGGATGAGCCGAGCGGCACAGACACCGAACGGCGGACGGCACGTGGGACAAGAACCCTTGCGGATGTTCTGGCCGACGAGGGACTCGGACGGTCCCGGGGCGGCCTGACCTGCAATGACCATCTCGCCGGTGAAGGCGGCTGCCGCCCCATGGCCTTGCTGATCACGCCGGGACAATGGGGTGGCTCCGATGGCATAAGGTTCCCGCATGCAACTGGACGAGGGCCGAAGGGCAGCCGAGGCCGGGGACTGGGTAGCTGCGGCGCACGCCTTCGTCCGGGCCGCGATGGAGGGCAGTACGGAGGGTGCCGAGCTGGCGGCCCAAGTGACGGCCGAGCTTGTACCGCTGGCGGATGGCGGGTCGGCGGAGGCCGCCGCGCTGCTCGCCGGGATCTACTTGGAGTACTTCGACGAGTCGGCCCTGCCCGCAGCTGTGCGTTATGCCCGTGCGGCGGCCGAGGCCGGGCTTCCGGCCGGGCAGCGCACCTATGGGCACATGCTGGTGATGGGTCTGGGCGTCGCGGAGGACCGCGCCCGTGCCGCCGAGCTGTTCCGGGCGGCCGCCGAGGGCGGGGACGCCTACGCCGTGTTCAACCTCGCCCAGCTGGTCGACGACCCTGACGAGTCCCTGCGGCTGTTGGAGGCTGCGGCACGCGAGGGGATCGTCGCCGCCGCTGCCGTCCTCGCCGACCGGCTGTCCGCTCTGGACCGGGACGAGGAGGCGCTGGGCTGGTACGTCTGGGCGGCCGAGCGCGGGCATACGGGGGCGATGAACGCCGCCGCCTGCTGGTACCGCGACGGCTTTGGCACCACGCCGGACCCGGTGCAGGCGGTGCGCTGGTTCTTCGTCATGCTCGCCCACGGCGACGGAGACGGCATCCACGAGGCGATCCAGCTGGCGAAGGCCGGGGCCCTGGACGAGGAGCAGATCCGCGACGCCGGGCGGCTCGCCGGCGATCCCGGGGCGGCGGAGGCCCTGATCGGCACGGCTCTGGGCGGCGGCCGAGCCTGAGGAAGTGGCCAGCCGGCCATGCCTTGATCCGCCGATAGGGCAGCCGTCCCCGCCGCACCACGGACCGGATCACAGCGCGGGCCAGATCGTCGCGATCTGCACGGGATGAGAGCGCTCCCCCACTCCGACGACCCCGCGCTGACGGCCGTTTGCCGCAGGCGAGCCCGCTCCCGTAGCAGCCCGCAGATTCGCTCATCTTCCGAGCAACCATTTCGCGCCACCGCATGTCTCCTCAGGTGGACCACAGTTGGTCACCTGCTGGCTACTTAATGCTGACCAATTGTTAAATTTCGCCCACGAAACTCGATTCCTGTTTTTTTCTCTTTACATGCCCATGCCAGGCATACCAGGGTTTGCGCGGGGCCCCGCGGCCCCCGTGGTGCACAACAGCACCGCGCGTACGGGCGGTTGGCGAGCCGACCGCCCCCGCAGCACTAAGGATCGACATCAGTGCGTAGACCCCACATACGCAGACACCGCCTGGCCATCGCGGTCGCCGTGACGACGGCCGCCACCCTGACAGCGGGTGTGGCGGGCAGTGCCTCCGCGACCCCGCCGGCCTCGCCGGTCGCTGCTTCCTCCGCAACTCCCGCCCTGCAGAAGGCTGTTGACGCGGCCCGCGACGCCGCGTACGCGCACGCCTCGGCCACCGGGGTCAGCAAGAAGGACACCCTCAAGGCCACCGACACGCTCGTCGACCCGGACGGCCGGCAGCATGTCCGCTTCGTCCGGACCCACCGGGGAATGCCGGTGCTCGGCGGCGACCTCGTCGTCCACCTGACGGCCGACTCGGCGTACGAGGGCGTGACCCGGGCCTACCGTCATCAGGTCGACATGTCCGGCTCGGACCCGAAGTTGTCGGCCGGCGAGGCACGGACGAAGGCCGCTGCCGTGGGCAAGGGCCAGGCCGGCGACGCCGAACTGGTCGTGGACGCCCGCAACGGCCGTACGACGCTGGCCTATCAGGTGCAGGTGACCGACAGCCGTACCGCCGAGTCCGGTGGCGACCGTACGGTCGTCCTCGACGCGGCGACCGGCGCGGTGCTCAGCAACGTCCAGGCCGACGACTCGTTCCTGTCGCCCGCCCTCCAGCGCAAGCTGCGCGCGCGGGGCGAGCGGCTCAACCCCTCGACCGGGCTGTTCACCCCCGCCGCGCCCGCCACCGGCCAGACGGCGAAGTCGGCCGGCTTCCCGGCCGCGGCCAAGGGCACCGGCGCGTCCTTCTTCGTCGGCAGTGTGCCGCTGTCCACCACCCAGACCGCGAAGAAGTCCTTCACCCTGAAGGACTCCACCCGCGGCAACACCGAGACCCGGGACGCCGGCGACAAGGAACTGGAGAAGTTCAGCGGCGGCAAGGCGTTCACCAGCACCACCAACCGCTGGGGCAACGGCACCACGAGCAACCGGGCCACCGCCGCCGTCGACGCCCAGTACGGCATCGCCAGCACCCTCGACTTCTACAAGAAGACCTTCGGCCGCAAGGGCATCAAGAACGACGGCCGTGGGGCGCGGGCCCTGGTGCACTTCGGCAAGAAGGTCGGCAACGCCTTCTGGTCCCCCAACTGCGGCTGCATGCTCTACGGCGACGGCGACGGCCGGACGTTCACCAAGCCGCTGGTCGTCCTGGACGTCACCGGCCATGAGCTCTCCCACGGCGTCGTCGACGCGACCGCCAACCTCCAGCCCACCCGGGTGGACATCGAGGGCAACCAGTTCGGTGAGCCCGGCTCGCTCAACGAGTCGCTGGCGGACATCTTCGGCAGCGCGGTCGAGTTCTCGACCAACAACCCGAAGAACCCGCCGAACTACCTGCTGGGCGAGAAGCTCGGTCTCGACCAGAAGTTCCTGCGCCGCCTGGACAAGCCGTCCCTCGACAAGCTCGAAGGCACGGTCGACTACTGGTCGAAGGCGTCCTACGACACCGAGGTGCACGCCGGCTCCGGCGTCTCCTCGCACGCCTACTACCTGCTCGCCGAGGGCAGCGGGAAGAAGACCATCGGCGGGGTCGCCTACAACTCCCCCACCGTGGACGGCTCCAAGGTGACCGGCATTGGCCGGAAGAAGGCCACGGCGATCTTCTACCGGGCACTCACCCGGTACATGGTCTCCACGACCGACTTCCACGACGCCCGGACCGCGACCCTGCGTGCGGCCAAGGACATGTACGGCGCCAACAGCACCGAGTACAAGACGGTGAACAAGGCCTGGGCGGCCGTGAATGTGAAGGCGTCCAACACGCCCTCCAAGCACTGATCCGTCCCGGACCGGGCCCTGCGTGGTGCCCCCGCCGACCGCGGGGGTGCCACGCTCGGCTTTTCCCGCTCGTCGGGGCCCCTGCGGTGGGTCCTCGACGGGGTGGCAGCGGAAGCCTACGTTTGTCGCCATGATCATCGATCGCACGAGCGGGACCCGGCGGCTCGGCTATCCGGCTGCGGCGGGTGTGTTCGCCGTCGGCATGGCCGGGACGACCCTGCCCACCCCGCTGTACGGGCTCTACCGCGCCCAGCTCGGCTTCTCCGAGCTGATCGTGACCGTGGTCTTCGCCGTGTACGCCCTCGGGGTGATCACGGTGCTGCTGCTGGCCGGCAATGTCTCCGACGAGGTGGGCCGGCGGCCGGTGTTGCTGTGCGCGCTGGGGCTGTCGGCGGCGAGCGCGCTGTGTTTCGTGTTCGAGGGCGGGCTGCCGATGCTGCTGCTCGGACGGGTGCTGTCCGGCTTCGCCGCCGGATTGTTCAGCGGCGCCGCCACCGCGGCCGTACTGGAGCTCGCCCGGCCCGGCCAGGAAGCGCATGCGGGGTTCGCCGCCACCGCCGCGAACATGGGCGGCCTCGGCTGCGGCCCGTTGCTGTCCGGGCTGCTGGCCCAGTACGCGCCGTGGCCGCTGGTCCTGCCGTTCCTGGTGCATCTCCTCCTGGTGGCCGGGGCGGCCGGGGTGACCTGGTTCCTGCCGGAGACCGTCGCTGCTCCGCACCGCCTCCACAAGCTGCGGCCCCAGGGCCTGCGGCTCCCGCCCGAGGTGCGGGGCGTCTTCACCCCCTCGGCCGTCGCCGCGTTCGCCGGTTTCGCCCTCCTGGGACTGTTCACCGCGGTCGCGCCGAGCTTCCTCCACGAGACTCTCGGGGTGCGCAATCTGGCCGTTGCCGGGGCGGTCGTCTTCACGGTGTTCCTCGGTTCCACCGCCGGGCAGTCCCTGACGGAACGGATCGGCGTCCGCCGAGCGCTGCCGGGCGGCTGCCTGGTGCTGGTGGTGGGCCTTCTGCTGGTGGCCACCTCGCTGGCCGTGACCTCCCTTCCGCTGCTGGTCACCGGCGCGGTGTGCGGCGGCGTCGGCCAGGGCCTGGCGTTCCGGGCCGGGCTGACCGCCGTGGGACGCGCGGCACCGCCCGCGCACCGCGGCGGCACCATCTCGGCCTTCTTCCTCGTCGCCTATCTCGGCATCTCGCTGCCGGTGGTCGGCGTCGGTGCCCTCACCCTGGTGCTCGGCCTGCGCGGCGCGGGGCTGACCTTCTCCGCCTGTGTCATCGTGCTCGCCGTCGCCGTCGGCCTCTACGTACTGCGACACCCGCCGGCCGACGAGAACTGACCGGCGCCGGGTACCGGAACCCGCACCGTTCTTCCGACGGTCTGTCAGTCCTCGTTCGTCCGGCCCCGGTCGTCCGCCGGCACCAGCCGCACCCGCAGCCGCTCCGGCCCACGGGTGAAGACACCCGCGTCGGTGGGCGGCGTACCCTCCGCGAAGTCCATCGCGGGAAACGCGTCGAGCAGCTGATTGACGGCGATCTCCACCTCGGCCTTGGCCAGGAGCGCACCGACGCAGAAGTGCCGGCCGAGGGCGAAGGCGACGTGCTGGGCGGCGGCGCTGAAGGCGGTGGTGGGCGTCAGATCGTCGCGAAGCACGTGGAAGGTGTCCGGCGCGGCATAGTGGCGCTCATCGCGGTTCGCGGAGCCGATCAGACAGGTGACGGTGGCGCCCGCGGGGATGGTGCCGCCGCTGAGGGGCACCTCAACGGCGGTCTGACGCATGATCATTTGGACCGGCGGTGTATAGCGCAGGGTTTCGGCGAAGGCCGCGGGGACCAGCGACCGGTCAGCGCGTACGGCGGCCAACTGGTCCGGGTGGCACAGCAGATTGCGGAACAGGGCGGCGAGGGCCTTGTCCGTGGTTTCGCCGCCGGCCGCGAGCAGCAGGCTGACGAACGAGGTGATGTCCTGGTCGTTCATCCGGGTGCCCTCGACCTCGGCGGTGCAGAGCGTGGAGAGCAGATCGTCGCCGGGGGCGGCCCGCCGTTCGTGGATGACCGGGAGCAGGTGGTCGGCGAGCTCCCGGCCGGCGCGCCGGCCGGCCTCCGCGACCTCGGGGTCCTGGGCCAGGTTGGACAGGAAGCCGACGACGGAGCCGTACCAGCCGTGGAAGCGGTCGTGGTCGGCCCGGTCGAGCCCGAGCATGTCGACGATGACGTTGATGGGGTAGCGGGTCGCGAACTGCGCCACGAGATCGGTCTCCGCCGCGTCGCGGAAGGTGTCGATCAGCTCCCGCGCATTGCGCTCGATGACCGGCAGGAACTTCTCCCGCAGCTCCCGGCCCCGGAAGGCGGGGGCCACCAGGGCCCGGCGTACGGAGTGCTCGCGGCCGCTCATCTGGGGCAGGGTCCGGCCGCCGTGTGCCGGTTCGAGCTGCCACTCGTAGTTGTCGCTGGTGAACACCGGATCGCGGAAGGCCCGGGCCACGTCCTCGTAGCGCGAGAGCAGAAAGCTGTCGGTGCCCGGGTCGTGGAAGACCGGGTAGTGCTCCCGCAGGATGCGGTACGCGGGGTAGGGGTCGGCCGCGAACTGCGGTGACAGGATGTCGGGCGGCTGCGGGAGAGTGGTCACAACACGTCCTCGGCTTCGCTGAGCGGCATCGGGCTCGGACGGTGGTGCACGGCCGGCTGTTGACGCTAGAGCACCGCCTGGGGCCCGTCCAGAGCGCGCCACCCGCCCGGCGCCCCTCCCCCGCGCTCCCGTATGAACGGCACCGCCGCTCGCCACCCGGATGGACGGCCGTCTTCACCCCGCTGCCTGTCCGGGCACGCTTCGCCGGCCGAGGCCGGAAACGCTGAGATCCAGCACACCGTCTTCTCCAGCCACTCCCGGCCGCCCGCGGCCCGCATTGCCGACGCCGGTGAACGACAGAAAAGGACCGACCACCTCATGGGCACCTTCACCACGACCGACGGCACGGAGATCTTCTACAAGGACTGGGGAACCGGCCGCCCCGTGGTGTTCAGCCACGGCTGGCCGCTCAACGCCGATGTCTGGGACGACCAGATGCATCTGGTCGCCGCCCACGGATACCGGGCGGTCGCCCACGACCGCCGGGGCCACGGCCGCTCCGGCCAGCCGTGGCAGGGCAACGACATGGACACCTACGCCGACGACCTGGCGCAGCTGATGGAGGCCCTGGACCTGCGGGAGGCGGTGCTGGTCGGGCACTCCACCGGTGGCGGTGAGGTGACCCGCTACATCGGCCGGCACGGCACCGGCCGGGTGGCCAAGGCGGTGCTGCTCGGCGCGGTCCCGCCGCTGATGCTCAAGACCGAGGCGAACCCGGAGGGCCTGCCGCGCGAGGTCTTCGACGGCATCCGCGCCGGTGTCGCCGGCGACCGGTCGCAGTTCTACCAGGACCTCAGCGAGATGTTCTACGGCGCCAACCGGCCCGGTTCCGCCGCCTCCCAGGGCATTCGCGACGCGTTCTGGATGTGGAGCATGCAGGTGGGCCTGAAGGGGGCGTTCGATTGCGTCAAGGAGTTCTCGGAGACCGATTTCACCGAGGACCTCAAGCGCTTCGATATCCCCACCCTCATCATTCACGGCGATGACGACCAGATCGTGCCCTTCGTGGCCTCCGGAAAGAAGTCGGCGAAGCTGGTGCCGAACGCCACGCTCAAGATCTACCCGGGGGCACCGCACGGCCTCTCGGCGGTCGGCTCGTACAAGGACGACTTCCACGCCGATCTGCTGGCGTTTCTCCAGAGCTGAGCGCCCTGGGCGGCGCCGACGGCTCGGCCGCCTCCGCGATGCTCAGCGGCCGACGTCGCGCGTGGCCGCTCCGCGCTCCGGGCCGGGCCAGTGCGGCGAGCGGCCGAGAGCCGTCAGGATCTGCTCCAACATGTCCGCGTCCTCCCCGGCGGTCAGCCCCGGCCGGAAGGCGCTGCCCGGAGCGAGCCGGGAGTCGTCGTCCGGGACGGCGCGGGCTATCGGCAGGGCGGCCCGCAGGAGTTCAGGGGCCGGGGTGTATGCCAGGCCCAGGGTGCGGGCGACGTCCCAGCTGTGCACCACGTAGTCGATGAGGTGGAAGCCGATCGCACGGGCGGCGCGGAAGGTCCGGCCGACGCTGAATTCGGGGAGGGCGAACGCTTGGTCCGGCCCTTCCACGGTCGCGAAGGCGGCGATGACGTTCTCTGCCGCGGCGGTGTACTCCCCGACGGGGTCCGTACCGAGCGGCCGGACCGACCAGTGCGCCGGTTCCCGCCCCGCTCCCCGCGCTGCCGCCGCGAAGCCGTGGTGCTGGGCGGTCATATGGGCGAGCAGATCGGCCAGCGTCCATGCCGAGCAGGGGGTCGGCCGGGACAGATCGCCAGGAGTCATCCGTCGGACCAGGGTCACGCTGTCCCGGACCGCCTCGGTGTGGAGCCGCCGGAGGCCGGCGAAGTCCGGGTGCGGTGCGGAGGCGTTCACAGTATTCGTATGCATGCGCTTACGATCAGCTCAAGCCCATGAATTGTCAACGGGTATTTTCGTGACCATGGCCGAGAACGCAGCCGACAAGGGCACCCCATCCGGAGGGCGGCCGCCCCGCCCCGACCTTGCGGCGATGGTCGTGCCGTTGGGCCGTGCGCTGATGGCGGCGGAGCAGCCGGTCCTTGACGCACACGGTCTGACGATGTGGGCCTACGCGGTCCTGCTGCATCTCGACGAGACGCCGATCCGTACGCAAGCGGCGCTGGCCGAGGCCATCCGGGCGGACAAGACCCGCATCATCGCCGTCCTGGACGACCTGGAGGGCCGGGAGCTGATCCGCCGTCAGCCGGACCCCGAGGACCGCCGGGTGCGCCTGCTGTCCCTCACCGCCGAGGGCCGGCGGCTGCGGGATACGACACAGGCCGCGATTCAGGAAGGTGAGGAACGGCTGCTCGGCCGGCTTCCGGCCGCCGACCGCGCGGGCCTCCTGCGGGCACTGCAAACCCTCTCCACCTTGCCGGAACTGACGGCGCGGAAGCCCGGCCGGGGTTCACCCCGTACCTGATCCGCCGGGCGGGCGGCGCGGCCCGCACATGCCGACGGTGCCGGCCGAACGGACCCGTGGGTCCGTTCGGCCGGCACCGGCTGGAAAGACTCAGTGATTGCGACGGTGGTCGTCGTCGCCGCCCCAGCCCCAGCCGCCGCGCTCGCAGCCCTCGCTGAAGACCGGGCCGACATGGTGGATCACACCCGCGGAGAGCCAGCAGGACGCGTGGTGGCCGTGGCCGTGGTGGTTCTTGTAGTGGTGGTGGTGACGGTCCTTGTGCTCCTTGCCCATGTTGCAGGCCAGGGCGGCGCTCGCACCGCCCATGACGATGGTGGTGGCCAGGGCGCTGGCTGCGATCGCGGCGCGGATGCGCATGTCTGCTCCTCGAGAGGATCAAAGGGGTATATCGACCTTTTCAGGATGCACCTTTACGGAATCTCCCAAAACCTGACACGTCGTGAATTGGGCGAGTTGGAGTAATTGATCAACCCGCCGATCCTCCCTCTCGTGTACGGATACGCCGCGTTGAGGAAAAAGCAGCGTCCCCGTCGGCGATCTCGACGGGGACGGCTGCATGAGAAGCCTGCACGCGCAGTACTGATGGAGCATCAGGCGACGACTCGTCAGGCCCCTTCCGGCGCCTCTTCGGACAGCCGGCGTACGGGGCGAGTTCCTGTGCGCAGGCCCAGCGTCACCAGCGCCACGGCGACGGCGAGGAAGCCGGAGAGCACCGCGAAACCGGTCACGCTGGAGCCGGTGGCGTCGGTCAGCCAGCCGACCAGATAGGGCCCGGCGAAGCCGCCGAGATTGCCCAGGGCGTTGATCAGGCCCATGGCGACGGCCACCACCTCGAAGCGCAGCAACTGACCGGGGATCGCCCAGAACGGGCCGTACGGCGCGTAGACCGCGGCGGCCGTCACACACAACAGCAGCATCCGCGGCAGGGCGCCGTCCACGGCCTGTCCCAGCAGCAGTGCCGCGATGCCCACGACGAGCGGGACGGCCACCGCCTGGCGGCGTCTGCCGGTGCGGTCGGACCAGGCGGCGTTGGCGATCATCACGGCGAGGGCGATCGTGAAGGGGATGGCGGTGAGCAGCCCGACCTCGGTGGACGAGCCGTCGTGGGTCAGCTCCTTGATGACCGAGGGCAGCCACAGATTGAAGCCGTAGAAGCCGGTGATCCAGAAGAAGTAGACGCCGATGAGGACGAGGACGGACTTCTGCTTGACCGCGTCGAGGTACGAGCCGCTGCCCGCCGGTGGTTTCGCGGCCTCGTCGGCGGCGATGGAGCGCTCCACATGGTCGGCCTCGGCGCGGGAGATCCACCGGGCCTGCGCGGGCCGGTCGGCGACCGCGAACCACCAGACCAGCGCCCACACCAGAGGCGGCATCCCTTGGAGCACCAGCACCCAGCGCCAGCTCGCATGGTCGAGCATCCACCCCGACAGGGGCGCCATGAACACCGAGGAGAGCGGCAGGCAGGCCATCCACAGCGCGTTGGCGCGGGCCCGTTCGCGCAGCGGGAACCACGAGGCGAGCAGGATGAGTACGGCCGGCCAGACACCGCCTTCGAAGAAGCCGAGCACGAAACGGGCCGCGTAGAACTGCGACTTGGTCTGGACGAGACCGGACAGCGACGCGGCCAGCCCCCACGCCACCATCAGGATGAGGACGGTTTTCCGGGCGCTCCAGCGCTGGGCGAGGATCGCGGCCGGGATCTGGAGGAAGACATAGCCGACGAAGAAGATGCCGCCGGCCAGCCCCTTGTCGGCGTTGGACAGCTCCAGGTCGCCGTGCATGTAGGGGAGGATGACGGAGACATTGTTCCGGTCGAGATACGCCAGCATGTACATGATCGCGGCGACCGGAATGACGTACGCCCAGCGCTTGGCGGGGACCGCGGGCGAGGGCGAGGGCGGGATCGGCTGCGGGCGGGCGTCCGTCACCGGGCGGCCGCCGTTCCGTAGGCGGCCCGGATCCGGTCGGTGAAGCGGCTGAAGCCGGCGGCGGCGCGGAAGGCCGCGGCCATCGTGCCGTACGAGGCGCGGCCGCTGCCCGCGATGTCGAAGGCGGTGCCGTGGTCGACGGAGGTCCGCAGGATCGGCAGCCCCACCGTGACGGAGACGGTGCCGTCGAAGTCGACGGTTTTGGCGGGGATATGGCCCTGGTCGTGGAAGTGCGACAGCACGCCGTCGAAGCGGCCTTCGAGTCCCTGATGGAAGACCGAATCGGCGGGGACCGGCCCCACCACGCCGAGGCCCTCGGCGGCCGCCTTCTCGACCGCCGGACGCAGGACGGTGATCTCCTCGTCGCCGAAGTGGCCGCCCTCGCCGCCGTGCGGATTGATCGCGGCGACGGCGAGCCGGGGCTCGTCATGGCCGAAGACGCGCAGTGCGGTGGTGGCGTGCCGGATGCTCGATGCGACCCGCTCCTCGGTGATCTGGTCGAGCGCCTTGCGCAGGGCGAGATGGCGGGTGGTGAAGAAGATCTTGAGGCCACGGACCACGAACATGGTGTCGAAGTGGGCGGCGCCGGTGAGTTCGCCGAGCATCTCGGTGTGGCCGAGGTGCTGCGAACCGGCCGCCCAGATGGCCTCCTTGTTGATCGGCGAGGTGACGATGCCGTCCACCTCACCTGCCAGCGCGGCGCGGGTCGCTGCCTCGATCGCGGCCACGGCGGAGCGGCCCGCCACCGCGTCGACCGTGCCCCAGGGCAGGTCCGCGGGGGCGATCCCGAGGTCGAGTACATCGATGGTGCCGGGCTCGAACCGTGCCTCGCCGGGCGCACCGACGGCGTTGACCTCGACGTCCAGCCCGCAGACGGCGACGGCACGGCGCAGTACGGCGGCGTCGCCGACGGCGAGTCCGCGGCCGAGTGCGGTGATCGCCGGGTCGGCGAGGGTACGCGCGGTGATCTCGGGGCCGATGCCGACGGGATCGCCGAGGGTGACGGCCAGGAGCGGCAGCGGGCCGTCGGCATCCGGACGGTGACGGTCCGTCCGGGGGCCGGTCGCGGGCTGAGGGTCGTTCATGGGATCACCTTTCGGGGTGCGGTGTTCACTTCGCGCTCAACGTGGGGCCGAGGGTGCGCCGGGTGCAGGCCGCGCGCAGGTGTTCCAGGCAGTCGCGGGCGGCGTCGGGGCCGCCGATCAGGCCGCCCTTCGTGGCGAAGAGCAGTCCGTCGTGGGGGCCGCCCACCAGGTGTCCGGCGATGGCGAGCGGGAGCACCTCGGTCTCGATGGCGAAACCGTCGGCGCCCAGCGCGGAGGTGACCGCCGCGGCGACATCGCCGCCGGAGGCGTACAGCCCGCCGGGGCGAAGCTCGGCGACCGCACGGTGGGCGACCTCGGCGAGCGCGCGCAGGATGCGGGCCGCGGTGCGGGGATCTCGTACGGGGCCGGAACCTGCGGCGGTCGGCGGTTCGGAGGCGACCCGGACGCCGAGCACCGCGGCCCCCTCCCCCGCCGCCGCGCGCAGTGCCGTCAGCACCCGGTCGGGGTCCGGGGCGGTGGGGTCGAGGTCCGCCCAGCGGGCGCCGAGCGCGGATTCCGTGCGGGCGAGCTGGGTGCAGGTGCGGTCCGTGACACTGCCGACGACCGCCAGGACGGTGGCGGGGGCGCCGCCTTCGGGCCGCAGGCCCATTTCGGCGGCGAGGGCGGCGCCGAAGGGGCCCGAGTCCAGCGCGACCCAGCGGATGCGGGATTCGGCGGCGAGGCGGGCCGCGGCGACCGCGACCGTACGCAG
The DNA here is from genome assembly GCF_000829715.2 of Streptomyces lydicamycinicus. Taxonomy (NCBI): domain Bacteria; kingdom Bacillati; phylum Actinomycetota; class Actinomycetes; order Kitasatosporales; family Streptomycetaceae; genus Streptomyces; species Streptomyces lydicamycinicus. Next base: position 492,175 of record NZ_BBNO01000007.1, on the reverse strand, counting down.
ATGTGCGTTCTCGGTGGCGTCGCAGACCACGATGTCGGCCGGGCTCTCCCGCAACGCCGCGGCCACCGCTTCGGTTCCCCGCTCCACCACGTCCAGGGCCAGTTCGGCCGTGCTGCGCCCGCTCTGGGCGCCCAGTACGGCCGCGACCCGGGCATGCCGGACCGGGTCGAACGGGTCGTGGGCCACGGCCGTCCGGGTCAGCGGAACGCCGTCGACGAGATGCAGACCGCCCACCGTGGTCCGGCCGGCGTCGGGGAAGGCGGGGACGGCCAGGGTCCGGATCCGGGCCTCGGGCTCGCGGACGGCGAGGGCATCCACCACCGCGTCGAGTTCACTGCCGGGATTGCCGCGCAGGGTGGTGTCGACGCGCTTGACGATCAGTGGCGCCGTGCCCGCGGTTTCGGCGGCGGCCCGGACGGCCGCGTAGGCGCGGGCGGGGCTCCAGTGGCGCGAGGCGGTGTTGACGACGAGGACGTCCACCCGGTCCGCGTAGCGCGTGATGCGGTCGAGGTCGCCAACGGTGACGGCCCGCAGGCCCTGGCGCGCATAGAGGGCACCGGTCGCATTGCTGCCGGTGAGGTCGTCTGCGATGACGAGCACCTGGGCCACCCGGTCTCCTCCCGTCGGCTCCGGTGCCGTCGCCGACCCCGAAGTGACCGAACCGCGCATTTTTATTGCGCGGTTCATGCAATTCAGGGTGGCGACTCGCCGAACGGGCTGTCAAGAGGTGTGCAGCGGGGCGCCCTCGGCGCCGTCCCCGGGGCTCACCGCGGCCGAGTGCACCGACCACCCCGCGTCCGTGAACGCGGCCAGCTCCCGCTCCCCGCCCCCGGAGATCAGACCGGTCCCCGCCGGCATAGGCGCCCAGTAGGGGAAGCCCCCTCCCCCGCCGAGCTTGGAGTGGTCGGCGAGCACCCAGGCGGCCCGGGCGCACTCGGCCATCGTCTCCTTCAGCGCGGCCTGTTCCGGGTCCGGGCAGTTGATGCCCCGCCGGGGATCCAGACCGTCGACACCGAGGAACGCGATGTCCGGGGTGAGCCGGCGCAGCGCCTGTTCGGTCCGGGTGCCCAGCAGCGACTCGTTGGGACGCCGCAGCCGGCCGCCGAGCACCACGACCTCCACCTCCGCGTCCGCCAGCTCGACCAGAGTGGACAGGCCGTTGGTGACGACGGTGAGGTCGCCGCGGTCCCGCAGCTCATGTGCCAGCCGGGCGACGGTGGTGCCCGCGTCGAGGAGGACGACATCGCCACTGCGGACCAGCGCCGCCGCGGCGCGGGCGATGGCGTCCTTCTCGCCGCGCTGCTCGTGCTCCTTGTCGTGCCAGGACCGCTCGACGGCCCGGTGGTCGACAGCGCCGCCGTATGTGCGCGTGATCCGGCCGAGGGCGGCCAGTGTCGCCAGGTCGCGGCGGACGGTGGACAGCGAGACATCGAACTCCGCCGCGAGATCGTGCACGCTGATGTCGCCGGCGCCGAGCAGCTCCACCATCCGCTCGCGCCGGCGCCGGGTGGCCGAGCGTTCCCCACTGGTCACGTCACTGCCCGCCTCTGCCTGCCGTCGCTGCCGGCGTCCCGAAGGGACCTCTCAAGTTGCGTGTTTCGCGCAATTCGAGAGTAGCAGTCGAGCAGGCAGCGGCGGGCGCCACCTCAGGGTGCTGTGCGGTCAGGCGAGGATCTTCGCCTTGGCCTTCTGGAACTCCTCCTCCGTGATGTCCCCGTGGTTCTTCAGCTCGGCGAGCTTCGCCAGGGAATCCGCGTGCCGGCTCGTCTCGTCGTCACCGGTCGCCACGGTCTTTCGCAGATACTCCTGCAACTGCTTCTGCTGCCGTTCGGCCTGGGCGATCTCCCGGTCGCTCATCCCGTGACCGCGGGCGATCACATAGACGAAGACACCCAGGAAGGGCAGCAGGATCACCAGGACGAGCCAGCCGGTCTTGCCCCACCCCTTGAGGTCATGGCTGCGGAAGATGTCACCGATGATGCGGAACAGCAGGATCAGCCACATGACCCACAAAAAGATCAGGCACATGGTCCAGAACGCGTTGAGCAGCGGGTAGTCCATCACGGCCTCCTATGGCGCTGGGAGCCCCCGAGCTCATCCTTCCGTCAGCTCAAGGATCCCTCGCCGTCGGCCTCCGCCGCGACCACATCCAGGCCGCTGAGGGCCTGTTCCGTCCAAATGACCTTGCCGCTGGTGGTGTAGCGGGTCCCCCACCGTTCGGCCAATTGGGCGACCAGGAAGAGTCCGCGGCCGCCTTCGTCCGTGGTGGCGGCCTGCCGCAGATGCGGCGAGGTGCTGCTGCGGTCGGAGACCTCGCAGATCAGGGAGGTGTCCCGGATCAGGCGTACGCGGATGGGACCGGCGGCGTACCGGATGGAGTTGGTGACCAGCTCGCTGAGGATCAGCTCGGCGGTGAACGCCTCCTCCGCCAGGCCCCACTCGATCAGCTTGCGGACCGCCGCGGCCCGTATCTGGCCCACCGCCGAGGGGTCGGGCGGCACGTCCCAGTCGGCGACATGCTCGGTGTCCAGCACCCGGGTGCGGGCGACGAGCAGCGCGATGTCGTCACTGGGCCGGTCCGGGAGCAGCGCGCCGAGCGCGGCCTCGCAGGTCTCGTCCGGTGTCCGGCCGGGGTGGTCGGCCAGGGTGCGGCTCAGCAGCGCCATGCCTTCGTCGAGGTCCCGGTTCCGGTCCTCGACGAGGCCGTCGGTGAAGAGCACCAGACGGCTCTCCTCGGGCAGTTGCCGTTGCCAGGTCTCGAAGGGCAGGCCGCCGAGCCCGAGCGGCGGGCCGCCGGGCACGTCGGCGACCTCGGCGGTGCCGTCCGGCCGCAGCAGGACGGGCTGGACGTGCCCGGCGCGTGCCATGGTGCAGTGCCCGGACGCCGGATCGTAGATGGCGTAGAGGCAGGTGGCCCCGGTGACCGAGCCCTCGGCCTCCTCGGCGCCCTCGTCCTGGTCGATGCGGGTGACGAGCTCGTCGAGGTGCCAGAGGATCTCGTCGGGCGGCAGGTCCAGGTTGGCGAAGTTGTGGACGGCGGTGCGCAGCCGGCCCATGGTGGCGGCGGCATGCAGTCCGTGCCCCACGACATCGCCGACGACGAGCGCCACCCGGGCGCCGGGCAGCGGAATGATGTCGAACCAGTCACCGCCGACGCCGCCGAGCCCGCCGCGGCCGGCCTGGGCGGGCAGATAGCGGTAGGCCGCCTCGACGGCGTTCTGTTCCGGCAGGGCGCGCGGCAGCAGGCTGCGCTGAAGAGTGACCGCCATGGTGTGTTCGCGGGTGTAGCGGCGGGCGTTGTCGATGCTCACCGCGGCGCGGGCGACCAGCTCCTCGGCGACGGAGAGATCCTCCTCCTCGAAGGGCTCCGGCTCGTTCGAGCGCCAGAAGATGGCCACGCCCAGGATGACGCCGCGGGCGCGCAGCGGCACCGCGATCCTCGAATGGATACCGTGCTGGACGATCTTCCTGGCACGCTCGGGGCTCTGGAGATGCCAGCCGGCGAACGCCGTCAGATCCGCTTCCAGGGCCGCTTCGCCGCTGGTGAGGCCGGCGCCGAGGGCGGTGGCCGGCTCGAAGCGGATCAGCTTGCCGACGGGGTAGAGGCCGCTGTCCGGCGGGGCACCTCTGGACGCTATCCGCCGCATCTCGACGATCGCGCCGCCGGGGGGCGTGGGCTCCTCGCCGATCAGCACGTCCTCGGCCAGATCGACGGTGACGATATCGGCGAAGCGAGTGGCGCCGAACTGTGCGAGCTCCTCGCAGGTGTGCACCACGTCGAGGGTGGTGCCGATCTCGGTACCGGCGTCGTAGAGGAGCTTCAGACGGCCGCGGGCCACATCGGCGCGGCCGGTCAGCGCCCGGAGCTCGGTGGTGTCGCGCAGCGTCGTGACGCTGCCGGGCGGCCCGCCGGCCTGGTCCGTCGAGCGCTGGTTGACGGCGAGCAGCCGGTCGCCGACCGGGTGGACCTCGTCGGTGACGACCCGGCCGGAGGCCAGCAGATGGGCGGTGGCCGGGTCGAGCCCGAGATCGGCGACCTGGCGCCCTTCCACGTCCGGCGGCAGGCCGAGCAGCCGGCGCGCCTCGTCGTTGGCGAGCAGCAGACAGCCGTCGCCGCCCACGATGATCACGCCTTCGCGTACGGCGTGCAGCACCGCGTCGTGGTGCTCGTACATCCGGGTCATCTCGGCCGGGCCGAGGCCGTGGGTCTGCCGCCGCAGACGCCTGCTGACCAGCGCGGTGCCGCCGGTGGTCAGCGCGAGGACGCCGGCCGCGGCGCCGAACAGCAGCGGGAACTGATCGTCGACGACACCGCTCACGCGGTTGACGGTGATCCCGGCCGAGACCAGCCCGATGACCTTTCCCTTGTCCGTGCCGCTGTGGCTGAAGACCGGCACCACGGCCTGGACGAGCGGCCCGATGGTGCCGGTGATCTTCTCGGTGACCACGCGGCCGGCCAGCGCCGGTTGCAGCGTGCCGACGAACTTCTTGCCGATCCGGTTGGCGATGGGGTGGGTGTAGCGGATGCCCTGGGTGTTCATCACGACGATGAAGTCGACCTCGGAGCGCTTGCGGGCGGCCTCCGCCCGCGGCTGCAGCACGGTGGTCGGGTGGTCGTTCTTCAGCGCTGCCTCGATGCCCGGCGCGTTCGCGAAGGCTTCAGCGACGGCGACGGACCTGTTGCGGGCTTCGCGGTCTGCGTCGGACCGGGATTGCAGCACAAGTGCCGCAATGGCGGCGGCGACGAGCAACACCACGATCGCCACCTGCAGGAGAAAGACCTGACCTGCGACAGTTCGCATCCTGAGAACCGAACGCGGGCGGCCGTAGCGTCCGGCCATGTCCTCTTTCTACACCTCCCGCATACGGTGGGCGAGCCGCGCGATGCGGAGCGCAGCAGCCACCAGGGCATGTCCGCGAGGTCCCGTCCCGCCGGGCGGCCTCACGGCTTTTCCGAGGATGATCCCGTGATCCGCCGCGGGGCGCCAGAGGGCGGGAAGACCCCCGGGTAGGTTTTACTGCTGCACACATGCGAACCTCTCCGACTAAGGGGACATACCCGGCCGCGGCCGGGCGCCACCGCATCGGGAACAAATCGCCCAAGGCGCCGGGGGTTCATGTAACTCTTCCCACAGGCCCGGCCGCTTGCCTGATCGGGCTCTGCCGGTCGAGTGAGCTCAACGCCCGCGCAACGTGCCTGGTCAGCGCGGTTCACCGGGACCCCGGGGGCCACACCGGACCGGCCCAGGGGGCACCCTTGGCGTCGCACTCGCCGTCGGGACGGTATGAGACGTTCGTGGGCATGCATGTTCCCGAGGAGATCCGAGCCGAGGCGGCCGCGCTCATCGACCACCACGCGCTCGGACTGTGGAAGCCGAACGATGCCGACCGGCGTACCGCCGTGGCGCTGTTCCACTTCCTCGAAACCGGTCTGCCGCTCACGAGCGAGCAGATCCGGTCCGCCCTTGCGCACACGGAACCGGCTGCCGACATGACCGGGCGACTGCTGGACCTGCTGCGGGGAACCGCCGGGCTGCTCGACGACGCACCGGTGGCCGAGAGCCCCGCCGGGCGGGACGCCGTCGACCACGTATGCCTCCTCCTGGACGCGCTGGCGCTCTCCCGGCTCACCGGGCGGTAAACAGAAGGCCCGCCCGGGCGAGAGCTCCGGGCGGGCGGTTCTGCGGCTTCCACGGCCCCTATACGGGCAGCGAGGCGGGCTTCTCGGGCGGGGCCTGCTCATCCTCGGGGACCGAGATCACCCAGTGCGTCTCCTGGCGCGGCCGGAGATAGCACGCCCAGTACAGCGCGGCGACGGCCACGATGACGCCGGTGATCACCAGGCTCTCGGTGCTCTGCTGGTAGAGCACCCACGCCAGCACCATGACCAGCAGCGCCGGGACCACCGGCCACAGCGGCATCCGCCAGGCCGCCCGGTGCTTGTGCTCACCCCGGCGCGAGACCAGGGCCCCCAGGGCGACGAAGACATACATCGCGGCGACGGCCACCCCGGTGACCTCGCTCAGGGTGTCGAGGTTGACGAAGCACAGCGCCGCGCCGGGTACGCCCACCGCGAGGGTGGCCGCCCACGGGGAGCCGAAGCGCCGGCCCACGTGCGAGAAGACACGGTTGACGGCGGCCGGCCAGGCCGCGTCGCGCGCCGAGGAGAAGACCACGCGGGAGTTCTGGATCACCATCACGATCGCCGCGTTGATGATCGCCAGGGCGATACAGAGGCTGACGAAGGTGCCGATGCCCGAGTTGCTCCAGTCCTGCACCATGCCGGCGACATCACCGGCACCGAGGGTCTTCAGGTCGGGGGCGCCGAGGGTGATCGCGACCACCGGGATCAGAACGACGGCCACACCGATGCCGAGCGTCCACAGCACGGTGCGGGAGACGTTGCGGCGGGGGTTGTCCATCTCTTCGGCGAGGTACACGGCGGTGGAGAAGCCCTGGAGGATGAAGAGCGCGGTGGCCAGCCCGGTCACGATGAGCCCGGCGGTGACGGCGGTGCTGTGGCCGCCGCCGGCATCGACCACGGGGTGCACGAGCACGGACGCGGAGCGCTCGGTGTGGGTGAAGCCCAGGAAGGCGACGACCGCGCAGGCCACGACTTCCAGCACCAGGAAGATGCCGGTGATCCAGGCGTTGGCGCGCAGGTCGAGCAGGCCCATCGCGGTGGCCAGCAGCATCACGGCGGCGGCGGTGTACTGCGGATCCAGGTGCACGATCGGCGCCAGATAGTCGGCGGTGCCCAGGGCGATGATGGGCGGCACGATCATGACGACGATCAGCGAAAGCACGAAAACCAGCCACCCGGCCAGACGTCCCATGAGCGTGCCGACCATGGCGTACTCGCCGCCGGAGCTCGGGATCAGCGTGCCGAGCTCGGAGTAGGTGAAGGCCACCCCGATACACAGCAGGGCCGCGACGGCGATGGTCAGTGCGGTGCCCGTGCCCAGGCCGGCGAAGGAGTCCGGCACGATCACGAAGAGCGAGGACGCCGGGGTCAGACAGGACAGCGTGAGCAGGGTGCCGCCGACCACACCGATCGACCGGGTGAGTTTGGGGCCGGTGGAGGCGTCCCCCTCCGTCGCGCTACGGGTGTCCCGCTCAGGTGCTGCGGGGGCAACAGGCGTGTAGGGCATATCGCTATCCGTATCCCATCGGTGCTGGCGGCATGAGGGGTGGCGCTTCGGGGGACGAGCGCCGCAAAACGGTGCAGACCCGGATTCCCACGGGCCCCGCTTCGGTGACCGAATACAACCCCTGCCGACGACTCACGTCAAGGCCTCGTTAAGCCCCGCAGACAACGAAATCCGTTGCTTTTGCGGACTCTCGAAACGCTTATCCATGATCCATCGCGGAAATCAAGCGAATTCCGCGGCCGGACGGAAGGTGCGGATTCCCGCGGGCCGCCGCCGGATCTCTTGCCGGTCTCCCGGGCCGCGGGCCGGTCCGCCGCCCCGCGCTGCCCGCCCGTCCCGTCAGTCCTTGTACGTATGCGGGCGGGCGATGAGCAGCGCGACATCGTCGTGGTCGTGCTCATCGCGCAGGGAGCGCAGGAGGCGGTCGCACAGGCCCTCCAGATCCTGCTGGGGCTCGGCCAGCAGCTCCAGCAGGGTGTCCAGACGGGCGTCGATGGGCTGGTCCCGGGTCTCGATCAACCCATCGGTGTAGAGCACCAGTTGGTCGCCCTCGCGGAGCCTTACCGTGGTCTGCTCGAAGGGGACGCCACCGACCCCGAGCGGCGCCCCGGTGGGCAGATCGAGCAACTCGGGCGCCCGGTCCGGCCGTACGACGATGGGGGGCAGATGCCCGGCGACGGCGATCCGGCACTCCATGCGGTGCGGGTCGTACACGGCGTACAGACAGGTGGCGAAGGCCGGGTCGAGGCCGACGGCGATGTGGTCGAGGTGGCGGAGCACTTCGGCGGGGTCGAGGTCGAGGTCGGCCAGGGCGCGGGCGGTGGTGCGCAGCTGGCCCATGGTGGCGGCGGCGTTGATGCCACTGCCCATCACGTCGCCGACCACCAGCGCGGTCTTGTCACCGGCCACCGGGATGGCGTCGAACCAGTCACCGCCGACCTCACTGGCCGCCTGGGCCGGCTGGTAGCGGTAGGCGATCTCCATGGCCGTGGGCTGCGGCGGCCGGTGGTTCATCAGATGGCGCTGGAGGGTGAGCGCGGTGCGGCGTTCGCTCTGGTACGAACGGGCGTTGTCGATGCAGACCGCCGCCCGGGCGGCCAGTTCGACGGCGAGCACCGCGTCGTCCTCGTCGAACGGCACCGGATTGCGGACGCGGTACAGCGACAGCGCGCCGAGGACCTCGCCGCGGGCGATCAGCGGCACGGCGAGGTAGGAGTGCAGTCCGGCCTTTCCGAGGAGCGCGGCGCCCTGCGGGCCGGCGGCGATATGCGGCAGATCGCCCTCGCTGACCTGAGGGATGAGCACCGGACGGGCCTCGGTCACACACCGGGTGATCAGCCGGTCGGCCTCGTAGGAGGCGATCTGGCCGGTGGGGTCGGCGGCCCGGACGGCTTCGGTGGAGTAGGCCGCGGACACGGCGAGCGCCCGGAAGCGGGCCGGGCCGCCGCGGGAGAGCGAGGTCGGACGGCGGCCGTCCAGTACGGCGTCGAGGACATCGACCGCGGCCAGGTCCGCCAGCTCGGGCACGATGACATCGGCGAGTTCGTGCGCGGTCTGGTCGACATCGAGGGTGGTGCCGACGGTGGCGGAGGCGTCGGCGATGACGGCCAGTCGCCTGCGGGCGCGGGCCGCCTCGGTGGCGGACCGGTGCTGCTCGGTGACGTCCACGACGGAGGTGGCCAGCCCCAGCACCCGGCCGTGGGCATCCTCCAGCCGGTAGTACGACACCGACCAGGCCCGGTCGGCGTGCGGGTCGGCGGCGGTGCGGCCGACGGTGTACTGGTCGAGCAGTGGCGTGCCGGTGTCGAGGACCGCGCGCATGCTGGACACGATGGTCTCGGTGTCCAGGAACGACAGCGCCTCCCGGACATCGCGGCCGATGTGCTGGTCGGCGGGCAGATCGTTGATGCGCTCCAGCGCCGGGTTGACCATCACGAAGCGGAGCGAGGTGTCCAGGACCGCCAGGCCGATCGGCGACTGGGCCACCAGGCGGACGGACAGCGCCAGGTCCCGCTCGACCCGCCGCAGCACGGCCTGGTCGGTGGCGATGCCCAGGGCGTAGGACTCACCGCGCTCGTCCAGCAGCCGCATATTGCGGAATTCCACGAGGCGGGTACTGCCGTCCTTGTGCTGGACGGGGAAGACTCCGGCCCAGCTCTCGCCGCCCGCCATGACCTGGGAGAACAGCCCCAGGACCAGATCGAAGTGCTCCGGTCCCACCAGGAGCTGTGCGGCGGGCCGGCCGAGCGCTTCCTCCGCGGTCCAGCCGAACAGCGACTCGGCCTGCGGGCTCCAGAGGGTGATCCGTCCGTCCGCGTCCAGCATCACCGCGGCGACGCCCAGCACGTCCAGCAGGCCGCCGGGTTGCCCGGGTGTGGCCCCCACCTGGGCAGCACCTTCGGGGAACGCGTCGGTCGCACCCATCCAGGCACTCCTTCCGCCGGTCATCACAGACCGACAGCCGTGGCGCTCTCCGTACATCGGCCGGTTCTCGCTGTGCTTCCGTTGCTCCCCATCATCTCTCGACACGGGACGGACCCGCAGGGAGAGCGAGATCCGCAGGGCGTCCGCGTCCCGTGCGCGAGGGAGCATTATCCGACGCGGTTCCCAGGTCGGCGACCGCGTTGACGATATTCGGGGCGATGATTCCGGACGGGATTCCGAGGGGGCAGCAGGGCCGGTGACCGTACGTCGCGCGGCCGACCGCAGCCGGTGATCACCGGGCACCGTGCGGCCCGCCGCTACCGGCGACCACCGCGCGCCGCCAGACCGGCCGCGGCAGCCCGTGACCGGCGCACACCCCGTCCCCGGCAGCCGACTTGGAGATGTTGATCTCCAGCGACTACCCTGACATTAGTTGCCTGTGGCAACCAAACGCCCCACCCCGGCGTACGTGCCCGCACCCGCCGGCGTCAGGAGGAAGCCCTACATCATGCCCATCGCCGCCCGGACATTCCGTACCTACGTGGAGGAGAACCTCGATGCACTTAGCGCCGACCCGGCGCGCGAAGCCCTGGTCCACCAGGGCCGCCGCGTTACCGCGGGCGAACTCCGCTCGCTGATCCACCGCTTGGCCCGCGCCCTGCGCGCCCGGGGTGTCGACCGCGGAGCGACCGTCACCCTGCTCAGCGGCAATCTCCCGGAGACCCTCGCCGCCCGTTACGCCGCCAATCTGATCGGCGCCCGGGTCAACCACCTCTACAACAAGCTGTCCGCCGAGTCGCAGGCCGCCATCGTCCGCGATGTCGAGACCCGGGCCCTGATCGTCGACCCGCGGTACGCCGAACGGGCCGCCGAGGTCACCGAGTTGGCGCCGGTGCCGGACGTCCTCGTCCTCGGCCCCGCGAAGGTGGGCGCGGATCTGCTGGAGCTGGCGGCCGGACAGTCGGACGAGCCGTTCGCGAGCCGGGCCCGGCCCGACGATGTGTGCACCATCCGGCACACCGGCGGCACCACCGGCCACCCGAAGGGCATCTGCACCACCTTCGAGCAGGCGCGCTGGTTCCACGGAGTGCTGCCGCAGCAGCCGGAGTTCGAGCGCCGGCAGCTGGTCTGCACCACCCTCGCGCACGCCGCCGGCATGATGGCCGACAGCACCCTGCACGCGGGCGGTACGGTCGTCCTGCTCGACGACTTCGACCCCGGCACCGTGCTCGCCACCCTGGCACGGGAGCGCATCAGCGAGCTGTTCCTGCTGCCGCCGCTGCTCTATCAGCTGATGGACCACCCGGACGCCCCGCACACCGACACCTCCAGTCTGCGGATGCTGACGTACGGCGGCTGCCAGGCCTCCCCGGCCCGGATAGCCGACGCGGTGCGGATGTTCGGCCCGGTGCTGATGCAGGGCTACGGGCAGAACGAGGCCGGCGGCATCAGCGTGCTCGCCCAGGACGACCACGATCCGCAGCGCCCCGACCGGCTGCGTTCGGCGGGGAAGGTGCTGCCCGACGTCGAGGTGGCGATCCGCGACGAGTCCGGCCGCGATCTGCCGGCCGGTGAGCACGGCGAGGTCTGTGTGCGCTCCGCCATGATCATGAAGGGGTACTGGAAGCAGCCCGAGCTGACCGCCGAGGTCCTGCGGGACGGCTGGCTGCACACAGGGGACATCGGATTCCTCGACGACGAGGGGTACTTGACCATCGTTGACCGGCTCAAGGACATGATCGTCGTGGTCGGCGGCCATGTGTACACCACGGAGCTGGAGGACCTGCTGAACTCGCACCCGCAGGTACTTCAGAGCGCGGTGTTCGGTGTCCGGGACGCCGACCGGATGGAGCGGGTGCACGCAGCGGTGGTGCGGGCACCGGGCAGCGAGGTCGACGGGGAACAGCTGCGTGCGATGGTGCGCACGGAGCGCGGTGCGATGTACGAGCCGCACCGGATCACCTTCGTCGAGGCGCTGCCGCTGACCGATGTGGGCAAGCCGGACAAGAAGGAGCTGCGCCGGCGGGCCGAGCAGGAGGCCGGCACCCTGGCATGACAGCGACGAGCCGCCGCAGCCAAGGGCTGCGGCGGCCTGTCAGTGCTACTGCCGGTCAGAGGATGCCCAGCAGGCCGAAGGGGAAGCCCCAGAAGCCGTAGCCGTAGTTGTCGTAGCCGCAGCCACCGAAGCCGTTGTAGCCGTTGTAGCCGCCGAAGCCGCCGAAGCCGCCGAAGCCGTTGAAGCCGTTGTAGCCGCCGTTGTGGTGGCAGTGGTGCCCATGGTGGTGACGACCATGGTGGTGACGACCGTGGTGGTCGCCATTTGACGATGCGGCCGGCGCCTGCGGGGTGGCCGAAGCCATGCCGGCGAGCGGGAGGACGGTAGCGGCGGCAAGGGCCGCGGTGGCCACGGAGCGGCCTATGAACTTGCGCATTGCGTTTCTCCTGTGTGGCAGGAAATCTGACATTCGATGAGTACCGCGTCTCACCGAAAACCCCGCAGACACGACGGACAGCCACTCCAACGGCCCCAAGAATTGCTCCAGTCGCGGCAATGAATTGGCAAAGCAAACCGGCGAACGGGCTGGTCAGAGCCGCACGATGACGAGGGCCTGTGCATCGGTGGCACCGGCGGCAGACCCAGCGGTAACCCCACGGCGAACAGCGCCGTCCAAGAGAGCGGAGCCGCCACGGGGCTCCGGGGCCGCCCTACGGACCGCCCCGCCCTCAACGCTTACGGGCCCGGCTCGGCTGGACCCGGGACGGCTCGCCCGGCATCTTCGGGTGGTCGGGCGGATAGGGCAGATCGCCGAGGCCCTCGTCCACCGCCTGCCGGTCCGCGAGTTCCAGGACGGAATCCAGGCCGAAGGCGTGGTCCGCCATGTCCGCGTGCACATCACCGAGTTCCGCGAACCGCGGCGGGACCGTGCGCAGATCGAAGTCCTCGGGGGCGGCGTCGGACAGCTCGTCCCAGCGCAGCGGGGTGGAGACGGTCGCCCGGGGCCGGGCGCGCAGGGAGTAGGCGGAGGCGATGGTCCGGTCCCGGGCCATCTGGTTGTAGTCGACGAAGACCTTCTCGCCGCGTTCCTCCTTCCACCACGCCGAGGTCACCAGATCCGGCATCCGGCGTTCCAGCGCCCGCGCCAGCGTGATCGCGGCCCGTCGGACGTCGGTGAAGGTCCAGCGGGGGCGGATCGGTACATAGACGTGCACTCCGCGGCCGCCGGAGGTCTTGGGCCAGCCGCGCAGCCCGTGCTCGGCCAGCAGCTCGCGCAGATCGAAGGCGACCTTGACGGCGTCGGCGAAGTCGGTGCCGGGCTGCGGGTCGAGGTCGATCCGCAGCTCGTCGGGGTGCTCGGTGTCACCGCGGCGGACGGGCCAGGGGTGGAACGTCAGACACCCCAGGTTGGCCGCCCAGAGCACGGCCGCCGGTTCGGTGGGGCACATCTCGTCGGCGAACCGTCCGCTCGGGAAGGCGATCCGGGCGGTGGGCAGCCAGTCCGGCATGCCCTTGGGCGCCCGCTTCTGGTAGAAGAACTCGCCCTCGATGCCGTCGGGAAAGCGCTGCATGGTGGTGGGCCGGTCGCGCAGCCCCCGCAGCACCCCCTCGGCGACGGCGAGGTAGTACTGCGCGACATCCATCTTGGTGAAGCCGCGCTCCGGGTAGTACGTCTTGTCGGGGTTCGACAGGCGCACCTTTCGTCCCGCGACATCCAGCTCCACAGCTCCGGCTCCGGCCATGACTCCACGTTAAGTACCGTGCGCCGCCGCCGCGCGCCGGAAGGGCCGCGCCCCCGGCGCGCGGGATGCGTCCGCAGCCCGCAGGATCGGGACATGGACCTGCCCGTCATGCCCCCGGTCTCCCCGATGCTCGCGAAGCTGGTGGCCGAGATTCCCGCCGGTATGCAGTACGAGGCCAAGTGGGACGGCTTCCGCGTCATCGTTTTCCGGGACGGCGACGACATCGAGATCGCCAGCCGCACCACGAAGTCCCTCACCCGCTACTTCCCCGAAGTGGTCGACGCGGCCCGTGCCGAGCTGCCCCGGCGCTGCGTCATCGACGGCGAGATCGTGATCGCCCATGACGGCCGGCTGCACTTCGAGGAGCTGCTGGAGCGCATCCACCCGGCGGACTCCCGGGTCCGTACACTCGCCGAGCGGACGCCCGCCTCGCTCGTCGCCTTCGACCTGCTGGCCCTCGACTCCGCCGGGCTGCTGCACGAGCCGCAGTCGGCGCGGCGGGAAGCGCTGGTCGAGGCGCTGCGGCCGGCCCGTCCACCGGTGTACACCGCGCCCGCGACGCGGGACCAGGAGCTGGCGCGCAGCTGGTTCACCCAGTTCGAAGGGGCGGGGCTGGACGGGGTGGTCGCCAAGCCGCTCGATCTGCCGTACCGGCCGGGCGACCGGGCCATGTACAAGATCAAACACGCCCGCACCGCCGACTGCGTCGTCGCGGGGTACCGGCTGCACAAGAGCGGGCCGGTGGTCGGCTCCCTGTTGCTGGGGCTGCACGACGACGCCGGGCAGCTCCAGCACGTCGGGGTGTGCGCCTCGTTCCCCATGGCCAAGCGCCGCAAGCTGGTCGAGGAGCTGGCGCCGCTGCGGATGGACGACGTCACGGGCCATCCGTGGGGCGAGTGGACCGACGAGGCGGCGCATGCGGCGCGACGGATGCCGGGCGGGCCCAGCCGCTGGAGCGGCGGCAAGGACCTGTCGTGGGTGCCGCTGCGCCCGGAGCGGGTGTGCGAGGTGGCCTACGACCACATGGAAGGCAGCCGCTTCCGGCACACCGCCCAGTTCCGTCACTGGCGTCCCGACCGTACGCCGGAGAGCTGCACCTACGCGCAGCTGGAGGAGCCGGTGGGCTACGACCTGGAGGAACTGCTGCGGGGCTGACCGTACGGGCCACCGACCACACCCGGGCGGATCAGCTCTCCTCCCCCTCCGACGGCCAGCGGCGCCGGCTCTCCCCGGGAGCGAGCCGGTCCACCACTTCGGCCAGTTCGCGGCAGGCCTGCTCGATCTTGCGGCGGATGCTGTTCTGCTCGGTGACGATGGCCGACAGCAGCAGCGCGGTGAGGGCCGCCGACGCGTTGAGGGCCTGAAGGTTGACCATCGCCTCCAGCAGGCTCTGGCCCTCGAACGGTCCGGTGCGGCGCGTCGCCGCCATGATGGCCAGGACGGACACCAGCAGCACACAGGGCGCCGCGCCCGCGAGCTGGAAGCGCAGCGCCGCCCACACGATCAGCGGAAAGACCAGGAACAGCAGCGAGAGCTCGCTGGTGACCGCCACCAGCGAGACCGCGAAGGAAGCGACCAGCAGGGCTGCGGCCTCGGCCCACCGATAGGCGGGGACGCCCGTAGGCCGGCGGACCTTGCGGCAGGCGAGGACGAGCGGGGTGACGACGAGGATGCCCATGGCGTCGCCCACCCACCACGCCGCCCAGGTCCGCCAGAAGCCGCCGGGCGGCAGCGCCCCGCTGAGGAGGAGCGTGCCGCTGCCCACCGTCGCACTGACCAGTATCCCGGCGAAGGCGCCGAGGGCGACCAGCGCCACCCCGTCGCGCAGCCGGTCCAGCCCGGTACGGAAGCCCACCCGACGGAGCATCAGGAAGGCGCACACCGGGGCCAGGGTGTTGCCCGCCATGATGCCGAGGACCGAGACGTCGAGCGGGCTGAGGGAGGCGACGACCAGCAGGGTGCCGAGCGCGATGCCCGGCCAGGTCCACAGGCCCAGGAGCAGCAGACAGCTCAGGGAGATACCCGTAGGGGGCCATAACGGTGTGACCCTGGCACCCGCGATCACCACCTGCTCCAGCAGCCCGATCTGCGCGGTGCCGTAGTAGACGCCGGCGAGCACGAGGATCGTCAGGGCTGCTGGTGCGGGACGGCGGAGTTCCTCGGTGCGCACCACATCAGCCATCAGACAACGCGGACGGCCGGGCGCCGTCCGCGACACGCGCGCCCGGGCCGCGCTTCACCCGGCTCTGGGGGCGGCCGCGTCGAAGCGCAGCACGAGGACCGCGGAGTCGTCGGTGTGCCCGGTGAACTCGGCCACGCTCATCGCCACGTCCGCCACGGTGGCCGGATCGCCGTCGGCGTTGGCGCTGACCAGCCGGGTCACCTGGCTCAGTCCCGCCTCTATCGGGAACGACGGCCCTTCGACGACGCCGTCGGTGAGCAGGACGAATGCCCCCGCCGTGGCGAACCGGCGGCGGGTGACCGGATAGCTCTCCCCCGGCACGATGCCGAGCGGCAGGCCCCCCGGGTCGTCGGCGATGCCGGACCGGCCGTTGGTGGTGGCCCAGATGCCGGGCACATGACCGGCGCGGGCGCTGGTCAGCTCCCAGGCGACCGGGTCGAAGCGGACGAAGGTGCAGGTCGCGAAGAGCCCGCAGTCGACGGAGAGCAGCAGGTCGTTGGCCCGGCTCAGCACCTCCCCCGGGTCGGCGGCGTGGCCGGCGACGGCGCGCAGCCCGAAGCGGATCTGCCCCATGAAGGCGGCCGCCTCGACGTCATGCCCCTGGACATCGCCGACGCAGAAGGCGAGCGAGCCGTCCGGCAGCGGGAAACCGTCGTACCAGTCGCCCCCGATGTCCAGGCCGTGCCGGGCGGGTGCGTAAGTGGCGGCGGCGCGCAGCCCCGGTATCCCCGGCAGTACGGCGGGCAGCATCTCCCGCTGGAGCGCCTCGGCGAGCTCGACCCGGGCCCGCTGCTTCTCGGCGCCCTCCCGCGCCTGGGCGGTCAGCCGCCCGAGCGTGGTCAGCAGATCGTCCGCGCTCGCCGACCGCGGGGGACGACGCCGAAGCATGGGCCGCTCCCAGGTGCGTCGGTGCGAAGGCCACCGCGGGCGCGCTCATGCGTCTCCGCAGTGGCCGCCGGACCAGGCCTCATGGGGGCTCTCGGGGAGCCCGCCTCTCCCGATTCATCATATTTCTGCGGGGGGACTTCCGCTTGACGACGCAGGCGCGGCCCGGCCCGCCCCCTCGCCCTCGGTGGCCGCGTCTCAGGCGGTCGCCGGATGGGCCACCTCCAGATGCCGGACGCCGGACCGCACGGCCCAGAAGAAGACCGCGAGCGCGAGGGCGGCCACGGTGACCGAGTCGTACGGGGCCGGGAGCCGGCCGGAGCCCTCGAAGGTGCCCAGCCAGGAGAGCACCGTCAGGCCGACGAGGTAGGCCACCATCCAGGCGCCGGTGCGGAGTTCCGCGCCGAGCGAGCGGCTCGGGCCACCACCGTCGCTTTCCAGGGCGGCCTTGTCGCGGGCGCCGGGGCGGCGCATGGCCAGGAAGATCAGCAGGCCGCCGAGCACGAGAGGCAGGGCGAGGCGCAGGTCGTGCCAGCCCGACCAGTAGACGAACTCGCTGGCCACCACGAAGCTGAGCGGCGCGATCCAGCGCAGCCCCGGGACCCAGCCGGCGGTGCGGCCGCCCGGTTCGGCGCGGAAGACGGCGACCGCGACCGCGGAGGCCGCGTAGATCAGCAGATACATGTCGCCCATGACGCTGACGATGTCCTGCCAGCCGCCGAACGGCAGCAGGAAGACCATGATGACGACGAGGTTGATCGCCAGTGCCCGGCGCGGGATGCCGAACCGCTCGTTGACCTTCATGAAGTAGCGGGGAATGGTGCCGTTCTTGGCGAGCGCGTAGGTGTGCCGCGCGTTGAGCGCCACCCCCACGTACGCCGAACCGCCGGGCGAGATCACCGCGTCCGCGTACAGCAGGCTGGCCAGCCAGTGCAGATTGAGGATCAGGGCGAGCTGGCCGAAGGGCGACTCGAAGGAGACTCCCTTCCAGCCGTTGCCGAGCAGGTGCTCGGGGACGGTGAAGAGGAACGCCACCTGAAGGGCCAGGTACATGAGCACGGCGAGGCCGATGCCGGTGAGCACCGCGGCGGGAATGGTCCGGCGGGGGTTGCGGGTCTCGCCCGAGAAGTCCAGCGGAGCCTGGAAACCGTTGACGGAGTAGACGATGCCGCCGCCGGCCAGCGCGGTCAGGCAGGCGACATAGCCGTACGGGGCGAAGCCGCCGTGGTCCGTCAGGCGGCCGGAGTGCCAGCCGGAGGCGATCAGCGCGATCACGGTGACCACCGGAATCACGATCTTGAACACCGAGACCAGGTTGTTGAGTTGGGCGAACATCCGCACCGCGAACCAGTTCAGCGCCGTCAGCACGGTGCTCAGTCCGGCGGCCAGGGCCAGCCCGGAGAGCGTGAGGGTGTGGCCGTTGTAGAGGCCCGGCAGGTAGTGCGCGGCGTACTGCATGATCGCGCTGATCTCGGCCGCGGTGCCGCCCACCGACAGCAGCGTCGACCAGCCGATGAGGGTGCCGACGAGCCGGCCGCTGGCGAACAGCGGCCAGCGGACCGTGCCGCCGCCCTCCGGCCGGGTCGCGCCCAGCTCGATCATGACCAGGGCGACCAGCCCGCACAGCAGACCGGCGCCGACCCAGGAGAGCAGCGCCGCGGGGCCGGCCGTCTGGGCCGCGTACAGGGCGGCGAACAGCCAGCCGGAGCCGACGATATTGGAGAAGCCGATGCCGGTCAGCCCCCAGAAGCCCAGGTCACGGCGCAATCGGCGCTCCTGCGCCTGCACTTCCGGGGCAGCCGCCCCGTCGCCCTCACCCGATACCTGACGCTCCGCCACGAGAACGGCCTCCTTGATTCACTGTTCCGGCTCGCCGGACCCTACTCGACGATCACCGAGGGGGAATTCCGCGTTCCACCAGCGGACACTTCCTGCACGGAGCGCAGCGTCGGGGCACGGAGCGTGCAGCGCGGGACACAGCACTCACCCCTGGTCAGCGCGGTGGGCGGCACCACGGGCAGCGGCTTTGACCGGCACGCGCCGGCCCGGGCCCGGGCACCGCGTAGGTGACGCCATGTGATCCTCCCGACTCACGCGACGGGGGCGCACATCATTCGCGGGAGACGGGTAGGAGACCGGCGGGGGAAGCCGCATCGGCACAGGGGGATGCCGGCTCCGCCGCGACTACTGGTAACGAGGCGAGGAGCAATCGGATGACACTGCCGTGGCGTGAGGACGAGAGCTGGCGGCGACGGTACCCGCAGCCGGGGCCCGACTGGACGCAGGGCATGCCGCAGGGGCGGACCGAGCCCCTGACACCCATGGGACGGATCGAGCAGTACGGCCGGATGGGCAGCGCACTGCACGGGGGCCGTCCGGCGCCCTGGCAGCGCACGGTGATCTCCGGCTTCGCCATCGGCGCAGTCGTGGTCGCCGTGGTGTCGGTACTCCTGATCGCCTTCGGCTGACCGCCGGCCAGGCTGCCGCAGGGGCTCAGCCGCAGATCCAGCAACCCGACCAGCAGGCCGAGCGGTGCGGCGGACGCCGCCGTCCCGGGGGCGGTTCCGCGGGCCGGCCGTCCTCGGCGAGGGCGTGCAGTCCGGCGAGTTGGGCGCACAGCACGACGCTGATCGCCGCGATTTCCTCCGGCTCGGCATGGCCCTTCTCGATACGCAGCCAGGAGACGGGCGGACCGTCGGGCGCGCTTCCGTCGAGGGGCGTGGGGCCGTCGACGGCTGCGCCCTCCCCTCCGGCGGCCGGGCCGCCGCCCCCGGTGGGCGGTGTGCCGCCGACGGGCACGCTCTCGTCCGGGCCCCCGCCCGCGTCGGCGACGGTGTCCTCTTCGGCCGCTACGGCTGGCGCCCCGTTGACGGCGGGGACCTCGCCGAGGGAGACGGCGGCGCCCTCGGCTGCGCGCTCGTCCAGGGTGGTGTCCTCGCCGAGGCGGGTGGCCTCGCTGAGGACGGTGCTCGCGTCGGTGGATGTGCTCATGTGTGGGGGTCCATGGCTCGGCGGTGGGGCGCGGTGGCTGACCTGCCACCCGACGGTGCACGGGGAGAGTTCGGGCAGGTCACAGGGCCGACGCTAGAAGCGTGCCGGGGCGCTGTCGCGCGCTGGGCCCCTCGGCTGCGCCATTCGGACGACCCGCCGGGGGCCCAGGCGTGATATCCGGGGCCGGGGCCGTGTTGCTCCCGGCCCTCACGTCGTGGGCGGCGAGCATCGCGCACAGGTATGTGCAGGCACGCGGCTGCCGGATGACGCAGTCAGGATGGCGGGACCATGAGACGTGATCAGGCCGAGGACGGGTGTGCCGCTCCGCGGCACGACGGACGCCGGGGGTTTCTGAAGTGTGCGGCGGGGATCGCGGGGGTGGCCGCCGCCGGGCTCGGCGGGCCGGCCACCGCGGCGGACCGGCCCGTGGGTGGGTTGCGCGACGGCGGGCCGCTGCCCGACAAGGTGCCCTTCCACGGTGACCATCAGGCCGGCATCGTGACCCCGCAGCAGCTCTTCGCCGGCTTCGTCGGCTTCGATGTGCTGGCCCAGGACCGCGACGGCCTGATCTCCCTGTTCCAGCGGCTCACCCGACGGTCGCGGGTGCTGGCGGCCGGTGTGAAGCCGCGGGACGAGCAGGGCGCCTCGGAGGAGCCCACCCCCGACTCCCTCACCATCACCCTCGGCGTGGGCGCCTCCCTGTTCGACGACCGCTTCGGCCTGTCCGGGCACAAGCCCCGGCACCTCAAGGCGATGCCGGCGTTCCCCGACGACCGGCTGGAGCCGGCCCGCTGCCACGGTGATCTGTCGTTGCAGGTCTGTGCCCAGCACCCGGACGCGGTCGTCCATGTGCTGCGCGATCTGGCGCGGGAGACGGAGGGGCTGCTGCGGCCCCGTTGGCGCGCGGACGCCTTTCTCAACCCGTCGCGGCCCTCGGGGGCGCCGCGTACCTTCGTCGGCTTCAAGGACGGGATCGTCAATCCGGACACCGGCTCGGCGCGGGAGATGGACCAGCTGCTGTGGGTGACCCCGCCCTGCGGGGAGCCGGACTGGGCGCTGGGCGGCAGCTATCAGGTGCTGCGGCTGATCCGTTTCCAGATCGAGAAGTGGGACAAGGTGCCGCTGGAGCGCCAGGAGAAGATCTTCGGCCGGCGCAAGGCGAGCGGTGCGCCGCTGGACGGCACGCACGAGTCGGATGCGCCGCGGTACCGCGAGGACCCGCACGGCAGCAAGATCCCGCTCAACTCACACATCCGGCTGGCCAACCCCCGCACCGAGAAGACCGAGAAGTCCCGCTTCCTGCGCCGGAGTTACAACTACGACGCCGGCTACGACAGCAAGGGACGGATGGACCTCGGGCTGGTGTTCTGCGGCTACCAGCAGGACCCGGAGCGGCAGTTCGCGACCGTACAGCGGCGCCTCCGCCACGAGCCGCTGTCCGAGTTCATCACACCCATCGGCGGCGGCTACTTCTTCATCCTGCCCGGGGTACGGGACGCCGACGACTGGTTCGGGTCCCGGCTGCTTCAGAAGACCTGAGCGGGCCCGACCGCACGGCACGAGGGCGGCGCCCGACGTCCGGCGCCGCCCTCATGCGTGCCTCAGCAGATCCGCGGCAGCTGCTCGCCCAGCGGCAGATCGACGACCCGGGTGCCGCCCAGCGGAGTGCGGGCCACGACCATGCCGGGGTGCGTCTCGACGGTCTCCCCGATGATCGCGGCACCGGCTCCCAGCGGATGCGCACGCATCGCGTCCAGCACCGCGTCGGCGTGCTCGCGGGGGACAAACGCCACCAGCTTTCCCTCGTTGGCGACGTACATCGGATCCAGACCCAGGATGGCGCAGGCGTTGGCGACGGCCGACGGCACGGGGATCGCGCGCTCCTGGACGACGATGCCGGTGCAGGAGGCGGTGGCGATCTCGCACAGGGCGGCGGCCAGCCCGCCGCGGGTGGGGTCGCGCAGCACATGCAGATCGGGCGTGACCGCGAGCATGGACTCGACGAGGCCGCCGAGGGCCGCGCAGTCGCTCTCGATCTCGACGCCGAACTCCAGGCCCTCACGGACGCTCATGATGGCCACACCGTGCAGACCGATGTCCCCGCTGACGATCACCACATCGCCGGGGACGACCCGCTGCGGACGCAGATCGACGTCCGGCGGGATCAGGCCGATGCCGGCGGTGTTGAGGTAGACGCCGTCACCGTGGCCCGCCTCGACGACCTTGGTGTCACCGGTCGCCACCTCGACCCCGGCGGCCCGCGCCGCCGCGCCCATGGCGTCGGCGACCCCGGCGACCACCGGCATCTCGACCCCCTCCTCCAGGATGAAGCCGCAGGAGAGATAGGACGCTCTGGCGCCGCTCATGGCGAGGTCGTTGACGGTGCCGTTGACGGCGAGGTCGCCGATGCAGCCGCCCGGGAAGAAGAGCGGCCGCACGACATAGGAGTCGGTGGAGAACGCCAGGCGGACGCCCCCGAGGGACACCGCGGCGGAGTCGCCGAGCTGGGCGAGGATCTCGCCGCCGAAGGCGGGGGCGAAGATCTGCTGGACGAGTTCGGCGGACAGCGCACCGCCGCCGCCGTGCCCCATGACGACCCGGGGCTGGTCACGGAGCGGGGTGGGGCAGGTCCAGCCGGAGATGTCGACGGTGGGCAGACCGCGGTCGGCCGGGGTGGGGCCACCGGGGGTGGGGTGCTTGGTGTCAGGCAACGGGGCTCGCCTCCTGCGGGGTGGGCGTGATGCCGAGTCGGCGGTAGAGGTAGTAGGCGGCGCAGGCGCCCTCGCTGGAGACCATGGTGGCGCCGAGCGGGGAGCGCGGGGTGCAGGTGGTGCCGAAGGCTTCGCACTCGTGCGGTTTGATCAGCCCCTGGAGGACTTCTCCGCTGCGGCAGGCGGCGGGTTCGCGGGTGGTGATGCCGTCGACGGAGAAGCGGTATTCGGCGTCGTAGTCGCGGTAGCGCTCCGACAGCCGCCAGCCGCTGGCGGGGATGGTGCCGATACCGCGCCACGAGCGGTCGGTGACCTCGAAGACATCGGCGAGCATGGCTTGCGCGGCCGGGTTGCCCTCGCTGCGGACGGCGCGCGGATAGGCGTTGTCCACGGAGTGTTCGCCGCGCTCCAGCTGGCGGACGGTGCGGCGGATTCCCTCCAGGATGTCCAGTGGTTCGAAGCCGGTGACCACGATGGGCACCTGGAAGCGGTCGGCCAGTTCGGGGTACTCCCCCAGGCCCATCACACTGCACACATGGCCCGCGGCGAGGAACGCCTGGACCCGGCAGCTGGGCGACGTCATGATCGCCTCGATGGCGGGCGGCACCCGGACGTGGGAGACCAGCATGCTGAAGTTGGGGATGCCGAGCTTGCGGGCCTGATGGACCGTCATGGCGTTGGGAGGTGCGGTGGTTTCGAAGCCGATGCCGAAGAACACCACCTCGCGGTGCGGGTTCTGCTGGGCGATCTTCAGGGCGTCGAGCGGGCTGTAGACCACCCGGACGTCACCGCCCTGGCCGCGCACCTGGAAGAGATCGCGGTCGCTGCCGGGGACGCGGAGCATGTCACCGAAGGAACAGAAGATCACGTCGGGGCGGGCGGCGATCTCCAGGGCCTTGTCGATGACCTCCAGCGGCGTCACACAGACCGGACAGCCCGGCCCGTGGATCAACTCGACCTGATCCGGCAGAAGTTGGTCGATACCGTGCCGGATGATGGTGTGTGTCTGCCCGCCGCAGACCTCCATCAGGGCCCAGGGCCGGGTCGCCGTGGCCCGGATCTCGTCGAGCAGCCGCCGGGCCAGCTCGGGGTTCTGGAATTCTTCGAGGTACTTCACCGGCTCGCCTCCCGCGCTCCGTCGTTGCGGACGGCCGGGGGTGTGCCGCCCGCCCCGTCCCATCCCTCGGGGGCGGCAGCCGCCTCCCAGGGGTCGCCGAACTCCTCCTGGAGCAGGCCCAGTTCCTCGAACAGGGCGAGGGTGTGCCGGGCGGATTCCTCGTCCAGCCGCTGTAGCGCGAAGCCGACATGGACGATGGCGTACTCACCGACTTTCAGGTCGGGGACGTACTCCAGGCACACCTCCTTGACCACACCGCCGAAGTCGACGGTCGCCATGCGGGTGCCGTCCCGTTCCTCGATGTCCAATACCTTGCCGGGTACCGCCAGGCACATGGGGCCTCTCCTCGTCGTGGGTACGTTGCGTCCGCCGCGCCGCGGTGCCGCTCAGCGCACGGCGGCTCCTGCCGTGCGCGCCGCCACGACGATCTGACCGAGCGCCAGTCCCCCGTCGTTGGGCGGGACGCGGCGGTGGCGCAGGACGGTGAAGCCGTCCTCCCGCAGGAGGCGGGCGGTGGTCTCGGCCAGCAGGGTGTTGGCGAAGACCCCGCCGGTCAGGGCCACGGTCGTCAGGCCGGCCCGCTCCCGGGCCGACGCGCAGCAGCGCCGGACGAGGTCGGCGACCGCGGTGTGGAAGCGGGCCGCGATCAGCGGGACGGCGGTGCCCGCACGGAGGTCCTCGACGACGGCGGTGAGCACCGGCGCCGGGTCGGCGACGAGGTCGGCGGCCGCCGGTCCGGTCTGCCCGGCGCGCAGCGCGAACGTGTAGCCGGGGCCGGGGTCCTCGCCCGCGCTCAGGGCCGCGGCTTCGAGGGCGACGGCGGCCTGGGCCTCGTACCCGGCCTGGTGGCAGACCCCGGCCAGCGAGGAGACGGCGTCGAAGAGCCGGCCCATGCTGGAGGTGGGCACGCAGTTGAGGTTCCGTTCGAGCTGCCGGGCCAGCAGCCGCCGCTCGTCCGGTGGGCAGGCCGCCACCGGGGGCAGCTCCGCGGCCCAGTCGATACCGGCGGCGCGCAGGTGGGCGAGGGCCATCCGGTAGGGGCGCCGTACGGTGGTGTCGCCGCCGGGCAGCGGCACGTAGGCGAGCTGTCCGAAGCGGCGGTAGCCGTCGTAGTCGGCGAGCAGGATCTCGCCGCCCCAGATGGTGTGATCGTCGCCGTAGCCGGTGCCGTCGAAGGCGACCCCGATGACCGGGTGGCCGTCGCGGAGCCCGTGTTCGGCCATGGCCGCGGCGACATGGGCGTGGTGGTGCTGGACGCGGACCAGCGGCCGGCCGTCGGTGTGGCACTGCGCCCACCGGCCGGAGCGGTAGCCCGGATGCCGGTCGGCGGCGAGGAGTTGGGGGCGTACCCCGGTGACCGTCTCCAGATGCTCCTCGGCCCGCTCGAAGGCGAACTGGGTCGCCACATCGTCCATGTCGCCGATGTGCGCGGACAGCCAGGCACGGTGCCCTTCGGCGAGGCAGAACACGTTCTTGAGGTCGCCGCCGGTCGCGAGCGCGGGCCGGACCGGCACCGGGAGCGGGACCGGGAACGGGGCATAGCCGCGGGAGCGGCGGACGAACAGCGGCTCCCCGTCGCTGATCCGGACCACGGAGTCGTCGCAGGGAATCCGGATCGGCCGGTCGTGGGTGAGCCAGGCGTCCGCCAGGTGCGCGAGGCGCCGTACGGCCTCGTCATCGTCGGTGACGATCGGTTCGCCCGCGACATTGCCACTGGTCATGACGAGCAGCCGGGGCCCCGGAGGGTCGCCGGGCAGTCCGAGGAGCAGGTGGTGCAGCGGGGTGTACGGCAGCATCACGCCCAGGTCGGGGCTGCCGGGGGCGACGGCGTCGGACAGCGTGGGTGCGCCGGGGGCCGGGGCGGCGGGATGCGGGGTGCGGCGCAGCAGGACGATCGGGCGCACCGGCCCGGTGAGCAGTGCGCGCTCCTCCGCCCCGACGCGCACCAGATGGGTCACCTCGTCGACATGACGGGCCATCAGGGCGAAGGGCTTGTCGCCGCGGGCCTTGCGATGGCGCAGCAGGGCGACGGCGGTGTCGTCGGAGGCGTCGCAGACGAGGTGGTAGCCGCCGAGACCTTTGACGGCCACGATCGCGCCGTCGGCCAGCAATTGCCGGGTGTCGGCGACCGGGTCGGTGCCGGGGGCCGGGCGCGGTGGGCAGGCGCGGTCGGCGGGGTCCGCGGTCAGCAGCCGCAGCCGGGGGCCGCAGTCATGGCAGGCGATGGGCTGGGCGTGGAACCGCCGGTCGCCCGGGTCCGCGTACTCCCGCGCGCAGCGGGGGCACATCGGGAAGCGGTCCATGGTCGTCAGCGCCCGGTCGTAGGGGATCGCGGTGACGATGGTGAAGCGCGGCCCGCAGTGGGTGCAGCTGAGGAAGGGGTGCCGGTGGCGGCGGTCGGCCGGGTCGGTCAGCTCGTCGAGGCAGGCCGCGCAGGTGGCGGCGTCCGGGGCGACCAGGGTGCGGGAGGGGCCGTGGGCGCGGGAGGGGAGGATCCGGAAGCCGGAGTCGCCGGCCACGGCGATGTCCTGGCCGTCGACGGTCTCCACGACGGCCAGCGGCGGGGCCTCGCCGCTGAGGCGTTCGCCGAAGCGGGCCAGCGCCGCGGGGGCGCCCTCGACCTCGGCGACCACGCCCTCACCGGTGTTGGTCACATGGCCCGTCAGGCCCATTTCGGTGGCGAGGGTGTGGACGAACGGACGGAAGCCGACGCCCTGGACGACACCGCGCACGGTGATCCGGCGGCGTGCGGCGGTGGGAGGGGCCGTCACGGTGCTCCCCTCGGCCTGCCGGATGGTCATGAGCGGCTCGACGCCACGGTGTCGGGGTCGGTGGTGTGCGCACGGCCGCCCGGTGCCCGGTGCGGGTGGGTGTGTTCCCCGGCGTGGGTGTGCTCCCCGTGCGAGTGGTCCGGCGTGTGGGTGTGCCCCTCGTCGCACGGCTGGCCGTCCTCCGCGTCATGGACGTGGTGGGACTTCCGGGTCATGACCGGGATGTGCACCGGTGCGCCGTCCCGCGCCGCCAGCGCCCGGTCCAGCAGCAGCCCGTCGCCCTCCCCGCCGCGCGCCGAGGTGAGGACGACCTCCACACCGGGGTTGATCTGCTCGACGTTGGCGCGGAACTCCTTCTCGTCGAACGACACCGCATCGGCGATATCGGTCTTGGTGACCACCACCAGATGGGCGAGACCGAAGGCGGTCGGGTACTTCAGCGGCTTGTCCTCGCCCTCGGTCACCGACGCCAGCACGACGCGCAGTGCCTCCCCGAGGTCGTAGGAGGCGGGGCAGACCAGATTGCCGACGTTCTCGATGAACAGCAGCCGGGTGTCCGCGGGCAGCCAGCCGTGCAGGTGCCCGCCGAGCATCTCGGCCTCCAGGTGGCACAGCCCGTCGGTGAGCACCTGTTTGACGGGTACTCCGGAGCGGGCCAGCCGGACGGCGTCGTTCTCGGTGGCGAGGTCGGCGGTGAGCGCCGCGACGGGAATGCCCCGGCTGCGGGCGAGGGTGAGTTCACGTTCCAGGAGCGCGGTCTTGCCGCTGCCGGGGCTGGAGAGCAGATTGACGAGCGCGGTGCCACGGGCGGCGAGGTCCTCGCGCAGGGTGTGGGCACAGGCGTCGTTCTTGGCAAGGACCGCCTGTTGCAGGTCGACGACACGGCACATGGTTCAGCGCTCCTCGTGGGTCGGTGCGTGTACCGGGGCGTCGTTCCAGCACACACTGACGATCTGCAATTCCCGGCCGGACAGCAGCTCGGCCGTGGCTCCGCCGCAGCCCGGACAGCTGAGCTGCGGCGGCATGCCCACCGGCCAGGTGTCCGCACAGGGCTCGCAGCGGGCGCGGGCCGCGACGGGTTCCGTCACCAGCTCCGCGCCCTCCAGCACCGTTCCGGCACAGGCGAGTTCGAAGGAGAAGGCCAGCGCGTCGGGGACCACCCCGGCCAGTTCCCCGACCCGCAGCCGGACGCTGTGGACGGCGGTGGCCCCGGCGGGCCGGGCCGCGCTTTCGACCTGGTCCACGACCGCAAGCGCGATGGACATCTCGTGCATCGGTCCCTCTCTGGTGCGGGGACGACCGGGTGCCGCTCGGCTTCATTAGACGGCGCGGCCGGAGGGCGGCCGGGGTGCCTCGCCGGGGCGGCGCGGTGGCGTACACCGTTCGGTGCAGCGCCGCCCCGTCACATGGCGCGGATGCGCAGATAGCGTTTGAGGTCGGGCAGCATCGACTTCACGATGAGAGCGAGTGCGGCGGCGAGCGCTCCGCTCAGGGCGAGCTTCAGCATGGTGTCGTGTTCCTCTCACTGGTGTGCGGTCCGGCGGCGGCCGGGGTCGGTTCCTCCGCGCCGACCAGCCGCAGGATGAGCTGTACGGCCTCGTCGACCGCGGCGTCGACGGGTTCGCTGAGCCCGATGCCTTCGGCGACATCGGCGGGTTCGCAGCCGACGACCAGGACGCGCTCCGGGCGCCGGCCGCCGGTGCCCGCGCTGAGGGTGTCCAGGAGCGCGAGCACGGCGTCGGGGGTCATGTGGTGGCCGTCCAGCGCGGTGTCCGGCGGGCGGGCGGCGGGTGCGGTGGCGTCGAGGAGGTAGACGGTGCCGGGATCGCCGCCGCGCGCGGAGGCGTCGACGAGGAGCACGGTGTGGTAGCCGTCCAGCATCTGGTAGGCGAGGTGCACGCCCCGTACGCCGACGTCGACGACCTCGACCCCGTCGGGGAGTTGCCGCTCACCGAGCCGGCGGACGGCCTCGACGCCGAAGCCGTCGTCGCCGAGGAAGATGTTGCCGACGCCGGCGATCAGCGTCTTCGCGGGCCGCCTGGCGACGGATGCCTCGGGACTCACGCGTCCTCCAGGGGAGCGACTTCGTCGGGTTGGAAGTACAGGAACCGGCCCTGCTCGCGCCGGATGTCGGCGCCCGGGTCGCCCTCCACGGTCACCGCGAGGTGCACCCCGCCGTCGACGTCGTGCAGGACCGCCTCGACCTGCGCGGTGCGGCCCTGGAGGAAGAGGTCCTGGGCGTCGGTGCGCCGCAGGCCGGGGCGCAGCAGTACCCGGCTGCCGGCGCCGACCGACCGCCCGTCGAGGGTGATCCGGTCGCGGACGGGATCGACGCTGCGGTCGCTCTCCGGGTCCCACCAGGGGGTGTCCGGGCGGACGCCCGGCACGTCCGGGGCGAGCGTGTCCGGGGCGGCCGGGCCGGGTCCGGTGACCTCGCGCAGTGCCCGTACGGCGCCGTGCAGCCGCTCCAGCACCTCGGGCGGCATGGTGTCGGCGAGCTCGATGACCTCGGCGGCGCGGGGGTCGGTGCCGCGGGCCTCGCGCTTCTCCTCGTCGGTGAGGGCCGCGGTGCGCA
This sequence comes from Streptomyces lydicamycinicus, assembly GCF_000829715.2. Taxonomy (NCBI): domain Bacteria; kingdom Bacillati; phylum Actinomycetota; class Actinomycetes; order Kitasatosporales; family Streptomycetaceae; genus Streptomyces; species Streptomyces lydicamycinicus. The sequence goes on along the minus strand of NZ_BBNO01000007.1, from coordinate 463,630 downwards.
GGGTCAGGATCTCGTCGATCTCCAGGGCGTCGTAGAGCGCGCCGGGGCTCTCCGGGGCGATGGCCGGGTGGTCCTCCAGGATGATCGGCGCGGAGAGCACCACATCGGTGCGGCCGGACTCGCCGGCCAGCACGGGCCAGGCGTGCTCGTTGCGGCAGGCCGCGACGGCCGCCTTGGCCCACTCCGGCGGGTCGGTCATGGAGACGAACGCGCCCGCGCTCAGGCCGAGGAGGAGATGGGCCCCGACCAGCGAGCGGGGCAGTGCCGCGGCACGGTCGGCGCCGGCGTCGTCCGGTTGCCAGCTACTGGTGTTCTCGACGGTCGCGGTCAGCCGGAACGCCGCGTACGGGCCGTCCAGTTCACTCGCGGTCAGCCGGACCCGGCCGTCGATCCGGGCGGTGTGGCGCACCAGCCGGCCGACGAGCTGTCCGTCGGCGTCATGGACCGGCTCGGTCTCGTCCCGCGCGGGCCGGGTGAACGGGACGGTAACGCCCTCGCCGGTCAGCTTGGAGACATCGGCCGTGAGCGTGACGCGCTCCTCGACACCCTCGTCCCAGGGGACCAGCACCCGGTCGGGCAGTTCGAGTTCGGCCACGGTCTCGAACCCGCCGTCCGGAGAACGGCGTTGGACCGTGCGCCGCTGGGCGCGCAGAAACCGCAGCTCGGCCGAGAGCCGGGCACCGGAGCGGGGTTCCATCAGGCATTCGGTGCGCTGAAAGGAGTGCTCCGCGCTGCCGGCGCCCCAGTGGGGCGGGACGAGCACCCCGAACTGCCAGCGGAGTTGGTTCTTGGCGGCGGACGCGCGGTACGGGTAGAGCACATAGCCCTCGAACAGCACGGCGTCCGCCACCTGACGGGCGGCGGCGAAGCGGTCCGCCATCTCCTCGGGCAGCACGCTGGTCGTCACGGCGCGGTCCTCTCGGTGACGGGGCGGACGGCGGCGCCCGGGAAGAGCCGGGCACGCGGTGCGGGCGGTGGGGTTCCGTCGGCGGCGGCCAGCAGCGACTCGACGGTCGCCTGCCAGGAGGGCAGGGCGTGCCGGGAGCGGTAGGCGAGCAGCGCGTCGAGGGTTTCGCGGGGCAGCCGCAGCCAGCCGCAGCCGGGGAAGTGTGCCTCGGTCATCTCCTGCCAGACGGCCACCGGCATCCGTACGGACGCTTCCTTGTTCCAGGGCACCGGGTGCACCTGGAAGCCGCCCGCGCCGGCGAACACCGTGCCGGAGAACAACAGCAGCAGCGGGACCTCGCCCTCGCGCAGCGCATGGAAGTAGCGGCCGACCGCGACGTCCAGGTCGTAGGTGCAGGGGACCGGGAGATCCACCTCGGTCTCGCCGGTGAAGCCGGGGACGACCAGCGAGACCTGGGCGAACTGGAGCGGGTGCAGGGTGGTGCCCCAGCGGGACCGTTCGCCGAAGAGGTCGGACAGCGCATCGGCCTCGTCGGACCGGTAGCCGCGGCGGGCCGGTTCGATACGGAGCTGGCAGCGCAGCGCGAGGGCGTGCACCCGGGCCGCTTCGGCGGCGGTGATACGCAGCCGGAAGAGGAGGGTGGGGGCGGCCGCGTAGCGGTCGGCGCGTACGCCGGTGCAGACGAAGGACAGCTCGGTCACAGCCGGTCGTCCTCTCTCGGCTCGCGGGCCCGGCGGGCGACCTTGGTGAAGAAGTCGGCGAGCGCGGCACGTGCCTCGGCGCCGCCGTCGAAGCCCTGCCACAACAGGCGCATCCGGCCGACGAGTTCGTAGCAGATGTCGACGGGCACCAAGTAGCAGTCGATCCGTCCCTCGGCGCGCCGCAGCAGCAGCGCCTCCACATCGGGCCGGAGGAGCGCGGCCAGCCGGCTGGCGGAGAGCACGGTCTGCCAGGTCGACGGGTCGAGTTCGCTCTCGGTGGCGCCGGCCGGGCTGGGGTACAGGGCGGCCAGCCGGTCCGGGTCGGCGGTGCGCAGGAAGAAGGCGACACCGACGGGGATCTGGAGCCGGTCCCAGGACGTGTCGTCGAGGGTGTGGCCGGGGTCGACGAAATAGCGGTCGGGGACCGTACGGAACTGTCCCGTGCCGGCGTCGGGCCGGTCGAAGAGCAGCGCGCACGGGGTGCAGGCACAGGCCAGCGCGCGGCGTGCGGTGTCGACCAGATGGCGGTGGTTGTGCTCGGCGAGCACCACGGCGCACAGTTCGCAGCGCTCGGCGGCGGCCGGCACCGGGGCCCGGAAGCGGCGCAGGCCACGGTGGGCGGGCGGCGGTCCGAGGCGCGGGAGCGCCGATGGCCGGCCGCTCACGAGGCGGTGGCGGCGGTCGGCGGGCGACGAGAGATCTGCAACAGCGCCGGCTCGGCCCGTTCGCCCGCCGCCTCCCACCCCATCGAGGTCACCTCGGGCGCGAAACAGGAGACGGCGGCCTCGACGGCCTGCTGGGCCTGTTGGCTGGTGCTCGGGCAGCCACAGCCGCCGGAGTCGGCGGCGCGCAGCCGCAGCGTTCCGGTGTCCGCGTCGAACTCCGCGATTTCGGCGGGGTGTTGGCGACGGACACTGTCCAGGGCGCGGCCGATGCGGGTCGCGGTGTCCTCGGGGTGCAGATCGTGCAGCACCAGCAGGCTGGTCACCAGCTCGTCGCGCAGCAGCGCCGGCCGGGGGCCGTCGTCGCCCGTGGCGCTGCCCATGAGGTGCATGATCCGGGCGAGTCCCGCGCCGTAGAAGTCCATCAGGACGCGGACGAGTTCCTCGGCGGCGGCGCTCGCCTCGCGGTCGTCACGCTGCGCGAGCCGGTCCAGCACCTCTTCCACACGCCGGCCGGTCGCCTCGGCGTTCGGGACGGCGGCGGAGGCGGCGGACGGAGCGGCGGCCTCGGGCACACCGGTCCGCGGTGCGGCGGCCTCTGCCGTGGTGGCGCGGGCGCTCATCCGGAGAGCCCGCTCAGACCGGTGGGCACATGCATCTTCTCCACCGACTTGCCGTTGCCGACGTACATGTGGACGCCACACGGCAGACACGGGTCGAAGCTGCGTACCGTGCGCATGATGTCGATGCCCTTGAAGTTATCCGGGGAGTTCTCCTCGAAGATCGGGGTGTTCTGGACGGCGTCCTCGTACGGGCCGGGGGTGCCGTAGGTGTCCCGGGTGCTGGCGTTCCACGGGGTCGGCGGGTACGGGTGATAGTTGGCGATCTTGCCGTCCCGGATGACCATGTGGTGCGAGAGGACGCCGCGCACCGCCTCGGTGAAGCCGCAGCCGATGGACTCGTCGGGGACCTCGAACTTCTCCCACGTCTGGGTGCGTCCGGCGCGGACCTCCTCCAGGCCCTTCTCCGCGAAGTGCAGCGCCATGGCGGCGGTGTACGCCTGGAAGTAGGTGCGGGCCCGGTTGCGCTCCAGCGCGTTGCTCCACTTGGGGATCTTCCACTCGAAGCGGACCTCGGGCCGCGTCATGGAGCGGGGCAGGTCGATGGTGACACTGTGGCCGGTGGACTTGACGTACGGGGTGTCGACGAGCCCCGACAGGGCCGTGGACCACAGCCGGGCGATCGGGCCGCCGCCGGTGTCCAGTGCCAGATGCTCCTTGCCGTCGAACCAGCGCGGGGACATCACCCAGCTGTACTTGTCGTTGAAGTCCCGCTTCTGCGGGGCGGGGATGGTGTGCTGGTTCCACGGGTGGCGCGGGTCGACGGGGTTGCCGAGCGGGTCGTGGGTGACGAACTGCTCCTGGCCTTCCCAGTCCTGGTAGTAGGAGCTGCCCAGCAGGATCCGGATACCCAGGTTGATCTCGGTGAGGTCGTTGGTGACCAGCTTGCCGTCGACGATGATGCCCGGGGTGACGAACATCTTCCGTCCCCAGTCCGTCATGTTGCGATAGGTGAAGTCGCAGTGGTCCGGGTCATTGAGCGCACCCCAGCAGCCGAGCAGCACGCGTCGCCGGCCGACCTCCTCGTACCCGGGCAGCGCCTCGTAGAAGAAGTCGAACAGGTCGTCATGCAGCGGGACCACCCGCTTCATGAACTCGACATAGCGCATCAGCCGGCTGAGGTAGTCGGTGAACAGCTGGACGCTGGCGATGGTGCCGACACCGCCCGGGTAGAGCGTGGAGGGGTGCACATGGCGGCCCTCCATGAGGCAGAACATCTCCCGGGTGTAGCGGCTGACCTGGAGGGCCTCGCGGTAGAACTCGCCCTCGATGGGGTTGAGGGAGCTCATGATGTCGGCGATGGTGCGGTAGCCGTGGTCGCCCGCGTGGGGGGCCTCGGTGCGCTGGGCGAGCTCCCAGACACCGGGGTTGGTCTCGCGGACCATCTTCTCGCAGTAGTCGACCCCGACCAGGTTCTCCTGGAAGATGTTGTGGTCGAACATGTACTCGGCGGACTCGCCGAGGTTGATGATCCACTCCCCCAGGTGCGGGGGCTTCACCCCATAGGCCATGTTCTGGGTGTACACCGAGCAGGTGGCGTGGTTGTCACCGCAGATACCGCAGATCCGGCTGGTGATGAAGTGCGCGTCACGCGGGTCCTTGCCGCGCATGAAGACGCTGTAGCCACGGAAGACGGACGAGGTGCTGTAGCACTCCGCCACCCGCTTCTGCTTGAAGTCGATCTTGGTGTGGATCCCGAGGCTTCCCACGATCCGGGTGATCGGATCCCAGGACATCTCCGTCAGACCGCTGCCGTCGGCCGCCTTCGTTCTCGGTGCCATCGTGAGTGCCGTGCCCTTCTTTTGCGTGCGCGCGGAGGTGAGGTCGGACGGAGGGTCCGGGGTGCTGCCGGACGGCTACGGGCGGGGTGTGTTCACCACGGTTTCCGGTAGCCGGTGGTCAGTTGGTCGCCACGGTGGCGCCACTTGGGCTCGTGGTCGACGGTCCTGGCCGTGATGCTCCGGAGACGGCGGACGATGCTGCCGTACGCGGAGCTGGCGCTGCTGGAGATCTTGCCGCCGGGCGGCTCGTCCATGAACGGCATGAACTTGTCGGGGAAGCCGGGCATGGTGCAGGCGATACAGATACCGCCGACGTTCGGGCAGCCGCCGATGCCGTCCATCCAGCCCCGCTTGGGCACGTTGCATTTGACCACGGGACCCCAGCATCCGAGCTTCACCAGACACTTGGGCGAGTCGTAGGTGGCGGCGAACTGGCCCTGCTCGTAGTAGCCGGCCCGGTCACAGCCCTCGTGCACGGTCTCGCCGAAGAGCCAGGTGGGCCGCAGCTGGTCGTCCAGCGGGATCATCGGTGCCGCGCCCGTCGCCTGGTAGAGCAGATAGGTCAGCGTCTCCGAGAAGTTGTCCGGCTGGATCGGGCAGCCCGGCACACAGACGATCGGGATCCCGGCCTTGGACGTCCAGTCCCAGCCCAGGTAGTCGGGCACGCCCATGGCTCCGGTCGGGTTGCCCGCCATCGCGTGGATACCGCCGTAGGTGGCGCAGGTGCCGATCGCCACCACGGCGAGCGCCTTGGGGGCGAGCCGGTCGATCCACTCGCTGGTGGTGATCGGCTGGCCGGTCTCCGGGTTGTCACCGAAGCCGCACCAATAGCCTTCCGGCTTGATGGACTCGTTGGGGATGGACCCCTCGATGACCAGCACGAACGGGTCGATCTCGCCGCGTTCGCCCTTGAAGAACCACTCGATGAAGGTGTCCGCGCCATCGACCGGACCGCTTTCGAAATCGATCAGTGGCCAGTGGACGGCGATTTTGGGCAGCCCGGGCAGCACACTGAGCGCGATCTCCTCAATGCTCGGCTGCGTCGCGGCGGTGAGCGACACCGAGTCGCCATCACAGCTCAGGCCGGCGTTGATCCAGAGAATGTGGATCGGGGACTCGTCCTCGGCGGACGGCTTTCCGTTCGCAGCGGCCTTGTCGGCCACGCTCGAAGCTGCGGACATGGGCATGTCTCCTAGGCAGATATGCAACGAAAGCGCTCATTCAAGGCTTCCATCCACCTTGGTAACACCGATTCCCGGACCCGGAGCGGTCACCAGGGGCCGTTGCGGTGACACACCACCCGAGCGTCCGAATCGAAGGCCACAGCACCACAACGGGTCACCGCCGGCGACGGTCACGTTCCGCTGCCGGATGCCGGTCCGCCCCTACGCACCGCACGCCCCCGGCGCACCGTGCGCCGGGGGCGTGCTGTCGTGGCGGAGTCGCCCGCGGCTGTCCTGGTCGCGGTCCACGGACCGGGCCGTCAGCCCAGGGCACCGGCCTCCACCGCGGTCACGTCGAACCGTCCGCCGCACACCCGCAGTCCGCGGCTGCCGGTGGTCATCGACTCCTTGGAGCCGGGCGGGTAGACGAAGACGATCTGCGACTTGGCCCAGCACGGGGTGTCCGAGACGCCCTCGTTGAGGGTGTGCAGCAGGGCGTGTGCACTCTGGCCCGGCTTGAGCCGGACGACACCGCCGGCACCGCCCTCGCGGGTGGCGGGCTTGCCGACGGGCGAGCCGTCACGGTTGATCAGTGAAACGCCCGGGAAACCGCGCAGCGAACAGGCCTTCGTACCCTTGTTCGTGAAGACGAGGGGGTAGCGGATGTTGCCCGCGCCGGCGTCGGCGGCGCCCAGGCGCAGCGACATATTCGCGGCGGTGCAGCGGTCCGAGGTCGCCTCGGCGGAGGTGTGGGCCTCTGCGGCGCTGGGGGCCTTGCCCGTCGGCTTGCCACCGGGCGTGGCCGCCGCCTTCGCCGACGGCCGCTGACCGCCCGCGGAGGACTGCGCTTTCGCACCGGCCGACTCGGCGCTGCCGTGGGACGACGAGGAGCCACCGCTCTCCTTGCCGTGGGACGTGGCGGATGCGGCGGCCGACGAGGGGCGGGATGCGGCGTCGGGGCCGCCCTCACAGGCGGTGAGCGCAAGCGCCGCGACAGCGATCAGCGATCCGGCGGCGACACGACGACCGCGGCCGAGCGTCTTGATGGTGAGCGACATAAGTGTCCCCCTCGTCTGGTAGGTGCGAGCTCTCGTAGTGGGGTGCGGTCCGTCCGTTGCTCGTTCCAGCGTGGCCGTGGGCACTGCCGGTCCGCTAACGAGGCACTAACACACCACTAACGAGCGTGGGTCACCGACACGCCGAAAACCCCGGCAACCGGCGTGACCAGCCGGGATGTGGGGCGTGCCGCTCAGACTCGCAGAAAATTCCCGAATTGCGGATGCGGCACCGCCGGGTTCGGCCGTTCCGTCGACCGAGACCACCGGCCCCACGAACCCCTGCGCGCCCGCTCGTCCCGGTGGCACCGCTCCGGTGTCACCCGCCCGGACTCCCCGAGTTGCGGGCGGAGAGGTGGTGTGGCAGGCGTGCTGCGGATCGGCGAGCGGGGAGTGTGCGCCGTGGCACCGGCGAATCGAGGGTCACGGACGGTGACGCCGCCGGGCCGTCGCGCCGATGGCTCCCGCCCTGCCGGGACGTAGGTGGTCGACGGTGGCGTGGTGCGTCGGCGTACGGGTCGCCGGGACGCAGACGACCGAAAGATGCTGAGGGTCGAAGCAGGCCAGTCCCATGGACTGCGCGACGTCCGCTGCGAAGGCGGAGGCTTCCTCAGCCATGCTCCATCGCATCGGGAAGTAGATCAGCGGCCCCTGATCTCGCCGATCAACGGCCGCAGCCTCTCGAACCCTCCCGGGAGGCGCCAGAACCCCAGAACCTCCGCGGCGCTGCCGTCCGTGACCGGGTCGAAGACCTCATCCGTCATCGGCATCAGCGACAGCCCTCCACTCGCTGCGCCCCGGCTACACGGCGAGTTCCGCACAGGCCACGCCGGCGCCGCTCCTGGGTCGCTGACCTGCACCGGACGGCCCGCGAACGGACACCCGCCGATTACCGTCGCGCCCCCGCATTCGACAGGATGGGCGGCATGACCGAGATCCGCACCCCCCGCCTCATCCTCCGCCGCTGGACCGACGACGACCTCGCCCCCATGGCGGACATCCACGCGGACCCGCTCGTCATGCGCTGGATCGGCGACGGCTCCACCCTCGGCCTGGACCAAACCGCCGAGGAGATCGAGCGATGGGAGGAGGAGTGGGATGACGAGGGCTTCGGCATCTTCGCCGTCGAACTCCTCGCCTCGGGCGAACTCGCCGGATGCGCCGGCCTGTCCGTTCCCGCGTTCCTCCCGGAGGTCCGGCACGAGGTGGCGATCAGCTGGCGCCTGGGCCGGCAGTACTGGGGCCAGGGCTACGCCTCCGAAGCCGCCCAGGCCGTGCTGGAGTTCGCCCTCCAGGACCGCGGCCTCGACCGCGTCATCGCCGTCAACCGGCTCGGCCATGAGTCCTCCCTGAACGTCGTACGCAAGCTCGGCATGGCCTTCGAAAGGGAGGCGACACATCCGGAGTACGGCCATGCACTGACGGTGCACAGCATCGATCTCACGGAGTACCAGGGCTGAGCGGGCCGCCGGCAGCGCTAGCGATTCGATTTCAGAAGCACTAGCCTCCTTTCGCTGCTTCGAAACGCGAATCAGTGGAAGGGGGAGTCGTGCCTGCCCGGATTGCACCGGCCGAAGCGCCGCACTCGTCAGAGGTGGCGGCGGTACTGCACCGCATGATGCCGGGGGACGAGGAGCCGATCGCGCTCTTCCGGCTGTACGCACGCAACCTCCCGCTGGCCGAGGCGCTGCACGCCTGGGGCTCGTACCAGCTCAGCCGGCAACTCAGCCTCGGCCTGCGGGACCGCGAGATCCTCATCGACCGCACCTGCGCCCGCTGCGGCTGCGAGTACGAATGGGGCGTGCATATCGCGCGCTTCGCACCCCGCGTCGGACTGACCCCGGCGCACATCAGCTCCCTGACGCACGGCAACAGCGCGGACGCCTGCTGGACCACCGACCGCGACCGGCTCCTCCTCGACGCGGCCGATGCCCTGCACACCGGCCACGACATCGATGACGCGCTGTGGGAGCGTCTCAGCGCGGAGTTCAGCCCGGAACAGCTCCTGGACCTGCTGATGCTGTGCGGCTGGTACCACGCCATCAGTTTCACCGCCCGCGCCGGCAGGCTCACCCCGGAACCCGGCACACCGAAGTTCGACGACTTTCTCCCTCCGGCCGCACCGAAGCCCTGAAGCACGCCACGGCAAGGCGGGGCCGGCGGCGGACGGCTGCGTGCCAGGTCGTCGGCGGAGAAGCCGACTTGGGGCCGCGGCCGAGCAGCCGCCGCCCTGCCGGATGAGTGGCTCTCGGCAGGGCGTTGGTGTCTGTCTGCCGTCGTGCGTCCGCGTGCCGGAGGCCGTCAGCCGCCGGCTGTCGGTGGCTGGGACAGGTCCAGGTCCAGGGTTTCGTGGGCGCCGGCGGTGAGGGATATCGGGACGGCGTGGGGTGGGTAACCGGCCGCTGTGAGGGTGTAGTGGGCGCCGCTCATGCCGGAGAAGGCGAAGGCGCCGTCCGGTCCGGTGACGGTGTGTCCGGCGATCGCGTCGTCCTCGACGAGGGTCACGGCAGCTTCGGCGAGCGGTCGGCCGTTCGGGCCCCGTACCGTCCCGCGAACGGTGGCCGCCGGCTTCAGGCGGGCGTCCTGGCGTTCCGGTGCGCTGCCGGACAGGTCCACGGCACGGGCCTGCGGCTGGTGACCGGCGGCACTGAGGACCAGGGTGTAGTGGCCGGGCGGCAGTGGGGCAACATCCCAGCTCCCCTCGGCGCCGGAGGCCGTACGGGCCACCACAGCGCCTTCGGCATCGGTGACGACGATGCTCCCGCCGGCCAGCGGGGTGCCCTCGGTGCCGCCGAGCAAGGTGCCGCCCAGTCGGCCGGTGCCGGCGAGGACGAGGTCGAGCCGGGTCGCGGCGCCTTCGCCGCGGTAGGTGGCGGAGGCCGCGTGGGGTGTGTGGCCGGGCGCGGCGCCGGTGAGGACATAGGTGCCGGCCGTGGGGGCGTCGACTGCGAAGTGACCGTCGGCGTCGGCCGTGGCGATGCCGGCCTGGCGGCCCTGCCGGTCGATCAGGGTGATGCTCGCGCCGGGGACCGGGCCGCCGGAGGTGTCCGCCACCCGGCCCCGGAACCCGGCGGGGTCTGCGCTGGCGGCCGTCGCCCCGGAGGACGGCGGGGTGCGGACCTCGTCCGGTTCGGTGACCGGCCGCGCCCAGGACGGCGCCGACTTCACCAGCGGGGCCGGCTGCTCCTCTGCGGCGGTAAGTGCGACTGCGTTACCCGCGGCCATCGGTTCAACTGCTTTGGCCGGGGCGGCCGGTTCGGCTGCTTTCGCCGGGGCGGCCGGTTCGGCTGCTTTCGCCGGGGCGGCCGGTTCGGCTGCTTTCGCCGGGGCGGCCGGTTCAACTGCCTCGGCCGGGACGGCCGATTCGGCTGCGTCGTCCGCTGCGGCGGGGGCAGCGTGTACGGGCGGTGTGGCGGTGAGCGGCGCAGCGGGCATCGCCGGCGGGCGCGCCGCACCCCGCGTTCCATCGGCGTCCACCGCGTCCGCCGCGCCGTCGGTGCTCTGGGCGAGCAGGGTCGGGCGGGACGCCTTGCGCTGTGACGGCAGGAAACACGCCAGCGCGACGCCGACGAGGACGGCGGCCGTGGCGATGAGGAAGGAGACCCGGAAGCCGGCCATCGTGGGCACCGTGACCGGCCCCGTCTTCTGGGACATATCGGCCAGGACCATGCCGATCACCGCGCTGGACACCGAGGTGCCGATGGAGCGCATCAGGGTGTTCAGGCCGTTGGCCGCACCGGTCTCCGAGGCGTCGACGGCCCCGATGATCAGGGCGGGCAGCGAGGAGTACGCCAGACCGATACCGGCGCCGACGACCACCGCGATGATGACGGTCTGCCAGGGGGCGTTCATCAGGCCGATGCCCGCGCCGTAGCCGAGCGCGATGACGAGCATGCCGAGCAGCAGCGAGACCTTGGGGCCGCGCCGGGCGGCGATCCGGGCGTACAGCGGGGCGACGAACATCATCGTCAGACCCAGGGGCGCCATGCACAGCCCGGCCACCACCATCGACTGACCCAGCCCGTAGCCGGTCGACGTGGGCAGCTGGAGCAGCTGCGGCAGCACCAGGGAGATGGCGTAGAACGCCACACCGACCGTTATCGAGGCGAGGTTGGTCAGCAGCACCTCACGGCGCGCGGTGGTCCGCAGATCGACCAGCGGGTCGGCGAGACGCAGCTCCATCGCGCCCCACAGCACCAGGATCACGACCGCAACACCGAAGAGTATGAGGGTGGTCGGCGAACCCCAGCCCCAGTCGCTGCCCTTGGTGAGGGGCAGCAGCAGGGCCACCAGACCGGCCGACAGCCCGAGGGCGCCCGCCACATCGAAGCGCCCCTGGGCCCGTACCGCGGTCTCCGGGACGACGAGGAGGGTGAGCACCATCGACAGCACGCCGAGCCCGGCGGCGCCGAAGAACAGGGTGTGCCAGTCGGCGTGTTGGGCGACCAGGGCCGCGGCCGGCAGGGCGAGCCCGCCGCCGACGCCGATCGATGAGCTCATCAGGCCCATGGCCGAGCCGAGCCGCTCGCGCGGCAGCTCGTCGCGCATGATGCCGATCCCGAGAGGAATGGCGCCCATGGCGAAGCCCTGGAGCGCCCGGCCCACGATCATGGTGACCAGATCACTGGTGAAGCCGCAGACCAGCGAGCCGACGACCATGACCGCGAGGCTGGTCAGCAGCATCCGCCGCTTGCCGTACAGATCGCCGAGGCGCCCCATGATGGGGGTCGAGACGGCACCGGCGAGGAGGGTGGCCGTCATGACCCAAGTGGCGTTGCTGGGCGCGGTGTTGAGCAGCAACGGCAGGTCTTTGATGACCGGCACGAGCAGCGTCTGCATCACCGCGACGACGATGCCCGCGAAGGCGAGGACCGGGACGATGCCGCCGGCAGATCTCCGCCGCCCGCCCACGGCCGGGTCGGACCCCGGGGGCGTGGCCGCGATCTCCGCGGCCCTTGCGGGGAGTTGGTCCGTCGTCGTCCGGGTCATGCGTGCGGCCTCCAGGGCGGCAGAGGTGGATGGATGTCATCAGCGGGTGACGGAGCAGGGGTGAGCAGAGGGAGGCGGACGCGGCCTGGGGTGTGAGCGTCGTCGGGACATGGGACGGCACAGCACGAGGGCGGCGGAGGGATCGTCGGAGGAGCGGTCGAAGTGTGGTGTCGTCTACGGGCATCGGCGTGATCAGGCCGCTGACGAGTGGGGAGTTCTCCGCGCACGGCTGATACGTGCATGACGAACGCTTCTACCCCGGCGTTCTATTCCGCCGTACGACCCGGCACCCGATCCCGGCATCGGTGATCTCCGTCACGCCGCCCCGGCCTTCGCTCTCCCTCAACCCGTGCACCGGACCTCCCCCGTTCGTCCCGGACGCGGCCTCTCCGAGCCCGCCGAGTCCAGTGAACAGCACACCACTGACATCCACCCGAGCCCGAAGTGCCGCGCCTTCGCCGGCCACCGTTCGCGGCTCCCGCACATCCTGCCGCCACCTCAACGCCGAGAGGCGCCGCGGCTCTTCCGCGACGCCCCTGACCTGCACAGCTCACCCACGCATTGCACACACTTCGATATTCAACACCGCACACGCGGTATGTTTTCAGCGGTCGTGATGCACCAAAACATCCTCCGCCTCCCGCGACCGCAACTGCACATCGGACGGGGCGGGATCAGCCGGCGGCCACTCCGGCATCGGCGTCGGCCGCAACCTTCACCACCGCCTTCGCCTGCAGGGCGGCATCGAGTTGGGCACCCCGTTCGGAGTCCAGGTTGAGTTTGGCGAGGATGGCCGGCACGGCGATGCTCGGGAGGGTGTGTTCGAAGAAGACGGTGAGCCGACGACTGAGGTCGGCCCGGTTGGTCAGGGCCTGCGACATCATCTGCAGCCCCGCGAAGGCGCCGACGAACAACTCGGCGGTCTCCCCCACGACAACGCTCTCCAGAATTTCTCCGCGGCTCCGGGCGTCGTTCAGCAAGCCCTCGACGAACCGGGTCCACGACAGCATCGACTGCTTGCGGTCGAGGTGATTGGAGCCCTGCTCCACCGCCAGTCGCGCCGCTCCCCGCTGGATCGGGTCGCTGCGCAGCCGGAAGGCCAGCACCTGGCCCGAGTCGACGAATTCCTGCAGCTTGATCGTCTGCGGCTGCACGGCGATATCGACCACCTGCTCCTCGATCACCGCGAGCGCCAACTGTTCCTTGGAGGCGAAGTGGAAGTACAAGGCGCCCTTCGTCACGCCGGCGCGCTCGAGGACTTCGGCGATCGTCGCGCGGTCGTAACCCTGCTCGTCGAAAACCGACGCAGCCGCCTCCAAGATCACTCGCCGGGTCCGAATCGCGCGGTCCTGTTGTGCCACAGGACGCCTCCTGTCTCTCGATGTCTCTACGTTCCGCAACAGTTAGCTACAGCTCAAGTCGTCGCTCGATCAGCTACTTTCCCCTTTTCGACGGCCCGGCATTGAAAATAAAACCGGATGGTACGTATCTTATCAGCGATGTAATTCCACCCGTAGCGACGCCTGGGGGTAGTCATGAGCGACACGATGCAGGTCAGCACTGTTCAGCCCAGGTCTCCACACCAACTGCCGGCCCCCGTCGGGGACCGGGCGACCGGACCGCGGAGCCCCCACGGCGCCCAGGTCCCCCAGGAGTTCGTACACCGCCCTCTCGCCGACGACATGCTGGTCACCTCATGGCGCCGGGTCGGTGACACGCGTTTCTCGCTGACCGCCCAGTGGCCGCACGATCACGGTTACTTCACCCCCAATCGCGGGCGACACCATCTCATCCTCACGGGTGAGACCATCCGTCAGGCCGGGTTGTTGCTCTGCCACGCCGAACTCGGTGTCCCGCTCGGCCACCACTTCATCCTCGGCGACCTCGTGTACACCACCCACCCCGAGCATCTCGCGGTGGGAAGCGGGCCCACGCCACTGACCATCGACGTCCTCTGCAGTCGGACGCGTATGCGGGCGGGCACGCTGACCAGTGGCCGCTTCGACATGACCTTCCGTAAGGCGGGCCGGATCGTCGCGACCGGCCACTCCGACGTCACGGTCACCTCACCCGCCGTCTACCGCCGGCTCCGCGGCGATCGACTGAGTGCGCGGCACACCCCCGGCCCCCTCCCCGCCCCCGTTCCGCCCCGGCCGACCGGCAGCGCCAAGGAACACGACGTCCTGCTCTCCCCCACCGGCCGGCCCGACCGCTGGCTGCTGCGCATCGCGCCCGGCCACCCCGCGGTGGTGAACCCGGCGAACGACCATGTCCCCGGCATGGTGCTGCTCGACGCCGCCCAGCAGGCCGCCCGCACCCTCACCTCGCCCGGCGCCTTCGTCCCGTACGCCTTCGGGACCGTTTTCCACCGGTACGCCGAGCACGGCACCCCCTGTGTGATCGAAGCTCACCGCGTCCCGTCGGCGCTGCCCTGCACCACCACGGTGCAGGTGACCGGCTTGCAGAACGGCAGTCCGGTCTTCGTCTCCACCCTGACGGCGTTGGACCCACGGGACTGACGACCCGTTCTCACGGCGGACCGTTCGCCGTCGGCCGACGCACCACGCGGAGCAGCCGGCCCGGTCCGGCCACGTCACCACCACACCACTCGACAGTCCTCGGGGGCGGTATGCCCACCACCGGCACGTGAAAGGCCAGACCACCATGGGTGAACTCAAGGGAAAGACCGCGCTGGTGACGGGATCCAGCCGGGGTATCGGCCGGGGCATCGCGCAGCGCCTCGCCGCCGACGGGGCACTGGTCGCCGTCCACTACCGCAGTAATGACACCGCGGCCAAGGAAACGGCCGAGAGCATCCTCGACGCGGGCGGCCGGGCCTTCATAATCGGTGCGGAACTGGGTGTTCCCGGTGATGCCGAGGCGCTCTACGCTGCGTTCGACGAGGGGCTGGCGGCGTACGGCGCCGAGCCCGGTCTCGACATCCTTGTCAACAACGCGGCGATCAGCATCCCGGGGCACATCGACGAGGTGACGCCCGAGGACTTCGACCGCACCCTCGCGGTCAACACCAAGGCCGTGTTCTTCATCGCCCAGCACGGTCTGCGGCGGATGCGGGACGGCGGACGCATCATCAACGTCTCGTCGGCGGTGACGAGTACGGCGTTCCCCTCGACCATCGCCTACAGCGTCTCCAAGGGCGCGGTGGACGCCTTCACCCTCACCTTGGCGAAGGATCTCGGAGCGCGGGGCATCACGGTGAACACCCTCGCCCCCGGCTTCATCGAGACCGATATGAACGCGTCGATGCGGGCGACTCCGGAGGCGCACGCCGCGCTGGCCTCCCTCTCGGTGTTCAACCGGATCGGCCAGCCCCAGGACATCGCCGACGTCGCCGCCTTCCTCGCGTCCGACGAGTCCCGCTGGATCACCGGCCAGCGCATCGATGTCACCGGCGGCTCCATGCTCTGAGGCCGTCGGCCCCCTGGGCCCGCGTGCAGCGGCAGCCGCTTCAGGCGTCGTGGAAGACCAGGCCCAGGGAGTGCCGCCGGCCGGAGCGGACGGTGCTCACACCGTGGCGTACGGGGCCGGCCGACCAGCCCCGGGCGGAGCGTACGGGGCGGTCGCGGGTCGTGAAGATCAGTCCGTGGCCCTGTGGCAGGACGGTGCTGGTGCCGCGGGACTGGGCGCGCGGCCGCTGCTCGACGAGGAGGAATTCGCCGCCGGTGTAGTCGGTGCCCTGCTCGTCCAGGCCGATGACGACCTGGAGGGGGAAGACCATCTCCCCGAAGATGTCGCGGTGCAGCGCGTTCCAGTCCCCCGCGCCGTAACGCAGCAGAATCTGCGAGGACTTGGTCTGCCCGGCTTCGTGGCACATGGTCAGCCACTCCTCCAGGGTGTCCGGCCAGGGGGCCGGTCTGCCGAGCTTGTCCGCCCAGTCGCGGGCGATCTCCCGCAGGTGCGGGTAGAACGCCTCGCGCAGGGCCTGGACAGGTGTGGGCAGCGGGTCGGCGAAGTAGCGGTACTGGCCCGAGCCGAAGCGGTGCCGTGCCATGTCAATGGTCGAGCGGAAGCGGGCCCGGCTGGCGGGGTCCGTGCCGTCGACCGCGGCGGATCCGTCGTAGAGCGCGCTGAGGGCACGGCAGTCGGCCGGAGTGAGCAGACGTGGCGTCACCGCGCAGCCCAGGGTGTTCAGTTCCTCGGCCAGCGCCGTCCAGTCGGCGGCCGTGACGCGCCGGGCGAGGGTGCCGGGGCGGGTGTGGCGCTCGGTGGTCGCAGTGGTCGTGGTGGTCATGGAGCGCTCCAGTGGGCGTGGGTCGGTGCGGCGCTCGGCGGTGGGGGCAGCTCAGCGGAGCTCCGGCCGAGCGCCCTCGATGCCGAGGAGCTGCTGCTTGCGTGCGGGCCCGCCCGCGTAGCCCGACAGGGAACCGTTCGCGGCGATGACCCGATGGCAGGGCCGGACGACGAGCAGCGGGTTCGCGCCGATCGCCGTTCCGATGGCGCGTACCGCACCGCGCGCCGCACCGATGTCGGCGGCGATCTTCCCGTATGTGGTGGTGGTGCCGTACGGGATGGCCTCCAGGGCCTGCCACACGCGCTGCTGGAAGTCGGTGCCCCGGCTGGGGGCGTAGGCAAGGGCGAAGCGGGTCAGCTCCCCGTCGAAGTAGGCGCGGAGCTGGTGGGCGATGCCGGCAAAGGCGGTGGGGGCGTACGTCCAGCCGTCCTGGACGGTCGCCCCGCCCTTCTGCCCGGGTACGGACAGCGAAGCGAGCGCGGTGCCGCCCGGGGCGGTGGCCGATTCCTCGCCCACCAGCAGGAGTTCGCCCAGCGGGCTGTCGAGGGTGGTGTAGAGCGTCATGGTCGGGTGCTTTCCGTGGTGGTCGGGCGGGGGCTCGCCGGCTCCGTGACCGGCGCGTTCCAGAAGTGGTGCATCGCGTACGAGCGCCAGGGGCGCCAGGCGTTCGCCCGCTCCCGCAGACCGGCCGTGGGAGCGCCGGCCCGGCGCATCCCGGCCAGTACGGCCGCATCGCCGACCAGCAGGACATCGGGGTCCCCGAGGGCGCGCATCCGGATGTATCCGGCGGTCCACGGGCCGATGCCGCGCAGTCCGAGAAGCGCGCGTTCGGCCTCGTCCCGGTCGGCTCCGGCGTCCAGCACGACCGTGCCGTCGGCGAGGGCGGTGCTCAGGGTTCGCAGGGTCGCGCGCCGGGATTCGGGCATCCCGAGTTCGGTGAGCGCGGCCTGCGCCAGGTCGTCGACGCGGGGGAAGAGGTGGGTGAGCGCACCGGCCGGTTCGGGCAGCGGCTCTCCGTACGCGGCGACCAGGGCGTCGCCCAGTGTGCGGCCGGCCGCGACCGAGACCTGCTGGCCGAGGACGGCACGGACGGCGAGCTCGTCCGGGGCGGGAGCGCCCGGCGAGCGCAGCCCGGGGTGCCGGTCCACCAGCCGCGCCAGTACGGCATCCGCGCGCAGCCGCTCGGCGACCGCGTACGGATCGGCGTCCAGATCGAAGAGGCGGCGCACCCGCTGGCTCGCGGTGGTGAGATCCCGCAGCTCCGCCAGGTGCAGCCGGCAGTCCAGCCAGCCGTCCCCGGCCGCCTCGTCGACCTCGGCGATCCCGGCGCCGTGCGGCAGCCTCAGGGTCCGCCGGTAGGTACGGGCCCCGGGCTCGCCGCTGACCTCCTCGATGCCGGTGATCGCACGCCGCTGGAGGTGGTCGAAGAGCTGCCGCGCCGCATACGGCCCGCGGAAGGCCAGCCGCAGCGGCAGCACCCCGGGCGTGGTGGGCGGCGCCACCGGGCCGAAGCGGGTCCCCTTGCCGGGGCGGGCGGCGCGCAGTTCGCTCGGAGTGAGCGCGTAGATCTCCTTGATGGTGTCGTTGAACTGCCGCACGCTGGCGAAGCCCGCCGCGAAGGCGATCTCGGCCGCCGGGAGTCCGGTGGTCTGAAGCAGGACCCGGGCGGTGTGGGCGCGCTGTGCCCGCGCCAGGGCCACGGGCCCGGCGCCCAGCTCGGCGTTCAGCTGCCGCTGGACCTGCCGGGCGCTGTAGCCGAGCCGGGCCGCCAGCCCGGCGACGCCTTCCCGGTCGACCACACCCTCGCTGATCAGCCGCATCGCCCGCCCGACGACATCGGCGCGGGCATTCCACTCCGCCGAGCCGGGCACCGCATCGGGGCGGCAGCGCCGGCAGGCGCGGAATCCGGAGCCCTGGGCGGCCGCGGCGGTCGGGAAGAAAGCGACATTACGGCGCCGGGGCGTGGTGGCGGGACAGCTCGGCCGGCAGTAGATCCCGGTCGTGGACACCGCGAAGAAGAAGGCGCCGTCGAATCGGGCGTCCCTGCTGCGCACCGCCTCGTACCTGCTGTCCTCGTTCATCACGGTTCCACTGTGCAGCAGGTCAGGCGGCGGTGCTGGCGGAAATCGGACGGTGCGTTCGGGGAGCCGGGGCGGGCCCACGGGGCCACGCGTACGCGCTTGGGGGTGCGGGCGCCCGCCCCCCTTGAGGCCGTGCCGCCCCACAGGATCGCGGCACACCGCCGGACCGCGGGTCACCGCCGGCCCGGCGGACAACAGCCTTTAACGGTAAGGGAGTTCAGGCCCACGGGCCCTGCCAGGGAGGATTCCGGGACCGTGCCCGGTCAGCACGTGAGCACCTGAACTCCCAAGAGGCCGACGCGAGTTCAGGGATTCCCCGGTATCGAACCCGTCCTACGAGGCCACTACCGTGAGGATCACGAGAATCAGGAGGATCACGAGAGTCTCCCAGCGCATCGCCCTCCGCAGGACACTCAGGTCCGAAGAGCCGCCCGACCCGCCACTGCGCGTCGAGAACACGCCGTCGTCGCTGCTGCCGCTGTTCCCGCTGTCGTCGCTCACGCCCTGCTCCGCTCCCTGCCGCCGGCTCACCGACCGACGGCCCTGCCGATCGCCGGAGGTCAGCGTATCCCTCGGGCCCGCGGCACCGAGAGACGGGTACGGCCACGGCGAACGGCTGATCGGCCCGGATGTCACGCCGGTGGCATCGGCCAGTCGTCCAGCGAGCCACCGCGCCATTCGACGAGGCGGGGATCGTCGAGCGCGATACTCCCGGCCGGGCCGGTGACGCCCGCGCGACGGAGGAACTCGGCAACATCGCCGCGGCCATGGGCCAGGCCGACGATCTGCCCACGCACGGTCACCCGTCGGCCACCGGACGGCGTCGGCGGGTGCACGATGACAGGCGGGTGCTCGGTCATGCATCCAGCGTGCGCCGGGGTCCGCGCTCGCGCATTTCGGCAGCCGCCGTGAGCGTCAATCCTCCGCGACGGGCACAGGGGGATGCGCCAGAATCATGGCCATGACCATGGATGATCTTGTGATTCCCGATACCCGCGCCTGTCGTGCCGCGCTGGAGGTGGCGAGCGCCTACTGCTCGCCCGCGCTGCTGAACCACTCCGTGCGGGCGTATCTCTGGGCGGCCGCCTACGCCTCGGCCCACGACATCGCCTTCGATCCGGAGCTCCTCTATGTGTCGGCCATGTTCCACGACATGGGGCTGGTGAAGGAGTTCGACAGCCACACCGTGCCCTTCGACGAGGCGGGTGGCCATGTGGCGTGGGTGTTCGCGGCGGGTGCCGGGTGGCCGGTGGAGCGGCGGGTGCGGGCGTCCGAGGTGGTCGTCCGGCACATGTGGGACGAGGTGGACGTGGCCATGGATCCGGAGGCCCATCTGCTGGTGTACTCCACCTCGTTGGACATCTCCGGACGGCGGCCCGACGCGCTGCCGGCGGACCTCCGTACCGAGGTGCTGGCGCGCTATCCACGGCTCGGCCTCGGCGAAGAATTCCTGGCGTGCTTCCGGGACCAGGCCGAGCGCAAGCCGGACAGTTCCGCCGCCGCCTCGGTCCGCCAGGGCATCGCCGCGCGGATCGCCGCCAATCCGCTGGACGCGGACGGGGCGTAGCGGGCCCGGGCCCCTGGACCTGCGGGCCGTGGCCGTCGCCCGCGGCAAGAGGAAGCCCCGGCCAGACGGGGGGTGACTGGCCGGGGCGGCTCGGGAGGGGTGCCGCAGCACCCACACCCAATTGAACGGTGAACAACAGCTGCGCGTTCCAGGCCGGCGGGGTGATGACCGTCACCCGCCCGCGCGCGGTACGCCCCGCCCACCGGGAGACACGCCCCCGGCCCTGCTCAGCCTTCGGTGGTGTGTCCGGAGAGGCGTTCGACGCCGCGCAGGAGGGCGGAGTGGTCGAGGCCGCCGTCGCCCTGGGCGCGCAGGGAGGCGACGAGTTGGGCGACGACGCTGCCGACGGGGAGGGCGGCGCCGACCGCGCGGGCGGCG
This sequence comes from Streptomyces lydicamycinicus, assembly GCF_000829715.2. Classification (NCBI taxonomy): domain Bacteria; kingdom Bacillati; phylum Actinomycetota; class Actinomycetes; order Kitasatosporales; family Streptomycetaceae; genus Streptomyces; species Streptomyces lydicamycinicus. The sequence continues at coordinate 443,474 of NZ_BBNO01000007.1, read as the reverse complement.
TCGGTGACGATGCCCATGTCCTTGTGGTGGAGGTCGATGCGGAAGCCCGGGCGGAAGTCGCGGGTGGTGAAGTTGTCCTTCTTGCGGGCCAGGACGGTGGAGCCGGCCAGTCCGCCGCCCAGGACGTCGAGGGCGGCGGTGAGGTCGACGCCGGACTTCTCCAGGAAGACGACGGCTTCGGCGCAGGCCTGGATGTTGACGGCGACGATGAGCTGGTTGGCGGCCTTGACGGTCTGGCCGGAGCCGTGCGGGCCGCAGCGCACGATGGTCTTGCCGAGGGCTTCCAGCAGGGGGCGGGCGGCGTCGAAGTCGGCCTGGTCGCCGCCGGCCATGATGGACAGGACCGCTTCGATGGCGCCGGCCTCGCCGCCGGAGACGGGGGCGTCCAGGACCCGGATGCCCTTGTCGGCGGCGGCGTGGGCCAGGTCGATGGAGGTCTGCGGGGTGATCGAGGACATGTCGATCAGCAGGGCCCCGCGGCGGGCGTGGGCCAGGATGCCGTCGGGTCCGTAGGCGATGGCCTCGACCTGGGGGGAGGCGGGGACCATGGTGATGATGACGTCGGCGTCGGCGACCGCCTCGGCGATCGAGCCGGCCACGCTTCCGCCGTTCCTGGCCAGCCGCTCCAGCTTGTCGGCCTCCAGGGTGTAGCCGGTCACCGGGTAACCGGCCTTGATCAGGTTCTCGGCCATGGGCGAGCCCATGATGCCCAGACCGATCCACGCGACCTTGGGAAGATTGCTCATGCGGTGCCTCTCTCACATCACGGAAGGGGAGGACGGCGGCGGAGGGGTGCCGTCCGGGGCTTTACGGGTGAGGTGGTGACGCCGGGCGCGGGGGGTTCGCACCGCCCCCGGCGCACCGTCCGGATCGGGTCCGGTGCCGGTCCGGCGTCAGACCTTGAGCGGTTTGATCGCGGTGGGTGCGTGACCGGGCTCGGTCGCCAGGTCCTCCCACTCGTTGACACTGGCGATGTCGGAACCGCTCATCGAGATATTGGTGATCCGTTCGAGGATGGCCTCGACGACGACCGGGACGCGGTGCTCGGCGGCCAGCTTCTTGGCCTCCTCGAAGGCGGCACCCAGCCCACTCGGGTCGGTGACCCGGATGGCCTTGCAGCCCAGGCCCTCGGCGACCTTGACATGGTCCACGCCGTAGACGCCCAGCTCCGGCGCGTTGATGTTCTCGAACTCCAGGTTGACCTGGAAGTTGATGTCGAGGTTGCGCTGCGCCTGACGGATCAGGCCCAAGTAGGCGTTGTTCACCAGGACATGGATGTACGGGATCTTGTGCTGGGCGCCGACGGCCAGCTCTTCGAGCATGAACTGGAAGTCGTAGTCACCGGAGAGCGCGACGACCGGTGTCTCCGGGTCGGCGGTGGCAACACCCAGCGCGGCCGGGATGGTCCAGCCGAGCGGGCCGGCCTGGCCGCAGTTGATCCAGTGGCGCGGCTTGTAGACGTGCAGCATCTGCGCGCCGGCGATCTGGGAGAGGCCGATGGTGGTGACGTAACGGGTCTCCGGGCCGAAGGCCTTGTTCATCTCCTCGTAGACGCGCTGCGGCTTCATCGGGACGTTGTCGAAGTGCGTACGGCGCTGGAGCTGTGCCTTGCGCTCCTGGGTGGACGCGGCCCAGGCGCTGCGGTCGGGCAGCTTGCCCGCGGCCTTGAGCTCCCCGGCCACCTCGACGAACAGCTCCAGCGCGGCCTTGGCGTCCGAGGCGATGCCGTAGTCCGGGGCGAAGATCTTGCCGATCTGGGTCGGCTCGATGTCGACATGGACGAAGGTGCGGCCCTGGGTGTAGACGTCCAGCTTGCCGGTGTGGCGGTTGGCCCAGCGGTTGCCGATGCCGAGGACGAAGTCGGACTCCAGGAAGTTCGCGTTGCCGTAGCGGTGCGAGGTCTGGAGGCCGACCATGCCGGCGTTCAGCTCATGGTCGTCGGCGACGATGCCCCAGCCCATCAGGGTGGGCACGACCGGGATACCGGTCAGCTCGGCGAACTCCACCAGCAGCTCGGACGCGTCGGCGTTGATGATGCCGCCACCGGCGACGATCAGCGGGCGCTCGGACGCGTTGAGGAGCGTGACGGCCTTCTCGATCTGGGCGCGGGTCGCGGCCGGCTTGAAAGCGGGCAGCGGCTCGTACGTCTCGGGGTCGAAGTCGATCTCGGTCAGCTGGACATCGATCGGCAGGTCGATGAGAACCGGCCCGGGGCGTCCGGAGCGCATCAGGTGGAAGGCCTGCTGGAAGACACCGGGGACCTGTGCTGCCTCCATCACGGTGGTGGCGGCCTTGGTGACCGGCTTGGCGATCGAGGCGATGTCGACGGCCTGGAAGTCCTCCTTGAGGATCACCGCGGTGGGGGCCTGGCCGGTGATGCACAGGATCGGGATCGAGTCACCGATCGCGGAGTAGAGCCCGGTGATCATGTCCGTGCCGGCCGGTCCCGAGGTCCCGATGCAGACGCCGATGTTGCCCGGGTGGGTCCGGGTGTAGCCCTCGGCCATGTGCGAGGCGCCCTCGACATGGCGCGCCAGCGTGTGATCGATGCCGCCCGCGCCCTTGAGTGCCGCGTAGAAGGGGTTGATCGCGGCACCCGGCACTCCGAAGGCGTGGGCCACGCCCTCCCGCTTGAGGATCTCCACCGCGGCGCGGGCGGCTGTCATTCGAGGCATCGAGTACTCCTGCGTCGACCTGTCACGGGCAAGCTCCAGCGAAGCGGCGAAGAGGATTGATTCCGTATCGTGGAACTAATGTTTTGCTTTATGGAAGGAAAGTAGAGCGCGGCGTTCCCGTCGTCAAGGGGAGGGGAGGCGGGGCGCTGGCGTGACGTCATGACGGGGCCGGAAACGCCGAAGGCCCCACCCAATGACTGGGTGGGGCCTTGCTGGACGCTAAGTCGGCGCGCTCGCCTTCCAGTTGACCTAGCGAATCGGCATCCCGGACAGCGTCCGGGCGATCACCAGGCGCTGGATCTCACTGGTGCCTTCGAAGATGGTGTAGATGGCGGCGTCGCGATGCATCCGCTCGACCGGGTACTCGCGGGTGAAGCCGTTGCCGCCGAGGATCTGTACGGCCTGGGCGGTGACCTTCTTGGCGACCTCGCTGGCGAAGAGCTTCGACATGGAGCCCTCTGCGGAGGTGAACGGCTTACCGGTCACCGCCATCCAGGAGGCGCGCCAGACCAGCAGGCGGGCGGCGTCGATCTGGGTGCGCATATCGGCGAGCTGGAAGGCCACGCCCTGGTTGTCGATGATCGGGCGGCCGAACTGGGAGCGGGTCTTCGCGTACTCCAGGGCCTCCTCGTAGGCCGCCCGCGCGGTGCCGACCGCCATCGCGCCGACGGCGGGCCGGGACGCCTCGAAGGTGGCCATGGCGGCGTTCTTCACCCTCTCCTGCCCGTCCTTCCTGGCGTTCTCGCGGGCCCGGGCGAGGCGCTCGTCGAGCTTCTCCTTGCCGCCGAGCAGGCAGTGCCCGGGGACCCGGACGTTCTCCAGGACGACCTCGGCGGTGTGCGAGGCGCGGATGCCGTGCTTCTTGAATTTCTGCCCCTGGGAGAGGCCGGGGGTGTTCGGGGGGACGATGAAGGACGCATGCCCCTTGGAGCCGGCCTCCGGGTCGACGACCGCGACGACGACATGGACATTGGCGATGCCGCCGTTGGTGGCCCAGGTCTTGGTGCCGTTGAGCACCCACTCGTCCTTGGCCTCGTCGTAGACCGCGCGGGTGCGCATCGCGGCCACGTCCGAGCCGGCGTCCGGTTCCGACGAGCAGAAGGCGGCGACCTTGACGTCATCGACATCGCCGTACATCTGCGGGACCCAGGTGCCGATCTGCTCCTCCGTGCCGTTCGCGAGCACGCCGACGGCGGCCAGGCCGGTGCCCACGATCGACAGGCCGATACCGGCGTCGCCCCAGAACAGCTCCTCCATGGCCATGGGGATGCCGAGGCCCGTCGGGTCGAAGAACTGCTGGGCGTAGAAGTCGAGGGAGTACAGGCCGATCTTGGCGGCCTCCTGGATCACGGGCCAGGGGGTCTCCTCGCGCTCGTCCCACTCGGCGGCGGCGGGGCGCATGACGTCCGCGGCGAAGCCGTGAATCCAGTCACGGACTTCCTTCTGCTCGTCATTGAGCTCCATGGTGAACTCGGCCATGTCCCCTCCAGCTGCTGCGGCAGTGCGGTGTTACTAGCGGTAACCCGAAGTGTGTTACTCGCCAGTAAAGGCTGTCAACTCCCCTGGGAACGAAATCGCCGTGGAGATCGGGTGTTACGTTGCGCCAGCGCCACGGATTCACAAGGGTGGGGAGCACGACCATGGAAAGCACAGAGCACAGCGGCCGCCGGCAGACGGCGACCGAGCGCCGACGGCGGGAGCTGCTGGAGGCCGCCGAGCGCATTGTGCTGCGCGACGGCCCGGACGCCTCGATGAACGCCATCGCCGCCGAGGCAGGCATCACCAAACCGATCCTCTACCGGCACTTCGGCGACAAGGGCGGGCTCTACCGCGCGCTCGCCGTCCGGCACACCGATGCCCTGCTCGCCAATCTGGCGACCGCGCTGGACGCCCCCGTCCTGCGCCGGGACCGGGTCGAGGCCACCCTCGACGCCTACCTGTCGGCGATCGAGGCCCGGCCGCAGGTGTACCGCTTCCTGATGCACCCGTCGGACGAGGACAACGCCTCCGAGTCCGGCTTCGACGTCGGACGGCACTCCGCACCCCTGTTGCGCCGGCTCGGCGAGGAGCTGGCCAAGGTGATCACCGACCGGCTCGACCTGGGTCCGGGCGGCGAGCTGACGGCGCGCGTCTGGGGCCACGGCATCGTCGGCATGATGCAGCACGCCGGTGACTGGTGGCTGCGCGAACGCCCGTGCTCGCGCGAGCAGTTGGTCAAGCAGCTGGCCGATCTGCTCTGGGGACAGCTGGCCGCGGTCGACGACCGCACGGACGGCCCCGGATTCTGAGCGCCGGTCCGTGAAGCGGCGGTCGGCGCCGGTCGCTCAGCGGCCGGGCGCCTCCGTCGGCGCGGCCCACGGGGCCTTCGCCGCCGCCCGGAGGGCCCGCCGGCGGCGCAGCCCGGTCAGATGGTCGACGTAGAGCCCCCCGTCGAGATGGTCACACTCGTGCTGGAGACAGCGGGCGAAGAAGCCGGTGCCGGTCACCGTGGCGGGCTCACCGGTGACGCTGACCCCGGTCACCACGGCACGGTCGTGGCGCGGGGTGCCGGCTTCGATACCGGGCAGCGAGAGACAGCCCTCGGGTCCGCGGATGACCTGGCCGTCGGCCTCGACGAGCCGGGGGTTGACGAGATGCCCCAGATGACGGCGGTCCTCGTCGTCGGGGCAGTCATAGACGAAGACCCGCAGCGGGACGCCGATCTGGTTGGCGGCGAGGCCCACTCCGTGTGCGGCGTACATCGTCGCGTACATGTCCTCGACCAGCCGGGCCAGCTCGTCGTCGAAGACGGTGACCTCCTGGCAGGGCTCGGTCAGGGCCGGATCGCCCAGCAATCGCAGCGGGCGGACATGGCCGGAACTGCCGGGAATGGTGCGGGGACGCATGGGGACAAGCGTACGGTCCTGCACACAGCGGATGTCGCCGCACGGGTGGCGGGGTTCGGGGCTGCGGCCGGATCTCGATAGGCTGATCCCCGACCGAAGCCCCGGCCGGTCATCGGCTGCGGAGGAGGCGTTCCACGGCAGCCCCACGGCAGGCGGGCGCCGGATGCAAGGAGGATCAAAGACGATGGCAGGCAACACGGAGCCGCTGTCGCCGCGGGCCAAGTTGGCCGTGACGGCAGGCAAGGCCGCGGCGGCGGTATCGCGCGCGGCGGGCCGCGGCAGCGGATCGGTGATCGGTGGCCGGGTGGCGCTGAAGCTCGACCCCGACCTGCTGGCGCGGCTGGCCCGGCACCTGGACGTCATCCTGGTGTCGGCGACCAACGGCAAGACGACCACGACACGGCTGATCGCGGAGGCGCTGCGGGCCAGCGGCCCGGTGGTCTCCAACGCGCTCGGCGCCAACATGCCGGCCGGTATCACGTCCGCGCTGGCCGGTGGATCGGACGCCCGCTACGGCGTCATCGAGGTGGACGAGAAGTACCTCGCCGGTGTCGCCCGCGATGTGACGCCGAAGGCCATAGCGCTGCTGAACCTCTCCCGCGACCAGCTCGACCGCGCCGCGGAGACCCGGATGCTGGCCGAGCACTGGCGGGAGGGGCTGTCCGGTTCCAAGGCGCTGATCATCGCCAACGCGGACGACCCGCTGATCGTGTGGGCGGCCTCGTCGTCCTCGAACGTGGTGTGGGTCGCGGCCGGGCAGGAGTGGAAGGACGACGCCTGGTCCTGCCCCTCGTGCGGTGGTGTGATGCAGCGGCCGGGCGAGGACTGGTTCTGCGCCGAGTGCGGCTTCCGCCGACCGACGCCCAGCTGGGCACTGTCCGGCGATCATGTGCTCGACCCGCACGGCAGCGCCTGGCCCATCAAGCTCCAGCTGCCGGGGCGCGCCAACAAGGCGAACGCCACCACGTCCGCCGCGGTCGCCGCCGCCTTCGGGGTGCCGCCGCAGGTGGCCCTGGAGCGGATGTTCTCGGTGCAGGCGGTGGCCGGGCGCTATGACGTGGTCAGCTTCATGGAGCGGGAGCTGCGGCTGCTGCTGGCGAAGAACCCGGCCGGCTGGCTGGAGACCTTCTCGCTGATCGACCCGCCGCCGACCCCGGTGATCATGTCGGTGAACGCACGCGGCGCGGACGGCACCGACACCTCCTGGCTGTGGGACGTCGACTACACCCGGCTGGCCGGGCACCCGATCTTCGTGCTCGGCGACCGCAAGCTGGACCTGGCGGTGCGGCTGGAGGTCGCGGGCCTCGACTTCCAGGTCTGCGAGAGTCTCGACGAGGCGGTGCAGCTGGCACCGCCCGGCCGGATCGAGGTCATCGCCAACTACACGGCCTTCCAGGACCTGCGCCGACGGGTGGGCAACTGACGTGATGCGCGGACAAGGACGAGCGAGCATGAGTGACAACAGCCTGCGTCTGGTGTGGATCTACCCGGACCTGCTGAGCACGTACGGCGACCAGGGGAACGCCCTGGTGGTGGAGCGGCGGGCGCGCCAGCGCGGTCTGGACGTCCAGCGGCTGGACGTACGGTCCGACCAGCAGATCCCGACCTCCGGCGACATCTACCTGATCGGTGGCGGTGAGGACCGGCCGCAGCGGCTGGCCTCCGAGCGGCTGATCCGCGACGGCGGGCTGAGCCGTGCGGTCTCCAACGGCGCGATCGTGTTCTCGGTGTGCGCCGGCTACCAGATCCTGGGCCATGAGTTCATCAATGACCTCGGGGAGCGGCAGCAGGGCCTGGGGCTGCTGGACGTGGTGAGCACCCGCGGCGAGGCCGAGCGCTGCGTCGGCGACGTACTCGCCGATATCGACCCGCAGTTGGGGCTGCCGCCGCTGACCGGCTTCGAGAACCACCAGGGCGTGACGCATCTGGGCAAGACCGCCCGGCCGTTCGCCAAGGTGCGCTTCGGCAAGGGCAACGGCGTCGGTGACGGCTACGAGGGCGCGTGGAACGACACCGTCTTCGGTACGTACATGCACGGCCCGGTGATGGCGCGCAATCCGCATATCGCCGACCTGCTGATCAAGCTGGCGTTGGATGTCAACGCCCTGCCTCCGGTGGACGACCAGTGGTACGAGGCGCTGCGCCAGGAGCGGATCGCCGCGGCGACCCAGCCCGCTTAATACCGTTGGCGCGCTTTCGGGCGGTTTGCCGATATCCGCTCCGTGCCCGCAATGACGGCATTCCGTACGCCCGCAGTCCGCACTGCGGGCGTACGTGTTCCCGGCGGCTCCGCGCTTGTAGGGTGTGCGGAATCCAACCGGACGACGGGGTCCGGGCCCCCGGTTGAGTTGCAGAGGTTTTTCGAGCAATGCGTATTGGTGTCCTCACCTCCGGCGGCGACTGCCCCGGACTGAACGCCGTCATCCGGTCCGTCGTCCACCGCGCCACCGCTGATCACGGCGATGAGGTGATCGGCTTCCGCGACGGCTGGAAGGGCCTGCTGGAGTGCGATTACCGCAAGCTCGACCTCGATGCCGTCGGCGGCATCCTGGCGCGCGGCGGCACCATCCTGGGATCGTCCCGGGTGCAGCCCGCGCATCTGCGGGACGGTGTGGAGCGGGCCCGCGGCCATGTCGCCGAGCTGGGCCTCGACGCGATCATTCCGATCGGCGGCGAGGGCACGCTGAAGGCGGCGCGGCTGCTGTCGGACGCCGGGCTGCCGATCGTGGGCGTACCGAAGACCATCGACAACGACATCGCGGTCACGGATGTGACGTTCGGCTTCGACACCGCGGTGGGCGTCGCCACCGAGGCGCTGGACCGGCTCAAGACCACCGCCGAGTCGCACCAGCGGGTGATGATCGTCGAGGTGATGGGACGGCACACCGGCTGGATCGCGCTGCACTCGGGCATGGCGGCCGGTGCGCACGCGATCGTGGTGCCGGAGCGGCCCTTCGACATCGAGGAGCTGACCGCGCGGGTCTCCGAGCGGTTCGAGGCCGGCAAGAAGTTCGCGATCGTGGTCGTCGCCGAGGGCGCCAAGCCGCGTGAGGGCACCATGTCCTTCGATGTCGGCGGTAAGGACATGTACGGCCACGAGCGGTTCGCCGGGGTCGCCCGGCAGCTGTCCGTGGAGCTGGAGAACCGGCTCGGCAAGGAGGCGCGTCCGGTCATCCTCGGGCACGTCCAGCGCGGTGGCACCCCGACCGCCTACGACCGGGTGCTCGCCACCCGCTTCGGCTGGCACGCCGTCGAGGCCGCGCACCGCGGGGACTTCGGGATGATGACCGCGCTGCGCGGCACCGACATCACGCTGGTGCCGCTGGCCGAGGCCGTGGAGACGCTCAAGACGGTGCCCGTGGAGCGCTACGACGAGGCCGAGTGCGTGCTGTGATCCAGCGGTAGTTCAGCGCTCCACGAACCGCCCCCGGCCACCGCCATGGCCGGGGGCGGTTCTACTCTTGTCGCCGGAGCATTGGTACGAATCAGGAGCGAGCGGATGGATCACAGCGGGCACGGCATGGACGGCATGAACATGGATCTGCCGCCGTTCACGCTGGGGAGGGGCCTGGAGTTCGGTGGTGATCCGGTCTTTCTCGTCGGCTGTCTGCTGGGGCTCGGACTGTACGGCTGGGCGGTGATCCGGCTGCGGCGCCGGGGGGACGCCTGGCCGGTGGGCCGGACCGTCGCCTGGGCCCTGGGCGTGGTGTCGGTGGCCCTGGTGATGTGCACCGGGCTGAATGACTACGGCATGGCGATGTTCAGCGTGCACATGGTCCAGCACATGGTCATCAGCATGCTGTCGCCGATCCTGCTGCTGCTCGGGGCACCGGTGACGCTGGCGCTGCGCGCCCTGCCCACCGCCGGACGGGGCCGCAAGGGTCCGCGCGAACTGCTGGTGGCGCTGCTGCACAGCCGCTACATGCGGATCATCACGCACCCGGCGTTCACCATCCCGCTGTTCATCGCGAGCCTCTACGCGCTCTACTTCTCGCCGCTGTTCGACTTCCTGATGGAGTCCCGGGCCGGGCACATCGGGATGATGGTGCACTTCCTCGCGGTGGGCCTGGTGTTCTTCTGGCCGATCATGGGCGTTGACCCGGGTCCGCACCGGCCGGGTTATGTGATGCGGATGCTGGAGCTGTTCGCGGGCATGCCGTTCCACGCGTTCTTCGGTATCGCGCTGATGATGGCCTCGGAGCCGATGGTCGCCACCTTCCTGAACCCGCCCGCCTCGCTCGGCATCGACGCACTGTCCGACCAGTCGGCCGCCGGCGGTATCGCCTGGGCCTTCAGCGAGATCCCGTCCGTAGTGGTGCTGATCGCCCTGGTCTTCCAGTGGTACAAGTCCGAGGAGCGTCAGTCGCAGCGCGCGGACCGGGCCGCCGACCGCAACGGCGACAAGGATCTGGCCGACTACAACGCCTATCTCGCCTCGCTCAACGCCCGGGGGCAGTGACCGCGCGTCGCCACTCTGGCGGTACGGGCCGCGGCCGGGGACGATGGTCCCATGGCCGCGGCCCGCGTCGTTTTCCTCGGCGCCCGGCCGCCGTGAGGAGGGTGCGGGTATGCCCGGATCTGCGAAAACGATGGCCGTGTGCACGGTGGGCGGGCTGGTGGCCGCGACCGCTTACACCGTGGCGCTGGGCGCCAATGGGTGGCTCTGGTTCTCCTGGGTGGTGGTGGCACTGGTGACGATCGGGGTGGTGGCCGCCCGGCCGGTCTGAACCCGCCGGCGCGGGGCGCCGCTCAGAAGCGGAAGACGGGCCCGGTGGCGGAGTCCATCGTGCAGGCGTTGGGGAACTCCTTGCGCCAGTTGATGGGGACACCTCGCCAGGTGCCGGTCGCGGTGGCGGTGACCGGGTCGTACTCCCTGGTGCAGGTGTGCGGTTCGCCGGGCAGGGCGTCCAGGTCCCCGCGGGCCCAGGTCAGCGCGTCGCAGGCGGCGCCCGCGTGCGGATGTCGGCGGTGGATGTCCGGGCAGCTGAGGCGCACCCCCCGGGTCCAGGTGTTGCCCGCTCCGGACATGGTGAGCACCAGTCCCTGGTCTCCGGCCGGCGCCGGCGGCTCATCGGCGCCGGCCGGACCGGCGCAGAGCAGGGCCAGCGACAGGGTGGCAAGCGCGGTGGCGGGCAGGGTGGCACGGGCGGATCGGCGTCGACGGCTCACGGGCATCGTGGTCTCCTGGGAACGCTCGGTGGGATCACATGCCGGAGCCCGACAGGGTCACGCGGCGCCCGGCGGCCCCAGGGCATCTCGCCGCGACCCGGCGGACAAGCGGCCACGCCGTGAGGTCGCCCGTACGGCCTGCGGAAGCCGCCCGGGAGACAGGGTGGCCGGCAGCGGAGGAGGCGGCTCCGCTGCCGGCCACCGGACCGGGGTTACCCCACGCGCTCGATGCGGGCGCGCCGGATCAGGTTCTTGCCCTCTTCACGTACCTCCTCGAACGCCGCGTTGTTCAGCAGCACACAGCTGCCCGACGTGGACGTGACGGAGACCGTCGTCGACTTGTTGTTGTCCAGGTTGGTGACCTTCAGTTTGGTCCCGGTGGGGAACTCGCCGCTGGACGCCGCCGGTGCGCCGCCCTCGCCGGAGAGGGTCACCGTCGAGCCGGGGCACACCACGTCGCCGTCGCCGGCCGGCGGGGCGGCGGACGAGTCATCGGACGCGGGCGGGTCGTCCGAGGCGGGTGGCTGCGCCGATCCGGACGGCTCCTGCGGCGCGGCCGCGTCGTCGGCGGGTGGCTGGTCCGCCGCCGGTGGAGCTCCCGCGGCCGCCCCGCCGCCCCCGGAACAGCCTGCTTCCCGCTGCTGCAACTGGATCTGTTTGATCACGGCCTCCCGGTTGGCGATCCGTGCCGCCGATTGGGCGTCCGGCTTGGCCTTCTGGTCGGCGATGAACTTCTGATTGTTGCTCAGCGCGGTGGCCAGTCCGTCGCATGCCGCCGATGCCTGGCTGGTGCCCGTGGTGACGATGGCGATACCGCCGACCAGAGCCGCGGCACTGACACAGACGATGATCTTCTGACGCCGGCCGGCTTTCTTCTTGCGGGACATCCATGACTCCTGTCCTCGGCCCGGACCGTGGGGGTGGGCTCGGTTGCCGGACAGTACGTCGCACCAACTCACCGCGTTTCAGGGCGAGTAGAAAGTTGTCCGCGGATGCCAAAGTGGATACCGAAAGGTAACAAGCGGGTGCGACGCTGCCCGGTGCGCGTACTGATGCCGGTCCCCGACCGCGATTTCGATGTCACCGAGGTGGCGGTGCCCTGGCGGCTGCTCACCGACGCCGGCCACCGGGTCGTCTTCGCCACCGAACACGCCGGGACCCGGCCGGCAGGCGACCCGCGGCTCCTCCGCGGCGTCCTCTTCGGACAGCTCGGTGCCGCGGAGGAGGGCACGCAGTTCGCGCGCGGGCCGGGGGTCCTTGCCGCGCGGGGCACCGCGACCGATGCCCCCGGCGTTCGTGGTGCAGGACGGCAGCTATCTGTCCGCGCGCCGGCCTGGCGATGCGTACCCCTTCGCCCGCCGGTTCCGTGCGCTTCTGGAAGCCGCACCGCACTGAGAGGGCAGGAGTGCCCCGGGCGTCCTGCGCCTCGCCCCGTCGGATCAGCCGGGTGCCCGCGGTCAGGAGGTCCGCGGCCTGCTGGGAAGGAGTCAGTACCGATCCGGCCCAAGGTGGTTACCCGCCGCGGCACTTGCCCATAAACTCACTGGCCGTCTCCGGGCCGCTCGTCACCTGGGACGAGGTAGCCGCCCAGGCGGGCCGACGGATCAGGGAGCTGCGCTGTGCTCTATCAGGTGCTGAAGTACCTTCTTCTCGGGCCCCTGCTGCGGCTGGTGTTCCGGCCGCGTATCGAGGGGCTGGAGCATGTGCCGGAAGAGGGCGCGGCCATCATCGCGAGCAATCATCTGTCGTTCGCCGATCACTTCGTGATGCCGGCGATCGTGCCGCGCCGGGTGACGTTTCTGGCCAAGGCGGAGTACTTCACCGGGCCCGGTCTGAAGGGGCGGCTGACCGCGGCGTTCTTCCGGGGGGTCGGGCAGATTCCGGTCGACCGGTCCGGCGGCCGCGCCTCGCGGGCGGCGCTCTCCTCGGGGCTCGCCGTCCTGCGCAAGGGCCGGCTTCTCGGCATCTACCCGGAGGGCACCCGCTCGCACGACGGACGGCTCTACAAGGGGCGTACCGGCGTCGCCTCGATGGCCGTCACCGCGGGGGTGCCGGTGGTGCCGTGCGCGATGATCGGCACATTCGAGGCACAGCCGACGGGCCGGCGGCTGCCGCGCGCCATGCGGATCACCATCCGCTTCGGCGCGCCACTGGACTTCTCGCGCTATGCCGGGCTGGCGGACGAACGCACCGCGCTGCGTGCCGTCACCGACGAGATCATGTACGCGATCCTCACCCTGTCCGGGCAGGAGTACGTCGACACCTACGCGGGCGAGGCCAAGGCCGAGGCGCAGGCACAGGCGCGGGCACAGGGGCGGCGGGGGCACGGGGGCGGGAAGGGGCCCGCGCGCTGAGCGGCGGCGCGGGTCCGGCGTCCGGGGGGTGCCTTGCGCCGAGGGCGAACCGTGCGGCGGGCATGGCCTGACGGTCCGTAGGGTCCCGGCATGACCTCAGGCAGCGCAGTGGTGATCGGGGCGAGTGGACAGATCGGGCGCGCGGCGGTGCGGGCCCTGGCGCGGGACGGCTGGGAGGTACGGGCCGCGTCACGGAACGGCGGACGCGACGCCTCGTGGCCCGGGGAGGTCCGCGCGGTCGCGATGGACCGGGAGGACGACACGGCACTGGCCGGGCTGATCGGCGAGGGCTGTGACGTACTGCTGGACTGTGTGGCGTACGGCGCCGCGCACGCGGAGCAGCTGACATCCCTGGCGGACCGAATCGGGTCGGCCGTGGTGATCTCCAGTTGCGTGGTGTACGAGGACGACCGCGGGCGCAGCTTCGCGACGATGGAGGAACCGGACGGCTTCCCGGTCTATCCGCTGCCCGTCCCGGAGTCCCAGCCGACCGTGCGGCCGGGCGACGAGGACTACGGCACCCGCAAGGCCGCCCTGGAACAGGCCCTGCTGGCGCTGGGCGACCGGCTGCCCGTGACGCTGCTGCGGGCCTGCGCCGTGCACGGCCCGTACAGTCCGCTGCCCCGGGAGCTGTACTTCGTCAAGCGGGTGCTGGACGGGCGCCGGGTGCGGGTGCTCGCGTACGGCGGCAAGAGCCGCTTCCATCCGGTGCATGTCGACAACCTCGCGGAGCTGGTCCGGCTGGCGGCCCGCCGGCCGGGCTCGCGGGTGCTCAACGCGGCCGATCCGCAGGCGCCGACGGTGGCCGAGATCTCGGCGGCGGTGGATGCGGCGATGGGCGCGCCGCGGAGCGAGATCGTGACGGTGGACGGCCCCCCGCCGTCGTCCGACGTCGGCGAAACCCCGTGGTCCGTCCCGCATCCGCTGGTCTACGACATGACCGCGGCGGAGCGGGAGTTGGGCTATCGCGCGGTGACGACATACGAGGAGTCGCTTCCCACGACGGTGGCCTGGCTGGCCGACCAGGTCAAGGGGCGGGACTGGTGGGAGGTGTTCCCGCGGATGGCCGGCTTCTATCCGGACGAGAAGCTGTTCGGGTACGCGGCCGAGGACCGGTGGCTGGCCGAGCGGGGCGGGCAGCGCTGAGGACCGCACCGGCCGGTGATATCCGTTCGCGGGGCGCGCGGCCGGCCCGTACCTTGATCGCTGTGAAGCAATGGATACGGGGGTGCCGACGATGAGCGCCCGGCTGCGTGGCATGGCTCAGGAGACGGAGCGGATCGTCGCGGCGGGTGCGTACCGCACCCCGAGCGGACGGCTGGTGGAGATCGCGGCGGCGGTCGGACGGGCCCGGGCCGGCACCCGGCTGTACGGTCCGGAGCCGGTCGCCGTGGCGGGGCCGCCACCGGGCGTGGACACGGTCTTCGAGGTGACGGGGGAAGGCAGTCTCACGGCGGGGCGGCGGCTGGCCGAGTCGGGCCCGGGCCCGCTCGCCGTGCTGAACTTCGCCTCGGCGCGCAATCCCGGCGGCGGCTATCTCAACGGCGCGCAGGCCCAGGAGGAGGCGCTGTGCCGTGGGTCGGCGCTCTACGCCTGTGTGCGCGAGGCCCCGGACTTCTACGGCGCCCATCGGGCCGACCCCAGCCCCTTCTACAGCGACCGGGTGATCCTCTCCCCCGGCGTCCCGGTGTTCCGCGACGACCGCGGCAGGCTGCTCGATGTGCCGTACGAGGCGGGCTTCCTGACGGCCGCGGCACCGAACGCCGGGGTGATCGCCCGGCGCAGCCCGGACGGGACGGGGCGGATCGCGGCGGCGCTGGGCGTACGGGCGGAGCGGGTGCTGGAGGTCGCGGCGGCCGGTGGGCACCGTCAGCTGGTGCTCGGTGCCTGGGGCTGCGGGGTGTTCCGTAATGAACCGGCCGATGTGGCACGGGCGTTCGCGGCGGCCTTGCTGGACGGCGGCCGGTTCGCCGGCTGGTTCGACCGGGTCGTGTTCGCCGTGCTGGACCGCCGGGAGGACTCCCCGACCAGGGCCGCCTTCGCCGAGGTCTTTCCGGCCTGAGCGCCGGAGCGGGGAGGCGGGCCGAAACGACAGGGGCGGCCGGGAGAATTCCCGGCCGCCCCTGCGTGCCGTCATGGGGTGCCGGCAGCGTTCATGCCGGCACCGTTCATGCCGTCATCATCAGTGCACGGCGGGCACGTCCAAAGCCCCCAGGAGGGACTTCGCCGCCGACAGCTTGCTGGGCTTGGGCGTGGCGTGCGGGGCGCAGGTCACGTCCTTGGCGTCGGTCTTTCCGGACAGGAAGTAGGCGTCGACCCGGTCGTTGATGCAGGGGTTGACCTGACCGGTGACACCGTGCGATCCGGCGTCCCGCTCGGTGATCAGACGGGAGCCCTTGAGGCGACGGTGCAGCTCGACCGCGCCGCCGTAGGGGGTGGCCGCGTCACGGACGCTCTGCACGATCAGCACGTTCGGCAGACCCTTGCCGGTCTTGACGTCGACCGGCCGCTGCTGCTTGACGGGCCAGGTGGCGCAGGGCAGGTTCATCCAGGCGTTGGACCAGGTCATGAACGGTGCCTGCTGGTGGATGCGGGTGTTGTCGCGGTCCCACTTCTTCCAGCTGGTGGGCCACTTGGCGTCGGTGCACTCGACGGCCGTGTAGACGGCGTTGCCGTTCTCCGAGGCGATGTTGCCCGCGGTGTCCTTGAGGTTCGGACCGGCGTTCTCCACCAGCGGCTTGCTGTCACCGGTGAGGTACGCGCTCCAGACCTCGGCGACCGAGGCCCACATGGAGTCGTAGTACGGAGCGTTCTGGAAGAAACCGGTCAGCTCGGCCGGGCCCACGACACCGCCGATGGGCTTCTTCTTGGCGGTCGCCCGCAGCTTCTCCCAGGCCGCCTGGACCTTCTTGGGGGTGTTGCCGATGTGGTACGTGGCGTCGTTCTTGGCCACCCACTTCTTCCAGTCGCCCCAGCGGGTCTCGAACGCGAGGTCCTGGTCGAGGTTGGCCTGGTACCAGACCCTCTCGCGGGAGGGGTCGACGACGCTGTCGACGAGCATCCGGCGCACGTGCCCCGGGAAGAGCGTCGCGTAGACCGCGCCCAGGTAGGTGCCGTAGGAGACGCCCAGGTAGTTGAGCTTCTTCTCACCGAGCGCGGCGCGGATCACGTCCATGTCGCGGGCGGTGTTCGGGGTCGTCATGTACGGCAGCAGGCGGCCGCTGCGCTCGGCGCAGCCCTCGGCGTACTGCTTGGCGAGCTTGCGCTGGGCGCGCTTGTCGGCCTCGCTGTCCGGCACCGGATCGGCCTTGGGCGCCTTGACGAACTCCTGCGGGTCCATGCAGGAGATCGGCGCGGAGTGGCCGACGCCGCGGGGGTCAAAGCCGACGAAGTCATACGCCTTCGCGGTCTTGGCCCAGAGCGGGTTCTTGGTGGTGATGCGGGTCGGGAACTTCATGCCCGAACCGCCGGGGCCACCGGGGTTGTAGAGGAGGGAGCCCTGGTGCTGCTCCTTGCCGCCGGTGCCGAGGGCACGGTCGACGGCGATCTTGATGGTGCGGCCGTTCGGCCGGGCGTAGTCGACCGGGACGGTGACATAGCCGCACTGGACCGGCGACTTGAGGCCCCAGTCCGCGGGGCAGTCCTGCCAGTCGATGCCCTTCTTGGCTGCGCGCGCGGCGGCGGTGGCCACACCGCGTGCTTCGGCCGAACCGCGCTGGTGCTGCTCACCCGCCTGGGCGGGCGTGGCGGTTATCGCTCCGGCGAGAAGCGCGCCGGAGACCAGAGTTCCGGCGGCGCCGAGCGCTGCTGTTTTTCTCACGTGGTCAATTCCCCCTGCATGGTGCGCCACTTGTGGCGGCGTTGATCACAGGCTTACAGAGGGATCCTGTCGTGCGCCGTCCCCTCCTGAACAGGTTTGGCCCACACTTCTTTACCAACCTGTAGGTTTCTTGCCCCGCCGCCGGCGGTGCGCCCGGGCCCGGACCGGCCGCGGCCGAACGGCCGGTCCTCGCAGGGGAACCTCACCATTCCGGCCAAGGCCGCCGCCCCATGACGAACTTTCCCCCGCCATTCGGACCCCGCGGTGGCATCCTCAACTCGGTCCGGACTTACGGCCGATGCCGGACGGAGAAGGCGAACCAGCAGGCCGGGCGGTTCGACAGGGCGCGCAGCACGGTGGGCGAGCTGCCGGAGCGCGGTACGGCGCGATGGCCGCCAAGGGGGCGCGCAGGGGCGAGAATACGTCAATTGCCGTAGACCTGCCCCACAGGCATGTGCCAGCCGCACAGCTTCAGTAACCTTCCGTGAAGGCTCTCCCACTCACTGCCACGGGAGGGCTTCGGCGTTTTCGCGCTGTCAGAGTTGTCGCGAAGGAGATCCGAAGTGCCGGGTATCGATCAGGTGTTGTCCCAGGCAATGGGGATCCCGGGCGTTCTGGGCGCCGGACTGATCGACTGGACCAGTGGTCTCACACTCGGCACGGCGGGGCAGGCTCCGCACGGCGATCATGATGCGGCCGCCGCCGACACCGCCGAGGTGGTGCAGGCCGTGGCCCGCAACGCCACCTTCGACACCTCGGGCGCCGGCGGCCCGGCCCTCGAAGACCTGATCATCACGGCCGAGAGCAGCTACCACCTCATCCGTTTTGTGCACACGGCCTTCGACAGCCAGACCTACCTCTACCTCTGGCTGGACCGTACCCAGGCCAATCTCGCCGTCGCGCGGCTCCGGCTGCGCGATCTGGCGGCGGAGCTGGTCGCGCCCTGAGCACGCGCTCCGCCACACCGCACGCACGTTAAAGGAACCAGCCATGGGCCTGCCCATATCCCCTCCCCCGCCCGCACCGGCAGGGCTGCTCGACCGGTGCGCCGCCGAGCGGGTCACCGGCGCCCTCCGTGGTCCGCACGGCTGCTTCTACCTTCTCGACGGCGCGGTCTACTGCGTCGAGGGCACCGCCGCCCCCGGTCTCGACATCCTCCTCATCGCGGCCGGCAAGGTGCCGCCACAGGGCTGGCAGTACGCCGTCGAGCGGGCGGGGCCACAGCAGCAGGTCGCTCAAATCCTGGTCAGCGAGGGCTGGTTGACCCAGAGCGAACTGGAGATATGCCATCTCGCCGCCCTGCTCGACGCGGCGTTCTTCGCCCTGCCGCTGCCGCCCGAGTCCACCTCCTTCACGCCCGGGACCGCCCATTGGCTGGGTGTCGTACGGCCGATCAGCGCCGGCGCACTCCAGCAGGCGACGGCCCGCCGCCGGGCGCTGCTCGACCGGCTCCACCCGTGGGCGGCGGTCGACTCCTCCCCCGTCATACCCGTCCGGCCGCGCACCTCGGCCGCCCCCACCACGGGCCGGCAGCGGCGGCTGCTCGACCGCGCCGACGGCCGGCACACCCCGCAGGAACTGGCCCGGCTGCTGGGCCAGTCCGCGTTCGCGACCCTGCTCGACATCCGCCGTCTCGCGGCCGCCGGCCTCGTCCAACTGCCCCCGGCACCGACGGCGCTCCCCCGGCGCCGGCCCGGCGCCTGCCTGGACGGGCCCGACGCCCCCGCCTCCGAGGGACACCCCACCCCGACCTGGCAACTACCGGTTCCGGACCTGCTCGATACCGCCGATCCGGATATTGCCCTCCTTGTCCGACTGCGTACGGCGCTGGAGGAAAACCTGTGAGCCCTGACGCACGAAGACGGTGCACACCATGAGGCGCGTCATCGGAAAACGCGCCCGGAAAAGGAGACTGATGACGATCGAACCCCGGATACGGGATGAATTGCACACACTGCGCGATCAAGTGCGCCATTTCCAGGGCGGGATGGTCGCGAGTGTGGACGGCATGGTGATCGCCCACGATCTGCCGGATATCGAACCGGACGGGCTGGCCGCGCTCACCGCCGCCGCGATCGGCGTTGCCAAACGCCTCACCGAGGCGACCGGCCAGGGCGCCTTCGAGGAATCCCTGACCCGCGGTGCCACCGGCTACATAGCCGCCTATTCGGCCGGGCGCCGCGCGGTCCTCACGGCCGTGGCCAGCACGGACACCAACGTGGGGCGGCTGCATCTCCAGGCCCGGAAGGCCGCCGAACGCATCGGCGCCCTCGTGGACGCGGCGCCCCACCGATAAGAGCACACCCCCGACACGACAACGCCCCCACCGTCCCCGCACGCATGCAGAAACCCCCGGAACGCGTGACACCTCGACACCCCGGAATCCCGGAACCGCGCAACCCCGGAACCGCTGAAACACCGTCAAGAAATCGAAAGGTCTGACCCCTCATGGCTCAAATGGAAACCGCTCTCGCCGACGCGATGTCGACCATCGAGGGCGCGGTCGGCGTCGCCCTGGTCGACTACACCAGCGGTATGGCACTGGCCACCCTGGGCGACAATCAGGCGCTGGACCTCAATATCGCGGCGGCCGGCAATACCGATGTCGTACGCGCCAAGATGCGCACCATGGAGATGCTGGAACTCCAGGGCTCCATTGAGGACATGCTCATCACCCTGACCGCCCAGTACCACATCATCCGCCCGGTGACGGGCAAGAACGGCGGTGGTCTCTTCCTCTATCTGGTGCTGGACCGCAAGCGCGCCAATCTCGCACTCGCGCGCCACCGCCTCGCCCGGCTGGAGGCCGACCTGGAGGTCTGAGCCGGCCCGCCCCGTCACCGCCGCCGTCACCCGGCGGCGGCACTCCGGGCGGCCTCGTCCAGGAGGCGCCGCAGCCGGAGCGCGTCCGGGGCGACGGCCGTGGCCAGGGCCGCGGGACCGGCGAGCGGTGCCAGTACGCCCTGCCCCGCGCCGTCGCCGGACCGCTCCCCCGCCGCCTCGCCCAGCAGCCGCACCTCGGCCGGACACTGGTCGAACTCCGGTTTCACCACAAGGAGTTGGCCGAGGGCGCGGTGTCCGTCCAGCACGGCCGAGGTGTCCCAGCCGGGGGCGCCGGGCCCGTACGCCGTCTCCTGGTCGAGCAGGGTCCGGCCGCCCCGGCGGACGACGATCCGGCTGCGCAGCGCGCCGGTCTCCTCGCCGCTGCGTCCCAGGACCTGCTCCTCGCGCAGTACCAGGTGGGCGGTGGGAGCCAGTTCGACGGTGGTGGTCATCCGCAGTGCGCTGCCGGCCGCGGAGATCAGCGGTTCGGGCAGCCAGTCGAGCCGGGCACCGTCGTCCACCCTCAGCCGCACGTCGTAGGTGGCGTGGTCGGCCGTGCGGCCGGGCAGCGCGACGGTCGCGGCGGCGGCCGTGAGGTGCAGTGCGGCGCCCGCCTCTGCGGTGGCTTCGATGGCCAGCCGGTCACCGCCGAGGGGAGCGCTCATGGCGCCCACGACACAGACCCGGGCCTGTCCGCCGGGCCCGCGGACCCGGCGCAGCGCGAACGGGCCGTCGCCGTCGAGGACCGGCAGCCGGGTGGCGCCGCCTTCCTCGTCAACCCGCGCGACGATACGGGCGGTGGCCCGCAGACCGGCGGCCGGAGCGGCGGCGGTCTGCGGCGGTGTGCGGAGCGCGGTGGTCATGCCGGGCCCGCGGCCCAGTCGGCCAGCCGCTCCCGGACCCACTCCGTCACGGGACGGACGCCGTTCTCCGACTTCAGCGCGGTGAAGACGACCGGCAGCTCGCCGCGCTGGGCCTTGGCGTCGCGGGCCATGCCTTCCAGGTCGACGCCGACGTACGGAGCGAGGTCGGTCTTGTTGACGACGAGCAGGTCGGAGGTGGTGACGCCGGGCCCGCCCTTGCGGGGGATGTCATCGCCGCCGGCGACGTCGATGACGAAGATCTGGGCGTCGACCAGGCCCTTGGAGAAGGTCGCGGTGAGGTTGTCGCCGCCGGATTCGACCAGCACGAGATCGAGCGGGCCGACCGCCTCCTCCAGGTCCTCGACGGCTTCGAGGTTGGCGGAGATGTCGTCGCGGATGGCGGTGTGCGGGCAGGCGCCGGTCTCGACTGCGGAGATCCGCTCGGCGGGCAGCACCGCCTCGCGGAGCAGGAATTCGGCGTCCTCGCGGGTGTAGATGTCGTTGGTGACGACGGCGAGGGACAGCTCGTCGCGCAGGGCGCGGCAGAGCGCGGCGACGGTGGCGGTCTTGCCGGTGCCGACCGGACCGCCCAGCCCGATGCGCAGGGCCCGCCGGGTGCCGCTCCGCTGCGCTCCGCCTCGGCTCTCCTTTCGCTCCTTGGCTGCCGAGCCGGCCCGTACGGGCTCGGGCGCGCTGTAGGTGTGGCGCTCGGGGAAGGTGTCCTTGTGGTCGAGGTGCATGGTCACTCCGGTGGTGGGTGCGGCCGCGGGCGGTGGTGGGGTCCGGCAGGAGGGCCGGCGGGTCAGGAGGCGAAGAGGCGTACCGGCCAGGCAGCGTGCTGTTGGGCGGTGATGTCGAGCAGCGGCGCGGAGGCCGCGGGCAGTGCGCCGACTCCTTCGGCCGCGACCCGCCGCGCGGCTTCGGCGCCCTGCTCCGCGACCCGGTCGAGGTCGGCGGTGAGGCGGGCGAGCACGGCGGTGGCGTCGAAGGGGTCCAGGCTCAGCAGCCGGACCGCCGCGGTGGCCGGGCCGCTGATGTTCTCGTAGGCGACGGCGTACGCGGCATCGAGCGGCGGCAGACCGGCGGACCGGGCGGCCAGGCCGAGGACGACGGGCTGGTGGGCGCCGCGGGGACGGGCCGTGGCGAGTGCGTCGAGGGCGGCGCTCGGCCAGGTGGCGCGGGCCGCCCGCATCATCTGCCGGCCGAGCCGCCGGGCGACCTGCCGCAGCGCCGGGACGGGGGTACGGGCGTCGGCGGCGTCGTCCAGAAGGAGCGGGTCGTGGCCGGCCGCGGCCGCGGCGGCGAGGCCCGCGGCGACCAGGCCAGCGGTGTGCAGCCGGCCCCGGCAGAAGCTCTCCAGGGTGGCGGCGTCCTTGATGCGTCCCGCGGCGACGGCCGGTTCGGCGCCGCCCGAGTGGGCGTGCCCGCCGGCGGGGAACCGGCCGTCGGCGAGGACGAGCAGCGCTGCGCGGCTCATCGGGGGTACATGCCCTTCGTCGGGGTGCTCATGGGTGTCCCCTCAGAAGAGGAAGTACCGCTGCGTCATGGGAAGTTCGGCGGCGGGGCGGGGTTCGACCACCTCGTCGTCGATGGTCACGGTGAAGGTGTCCGGGTCGACCTGGACGCGCGGCAGGGCATCGTTGTTGCGCATATCGGCCTTGGTGACGCCGCGGGTGCTGCGGATCGCCTCGAAGGACTTGGCCAGCGGGAGGCGCTCGGGAAGACCGTCCGCCAGTGCCTGCGGGGCGACGAAGTTGACCGAGTTGCTGCCCGGGGCCCGGCCGGTGGCGCCGAACATCGGGCGGGGCAGGACCGGCTGCGGGGTGGGGATGGAGGCGTTGGCGTCACCCATCTGCGCATAGGCGATCTGGCCGCCCTTGATGACCAGCTGCGGTTTCACGCCGAAGAACGCCGGGTCCCACAGCACGAGGTCGGCGAGCTTGCCCGCTTCGACGGAGCCGACGAGGTGGTCGATGCCCTGGGCGATGGCCGCGTTGAGGGTGTACTTCGCGACATAGCGGCGGGCCCGGTGGTTGTCCGCGGCGCCGTCGCCGGGCAGCGCGCCGCGGCGCCGCTTCATCACGTGCGCGGTCTGCCAGGTGCGCAGTACGACCTCGCCGATCCGGCCCATGGCCTGGGCGTCCGAGGCCATGATCGAGATGGCGCCGAGGTCGTGCAGGATGTCCTCGGCGGCGATGGTGGAGGGCCGGATCCGGGATTCGGCGAACGCCAGGTCCTCGGGGACCGCGGGGTTGAGGTGGTGACAGACCATCAGCATGTCGAGGTGTTCCTCGACGGTGTTGACGGTGTGCGGCCGGGTGGGGTTGGTGGAGGCGGGCAGGACGTTCGGCTCGGAGACCATCGCGATCATGTCGGGGGCGTGGCCGCCACCGGCGCCCTCGACATGGAAGGCGTGGATCGAACGGCCCGCGATGGCGGCGAGGGTGTCACCGAGGAAGCCGGCCTCGTTGAGGGTGTCGGTGTGGATCGCGAGCTGTGCGCCGCTCTCCTCGCAGACGGTCAGACAGGCGTCGAGGACGGCGGGGGTGGCACCCCAGTCCTCATGGATCTTGAATCCGAGGACCCCGGCCCGCAGCTGGTCGCGCATCGACGCGAGGGAGGTGGTGTTGCCCTTGCCGAGGAGACCGACGTTGACCGGGAGCGAGTCCATCGACTCCAGCAGCCGGGCGATATGCCAGGCGCCGGGGGTGATGGTGGTGGCCTTGCTGCCCTCGGCGGGTCCGGTGCCGCCGCCGATCATCGTGGTGACGCCGGAGGCCAGCGCCTCGTCCGCCTGCTGCGGGCAGATGAAGTGCACATGGGTGTCGATGGCACCGGCGGTGAGGATCTTGCCGTTGCCCGCGATGACCTCGGTCTCCGGGCCGATGACCAGGTCGGGGTGGACGCCGTCCATGGTCTCGGGGTTGCCGGCCTTGCCCAGGGCGGCGATCCGGCCGTCACGGATGCCGACGTCGGCCTTAACGATGCCCCAGTGGTCGAGCACGACCGCGCCGGTGATCACGGTGTCGGGGGTGCCCTCGGCGCGGGTGGCGCGGGACTGGCCCATCGATTCACGGATCACCTTGCCGCCACCGAAGACAGCCTCGTCGCCGGCCCGGCCGGGGCCGCCCGAGCGGTCCTCGGTGATCTCGATGAGGAGGTCGGTGTCGGCGAGCCGGATGCGGTCGCCGGCGGTCGGGCCGAAGAGGTCGGCGTACGCCTGGCGGGTGAGTTCAGCCATCGAGGGTTCCTCCGGTCTCGCCCCGCAGGCCCATGACGATGCGCTTGCCCCCGATGGGGACGAGTTCGACCTCGGTGGGGATGCCGGGCTCGAAGCGCACGGCGGAGCCGGCCGGGACGTTCAGCCGCTTGCCGTGCGCGGCCGCACGATCGAAGTCGAGGCCGGGATTGGCCTCGGCGAAGTGGTAGTGGGAGCCGACCTGGACGGGGCGGTCGGCGGCGTTGAGGACGGTCAGCCGCGTGCGGGGCATGCCTTCGTTGAGGCGCACCGGCTCGTCGGCGTGGAGGATCTGGCCCGGGATCATGTTCTGCTCTCCCCGTTCAGTTGATGGGTTCGTGAACGGTGACGAGCTTGGTGCCGTCGGGGAAGGTGGCTTCGACCTGTACGTCGTGGATCATCTCGGGGACGCCGTCCATGACCTCGTCGCGGGTGAGCACCTTGCGGCCGGAGGACATCAGCTCGGCGACGGTACGGCCGTCCCGGGCGCCTTCGAGGATGTGCACGGTGAGGAGCGCGATCGACTCGGGGTGGTTCAGCTTCACCCCCCGGGAGCGGCGCTTTTCAGCCACGTCTGCCGCCACATGAATCATCAGGCGCTCCTGTTCATGCGGGGTCAGTTGCATACCTTCCACCTCACAGTCTTCCCGCCCGGACACATTCGCCCAGGTCACAGGCGTGGGCACACCCGTGTCGATAGATGTACCACGCAGTAATTAAAGGAGGAGCAAACCGACTTTCAGCACTTGGCCATCAAGCGCCCCACACCAGGAGGCTAGTTCGGCGGGATTTCAGCGGCGTTACAGCCAGGGACCTGTCGACACCCCTTCTTTCCCCTGGCGTAACGCGGCGTTATCACCGCCCGTTACGGCACGGCCACCCTCTCCCGCAGCGGCTGGCGACCCGTCACACCCCGGGCCGCACAAGCAATTCGCTGGCGAATTCCACCCCTTGAAGCCCGCGCGGGCGCACGGAACAGATGACTGCCATGCGCCATGAAACGCCACTATCGGCGTAAACCAGACCCGGCCCGCTCGCCGAACACAACTGTCCGGTATGCGCTCTTGACGGTTTGCAAAGTGATCGCAATTCTCATGTGCGCGTCAAACAGCTCCATCCCCCCACACCAGTATCGGAGCAAACACAGTGACTCGTTCCACGCGAATACGCCGGGCCGCGCTGGCCACGGGCGCCGTCGCCGCCGTTGCCGCCACCGTCTTCACCGCGGCCGGCGCCTACGCCGGGACCGCGCCGGCGGCCGCCCCGGACATCGACGTCGAGGCCGTCAAGGGCGATCTGGACCAGCTCCAGTCGATCGCCGACGCCAACGGCGGCAACCGCGCCCACGGACAGCCGGGCTACAAGGCGTCCGTCGACTACATCAAGGGCAAGCTCGACAAGGCCGGATTCACCACCAAGGTCGAGGAGTTCGACGGCAGCGGCGCCAAGGGCTACAACCTGGTCGCCGACTGGCCGGGCGGCGACGAGAGCAAGACCGTGATGGCCGGCGCCCACCTGGACTCGGTCCCCGACGGCCCCGGCATCAACGACAACGGCTCGGGTTCGGCCGGCATCCTGGAGGTGGCGCTCGCCGTCGCCAAGGCGGAGCTGAAGCCCACCAAGCACCTCCGGTTCGCCTGGTTCGGCGACGAAGAGGACGGCATGGTTGGCTCGCAGGCCTACGTCGACAAGCTCGGCGCCGACAAGTCGAAGATCGACTCGTATCTGAACTTCGACATGATCGGCTCACCGAACCCGGGCTACTTCGTCTACGACGACGACACCCGCCTGGAGAAGGTCTTCAAGGACTTCTTCGCCAAGAAGAACATCGCCACCGAGAAGGAGACCGAGGGCGACGGCCGCTCGGACCACGCCTCCTTCAAGGACGCGGGCATCGCCGTCGGCGGCCTCTTCTCCGGCGCCGACTACAAGAAGACCGAGGAGCAGGCGAAGAACTGGGGCGGCGAGGCCGGCAAGGCCTTCGACGCCTGCTACCACCAGTCCTGCGACACCTCGAAGAACATCGACGACAAGGCGCTGGACAACAACACCGACGCCATCGCCCACGCGCTGTGGGAGCTCAGCTCCTGAACCACCCGCACCCCCGCACGGTCAGCACCAGCTGACCGTCAGCTCTCGCGACCCGGCCGCCGGTCCCCGGCAGCCGGGTCGCGGTGTTCCGCGGCGATCCCGAACCGCCGCCGTTCGCCCGGAGCGGACGGGAACTGCCGCACGGTCGAGACCGTGCTGATCACCTGCTCGTCCTCCGCACCCTGCTCACGCCGCCCGAGCTCATCAAGAAGCTCCAGGTCAGCGGCGGATACCAGCGCCACCAGCGGTTTGCCGTGCCGGGTGACGACCACCCGCTCACCGCCGTAGACAACGCGGTTGATCAGATCCGCCAGCTCCGCCCGGGCTTGCGTCACCGGAATTTCGTAGGCCATGCTCCCATTCTAACTGGACGTACATCCTGTACATTTTTTACAGAGAGAGGAGCAAGCTCATGCTGCGACCGATGGCCCGCTATGTCCTTCCCGAGTTCACCGAGCGCACGTCCCAGGGGACGCGCACCATGGACCCGTACTCCAAGCTGCTCAGTGAGCGCATCATCTTCCTGGGCACCCCGGTCGACGACGCCTCCGCCAACGATGTGATGGCGCAGTTCATCCACCTCGAACACGCCGCGCCCGACCAGGACATCTCGCTCTACATCAACTCCCCCGGCGGCTCCTTCACGGCGATGACCGCCATCTACGACACGATGCGCTTCGTGTCGTGCGATGTGCAGACCATCTGCCTGGGGCAGGCCGCCTCCGCCGCCGCGGTACTGCTGGCCGCCGGCACC
The DNA here is from genome assembly GCF_000829715.2 of Streptomyces lydicamycinicus. Taxonomy (NCBI): domain Bacteria; kingdom Bacillati; phylum Actinomycetota; class Actinomycetes; order Kitasatosporales; family Streptomycetaceae; genus Streptomyces; species Streptomyces lydicamycinicus. The sequence continues at coordinate 416,802 of NZ_BBNO01000007.1, read as the reverse complement.
CCCGGCAAGCGACTGGCCCTGCCCGGCGCCCGGATCCTGATCCACCAGCCGTCGCTCCACGAGCCGATCCAGGGCCAGGCCACCGATCTCCAGATCGAGGCCGAGGAGTTGCTGCGCACCCGGGACATGCTGGAGCGGATGCTGGCGGAGCACACCGGACAGCCCCGGGAGCGGATCGCCGCCGATATCGAGCGCGACAAGATCTTCGACGCCGAAGCCGCCCGAGAGTACGGCCTGATCGACGGGCTCACCCGTCAGCGCAAGCAGTCCGTCCCCCAACTCGGCGCGCGGTGAGCCCGGATGCTGCTGCCGGAACTGCCGCCACTGCCCGCCCTGACGCGGGCCGAGGGTGAGCTGATCGACCGCTACCTGGAGGTGCTCGACCTGCTGGGCAGGATCAACCCGGCCCGGGGCGGCGACACCTACACCGGGCTGCGGGCCGCCCAGGCACTGGTCGGCAAGGCCGCCGGACTGCGCGACGCGCTGACGCTGATGCACGACCGGGGCGAGAGCGAACTGCACCGCGAGACCTTGGCCCGGGCGCTCCGGGTACTGGAGGGCGAGCGCCGGGCCGGGCTCGTGATGGTGCCGCCGGCCACGGAGAGTTGACGCGACACGCACACGGGGCTGCGCATACGGCGTAGCGTCCGGGCCCGATGTGAGGAGGCGACGAATTGCGCAGGGAGACACAATTCCTTGGACCTTGGATGTTTCGTCCCTGGTCCAGAGGGTGCGACGCCCCGCGCCTTGGCACTTGACGGAACAAAAGTAACCATTCAGGCGAAGTGTGACCCATGTCACATACGGCATTTTCAGCTCGGAATTCCGGTGGCGGGTGCGTGACGATCCCTTCGACGGCAAGACCCCGCCACAGCGACGGGGCGGTCCGGACGGGCGCCTAATCCCGCCGCCGTACCGGATGTCCGGTCGACGTTGTGGATCGGCGGGAGCGGAGGACCCGAGCAGGACGGGGTCCCGGCCTGACGGCCGAGGGCTCCTTGGGGTGAAGCCGTACGCACGGCCGGGCATCTTCGCCTGCCCGAACCCGACAGGTCTTCCTTCGCAGGCGGCTGACGAAGGGTTTGCGCATGACTGTGCGCATGCATACGCCGAATCTGCTGGCGCGCGCCGGCACCGTCACCGCTCTGACGCTGGTCACCCTGGGCGGGACAACCGTCGCCCCGGGAGAGACCGGGAACGCCGAAGCCGCCTCCGTGTCCGCCTACGCGCTGCGGATCGCGGCCTCCAAAAGGGGCGCGCCCTACCAGTACGGCGCCCAAGGGCCGTACCGCTTCGACTGTTCGGGGCTGACGCTGTACTCGTTCAAGCGCGCCGGGCGGGCCCTGCCCCGTACCGCCGCCGAGCAGTACGTCCGCACCCGGCATCTCCCGGCCTCCCTGCGCAGACGCGGTGACCTGGTCTTCTTCCGTTCCGCACGCGGCATTTACCACGTCGGCATCTACGCGGGCCGGGACCGGATGTGGCATGCCCCCAAGGCCGGGAGCGTGGTGCGGCTGGAACGGATCTGGAGCGGCGCGGTCTCCTACGGACGTGTGGGCTGACCGGAATTTCGTCTCACGTGTGATCAATTCACAGTGGGATTGGCGCACTTGGTGTGCCCTTGAAAGGCGCGGCCGGCCTAGGGCCCGTGCCCGTCCTTCAGGCCAGCGCGACCTCGACGAGCAGGATGCCGCCCAGCGTGGTGAGCAGCGCTCCGGTGACGGCTTCCAGCGCTTGGGTGACCCGTGGGCGGCGCAGCCAGCTGCCCAGGCGGTCGACCAGCAGCGCGACGGCCGGGAACCACACCAGCGCCATGGCGACGACCATCGTCGCGAGCAGCAGCGTACGGGGCAGCGCGGGCTCGCCGGCCGGGACGAACTGCGGGAGCAGGCTGAGGAAGAGGACCGGTGCCTTGGGGTTGAGGGCGTTGGTCAGGAAGCCCTGGCGCAGGCTCCGCGCGGTGCCCGGGCGAGCGGCCGGGGCGTCGGCCGGTGCCGCGGCAGGGCCGGTCGCGGCACCGTCGGGCGTCCCCCTGCGGCGGACGGCCGCGACCAGCGCACCGACACCGAGGTACAACAGATAGACCCCGCCCAGGAGTTGGACGGCGCCGAAGAGCGCGGGCACGGCGACCAGCACGGCCGCGAGCCCGGCCACCGCCAGTGCGGTGTGCACCAGCAGCCCGCCCGCCACTCCGACGGCGGCCGCCACCCCCGCCCGGCGCGAGTCGAGCGCGTTGCGCACCACGACCGCGAAGTCCGCGCCCGGCATGGCGACCATGCCCGCGGCGACTCCGGTGAAGGCGATCAGCTGTCCGTCCATGGGAGCAGTTTCGCTGGTCAGAGCCTTTAATGGGGAGTGGCAATGTTCTTGGGGGGCCTAAAGAGGTTCTTATGTACGACCCCACGCGGCTGGCCGCTCTGGTGGCGGTGGCGGAGGCCGGTTCGATCAGCAGAGCCGCCGACCGGCTGGGCTACACCGCGCCCGCGCTCTCCCAGCAGCTCGCCAAGTTGGAGCGGGAGGCCGGTACGGCGCTGCTGGTGCGCCACCACCGCGGGGCACGGCTGACGGCGGCCGGTGAGCTGCTGCTCGTACGGGCCCGGCGGGTGCTCGACGAGCTGGATCAGGCGCGGCACGAGCTGTCCCGGCTGACGGGGCTGTCCGGCGGCCGGCTGCGGGTCGGCACGTTCATGACCGCCGGGACGCATCTGCTGCCGCCCGCGCTCAGCGCGTTCCGGCGAGCGCACCCCGATGTGGAGCTGAGCGTCATCGAGTACGTGCCTCCGCAGGCCACCGCGGCGGTGGCGCTGGGCGAGGTCGACCTGGCCCTGACGCACACGTATGTGCCGGGCGAGGCGATGCCGCCGCCGGAGGGGGTGCGGCTCGAACCGCTGCTGACCGAGGAACTGGTGCTGGTCACCGCGCCCGGCCACGCCCTGTCGGCCGGCGCCGGACGTCTGCCGCTCGCCGAGCTGGCCGGTCAGCCGCTGGTCAGCATGGCACCGGCCAACCCGAACCGGCGTGCCGTGGAGGCGGTGCTGGCGGCCGCCGGGGCGAGCGTGGCGGTGCGCTGCGAGTCGCCGAGCTATGCGGTGGTGTGTGCGCTGGTGAGCGCGGGGCTCGGGGTGGCGGTGGTCCCGGAGATGATGGCGGAGGGCTCGGTGACCCCGCTGGGTGTCCGCCGGCTGGACCCGCCGGAACTGCTCCGCCGGATCTCGGTGGCCTACCGCCCCGACGGCGGCGCCCCGGCCGCGGACACCTTGCGCGCCCTGTTGCGCGGGGCCTTCACCCGCCACGTCCCCGCGCCGTAGTCCCAGGTGTCGGGTGCGGCAGAGGTGGTCAGCGGACCGCGTTCTGCCACGGCACGGTGATCCATACGGTCTTCCCGCCGGACTCGGTGGGGACGACCGAGAGCCGGCCGCCGGCTTCCGCGGCGAGGCAGCGGATGATGACCAGACCCCGGCCGTTGTCCTGCTGGACGGCGGCGGGTAGCCGGCGCGGGCGGCGGGGATGGCTGTCGGTGATGCCGACCCGCAGCTGTTCGTCGCGCTCCAGCCGCAGCTCGACGGTGAAGTCCGGTGACCGGCCGACGGTGTGCACGACGGCGTTGGTCGCGAGTTCGGAGACGATCAGCCGGAGGGAGTCGGCGAGTGCGGAGCCGGCGGGCAGGCCCCATTCGGCGAGCACGGCGAGGGCGTGGGTGCGGGCGGTGCGGACCGAGGCGGGGGCGCTCGGCAGAGTCAGTGAGGATGCTTGGTGGTCTGCCATCGAGGCGCCGTCCCTTTCCCACCGAGGCCCGGGTCCGGTGCGCACCGGAGCCGGGATGCCGCTCCGGACACCGGTGCGGCCTCGGGCTTCTGCTGGGCAGCCAGACTGCCACCCCCGCCGGCGATGAGATACCCGATCCACCCACATATACGGAGCCCTATCGCTCGTTGCGGTGAACTCTGCCACACGAGACCGGATTTGGGAGCACCGCACCAGCGGGGTTCGGATGCTTCCGGGCCGGTGGCGGCGGCCGCCCCCGGGCCGGAACGCCGTACGCGTCAGGCCGTCGGCGCCGTGGCCACGATCGTGCCGACCGCCGTGTCGAGCTGAGCATCCGTCAGGTCCGCGCGGGCGGTGAGCCGCAGCCGGGAGATCCCGTCGGGCACGGACGGCGGCCGGAAGCAGCCGACCGCGAGTCCGGCCGCACGGCAGTCGGCGGCCCAGCGGACCGCCGCCTCCGGCGAGGGGGCGCGGACCGAGACCACCGCGGCGTCCGGCCGGACCGCGGCCAGCCCCGCCGCGGTGAGCCGTTCGTGCAGCTCCCGTGCGACCTGGCCGGCCCGGGCGGCGCGCTGTGGTTCGCGGCGCAGCAGTTGTAGCGCGGTCAGGGCGCCGCCGGCCGCGGCCGGGGCGAGTCCGGTGTCGAAGATGAACGACCGGGCGGTGTTGACCAGGTGCTCGATGACCCGGGCCGGGCCGAGCACCGCACCGCCCTGGGAGCCGAGGGACTTGGAGAGCGTCACGGTGGTCACCACATCGCCGTCACCGGCGAGCCCGGCGGCCCACAGCGCGCCGCGGCCCCCGTCGCCCAGGACGCCCAGGCCGTGCGCGTCATCGACGAGCAGCGCGGCGCCAGCGGCCCGGCAGACCTCGGCGAGCGCGGGCAGCGGCGCGGCGTCGCCGTCGACCGAGAACACCGAGTCGGTCACGGCGAGCGCCCGGCCGTCGTGGCCGGTCAGCGCCGCGCGCACGGCCTCGGGGTCGGCGTGCGGGGCCACTTCGGTACGGGCCCGGGAGAGCCGGCAGCCGTCGATGAGGGAGGCGTGGTTGCCCGCGTCGGAGACGAGCAGGGTGCCGGGGGCGGTGAGCGCGGTGACGGCGGCGAGGTTCGCGGCATAACCGGACGACAGCACCAAAGCGGCCTCGAAGCCGCAGAACGCGGCGAGTTCCGCCTCCAGCCGGGCGTGCAGCTCGGTGCTGCCGGTGACCAGCCGGGAGCCGGTGGCACCGGCTCCCCAGCGGTGCGCGGCGGCGGCCGCACCGCGGGTGACCTCGGGGTGCCGGGCGAGTCCGAGATAGTCGTTGCTGGCCAGATCGAGCAGCGGGGAGTCGGCGGGGCGGGGGCGCAGCGTGCGGACCAGACCGGCACGATGGCGTGCGGCGCGGGCCGTGTCGATCCAGTCGAACGCCGCGTCGTACACCGGCCGGGAGGCAGCGGCGGGGGGCTCGCCGGGGGTCGCCGGCGCGGTGTCGTGGAGCAGCGACGGGGCGGAGTCCTGCGGCATCGGCGTCCTTCGTCTGTCGGCCTCGATTGTCGGCTGTCGATAGACGTTAGCGGTCGTTCCGCACGCTCACGGTGTGGTGATACACACACCTCGATCGGGGCTCGTTGTGGAGATCCTCCTTGGCCGGAGGCGGTGGCGTACGCCAGGATCAACGCCATGGACCTGCTGAACACACTGGTGGACAAGGGACTGCGGCGCGAGTTGCCGACCCGCGAAGAGGCGCTGGCCGTGCTGGCGACCTCCGATGACGAACTGCTCGATGTCGTGGCCGCGGCCGGAAAGGTGCGCCGCCAGTGGTTCGGGCGGCGGGTCAAACTCAACTATCTCGTCAACCTCAAGTCGGGTCTGTGCCCCGAGGACTGCTCGTACTGCTCCCAGCGGCTGGGCTCGAAGGCCGAGATCCTCAAGTACACCTGGCTCAAGCCGGATGACGCCTCCAAGGCGGCGGCCGCCGGGGTGGCCGGCGGCGCCAAGCGCGTCTGTCTGGTGGCCAGTGGCCGGGGCCCCACGGACAAGGACGTGGACCGCGTCTCGGAGACCATCTCCGCCATCAAGGAGCAGAACGAGGGCGTGGAGGTCTGCGCCTGTCTCGGTCTGCTCTCCGACGGCCAGGCCGGCCGGCTGCGCGCGGCGGGCGCCGATGCGTACAACCACAACCTGAACACCTCGGAAGCCACCTACGGCGACATCTGCACCACACATGACTTCTCGGACCGGGTGTCCACCGTCCAGCAGGCCCAGGCGGCCGGTATGTCCGCCTGCTCCGGGCTGATCGCCGGTATGGGGGAGAGCGACGCCGACCTCGTCGATGTGGTCTTCGCACTGCGCGAACTGGACCCGGACTCGGTCCCGGTCAACTTTCTGATCCCCTTCGAGGGCACCCCGCTCGCCAAGGAGTGGAACCTCACTCCGCAGCGTGCGCTGCGGATCCTGGCGATGGTGCGGTTCGTCTGCCCGGACATCGAGGTACGGCTGGCCGGCGGCCGCGAGGTCCATCTGCGCAGTCTCCAGCCGCTCGCCCTGCACCTGGTCAACTCCATCTTCCTCGGCGACTATCTGACCAGTGAGGGCCAGGCCGGCAAGGACGACCTCGCGATGATCGCGGACGCCGGGTTCGAGGTCGAGGGCACGGACACCACGACACTGCCGGAGCACCGCAGGCAGGACTGCGGCGCGGCGGCGGCCGACGAGGCCGACGACGCGGACGGCGACTCCGAGGAGATCGCCGCCACCGTCCCGGCACCGTCCGACGACACCCGCCGTGATCTGGTCTCGGTGCGCCGCCGCGGTGCCGGTACCGACCTGCCGCCCAATGCCTGAGCCGCTCACCCCCGGCGAACTGCTCGCGCTCGACCGGCAGCATGTGTGGCATCCGTACGGGCCGATGCCCGGCCGGACCGCACCGCTGCTGGTGGAGTCCGCGTCCGGTGTCCGGCTCCGGCTGGCCGAACCGGTCGAGGGTCAGGACGAGTTGGTGGACGGCATGTCGTCCTGGTGGTCGGCGGTGCACGGCTACAACCACCCGGTCCTCAATGACGCCGCACAGAGCCAGTTGGGGCGGATGAGCCATGTGATGTTCGGCGGGCTGACCCATGAGCCGGCCGTCCGGCTGACGAAGCGGCTGGTCGACATCACCCCGGAGCCGCTGGAACATGTCTTCCTCGCCGACTCCGGTTCGGTGTCGGTCGAGGTCGCCGTCAAGATGTGCCTCCAGTATTGGCGCTCGCTCGGGAAGCCGCGCAAACAGCGGCTGCTGACCTGGCGGGGCGGCTATCACGGCGACACCTGGCAGCCGATGTCGGTGTGCGATCCGGACGGCGGAATGCATGAGCTGTGGCAGGGGGTGCTGCCGCGGCAGATCTTCGCGGACACCCCGCCGGCCGGCTTCGACGCGGCGCCGGACGAGGCGTATGCCGCGCAGCTGCGCGAGCTGATCGCCCGGCACGCCGAGGAGCTGGCGGCGGTGATCGTGGAGCCCGTGGTGCAGGGGGCGGGCGGGATGTCGTTCCACTCCCCCGGCTATCTGCGGGTGCTGCGGGAGGCCTGCGACGCCCATGGCGTGCTGCTCGTCTTCGACGAGATCGCCACCGGCTTCGGCCGTACGGGCGCCCTGTTCGCCGCTGAACATGCGGGCGTCGCGCCCGATGTGATGTGCCTGGGCAAGGCTCTGACCGGCGGATATCTCACCCTGGCGGCGACGCTGTGCACGGCGGCGGTGGCGGACGGGATCTCCCGCGGCGCACTGCCGGTGCTGGCGCACGGCCCGACTTTCATGGGCAATCCGCTGGCCGCTGCCGTCGCCGATGCCTCGATCGAACTGCTGCTGTCCCAGGACTGGGCGCAGGAGGTCAAGCGGATCGAGGCCGGGCTGGTGAACGGTCTGGCCCCGGCCCGGAGCGTCGCCGGGGTGCGTGACGTGCGGGTGCTCGGCGCGATCGGCGTCGTCCAGCTCGACCACGAGGTGGACATGGCGGCCGCGACCCGGGCGGCGGTCCGGGAGGGCGTATGGCTGCGTCCGTTCCGGGATCTGATCTACACCATGCCGCCGTACATCACCGGCGACGACGATGTGGCCCGCATCTGCGCCGCGGTGTGCGCGGCGGCGCGCGAGGGCTGACCGTACGGGCGGCGGTGGCCGGGTGTCCGCGCCCCCGCCGCCCGGCGCCGCCGCCTGCGCCCCGGTACCGGTGCCGGTACGCACCGGGCACCCAGCAACATTCCCAGTCATTGCGCGCGGGATCGGCCGCGCAGAGTCGGAGGCACAACCATGTCGGTGCTGTTCGTGACGGGCACGGGCACGGAGATCGGCAAGACCGTGACCACGGCCGCGATCGCCGCGGCGGCGCTCGCCCGGGGCCGTTCGGTGGCCGTGCTCAAGCCGGCCCAGACCGGCGTCACGGCCCATGAGCCGGGTGATGTGGCGGAGGTCGAGCGGCTGGCCGGCCCGGTCACCGGCGTCGAACTCGCCCGCTTTCCGGAGCCGTTGGCGCCCGCGACGGCCGCGCTGCGGGCCGGGCTGCCGCCGGTCGGGCCGCGGGACATCGCCGAGGCCGTCGCCAAACTGGCCGCCTCGCACGACCTGGTGCTGGTCGAGGGCGCGGGCGGGCTGCTGGTCCGCTTCGACGCGGACGGCCATACGCTCGCCGACGCCGCGCGGCTGGCCGGGGCCCCCGTCCTGGTGGTCGCCCAGGCGGGCCTGGGCACCCTCAACGCCACCGCGCTGACCGCGCTGGCCCTGCGCTCGTACGGGCTCGACTCCCCGGGCGTCGTCATCGGCAGCTGGCCGGCCGAGCCCGACCTCGCGTCCCGCTGCAATCTGGCGGACCTACCGGACGCCGCGGACGCCCCGCTCCTCGGCGTGGTCCCGGAGGGCTCCGGCGGGCTCGCGCCCCACGCCTTCCGCACCGCGGCCCCGGACTGGCTGGCTCCGGCGCTCGGCGGATCGGGCGCGTTCGACATCCCCTCGTGACGGTGGTGCGGCCTCGGCACACCGCCGTACGCGCCGCGCGGTGCGCGAGGACGGGAGACGTACGGCCCCTGCCCCGGGTGCCAGGGCCGCTCCCGCCTCGTACGGATGTCCGGACCGCTGACGGGGTGGCTCCCGAAGACTCCTTGCCCGCCCGGCGGGGAGACTGACTCCAGGAGCGGGCATCGTCGGCGAAGGGGTCCGTCATGTGGCAGCGCAGAAGAGTTCCGCACGGCACGGTGCACCACCCGGTGTTCGCCCGTTTCTACGCGAACTGCTGCGGTCCGGCCGCGGATGCCCGGGCGGGGGTGGCCGCGCTCCGGAAAGAGCTGCTGACCGGCGCCACCGGCCGGGTCATCGAGGTCGGCGCGGGCACCGGGCTGAACTTCGCGCACTATCCGGGGACGGTCTCGGAGGTGGTGGCCATCGAGCCGGAGCCCACCCTGCGGGAAGTGGCCCGGTCGGCGGCGGCGCATGCGGAAGTCCCGGTGGATCTGGTGCCGGGGGTGGCGGAGGCGCTGCCGGTCAAGAGCGAAGCGTTCGACACCGCGGTGGCGTCGTTGGTGCTGTGTTCGGTGCGCGAGGTGCAGCGGGCGCTGCTGGAGCTGCGGCGGGTGCTGCGGCCGGGCGGTGAGCTGCGGTTCTTCGAGCACGGGCGGGCCGCGGGGCGCGGGCTGGCGGCGGTGCAGTGGTCGCTGGACCGGACCGTCTGGCCGCTGCTGATGGGCGGCTGTCACACCGGCCGGGACCCGCTGGGCGAGATCCGCACGGCCGGGTTCGAGGTACTGCGGGTGCGCCGGCTGCGGGTGCCGGAGCGGGGGCCGACGCTGCCGACCTCACCGGCGGTGCTGGGCACGGCCCGCCGGCCGGCCGACTGAGCGGCCCGCGCGCGGGCGGCGCTCAGACCGTCCAGGTGCGCAGCGCGTCGGCGATGGCCCGGACGTCGGCCGTACCGTCCCTGACGAGGCGGGCGAGGTCGCGGACCTGTTCGGGGGAGGTGGCGATCTTCAGACCACTGGCGACGAGGTAGCCATAGGCGACGGCGGTCGCGAACATCGCATTCGCCTCCTCCAACGCCGGTACCTGGAGCAGGAGTTGGAGCAGCGCGGCGGCGCGGTCCTGGGGATCGGTGTAGACGGGCACACCGAATATCTCGGCTTCATGGCGGCTGACGGCGGCCACCAGGGCGCCCCAGTCGGTGACCTGGGGGTCTCCGGGGGTGTGCTGTTCGGCGATCAGAAGGAGCCAGGCGAGGTCGATGCGCAGTGTCACGTGGTGCCCGGCAGTCCTTCGTGGTCGGTGGTGCCCGGGGTGGCAGGGGGACTGCCTTCTTGCCGGCCGAATTCCTCGGCGAAGACGCGCTCGTACTGCTTCATGAAGTCGGAGGCCGCCTCGACGAAGGTCTGGCCGACCTCGCCGGCGTCCTTGAGGACGAGCTCCTCGATATAGCGGTTCATGCTCACTCCCCGCTGCGTAGCGCGCTCTCGCGCCGCTTCGGCAGTGGCCTCGTCCACCCTGACGTTCAGCTGCGTCTTCGCCACCCCTTAAAGCTAGCGCGCATCCGCTAGCAGCGGCAAGCGGCGGGGCGGTGGAGCCCCGGGGCCCGTCCGCCCGGTCGCCCCACTGCGCGGCAACCGGGCGGACGGCGCCCACGGCCCGGCTTTACTTGTAGCCGAAGTCCTGGGTCCAGTAGGCCCGGTGCTTACCGCCCAGGGCGACACCTATGCCGGTGGCCTTGGACTGGCAGCCAAGGATGTTGGCCCGGTGGTCGGGGCTGTGCATCCAGGCGTCGAACGCATCCTTGGGAGTCGTCGGCCAGGCGTCGATGTTCTCCGACGAGGCATCCTCGTACCCCTGCGCTTCCATCCGCTCCTTCGGACCCTTGCCGTCGGTGGAGGTGTGCGAGTAGTGGCTGTGGGCGGCCATGTCCTGGCTGTGCAGCCGGGCGGCTTTGTCCAGACGGGGGTCGCGGTGCAGGGGCGCACAGCCGTGCTCGACCCGTGCCTTGTTGACGAGCCGGTTGATTTCCGCCTCGTAGCGGTCGATCTTGCTGTTGCCCGGCGTGGTCGCCTTCGGCGCCGGCGTGGAGGGCCGGTCGCTCGGTGAGGCGTCGGGGGTGGTGCTGCCCGAGGGCCGGGGGAAGGCTTCGCTCGCCGTCGCGTTGTCCTGGGAATTGAACACGGCCAGCGATCCGCCGAGGACACCGGCCGCGGCCAGGATACCGATCGGAATCATCCGAACCCGGCGCCGGTGAGCACCACGCGCCTCGCGCTTCACCGAAGAGAATTTCACGTTCAACTAAATCGTCTCCATGAGGGAATGCCGGAACGGAAAGCGGACAGCACACGGCGGCACCACCACTCCCCGCAGGCCGTTCGACCATCCGAACTGCCTTTCCGGGAACAGGGGTCACCGTAACAAAGCATTCCGGACTCGAATTCAGCCGAAGATGCACCACCACCCTCCGGGCGCGGACGGAATGATGCAACATGCCCGCTTTAGAGCCTCTTTGAATGCATGACAGCGCCACCTTCAACACCTCGCCCCTTCCGCTTCACCGCCAACTCCCCTTCTATATAGGGGAGTTGAAAACGCGACACGGATCCTGCGTATCGGGAGAAGTTCGGCGGTGCGGCGGACCCGGAAAGCATCGTCACAAAGGAACTTGCACCGGGGATATGGCGGCCGTTGGTAAATCGCCCGCGAGTTCCGTACGATGCCCAGCGCCTTTTCAACCCCGGGGTAGAGAAAGCGATTTTCGGGCCAGGCACAGAAATTCTGGGCCTGGGAGTGCGGGGCGCTTCAGCCGGGCCGCGGGCCGCGGGCGGTGCCTTCAGCGGGGGTCCTAACGGGTGTCCGCGAAGCCTCGTACGTCCTCGGGGTACAGCGGCCGGAGCGGATCGAGGATGCGGGCGGCCTGCTCGCGCACACTGAACACCGCTCCCCCGTCGCACCGCCGCCGGGACCGCGCCCACAGGAAGTACAACGGCGCGGTCACGGTCAGCCCGACCAGCCAGGACAGAGCCGCGCCGCCGAAGTACGCCGCCATCGGGCCGGTGTACGGGCCGGTGGCGAGGAACGGGAGCTGGACGGCGAGGCCCAGGGCGTACGAGCCGAGCGCGACCGGGTCGAAGCGCCCGTGGTGGTCGTCGTCCGGGGCGTCGGCCTCCTCGGGGTACTGGCTGCCGTGGCGCAGGAGAGCGACGTCGATGACATTGATCGCCGCCCAGGGCACCAGCACGGCCAGCAGCACCAGGGCCAGATCGGCGAAACGCGGCACGAAGTCGCCGACGAGGCCGAGGGCGAGGGCCGGCCCGCCGGCCAGGACAAGAGCGCCCACCGCGCCGCGGACCCGACGGGCCCGGAGTGACTGCCCGAAGGTGAGGGTCGTATGCACCGCGCGGTAGAGGTTGAGCGCGCTGTGGTGGAGGACGATCAAGAGGAAGAGTGCCAGCAGCACCGGCCCGAACGCCCCGGCCACGGCGTCGAATCCGGCGGCCGGGTCCGGGCCCGGGCAAACGGGGGCGACAACCGCACCGGCCAGGAACGGCAGCAGGGAGCCCAGGCAGGAGCCCCCGTACCTCGCCCGGAAGGCGACGGCGGTGCGGGCGGGCCGGGGCAGCGAGCGCGCGGGGTCCGCGACGTACGGGGCGAGGGCCGGCTGCCACAGGGCGCTGAGAGAGACGATCGCGAGCCAGCCGGCGAAGGTGAAGCCGCCCCGGGTGAGGAAGTCCGAGGGCAGGCCGCGGGCCACGACGGCGGCGAGGCCGGCCAGACTGCCGAGGCCGAGGACCACCGCCGCCGTCTTGTGGAGGAAGTGGAGCAGGCGCCGGCCGGTCAGGCAGAGCAGCGCGGAGCCGACGGCGGCGAGCAGGATGCCCCCGCCGGCCGGCAGGTTGGGCGCGAGGGCATGCAGCGACCGCCCGGCGAGCACGAGGTGAGCGGCGAAGAACCCGACGTACACGGCGGCCGCGACGGCCACGCTCGGCAGTGCGCCCGGCGAGCCGAACCGGACCCGGCTCCGGGGGCTGCGCGCTCCACCGGGCTGCGGACCCCTCGCCCCACGCGACGCCGTGCACACCCCGCCCAACAACTGCCCGACGAGCACCGCCAAGACGCCCGACCACAGCGGCTGGTGGAACACCTGCACCGTCATCGCGCCGGTGACCAGGGCCAACGGGGCGATATGGGTACCGAATCCGAGGGTGAACAGCGCACGGGCACCCCCGTGCCGTGCGCGCTCCGGCACTTCGTCGGCGGTGTGGGTTCCGACCGCGCCGGGCTGCGCGGCTCCGTGCCGATCGATCACGGCGGCCTCCTCGTGGCTGGCCCGCGCGGGGTCGCGGGCTGGTGGGTGACGGGACGGCCAACCGGCGGACGGGCAGCGTGGAGCTGCCGGATGACCGGTGGGGCGGCGGCCGACGAGGGGGGCTGAACGGAGTCTCGGGCACCCGGGCCACCAGGTCAATGACCAAGATCCGTCCTCCCCGGGATCTCCATGTGGTGCGAGACGCACGGCGCCGGCGCGCGGTTCTCCACCAGCCTCCGAGCGTGACTCGACGAACGACGGATACCGGCCGGTGCATTCGCCGCAGGGCGTGCCGCTGCCGATGCGGCCGGAGCCGATGCCGCACGATGTGACCGTCGCGGGCCCGGCCCACGGAGGGCAGCGACGGACCGGACCCACCGCGACCGCACCGGCCATCAGGAGGACCCACGCCGTGTCCGTCCCCGCCCCCGTCCCGCATCTGAAGCGCAGTCTGCGGCGCTTCGACATCATGGCGATGGGCGTCGCCGCCGTGATCTCCTTCGATGTGATCGGGCAGATCGCCGCCGGCGGCGGGCAGGCCGTCACCTGGATCGCGGTCCTCGCAGTGACGTTCCTGCTGCCCTACGCCCTGGTGTTCGCCGAGACCGGGGCCGCGTTCCCGCAGGAAGGCGGGCCCTATGTCTGGGTGGAGGTGGCCTTCGGGCGGCCGGCGGCCGTGCTGACCACGATGTTCTACTGGGTCACCAACCCCGTCTGGCTCGGCGGTTCGCTGGTTTTCGTGGCGGCCGCGGCATGGGACGGCTTCGTGCTCCGGCTCGGCTCGGGAACGGTGGCGGACTACGCCTTCAAGCTGGCCTTCATCTGGGCCGCGATCCTCACCGCGGTGGTCTCGCTGCGCCGCGGCAAGTGGATCACCACGGCCGGCGCCGGGGCCAAGGTCCTGGCGCTGTCCTTCTTCACCGGTACGGCGGTGGCGTACGGGATCCAGCACGGCTTCCGAGGCCTCCAGGGCGCCGGCTTCTCCCCCACGGGGGTGGGGTTTCTGGCGCTGGTGCCGGTGCTGCTGTTCGCGTTCGTCGGCTTCGAGGCGCCCAATGCGGCGGGCGACGAGATGCTCGCTCCGCAGCGCGATGTGCCGGTGGCGATCGGGGTGTCGGGGACCATCGCCACCTGCTGCTATCTGCTGCCGGTGCTGGCCATTCTCTCGGCCGCGCCGCCCGGCCGGGTCACCGGCGTCGGCGGCTTCATGGATGCCGCCCGGCTGGTCTTCGGGATCTACGGCGACGGGCGCGAACCGGTGCTGACCTTCGTCGCGGTGCTGTTCGTGGTGGCGCTGCTGACGCAGGGCAGCGCCTGGATGATCGTCGCCGACCGGATGCAGGCGATGGCGGCGGCCGACGGCGGGTTCTTCAGCCGGGGCCTGGGCGCCTTCCATCCGCGGCTGGGTACGCCGGTCCGGATGAATCTGCTCTCCGGCGTCACCGCCACCGTGTTCATGGCCGCCGCGATGAACCTGGCGAAGGGGGACGCCTCGGCGGTCTTCGGCGTGGTGCTGACCGTCGCGATCACCACCCTGCTGCTGTCCTATCTCGCGGTCGTTCCCTCGCTGCTGGCGCTGCGGCTGCGCCACCGCGAGGTGCCCCGGCCCTACCAGGTCCCCTTCGGCACCCGCGGTTTCACCGTGGCGACGCTGCTCGTCTACTGCTGGATCGTGCTCGGCTCATGGGTGGCGCTGTTTCCCGGCACGCTGGAGCGGCTGTTCGGCCTCCCGTACGACTTCCGGGCGGTCTGGGGCGTTTCCCGGCTCAGCTTCGAGGCGTTCACCCTCGGCACGGTCGCGCTGCTGCTGGCGGTCGCCGCCGCCGGCTACCTGACGCAGCGCCGGCGCACCCGGCCCCGGAACGAGGAACGCGCTACCGGCCCGGCCCGGTAGCGCGGGTCCGGGCCGGCGGGGCTACTGCTCCGGCTCGGCGACCCGGAGCAGTAGTGCGTGCAGCAGCTCCCGTTCATCGGCATCGAGCGGGACGAGCAGCTCGTCGGTGACCTCACGGCTGGACTCGTCGGTGTCGCGCAGGGCGCTGCGGCCCTGGTCCGTGAGGACGACGATGCGGCTGCGGCGATCGCCGGGCGCGGGCCGGCGTTCGACGTAACCGAGGTCCTGGAGGTCGTCGACCAGGCTCACGATCGCGCTCGGGTCGTAGCCCAGCCGTTCGCTCAATTCCCGTTGCAGGGCCCCTTCCACGGTCGTCAGATACCGGAGCAGGGCGTAGTGGCGCAGCCGCAGGCCGTACTCCTGGAGCGCCGTGTTGAACATGCTCCCCGACCGCAGGCCGAGGCGGTACAGAAGGTAGCCGGTGTCGGCGTGGAGGGCGCGCATCCAGGGGACGTCGGCGTCGGTCTCGGCGATCTCTGGCTCCGGTGTGAGGTCCCGTGGGAACGGGAGCGTGGGCGGGGTGGGGCCGTCTCAGCATGGAGCATACCGAGGTCCACGGCAACTATTGACGACAACAATGATTGGTCTTAGCTTCCTTCGGGAGAGTCGGACCGCGCCGAGCCGCAGCCCAGGGCTCCCGCACCCTCCCTCCCAAGAGAAGGAGCACATCGCCATGTCAGACCCCACTCCCCCTTCCTCCACCGACCTCAGCGGCAAGGTGGCCGTGGTCACCGGCTCCGGCCGGGGCCTCGGCCTCGCCTACGCCACCGCGCTGGCCAGGGCCGGCGCCGCCGTCGTCATCAATGACGTGGACGCCGGGATCGCCGGGCAGGCCGTCCGGTCCCTGACCGATGCGGGCGGCCGGGCGGTGGCCGAGGTGGCGGCCGTCGGCACCACCGAGGCCGCGGACCGCCTGGTCGCCCGTGCCGTCCAGGAGTTCGGGCGGCTCGACATCATGGTCACCAACGCCGGGATCCTGCGGGACCGCGTCCTGTGGAAGATGACGGACGACGACTTCGACAGCGTCGTCACCACGCATCTGCGGGGCACCTTCACCTGCGCCCGCGCCGCCGCGGTCCGGATGCGCGAACAGGGCGAGGGCGGCAGCCTGATCCTGATCGGCTCGCCGGCCGGCCAGCGCGGCAACTTCGGCCAGACCAACTACGCCGCGGCCAAGGCCGGCATCGGCGCCATGGTGCGCACCTGGTCCATGGAGCTGGGCCGGGCGGGCATCACCGTCAATGCCGTCGTCCCGGTGGCGGCGACCGCCATGACCGAGACAATCCCGGCCTTCGCCCCGTACATCGAGGCCCTGCACCGCGGTGAGCCGCTGCCGGAGTTCCTGCGCAAGGGCGAGGGGTTCGGTACCCCCGAGGACTGTGCCGCGCTGCTGCCTTTCCTCGCCTCCGACGCGGCGCGGGACGTCACCGGGCAGTGCATCGGCATCGGCGGTGACAAGCTCGCGCTGTGGTCGCATCCGCAGGAGGTCTCGGTCGCCTACGCCGATGGCGGCTGGACGCCGGAGGGCATCGCCGCCACCTGGCATCACTCGGTGGGCAGCGCTCCGCAGACGGTCGGTATCCCCGCTCCCCAGGCCCGGTGAGCCGATGAACACCGACGAGCTCGTCGCGATCGACGTCCACACCCATGCCGAGGTGTCGGCCAAGGGCGACCATGCCCTGGACAACGACCTGTATGCCGCCTCCAGCGCCTATTTCAAGGTCGAGGGCGAGCGCAAGCCCACCCTGGAGGAGATGGCCGCGTACTACCGGGAACGGAGGATGGCTGCCGTCGTCTTCACCGTCGACGCCGAATCCGCCACCGGCACACCTCCGGTGCCCAACGAGGAGGTCGCGGAGGCCGCGGCCGCCAACCCCGACGTACTCATCCCCTTCGCCTCGCTCGACCCCTTCCGGGGCAGGACCGCCGTCAAGCAGGCCCGGAGGCTGGTGTCGGAGTACGGCGTCCGGGGTTTCAAGTTCCACCCCAGTATCCAGGGCTTCTTCCCCAACGACCGCGACCTCGCCTACGCGCTGTACGAGGTGATCGAGGAGACCGGGTCCATCGCGCTCTTCCACACCGGCCAGACCGGCATCGGCGCCGGTGTGCCCGGCGGCGGGGGCATCCGGCTGAAGTACTCCAACCCGCTGTATGTCGATGACGTCGCCGCCGACTTCCCACAGATGAAGATCATCCTGGCGCATCCGTCGTTCCCCTGGCAGGACGAGGCTCTCGCCGTCGCGACACACAAACCGGGCGTGCATATCGACCTGTCCGGATGGTCACCCAAGTACTTTCCGAAACAGCTCGTCCACTACGCCAACACGCTGCTCCAGGACAAGGTGCTCTTCGGCTCCGACTACCCCGTCCTGACGCCCGACCGCTGGCTCGCCGACTTCGCCAAACTTCCGCTCAAGGACGAGGTCAGGCCGAAGATCCTCAGGGACAACGCCGCCCGGCTCCTCGGGCTCGTCGGTCCGGACCCCGAATCCCGCTCCTGACAAGGAGATTGTGATGCGCAACGAGGGACTGGGGTCATGGCCCGCCCGCCGGGCCCGTAAGACCCCCGGTCGTACCGCCCTCCTCCACGAGGGCGCGCCGACCTCCTATGCCGCACTCCACGAGCGCACCACCCGTCTGGGCCACGCGCTGCGCGAAGCGGGGGTCCGGCGCGGCGACCGGGTCGCCTACCTCGGCCCCAACCACCCGTCCTTCCTGGAGACGTTCTTCGCGGCCGGTCTGCTCGGCGCGGTGTTCGTGCCGCTCAACACCCGCCTCGCCGCACCCGAGATCGCGTACCAGCTGATGGACTCCGGGACGAGTGTGCTGGTGCACTCCCCGGCGCAGGCAGCCGTCGTCGACGAGCTGCGGGGCGCCGTGGACCTGCGGAGAACCGTCACCGTGGGCCCGGAGTACGAGGACCTCCTCGCGGCCTCCTCGCGCGACCCCGTCGACGAACCCGTCGGCGGCGACGAGGTGGGCCTCATCATGTACACCTCGGGCACGACGGGCCGCCCCAAGGGCGCGATGCTCACCCACGCCAACCTCACCTGGAACGCGGTCAATGTCCTGGTGGACAGCGATCTGACGGCCGACGAGGTGGCGCTGGTGTCGGCGCCGCTGTTCCATACCGCCGCGCTGAACATGCTCACCCTGCCCGTACTGCTGAAGGGCGGCGCCTGTGTCCTGACCGGGTCCTTCGACCCCGATGCGACCCTCGATCTGATCGAGGAGCACCGTGTGACGTTCATGTTCGGGGTGCCGGCCATGTACAGCCGGCTCGCCGGCCGGCCCCGCTGGCAGCAGGCGGACCTCTCCTCGCTGCGCACCCTCACCTGCGGCGGCGCACCGGTCCCCGGCTCGCTCATCGAGACCTACCAGCGCCGCGGCCTGTCGTTCCTTCAGGGGTACGGGATGACGGAGGCGGCCCCCGGGGCCCTCTTCCTCGACGCCGAGCACGCCGTCAGCAAGGGCGGCTCCGCCGGCGTCCCGCACTTCTTCAGCGAGGTACGCGTCGCCCGGCCCGACCTGACGCCGGTGGACGTGGGAGAGACCGGCGAGGTGGTCGTACGCGGGCCGCATGTCATGCCCGGGTACTGGGGTCTTCCCGAGGAGAGTGCGGTGGCTTTCACCGACGGCTGGTTCCGGACCGGCGACGCCGCGCGGATCGACTCCGACGGCTATGTCACCATCGTCGACCGGCTCAAGGACATGATCATCTCGGGTGGGGAGAACATCTACCCCGCCGAGGTCGAGAACGCCCTCCTCGCCCACCCCGATATCGCCGAGTGCGCGGTCATCGGCGTCCCCGACGACGAGTGGGGCGAGGTCGGCCGCGCGGTGGTCGTCCCCCGCGAAGGGGCGGCGCCCGACCCGGCCGGAATCCTCACCTCGCTGGCCGGCCGGCTCGCCAAGTACAAGATCCCGAAGACCCTGGTCGTGGCCGGTGAACTCCCGCGCACCGCCTCGGGAAAGCTCCTCAAGCAGCAGGTCCGCGCCCGGTACGGCGCCCTCTGACCACCCCCTTCCGTTCTGACCGCCCCCCTTTCCGCCCCTCCCCGAGGAGAATCAAGGTGACTGTTTCCGTCCACGGCATCGACGAGCTCAAGAAACTGTCCGGCAGCCCGCTCGGCACCAGTGACTGGATCGACCTCACCCAGGACCGCGTCAACGGATTCGCCGACGCCACCGGCGACCACCAGTGGATCCACGTGGACGTCGAACGCGCGCGACGGGGGCCCTTCGGCGGCCCCATCGCGCACGGCTATCTGACCCTGGCGCTGTTCATCCCGCTCTTCACCGACCTGCTGGACGTCGAGGGCGTCACCACCAAGGTCAACTACGGCCTCAACAAGGTCCGTTTCCCCGCGCCCGTCCCGGTCGGCAGCCGCCTCCGGCTGAGCGCCGTCCTCGCCTCCGTCGACGACATCAGTGGCGGAGTGCAGATGACGGTGGACGGCACGATAGAGATCGAGGGCGGCAGCAAACCCGCCGCCGTACTCCAGAGCGTCACGCGCTTCTACGTCTGAGCTTCGGGTCCGGGTCCGTCCATACGGAAAGGGGTCGCCGATCACTTCGGCGCTCTGCTTGGCTCACCCCATGAGCGATCTCCACATCCGCAGCGCCACCGCGTCGGACATCGACACCGTGCTGACGTTCTGGCGCACGGCCGCGGAAGGCACCAGCATCAGCGACGACCACGACGGAGTGACCCGGCTCGTCACCCGGGACCCGGAGGCCCTGCTCCTCGCCGAGCGCGACGGCGTCCTCACCGGCACCGTGATAGCCGGCTTCGACGGCTGGCGCTGCCATCTCTACCGGCTGGCGGTCCACCCCGGGTACCGCAGGCAGGGCATCGGCACCGCACTGCTGGCGGCCGCCGAGGAGCGGTTCCGCGCGCTGGGCGGCCGGCGCGGCGATGCGATGGTGCTGGACCGCAATGAGCCGGCGCAGCATGCGTGGCGCGCGGCGGGTTACGCGCCCGAGCCCCAGTGGAGCCGCTGGGTCAAACACCTCGACAGCTGAGCCCGGCATCCCCAGAGCACGCAGAGCCCGCCCCGGCCCCGGGGCGGGCTCTTTGCTCACCAGCGACTTTGGCCCACCAGCGACTTTGCTGATCCTTTACCATGGTGTTCCCCCTCCTCAGTGAAAGGTGTGTGAGCGTCCAGCCATGGGCGAGCCTCCCAGTTGCCGGGCACCCTCCCGACAGAGCGCGAACCTCCCGATCCTGTTCGATCATGGGACGGAGGTGACTCGATGACCGACCTGCTCTTTCTGGGCGTGGCGCTCCTCCTGACCCTGGCCTGTGGTGTCTTCGTCGCGGCCGAGTTCTCGCTGACGACCGTCGAGCGCAGCGAACTCGAGCGCGCCGCCGAGCGCGGCGAGCGGGGCGCGGACAGCGCCCTGAAGGCGGTCCGCGGTCTCACCTTCCAGCTCTCCGGGGCCCAGCTGGGCATCACCGTCACCGGCCTGGTCATCGGCATGCTGTCCAAACCGGCCATCGCCACTCTGCTGGCGGGACCGCTGGACGCGATGGGCCTGCCGCGCTCGGTGGCGGATTCGCTGGCCGTGGTCCTCGGTACGGCGATCTCCACCGTCGTCCTGATGGTCGTCGGCGAGCTGGTCCCGAAGAACTGGGCCATCTCCCACCCGCTGGCCATCGCGAAGAAGGTCGCCACCGCCCAGCGCGGTTTCAGTGCCGCCTTCCGGCCGCTGATCCGGCATCTCAACAACACCGCCAACCGCACGGTCCACCGGATGGGCCTGGAGCCCGCCGAGGAGCTGGCCTCGGCCCGCGGCCCGCAGGAGCTGGTGGCGCTGGCCCGGCACTCCGCCAAGGAGGGCGCGCTGGCGCCCGACACCGCCGAGCTCTTCGTCCGCACCCTCAATCTCGCCGATCTGACCGCGGAGAACGTGATGACACCGCGGGTGCAGGCGATCGCGCTGGAGGTGCAGTCCACCGCCGAGGACGTGGCCAATGCGACCCGGGCGACCGGGCTGTCCCGCTTCCCCGTCTACCGCGGCAGCCTGGACAGCGTCGTCGGGGTGGCGCACATCAAGGACGTGCTGGCCATCCCCGCTGAGCGCCGCCCCCGCCACCCGGTCTCCGAGCTGGTCCGCGAGCCGCTGCTGGTCCCCACGACGCTGACCGTGGACCGGCTGCTCGACCGGCTCTCCGGCAAGCGCACGATGGCCGTGGTCATCGACGAATACGGCGGTACGGCCGGGGTGGTGACGCTGGAGGACATCGTCGAGGAAGTGGTCGGCGAGGTCCGCGACGAACACGACCCGCTGGAGACCCCCGATCTGGCGCCCGCCGGAACCGATGCGGCGGGCCGCAAGGCCTACCACGCCGACGGCGCCGCGCGCACCGACCAGCTGGAGCGGATCGGCCTGCGGCTCCCGGAAGGCCCGTACGAGACCCTCGCCGGTCTGATCGCCACCGAACTCGGCCGGATACCGCAAGCCGGCGACACCCTGGAGGTGGCCGGCTGGTCGATGGATGTCCTGGACGCCACCGGCCACCGCGCGGCGCGGGTGCTGCTGCACGCCCCGCTGCCGGGCAGCACCGGCGAGCAGGAGAAGGAGGCCCGCCGATGACCGCGGTCCAGCTGTTCGTGGGTCTGCTGACGCTGGTCGTCAACGCCTTCTTCGTGGGCGCCGAGTTCGCCCTGATCTCGGTGCGCCGCAGCCAGATCGAGCCGTACGCGGAGCGCGGTGACCGCCGGGCGACCAGCGTGCTGTGGGGGCTCCAGCATGTCTCGGCCCTGCTGGCGGCGGCCCAGTTGGGCATCACCCTGTGCACCCTGGTGCTGGGCGCCGTCGCCGAGCCCGCCATCGCCCATCTCCTGGAGCCGGTGTTCCACGCGGTGGGCATCTCGACCGCGCTGATCCACCCGATCTCATTCGTGATCGCGCTGTCGCTGGCCACCTATCTGCACATGCTCTTCGGCGAGATGGTGCCGAAGAACGTCGCCCTGGCCGAGCCGGTGCGCAGCGCCCTGACGCTCGGGCCGCCCCTGGTCGCCCTGACCCGGGCGCTGCGTCCGGCGATCTTCGCGATCAACGCGCTCGCCAACGGGCTGCTCAAGCTCATGCGGGTGGAGACCAAGGACGAGGTGGCCGCGACGTTCTCGGACGATCAGCTCGCGAAGATGGTCGAGGCCTCCCGGGAGGCCGGTCTGCTCGACGAGCGGGCGCAGGAGCGGCTGCGCGACGCACTGGAGCTGGGCCGCCGCCCGGTCCGGGACGTGGTGCTGCCGGTCGAGAAGGTGGTCTCCGCGCAGATGGGGATCACCCCCGAGGGGCTGGAGCGGCTGGCCGCCGAGTCCGGCTTCTCCCGCTTCCCCGTGGTCGACGACACCCGGCGGATCCTCGGCTATCTGCACGTCAAGGACGCCCTGGACGCCAGCCCCCGCAATCTGGCCTTCCCGGTCTCCACGCTGCGCCCGATCGCCCGGGTGAAGGCCTCGACGCTGCTGGACGACGTACTGACGGCGATGCGCGGATCGAGTACGCATCTGGCCGCGGTGATCGGCGACGACGGGCGGCTGGCCGGGCTGGTGACGATGGAGGACGTGCTCCGGGAGCTGGTGCTGCAACGCCCCGCGGCCTGATGGGGATCCGCCTCCCCGGGGACCGGGCATACCGCGCGGTACGGCGGGCGGTAGGATCACCGCGCCATGGAGATGAATGCCCGCTACACCAGTTTCGTCGCGGTCGGCGACAGCTTCACCGAGGGAATGTCGGACGCCCTGCCGGACGGCTCGTACCGCGGCTGGGCCGATCTGCTCGCCGCCCGGCTGGCGGCCGCGGCCCGGGGCCCGGCCGGGGAACCCGCCGCCGCACCGGGCTTCCGCTACGCCAATCTCGCGGTGCGCGGCAAGCTCATCGGGCAGATCGCCGACGAGCAGTGCGGGCCGGCGGCCGCGATGGGCGCCGATCTGGTGACGCTGGTCGGCGGGCTCAATGACGTTCTGCGGCCCCGGTGCGACGTGGACCGGGTGTGCGCCCGGTTCGAGGACGCCGCCGGGCGGCTGGCCGAGGGCGGTGGGCAGCTGGTGCTGATGCGCAGCCCGGGGCGGCAGGGTCCCGTACTGGAGCGCTTCCGGCCACGCATGGAGCAGCTGTTCGCGCGGATCGACGCGGTGGCCGCGCGGCACGGTGCCGTCGTGGTGGATCTGTACGCCTCCAAGGCGCTGTCCGACCCGCGACTGTGGGCCGATGACCGGCTGCATCTGAACGCCGAGGGGCACCGCCGGGTGGCGGAGGCGGTCTGGCAGGCGCTCGGGCTGGCCGCCGAGTCGGAGTGGGACGCGCCGCTGCCGGCCGCCGCACCGCCGGGCTGGGGTGCGCGGCGCGCCGCGGATCTGCGGTTCGCGCGCGAACATCTGGGGCCGTGGACAGTCCGTCGGCTCACCGGCCGGTCCTCCGGTGACGGCCGTCCGGCCAAGCGCCCCGAGCTGCTGCCGTACGAGGGCTGACACCGGGCGGCGCACCGGGCTGGGGCCCCGCATCCGGCTTGGAGGAACATACAGCCGGGACCGGGGCGCTGGCCTGCGCAAACCGCCAGTAGACTCTGACCACGTGACTGCTGTGTCTGCGAAGCCTCGCATCCCCAATGTTCTGGCCGGCCGCTACGCCTCCGCGGAGCTGGCCGTGCTCTGGTCCCCCGAATACAAGGTCAAGCTGGAGCGGAAGCTGTGGCTTGCCGTGCTGCGCGCGCAGAAGGACCTGGGGGTGGAGGTCCCCGAGCAGGCGCTGGCCGATTACGAGCGGGTCCTGGACGACGTCGACCTGGCCTCCATCGCCGAGCGCGAGAAGGTGACCCGGCACGACGTCAAGGCCCGTATCGAGGAGTTCAACGCCCTCGCCGGCCATGAGCAGGTCCACAAGGGCATGACCTCCCGCGACCTGACCGAGAACGTCGAGCAGTTGCAGGTGCGGCTCTCGCTGGAGCTGATGCGGGACCGTACGGTCGCCGTGCTGGCGCGCCTGGGCTCGCTGGCCGCCCAGCACGCCGAGCTGGTCATGGCGGGCCGCTCGCACAACGTCGCCGCCCAGACCACGACCCTCGGCAAGCGTTTCGCGACCGCCGCGGACGAGCTGCTGGTGGCGTTCGCCCGGCTGGAGGAGCTGCTCTCCCGCTACCCGCTGCGCGGCATCAAGGGCCCGGTCGGCACCGCCCAGGACATGCTCGACCTGCTGGGCGGCGACGCCACCAAGCTCGCCGACCTGGAGCAGCGGATCGCCGCGCACCTCGGTTTCGGCCGGGCCTTCACCTCCGTCGGCCAGGTCTACCCCCGGTCGCTGGACTACGACGTGGTGACCTCGCTGGTGCAGCTGGCCGCCGCCCCCTCCTCGCTGGCCAAAACCATCCGGCTGATGGCCGGCCACGAGCTGGTCACCGAGGGCTTCAAGCCCGGCCAGGTCGGCTCCTCGGCGATGCCGCACAAGATGAACACCCGCTCCTGCGAGCGCGTCAACGGCCTGATGGTGATCCTGCGCGGCTATGCCTCGATGGCCGGTGAGCTCTCCGGCGACCAGTGGAACGAGGGCGATGTGTCCTGCTCCGTGGTGCGCCGGGTGGCCCTGCCGGACTCGTTCTTCGCGCTGGACGGCCTGCTGGAGACGTTCCTGACCGTGCTCGACGAGTTCGGCGCGTTCCCCGCCGTCATCGGCCGCGAGCTGGACCGCTATCTGCCGTTCCTCGCCACGACGAAGGTACTGATGGGTGCGGTGCGCGCCGGTGTGGGCCGCGAAGAGGCGCATGAGGCGATCAAGGAGAACGCGGTCGCCTCGGCGCTGGCCATGCGGGAGCAGGGCGCGGAGCGCAACGAGCTGCTGGACAAGCTCGCCGCCGATGCGCGGATCCCGCTGGACAAGGCACAGTTGGACGCCCTGATGGCGGACAAGCTCTCCTTCACCGGCGCCGCGGCCGACCAGGTGACGGCCGTCGTCACCCGGATCGGGGAGATCGCCAAGCAGCACCCGGAGGCCGCGGCGTACACCCCCGGCTCGATCCTCTGACGCGAGGGCCCATGGGCTTCACCCCCGAAGAGCTGGAAGCCGCTCGCGACCGCCTCGTCCCCGACGTGGCCGCGAGCGGCCTTCGCGTGCTCTTCTGCGGCATCAACCCCGGGCTGATGACGGCCGCCACCGGCCACCACTTCGCCCGGCCCGGCAACCGGTTCTGGCCGGTGCTGCACGCCGCCGGCTTCACCCCGCGCCAGTTCCGGCCCGCCGAGCAGGAGGAGTTGCTCGCCCATGGCCTCGGCATCACCAATGTCGTGGCACGGGCGACGGCCAAGGCCGACGAGCTGACCGCACAGGAGTACCGCGAGGGCGGCCGGCTGCTGGCCGAGAAGGTGGCGCTGCTGCGCCCCCGCTGGCTGGCCGTCGCCGGTGTCACCGCGTACCGCGTCGCCTTCGACGACAAGAAGGCCGCGATCGGGCCCCAGCGGCGCACACTGGGCGACACCCGCATCTGGGCCCTGCCCAACCCCAGCGGGCTGAACGCCCATTGGACGGTGGCGGCCATGGCGGAGGAGTACGGACGGCTGCGCGCCGCGGCGTTCGCGGAGGGCGACGGCGGATAAAGCCGTGCACCGTTCGGCCGGTCGTCACCTTGAAGGCATGTACATGCCTACCGGACGGTTCTACTCTGACGCCGCCCGCGCAGCCCCCACTCCCGTACGGAGACTCCTGTGCCTGCCACGTCCGCGTCGCCCTCCGCCGCCGAAGCCCCCTCCTCCCACCGCATCCGCCGCTCACGACGCCGCAAAGTCACCGCGCTCGCCGGGGCGTTCGCCCTGGCCACCGCCGGTCTCGGCATCTGGGCGGGCAACGGCTTCGGCGCCGAGGCCGCCACGGCCGCCGTGCCCACCCCCGACCATGTGGTCGTGGTCGTCTTCGAGAACCACGCCTACGACCAGGTGATGGGCAGCTCCAGCGCCCCGTACCTCAACTCCCTGGCCTCCGGCGGCGCCAACCTGACCGCCTCCTACGCCGAGACCCACCCCAGCCAGCCCAACTACTACGCCCTCTTCTCCGGCGACACCCAGGGCGTCACCGACGACAGCTGCGTCGACCCGGGGTTCAGCGACGCCCCCAACCTCGCCTCCGAGCTGACGGCGGCCGGCAAGTCCTGGGCGAGCTACAACGAATCGCTGCCGTCCGAGGGCTCGACCACCTGCAAGAGCGGCAACTACGCGCAGAAGCACAACCCGTGGTTCGGTTTCAGCAACGTCTCCACCGGCTCGGCCCACACCTTCGACGCCTTCCCGACCGACTTCTCGAAGCTGCCCACCGTCTCGTTCGTGGTGCCGAACCTGTGCAGCGACATGCACGACTGCTCGGTGTCCACGGGTGACACCTGGGTGAAGAACCACCTCAAGAGCTACGCCGACTGGGCCAAGACCCACAACAGTCTGCTGCTGGTCACCTTCGACGAGGACAACCGGCTCAGCGGCAACCGCATCCCGACCGT
This sequence comes from Streptomyces lydicamycinicus, assembly GCF_000829715.2. NCBI lineage: Bacteria > Bacillati > Actinomycetota > Actinomycetes > Kitasatosporales > Streptomycetaceae > Streptomyces > Streptomyces lydicamycinicus. Next base: position 390,375 of record NZ_BBNO01000007.1, on the reverse strand, counting down.
GCTGTACGGCCAGCCCGTACAGGCCGGTTCCACCTCGGCCACCACCTACAACCACTACGACGTGCTACGCACCCTTGAGGACATGTACGGCACCTCGCACGCGGGCCGGGCCGCCGACGCCAAGGACATCAGCGGTATCTGGGCCGGCTGACCCGTGTATCTCGCAGACGGCCGCCCGGCACCCGCCACCTCCGCATCGCCGGGCGGCCGGCGCACCGGCCGCAGCCGCCGCGTCCGCGCCGCCGTCCCCTCCACGGTGCTGGTCCTGGGCACCGTCAGCCTCATCACCGACATCTCCTCGGAGATGGTCACCGCCGTGCTCCCGCTGTACCTCGTCGCCGAACTCGGGCTGTCCCCGCTGGGGTTCGGGGTGCTGGACGGGGTCTACAACGGGGTGAGCGCGCTGGTCCGGCTGGTGGGCGGCCGGCTGTCGGACCGCGGCGGGGGCGCCGGGCACAAGGCGGTGGCCGCGGTGGGGTACGGGCTCTCCGCCCTCTGCAAACCGCTGTTGCTGCTGGTGCACTCGTTGCCGCTGATCGGGGCGGTGCTGGCGGTGGACCGGACCGGCAAGGGGCTGCGGACCGCGCCGCGGGACGCGATGATCTCGCTGGCCGCCGAACCGGCCGCCCGTGGCCGGGCGTTCGGGGTGCACCGGGCGATGGACACCGCGGGCGCCCTGTGCGGCCCGCTGGTGGCGTTCCTGCTGCTGCGGGCGGCGGCCGAAGGCTATGACGCGGTGTTCACGGTCAGCTTCTGTGTCGCCGTACTGGGCGTGGTCGTGCTGCTGTTGTTCGTCCCGGGCCGCGCCCTGCCCGCCGCGGCGGACACCGCCGGACGGACCTCGGCCGAGCCACGGACATCGGCCGGGCCACGGACGCCGGTGCGCGCGCTGCTGGGCCAGCCGGAGATACGCCGGCTGACCGGATGCGCCGTGCTGCTCGGGCTGACCACCGTCAGCGACTCCTTCCTGTATCTGACCCTCCAGCGGCGGCTGGACCTCCCGGCGGGGTGGTTCCCGCTGCTCCCGCTGGGCACCGCCGCGGCGTTTCTGTCGCTGGCGGTGCCGATGGGGGCGATCGCCGACCGCATCGGCCGGCGGCGGCTGTTCCTGGCCGGGCATCTGGTGCTGCTGTGCGCCTACGGGCTGCTGCTGGCACCCCTCGGCGACGGCGCGGCGCCGGTCTGTGCCGTGCTCGTCCTGCACGGTGCGTTCTACGCGGCGACCGACGGAGTGCTGGCCGCCGCGACCGCCGACGCGGTGCCCGAGGACGCCCGTGGCAGCGGCCTGGCCGTGGTGCAGACCGGCCAGACGGCCGCGCGCTTCGTCTGCTCCCTCGCCTTCGGTGCCGCCTGGACCGCCTGGGGCGCCCACACCGCCGTCCTCGCCGCGGCCGTCGGACTGGCCCTGGCCGCGGCCCTCAGCGCCCGGCTGCTGCGCCCGGCCGGACCGGCGGCCGGCCCGAACTCCCCCTCGGAGCAGACATCGTGAACCGCATCCCGCTGAGCCGTACCGCGCGCCTGCTCATCCTGCTCGCCACCGTCGTCGTCCTCGGCGCGGTCGCCGTCGGCGCGACCCTGGCCGCCGCCGGGCGCGCCGACCGGAAGGACCGCACACAGTCCGGGGGCCCGAAGGTGACCCCCGGAACCGTACGCCTGGACGGGCCGGACCAGAGTCTCTTCCGCAACATGGCCTGGGGGCCGCACCGCGACGAGATCACCGCCGTGCCGGAAGGGCGGCTCAGCGGGCCGCGCACCGCGTCCGGGGTGCACTGTCTGCGGTTCCACGCGGCCGCCGGGACCGGTATCTGTCTCCAGGCCGTCCACGGCGAACTCCGGGACAGCTACCGGGCCGTCCTCCTGGACAACCGGCTGCGCGAAGTGCGCCACTACGACGTGGCCGGCACCCCCACCCGTGCCCGGGTCTCCCCCAGCGGCCGCACCGTCGCCTGGACCGTCTTCGTCAGCGGTGACTCCTACGCGGGCACCGCCTTCTCCACCCGCACCTCCGTCGTCGACACCGGTGGACGGCACCTGGACGCCAATCTGGAAACCTATGCGCTGACCGTCGACGGACACCGGGTCCGCGCCGCCGACATCAACGTCTGGGGCGTCACCTTCGCCGATGACACCCGCTTCTACGCCACCGCCGCCACCGGCGGAAAGACCTATCTCGTCCGCGGCGACCGCAACACCGGAACCCTCCGGGCCCTGCACCCCAACGTCGAATGCCCCTCGCTGTCCCCCGACGGCACCCGGATCGCCTACAAGAAGCGCGTCGCGGGCGCCGACCCCGACGCTCCGTGGCGGCTGTACGTCCTCGACCTGCGCACCCTGCGCGAGACCGCGACCGCTGAACACCGCAACATCGACGACCAGGCCGTCTGGCGCGACGGCCGAACGCTGGTCTACTCGCTGCCGGGCGACTACGGATCGGACCTCTGGACCGTCCCCGCCGACGGCACCGGCGCCCCGCACCGCCTCCTCTCCGCGGCCCTCGCCCCCGCTTTCTCCCGCTAGGGGCTGTCCGGGGGCGAACCCTGAACCACCGTCCCCTCCCCCACAGCCACCAGCAGCTGGAACGGCAGCTCGCGCGCGCCCTGCCCCACCCCCACACCGATCCAGCGGCCCTGCACCCGCCAGCCGTGCATCCGCGGGACATAGCCGCACAGCGTGTCCAGCGGCGGCCGGACCGGCAGGCCCCGCGCGGTCCGTTCCAAGTGGGCCCCGAGATCGACGGTTTCGGGGGCGCCCCACCGTAACGACAGCGCCTGCACCAGCGCCGTCAGCTCGGCGGTGAAGTCCTCCTCGGCCTCCGCCACCTCGGCGGCGTCCGCGTCCCAGAACTCCTCGCTGACCCGCAGCCCGGCTATGTGGTAGCCGGGTCCGCTCTCGACCATGGCGGACCGGTCCGGCACCGCCGGGAACTCCCGCAGCCGCAGTCGGTCGATGACCGTCAGATGCTTGTCAATGGTCATGTCGTCAGTAAACCGCGCGGGTCTGACAATTGGCCCTCCCGCGGCCCGGCACGGGTGGGTCTCGCGCGCACCGCGACCGACGGGCGGGCGGCACGGCGGCCGGCGGCCCCCTCCCGCGGGGCTCGCCGCGCACCCTCTGACCGGCTACGATCCGCCCCACACACAAAGTGAGGGAGACGGACGTTGGGGCGGCTCACCGGCGGGGACCCGTCCCTGCTGCGACGGATCAACTCCGCGGTGGTGCTGCAGGCGCTGCGCGCCGCGGACTCCCCCACGCTCACCGACCTCGTCCAGGTGACGGGGCTGTCCCGGCCGACGGTCGAGGGTGTGGTCGAGGGGCTCATCGAGACCGGTCTGGTGGTCGAGGCGGCCGTCGGGGAGGGTGCGACGCGTCGCCAGGGACGGCCCGCCCGCCGGTTCCGTTTCCGTACGGAGGCCGGCCATCTGCTGGGCATCGAGATCGGCCCGCACCGCGTCGCCGCCTTGCTGTCCGATCTGGGCGGCCGGGTGCTGGACAGCGCACAGCGCCCCGTGGAGGAGCGCGCTCCCGCCGACGAGCGGCTGGAGCGGGTCCGTGCCGTGGTGGCCGATCTGCTGCGGCGTACGGGAGTGTCCCGCGGTTCGCTGCGGGCCGTCGGGGTGGCCGGCCCCGGCATCGTGGAGGCCGACGGCACCGTCCGGCTGAGCACCGCGCTGCCGGGCTGGACGGGTCTCCCGCTGGGTGAGCGGCTGCGACGGTCGTTCCGCTGCCCGGTGCTGGTCGAGAACGACGCGAACGCCGCCGCGGTGGCCGAGCACTGGCAGGGCGCGGCGACCGGCTCCGATGACATCGTTTTCGTGCTGGCGGGTCTCAGCCCGGGGGCCGGCTCGCTGATCGGCGGCCGACTGCACCGCGGCTTCGGCGGAGCCGCCGGGGAGATCGGCGCACTGCATCTGCTCGGCCGGGAGGCGACACCGGAGAAGCTGCTGTCGACGACCGGAGAACCGCTGCATCCCCTGGACGAGGCGCAGGTGGCGGCGGTCTTCGCAGCGGCGCGGGACGGTGACGCACAGGCGCGGGAAGCGGTGGACCGTTTCCTCCGGCGGCTGGTGCACGATGTCGCGGCACTGGTGCTGGCGCTGGACCCGGAGCTGGTGGTGATCGGCGGCTGGGCGGCGGGCCTGGCGGGTGTACTGGAGCCGCTGCGCCGGGAGTTGGCGCGTTATTGCCTGCGCCCACCACAGGTCGCCCTGTCGCAGCTGGGCGAGGCAGCGGTGGCCACCGGGGCGCTGCGGCTCGCGCTCGACCACGTGGAGGGTGAACTCTTCGCGGTGGAGAGCACGGTGACCGGCCGCCGCCGAACCGCGGCGCGCTGACGGCCACTACGGAGCGGCGGCGGCCCGCCACAACGGAGCGGGCCCCCTCAGCTGCCGGGCCGTCTCACCCCGCGAGAAACGCGACCGCGTCGCTCTCACCGAAGGTCAGACGGCAGGTGTCCGCCCGGTAGGTGGAGACCGCGACGGCTGTCGTACGGCCGCCCGAGACATAGCGGGTGGTGACGACCAGGACGGGTGCGCCGGGCAGCCGGTCCAGCTGCTTGGCGTCCTCCGCACGGGCCGAGCCGAGCTCGACGGTGCGGTCCTGGCCCTCCAACTCCAGCGACTGCAGCTCCTGTAGGACCGCATGGGCCCGCGCCGGGCCGGTCAGCAGGTCGAACTGCGCGCTGCCGGGGATCACGGCCGCCGGGACGTACAGCGACTCGGCGGCGAGGGGCCGGTCCTGGGTGACCCGGCTGCGGCGGACGATGTGCACCCGGTCGCCCGCGGCGGTCTCCAGCAGGCGGGCCACCACGGAGGGCACCGTGTCGCTTACGTCGCAGCCGACCGGCTGCCAGTCGTCGCCCGCGGCGCCGGGCCAGCTGTGGCGGGCGGGTGCGACGGCGACACCGACACGGGGCGGGGCGACCGTGGTGCCCACACCGCGGCGACGCTGGAGTCTGCCTTCCAGCTCCAGCTGTTCGAGCGCCTGCCGCAGCGTGGCCCGCGCGACGCCGAACCGCGCCGCCAGATCACGCTCGTTGGGCAGAATCTCGCCGACCGCGAACTCCGAGTCCAGCGCCTCGCTGAGCACGGTCTTGAGGTGCCAGTACTTCGGCTCCGGCACCGTTTCGAGCTGCGTGGTCCCCACCCTGTCCTCCGCACTGGCCGCTACCGGGGCTGCTCCCCCATGGGACTCGGGCCGCGCGCGTTCGGCAGATGTGAGCCCGCTGCGCGCCCGATTATGAGCGCTTCTTTATTAAAGGTTGTTGCAGTATCCCGACGATATGGCCGCCCCCACCCTTGGTCAAGACCAATCCGGGATCACTTTCGGCCCGCCCGCACGCCCGAACGGGCCGTCCCGCCCACGCCCTCAGCGGGGCCGCTGGGTACCGTCTCCGTCATGCTCGCGCTGCTGCACACCTCGCCCGTCCACGTCCCGGTCTTCGACGCACTACGGGACGCGGAGACCCCCGGCCTGGCACTGCGTCACCTCGTACACCCTCAACTCCTCGCCCGGGCAAGGGAGCAGGGGCCGGAGGCCGTCTCGGCCGAGATCTCCGCCGTACTCGCAGACGCGGCTGGCCACGGGGCACGGGCCGTGCTCTGCACCTGCTCGACGATCGGTGCGGTGGCGGAGACGGCGGGCGCCGCGCTCGGCCTCCCCGCCCTCCGGGTGGACCGTCCGATGGCCGCGGCCGCGGTCGCCACCGGCCCGCGGATCGCCGTACTCGCCGCTCTGGAGAGCACCCTCGCCCCCACGGAAGCCCTGATCAACCACGAGGCGCTACGGGCCGGCCGCGCGGTCGGGGTGCGTAGCGTCCTGGTGCCCGGCGCCTGGGAGCGCTTCGAGAGCGGCGACACCGACGGTTATCTGTCGACGGTCGCCGCCGCGGTACGGGAGGTCCGGGACGCCGATGTGATCGTCCTGGCGCAGGCCTCCATGGCGCCGGCCGCCGAGGGACTCGACGGCGATGTCCCGGTGCTGTCGAGTCCGCGGCTCGGTCTGCTGGCCGCCGCTCAGCGGGCCGCGAGCGACTCCAGCTTCGCGGGGTTGCGGACGATGTAGACGGTCTTGATCTCGCCGTCCGCGATCCCGAGCTGGATGACGGTGTCCGGCACACCGTCGAGGAGCGCCAACACCGCGATCCCGCCGTTGAGTTCGAGGACGGAGAACTCCAGGCCGGCCGGCAGGGACTTGGTGACGCCGAAGAGGAAGCGGGCGACCTTGTCCGCGGACTCGATGATCCGCAGCGGGGCCTTGGCCTTCCCTCCGCTGTCCCCGACCAGCCGGGCGTCGGCCGCCAGCAGGCTCAGCAGCCCGTCCAGATCGTCGCCGGCCGCCGCGGCCAGGAACCGCTCGGTCAGCTCCCGCTGCCGGTCCGGATCGACCTCGTAGCGTGGTTTGCCCTCCTCCACATGCCGCCGGGCCCGGCCCGCCAGTTGCCGGACCGCCGCCTCACTGCGGTCGAGAGTGGTGGCGATCTCCGCGTACGGATAGCCGAAGGCCTCGCGCAGCACGAACACCGCGCGCTCCAGAGGGGAGAGTGACTCCAGGACGACGAGCACGGCGAGGGTGACCGACTCGGTGAACACCGCGCGCTCGGCGGTGTCCGGGGCGATGCCGCCGACGTCCGTCCGCAGCGGCTCCGGCAGCCAGGGCCCCACATAGGACTCGCGTCGTGACTGGACCTGACGCAGCCGGTCGATGGCCAGCCGGGTGGTGATCCGTACGAGAAAGGCGCGCGGTTCCCGTACCGCGGCACGGTCCGCGTCCGACCAGCGCAGCCAGGCGTCCTGGAGCACGTCCTCGGCATCGGCCACCCGGCCGAGCATCCGGTAGGCCACCCCGAAGAGTACGGAGCGGTGTTCCTCGAAAACGTCGGTGACCTCGGTCGTGGAATCCTTCAGCACCCCTCCATCCCACTCGGCCGCCCCGGCGTTGTCCAGCGAAAACGGTGGCGGGCCGGCGCGCGGACGCGTGGTGTGCGGCACACTGGCCCTCGCCCCGGCTGCCCCATACCGCTCAGTAGCCCCAGCTGGCATCGTGTCAGCGCACGCTCGCACCACCGGAAGTCCCGCACCCCCAGAGGAGTTCACCCATGGCCGCCCCGGTCTCCTTCGCCCGTATCACCCCCGCGGACCGGCCGCCGTTCACGGTCGCCTACGACCGCAAGGGCGCGGGCGAACCCATCGTCCTGCTGCACGGCATCGGCCACCATCTCCAGGCCTGGCGCCCGGTGTGCGACATCCTCGCCGCCTCTCATGAGGTCATCGCGCTCGATCTGCCGGGGTTCGGCGCCTCCCCCGCGCTGCCCGGCGGCTCCTCGTACGACCTGACGTCGGTCATCCCGCTGCTCACCGCGGCGTTCACCGAACTCGGCGTCGAGCGCCCGCATGTGGTGGGCAACTCGCTGGGCGGGCTGCTCGCGCTGGAGCTGGGCCGCACCGACGCCGTGCGGTCGGTCACCGCGCTCTCACCCGCCGGCTTCTGGACCCCGGCCGAGCGGCGGTACGCCTTCGGTGTGCTGCGCGGGATGTACGCCGGCGCCCAGGCGCTGCCCCAGCCGGTGGTGGAGTCGCTGGCCCGGAGCGCCCTCGGCCGCGCCTCGCTCACCGGCACCATCTACGCCCACCCCGGGCGCCGCTCGGCCGAGGCCGTCGTGGCGGAGACCCGGGCGCTGCGCGAGGCGCCCGGCTTCGCGCCGACGCTGGCGGCCGGCCGGGAGGTGCGGTTCACCTCCGATGTACCCGGCGTCCCGGTGACGATCGCCTGGGGCAGCCGCGACCGGCTGCTCCTCCCCCGCCAGGGCGTACGCGCCAAGCACACCATCCCGGGCGCCCGGCTCGTACGGCTGCCGGGTTGCGGGCATGTGCCGATGAACGACGATCCGGCGCTGGTGGCGCGGATCATCCTCGACACGGTGGGCTGAGCCCGCGGTGCCGTTCTCCCCGCGTCCACCCGTTCCGGTGCCTCGTATCGGGGACGTATGCACCACGTCAGCGTCCTGGCGATCGGACGGTGGTCTTGCGACCATGGCCCGGGTCCGCCGGTCGCGGGACCCGGGGCCGGCCGGGCGAACGGTGCACCGTGATCGACGAACGGGCCGGTGTTCACCGTCCGTTCGGCTGTGGGGCACCGGACAGCGATACGAACGGGCGGGCAGTGAAGTCGGGCGAGGCATGGAGGTTGGAGATGGCGCAGGGATCCGGCAGCGGCTTCGGACGGCGGTCGCTGCTGCGGGGTGCGGCGGCGGGTTCGGCGGCGCTGGCACTGCCCGCGCTCTCCTGCGCCGCACCGGCGCAGGCCCGCAGCGGGCGGCCGAGCGCCGACTGGGGCGTCCAGGTCGGGGATGTCACCACCTCCTCGGGCCTGGTGTGGGTGCGGTCCGACCGGCCGGCCCGGATGGTGGTGCAGACCGCGGCGACCGAGTCGTTCCGGCATGCCCGGTCCTGGCACGGCCCGGTGCTCGGGCCGGACACCGACTTCACCGGCGTGACCTCGCTGCACGGCCTGCCGTCCGGTGAGCAGGTCCACTACCGGGTGCTGCTCGCCGACCCGGATGACCCGCGGCGCACCGGTGAGCCGGTCTCCGGCACTTTCCGCACGGCACCCACGGGGCGTCGCACGGACCTCCGCTTCCACTGGTCGGGCGATCTGGCCGGGCAGGGCTGGGGCATCAATCCGGACCGCGGCGGCTACCGCATCTACGAGGACATGCGCCGCCGGAACCCGGACTTCTTCCTGTGCAGCGGCGACAACATCTACGCGGACAACCCGATCCCCGAGCGGGTGACACTGCCGGACGGCCGGATCTGGCGGAATGTGACGACCGAGGAGAAGTCCAAGGTCGCCGAGACGCTCGCGGAGTTCCGGGGCGCGTTCCGCTACAACCTGCTCGACGACAATCTGCGCCGCTTCAACGCGCAGGTGCCGACGATCACGCAGTGGGACGACCACGAGGTGCACAACAACTGGTACCCGGGGCAGCTGCTCGACGACGACCGGTACACGGAGAAGGCCACGGATGTGCTCTCCGCACGGTCGCTGCGCGCCTTCAGCGAGTATTTCCCGATCCGTACGCTCCGGCCCGACCGGGGCGGGCGGGTCTATCGCGTGGTGTCGCACGGCCCGTTGCTCGATGTGTTCGTGCTGGACATGCGCCGTTACCGGAACGCCAATTCGCCGGGCCGGCAGACCGACGACCCGCAGGGCATCCTCGGCGCGGAGCAGCTGCGCTGGCTCAAGCGGGAGCTTTCCCGGTCCCGCGCGGTGTGGAAGGTGATCGCCTCCGATATGCCGCTGGGGCTGGTCGTCCCGGACGGCAAGACGAACTTCGAGGCGGTGGCCCAGGGCGATCCGGGCGCTCCCCTGGGGCGTGAGCTACAGCTGGCCGAGCTGCTGCGGCACATCAAGCACGACCGGGTGACCGGCACCGTCTGGCTCACGACGGACGTCCACTACACCTCGGCACAGCACTACGCGCCGGAGCGGGCCGCGTTCAAGGACTTCGAGCCGTTCTGGGAGTTCGTGTCGGGTCCGCTCAACGCGGGCGGGTTCCAGGCGCTGAAGATGGACGGAACCTTCGGGCCCGAGCAACCGTTCATCAAGGCGCCGGACCGTGCCAACACCTCCCCCGCGGAGAGTCCGCAGTACTTCGGCGAGGTCGATATCGACGGGGGCAGCGGGGAGCTGACGGTGCGGCTGCGTCAGGAGGGTGGCCAGGTGTTGTTCAGCAAGGTGCTGCAACCAGGACGGGTAGGACAGTAGGGCCCAATGCGCCGATTGCGTCTTTTACCCGTCGGACACAAGGTGTTGGTGATCAGGCAACACCTGTCCGTCAGGCTTGTGTGCATGACTGAAGCATCCTTTGCCCCTTCCGCCCGCCGCCCGCACCGGCGGCGGGACGCCCTCCAGCCGGCCGGCCTCTTCGCGGCCGCCACGGCCGGCTTCCGCTTCTGGTGGTCACGACGCCACGAAAACGCGCCGCCGCCGACCGATACCGGCGCCGCGGCGCCGTCCTCCACCGACCGCGCCCCGGGGGCCGGCGGCCAGGAGACGGTGCTGTGGCGGATGCGGACCACGGTCCGGGACGAGCCGGGCAGCCTGGCCGCGCTGTGCACGGCGCTGGGTGCCCGCCGGGTGGACATCCTCAGCCTCCAGACCCATCCGCTCTCCGACGGCACGGTCGACGAGTTCCTGCTGCGCGCGCCCGATGCGCTGACCGCTGACGAGCTCACCCGTACGGTCGCCGGCGCGGGCGGCAGGCACAGCTGGCTGGAGCGGGCCGACGCACACGACCTCGTCGACGCGCCGACCCGGATGCTGGGCCTGGCGACCCGCACGGCCCTGGACTCCGCCGAACTCCCCCTCGCACTACGGCAGTTGCTGGGCCGCTGCACCATCCATTCGGTGCCCGCACGCTCCCTGCACGGGCACCCGCTCGCCGAGCAGGTCCCCACGGAGGGCGTGCTGGAGGAGCACCGCATGAAGTTCCGCGACCCCTCCGGGGGGTCGCTCACCATCGAAAGGCCGCAATTGCCGTTCACCCCCACCGAGTTCGCCCGGGTCCGGGCGCTGGTCGATCTGGATGCCCGGCTCGGCCAGCGGGTGCCGCCACGGCGTGATGTGCTGACGCTGCCGGAGGGCAACGAGATCACGGTCCGCCGCGCCGACACCTCCGACCTGTCCGCGGCCCGGGAGATGCACGACCGCTGCTCGTCGAAGACCCTGGGGCTGCGCTACCACGGCCCGGTCGGCGACGCGGACCGCTATCTGAGCCATCTGCTCAGCCCGCGGTTCGGCCGCACCCTGGCCGTGGAGACCGCCTCGGGCCGGCTGGTGGCGCTCGGCCATCTGCTGTGGGACGGCGACGAGACCGAGGTCGCCCTGCTGGTCGAGGACGCCTGGCAGCAGCGCGGTATCGGCGCCGAGCTGCTGCGGCGGCTGGTGGCGATGGCGGCCGAGACCGGCTGCGAGAGCGTGTACGCGATCACCCAGGCCTCGAACACCGGCATGGTGGCCGCGATGCGCGGCCTCGGGCTGCCGCTCGACTACCAGATCGAGGAAGGCACCCTGGTGATCACCGCCCGCCCGACGGGGCTGACCGCCCCACGGGAGCCGCGCGAGAGCATACGCATCCATGACGGCAGCGGGCGCCGCTGAGTCCCCGGGCCACCGGACACGGGACCCCGGCCGGCCGGGCGTACGGACGCCCGACCGGCCGCGGCAGCCGGCAAGGACGCCGAAAAGCGACAGCAACGTACAGCTTTTTGATGGTGACGCGGCGGGGCGATCCGTACGAGGATGGCCGTATGTCCAACACCACTACTTCCGGGGGCGGCCCGCTGCCCCGCGAGGTCGCCGACGCCTATGTCGACGCCCTCGTCGAACTGGACCCGATCACCGGCACCTTCCTCGGCGTCGCCGAGAGCTCCGACAAGCTCCCCGACTTCTCCCCGACGGGCCAGGAAGCGGTGGCCCAGCTCGCCCGGACGACCCTGGAGAAGCTCACCGAGGCCGAGGCCAGGCCGGGCGCGGACAGCGCCGCCGAGCAGGTCTGCGCCCGGCTGCTGCGCGAGCGGCTGACCGCCGAGCTGGCGGTTCACGAGGCGGGCGAGGGCCTGCGCACGGTCAGCAACCTCAGCTCGCCGCTGCACCACGTCCGTGAGGTCTTCACGGTCACCCCCGCCGAGTCCGACGAGGACTGGGCGGCGATCGGCCGGCGGCTGCGGGCCGTACCCGCCGCGCTGGAGGGCTACCGCTCCGCGCTGGACGCCGGCCGCAAGCAGAACCTGCCCGCGGGTCCGCTCCAAGTCCGCACCGTCATCGGCCAGTTGGACGAGTGGATCGGCACGGACCGCAGCTGGTTCGCCGAGTTCACCGACCCGGGCCCGGACGCCCTGCGCGTCGAGCTGACCGAGGCCGCCGAGGTGGCGACCGGCGCGCTGGTGGAGCTGCGCGACTGGTTCCGCGACACCTACGCCCCCGCCATCGAGGGCGCTCCGGACGTGGTGGGCCGGGAGCGCTACGCCCGCCTCGCGCGCTACTTCAACGGCGCCGACCTCGACGCGGACGAGGCGTATGCGTACGGCTGGTCCGAGTTCCACCGGCTGCTGGCCGAGATGGAGACCGAGGCCGAGAAGGTGCTGCCCGGCGCGAAGACGCCCTGGGAGGCGCTGGCCTGGTGCGATGAGCACGGCGAGGCGATCGAGGGCGTCGAGGAGACCCGCCAGTGGCTCCAGTCGCTCATGGACGAGGCCATCGACGCGCTCGACGGCACCCACTTCGAGCTGGCGGAGCGGGTGCGCCGGGTCGAGTCCCGGATCGCCCCGCCCGGTGGCGCCGCGGCCCCGTATTACACCCAGCCGTCGCTGGACTTCTCCCGCCCCGGCCGGACCTGGCTGCCGACGATGGGGGAGACCCGCTTCCCGGCGTACGACCTGGTCTCCACCTGGTACCACGAGGGGGTCCCCGGCCATCACCTCCAGCTGGCGCAGTGGGCCCATGTCGCCGACTCGCTCTCGCGGTACCAGACGACGGTGGGCATCGTCAGCGCCAACGCCGAGGGCTGGGCGCTGTACGCCGAGCGGCTCATGGACGAACTGGGCTTCCTGACCAACGCCGAACGCCGCCTGGGCTACCTGGACGCGCAGATGATGCGGGCCGTCCGGGTCATCATCGACATCGGGATGCATCTGGAGCTGGAGATCCCCGCGGACTCGCCGTTCCACCCGGGTGAGCGCTGGACGCCACAGCTGGCGCACGAGTTCTTCGCCCGGCACAGCAGCCGCCCGGCCGATTTCGTCGAGAGCGAGATCATCCGCTACCAGGGCATGGCCGGCCAGGCCATCGGCTACAAGCTCGGCGAGCGGGTGTGGCTGCAAGGCCGGGAGGCGGCCCGCGCCCGGCACGGCGCGGACTTCGACCTCAAGGCCTGGCACATGGCGGCGCTGTCGCAGGGTTCGCTGGGCCTGGACGATCTGCTGAGCGAGCTGTCGGCGCTCTGACCAGGTCTTCCGGGGGCGGCAGCCGGCCATGGCCAGTGATGGCCGGCCGCCGCCCCCGTCCGTGGGCCCGTCGGCATCACAGCGGGACGGAACGGGTGGGATGGCGGCGGTATCCGGGTGTCAACGACGGAAGCCGCCCTCGGAGTTGATGACCTGACCGGTGATCCAGCTCGCCTCGTCGGTCGCCAGCCAGGCGATCAAACGGGCCGGGTCGTCGGGCGTGCCCCACTGCCCGCCGGGGAAGCATCCGGCGACCCGCTCACGGAGCTCGCCGACCGCGTAACCGGTGTCCACGGGGCCCGGGTTGACGGTGTTCACGGTGACTCCGAGACCGGCGAACGTGGTGGCCAGGCTTCGGGTCGCCGAGGCCAGCGCCCCCTTGGCCAGACCGTAGGCGATCTCTTCCGGCATCCCGTCACCGAGGTCCTGGCCGGAGGTCATCAGCACGATCCGCCCGCCCGGCAGCCCCGCGGGGCGACGGCGGGCGTAGGCCTGCGCGAGCAGGATCACCGAGCGGGTGTTGACCGCCCAGTGGGCGTCGAGCATCGCCGCGTCGATGGTGTCGAGGGCGCCGTCGCCACTGCTGAGGGCATGGTTGGCGACGAGGATGTCCAGCCGGCCGCCGAGCGCCTCGGCGGCGGTGTCGAGGAGGCGGGCGGGGGCGTCGGATTGCGACAGATCCGCCGGTCCGTGGGCCACCACCGCGCCGGGGGCGGCGAGTTCGCGCACCCCGTCGGCGACCGCGTCCGGGCCGCCCGGGTCCGCTCCCCACGGCTGGCCGGCATCGTGCGGCACATGATGGTGCAGATAGACGCCGGCCCCGTAGGCGGCCAGGCGCCGGGCGACGGCGTAACCGATGCCACGGCGCCGGCTCGCTCCGGTGACCAGGGCGGTACGGCCGAGGAGCGGCAACGGGTCGCGGTGAGGTGCGGCGGCCCCGGTGGCGGGCCGGAGGCCTTCGGCGGAGCTGCTCTTGTCGTAGGTCATGACACCCCACCCTCGCCGCCGCCGGCCGGGGCGTCACCCGCTTTTCGGGGGCGGTGACCGGCGGCCCGTGACGGGCGGCCCGCGACCGGCAGCCGGTGACGGCCCCCGGGCTCAGCTCCGTACGCGGTGCCGGACCGTCGAGCCCGACCGGTCCTTGACGACCTCCAGCTGGGCGGGGATCCGTGCCTTGAGGTCGGCGACATGGCTGACGATGCCGACGCTGCGGTCCCGTTCGCGCAGCGAGTCCAGCACGTCCAGCACCTCGTCCAGGGTCTGTTCGTCCAGGCTGCCGAAGCCCTCGTCGATGAAGAGGGTGTCCAGTCGTGTGCCGCCCGCCTCGTCGGTGACGACATCGGCGAGGCCGAGCGCCAGCGCGAGCGAGGCGAAGAAGGTCTCGCCGCCGGAGAGGCTGGAGGTGTCCCGCTGATGACCGGTCCAGGCGTCGATGACATGCAGCCCCAGGCCGGAACGCCGGGCGCCGCCGGCCCGTTCGTCGGAGTGGACGAGGGTGTAGCGGCCGGCGGACATCCGGTGCAGCCGGGCACTGGCGGCCGCCGCGACCTGTTCGAGCCGGGCGGCGAGCACATACGACTCCAGGCGCATCCGCCGCTCGTTCTCGCTGGACGTGCCCGAGGCGAGTGCGGCCAGGCGGGCGATGCGGTCGTAGGCGGCGCGCAGCGGTGCCAGCGTGCGGGCGTCGGCCTCGGCGCGGGCGGACAGCCGGTCGAGCTCGGTGCAGCGTTCCCGGGCCGCGGCATGCGTGGCCGAGGCGGTGCGCAGCCGGGCTGCCGCGGCCTGGTGCGCGGACTGTGCGGCGGCCGGGTCGGCGGGCGGCAGCGCCGCCGCGGCAGCGGTTTCCGGTTCGGCCAACTCGGCTTCCACGGCGGCGGATTCGGCCTGCCACTCATCGAGCCGTCGCTGGAGTGCCCGCCAGGCGTCGTCCTGGAGCAGCGCCTCCGCGGCGGCCCGCGGGGTGTCGAATCCGGCGCGGCAGGCGGCGTCGGACAGCCCGGCTTCGGCCTCCTTGAGCCGCTGGGCACAGGAGTGGGCCGTACGGGACGCCTCCGCCGCCGCGGCCAGCAGGGCCACTTGGCGCTCCAGCCGGGCGGCCCGGTCGGCGACGCTCGGGCTGTCGCCGCGCGCGCGGGTCAGCTCCTCTTCCAGGGTGGCCCGTTCGCGGTCCAGCGCCTCCCGGTGGGAGGTACGGGCGGCGGCCCGGCGCTCGGTCTGCTGCTGCTCGGCGCGACGCCGTTCGTATTCGCGCTCGGCGCGTGCGAGCGCCTCGCGGGCGGCATGGAGGTCGGCCCCCTGCGCATGGGCGTCGGCGTATGCGGCGCGCAACTCCGCGACCTCCGCGGCGAGTTCGTCCGCCGGAGTATCCCCGACCGTGGCCGCCGCGGCGGCCAGCGCCTCCTTGGCCGACTGGCAGCGGGCCTCCGTCTGCTGCCGGGCGTCCTCGGTCTGCCGGTACGCGGTCAGCGCGGCTTCCTCGGCCGCCCGGTCGACATGGCCCGCACCGGCCCGGGCCGGCCGGGGGTGCTCGGTCGCACCGCACACCGCGCAGGGCTCGCCGTCACGCAGTCCGTCCGCGAGCTCGGCGGCGATCCCGCGCAGCCTGCGGTCCTTGAGGTCGAGCCAGTGCTCGTGAGCCGCCGCGGACCGCTCTCTGGCGGCGAGCAACTCCGCTTCCGCCGACCGCACCTCTTCGCTGAGACGGTCGCGGCGGCGGGCGGCTTCCCAGCGCTCGGTGGCCGGTTCGATCCGGGCGCCGAGCTGTTCGGCCCGGGTGGTGGCCTCCTGTGCCGTCTCGATGCGCTGCTGATGGGCACGCTGGGCGTCGTCCCACGCGGCGAGCCACTCGGCGGCGTCCAGCAGCGTCTGTTCGTCGGCGCGCGTCTCGCGGTCGAGGGCGGCGCGCTCCCGGCCGATGTCGGCGGCCCGCCGCTCGGCCCGCCGGGCCGCGCCGAGCGATCCCAGATCTTCCCGCAACTCCCTTTCCAGCGCGGCTAGTCGATCGCTCTCCGCATCGGCGAGATCCGGCGGCAGCGGGATCCGGCGCTGCCGCTCGGCACGCTGGGCGGCGTCCAGCTCACGCCAGGCGGCGTCGCGCAGCGCGAGCGCGGGCGCGACCTCCGCGGCCGCACGGGCCCGCTCCAGCCTCTCGCGGGTGTGCGCACGCTCCTCGGCATGGGCCTCCAGCCGGGCGGCCCGCCGCCGGGCGTCCGCGTACCGCTGCTGGAGCCGGTCGCGTTCACGGGCCTCTTCCCAGCTCTCTGCCGCCATCCGCTCGGCGGCCTCGGCGGCGTGCAGCGCGGAGTCCGCGACCGTCAGCCGTTCCCGTGTGCTCACCCGGGCGACCGCCGCTCTGACCAGCACCGCGTCCGCGAAGCCCGGCTCGCCGGGGCCCGGTGCGGCCGGATCCTCCGTGGCGCCAGCACGGGACGATGCGGCCGGTCCGCCGGGCTCCACGGCCCCGGCCTGCCCCGGTACGGTCGCCCGCTTCGTGGCCGTCGCCGTCGCCCGCCCGCGCCCGCCGGCAGCCGCCGCGCCACGTCCGCGCGCCGGTGCGCCCTGCTGCGCCGCCCCGGCCCGGTCCGGCGCCGGGACCGACGGATCGGTGAGGTCGGCGCTCTCCCCGGCCGCCTGCGCCATCCGGTGCGCCAGCGCCAGCAGCCGTTCGTCACCGGCCGTGACGGTGTCCGCGGCGGCCTTGCGGCGCGCGGTCAACTGCTCTTCGAGCGCGGCGAACCGCCGGGTGTCGAAGAGCCGCCCCAGCAGCCGGGCACGCGCCTCGGCATCGGCCCGCAGAAAGCGCGCGAAGTCGCCCTGCGGCAGCAGCACCACCTGGCAGAACTGCTCCTTGCTCATACCGAGCAGCTGGCCGATCTCCTCACCGATCTCCTGATGCGAGCGGCTCAGCGCCTTCCAGTGGCCGACGCCCCCGGGCTCGTCGCCGCGTCCCGGCCCGCCATCACCCTCCGGCCCGTCGCCGTCCGCCGGTCCCCCGGCCCCGGCCGGCACGAACTCCCGCAGCCTGCTCTGCGCCTTCTCCTTCGTCGTGCCGCTGCCCCGCTTCTTGGGGCGTGGCTGCTCGGGCAGCCGGGTGATCTCCAACCGCCGTTCGCCCACGGTCAGTTCGAGCACGACCTCGGTGAGCGTCAGCGGGTCCGCCAGATCGCTGCGCAGTGCCTGGCCGCTCTGCCGCGCCCCGGGAACCGACCCGTACAGCGCGAAGCACACCGCGTCCAGGACCGAGGTCTTGCCCGCACCCGTCGCGCCGTGCAGCAGAAAGAGACCGTCCCTCGTCAGCCGGTCGAAGTCGATGGTCTGGGTGCCGCCGAACGGCCCGAAGGCGGTGACGGAGAGCCGGTGCAGTCTCAACGCGCCACCTCGGCCGCCATGTCGTCGACGCGTACCTCGTCGATCGCCGAACGCAGTTCGGCCCGCTCCTGCTCATCGGCCGCGCGGCCGGACCGTACGTGTTCCACGAAGTCCTCGGCGATCTCCTGGTCGCTGCGTCCGCGCAGCCGCTGCGCGTACGACGCCAGCGAGCGGGTGGGCCCGTCGTCGGGGTCGAAGACCAGGCTGACGAGGTGCGGGAAGCGTTTGAGCAGCCGGGCCATGGGCTCATGCGGGCGAGCGGGGTCGGTGAGGGTCGCCTCGACCCAGGAGTCCTCGTGCCGGGCCGGTCCGGGGTCTTCCAGCAGCTGCTCCAGCCGTCCGCGGATACGGGCCAGCGGCCGCGGCACCGGGCAGTCCACCCGCTCCGCGTGCACGGCGCCGTCCGCGTCGAGATCGACGAGCCATGACGACTTGCGGTGCTCGGCCTCGGAGAAGGAGTAGGCGAGTGGAGAGCCGGAGTAGCGGACCCGCTCGGTGAGGGTCTGGCAGCCGTGCAGATGCCCGAGGGCGGCATAGTCCACCCCGTCGAAGACGGCCACCGGGACCGAGGCGACCCCGCCGACGGTGATATCGCGCTCACTGTCGCTGACCGCGCCGCCGGTGACGAAGGCATGCGCCAGCACCACGGAACGCGTCCCCGCGGGCCGCCCGGCGAGATCGGCCCGTACCCGCTCCATGGCCGCGCCGAGCACCTCCGCATGGTCGGCACGCCGCGCCCCGAGGGTGTCGCGGACCATGGCGGGTTCGAGATACGGGAGTCCGTAGAGCGCCACCGGACCATGGGCATCGGCGAGCAGCACGGGGGTGCCGCAGTCGGCCGGGTCGGTCCGCAGGTGGATTCCGGCCCGCTCCATCAGCCCGGAGCCGACGCCCAGCCGGCGGGCCGAGTCATGGTTGCCGGAGATCATCACCGTCGGGACACCGAGCCCGGCGAGCCGGTGCAGGGCGTCGTCGAACAGCTCGACGGCGGCGAGCGGCGGCACGGCACGGTCGTAGACATCGCCCGCGACCAGCACCGCGTCGACCTCCCGGGCACGCACCGTCTCGACGAGATGATCGAGGAACGCGCGCTGGGCGGAGAGCAGATTCACCCGGTGAAAGGACCGCCCGAGATGCCAGTCGGAGGTGTGCAGAAATCTCACCCAGCCACTCCGACCTGCATATTTCCCCTCCGAGAGCCCACGAACCGGCACCCTGCCACCACGGCCCGGGCCACCGGCTCCCACCACGGCGACCACTGTCCGCGCCCCGTTCCTTGCGGGCCTCATTCTTGCATCCGTGGCCGGTGCAGGTGTCCGCAGTTGCCCGGCCGTTCAGGCGAACAGAAGCAGCCTCGGCTTGCCGGTGCGGTACCGGAACGCCTGCCGCGGAGGGACCCACCGCCGGTGCCGGGCGGCGACGCGACCGGCCACCGTCGAAAAACGGCAACTGCGCGCCAGGCCCGCCCGGTCAGAGCTCCCCATAAGCCTCGCCGCCGAGCTCCAGCCGCGCCGTACCGGCCGTGGTGTCCGCCAGCCAGGCGCGGAAGGTGTCCAGATCGGCCTCCGGCAGCCCGATCTCCAGGCGCACCTCCGCCCCGTACGTCACCTCACGCACCGCCCGCCCCGTGGTGCGCAGGTCGTTCTCCACCCGGCCGGCCCGCTGGTGGTCGACGGTGACCGTCACCAGCCGGAAGCGCTGCCGGGTGACCGTGCCCAGCGTGTCGAGCGCCTCGCCGACGACGCCCCCGTAGGCGCGGATGAGGCCGCCGGCGCCGAGTTTGACGCCGCCGAAGTAGCGGGTGACGACGGCGACGACATAGCGGACCTCGCGGCGCACCAGCATCTGAAGCATCGGCACGCCCGCGGTACCGCCCGGCTCGCCGTCGTCGCTCGCCTTCTGGATACCGCCGTCGGCGCCCAGGACGTAGGCGAAGCAGTGGTGGCGGGCGGTGGGGTGCTCCTTGCGGATGCGCGCGATGAAGTCCTGGGCCTCGGCCTCGGTCGCGACGGGCGCGAGCGCGCAGAGGAAGCGGGACTTGTTGATCTCGATCTCGTGGACACCCTCGCGCGCGAGCGTGCGGTACTGCTCCTGCATCGGGCCAGCCTATGCGGCGCCGGCGACCTCGGGCACCGGCCGGTCCCGGTGGTCCGCGCCGCGCGGGGGTGTCCGCCGTAAGGGCGCGGGGGTCCGCCGTACGGGCGCAGTGCGCACGGCCACGCGGCGTACCCGCCCCGTCCGCACGGTGCGTCGGGGAGACGTCCGCGCTGCCCGTGGGCACTGTGAGGGCGGTGCGAGAGCCTCGTGTTTCCGGGGCCCCGCTCGTACAGGTAGGAACGGCGGGTTTGCGGAGGGCTGCATGGAAGAGAGCACACAGTCGGCGATGACGGCGGGCGTTCCGGTAACGGGCGAGGAGATGCCCGAGCCCCCGCCGGAGGTCATCGAGGCGGCGCGCACGGCGCCCGACCACTGGCTGGCCATGGTGGATCTGACCTGGCGGGGAGAGGGGCCGCCACCGCTGTGGGCGCTGATCGGCCAGTGGCGGTCGGGTCCGACGGGCGAGATCGAGGAGTGGCGGGACAATCCGGAGTACCGGCCGTCGCCCCAGATGCTGGACTGGTCCGAGCCGACGGACGCGGTCGACGGCGCACTCCAGCTCGCCGCGACCGGCTACGGGCCGGGGCAGGACGTCTCGGAGGCGCTGGCGCGCGCGGAGGTCTCCGTCCTGGTGACCGCGACCGGTACGCCACTGGCCGCCGCCTCGCCCGAGGGCACCCCGGTGATCCCTGTCTATACCTCGCAGAGCTACCTCGAATCGGTGGGCCGGCTGCTGTACGACCGCCGGCCGGTGGCCGAGCTCGTCGAGCAGCTGCCGCCGGGGCACGCCCTGTACCTCAACCCGACCGGGCCGGTGAGCATGCTGGTGGACACCGAGGAGCTGCGCGCGGCGCTGGCCGGGGTGACCGGGACGGAATCCCGGGAACCGGCCGCGCCCGTGGCACCGCGTCCGGGGACCGGGGCCGGCGGCGCCGAGCCCGTCGGCAGCGGCCGGGGCATCGGCAAACCGGCCCGTGCCGCGAAGGGCAGCACCGTGGTGGGGGCCGGGATGGCCGGCAGCGGAATGGCCCGCGGCGCGAACTGAACCACCGCGCAGAAGACCCGCCCCGCCCGTCTTCCCCTTCGGGCGGGGCGTCTGCCGTACGGCGCGCACCGGCTGCCGTCACCCCGCGCAGGGGTCGCCCTCCGCGACGGGAATCTCCGGGTCACGCCGTCCGTTGAGCGGCACAGGACCCTTCCATCCGCAGGAGGCAGTGCGTGTACGGCGACCCCGGTACGATCCGCAGAATCCTGACCGAGCTCGGCGACACCTGGGCGGTCGTGGGCTTGTCCAACAACGAGCAGCGCCCGGCGCACGGCGTCGCGGAGGTGCTCCAGCGCTACGGCAAGCGGGTCGTGCCGGTGCATCCGAAGGCCGAGCGCGTCCATGGCGAGCAGGGGTACCCCTCGCTCTCCGCGATCCCCTTCCCGGTCGATGTGGTCGATGTCTTCGTCAACAGCGAGCTGGCGGGCCCGGTCGCCGATGAGGCCGTGACGGTCGGGGCGAAGGCCGTCTGGTTCCAGCTCGGGGTGGTCGACGAGGCGGCCTGGGACCGGGTGCGCGACTCGGGTCTCGACATGGTGATGGACCGCTGTCCGGCGATCGAGCTGCCCCGTCTGGGCTGAGCGGTGGGCGGCGGGCGTCCGTACGGGAGCGTGACGCGAGCCGCCGTTCCGCGCGGACCGGCCGGGCGCGCAGCCCTCAGGCGATCCCCAGCCCCTCCAACACCGTCGCGCCCGGCAGTTCGGCCAGGGCCTTGCCGGGGACGATGAGCTTGCCGCGGCGGCTGCCGCTGCCGATCAGGGCGTAGGGGGTGTCGACGACGGCGGCGTCCACGAACAGCGGCCAGTCGGCGGGCAGGCCGATCGGGGTGATGCCGCCATACTCCATCCCGCTGTCGCCGACGGCCTTGTCCATCGGCGCGAACGACGCCTTGCGAGCGCCCAGTTGACGGCGTACCACCCCGTTGACGTCGACGCGGGTGTGCGAGAGGACGACACAGGCGGCCAGGGTGGTCTCGCCGCCGCGCTTGCCGGCCACCACCACACAGTTCGCCGACTGTTCCAGGAGCCAGGGGCCGTAGCGCTCGACGAGCGGCGCGGTGTCGGCGATCGCCGGATCCGTGTCGACGTGGCGCAGCTCCTCGACGGGCACGGAGCCGCCCCAGGCACGGATCGCGGCGGCCACCGGCTCGGGCAGCAGGTCCAGGCACTCGACGGCGGGCCGGACCTCGTCAAAAGCATCCATCGGGACGGGCATGCCCGCCAAGCTAACAGCCGGGACGGCCCGGCGGCGGGCCGTCTCAGCGTACGGGCGGGATGATCACCGACATGGTCATCTCGACCGGTTCCGTGCCGTCGTTGCGGTAGCCGTGCGCGACCTTGGCCTCGAAGGTCGCCGAGGCACCGGCGGGCACCTCGTGCTCCTCGCCGTCCACGACCAGCGTCAGCGTGCCGGCCCGGACATGCAGCAGTTCGACGGTGCCGGGCGGATGCGGATCGGAGGTGCTGCCGTCGCCGGGCATCAGCCGCCAGTCCCACAGTTCGTAGGGGCCGGGTGCCTCAGCGCCTACCAGGAGCGAGGTGAAACTGCCGGCGTCGGTGGACCAGAGCCGGACCGCCTCCTGAGGGGTCACGATGCGTACCTGCGGGCCCTGTTCGTAGTCAAGGAGCGTGGTGATGCTGACGCCGAGCGCGTCGGCGATCTTGACAGTGGTCCCCACGCTGGGGTTCGTACGGGCCTGCTCAATCTGGATGATCATGCCGCGGCTGACACCGGCGCGGGCCGCCAGCGCATCGAGGGTGAAGCCGCGCTCGGCGCGCCAGTGCTTGAGATTGCGGGCGAGCGACTGCGTGAGCTGGTCGAGATCCGTCACGGTCCGTCCAAGTCGAGGCCAATATATTCGATACCCCAGTACAGTCTGCTGCACTACGGTGTGCTGTACTTCAGCGTCCGGTTCACTGTACTGCGAGGTTTCACCATGACAGCGGTCTTCGCCCTGGCCACCAGCCTGCTGTGGGGGCTCGCCGACTTCGGCGGCGGACTGCTCACCCGACGCCTCCAGGCGCTGACCGTAGTGGTGGTCTCCCAGGCCCTGGCCGCCGTCGTGCTGGGCGCCATCGTGCTGGCCACCGGCGGCTGGCGGGAGGCCGGGCCGCAGCTGTGGTTCGCGGTCGGAGCGGGTGTCGTCGGCCCCACCGCCATGCTCTGCTTCTACCGCGCGCTGGCGCTCGGCCCGATGGGCGTGGTCTCCCCGCTCGCCTCGTTCGGCACCGTGCTCGTCCCGCTCGGCGTCGGGATCGTGGCAGGTGAGCGGCCGGGGCTGCTCCAGGTCACCGGCATGCTGGTGGCCGTGGTCGGTGTCGTGCTGGCCGGCGGCCCGCGGATCAGCGGCGCCTCGGTGGCCCGGCGGACGATCGCACTGACGGTGATCTCGGCGCTCGGCTTCGGCGCGGTGATGGCGCTGATCTCGGAGGCGTCAACGACCGTGACCGGGCTCTTTCTCGCCCTGTTCGTCCAGCGGCTGTGCAATGTCGCGGTCGGCGGCGTCGCGCTGTACGCGTCGGTGCGGCGCGGCACCCCGGCCCTGCCCGAGGGCGGGCTGCCGGCCCTCCGGGACGCGCTGCCCGCACTCGGCTTCGTCGGTATCGCCGATGTCGCCGCGAACGGCACCTACGCCCTCGCCGCGCAGAGCGGACCGGTCACCATCGCCGCGGTGCTCGCCTCCCTCTACCCGGTCGTCACCACGCTCGCCGCACTCGGCATCCTCAAGGAGCGGCTGCGGGCCGTCCAGACGGCCGGCGCCTCCCTCGCCCTGGTCGGCTCGGCCCTGCTCGCCTCCGGCGGCTGACCACATCGGGGCCGTCGGCGCTCCGCCGCGCCTGACGCCGGATCAGGACGACTCGTACGCCTCGCCGGACTGCGCCGCCTGCCACTCCTCCAGCGCGACCAGCTGCTCCGGGGTGACGCCCTCGGGGATCGGCACCGGCGCCGGTGTGCGCAGCGGCGGCTGCCAGCCCTGCCGCGGGTCCCAGCGCCGGACGATCCGGGCGGGCGCGCCGGCGACCACCGCGTGGTCGGGGACCTCACCACGCACCACCGCCCCGGCCGCGACCACCACATTCCGGCCCAGCCGCGCCCCGGGCAGGATCACCGCACCGGTCCCGATCCAGCCGCCGGGGCCGATGGCGACCGGGTCACTGCGCGGCCACTGCTTGCCGACCGGCACCTCGGGGTCGTCATAACTGTGGTTGGTGGTGGTCACATAGACGCCGGGACCGAAGAAGCAGTCATCGCCGATCGTCAGCCGGACATCGGCGATCACATGGCTGCCGCGGCCCAGCACCACACCGTTTCCCAGTGTGAGGATCGGCTCCGCACCGAGATCGAGGTCCGGCATCATGCCCGCCGTCAGCGTCACGTCCTGGGCGATGATGCAGTGGTCGCCGAGCTCGATCCACGGGTCACCGAAGACCGTGCCCTGCGGGTAGGCGAGCCGGGTGCCGGTGCCGATCCGGCGGAAGCGGTACGGGCCCGGGCGCTCGGCCGTCACGGCCGCGGCCTCGCGCACCCAGCGCGCGCCACGGTGGACGGCGCGCGACACGGCCCGGCGCCGCCAGGCCGCGACAGACGAGAACACGTTCTGGTTTATCGGCACTCGGACACCGTACTCAGCCCGCGGCCGGACGGCCCCGCCACGGGCTGTGATCTTCGCCCCACCGGCGTCCGGCACCGCCCGCAGCCGCCCGTCGTCTACGGTGCTGTCGGCGCGGCGCAGAACGACGAGGAGGTCCAGGATGACGGCACGGGCGTTGATTTCACCGGTGGGCGGCAAGGAGCCGAAGATCGATCAGAAGGCGTTCACCGCCCCCACGTCCGTCGTGCTCGGCGAGGTCACGATGGCTCCGGGCACCAGCGTCTGGTACCACACGGTGCTGCGGGCTGACTGCGGTCCGATCGCGCTCGGCGCCGACAGCAACATCCAGGACAACTGCACGGTCCATGTCGATCCCGGCTTCCCGGTGACCGTCGGCGCACGGGTCTCGGTCGGGCACAACGCGGTGCTGCACGGCTGCACGGTCGAGGACGATGTCCTGATCGGGATGGGTGCCACGGTGCTGAACGGCGCGCACATCGGCGCCGGCTCGCTGGTCGCCGCACAGGCGCTGGTCCCCCAGGGCATGCAGGTCCCGCCCGGTTCGCTGGTCGCCGGGGTGCCGGCGAAGGTCAAGCGGCAGCTGACCGACGAGGAGCGCGAGACCATCAAGCTCAACGCGGCCATGTATCTGGAGTTGGCGGCACAGCACCGGGAAGCGGTCGCGGGCGCCGGGGACTGATCCGGCCTACGGGGACGGCGCGGGGTCCGGACGCCGCGGCGCGGGCCGTGGGACGGGCCCGCGCCGCGGCCGGCGGCTCAGCGCCGGGTGGAGGCGGCGACGGTCAGCGCGGAGGACAGCAGCTCGGCGTCGAACAGGGTGGCGTCCGCGAGGCGGTTGACGTTGGCGTAGGCGTTCAGCATCAGCTTCGCGGTCCGCAGAGCCGAGGGGGACCGGCGGACCAGCGGCTTGATCCACTGCGTGACGGCACGGTCGAGCTGCTCCTCCGGGACGACCTTGTGCAGGATGGACAGCTCCTGCGCGGTCGTGGCGTCGAAGTTGTCGGCGGTCAATATCAGCTCACGGATCCTCGCCGCGCCCACCTCGTGCAGCAGCCGCGGCATGATCCCGCCCCAGGCGGGCGGCACCCCCAGCCCCAGCTCCGGCAGCCGGAAGCGGCAGGTGTCCGCGCCGACCCGCAGATCGCAGAAGACCGCCAGCCCCACGCCGGCCCCGACCACCCCGCCGTGCAGCCGCGCGATGGTCACCGCGTCGGTGCTCGCCAGGGCATCGCACACCCGGCGCGCCTTGTTCCCGAGGGCGCGCAGCCCCACCCCGCTGGGGTCCTCGGCGAGCAGAGCGGGGAATTCCGCGCGGTCACCGCCCAGACAGAAGTCCTCGCCCGCGCCGGAGAAGACCAGGACCCTGATACCGGAGTCGTCGTCCAGGGCGCCCAGTACGGTGAGAAGCTCGTCGAGCATCTCACCGCAGATGGCGTTACCTGTCTCGGCGCTGTTCAACTGCACCGTGAGGACGGGCCCTTCCTGTGTCACGAGGAGGGACTTGAAGTCGTGGATCATGGTGTTCCTTGTTTCGTTGTTCCGCTGTGCGGGAGACCGGTGCCCGCCGATGTCAGCCACGGACAACCGGAAGTGTGATCATGCGGCGGAAGGCCACCCGGGGCTCCCAGAGGGGCGGGGCGCCGATCCGCAGCCCCGGCAGCCGCTCCAGCAGCGCGGTGAGCAGGCAGTCCGCCTCCATACGGGCCAGCGCGTTGCCCAGGCAGAAGTGAATCCCCCCGCCGAAGCTGAGATGGGACGCCCGACGGCGGATGTCAAAGTCCTCCGGGGCGGCGTAGTGGTTCGGGTCGTGATGGGCGGCACCGACCATGAGCTGCACCATCTCGTTCTTGCGGACGGTCACCCCGGCGAGTTCGGTGTCCTCGGGAGCCACCCGGCTGATCATGTGGATCGGGGCGTCGTAGCGGAGCACCTCGTCGACCGCGTCCGGTATCTGCTCGGGGTGGACCCGCAGCCAGTTCAGCTGGCGGGGGTGCTCCAGGAGCAGCCGGACCGCGCTGGACAGGACATGTGCGGTCGTCTCCAGTGCCGCCAGGACCATGAACAGCGTGAGGGCGTAGACCGCCTCGCCGGCGGCTTCCCGGTCGGGCTCCTGTGCGTCCCAGACGCGCAGCCATGACGAGACCGGATCATTGCCCGGTTTTCGCCTTCGTTCACTCACCAAGGCAGTGAAATACTCCCGCAATTGGCGAGTCGATTCATCAGAGAGCGCGAGTTGACTCGGCGTCGGAAACAATTCCTGGGTGTACACCTGGTCATGGGTGAGCGAACGCAGCAGCGCATAGTCGGCGGGCGGGATTTTCAGCCATTCACCGATGGTGATCACCGGAAGTTCTTCACTGACCAGGGCGCAGAAATCGGCCGGGCCGTACGCGAGTTCTTCTTCGAAACGGTCGAGCAGCCGGCTCGTCGTCTGCTCGACCGAACTCTTCATGTCGGCCAGGGATTTACGGTCGAAAACGTTGCCCAACGAGCGCCGCACCTGTGTGTGGTGCGGTGGGTTGAGCATCGGCAGGGTGTCACCCATCTGGCGTGACGCAGAGGCGTTCCAGCGGGCCGCATCGTCCTGGCGGGCCCGCCAGGCGCTGTCCGGGACCCGCCAGGATCTACTTCGCAAAAGCTGATGACACAGCCCGTACGAGGTCGCCAAGTAGCCTCCCCAGGGCGCCTGAACGATATCCCCCATCGCCCTGAGTTTCGCGTACAACGGCAATGAATTCGACTGGCCATCGGCCGTGCGCAGACGGGAAAAAAGCGAAACCACACTGCGTCGGTCAATGGGGGCAGCGGCCAGGGCGGGCTGCAAGGCGACACCTTCTTTCGGAAGATCACTCAATAAGTCGCCTGCCCTGCATACCCCTACTGCCGAACGTTCATGCGACGCACGGACATTCAAGCTGTCGTGAACATCACACCCGCCACCAGCTGAGGAATCCGCTCCACCAGCTTCCCTTTTGCGGCTTGTTCTGCTGCCCCCGGTTGCGGGCATCCCCGCCCGGACCGGCCGCCGCGCCGGGCTGCTGGCCCCGCCGCTCGCTGCGTACGGGGGTGAAGCGCGCGGGCAGCGCGTTGAGCGCCCGGTGGAACGGACCGGGCCGCCAGGTCAGCGTCTCGGCCGGCACGCCCAGCTCGATGTCGGGCAGCGTGTTCAGCAGCTTCTCGATCGCCCGTATGGAGATCAGCAGCGCGGGATCCTTCGCCGGGCAGGCATGCGGCCCGGCTCCCCAGGCCAGATGGGCCCGCTTGCTGAACGTCTGCCGGGTCGCGGACAGGCTGGGGTCCCCGTTGGCCGCCGCGAAGCTGACCAGCACCGGGGTTCCGGCTGCCAGCTTGTTCCCGGAGAGCTCCACCTCGTGCACGGGGTAGTGGGTCGCGTAGTTGGCGATCGGCGGGCTGTTCCACAGCACCTCGTTGATGGCGTCCTCGACGAGGAGATCGCCACCGCCGCCGGCGAACTGCTCGTCGGACAGCAGCAGCCGCAGCGCGTTGGCGATGAGGTTCTGCACCGGCTCGGTGCCGGCCCCGATGAGCAGGGCGAGCTGATGGACCATCTCCTCGTCGGTCAGCCGCGACGGGTGCTGCATCAGCCACGAGGTGATGTCCTCACCCGGCGTGACGCGCTTCAGGGCCACCAGCTCGAACAGGGCGCCCGCCATGACCTCGTTGGCCCGCTCCGCATCGACCCCGTCGAAGAGGTTGGAGATGGCACTGATCAGCCGGTCGCCGATCTCCGCCGGGCAGCCGAAGAGATCGTTGAAGACCAGCAGCGGCAGCAGCTGCGCATAGTCGCTGATCAGATCGGCCTTGCCCCGGGCACTGAACTGGTCGGTGAGGTACGCCGCGACGCGGTCGACATGCCTGCTCACCCGGTGCATGTCCAGACGTCCGAAGCTCTCCGTCACTGCCTGACGCAGCCTCAGATGCTCCGCACCGTCCGAGAACATGCAATTCGGCCGGTACATCATCATCGGCAGCACGGGGCTGTCCAGCGGAACACGCCCCTCGTTCAGCGCGCGCCAGCGGCGGGAATCCCGCGCGAACGTGTCCGGGTTCTGAAGGACATGGAGCGCCGTGGCGTACTCCGTGACGAGTTCGGCCTCCACTCCGGGAGCCAGCTCGACGGGCGCGGTGGGTCCGTACTGCCGCAGCATGTCGTAGAAGGCTTCCGGCGCCGCGGCGAACTCCGGCCCGTGCAGGGGCGCCCTTTCGCCGCCGGCGTGTGCGGGGCAGCCGGGCGGCGGGCTCTGGAATTCCGAGTGAGATTGCATGCCTGAACTCCTAGTTGAGGCGGGACTGGAGATATCGGACGAGTGCGATCAGTGAATCGGCCGAGGAACGTTGGTCCCGTGCGTCACAACTGACCACAGGCGTCTCGGGAAGCAGGTCCAGAGCCTCCCGGATCTCGTCGAGCGAGTGCGCAGGCGTCCCGTCGAAGCGGTTCACGGCGATGGCGTAGGGGATTCCGTAGTGTTCCACCAGGTCCATGACAGGGAACGACTCGTCGAGCCGCTGGGGGTCGACCAGGACCAGCGCCCCGAGCGCACCACGCGTCATGTCCTCCCACACCTGAACGAAGCGCTGCTGGCCGGGTGTTCCGAACAGGTAGAGGACCAGCTTCTCGCTGAGCGTGAGCCGGCCGAAGTCCATGGCGACCGTGGTGGTGGTCTTATCGGGCGCGCCTTTCGGGTCGTCAATTCCGGCGCCCGCCTGGGTCATTATCTCTTCGGTCCGCAGCGGCGGAATCTCGGACATGGTGCCGATGAATGTCGTCTTCCCCACGGCGAAGTGTCCGACCACGAGGATCTTTGCCGCGGTCTGCACTGAATTGCGCAGGTACACGCCGTCATCCAAAGCGAGCCTGGAGCCCATTCAGCACCTCCTCTAGGATTTGCCGGTCGACAAGCTGAGCGGTAGGTATGGGCGCGCGGGAGAAGAGATATCCCTCGCGCGCGAGATCGGACACCAGAATCTTGACGACGCCCACCGGCAGCCGGGTGTGCCCGGCTATCTCGGCGATCGAGAGGAAACCCCCCGAACACAGCTCCAGCAGGCTGAGCTTCTCCGGATCGAGGGGTTTCGTGCGCGGTGGATCCGCGTGCACGGTGACCAGGGTGATCAGCGAGAAGTCACTGCCGTCAAGAAGATCGCGGCCGTTGGTGATGACGTACGGCCGTACTAATTCCGCTGCTTCGTGTTCCAGCTCCGGCTCGTCGTCAGTGGTCATGGCTGGATATCAGCCCTCTCACGAGGCGGACTGGTCAGTGCCTTACCGAGCTGGCCCACCAGCTGTTGCATACGGAACGTGATCTCTGCCATGTCGACATCGGGCGACGCCGAAACCGCGAGATAGGCGCCTTCGCCGGCCGAGATCAGAAAGACCCAGCCATGGTCGAACTCGACGAGTGTCTGCCGCCATTGCGGCCGGTTGGCAGGCGCACCGCCGTGGCAGAAGTCGGCGACCGTACGGCTCAGCGACTGCATTCCGCTCATGGCCGCGGCGACGGTATCGGCGTGGTCCCGGCCGACGTCCTTCGAACGGGCCATGAGCAGACCGTCCGCGGAGACGAGGATGGCATGCTGCGCTTCCGGCAATTCCAGAGCACTGTCAAGCATCCACGACAGATCGTAGTTCACTGAACCTCAGGCCCTTCACTGCTTGCATTGGTGGAACGTCGGCCGGACTGCGTGCCGCGCTGGAATGCGCCCATGACGGACGCCGCTTTTGCGCTGTCACGCACCGGGGTTTCCGTGCTCTCGGATTCGGTCGGCACGATGGAAATCGCCCCGCGGCGGCGGCGCTTCGGCAGACCGCCGGCCGTGGTCTCGGGGACCGGACGGGCACCGGACGGCTGTCCCAGCGGCGACGGGCCGGGAGCCGGAGGGCCGGCCGGCGGGTATCCGGGCGCGGCCGGCGCCGGGGTGCCATGGGCCGGGTGACCAGGGGCGTTCTCAGGCGGCAACGGAGCGGACGCGGCCACGGCAGGGCTCTCCTCGGGCTCGTGCAGAGACGTCAGTAGATCGTCGGGGAGCAGGACGACCGCGCGCACGCCACCGTAGGGAGAGGTCGAATCCACCGATACGCTGAAGCCGTAGCGGGCGGCGAGCACACCCATGACCGTGAATCCGAACTGCGGCGGGTTACCGAGGCTGGAGACACTGGCCGCATTCTCGCTCGACAGCAGCTGAGCGGCCCGTGCCTTCTCCTCCTCGTTCATACCGACACCGGCGTCGTCGACGATGATGCAGACGCCCTTGGGCACCGGCCGGATATTGATCTCGATCATCGTTTCCGGCGCCGAATAGCTGGTGGCGTTGTCCAGCAGTTCGGCAAGCACCAGCGCAACCGGTTCCACCGCGCGGCTCACGATGGCGAAATTACTCTGGGACCGGATCTCGACGCGGGTGAAATGGCGAATACGGCCCTTGGCGCTGCGGACCACATCGTAGAGCGAGGCATTGTGCCGGCGCCGGCCGAGCCAGCCGTCACAGAGCACGGCGATGGACTGGGCACGTCGCGCGAACTGCGAGTTCATGTGGTCGATGTCGAGCAGATCCTGAAGGATCTTGTGCTCGCCATAGGTTTCCTGGAGCTTGGAAATCGCCAGCTGCTGTTCGCTGGCCAGCCCCTGGAGGGTCCGCATGGCGGCCTTCAGGGTCGTCTTGGTTGCCTCTTCGGCCCGGTCCTTGGCCTCTTCGACGGCCTCCGTGTAGTGATCTTCAAGATTGGCGTAGTGCTGCTTGAGCTCGGCCTTTTCTTTTCGAAGATCCGCGATCTTCATTCTGCCGCGAATAACCGCGGTTGCAGCAACAGGGGTACCAGCGATCAATCCCCAGAAAGCTGGATCCTGGAAATATTGCGTCATAAGACTCTCTTCGGACGACGGAGCCACCAGGTGTCGTATGCCTGGCCGCGACGCAGAGAATCACCCACGGCCCCAGACATACGTGTACGGCCGCGCACAGTCGCCTGCCAGAAAGCCATCGAAGGGCCGGCTAATGGCATAGTTCTCCCCGGGGTGGCGGTTTTCTTAGGCCAATGCGCGGAATTTCTTTCTTGCCTTAGCAGGTGACTACCCGGTTGGCAAGTGCGATGATCTTAGCATCACAGCAACACCCGTCGTCCAACGGCGATCTGAACAGTTGCAGCATCTGAAGCAGATTCAACAAAGGCCCACTTTGGGTCCATTGGGCGTTGATGCCGGTCCTGACGGCGCAACCGGACCGCCCGCTTCCTGACGGACCGTTGACGCGCTGCCCCCTGCGCCGTAGCGAACGCAACGTGCAACCGGGTTCAGCAAAGGTCAGCGATGGGGCGCGTCATGGACATAGGTGATCTCGCCGCCGCGGACGCGTACGCCCCGTACGGTCATGTCCCGGTCGGTGCCCCGCAGATAGTGGGCCGTGCACTGGGTCCGGGCCCCCTTGACGGCCCGCAGGTCCTTCGCGCAGTCGACCGAGCGCGGTCCCCTGGGGATCACCGGAAGCGACAGATGGCCCGAGATCGAGCGGGCGATCTCGTCGCGCGGGACGGTGTCGGACGTCCCGTCCACCTCACTGGTCGCATCCCGGTCCGTCAGCCACCGGCTGCCCGCCGTGAAGCTGCCTGCCAGCAGAGCCGTACCGGCCAGCACCAGGCCGACAGCTCGCAGATTCCGCACAGTTCTCCTTCGGCCTGGGCACCACACGGACACCGGCCGTGCCCACGTGCCGGGTCACGGACAATTCTTGCCGGTGGCCCGGTTGCGGCAACAGGAGTCCCCGTCGTGCGCCCGGCCGGGCGACGGTGCGTCACGCGGACGGTTCGGGGCCCCGCATCCGCCGGCTGATCCAGTGCAGCGACTCGGCCATCCGCCGGATGTAGGTGTGGCCACTGTGCACGCCGTCCGGTATCTCGAAGAGCGTGGAATGGACCGGCCCGCCGGTGTACTCCTTGATGAAGCGCTTCACATCGGGTACCGCCGCCTCCTTTCTCCCGAGCTCGAAGGCGAGATAGACCGGCAAGTCCTTGCGCGCGGCCAGCCGACGGGCCAGATGGCGTGGGTCGTTGGCGCGCATCTCCGCCGGGTGCCCCTGCCACAGCGGTGAATCCGGCGCGGTGTCAGGGCCGTTGACGACGGCCGCCTTGAACTTCTGCGGTTCCTTGAGGACGGCTTTCAGCGCGGCGAAGCCACCGGACGAGGAACCCATGAAGGCCCAGCCGTCACGGCTGTCGTACGTACGGAAGTTGGCCCGCGCGAAGTCCGGCACGTCCTCGGTCAGCCAGGTGCCCATCTTGGGCTGCCCGGGGATGTCGCTGCCGTCGTAGTACGTCCGGCCCGGATTGAGCACCGGCATCACGACGATGAACGGCAGCGTCCGGCCCTGCCGCGACCACTTCGCGATCCGCTCCTCCAGCGCGAAGGCCTCCCCCGCCCAGTAGTTGAACGGAAAGCCGTAGGCACCGGGCAGCGCGATCAGCACCGGGAAGCCGCTCCTGGCGTAGCGCGCCTGGTGGTACTCCGGCGGCACCCAGGCCCATATGCCGCCGGTGAAACCGGACTTGCGGCCGTGCCACTTCGTCGTCACGACCCGGGTCCCGCCCCCGGTCGGACGGAACACGGTGAAGGACGAGCGCGGTCCGCGGGGCGGCACCACCCGGGGCTGTCCGTTGCGGGCGTCCGCGGCATGGGCCGGCGGCTGCGGCATGCCGGAGGCGTGGACGGTGTCCCGGCCGTCGCCGCAGCCGGCCAGCAGCCCCAGGGCCACCACACTCACCACAGCGCGGACGCGCAGGCACTTCATCGGGACGTCTCCTTGGCTCCTCGGGCCGGCCGCGAGCAGTCACGCTGCCACCAAGCCACCGGTCGCAAGACATCGCCTTGAGATCGCCCGCGGCACCCTCGATGCCGCCCCCGGGGGCCCTGACCTGGTGGTCCGCACGCGCGGTTCCGCGCAACGACGCACCGGCACGTCAAGTACACCGGCCGGGTTTCCCTCGTTCGATGAGGCCACGAGTTGTTTACCGGTCGGTCGGTTCTGGCAAGGTGGGTTCCCAATTCCGAAGGGCGCGGCGCTGTGCCGTGGTTGGGGATGACCGATGACCGCGAGTGCCGATCGCCGGCCGCTGCCCGGCCTAGTGGGGCGGGCCGTTGAGCACGAGCTGGTTTCCGGGCTGCTGGGCAGCGCACCGCTCGTGACGCTCACCGGAGCCGCGGGAGTGGGCAAAAGCGTGCTGGCCCGCGCCGTCCTGGAGGAGCACACCGCCCGGCACGACGGCACGGTCCTCCGCGTCGGCTGCTGGGACGGGCTGCCCGCGGGCGGGCTGGCGGAGGCGCTGCTCAGGGCGGCGCGGCCGGCGGACAGCACCCGCCGGGACACCACGACGGCCCTCGTCCGGCGGACTGCCCCGTCCTGCGTCGGCGAGGCGGTGCAGGGCCGGACGGGGCCGGCGGAGGCGCCAACTGGGCCTGCTCCGGCGGGCGATACGGCGATTGCCGCGCTCGCCGCGCACTGCCGGCGCTATCGCGCGACCGTGCTGCTGGACGACTGCGATCCACTGCGCGACGAATGCGTACAGCTCGTACGCCGGCTGCTGCGGGCCGATCCCACGCTGCGCATCGTGGCGACCGCACGTGGTGCGCTCGGGCTGCCCGAGGAGCGGACCGTCGCCATCGCACCGCTTCCGGTGACACTGGGCGAGGGGGTCGCCGGGCCGGCCGTCGAGCTGCTGGCCGCACGCGCCGGGGCCGCCACGCCGGAGCTCCTGGTCGCCGTGTGCCAGGCGCTGGAGGGCTCGCCGCTGGCGATCGCGCTGGCCGCGCAACAGCTGGACCGGATGTCGTTGCCACAGCTCGCGGCACAGGTGGGGTCGGACGGTCCGCTGTTCTACTCGGGGCCGGCGGCGACCGTGCGGCACACCTCGCTCTACGCCGCGCAGGCCGCGGGCTACGCCCTCTGCTCGCCCCTCGACCGGCGGGTCTGGGCGCGGCTCTCGGTGCTGCCCGGCGACTTCGATCCCTGGCTCGCCGGTTGTGTCTGCACCAGCTGTGACGTTCCTGCGGCCGCAGTCGAGGGCGCGCTGGAACGACTGCTCACCGCCTCGGTCGTGGAGCGCGTACGCGACGCCGGGGGCACGCAGGAGGACACCGGGGCGGCGCTGCCACCGCGCTACCGACTCCCCCGCGCCGCCCGCGACTTCGGGCGGACGCAGCTGCGTGAGGCGGGCGAGGAGGCCGCGGCGCTGCGACGGTTCCGGCAGGCCTGCGCGGCGCTCGCGGCCGAGGCCCAGATCGCCTGGCAGGGCCCCCATCAGCAGATCGCCGTACGTCTGGTGGAGGACGAACAGGCCAATCTCGATGCGGCGCTGACCCGGCCCCCGCAGGACGCGGAGGATGCGCTCGGCGCGCTGGAGATCGCGGTATCGCTGTGGTTCCACTGGGCGGCCTGCGGCTTCCGCCGCGAGGGGCGGGCACATCTGGACCGGCTGCTGCTGCTCTCGCGGGACGACACCGCGCTGCGGGCCCGCGCGCTGTGGCTGGCCGGATACCTCGCGGCGCAGGAGCACGCGCTCGGCGCCGCGGAGGCGCTGCTCGACGAGGCGTGGACGGCGGCCGTGATGCATGCGGACTCCGACGGGCTGGCCCGTATCGCGCATGCGCACGGCGTACTGGCGCTGTACCGGGGGAACACCGAGGCGGCGGTGGCCTGTCTGGAGGAGGCGGCCCGGCACCGTTCCCGGGACCCGTGGTTCGGCCCGGGGCCCGCCCACAGCTGGGCGCTGCTCGCCGTAGCCCTGTCGTCGCACGACCCGGAGCGGGCCCGGGACGCGGCCCGTCGCGCCTGGGAGAGCCGGCACTCGGACGGCGATTTCTGGCTGTACTCCACGATCCTCTATGCCTGTGCGGCGACCGAGCGCGCCCATGGGGAGCCGGCGGCGGCGCTGCGGGCCTGCCATGCGGCACTGGCAGCCAAAAAGCTCATCGGTGACCCCCTGTTCATCGCCGGGGCCCGCGATCTGCTGGCCGGTCTGCGGCGTGAGGTGCGCGACGGGGAGCCGCCGCCGGACCCTGACGAGGAGGCCCCGTGGTGGCGGCCCGGCGGGCCGGACGTACCGCCGCAGCCGTTCTTCTCGCGGCTGCGGACGGGGCCGTGAAGGCCGGGGTGGCCGGTGGCCGCCCGGAAGGCGGACACGGTGGGTGACGGGCCTGTCGCGCTCGGGATGCGGGGGCGCCGTGACGGTCGCATGCTGGGGCGTATGAAGCGTGCCCCCGTGATCGTGCATCCGCCCTGCACAGGCGGTCGCCGTGTGACGCTCTACGGACAGGATCTGGGCCGGGCGCTGCGCCCCGGTGACGTGGCCGCGATCCTGCGCCGGGCCGGTTTCTGCGCCTCCACCTTCGTCTGGGACGACACCGGCGTCTTCGAATGGCGCGACGGCGGACCCGACGTCTGGCTGATGCCCTGACGCGAGGCCCGTCCGTGACGGACCGGACGGGCGTCGCCTGTAGGTGAGTTGCCGTGCTCGGGCGTTCAACTACCGGTGTTCACCAGCGATTACGCCCCATGGACCGAGCCGCGGGAAACGGCCGCGCGGTCAGTCGACCGTCGCCGGGACCGGGCTCTCGGCCGCCTCGCGGGCGGCGGCCGCCTTCTTCGCCCGGTGCTTCATCAGGAGGAAGGAGCCGAGGCCGAACAGCAGGGCGGCGACCAGCCCGAGCCAGGAGAAGCGCTTGAGCCACTCCTCGGCGACGACACCCACGCTGTAGATCAGCGCGGTCGTACCGCCGGCCCAGACGATGCCGCCGAGGACGTTGGCGATCAGGAACTTCCAGTACGGCATCTTGAGGACACCGGCGAGCGGGCCGGCGAAGATGCGCAGCAGCGCGATGAAACGGCCGAAGAAGACCGCCCACATACCCCACTTGTCGAACTTCGCCTCGGCCATCGCGACATGGTCGGGGCCGAAGTGCTTGGGGAACTTGCGGCCGGCCCACTGCAACAGGGGCTGGCCCCCCTTGCGTCCGATCAGATACCCGATGGAGTCACCGATGATCGCGCCAGCGGTCGCACAGGCGCCCAGCACGAACGGATTGATGTGGTCCTGGGTCGCCGCGAGGATCGCCGCGCTGACGAGGACGATCTCGCCGGGCAGCGGAATGCCCAGGCTCTCCAGGCCGATGACCACCCCCACCAGGAGGTAGACGCTCACGGCCGGTACCGACTCGAGCCACTCCTGGATGTGCAACGCCGATTCCTCCGCTGGTGTAGGGCCCCGTGGGCCGTGGCCCGACGTCCGTGACACCGTGCCGATCAGTCCCCTGGCGCACCGCAGCGCGCCCCGGGAAGAGTACTCGATCGGGCCGCCCGGGGGCCGAATCCACGTGCGCTACGCAACATCTGGCGCCCGGACACCACGACGGCCCGCCGCGCGGTGCACGGCGGGCCGTGAGGGCCCGATGGAGAGGCAGCTCACTTATTGGGGCGCAGGGTCCACACGATGCTCATCTCGCCGGTCACCGCGCCGTCCTCGCGGGTGATGGCGATGTTCACCGGAAATTCCGGGCGCTCTCCGGCGTCGAGCTCGGCGACGACCTCGGCCACCGGCCGGCCCAGCTCCGCGGTGGCCGTGACGGGCCCCATGGCGAGCTTCTTGTAGCCGATCTCGGCGCGCACCGCCAGCGGCACCGCGCGGCCGAGCTGGTCACCGAAGGCCGCCATCACGATGGCACCGCTCGCCGACTCGGCGAGGGTGAACATCGCGCCGGCGTGCGGACCGCCGACGTGGTTGTGGAAGTCGGGCTGGTCGGGCATGCGGACCACGGCGCGCTCGGCGGTGGTCTCGGTGAACTCGAGGTTCAGGGTGCGGGCCATCGGCACGGATGCCGCCATCATTTCGCCGATCGACGGCAGGGTCTCGGAGGACATACGGTCATGTTACCTAGCGGTAGCTTAGGTGTGAAGAGCCGGCCGCGTCATGGGCCGGCTCTTCGCCGGACGCCCGGCAACAACCCGTGCTGCCCGTGTCCCGCCCGCCTTATCGTTGACGCTCATGTGGCCAGGACAGCAGCACAGCGGAGACGGACGGGTGACGTGCCCTGCACGCCCCGTGCACCGGCCGGACGACCCGAGCCGGAAGCGGTCCGCCACGGCACCTTCCCGGCCGGTGCGGTCGTGGTGAAGGCCGTCCCCCCATGGGCGGGGCGCAACTATCTGCTGCTCACCGGCGCCACGGTGATCGCGAACCTCGGCAGCTCCGGCGCACTGATCGCGACCGCCTTCGCGGTGCTCGCCGCCGGCGGTTCCGGCACCGAGGTCGGTCTGGTCGCCGCCGCACGGACGGTTCCGCTGCTCTGCTTCCTGCTGGTCGGCGGCGCGGTCGCCGACCGGTTCCCCCGGCATCGCGTCATGGTCGCCGCGAACGCCCTCAGCTGTTTCTCCCAGGGCCTGTTCGCGCTGCTCGTACTGGCCGGGGAGCCGCGGCTGTGGCAGATGGCGCTGCTGGCCGCGCTCGGCGGTACCGGGCAGGCGTTCTTCGCTCCGGCCTCCGAGGGCATGGTGCTGGCCAGCGTCTCCGGCGACCAGGCCGGGCGCGCCTTCGCCGTGTTCCGCATGGGCATGAACGGCGCGAACATCGGCGGCGCGGCCCTGGGCGGCGCGCTGGTCGCCGCGGTCGGGCCCGGCTGGGTGCTGGCCGTCAACTCGGCCGCCTTCGCGCTCGCGGCGGCGCTGCGCGCGTTCCTCGACGTCAGCGGGGTCCCCGAGCGGGGCCCCGGCGGCGGAATGCTGCACGATCTGCGGGACGGCTGGCGCGAGGTCGCCTCCCGGCCCTGGCTGTGGGCGGTCGTGGTCCAGTTCTCCATCGTCAACGCGGTGGTGTCGGCCGCCGAGGCGGTCTACGGCCCCCTGGTCGCCGAGCAGCATCTGGGCGGCCCCGGGCCCTGGGGGCTGGCGCTGGCCGCGTTCGGTGTGGGCACCGTGGGCGGCGCCCTGCTGATGGCCCGGGTGCGACCGCGCCGGATGCTGCTGACCGGTGCGCTGTGCGTCTTCCCGCTCGCCCTCCCGTCCGCCGCGCTCGCCGTCCCGCTGCCCGCGGCCGGACTCACCACGGTCATGTTCACCACCGGGATCGCGATCGAGGTCTTCGCGGTGACGTGGATGACGGCGCTGCACCAGGAGATCCCTGAGGAGAAGTTCTCCCGGGTCTCGTCCTACGACTGGCTCGGGTCCCTGGCCCTGGTCCCGCCGGCCACCGCACTGGCCGGCCCCGTCCAGGACGCCATCGGCCGGCGGGCCGCGCTGTGGGGCTGTTCCGCGCTGATCGTGCTGCTGACGGCGGCGGTGCTGTGCGTACCGGATATCCGGCGTCTGACACGGCGTACGACGCCGGAGCCGGCCGCCGGGGTGCCGGCCGCCCGCACGGCCGGGGCGACGGAACCCGACACCGCGGCGGCGGAGTAGCCGGTAGCGGCGGCGCCGGGCCGTAGCCGGCCGGGGTCAGCCCACGCTGAACGCGCCGTCCGGCGGCACCGGGGACGCCACCGCCTCGGCATCGCGTACGGGATCCGCGTCCGCGATCAGCCGCCGCAGCGCCGCGCCGTGCTCGACCCGGGCCGGGAAGGCGTCACCGGCCGTCCGCCGGGCCAGGTCGGCGACGGGGAGCGGCTCCCGCGAGGCGAGCAGCACGGCGTTGCCGAACCGGCGGCCGCGCAGCACCGAGGGCTCGGCGATCAGGGCGAGATGCTCGAAGACCGTGGCGAAATTGGCGAGTTGGCCGCGCAGAAAGGCGAACGGCGCGCTGTCCGCGAGGTTCGCCGCATAGCGGCCGTCCGGCCGCAGCACCCGTGCGGCGGCCCGTGCGTACTCGACCGAGGTGAGCTGGGCCGGCACCCGCGACCCGCCGAAGACATCCGCCACGATGACATCGGCGCTGTCCTCCGGCGCGGCCTCCAGTGCCGCGCGGGCGTCCTCGGCATGCACGGTGATCCCGCTGCCGCCGGGCAGCGGCAGATGCTCCGTGACCAGGGCGAGCAGCCCGCGGTCGGCTTCGACGACGTCCTGCCGGGAGTGCGGACGGGTGGCGGCGAGGTAGCGCGGCAGGGTCAGCGCCCCGCCGCCCAGATGCAGCACGTCGAGCGGCTGCCCCGGCGCGGCCGCCTCGTCCAGGACGTATGCCAGCCGGCGCACGTACTCGAATTCCAGATGGGCGGGCGCGTCGAGGTCCACGTACGACTGCGGTGCGCCGTCCACGGTCAGCAGCCAGGCGCGGGGCCGGTCGACGTCCGGCAGCAGCTTGGCGGTGCCGCAGTCCACGGTCCTGGTGACGGGTATCGGCTCGGGTGCTTCGTCCACCGTCCCATTGTGCCGGTGCGGGTGGGGCGCCCGGGCCACGGTCGCCGCGGGTACCTGCCGACCGGTCAGTCCGACCAGACCCGCCGGATCTCCGCCAGATGCGCGGCGGCCTGCCGGCGCCCCGCACGGGCCGCGTCCGCGCGCTTGGCCGGGTCGAGGACGTTACGGCCGAACGCCGACCTCGCCACCCGGTCCGGGGTGATCACACACACCCGGGCGCCGCCGCGCGCCAGTCGCGCGCCCTGCGCCCGCGGTCCGGCGATCGGCCCGCCGGAGGCCGCCATCGGCGCGACGACCACCACCCGGCCATATCCGGCGGCCAGGTCGGCGTTGGCGCTGGAGTGCACCCCGCCGTCGATCCAGCGGGTGCCGTCGATGGTGACCGGCGGATAGATGCCGGGGACCGCGCAGCTCGCGCCCACCGCGTCGAGCAGCCGCACCCCGCTCGTGTCGTCGAACGCGGTCCGCTCCCCCGTCACCGCCTCCACCGCCGTGATCACCAGCCGGCGGGCCGGCCAGTCGGTCATCCCCAGGGTCCGGGCGATCACCGATCGCTGTTCCTCCTCGGGGACGGTACGGGCCGCGAGCGCCAGCTTGCCCATGCGGACGCCGAAGGCGACCGTGTCACGGGAGCGCAGCGCGATGGCCGCGAACCGGGCCAGGGCGGCCGGGCCCATACGGGCGGCCGACCGGGCCTCCGGTACGGCGAGCTGGCGTTCGTACATCTCCTCCAGGGACAGCTGCCGGGAGGTGAGATGGGCGCCGACGATCGAGCCGGCGGAGGTGCCGATGACGACATCGGCCCCGGTGAGGTCGACGCCCGCCTCGGCGAGTCCGGCCAGCATCCCGATCTCCCAGCCGATCCCGGTGAGCCCGCCGCCGCCCAGGACCAGTGCCGTGCCCGCCATGGGGTCTCCCTCGCGCCTTCAGGACGACCGGCCGCACCAGTACGGCGCGGCCGGATCACCCTCGTCATCCGTGGCGAGCAGTCTCGCACCCGCCTGTCCCCGGGACAGCGGGCGGCTGCGCCCGGCACCGAAGAGGCGCCGGGCACAGCCTGATGACCTGCGGTTTCTCACTCCTCGACGGTGCGTACGGTGCCCGCTCCGACGGTCCGGCCGCCTTCACGGATGGCGAAGCCCAGCCCCCGCTCCAGCGGCACCTCGCGGCCGAGTTCCACCGACACCGTCACCGTCTCGCCGGGGCGGGCGATGCCCCGCTCGCCGAGGTCGAGGTCGCCGACCACGTCCGCGGTACGGATGTAGAACTGCGGCCGGTAGCCGGTGGAGAGCGGCGTCCGGCGGCCGCCCTCCTCGGTGGAGAGCACATACACCTCGGCGGTGAAACGGCGCCGTGGTGTGACGCTGCCGGGCGCGGCGACCACATGCCCACGGCGCACCTGGTCACGGTGGAGACCGCGCAGCAGCAGCGCGACATTGTCGCCGGCCTCGGCGGACTCCATGGGCTTGCCGAACGTCTCCAGCCCGGTGACCGTCGTCTCGGTCTCCGCGCCGAGCACCGCGACCCGGTCGCCGACCCGCACCGTGCCGCGCTCGACGGCTCCGGTGACGACCGTGCCGCGCCCGGTGATGGTCAGCACGTTCTCCACCGGCAGCAGGAACGGCGCGTCGACATACCGCTCGGGCATCGGGACATAGGTGTCCACGGCGTCCAGCAGCGCCTCGATCGCCTGCGTCCAGCGCGGGTCGCCCTCCAGCGCGCGCAGCCCCGAGACCCGGACGACGGGGACATGCTCCCCGTCGTAGCCGTGCGCGCCGAGCAGTTCGCGCACCTCCAGCTCCACCAGGTCGGTGAGCTCCGGGTCGCCGGCGTCGGCCTTGTTGAGGGCCACGACGATGTGCCGGACGCCGACTTGCCTGGCGAGCAGCACATGCTCGGCGGTCTGCGGCATGATCCCGTCGAGCGCGGAGACGACCAGGATCGCGCCGTCGAGCTGCGCCGCGCCGGTCACCATGTTCTTGATGAAGTCGGCGTGGCCGGGCATGTCGACATGGGCGTAGTGCCGGGTGCCGGTCTCGTACTCGACGTGCGAGATGTTGATGGTGATGCCACGGGCGGCCTCCTCCGGGGCCCGGTCGATACGGTCGAACGGCACGAACGTCCCGCTCCCCTGGTCACTGAGCACCTTGGTGATGGCCGCGGTCAGAGTGGTCTTGCCGTGGTCGACGTGGCCCATGGTGCCGATGTTCAGGTGCGGCTTGGTGCGCACATATGCCGTCTTGGGCATGGTGTTCTTCCTCGCAACAATGCGGTGAGAACGGCGACTTGACGCCGTGGGGACCCCTGAGACCGGCCGACCCTCCCCCTGCGGGGTCCGCCGGACGATCCGGAGAGGGTCAGCTTCGTGCGCCGTCGGTCGCTGCGGCGGCCGGGACGGCGGCTGCTGCGACGGCGGTGGCCGCTGCCACCGCATCGGCACCTACGGGTGCGAAGTCCGCTGCGGCGAGGGCCGCGAGATGATCGACGGCAGCCTTCGGCGCGTCCGCGACTGCGGACGGGAGCGCGAGGAAGGCATGCCGGAACATGCGTCATATAGTGCCGGTCGACCTCCCCGGCGTCGAACGATTTATCCGGGACACGGGCCGCGGCGCCTCGACCATGCCCGGCCCGCCGAGGACCGGGCCAGAACGGCGATGCGCTCGGCTCACGGGGCGTACGGGCCCGGTGACGGCTCCCGGGCGTCCCGGTCGGTTACGCTCCCGGGATGTTCCCGCCCGCCGCAACGCCCGACGGCCTCGCCGCGCGCTGCACGCGTGTGCTGTTCTCCCCCTGGGCCCGGCTGGGGCTGCTGCTGGCCCTGCTGGCCTGCGCCGCGACCGCCATGCTGCTCTGGCAGCCGCAGCACCTCCTCACGGGTGGCTGGCCCGGCCGGCTGTCCGGCCCGACCGCTCTCCTGCTCTTCGCGCTGGTCTACGGCGGGTGCACCACCGCCTTCGTGCCGCGCCCGGTCCTCAACCTCGCGGCGGGTGCCCTCTTCGGCGGCCAGGCCGGCCTGGCCGCCGCACTGGCCGGGACGGTGCTGGGCGCCGGGCTGGCCTTCGGGCTCGGCCGGGTCCTCGGCCAGGACGCCCTGCGTCCGTTGCTGCGCGCCCGCTGGCTGACGGCTGCCGACCGGCAGTTGAGCGAGCACGGCTTCCGCTCGATGCTGGCCCTCCGGCTCTTCCCCGGCCTGCCGTTCTGCGCCACGAACTACTGCGCCGCGGTCTCCCGGATGCGCTGGTTCCCCTTCCTCCTCGCGACGGCGCTCGGCAGCATCCCGAACACCGCGGCGTACGCCGTCGCCGGTGCGCGGGCCGCGACGCCCACCTCGCCGGTCTTCCTCGTCGCCCTGGGCTTCATCGCCGTCAGCGGTCTTGGCGCGCTGGCGGTGGCGTGGCGCAAACGGAAGGCGCTGCGCGGGCGCTGAACACGGCAGGGCGGGCGACGGACATCACCTCGGCCGCCGCGGGGCAAGTACGGCAGTCCAGGCCCCTTTGGCCGCCCGGACATCTTCGGACGTTACGCTGCCCGGGTCGGCGGTGATCCGCATCCGCCGCCACTGTCCGCTTTCTCCCGTCTCGCGCAGGTCAGCGCTTGATCACCCTTGGATAGCGTATTTTCCATGTCTTGGTTTGAATCTTTCGTCCTCGGACTTGTCCAAGGGCTGACCGAGTTTCTGCCCATCTCCTCCAGCGCGCATCTCCGTTTGACCGCGGCGTTCGCCGGCTGGCAGGACCCCGGTGCGGCGTTCACCGCCATCACGCAGATCGGCACCGAAGCGGCCGTCATCATCTACTTCCGCAAGGACATCGGGCGGATCATCTCGACGTGGTCCCGCTCACTCTTCAACCGGGAGCTGCGGCACGATCACGACGCCCAGATGGGCTGGCTGGTGATCGTCGGCTCCATCCCGATCGGTGTGCTGGGCATCACGCTCAAGGACGCCATCGAGGGCCCGTTCCGTGATCTGCGGCTGATCGCCACCACCCTCATCGTCATGGGTGTGGTCCTCGGCATCGCCGACCGGCTGGCCGCCCGCGACGAGACCGGCGGCCGGCACCGCGCCGCCAAGCAGCGCAAGACCCTGACCGACCTCAGCGTCAAGGACGGTCT
Source organism: Streptomyces lydicamycinicus (assembly GCF_000829715.2). Taxonomy (NCBI): domain Bacteria; kingdom Bacillati; phylum Actinomycetota; class Actinomycetes; order Kitasatosporales; family Streptomycetaceae; genus Streptomyces; species Streptomyces lydicamycinicus. The sequence continues at coordinate 346,793 of NZ_BBNO01000007.1, read as the reverse complement.
CCTGTACGGCGTCTGCCAGGCCATGGCGCTCATCCCCGGCGTCTCCCGCTCCGGCGCCACGATCAGCGGCGGACTGCTGATGGGCTACACCCGTGAATCCGCGGCCCGTTACTCCTTCCTGCTCGCCATCCCCGCCGTACTGGCCTCCGGCGTCTACGAACTCAAGGACGCCGGCCAGGGCCATGTCTCCTGGGGCCCCACCGTGTTCGCCACGATCATCGCCTTCGTCGTCGGCTACGCGGTGATCGCCTGGTTCATGAAGTTCATCTCCAACAAGTCCTTCATGCCCTTCGTCATCTACCGCATCCTCCTGGGCATAGCCCTCTTCGCCCTGGTCGCGGCGGGGACGCTGTCGCCCCATGCGGGAGAGCTGGCGGGCTAGGGCCGGTCCGTGCCACACCTGAAGTCCTTGATCACTGCCATCCGCGAACGGGATGAGGCCGCCGATCTCCTCGCCTGGCCCGGGGATTTCGAGCTGGACCGGGGCGACCATGTCGAGGAGGTCCACCTCGCTTCGGGCGCCGCGCTGGAGGGGTTCGCGGGCGACGGTGCCGGGGGCACCTTCTTCTTCTGCGGTGCGGGCGGCGAGGAACGTCCGGTCCTGTACGCGGACTCCGAGGGAGGTGCCGCACTCCTCGCGATCGGTCTGCCCGAACTCCTGCGGCTCCTGCTGGTCGCCCCGTGGTGGCGCGACTGCCGAACATTCACCGCAGAGGAGAGCCAGGAGCTCGCAGCCGACTACCTGGAGGACATACCGGACCTGGTGGCCCGTCGGGACCGTGCCGCCGCGGCTCTTGGCCTTGACCTGCCCACCGAGGCAGCCGCCTTGGCTCGCCTGCGGGACGTGGCCGTCGGGGCCGGCAAGGACTTCGTCCTCATCTTCACGCCGGAGGGCGAGCCTTACTCGCCTCTGCTGGTGGACTGAAACGCCGCGCTGTCGGCGAACGTCGGCGCCCGGGCACCTCGTGTGGCGCCGGCCACCGGCGCCACCTCCCCCTCCCGTCCTCCCCCTTGGGCGTCGGCGCGCCTGCCCGCGCGTCGCGCCCATCAGGTCTGTGGCCTGCTCTCTTGTCATCCCTTTCGTCACCCCGGGCCAGGGAGTCCCGGGCGGGGACGCGTCGTCCCGGGCCGGGCCGGGGACGGTCTGCGAGGCAGGGTACGTACGTATCGGCATCGAATCGGGTCCGTCAGGAACCGGGGTGGCGTCAGGAACTGAGGTGATATTGGGCCCAGGGCTGATGGGCCGGCGCGGTCTCCTCGTGTGAGGGCGCGAGGGTGCCCCACGGGGCGAGCGCGTTGTCCCACTCGGAGGCCAGGGCGGCCATGTCCGGGACGGAGTCCGTGGACGGCATCGCGCCGGTGTGCCACGCGGACGCCATGGGGTGCGCCGAGGGGGCGGCGTTCCAGGAGGCGGTCTGCTGGGCGGGGATGGAGTATTCGGATTCATGAACATCGCCGGGGCCGCGCCGGTGGCGTCCCGCGTGGGTTTCCACCGGGCCGGGATAGAACCGCCCCTGGGCGGAGAGCTGTTGGGCCCGGGTGACCAAGCGGGTGAGGTCGAGCCCGAATTCAGCGGCGAGTTCGCGCAGATCCACTCCGGTCTGCCAACTGCCGATGAGCACCGCGTCCATCGCCGGGGACCAGGTCTGCTCCGCGGCCCCTACGCCGCCGGTGGCCTCGCGGGTGGTGCCGGCCGGGCGCGCTCCGGCGGACGGGTTCTGGTGGGAATATTCGGCCGCGGGCTCCGGAGCCGGGGTGGTCTCCTCGGGCGGGGGTGCGGCGGGCGTAGCGGCCGCCAGCAGTTCGTCGGCGACGGCGCGGGCGTCCTCCTTGCCCACCGTGCGCCGGGCGATGCGCACTTCCCGCTCGTTCAGACCGAACAGCCCGGCCACCGCGCCGGTGCTCCCCACCGTCACCGCGAATGCCGCCAGAACCCGCGACCGGTCGGCCTGGGCCTCGTCAAGCCTGGCCTGCGCCTCACGCACCCGCTCGTCCCCCAGGCAAAACGCTTCCGCCAGCACGGCGTTGCGGTCCCACAACTCTCTAGGATCCATACTCATTCAACGCCTCTTCGGCGCAGGTGTCCCGATCTGGCTCAGCAAAGCACCCCAAAGCACCCATCGAACCACCAGATGAAAATCGTCCCGGGTGCGCGACTCCGCATCGCTCCGTACCCCGTCCGGGGTCATATGCCCTGGCCACAGGCCCGCGAAAATACGCAACGCGGATTGTCAGTGCCGTGAGCTACTGTCCTGATCAGTCGCATCTTCGCATTTCCAGGTGTTCATGGGGGAACCATGGCTTATCGCTCCCGCACCGCGTCCCGCTTCGTCGGGGCGCTGCTCACCGGCGCCGTGCTGGGCGGCACGGCGGCATGCACGGCCGACGGCGCGGCCGGGGACCGCTCCGGCGCGTCGCGGCGGCCCGACGCCACCACGGTCGCTGCGGTGCAGCGGGCCGTCACCAAGGGCGCGGGGCTCAACTCCCTGTCGTATCGCGTCGCCGGCCAGGTCCCCGGGCAGGGGTCCGTCAAGGGCAAGGCGTCGTTCAGCCTCCGCCCGCGCGTCGCCGAGATGCGGATGACGGCGTCCGGGGGCGTGCGGGAGGGCGAGTTCTCGGTGCGGCTCGTGGGAGAGGCTGTGTATGTCGGCGGGGGCGGGCAAGCGGCTGCCGTGCTGGGCGGCAAGCACTGGCTCAAGCTCGCCCTGAAGGACCAGGAGGCCGGCGGCTTCGGGGGCATGCAGCGGCAGGCCGACCAGGACCCGGCGGCGCAGGCGTCGTTGCTCCCCGGGTCCGATGACGTCCGGAAGGTCGGCGAGGAGATCGTCGACGGGGTGCGGACGGCGCATTACGCCGGGGTGGTCGAGGTGGCGGAGGCGGCGAAGCAGTCGGCCGGCGAGCGTCCATCGGCCGGCGAGCGCCGCAGCAAGGTCATCGAGCAGTACAAGGAGCTCGGGGTGAGCGAGCTGAAGCTCGACCTCTGGGTCGGTCCCGGCGACCGCACGGTGAAGTTCCGTCAGCGGGCGCGGGCGGCCCAGGGGCCGCTGGACGTGTCCATACGGTTCCTCGACATCGACAAGCCGGTCACGGTCCAGGCGCCGCCCGCATCCGACACCGTGGATCCGGAACAGAAGCTCAAGGAGGCGAGCCGGCGGCTGGGCTAGGCATCGCGAGCCAGGCGGGACTTCGCGGACACGCCTCAGGTGTCGCGGCGTACCGGCTCGTCGAGGTGGGGCAGGCCGATCGGGTTGGGGAAGGGGAGGACATCAGCAGCCAGGATGCGGCGGACCACGGGTTCCAAGCCGTGCAGCAGCCCCTCGGTCTCCGCCTCGGGCAGTGCGCGCAGCAGTCGGCCGGCCAGCCGGTCGGTGGCTTCCTCGATGCGCTCGCGCTCCCGGCGGCCGTGGTCGGTCGCATCGCCGTGTGCGTCCACGAGGCCACGGGAGCGCAGCCGGTCCGCCGCGGCGGCCCACTCCTCCTCGGTCCAGCCGCGGTCCTCCCGCATGGTGTCCTTGGGGACGCGTCCGGACGCGGCGGCCAGGACCAGGGCCTCGCATCCGTCCAGGCCCTCATCGGCGAGCACGGCGTGGTGGGCGTCGCCCCTGAACTCCCGGACCGCCGTCGCCAGTTGCCACAGGCGCTCGACGGGGTCGGCGTGGTCGCACAGCGCGCGGTTGGCGGCGAACAGTGGCCGCGCGGTGGCCGGTGCCTCGTCCACGACCGCTTGGAGCGGAGGCAGCAGTTCGGCCGCCGCGTCGTCCAGTTCGGGGTCGATCCGGCGCAGGGCGTGCGCCGCGCGGCTGCCGCGTTCGTCGAGGACATGTGCCGGGCTGACGATGCTCCAGGCCGCCGGCAGCGCACGGGCGACCATCCCCGGGGCGAAGCCCCCGAGGATGGCCGTGGCCGCCGCGGGCTCCACGGCTCCCAACGGCGCGGTGCGCGAGGCGAAATACCCCATCCAGAAACCCTTGAGACCGAGATCTTTACCCAGGCCACGGCATCGCTCGTCGAAGTAGCACACGGCGTGCAGCGGCTCGGTCAACAGCCAAAGCGATCGTGCTTGCAGCTCCATGCAGCGCACGCTACCGCCGCCCGACGCCGGCCGCAGCACACCGAAGGCGAAGACCGCCCGGTCCGCCGCCCCCGTCGGCGGACCCGACCCGCATCGAAAGGCATCGTCCATGACCGGCAAGGCACACATCGAGGCACCAGCGATGACCGACAACGCGCAGATCATTGACCGTGCCCTCGGCCGGATCGTCGCGGGCTATGTCTTTCCGCAGCGCGCCGAGGAGGTCGACCGGGCGATCCGTGCCCGGCTGGCCACCGGTGCGTACGACGCACTGGGCGGGGCCGCGCTCTGCGAGGCGGTGACCGCGCATCTTCAGGAGGTCTGCCCGGACAGACACCTCAGGCTGCTGTGGCAGGACGAGCCGCGGTCCACCGAGCCCGAGGACGATGACGCGGGCCGCGCCTTCCTCGCACTGCTGCGGGAGCAGAACCAGGGCATCCGGCGGGTCGAGCAGCTCGACGGCAATATCGGCTGCCTCGATATCCGGTGGATCGCCGACGCGGGGGAAGGGGCCCGGGCGATCGGCGCGGCCATGGAGCTGGTCGCCGGCACCCTCGCCCTGATTCTCGATCTGCGGGAGTGCCGGGGCGGCTCGCCCGCGGGGGCCGCGATGTGGTGCAGCTACTTCTTCCCCGACGATCAGGTGCACCTCAACGACTTCTACCACCGCGCCACCGACTCCACGCGGCAGTTCTGGACCCTGTCGCAGCTGCCCGCGCCGCGCTATCTCGGCCGGCCGGTGTACGTCCTCACCAGCGCGACCACGTTCTCGGGCGGCGAGGACGTGGCGTACACCTTGCAGGCGCTCGGGCGGGCCGAGCTGGTCGGTGAGACGACCGGGGGCGGGGCGCACCCCACCGAGCGGCATCCGGTGACCGCGCACATCACCGTCACGGTCCCGACGGCCCGGACGATCAATGCCGTCACGGGTACCAACTGGGAGGGCGTCGGGGTGCGGCCGGATCGTGCCGTGGCGGCCGATAAGGCGCTCGAAACGGCGTATCAGGAGGCGATACGACGCCTCGCGTAACAGGGGGCGGAGCGGCAGGAGGGGCGGGCGGGCCTCGGCCGTCGGCCGACCGTTGCGCCTCAGCCGTCCGCCGTCCGCCGTCAAGCGTCCGTACGGCCGCCGGCTCCGAAGCCCGACTGCCAGGCCCACAGGTGGGTGCAGTTGGGGCACTGGAGGTGCAGCACACTGCCCTTGTTCGACAGGAGGTAGCGCCAGTGGTCGGCGCAGGTGCGGCCGTCGAGGCAGGTTCCGCAATCTCGGTGGTCCTGGCAGCCGGGGCAGGGGACCCAGGCCCGGCGGCCGATATCGGCGGTGGGGTCGAGCGGCAGCATGCTCAGCCCTGACCGGAGGCCGGCAGCACCCCGGCGGCGACCAGCGCGTCGTAGGTGGCCTGCTGCTCCGCGTCCAGGCCGGAGTAGAGGAGCCGGTACGCGTCCGCCTCGCCCTCCATGACCGCGATCGGGTCCCAGGTGTCGCCCAGCGCCGCGAGGACCTCGGTCCGCCGCTGGGTTTCGTGCGCGGTGAGGTCGAACTCGAATGTCCGGTGTTCCGGTATCCGGGGTTCCGAGGTGTTGCGGTCGTTCATGGTGCGCGTCCCATGCCACTTGCGGATGATTCGGACGTGTCTATCAAGTGGGGCGGCACTGAGGAAGCGTCAGAGGGGGCGGGCCTGAGCAGGGGGCCAATGGAGGGGAGGAGTGGTTACAGAGCGTGATGGAGTGAAGGGTTACAGATAGGGGCAATTCGGAAGGGTTGATGGAATATTCATCACGATATGCCCGATATGTGCGTGAATTCATGGCGTGATGAAATTCATCCGTACCAGATCGGCTGCCCGCCGGGGCGCCTGGGCCGCCGGCCCCGTTGACGCGCCCCGCGGGCCGGGCCACGCTCGGGCTTCCAGCCCGCTCCCAGGACGTATTCATGCCCCGACGCATGGCGGCGACCGGGCTCAGCGTTGTCATGCTCGCAGTGGCTGCGCCGGTGGCCGCGGCCGGCACCTCGTACGTCCACCGGGATGTGGCGTACTACAACTGTGGTGGCTGCCCGTCCGGCGAGCGACGCCAGCGGGCGCCTGAACCTTCGTCGTCCGACGGCCGGCCGGGCAGGCGTCGTACCGCGACCGCGGCGGCGTCGTCGCCCAGCCGGCCGTTCGTATGTGCCAGCAGGTCGGTGCGCAGCTGCCGTAGCACCTGCTGCGGGCCGAAGTCGCTCCAGGCGCCGGCCCGCTCGACCAGCGGGTAGAACGTGCCCCTGTCGTCGCGGGCCTCGCTCACCCCGTCCGTGTAGAGCAGCAGCAGCTCTCCGGGCTCGAAGGGGAAGCTCTCGACCTCGTAATCGGGGGCGCCGGGCAGAGCGCCGAGCCCGATCGGCAGCGCGGGCCGCTCCGCCGCCAGGGTGCGCACCCGCCCGTCGGCCAGCAGCAGCGGGGGCGGGTGGCCGCAGGTGATGGTGTCCACGACGGGCCGGTGATCGGGGATGTCCAGCAGGATCACGGTCGCGAAGGTCTCATCGGTGTCGATGTCGGGGCCGGGTGCGGCCTCCGTAGCGGCGGGGTCGGGGGCGGCGTCCGGGGCGGGGTCGGCCGCCGTGTCCGCCACGCCTTCGGCCCCCGGTGCGTGGTGCCACTGGCTGCTGTCCCAGCGGACGGCGCCGTCGAGGTGGATGGCCAGTCTGGGCAGGGTGGCCTCGCGGTGGGCGGCCGCGCGGAAGGCGCCGAGGATCAGGGCGGCATGGCTGTAGGCGGGCAGCCCCTTGCCCCGGACATCGCCGATGATCAGCCGGGTGCTGCTGGTGGTGCGGGCGGCCGCGAACAGATCACCGCCCATCTCCGCCTCCTCCTCTGCCGCCAAATACAGGGAGGCGATCTCCAGGAAGCCGCTGCGCGCGGGCAGCGGCCGGAGCAGGACCTGCTGGGCGACTCCGGCCACCGAGCGGCTCCGGGTGAGCCGGCGCTCATTGCGCTCCCGGACGACGGTGAAGAGCACGACCAGCGCGGAGACCATCACCAGCGCGGCGATCTGGGCCTCCAGGTTCTCGGTGAACAGCACATGGCGCGCGATGCCGATGAACACCTGGGCGGCCACCGCCAGCACACCGATCGCCGCCGTCAGACGGGGCCCGGCGAAGGCCGCGGTGATCGCGGGAGCCGCGACGAGCAGGGGCCCCAGATGGATGTCCGGCGGCGCGAGGACGTCGATGGTGCAGACCGCCACGATGATCCCGACCGGGATCAGCACCAGGACACGACTCAGTTCCCGTCGTCCCCGGAGCTGCCTCGGCCAAGGAAAGGGCATGCCTCATGGTGGCACCGGGGCGGGCGGAATGCCCGGCTCATCCCGTTATCGCGAGCGCTCCGCCGCCTCCTGCCGCATGGCCGCGATGAGCAGATCGAGTGCCGGCTCGACGGCCGAGCCCCCCATGAGCGGCAGCTGCTCCCGTACGCGGTGCAGGCTGGGGTACTCGTCCGCGGGCAGGTTGCCGTACTCGTCCTGCCAGGCCTGTTCGTCCGCCGCGCGCTGGGCGGGGGCCAGCCGCAGGACGCCGGCGTCCACGGCGGCATGACCGAGGGCGGTGTCCACGAGGGTGTGGTAGTGCCGGACGGCGGTGGCGTCGTCGAAGCCGGCCTGGAGCAGCAGACCGACGCCCGTGTCGACGGCGCGCTGCTCATGGGGCCGGCCGGTGACCCGCACGGTGCTGAACACCGCGATCTGCGGATGCCGCAGTGCGGAACGGTAGGCCCGCAGTGCGAGGTCGCGCAGATCGGCGGCCCAGTCGCCGCCGGGCGCGAAGTCGGCCATGGACTCACCGATGAGCCGGTCGGCCAGCGCCAGCAGCAGATCCTCGGTGTTGCGGAAGTAGCGGTAGACCGCGGAGGGGTCGGCGCCCAGCGCCGCACCGAGTTTGCGCACGGTGAAGGCCTGCGCCCCCTGGGCGTCGATGAGTTCACATGCCGCGTCGATGATGAGGTCGGCCGACAGGACCACGCCTGAACTGGTCGGCCGGCGCCGCTTGCGCTCGACCGGGACGCGCTCGCTCTCCGCCACGCCGTACCCCTCCGCTTCGCTCCGCCCCGGCCCCCGGGCCGTTCTCGGAGCCAGTTAATCACCAGGTTACGTCAACACCGTTGACACAAGAATCAACGGCCTGTTTCATCGGCGGACATACACGGACCACCGCGGTGCCGCATCCCGCACCACCCCCTTCCGTACGACGCGGCCTGGCCCCGATCCCGGGCCCGGCCCGCGCCGCCCTGCTCCGCCCCCCGCCCCGCACCTCCCCGTTCCCCCAGGTCCGGCCGAGACCGGCCCGGCCCGCCCGTCCAAGGAGTGAGTGCCATGCCTTCCGCAGTGCAGCAGGACCCCGGCCCACCGAGCATGCGCCGCTCACTGGGCGTGAAGGACGGGGTGGCGATCGCCGCGTCGAGCACCGCCGCGACCACCAGCATCGGCATCGGTATGGGCACCCTGGCCGCTTACGCCGGCCGGCAGACGCCCGCCCTGTTGCTGCTGGCCTTCGTGCCCATCCTCGGCATCGCGCTCTCGTACGCCCGGCTCAATCGCAGCGAGCCGAACTGCGGCAGCGGCTACACCTGGGTGGGCCGGTCGATCGGCCCCTGGCCCGGCTTCCTGACCGGCTGGGTGGTGCTGGTCGGCAACGTGATCTTCATGGCGTACACGGGGGCGGTGACCGGCTCCGTCGTGCTCCAGTTCCTCAACAAGCTGGGCCTGCACAGCGTGTGGGGGCTCCGGCTGGATCCGGCCTCGACCGGTATCAGCACGGCCGTGGGTCTGGTCGCACTGGTCGTCGTCACCGTCACCGCCATCACGGGCGTACGGGCCGCGACCCGGCTCCAGATGGGGCTGCTGATCTTCGAGTACGCGGTTCTGCTGGTCTTCTGCGGCTATGCGCTCTTCGTCGGCGACCAGCCGTTCTCGCTGTCCTGGATCAACCCCTTCGAGATCGGGTCACTGCAAGCCGTGGCCCAGGGGATGGTGCTGGCGGTGTTCTTCTACTGGGGCTGGGACGCCGCGTTCAGCGTCAACGAGGAGACCCGCAACTCCACCGACGCGGCCCGCGGCGGACTGATCGCGCTGGTGGTGATGATGGGTCTGTTCCTCGTCGGCGCGCTCGCGTTCCAGCGGGTGATGAGCACCGGGGAACTCCTGCACAACGGACCGCAGGCGCTCACCTTCCTCGGCGGCGCCCTGGCCCCGGAACCCTGGGCCTCGCTGCCCCTGGCCGCCCTGATGTGCTCCGCCTTCGCCTCGCTCCAGTCGAGCGTCATCCCCACCGCCCGTGGCGCGCTTGCCATGGCCCGCGACCGGACGCTGGGCCCGGTGTGGCAGCGCGTGCACCCGCGCTACGGCTCCCCCGCCGTGGGCACCCTGCTGATCATGGCCATCGCGGCGCTGCTCGCCGTGCTCGCGGTCGGCATCCCCAAGCTCAACGACATGATCCTCACGGCCGTCAACTCGATCGGTCTGACCGTGGCCCTCTACTACGGACTCACCGCGCTCGCCTGTGCGGTGCGCTTCCGGGACAGCCTGCGCGCCGGAGCCGTGCGCGCGCTCCGGGACGTGGTCGTTCCGGCGGCGAGTGCGCTGGCGCTGTTCGGTCTCGGCGGCTATCTCGTCTGGGACTACGCCACCATGAGCGACCACTTCGAGGTGAGCCCGGACAACGGCTGGTTCATGCTGCTGCTCCCCGCCCTGTTCATCCTGGCCGGCCTGGCGACCGCCGCCTGGGCCAAGTGGGTACGCCGTGCCCCGTACTTCCGCACCGGCCAGGGAACGGACGCCGACGCGATCACCCTGCCGATGGACGGGGACGGCGCCCCGCTCCCCAACCCCGTGGAGGGCTGACCACACCCGAAGCGACCCCTGCAACCCAGCCACCGAGCCCCTTCTCCATCCACCACACTCCCCACACCACTGGAGCAGCCACCCCATGGACCTCAGCACCACCCCGGACGCCCGCACCCCCGGCTCCGCCGACGGCGGCCCCGCGGACCTCGTCTTCCTCTCCGGTCCCGTGCACACCGTCGACTCCGCGCGCACACGGGCGAGCGCCGTAGCCGTGCGCGGCGACCGCATCCTCGCCGTCGGGCACGAGGAGGAGGTCCGCCCGCTGATCGGGCCCGCCACGGAGATCGTCGATCTGCACGGCAAGCTGCTGATCCCCGGATTCCAGGACGCGCATGTCCATCCGGTCGGCGGCGGGCGGGAGTTGGCGCTGTGCGACCTGAGCGCGGCGGTCACGGCCGAGGCGTACCGCGAACTGATCAGCGCGTACGCGGCGGCGCATCCGGAGACTGCCTGGATCACCGGCGGCGGCTGGTCCATGGAGGCGTTCCCCGGCGGCACACCGACCCGTGAGTTCCTGGACGCGCTGGTCCCCGACCGCCCGGTGTTCCTGGTCAACCGCGACCACCACGGCGGCTGGGCCAACTCCTGTGCCCTGGAGCGGGCCGGGCTCACCGAGCGTACGCCGGACCCGGCCGACGGGCGGATCGAGCGGGACGCCGACGGCCGGCCGACCGGCATGCTCCAGGAAGGCGCCATGCAGCTGGTGGCCGGCCTGATCCCGGAACCGACGCTCGCCGAGCAGACCGAGGGGCTGCTCCGGGCCCAGCGACTCCTCCACGGGTACGGAGTGACCGCCTGGCAGGACGCGATGCTGGGCCATGCCCCGGGTATGCCCGATGCCACCCCCGCGTATGTGGCCGCCCGGCGCGACGGGAAGCTGACCGCGCGGGTGACCGGGGCGCTGTGGTGGGACCGCGCCCGCGGGGCGGAGCAGATCCCCGAACTCATCGCGCGGCGGGCGGAGTTGACGGCCGGGCGGCTGCGGGCGACCAGCGTCAAGATCATGCAGGACGGCATCGCCGAGAACCACACGGCTGCCATGCTCACCCCCTACCTCACCGCATGCGGCTGCGCCTCCGACAACAGCGGCATCTCCTTCATCGACCCCGAGGCGCTGCGGAGTTACGTCACCGAGCTGGACGCGGAAGGCTTCCAGGTGCACTTCCACGCCCTGGGCGACCGGGCCGTACGCGAGGCGCTGGACGCGGTCGAGGCGGCCCGGCGGACGAACGGGCTGCGTGACACCCGGCCGCACCTGGCCCACCTCCAGGTCGTGCACCCCGAGGACATCCCGCGCTTCCGCCGGCTCGGGGCGACCGCGAACATCCAGGCGCTGTGGGCGGCCCACGAGCCGCAGATGGACGAGCTGACCATTCCCTTCCTGGGGCCCGAGCGCGCCGCCTGGCAGTACCCGTTCGGTGATCTGCTGCGCTCCGGCGCCACCCTGGCGGCGGGCAGCGACTGGCCGGTCAGCTCCCCCGACCCGATCGCCGCACTGCATGTCGCGGTCAACCGCCGTGCGCCGGAGGACCCGCCGTCGGCGCCGGTCTTCCTGCCCGAGCAGCGCATCGACCTGGGTGCGGCGCTCGCCGCGTACACGGCCGGCAGCGCCTACGCCAACCACCTCGATGAGACCGGCACCATCCAGCCGGGGAAGCTCGCCGACCTGGTGGTGCTCGACCGCGACCCGTTCGACGGCGCCGACGAGGAGATCGCCGCGACCCGGGTGCTGCAGACCTTCGTCGGGGGAGAGCGGGTGTACGCGGCCGATGACGCCTGAGGGCGCGGTGTAGCGGGCTCGCCCGTCGGAGCGTCCGGCCGGACCGCGTCCGACGGGCTCCGGCGTCCCGTCCGCGGGCTCGGGCACGGGTCAGGGCGCCACACCGCCGGGCCCGTCAGCCACGCCCCGCCCGTGCCCGCGCCTCCAGTGCGGTACGCCACCCCGGCACCGTCACCCGCTCCCCCGGTTCGAGGGGGGCGGCGCGCCGCCGGCCCCCGTCGGCGAAGAAGGCCGCCAGCGGCAGGGTCGCCGCGCCGACGGTGACGGCGTCGGGTCCGAGCGTGCCGAGGCCGATGGTGACCCGGCCGGCGGGGTGCGCCAGTGAGTAGGCGGTGGCATGGGCGCGGACGGCGGGGAGGAGGTGCGGGCCGAGCTGGAGGCCGGCCCAGCCGCCGATGAGGACCCGTTCGGGGCTGAAGAGGTTGATCAGGCCGGAGATGCCCGCGCCGAGGTACTCCGCGGTCTCGTCCAGGACGGTGCGCGCGACCGGGTCGGCGGCCGGACCGCCCTCCGGTGGGTGGGCGGCGGCGACCAGGGCCGCGAGCGCCGTCTCCTCGTCGGCGTCCGCGGGCGGTTGGCCGCCCGCCTCCTGCCAGCGCTCCAGCAGCGCCTCGGATCCGGTGTACGCCTCCAGGCAGCCGCGGGCGCCGCAGCGGCACCGCCGGCCGCGGACGCTGACCGTCAGATGCCCCCATTCCCCGGCACTGTCGCGTGCCCCGCCGTCGATGACGCCATCGGTGACGAGGCAGGCGCCGACGCCGGAGCCGAAGAGCACGATGGCCGCGTTCCGGGCGCCGCGGCCGCCGCCGAACCACATCTCGGCCTGACCGAGGGCCTTGGCCCCGTTGCTGAGGAAGAAGCCCACCCCGGGCGGGAGTTCGACGCTGCGGTGCAGCAGCTCCTCCAGCGGAACGGCGTCCCACCCGATGGTCTGGCCGTGCACGACCGCGCCGCCGGGCCGGCTCCGGTCGAGGATGCCGGGGACGCCGACGCCGACACCGAGCAGCCGGCCGGGGGACGCCCCGCTGTCCCGCAGCACGGTCGCGATGCCGTCGGCGATATGGCGGACGACCAGGTCCACGTCGTAGCCGTGGTGCCGCAGCGGGAGGTCCGCGCGGGCCAGTTCGCCCATGGCGAGGTCGAAGAGCTCGACCCTGACCCGGGTCTCGCCCACGTCCACCCCGATCAGCGAGCCGCTCCCCGGGGCGACGCGCAGCAGGGTGCGCGGCCGGCCGCCGTCGGATCCGACCACACCGGCCTCCTCCAGCAGTCCGTCCTCGGTGAGTTCGGTGACCACATTGCTGACGGAGCCCGAACTGAGGCCCGTTGCGGGACCGAGTTCCTGCCGGCTCATCGGACCGTCGGCATACAGCCGTTGCAGCACCGCGGTGCGATTGGCCCTGCGCAGGTCACGCACGGTCCGTTGGGTGCGTTCGGCCATCTGGTTCCCCTCCCGGCCGGCCGGTGCCGGTTCTCGCTCTCTTGACGCGCCCTTCCCCCGGGCTTTAACTCACACCCTAAGTTAAGCCATGAGGCTGTTCAGGAACGGAACATGGCCGGCCTTCGGACTCCTCAGAGAGAGGCGTATCCGTCATGCGCATACTCCGAGCCGCGACCGTCACCGCCACCGTTACCGCACTCGCCGCCGTGGCGGCCGGCTGCGGCGGCGGGTCGGGCTTCGGCGGCGGTGGCAGTGACGACTCCCCCCGGTCGCTGACGTATTGGGCGTCCAATCAGGGGCCGAACGTCGAGGCGGACAAGAAGATCCTCGGCCCCGAGCTGAAGAAGTTCGAGCAGCGGACCGGGATCGAGGTCAAGCTGGAGGTCATCCCCTGGCCCGAGCTGCTCAACCGGATCCTGGCCGCCACCACTTCGGGCCAGGGCCCCGATGTGCTCAACATCGGCAACACCTGGTCCGCTTCGCTCCAGGCCACCGGTGCGCTGCTCTCCTGGGACCGGAAGAACTTCGCGGCGATCGGCGGACGCGACCGGTTCCTGGCGCCGGCCCTGGACGCGACGGGCGCGGCGGGCAAGGACCCGGCCGCAGTACCGCTGTACTCACTGGCCTATGCGCTCTACTACAACAAGCGGATGTTCCAGGAGGCCGGGATCAGCAAACCCCCGGCCACCTGGGACGAGTTGGTCGCGGACGGCAAGCGGATCGCCAAGGACGGCAAGTGGGGCCTGGGCGCCGAAGGCGGTCAGCTGACCAACAACATCCACCAGGCGTTCGCCCTCGGCAAGCAGCACGGCGCCGACTTCTTCGACGCCGCGGGCAAGCCCAGCTTCACCTCGGACGGCGCGGTCGCGGCGGTCAAGCAGTACATCGACTTCATGGCCAAGGACAAGATCATCGCCCCGGGCAACGCGGAGTACGGACAGAACCAGTCGCTCAGGGACTTCGCCACCGGCCGGACCGCGATGGTGCTGTGGCAGGCCGCGGCCACCACCTTCAGCGCCGACGGAATGAAGCCCGGCGACTGGGGCGTCGCGCCGGTCCCCGTCCCGTCCGGCACGCCCGGTACCGGCCGGCAGATCAACTCCATGCTCGCGGGCATCAATATCGCCGTCTTCAAGAACACCCGCAATCTCCGGGGCGCGCAGAAATTCGTGCGGTTCATGACGAGCGACGCCGAACAGCGGCTGCTCAACAAGGCCTACGGCTCCATCCCGCCCGTCAAGGCCGCCCAGCGGGACCCGGCCTTCGACCGCAAGGACACCAAGGTGCTGCGCGAAACGCTCACCAAAAGCGCCGCGCCGCTGCCTCAGATCGCCGAGGAGTCCCAGTTCGAGACGTCCGTCGGCACCGCCATCAAGGACCTGTTCGCCGACGCGGCCGCCGGCCACCCGGTGACCACCGCCTCGGTCAAGGCGCGGCTGGCCAAGGCCCAGCAGCAGATGGCGCAATGAGGGGCCGCGCCCGGCTGCGCCGCGTCGGCCTGCCCTATCTCCTGCTGCTTCCCGCGCTGCTTCTGGAACTGCTGGTCCACCTCGTCCCGATGGTCATCGGCATCGTGATGAGCTTCAAGGAACTGACCCAGCTCCACATCGCCCACTGGGGCACCGCCCCCTGGAAGGCGCTGGGCAACTACCGCGTCACCGTGGACTTCGACGCCCCGGCCGGCGCCACACTGCTGCACTCGTTCGTCGTCACCTGTGCGTTCAGCGTGCTGACGGTGGGCCTGTGCTGGCTCCTCGGCACCGCGGCCGCGATCTTCCTCCAGGAGAACTTCCGGGGCCGCGGCCTGCTGCGGGCCGTCTTCCTCACGCCGTACGCCCTGCCGGTCTACGCCGCAGTCATCACCTGGGCCTTCCTCTTCCAGCGGGACAACGGCCTGGTCAATCACGTACTGCACGATCAACTGGGGCTCACCGGCGACCGGCCCTTCTGGCTGCTCGGCGACAACAGCTTCGTCGCGCTGCTCGTGGTCTCCGTCTGGAAGACCTGGCCGTTCGCGTTCCTCGTGGTGATGGCCGCGCTCCAGAGCATTCCGAAGGACCTCTACGAGGCGGCGGCGCTCGACGGCGCGGGCCTCATCCGGCAGATCCGGCGGATCACCCTGCCGTCCTTACGGCCCATCAACCAGGTCCTGCTGCTGGTGCTCTTCCTGTGGAGCTTCAACGACTTCAATACGCCGTATGTGCTGTTCGGCAAGGCCGCCCCGGAGGCCGCGGACCTGCTCTCCATCCACATCTACCAGTCCTCCTTCGTCACCTGGAACTTCGGTACCGGCTCGGCCATGTCCGTCCTGCTGCTGCTCTTCCTGCTGGTGGTGACGGCCGGCTACCTCCTGGCCACCTCGCGCGGAAGGAAATCCGCCGATGCGTAGCCCCGTTGCCCGCACGCCCCGCCCCGGTGGCCGCAGGCGCTCCCCCACCGCTCCGCCCCGCACCTTCCTCTGGACCCGGCGGATCTTCCTCACCGCGCTGACCGGCTTCGTCCTGCTCCCCGTGTACGTGATGTTCAGCAGCTCGCTCAAGCCCCTGGAGGACGTCTCGGGCGCCTTCCGCTGGCTGCCGAGCGAGCTGACCGTCCGTCCGTACCTCGACATCTGGCACACGGTGCCGCTGGCCCGGTACTTCCTCAACTCGCTGATCGTGGCGGGCTCGGCCACCGTCTGCTCGGTGCTCGTCGCGGTCTTCGCGGCCTACGCGGTGAGCCGCTATCACTTCCGCGGCAAGCGGATCTTCACCGTCACGGTCCTGTCCACCCAGATGTTCCCGGGCATCCTCTTCCTGCTCCCGCTCTTCCTGATCTACGTCAACATTGGCAACACCACCGGTGTCGCCCTCTACGGCTCCCGCGGCGGGCTGGTGCTGACCTATCTGACGTTCTCCCTCCCCTTCTCCCTCTGGATGCTGACCGGCTACTTCGCCTCGGTGCCGCGCGAGCTGGACGAGGCCGCGTACGTGGACGGCTGCGGTCCGCTCGGCGCGCTCTTCCGCGTCGTGGTGCCGGCCGCGCTCCCGGGGATCATCGCGGTCGCCGTGTACGCCTTCATGACGGCCTGGGGCGAGGTGCTGTTCGCCTCCGTCATGACCAACGACACCACCCGCACCCTCTCGGTCGGCCTCCAGGGCTATGCCACCCAGAACGACGTCTACTGGAACCAGGTGATGGCCGCTTCCCTGGTCGTCAGCGTCCCGGTGGTCGCCGGGTTTCTGCTGCTCCAGCGCTATCTGGTGGCCGGGCTCACCGCCGGAGCCGTCAAATGACCCCCGCCGAAAGGAACTCCGTGAGCGACCGGATCGACTTCGCCGCCCTGCCGGACGGCTTCACCTGGGGCGTGGCCACGTCGGCGTACCAGATCGAGGGAGCGGTCGCCGAGGACGGCCGCGGCCCGTCCATCTGGGACACCTACGCCCACACCCCGGGAATGATCGACAACGGCGACACCGGTGACCGGGCGTGCGACCACTACCACCGCTGGCGCGCGGACATCGGCCTGATGCGTCAACTGGGCGTCGGCGCCTACCGGTTCTCCCTCGCCTGGCCGCGGATCCGGCCGGACGGGGACGGCCCGGTCAACGCCGCGGGCCTGGCCTTCTACGACCGGCTGGTCGACGGGCTCCTCGAAGCGGGCATCGCCCCCTTCGTCACCCTCTACCACTGGGATCTGCCGCAGGCCCTCCAGGACCGGGGCGGCTGGCCCGTGCGGCAGACCGCCGAGCACTTCGCGGCGTACGCCGCCGTGGCCGCCGGGAAGCTCGGCGACCGCGTCTCCCACTGGGCCACGCTCAATGAGCCGCTGTGCTCGGCCTGGATCGGCCATCTCGAAGGCCGGATGGCGCCCGGCCACACGGATCTCACCGCGGCGGTGCGCGCCTCGTACCACCTGCTGCTCGGGCACGGTCTGGCCGTCCAGGCGATCCGGTCCGCGGCGCCGGACGCCCGGATCGGCCTCGTCAACAACCTCAGCACCGTCGAGCCCGCCACCGGGTCCGAGGCCGATGCCGCGGCGGCCCGGCGGATGGACGGGCACACCAACCGCTGGTGGCTCGATCCGGTGCACGGCCGCGGCTTCCCCGAGGACATGCGCGAGGTGTACGGCGTGCCGCTGCCGGAGCGCGCCGGTGACCCGGAGATCCTCGCCCGGCCGCTGGACTGGCTGGGGCTGAACTACTACTTCCCGGCCGTGGTCGCCGCCGATCCGGACGGCCCTCCCCCGTTCGCCCGCCCGGTGCGCCGCCCACAGGCCCCCCGTACGGGCATGGACTGGGAGATCGACGCGGACGGCATCGAGACCCTGCTGCTGCGGCTGACGCACGAATACGGGGCACGCACGCTGTATGTCACCGAGAACGGCTCCGCCTATCCGGACATACTCCGCCCCGACGGCACCGTCGCCGACCCCGAGCGCACCGACTATCTGCACCGGCATGTGGCGGCCTGCGCCCGCGCGGCCCGTAAGGGTGCCCCGCTCGCCGGATATTTCGCCTGGTCACTGATGGACAACTTCGAATGGGCCTACGGCTACGACAAGCGCTTCGGCCTGTTCCATGTCGACCGGGCGACCCAGATCCGCACCCTCAAGGACAGCGGCCGGCACTACGCCGGGCTGATCCGCGGCCATGCGCGCCGCGGCGCCCCGCCCCTGTCCTGAGCCGTCCCCGCCCGGCGGACCGGCCCCCGCACCCTGGCCGGGGCCGGCGGTCCGCCACGCGGCGCGCCGCTACTCGATGACCAGCTCGACCTCGATGTTGCCGCGGGTGGCCTTGGAGTACGGGCAGTACTGGTGCGTCGCCTCGACCAGCTGCCGGCCGGTCTCGCCCGCGAGGGTCTCCGGCAGCTCCACCCGCATGACGACCGCCAGCCCGAAGCCGGTGTCGTCCTTGCCGATGGAGACCTCGGCGGTGACCGAGACGTCCTTGGTGTCGATCTTCATCTGCCGGCCGACATTGGCCATCGCGCTGGCGAAGCAGGCCGCGTATCCGGCGGCGAAGAGCTGCTCCGGATTGGTGCCGGCGCCGTTGCCGCCGAGCTCGGGAGGCATGGCCAGGGCCAGGTCGATCTTGCCGTCGGAGCTGACGGCCCGGCCCTCACGGCCATTGGCGGTGGCGACAGCGGTGTACAGCGCGTCCATCACGGTTCCCCTTCGGTAGCGCGGCGGCCGTTCCCCGGCCGCCCGATGTCCCACACCGTCGCACACATCTAAATTGCGCGCAACTCAATTGCGCACAACTAAATAGCTCGGCGAGCTAACCTGGGGCCATGACCCCTGCGACCAGGCCCCCGGTACCCGACGCCGAACTGCTCCGCCTCGACCACCAGGTCTGCTTCTCCCTGCACGCCGCCTCGCGCGCCTTCGGCGGCGTCTACCGGGACGCCCTCAAGGGCCTGGGCCTGACCTACCCCCAGTACCTGGTCATGCTGGTCCTGTGGGAGCGCGGCTCCCAGCCGGTCAAAACCATCGGCGAACAGCTCCGGCTGGACTCCGGAACCCTCTCCCCGCTGCTCAAACGCCTGGAGTCGGCCGGCCTGGTCCGCCGCGAACGGAGCACCGAGGACGAGCGGTCGGTCACCATCCACCTCACCCCGGCCGGCGACGAGCTGCGCGAACAGGCCCTGCCGGTCCCCCGCAGGATGCTGGCCGCGACCGGCCTCACGATCGAGGAACTGCGCACGCTCCAGAGCCTGTTGGGCCGGGTGACGAGCGCCCTCGACGAGGCCTGACCCCGGGCGCTTCCCGAGTCCGCCGGCCTTCGCCCCGTACCTCTCGGTGGCCCGCGGCGTTACGTACGTAGGTGCTTTCCGCGGTGTCCGCAAGGCGAGGTGCGGACACGTTGTCCACCCCGGTCGCTCATCACCCCATTGAGCTACCAAGGTTGGGGAGTCATCGGGACAAAGGCGTATAAAGGGTGGTCAAACCAGCCGGAGCCGCCGGTGATATCCCGCCCACGACGCGGTTGGCAGCATCGCCTACGACAAGCGGAGGAGCGCCACGTGAACGCGGCAGAAGTTGTCAACACCTTGCTGGTCCAACGATTCGGGGTTTCCCCCGCCGACATCACCGACGAGACTCCGCTGCGCAGCCTGCGCCTGGACTCCCTGGCCCTGGAGGAGCTCCGCGTCCTCATCGAGGAGCGGCTGGACATCGACCTCGACGAGGTGTCGCTGACCCCGCGGAACACCGTGGGCCAGCTGGTGACGGCCGTCGACGGCAACGTGCCGGCATGACGGCCCGCCAGGAGCCGTTCTCCGCGGCCGTGACAGGACTGGGACTGGTGACCGCGGCGGGCGTGGGGGCGAAGGCCACCTGGCACACCGTCACCCAGGAAACCGTGCCCGGCGGCGTGAGCCACCAGGAAGAACTCGCCGATCTGCCCTGCGACTTCATGTACACCATCGCGGATCTGGACACGACCGAGCTGCTCGGAGTGGCCACCCAGCGGCTGATGGACCGCTTCTCGCAGCTCGCGGTGATCGCCGCCCGGGAGGCCGTCGCCGATGCCGGGCTGGACCCGGAGTCCTGGGACAGCAGCCGGGTCGCGGTGGTCATCGGCTCCGCGCACGGCGGGCTGCCCTTCTACGACCAGCAGCATGTCGCGATGGCCGGGCGCGGCGCCCGCCGGGTCTCCCCCAAGCTCGCCCCGCTGACCGTCGTCAACAGTGCCGCGAGCAGCGTCTGCATGGACCTCGGCGCCCAGGGCCCCAGCATGGGCGTGGCGACGGCCTGCTCCTCCGGCACGGTCGCCGTGGGCACCGCACACCAGCTGCTGCGCGCCGGGGTCTGCGATATCGCCGTCGCCGGCGGCGCGGAGTCGGTGCTGTCCCGGCTGCTGATCGCCAGCGCCTGCCAGATGAAGGCGGTCTCCACCCGCCGGGACGACCCTGCCACCGCCTGCCGCCCCTTCGACGCGGGCCGGGACGGCTTCGTGGTCGGCGAGGGCGCCGGGCTCCTCGTACTGGAACGGCCCGAGCACGCGAGCGCCCGCCGGGCCCCCGTCCGTGCCCACATCCGCGGCTACGGCGCGTCGAGCGATGCCTATGCGGCGGTCGCCCCGGACCCCGAGGGCAACGGCATCGAGCGGGCGCTGCGCAGCGCGCTGGCGGACGCGCAGGTGCGGGGCCGGGACGTCGGCCATGTCAACGCGCACGGCACCTCGACGGTCGTCAACGACCGCGTCGAGGCCACCGTGCTGCGACGGGTCCTCGGCGATCACCCGCTGGTCACCTCGACCAAGGCGATGACCGGGCACGCGCTGGGTGCCGCCGGCGGGATCGAGACCGCGCTCACCGTGCTCGCCCTGGAACAGCAGCTGGTGCCACCGACCGCCAATCTTGAGGTACCGGATCCGCGGATCCCGATCGACATCGTCCGCAAGGAGGCCCGGCAGGCGGCATTCGACTGCGCGGTCAAGACGTCGCTCGGCTTCGGCGGGCACAATGCCGCGCTCGTACTGACCCGCTAGGGGGTGTCTCTTCGATGTCCGCAGGCCCACGGAGATCGCAGAGACACCCCCTAGGGCCTGTCCGCCATCGCGCGCCCTTGCCGGCGCGCCCCTCCCGCCGGTGCCCCGAGAAGGAATCTGCCATGTCCGAGGAAATGATCCGTTCTTTGTCGGTGCGCGGGGTGTCCTACTCCTACCGGCGGCTGTGCCAGCCGGAGCGGATCACCGAGCCCGTTCTGGTGCTGGGCGGCGCCCTTCAGGGGATGTACGGCTGGCCGCAGATGGAGGATCACGTGGGGCCCGTGGCGGACGTGGTCACCGCCGATCTGCCGGGCATGGGCAGCGCGGACCCGCTCCCCCCGGGGCCGAGCATCGATGTCGTGTGCGCGGCGATCGAGCGGATCATCGACGATCTGGAGGTCCCACGGATCAACCTCTTCGGGTTCTCGTACGGGGCGGGTCTGGCCTACGGGTGTGCCCGGCGGTTTCCCGGGCGCATCGCACGGCTCGCCCTCGGCGGGGTGCCGGCACACATCAGCGACGCCCAGGTCGAGCTGTGGCGGCGGGCTTCCGACCATCTCGCGAAGGGCGACAACGAGGCCTTCGCCACCCTGGTCGCCCAGGGCCTGATGTGCCTCGACGACCGTCGGCACGTCGCCCGCCGGAAGCTGGCCTACCGCTATGTCCGGCGCTCGATGCTGCACGCGGCCCGGAACTCCCGGCATGCGGTCGACTCGCTGCACCGCGGGATCTTGGACCGTCCGGACTTCTCCGGCGGGCTGACCGACGTCCCCACCCTCGTCTTCAGCGGCGAGCACGACACGGTGACCTCCCCGGCCCGCCAGCGGGACTTCGCGGCCACCATCTCGGACAGCCGCTTTCTGACGATTCCCGACGCCGATCACTGGGTGGTGCTCGAACGCCCGCAGGAGGTCGCGGACTTGGCGGCCCGGTTCTTCACCGACGGTCCGCTGAGCTCGGCGCCCTGTCTGGCGCCGGTGGTGCGCGAGGAGCCGTCGCCGGCCGATCCGGCCTGTGTGTGAGCCCGGGGCCACAGCATTCCCTTGCGGCTATATAACCCGAATGGCATGCTGACGGCATGCCCCTACCGTTCGACGTACTCGCGGAGCCGAGCCGGCGCAAGATCCTCGACCTGCTGCTGGAGCGCCCGCGGCTGGTCGGTGAGCTCACGCAGCAGCTCGGGCTGAGCCAGCCCGGCACCTCCAAGCACCTCCGGGTGCTGCGCGAGGCCGGGCTCGTCCAGGTCCGGCAGGACGCCCAGCGCCGCTGGTACGAGCTCCGGCCCGAGCCCCTGGCGGAGCTGGACGCCTGGCTCGCCCACTACCGGCATCTGTGGACCGGCCGCCTGGATGCCCTGGAACGGCACCTCGACGCCATGGAGGACGACCCCCGATGAATCCGCACTCCGACACCCTCACCACCGGCGACGGCCGCACCGCACTGCGTATGGAGCGCAGGCTCGCCCATCCGCCCGCGAAGGTCTGGTCGGCGATCACCGACCCGGCGCACCTCGGACAGTGGTTCCCCTCCGAGGTCACCGTGGAGCTCCGCCCCGGCGGCGCGATGACCTTCGCCATGCCCGGGGTGAGCGATATCGCCATGACCGGCACGGTCACCGACGCCGAGGAGCCCCGGCTGTTCGCGTTCACCTGGGGCGAGGACCATCTGCGCTGGGAGATCACCCCGGATGGCGACGGCTCACTGCTGGTCCTGGTGCACACTTTCGGCGACCGGTTCGGCGGCGCCAGCTTCGCCTCCGGCTGGCACCTGTGTCTCACCGCACTGTCACAGCTGCTCGACGGCGACTCGCCGCATGTCGAGCGGGACACGGGCGAGCTGCACGAGGCGTATCTGGAGCAGTTCGACCTCGGGCGCGGGGTGGTCGAGGACACCGCCGACGGGCCGCGCGTCCGTTTCGAGCGTCAGCTCGTACGGTCCACCGAGACCGTCTGGGCCACGCTGACCTCGGGGGACGAGCCCACCGCGGGGTCGCCCGCGCCGGCGGGCTTCACCAGTCGACAGGCACCGGCCGGGCCCGTCACCGAGGTCGCGGCCCCGGCGGTGCTCGCGTACCGCTGGCACCCGGAGGGCACGGTCCGCTGGGAGCTGGGCCGGGGCACCGGCCATGGCCCGCGGCTCATCCTCACCCAGACCGGCCCGCAGGACTTCGATACGGATGCCGCGCTGGACGCCTGGCACGAACGGATCGAGCAGCTCGCCGCGCAGCTGATGGCGGACTGAATTCCCGCCTCCCCCTTTACCGCCGCATACTCGCGCCCCCTATGGACTCCATAGGGGGCGTCGCGCATGGGGCCACTCATGGGGCCGCTCCTCGGCATTGCCGACCCGTCGGCAACGGCCGCGGAAATTGCCCCCGCGAGGTGTGAGCCAGGCAACTCCGCGGCGCCGTGAAACGGAATGCCGCGCCCGGGCCGCGTGATGCGTGGCACGCGACGTACGTCACGTACGAGCATTCCTAGTCGCGGCCGACCCCGTACTTACCGCGATTCGCGGCATTTACAACGGACATTCCGCCCAATCTCACGAAGATAGGTAGTACAAGGCATCTTTGCCACCATCCCGGGCCCGCGCTAACCATGTTTCCCGTTAGCACCGAGAACGAGCCCGCGATCTCAGCCGGAGCGGCGTAACGCGGCAATGACCCTCGGTCCTCACGCGCCAACCGAAGGCCGTTTCCCCCGCCACCAAGCCCTGGAAGAGGTCACCTCCGCATGCCCAACTTCACCCTGCCCCGCGCTGCCCGCCTCACCCGTACGCACAAGGTCTCCGCCGCACTCGTGGCCGGCGCGGGCTGCGCCGCCGCCCTGGCGTTCACCGCGGCGCCCGGCAACGCCGAGACCACCACGGCCGCCGACGCGCCGGCCGCGGTCAAGCCGGTCAGCGCCAACGGCATGCCGCTCACCGCGAAGGACCGGTCCGACGACGGCAAGCAGGCCCGTGCGGTCGCCTCCTCCGTCGCCGCCGGCCTCAAGGTGGCCCCGGCCGAGAAGCAGAGCCACGCCGCCAAGCAGGCCGCCAACCGCTCCATCGAGCGCAAGGCCCTGGTCGCGCCGAAGGCCGCCCCCAAGGCCGCCCCCAAGGCCGCCCCGAAGGTCCACAAGGCCGCCCCGAAGCGCTACGCGAACAACCTTGACGGCTGGATCCGTGAGTCCCTGGACATCATGAAGGCCAAGGGCATACCGGGCTCCTACGAGGGCCTGCACCGCAACATCATGCGGGAGTCCGCCGGTGACCCCAACGCCGTCAACGACTGGGACATCAACGCCATCAACGGCGTGCCCTCCAAGGGCCTGCTCCAGGTGATCCAGCCGACCTTCGACGCCTACCACGTCGCCGGCACCCCCCATAAGCTCACCGACCCGATCGCCAACATCACCGCAGCGGCCAACTACGCCGCCGACCGGTACGGCTCGATCGACAACGTCGACTCGGCCTACTGAGCCGGGCAAACGCGACCGCCAGGACGGTCGGAGCAGACTGATCCGGGAGCCGCGCCGCGGCCCCGAACACAGCAACGGCAGTGGCCCTGCCCGCATCCCGCGGGTGGGGCCACTGCCGTTGCCATGTGTGGTCCGGCGCCAGGTTTTGGCGCCCGGCGCCGCCGGTCAGTAGCGGTCGCGCCGGGGCAGGCCCTCGCCGAAGAGCGTGTCGAGAACCTCGGAGGCGATACGGAGTCCCTGCCGTTCCTTGGCCGTGAGGCGGTCCTGGTGGCGGCCATCGGCCGGTGCCGCGGCGGCCGCACCGGTCGCGAGGAAGCCGGTGACGAGAAGACCGGTGAGCACGACGGAAATACGACGGAGCATATGGATGTCCCTACCGTGAGTGGTGACTGTGTGCGCTGCCACCTTCCGGGGCGGCGGGCCCGGAGTCATGCGACAGCTCCGGGCGCTGCTGCGAACGGACCAGCGGCACCGCCGTATTGCCGTAGCGGAGCCCTCACCAACGGCCGAGCCCCTCCGACCTTCTCCCGCTCCGCACCGCGGCAAAATCCGGCCGTGGCCGATAGTGAATCGGGGCACAATTGCCGCCCTTTTGGCCGCCGCCACAGTGCCCCGCGCCACATTTACGGATCACCGGCCCGTCCCGCCGTGCCCGCACCCGGCTGAATTTGCTGCCACTGGCGCTCGAACCGGCGCCGGATCACGCTAAATCCGGTGTGAGCCAGGCAACTTATGGGCGGGGTGCGAGCGGCCTTTGAGGGCGTTATCGGGTGACCCGAGGCACGCGATGTATGTCACTTACGACCCTGCCTAGTCGATACCCATGCGCCCATTCCGGGCCAACGCCGCCGGAAACGCTTACCACTTCCGGGATACGGGTTTATCTCACGAAGATGAGTAGTACAGAGCACCATTGCCTCGATTCGGGACCGGCGTTAACCATGGATTCCGACGCACCGAGAGCGAGTTTGCGAGTCACGCCCCAAGGCGGACGCAACAAAGACCTCCGGTTCGTTACGCGCCGCCAAAAAAGGCCGCCTCCCCGTCCCCAGTACCTGGAAGAGGTCACTCTGCATGCCCAGCTTCACCCTGCCCCGCGCTGCCCGTATCACCCGCATCACCCGTACCCACAAGGTCGCCGTGGCCGTCCTGGCCGCCGCGGGTGCCACCTCGGGCCTGGCCCTCACCTCCGCCCCGGACACCGCTCAGGCCGCTTCTGAGCACGCCCCCGCCGCGGTCAAGCCGGTCAGCGCGAAGGGTCAGCCGGCAAAGGCGGACGACGCCAAGACCAGCCGTCCGGTGACCGCCTCGGTCGCCGACCACGTCAAGGTCACCGCCGTCGAGAAGCAGCACAGCGCCCAGCAGGCCGCCAACCGCTCCGCCGAGCGCAAGGACGTCAAGGAGTACCCGAACAACCTCGACGGCTGGATCCGTGAGTCGCTGGACATCATGAAGGCCAAGGGCATCCCCGGCTCGTACGAGGGCCTGCACCGCAACATCATGCGGGAGTCCGCCGGTGACCCCAACGCCGTCAACGACTGGGACATCAACGCCATCAACGGCGTGCCCTCCAAGGGCCTGCTCCAGGTGATCCAGCCGACCTTCGACGCCTACCACGTCGCCGGCACCCCCCATAAGCTCACCGACCCGATCGCCAACATCACCGCAGCGGCCAACTACGCCGCCGACCGGTACGGCTCGATCGACAACGTCGACTCGGCCTACTGAGCCGACAGAGCGGAAGAGCCGTCACCGGCACCCGAGGCCGGCCGAGCCAGATGAGGCGAGGGATATGACGGACCACACAAGCGAGCCGGCAGGCTCGGCATAGAGCAGCTTGCGAAGCGGCGGAATGGCGCGTTCGCCGCTGCGCGGTGGAGCGGGTCCCGGCATTGCCGGGGCCCGCTTCGCTCTGTCGTGCGACCCGGAGGCCCGCAACGGGGGCGTGGGTGACGGTTTCCGCCCGCCGGACGGGTGAGATGCAGGGCCGGTCGGCGGACTGACGGGCCATTGGGTCATAGAGTCAGGCGGTTCTGCGTATATGTCACTTATCGGCAGGATTCTGCTCAAAAGCTGCCGAACCTGACTCAACCGAAGGCCTTCGGAGGCATGCGATGCCCTTGCGCAGATCCGGTCCGGCCCGCCGTACAGTCCCTCTTGCGGCCGGAACTCTCGTTTCTCTTCTCTCCGTGCTCGCTCTGCCCCTCGCGCTGCCCGGCTCCGCCACGGCGTCGGACGCCGAGAAGAGACCCGCCCACCCCGAGCAGGACTGGATGGGGTCCACGATCATGGCCCACGAGGGCGGCGACCGGGCGGCGGCCGGCGGTTCCGGGGCGCGGGCCTCGTCCAGAAGAGGCGTGTCCGGCGTCGACGTCTCCAGCCACAACAAGAAGGTCGGTTGGTCCTCGCTGCGCAGGTCCGGGGTGCGTTTCGCCTACGTCAAGGCCACCGAGGGGACCAGCTACACGAACCCGTACTTCACTCAGCAGTACAGGGGCTCGTACCACTCCGGCATGATCCATGGCGCGTACCACTTCGCCCTGCCCGACCACTCCAGCGGAGGCTCCCAGGCGCGGTACTTCGTCGACCACGGCGGCGACTGGTCCCGGGACGGCCGGACGCTGCCCGGCGCGCTCGACATGGAGTACAACCCCTACGGCGCGACCTGCTACGGCAAGAGCCACAAGGCGATGGTCAGCTGGATCCGCGACTTCGTGCGGACCTACCGGGAGGAGACGGGCCGCCACGCGGTCATTTACACCTCCACCAACTGGTGGAAGAAGTGCACCGGCAACTCCGGCAAGTTCGGCCGGACGAATCCGCTGTGGATCCCGCGCTACGGCTCGTCCGTGGGCGCGCTGCCGGCCGGCTGGCACTTCCACAGCATCTGGCAGCACACCTCCTCGGGCCATGTGGTCGGCGACCGGAACCGCTTCAACGGCTCGTACACCCGCCTCAAGGTCCTCGCGGACGGCAACTGACCCCATACGCCACGGCCGGTCCCCGGCGCGCCCCCTGCGGCGCCGGGGACCGGCCTTTTTTGGTGCGCGGCGACGGCCGGGCACCGCTTTTTGGACAACTGCTCCGGGATGACCGCGAATTCCCGCCGCGGTACAACCATCCACGGCCGAACGCTGTCCAACACTGTGAAATGACCACGCGACGCACTTCACCCAACGGGGGGTTTTCCATGAAGCGTTCTCGTGCCATCGCAGGAGCCGCGGCACTGGCCGTGGCCGGTATCGCCACGATGGCGACAGCCACCACCGCGTCCGCCGCACCGACGGCCGCCGCCGCCTACAACGGAGCCTGCGGAAGCGGCTACAGCGTAGTGAATTCCGTACCGGTCACCGGAAAGGGGACCGTGTACCTGACATACAGCGCCAGGACCGGAAAGAACTGTGTCGTGACCGTGCGGAACAGCCCCGGTAAGCGGGTGTACATGTACACCTATCTCACGGCCACCGACGGCAGTTCCGACTGGGTTTACGACAGCGGTCAGTACACCTCGTACGCCGGCCCCGTCTATCTGCCCGGAAAGGGCATCTGTGTGGACTGGGGCGGCGCGATCGAGTCGGTCAGCGTCAGCGTTTCCGGCTCCAACTGCGGCCGGATGGCGCCCGGTGTGGTGACACACCACTGATCCCCCACGACGGCGGGTTCCCGGGCAGCGTCCGCCCGGGAACCCGCCGTCGGCGTATCGCGGGGCGGGTTGTGGGGCGGGTCGCGAGCCTCAACTCGCTTGCTTGTGGGACCACTTGACGGCGCTCAGGCTCGGGCGCGGTCCGGTCACTGAGGACGGCTCCGGTGCTCGGCCGCCGCGGCGGCCGCGATGTTGCGGGCCATACCGCCGAACACCGCGGCGTGGAAGGGGGAGACGGACCACCAGTAGGCGTGGCCGGTCAGTCCGTGCGGGTGGAACAGGGCCCGCTGGCCGTAGAGCGTACGGCCGTCGGCGTCGCGGCCGACCGTCAGTTCCAGCCAGGCCAGGCCGGGGAGCCGCATCTCGGCGCGCAGCCGCAGCAGCCGGCCCGGCTCGACCTCCTCGACGCGCCAGAAGTCGAGCGAGTCGCCGACCCGCAGCCGGCCGGCGTCCCGTCGGCCGCGGCGCAGCCCCACCCCGCCGACCAGCCGGTCCAGCCAGCCGCGCACCGCCCAGGCGAGCGGAAGGGAGTACCAGCCGTTGTCGCCGCCGATGCCTTCGACCACCCGCCACAGCACCTCGGGCGGGGCGTCCACGGCCCGCACCCGCCGGTCGGTGTAGAGGCTGCCGCCGGCCCAGTCGGGGTCGGTCGGCAGCGGGTCGCTCGGTGCCCCGGGGACCGCCGCGTTGGACCAGCGGGTGGCGACCTCGGCGTCCCGTACCCGGCGCAGCGCCAGTTCCAGTGCGTCGTCGAAGGCGATGGGGTGCCCCGGCGGGTCCGGGTCGGGGACGTAGCGGGCGATGTCGTGCTCGTGGCAGACGACCTCATAGCGCAGTGATTCGGCGAGCGGGCGGGCCAGGCCGGGCGGCACCGGGGTGACCAGGCCGATCCAGAGGCTGGAGAGGCGCGGGGTGAGCATCGGCACGGGGAGGATCAGCCGTTCCGGCAGTGCGGCGACCCGTGCGTAGCGCTGCATCATGTCGCGGTAGGTGAGGATGTCGGGTCCGCCGATGTCGAAGGCCCGGCTGACGTCGTCGGGGAGGCGGGCGCAGCCCACCAGATAGCGCAGCACATCGCGGACGGCGACCGGCTGGATGCAGGTGCGCACCCAGCTGGGGGTGACCATGACCGGCAGCCGCTCGGTGAGGTAGCGCAGCATCTCGAACGAGGCCGAGCCGGAGCCGATGATGACGGCGGCGCGCAGCACGGCGGTGGGAACACCGGACGCCAGCAGGATGTCCGCGACCTCGGCACGGGAGCGCAGGTGGGGCGAGAGCTCCTGCTCCGGGATTCCCTCGGGGGTGAGGCCGCCGAGGTAGACGATCCGGCGGACTCCGGCGGCGCGGGCCTGCCGGGCGAAGATCTGCGCGGCCCGGCGGTCGGTGTCCTCGAACCGGCCGCCACTTCCCAGGGCGTGCACCAGGTAGTACGCGACCTCGACGCCGGCCATCGCGGTACGGACCGAGTCCTCGTCGGTGACATCGCCGCGCAGCACCTCCGTCCGCCCGGCCCAGGGGTGATCGCGCAGCTTCTCCGGTGTCCTGGCCAGGGCCCGTACGGCGTATCCGGCGGTCAGCAGCTCGGGGATCAGACGGCCGCCGATATAGCCGGTGGCGCCGGTGACCAGGGCGCACGGGGCCGCCGTGGGGCGCCGCCTGCCGCCTGTGCCGGCCATCCGCGCGGCCTCCTCCGGGCTCGGTAGCAGCATGATCAGCCTGCCCGCCAAGTCTGTCACCGGTTCGGCTGCCAGGCATCACGGCTTGGTCAGGGGGCAGCGGGCCAGGGTGCCTCCGCCGGGCTGTCCTGATCAGGCGCACCTGGCGCAGCGGGCGGTGCCCGGCAAAGCACCGCGCGGTGACTCGTCCGGTCAGCGGGGCGAGGGCGACGCGGTGCTCTCCCGCGCCTCCAGGTGCGGCAGTTCACCCTGGACGGTGCGCAGCGGGCCGCCGTCGAGGACCGCGAGGAGTTCCTGGGCGGCGAGCCTGCCGAAGCCGGGGGTGTCGCGGACGAGTGCGGTGAGCCGGGGGTGGGTGACCCGGCACAGCGCCGAGTCGTCCCAGGCCACGATCGACAGCGCGCCCGGTACGGGGATACCGCGCTCGGCGGCCACCGAGGCGCCGGCCACGGCCATCACATCGTTGTCGTAGACGATCGCCGTCGGCGGCCGCTCAGCGTCGAGGAGACGGCGGGTGGCCTCGGCTCCCTCGGCGTCGGAGTAGTCGGTGGTCACCGAGTGGACCTGGCGGTGGTCGAGGCCCCGCCGGTCCGCTTCCGTACGCAGCGAGCGGATCCGGCGTGCCGTGTGGGCGAGGCCGGGCAGCCCGGCGATATGCACGATCCGGCGGTGGCCGAGGCCGTAGAGGTGGTCCAGGACCCGTGCCATGGCCTTGGCGTCGTCGGCCCAGACGGTGGAGAGCAGCGGGTGGGCCGGGGCGGCGGCGGGTCCGGCGGCCGGTTCCGAGGGGTCCGGCCCGGGTGTGGCGGGGCCGCCGACGACGACGGCGGGCAGACCGAGTGCGGCGAGCAGTTCCGGGCGGGGATCCTCGGTGCGCGGATCGACCACGAGGACGCCGTCCACCCGTCGTTCGGCCCACCAGCGGCGGTAGAGCGCGCACTCGGTGCCGAGGTCCTCGACGACCTGGAAGAGGAGCGCGATCTGCCGCGCGGAGAGCACTTCCTGGATGCCGGAGACCAGTTGGAGGAAGAAGGACTCCACACCCAGGGTCTGGGCGGGCCGGGCGAGCACCAGTCCCAGGGCGCCGGCGCGTTCGCCGGACAGGGCGCGGGCGGCGCTGTTGGCCTGCCAGCCGAGTTCCTCCGCGACCCGGCGTACCCGGGCGCGGGTTTCCTGGGAGACGCCCGGCCGGTCGTTGAGCGCGAACGAGACGGCGCTCTCCGAGACCCCGGCCCGGCGGGCGATGTCCTTGATCGTCGGGCGGCGGGCCGGTTTCCGCCGGGCCGCCTCACCGGGCGCTGTCATGGCGGGCTCTCCCTCGTACTGAACCGCATTAGTGCGCATAGTTTGATCAGCGTCGAGTGGCCTGTCAAACGTCGCTGGGGCGTCCGGAATCAGGTCGGTCCGTCGCACCGTAAGGGAAGTTGTCCGACGGGGTATTGACACCTACTAAAACGCATTAGTAGCGTCTGCCGCATCGTCGCCCGAGGACTCGCGCAATCACCTGCTCAATGGCCGAAAAGGTCGCCACGTCATTTCTGGCTGCCATAAAACAATGGGAATTTCCGGCCGCTCGTGACAATTCTCCTGGTGTCCGGTCCGAGCAAAGGAGCCGCCAGCCATGCGTCCACTCCGTCGAGCAGCCGCCACCGCCGCGGCCCTGGTCACCTCGGCGCTCGTCCTGACCGCATGCGGCTCCCCGGGAGCCGGCGGACCGGACAGCGCCGCGGGGAAGGTCGAGGGCCGGGTCACCTTCCAGACCTGGAACCTCAAGGCCAATTTCAAGAAATATTTCGAGGGTGTGATCTCGGACTTCGAGGAAAAATATCCGGGTACCAAGGTCACCTGGGTGGACCAGCCGGCCGAGGGATATCCGGAGAAATTGAGCGCGGACGCCGCCGGCGGCACGCTGCCCGATGTCGTCAATGTGTCGCCGGATCTCGCCTATCCGCTGGCCAGGGCCGGGCTGGCTCTCGATCTGGAAAAGGCCGCCGGGAAATACCGGAAGGAGTATCTCGACGGCGCCTGGGAGAGCCATCGGATGCCGGGGATGACGGGCGTCTATGCCTTCCCCTGGTATCTGAACACCGGCCCGATGTTCTACAACAAGGAGCTCTTCAGCAAGGCCGGGCTCGATCCGCGGCGGCCGCCGACGTCGTACGACCAGCTCTTCAGGGACGCCCTGACGATGGCGCGGAAGAGCGACCGGAAGATAGCGATGCTCGCCGGCACGCCGTCGATCGAGGACTTCGGCCGCTATGGCGTGCGGCTGATGAACGCCCGGGGCACGGAGTTCACCTTCAACGAGCCGGCGGGCGTCGAGCTGCTGGAGCACTACAAGAAGCTGTATGCGGCCGGGGCCCTGGACTCCCAGGCGCTGACCGCACAGGCCGAGTCCGCGGGACGGAAGTTCCAGCAGCAGTCGGTGGCGATGAATCCGGGCAGCGCGCACGACCTGGAGAACTTCAAGAAGGAGGCGCCGGGACTCTACCGGCACATCGGCATCACCGACGCGGTCAACAACACCGGTAAGGCCAATATGTATGTCCAGGGCCTGATGGTGAACGCGCAGAGCAAGGTCAAGCCGGCGGCGGTCGCGTTCGCGCACTTCGTCACGGACAGGAAGAACCAGATGGCCTTCGCCAAGGAGGTCACGATCTTCCCCAGCACCAAGGGCTCGCTGGACGATCCGTACTTCACCAAGGAGGACGGCACCGATGCGACCCGGGTGCGGGTGGCCGCGGCCAAGTCGCTGAAGACCGCGGTGAATTACACCCCGGTGCTGCTCAGTGACCAGATGAAGACCGTGCTGCGCAATGCGGTCGCCAAGGCCGTACAGGGAAAGCAGTCCCCCGAGGCGGCGCTGGACGGCGCGGTGGCCGAGTGCAATCGCCTGCTCAAGACCGCCTGAGCCCGGGGTATTCGGTGAAGACCGGAATGACCGCGCGAGCCCGGCACGCGACGGCTGGGGCACCGGCCCCCGCTCCCCCGCCGGCCCCGTCACGGCGGCGCGCCGCAGGCCCCCGTACACAACTTCCGTCCAGCCCTTGGCTTTTCCTGGCTCCCGGGCTGCTGGTCGTGGCCGCATTCAGCCTGTATCCGTTCCTGAGCACGGTGGCCCACTCCTTCACCGATGCGCGCACCCTCACCGCGGGGCAATTCGTCGGCGGTGCCAATTACCAGGAGCTGATCCATGACGCGATGTTCTGGACAGGGCTGCGCAACAGCCTGCTGTACGTCCTCGGGGTCGTACCGCTCCTGGTGATGCTGCCGTTGCTGCTGGCGATGCTGGTGCAGCGGCACCTTCCCGGGATGACCTTCTTCCGGGCCGCGTTCTACACGCCGGTGGTCGCCTCCGTCGTGGTGGTCGGGCTGATCTGGGTGTGGCTGCTGGACGACCGGGGGCTGATCAATGCGCTGCTGGAGGGCCTGGGCTTCGGCCGGGTCGGCTTTCTCAGCGATCCCTGGCTGCTGCTGCTCAGCGCGATGGCGGTCACGGTCTGGAAGGGCCTCGGCTACTACATGATCATTTATCTGGCGGCGCTGGCCAACGTCCCCCGGGAGCTGCACGAGGCCTGCGCGGTGGACGGCGCGGGGGCGGTGCGCCGCTTCCTGACCGTCACCGTCCCCGCGGTGCGCTCCACGATGGTGCTGGTCGCGGCGCTGTCCTCGGTCGGGGCGTTCAAGGTGTTCTCCGAGGTCTATCTGATGGCCGGTCCGACCGGCGGCCCCGGCGGTGAGGACACCACGTTGGTGATGCTCGTCCAGCAGGTCGGCACCGGCCTCAGCGGCCGGGTCGGCTATGCCTCGGCGCTGTCCGTCGTGGTCTTCGTCCTCACGCTCGGGCTGATGCTGCTGGTGCTGCGGGCCCACCGCACGGAGGACGCATGAGCGCCATCGTTGAGCGGGAGCCGGAGCGCCGGGCCGGGTGGGCGCGCGCCGGGCGCCGGATGCCGCGGTGGCAGCTGCTGCTCCGCTATCTGCTGCTGCTCGCCGTGCTGGCCCTGACCATCGGGCCGTTCCTGTGGCAGCTGTCCACCTCCCTCAAGGGGCCCGGCGAGGACATCTACCGCTCTTCCCCGAGCCTGCTGCCGCACCAGGTCACCCTGGACAACTACGCCGGCGTCGCCGAGACCATCCCGGTCTGGGACTTCGCGCTGAACTCCCTCAAGGTGGCGGTCACCAATGTGCTCACCAACTGCGCGGGCGCGGCGCTCGCGGGCTATGCGCTGGCCCGGCTGCGCTTCCCGGGCCGTCGGAGCGCGCTGGTGGTGTTCGTCATGGCGATGCTGGTGCCGGTCGAGAGCATCCTGATCGCCCAGTTCGTGACGATGCGGGAGCTCCAGCTGAACAACACCCTGCTCGGGGTGGTGCTGCCCGGCTGTATCGGCGCGCTGAATGTGCTGCTG
The DNA here is from genome assembly GCF_000829715.2 of Streptomyces lydicamycinicus. Taxonomy (NCBI): domain Bacteria; kingdom Bacillati; phylum Actinomycetota; class Actinomycetes; order Kitasatosporales; family Streptomycetaceae; genus Streptomyces; species Streptomyces lydicamycinicus. The sequence continues at coordinate 312,962 of NZ_BBNO01000007.1, read as the reverse complement.
ATGCGCAATGCCTTCGCGGCGCTGCCGTACGAGGTGGAGGAGGCCGCGTACGTCGACGGCGCCAATGCCTGGCAGCGGTTCGTACGGATCGCGCTGCCGTCGGTCAAGGGCACCCTCGCGGTGGTCGCGATCTTCGCCTTCATGGGGGCCTGGGACGACTTCCTGTGGCCGCTGATCGTGCTGAGCGACCAGTCGAAGTTCACCCTGACCATCGGGCTGAACTTTCTGCACGGCACCTTCGCGGACAATCAGCGGCTGGTCGCGGCCGGCACCGTCATCGCCGTGCTCCCGCTGCTGGTGCTGTTCGCGGGCCTCCAGCGCTTCTTCTTCCGCGGCGTCGGCGAGGGCGCCGTCAAGGGCTGACCTGCCCGCCCCGCCGAGTCCCCACCCCCATACCCACAGGAGCCCCATGCGCTTCGGTGTCAACTACACGCCCACCCAGGGCTGGTTCCACCACTGGCTGGACTTCGACCTGGATTCCGTACGCGCCGACCTCGACTCCCTCGCCGGCCTGGGCCTGGACCACATCCGGGTCTTCCCGCTCTGGCCGCTGTTCCAGCCCAACCGCACGCTGATCCGGCCGCGCGCCGTGGAACAGCTGGTGCAGCTCGTGGACGCCGCGGGCGAACGCGGTCTGCACGTCAATGTCGACGGGTTGCAGGGCCATCTGTCGAGCTTCGACTTCCTGCCCGCCTGGACGCGGACCTGGCACCGCCGCAACCTCTTCACCGACCCCGAGGTGCTGTCCGGCCAGGAGGAGTATCTGCGGACGCTGGCGGCCGCGCTCGCCGACCGGCCCCACTTCCTCGGGATGACGCTCGGCAACGAGTTCAACCAGTTCTCGGACCGGCCGCACCCTGACCCCGACCGGATCACCGACGAGCAGGCCGGGGCCTGGCTGGCGCGGATGCTGGCCGCGTGCGAGCGGGGCGCGCCGGGCCGGATGCATCTGCACGCCGCCTACGACGCGGCCTGGTACCGGGACGGGCATCCCTTCACCCCGGCGCACGCCGCCCGGCTGGGCGCCGTCACGGCCGTGCACTCCTGGGTCTTCAACGGCACCGCGCAGCGGCACGGTCCGACGGGTACCGCCACCGAACAGCACGCCGCCTATCTCATCGAGCTGTCCAAGGCGTGGGCGACGGACCCGCACCGCCCGGTGTGGCTCCAGGAGGTCGGCGCGCCGGCCCCGCACATCCCGGCGGCGGGCGCGGCGCGGTTCACCGAGGCCACCGTCACCGCCGCGCTGGACTGTCCGGACGTCTGGGGCGTCACCTGGTGGTGTTCGCACGATGTGCCGCGGTCGCTCGCGGACTTCCCCGAGCTGGAGTACGGGCTGGGGCTGCTCGGCAGCGACCGTACGCTCAAGCCGGCCGGGCGGGCCCTCGCAGCGCTGATCGCGGAGCAGCGCCGCCGCACACACCGGCCGCCGGTCCGCGGCACCGCGCTGACCGTCGATGCCGGCGGGGCCGAGGCCGCACCCCGCCGCTCGGTGTGCGCCCCCGGCGGTCCGGTCTTCGAGGCCTGGGCCGAGCTCACCGCCCAGGGGGCCCGCCCCGCCCTCGTACTGTCCGAACTCGCCACTGACACCGCGCATTTGACGTCACGTGGCATCACCGAGGTCCGCACACCCGAGGACGTCGGACGGCCCCGGCGCCGCTCGTCACCGGCCGTCCCCCACCGGAGGAGCACCTCATGAACCGGCAACCGTTCCCCGTCTCCCGCCGCCGGGTGCTGCTGGCCGGGGCGGGCACCGCGGCCGCCCTGCTCGGGCCGTCCCCCGGGGGTGGTGCGGCGGCGGCCGCCGGACCGCCCGGGGCCGGCGCCGCGGACTCCTTGCAGCCCCATGCCTCCTACTGGTTCCCCGACTCGCTGCCGTCGGGCACCCCGGGCGACGGCATCACCTGGCGGAGTCTGGCGGCCTGGACGCCCGCGACCGACCGGGATCTGCCGTTCAACACCGCGACGGTGCCGCTGGCCGAGCGGTTCACGCCGGTCCCGGCGAACACCACCGCTCGCGCCGGGCAGGCCCGGATCAGTGCGCTGGCGGCCTTCGACCACACCGCAGGCAATCCGTCGCAGGGCTCGGCCACCGCCGACTACTACGCACCGACCCACTGGGCCTACCTTGATGAGCTGGTCTTCTGGGGCGGCTCGTCCGGCGAGGGCCTGATCCTGGCGCCGAACGCCCCGGTCGTCGATGCCGCCCACCGCAACGGGGTCCCCGTACTGGGCACGGTCTTCCTCCCGCCGGTCGCCTACGGCGGGCAGCTGCGCTGGACCCGCGATCTGGTGCGGCGGGACGCGGCGGGACGCTTCCCACTGGCCGCGAAGCTGGTGCAGGTCGCGCGGGTGTACGGCTTCGACGGCTGGTTCCTCAACGCGGAGACCGGTGGCGGCGACGCCGCGCTGGCCGCCGAGATGCAGGCGTTCCTGCGGGCCCTGCGTACCGCGGGCGCCCGGCACGGTCTGCGGATCACCTGGTACGACGCGATGAACCGGACCGGGCAGGTCGGCTGGCAGGGCGCGCTCGACGAGCTGAACCGGCCGTTCTTCCAGGACGGTGCCGGGCCGGTCGCCGACTCGATGTTCCTGGACTTCCGGTGGACCGCCGGGCGGCTGGCGGACTCGGGGCGGCTGGCGGAGGAACTCGGACGCAGCCGCTATGAGTTGTGGGCCGGGGTCGATGTCGAAGCGGCGGGCTGGGACAGCGTCACGGACTGGGAGGCGATCCTCCCCACCGGGCGCGACCATGTCGTCTCGTACGGCTTCTACCGTCCCGAGTGGACGCTCAGCCATCTGCCCGCGGGGCGTACGCCCGGCCGGTTCCATGCCGCGGACGACCGGTTCTGGTGCGGCGAGGGACTGGATCCGGCCGGGCCGGGCGGCACGGGCGACGGCTGGCGGGCACCGGCCTCCGCCGTCGCCGACCGTTCGACGCTCACCGCGCTGCCCTTCGCCACCACCTTCAACACGGGGCACGGCCTGCGCTGGTACGAGGACGGTGCGGCCACCTCCGACACCCCCTGGAACCACCTCGGGCTACAGGACCGGCTGCCACCGAGACGCTGGGCCATACGCACCGAGGGCCGGCGCCCGGAGGTGTCCTTCGACTTCGCCGACGCCTGGCGCGGTGGCAGCAGTCTGCTGGTGCGGGGCGCCCTCGACCGGCCGGCCACCCTGGACCTGTTCCCCGCCCGGCTGCCGGCCGGCGCCGCCACCGTCCTCGACCTCACCCATCGCCTCGACCCGTCGTCGGGGCCGGTGACCGTCGAGGTGGCCGTCGCACCGCGGGACGCCCCGGCACCGGGCGAGCCCGCCCCGTACGTCCATCTGCCGGCCGGGACCCTGGAGCCGGGCGACGGCTGGCGCACCCTCTCCGTGCGCCTGGGCGCCCTCGGCACCGGGACCCTGTATGCCCTGGGGGTGCGGCTGACCGGCCGGGGTGGCGCGGCGGTGGCCTGGCGGCTGGGGGCACTCGCGGTCCGCGACGGCGCCGCGTCCCCCGCTGCGCCGAGCGGGCTGACGGTCACCGGCACTGCCGCCGCGGACGGGGCGACCGCGGTACGGCTGAGCTGGCGGCGCGCCACGGGCCCGGTGCGCCACTACGAACTGCATCGCCAACTCCCGTACGGGCGGCGGGAGTTCCTCGGTGGCACCTGCGGCACGGCGTACTACGTCGCGGGCCTGCGGCGCGCGGGGCACGAGCCGGCCGCCCGGCTCGAAGTACGCGCGGTGCATGAACTGTTCACCATCTCGAAGCCGTCGACGGTCCAGCTCCCCTGGTAAGTGGCTGTCAGCCCGCCGGCCCCACCTCACGACGCTACGGAGCCTCTCCCATGCATGACGACCGTGCCCTGACCGAAGCCCGCCTCAAGCGCGTCCTGGACGAGCGCATCCGGCCCGCCCTGTATCCGGCGTCGGTTCCCCTGGAGGTGGCGGCCTGGGTCGCACCGGACATGGGGGCCTCTGCCACCGGCGCGGAATCGGGAGCGCCGCAGACCATGCCGGTGGCGGAGGGCCTGACCGCCGCCCATACGCCGGTGGCGGTGGGCGACGCCTGGGGCGCGCCCTGGGCCACGACCTGGTTCAAGGTCTGCGGTGAGGTGCCGCGGGAGTGGGCCGGCCGCACCGTGGAGGCGGTACTGGACCTGGGCTTCGACGAGCGGATGCCCGGCTTCCAGTGCGAGGCGCTGGTGTATCTGCCGGACGGCAGCCCGGTCAAGGCGCTCAACCCGCGCAACCAGTGGGTGCGGGTGGGCGCCCCGGTGCGCGGCGGGGAGCGCGTCGAATGGCATCTGGAGGCCGCGTCCAACCCCGTCATCCTCGATGTCCACCCGTTTCGGCCGACGCCGCTCGGCGACCCGGAGACGGCGGGCAGCGCACCGCTGTACCGGCTGGCGCGGATGGATCTGGCGGTGTTCGACACCGAGGTGTGGGAGCTGGTCCAGGACCTCGAAGTGCTCGGTGAGCTGATGGCCGAGCTCGCGGTGGACGGCCCACGGCGCTGGGAGCTGCTGCGGGCGGCGGGGCGGGCGCTGGACGCGGTGGATCTCCAGGACGTCAACGGGACGGCGACGGCGGCCCGTTCGGAACTGCGGGAGGTGCTGTCGGCGCCCGCCGGGGCCTCCGCGCACCGGATCAGCGCGGTGGGGCATGCGCATATCGATTCGGCGTGGCTGTGGCCGCTGCGCGAGACGGTGCGGAAGGTGGCGCGGACGACGTCGAACATGACGGCGCTGCTGGCGGACGAGCCGGAGTTCGTCTTCGCCATGTCGCAGGCGCAGCAGTACGCCTGGATCAAGGAGCACCGGCCCGAGGTCTACGCCAAGGTCAAGAAGGCGGTCGCGGAGGGGCGGTTCGTGCCGACGGGCGGCATGTGGGTGGAGTCGGACACCAATATGCCCGGGTCGGAGGCGATGGCCCGGCAGTTCGTGCACGGGAAGCGGTTCTTCCTGGAGGAGTTCGGCGTCGAGAACGAGGAGGCGTGGCTGCCGGACACCTTCGGTTTCGCCGCCGGGCTGCCGCAGATCATCAGGGCGGCCGGGTCGAAATGGCTGCTGACGCAGAAGATCTCCTGGAGTCGGACCAATGCCTTTCCGCATCACACCTTCCGCTGGGAGGGCATAGACGGCACCCGGATCTTCACCCACTTCCCGCCGGTGGACACCTACAACTGCCAGATGGCGGGCGGAGAAGTCGCCCATGCGGCACGGAACTTCAAGGACAAGGGGGTGGCCCGGCACTCGCTCGCGCCGACCGGCTGGGGCGACGGTGGCGGGGGCACCACCCGCGAGATGATCGCCAAGGCGCGGCGGCTGCGCGATCTGGACGGTTCACCGAGGGTCGAGTGGGAGCGGCCCGCGGACTTCTTCGCCAAGGCGGAGGCGGAGTACCCGCAGGCGCCGGTGTGGGTGGGCGAGCTGTATCTGGAGCTGCATCGCGGGACGCTCACCAGCCAGGCGCGGACCAAGCGCGGCAACCGGCGCAGCGAACAGCTGCTCCGGGAGGCCGAACTCTGGTCGGCCACGGCAGCAGTGATGACACCACACCCTTACCCCTACGCGGAGTTGGACCGCATCTGGAAGACCGTGCTGCTCCATCAGTTCCATGACATCCTGCCCGGTTCCTCCATCGCCTGGGTGCACCGTGAGGCGGCCGCGACCTATGCGGCGGTCGCCGCCGAGCTGGAGGGCCTCATCGCCGCCGCGCTGACCGCGCTGACCGGCCCCGGCGGGGCGGAGCTGGTGGTGAACTCCGCCCCGCACGCCCGCGGCGGCGTCGCGGCGGGGGCCGTAGGGCCCGGGGGGAACGAGGGGCCCGAGGTCTCCGCCGTACCCCGCAACGGCGGCGGATTCACCCTCACCAACGGTCTGCTGCGGGTCGGGATCGACGGGCGCGGCCTGGTGGTCTCCGTGTACGACCGGGTGGCCGACCGCGAGACGGTGGCGCCCGGCGCGGCGGCGAACCTGCTCCAGATCCACCCGGACTTCCCCAATATGTGGGACGCCTGGGACGTGGACGCCTTCTACCGCAATGTCGTCACCGATCTGACGGGCGCGGACGAGGTCGTGCTCGGCGCGGTGTCCGGGGAGGCGGCGACGGTGCGCGTCACCCGGACCTTCGGTGCCTCGCGGGTGGTGCAGACACTGACGCTGGCGCGCGGACAGCGGCGGCTGGATCTCGGCACCGAGGTCGACTGGCACGAGACCGAGAAGTTCCTCAAGGCCGCCTTCCCGCTGGACCTGCACGCCGAGCGCTATGCGGCCGAGACCCAGTTCGGCCATTACCACCGGCCCACTCACACCAACACCAGCTGGGAGGCCGCCAAGTTCGAGGCCTGCGCCCACCGGTTCGTGCACCTTGAGGAGCCGGGCTGGGGCGTCGCACTGGTCAATGACGCCACCTACGGTCATGACGTCACCCGTACGGTCCGGGAGGACGGCGACCGGGGCACCACCACGACCGTCCGGGTCTCCCTGCTGCGCGCCCCGAGGTTCCCCGACCCGGAGACCGACCAGGGCGTCCACCGCTTCCGCCATGCCCTCGTACCGGGCGCCGCCATCGGGGACGCGGTGCGCGAGGGCCATCGCATCAATCTGCCCGAGCGCCGGATCACCGGCGCCGCGGCGGTGGCACCGCTGGTCACGGCCGACAATGACGCCACCGTGATCACCGCGGTCAAGCTCGCCGACGACAGGAGCGGCGATGTGATCGTCCGCCTCCACGAGGCACACGGCGGGCGGGCCGTCACCACCCTCACCACCGCCTTCGAGCCGGCCGGCGCGGTCACCACGGATCTGCTCGAACGCCCCACGGAGGACGGTCCGGCGATCGAGCGGCAGGGCAACACCCTGCGGATGCGGCTGCGCCCGTTCCAGATCGTGACCGTGCGGCTGCCCCGGGCGGGCGGCCGGTAGCGGCCGGACGGGGGCGGGGCGCTCTGACGGGGGCGGGACGCCCTGGGGCGTGGGTTTACGCCCGGGGCCCGCCCCATCGCGACCGGGCGTCCCGGCGCAGCTCCGGCCGCCGCTCCCGTCCGGAGCCGCGCCCGTTCCCCGGGCCGCCGCCACAGTCCTGCCCGCGCCCCCTCTCATGGCCGTACGCCGCCTCATGGTCCCGATCACGGCTCGGATCCAGGCCCAGCATGTCCATCAACAACGACAGGTCGTCCGCGTTCCGCGCACGGCCGGCCAGCGCCTTCCTGGCGAGCCGTCGTTCCTCGTCACACGGCACGGCGCGCGGCGCGGGGTCATCGGCACTGCGGTGTTCATCGCTCACCGCTGCATTCTCGGCCGGACCACGGGACCGTGCCCGTCGAGCGAGCCGGGGACCGCCCCGTGGAAACCGCCCGGGAGACGCTGCTCCATACGGGTGGGACGAGCCCCGCGGCCCGGCTCGCGGCAAGGGAACCCGCGGCACCCCTTTTCCCTCTTTATGAGCACTTGAACGTGATCACTCAGCCGCGGAGTCCCCCTGTGAAACGCCCCTACGCCGTCGTGCTCGCCACCGCGCTCGCCGCCTCCTCCGTGCTGCTCGCCGGCTGCTCGGACACCGGTCAGCCGGTCGATTTCAATGCCGGCGGGAAGGGCGACGGCGCCGCGCGGGCCAAGCCCGTCGACGACGACACCCTGATGCCGACCGGCCCGAAGAGCGACTTCCGTAACACCCGGACACTGGACGACGGCACCCATATAGCGCGGGCGACGCTGCACGGCCAGAAATCCGGCGTCACCGGAAGCGTCTGGGTCTGGGCGCCCAAGGAATACGGGGACCCGAAATACGCCAAGAGCGGATTTCCGGTGCTGATAGCCCTGCCGGGCGGTCTGGGCAGCCCCAAGGAACCGGGCGGGGTCACGAATTACTGGGTCGGCGGCGACATCGAGCTACAGGAGAACCTCACCCGGTGGACCGCGGAGGGCAAGAGCCTGCCGTTCCTCGTGGTGATGCCGATGCTCAACCCGGACACCCTGTACCACGACGCCAGCGACATCCCCGGCAGCCAGAAGATGGGGACCTGGCTGACCGAGGACGTCGTCCAGCTGGCCCGGGCCAACTTCCGTACCTTCAAGTCCCGCGACGGCTGGGCCTTCATGGGGTCGTCCTCGGGCGGTTTCGCCGGGCTGAAGTCGGTACTGAAACACCCGGAGAAGTTCAAGGCGGCGATAGCCAGCGGTCCGGATCTGGCGCCCGATTCGCCGTTGTGGGCGGGCCACCAGGCGGAGAAGGACGCCAACGATCCGGCGAAGCTCGCCCAGCGCCTGCTGCGGAAGGGCGGCCCGGACGTCTATCTCGCCTTCCAGGCCGGCTCCAGGGAGGGCACCAAGGTCACCGCCCCCATACACCGCTTCCGGCAGACCTACGGCAAGGGCCCGATCCACACCGCCCTACAGATCATCCCCGACGGCCGGCACAACGCCTGGGACTACCAGAAGGGCATGGCGGCCGGTTCGATCAAGTTCATCAGCGACCAAATGAAGGCCCCGGTCCCGAGCGGTTCCTGAACGGGGCGCCCCGGCGGCCGGGGCGCCCGGCGGTGCCCCTGGCGCGCGGATGCAGATCGCCTGGGAGGGGGTGATGCTGGAGTCGTGGGGGACCTTCGTGAGGAGGACGCATCATGTCCATGATGGACAAGATCAAGAGCATGTTGAAGGGCCACGAAAGCCAGACGGAAAAGGGCATCGACAAGACCGGCGACATGGCCGACGACAAGAGCCGGGGCAAGTTCAAGGGCCAGGTGGACACCGGCCAGGAGAAGCTCAGGGACGAATTCGGCGGCGGGCCGGGCCCGGATCAGCCGCCGCGGCCCTGAAACAGCGGCCCTGAACCGGCGGCGGTCACCGCCGCCCCACCGATTGCGCCGTACGGATGAGCACCGCGTGGTCCGTTCGGGCCGCGCGCCACACGACGGTGCCCGCCCCGGGGGTCGGGAGCGGGCACCGAGGGGCGAGCCGGGCGGACCTACGCCAGCCGGATCTTCTCCGCCTGGGGGCCCTTGTGGCCCTGGGTGACCTCGAAGGTCACCTTCTGGCCCTCCTGAAGCTCGCGGAAGCCCGTGGCGTCGATGTTCGAGTAGTGCGCGAAGACGTCGGCGCCGCCGCCGTCCTGGGCGATGAAGCCGAAGCCCTTCTCCGAGTTGAACCACTTCACTGTGCCGGAAGCCATATTCCGTCTCCTTCGTTCAATGGGCTCGAATCGGCTTCCGCGTGCTGCGGAACCCGGAGGTGATCGCCCTGGCCCGGAGACGCGCTACACAGCAAGGACGCCCGTGAAGGCGACACGGGCGTCCGGCACTTCGGAACCACGACAGCTGATCAGGACGCTACACCGAGCAACGCCCGGCAGGCCGCACAACCGTGACTGACGCGTCGCCCTTCACCGGGCAAGGCCATCGGCTGTCCTCCGTATTCCTGACCGATCGGATGGATGTACGACGGCCGGCGGCGCGGCTACGGCCTCAGGAGGCCCCGGGCTCGGACTCGCCGCCCCCGCTCGCGCGCGCGGTGCGCCGGCGCCGCCACAGCGCGGTACCGAGCCCGGCGGCGCCGATGACCCCGACGGCTCCGGCCGCGGACAGGAACCACCAGTACCGCGTGAACGGCGCGCCGTCGGTCTGCGCCGCGATCCCTGCCTTGTGCAGCGGCACCGGCCGCGGCCGGTGGGCGACGGGCCGCGGTTCACCGGTGAGCTCATCGGGCTCCATGACGGGAAGCACGCCGACGGCCGCGGCCCGGGGCGCCGCCTCGAAGCCCCAGTCCAGCAGGGCGCGGGTCTCCTCGTAGACGGCGTTCCGGCCGCCGGACTGCGGATTCATGAGGGTGACCAGCAGCGTCCGGCCGTCGCGCCGGGCGGCGGCGATCAGGGTGTTGCCGGCGTGGGTCGTATAGCCGTTCTTCACCCCGATCAGGCCGTCGTACGGTCTGACGCCGTGTGAGCCGACCAGCAGCCGGTTGGTGTTCTGGATGGTGAACGAGTCCGGACCGCCGTCCTGCGGGAGCTGAGCCCGCTTCGTCGAGGCGAAGTGGGCGAAGTCCGCGTTGGTCAGCCCGGCCTGCCCGAAGAGCGTCAGATCGTAGGCGGACGAGACCTGTCCCGGTGTGTCGAAGCCGTCCGCTGACGCCACCCGGGTGTCGCGGGCGCCGAGGCGGCGGGCGGTCTCCTGCATATCGTCGATCGTCTTGCGCCAGCCGCCGTTCATGCTGGCCAGGGTGTGCACCGCATCGCTGCCCGAGCTGAGGAACACGCCGTGCCACAGGTCGGCGACCTGGTAGGGCATGTCCTCCCTGAGACCGGCGAGGGAGCTGCCCGACTCGATCCCGGCCAGATCCTCCAGGGAGACGGTGTGCACCTCCCCCTGGGAGAACTTCGGCAGCACCGTCAGGGCGAAGAGCGTCTTGAGTGTGCTGGCGGGTGGCAGGGGCCGGTGGGCGTCCTTGGCCGCGAGGACCTTTCCGCTCGCCACGTCGGTCACCATCCACGACAGGGCGGTGACCTCCGGCAGCTCGGGCACGTCCGGCCGGGGCCGGAACTGCACTCCGCGCCCGTCCAGCCGGCTCTCGGCCTCGGCCTCGGCCGGGTCGGCCGTGTGGGCCGCGGGCCGCAGATCGTCGATGCCGTGCGGGCCATCGGCGACCGCCGGGGCGGGCACGGCCCACAGGCTCGCGGCACAAACAGTGGCGGCGGTAACGACTCTGACGGAGGCCCAACTCACGCTAGACATGTGGCCCACGCTAAAAACGACCGCGGCCAAGCGCTGGTTGGCCTACTCCATCCGATGCGCGAGCGCCCCGACTGCCGTAGGCGGTGGGCCGGGCCCGGCGGAATGACCACCGGGCCCGGCCGGCAGGGCTACCAGATCTCGCCGACCCATTCGGGGTGGTCGATGAACGGGTTCCTGTTGTGCTGGTACTTGTCGAATATCACCTGGTTGCGGTGCTTTTCGAAGGTGTCCGGCGGGTCCTGCTCGCTCCACTTCTTGAGGACGGAAAGCCGGCCGATATGCGGCTGGGTGCCGTTGTCGACGTTGTCATTGGGCTCCAGATCGGCGAATCCGTCGCCCCCGTCATAGCGGACGGCCATGTACAGGATCATGCGGGCGACATCGCCCTTGACCGCGTCACGGGGCTCGAAGGAGTCGTCGTCGGTGTTGTTTCCGGGCGCCTCGTCGACCTTCGTACCACCGTTGTCGAAGTCCTTGTTGCCGCGGATGCTGTTGACGGACACATCCTCCGGCCGCAAATGGTGGATATCGGTACCGGGACCGGTATCGGTGCCGAAGTCACCATGCGACTTCGCCCAGACGTGCTCACGATTCCAGTCGTCCGGGTTGCCGCCGTTGGCGTCCTTGCTCTGCGAGCGGCCGGTGTACAGCAGAATGACATTTCCGCTGTTGTCCGGGTCCTGGTCGGTTTCCTTGAGGGCGTCCCAGACCTGGTCGTACGTCAGCTTTCCGGTCTGGGTGCTGCTGATGATCCGGTGCAGCGCATCCTTGAGCGCCTTGCCGGTCTTGCCCTCGGCGTCTTTGTAGTACGTGTCGTCATACGACGTACCGTCAGCCGTGCCGGCGGACCGGGACGCATGCTGAGCAGCGGATGCGGCACGGTGCGGTGCGGCCTGGCCGGCCGTCGCATTCGCCGGAATCTGTGCGACCACCGCAGTCAATGCCGTGCCGCCGGCGAGAGCCAGCGCGATACGGGCGCGACGGGTCACGCGTTTGTTGTCCACGAGGGGTGTCCTCTCCCCGAATTGTGGCGCCGAGTCGTGAAAATGTGGGGCACGACCGGCACCGGCCGTTGGGAGCGGCCGTTAACAGCTTTCCATCGCGGTAATCACCACAGTGTGAACATCAGGGGAGAGTTATGTGTCCGCCCCGTGGCAATCACCGAATTCGCCTGAAAATACCGCCGGTTCACCAAGGACCTTGCCTCGTCGCCGAGTTGCCTGCCTTCGGCCCGCCGGGCTCGGCGACCGCGGCCGAAGTACCGGCCCCCTGCGCGTCGTTCAACGACGCGGTTTGTCCCACACCAGCGAATAGCGCCACAGCAGATGACGGCGGAAGCGGCCGCCCGGCAGACACTCCCGGGCGGCCCGCCGGACCTCGCCCCACGCCATGGCCGGGTCCAGGACCGGCATCTCCGGCGGCCCGGTCTTGCCGCCGTGGCGCCGGGCGAGGAAGCGGGCCGCGGGCACGCCCGCGCCGCTGAGGGCCCAGTCCAGGGGCGTCCGGTTCCTGGCGAGCCCGACGAGGACGAGGCGGCCGCCGGGGGCGAGCAGTTCGGCCATCCGGTGGACCGCGGCGGCGAAGTCCAGGTGATGGACGACCGCCACGGCGGTGAGCAGGTCGAAACCGCCGGACGGGGCACCGTCCGGCGTCATGAAGTCGGCCTCGACGAAGCGTGCGTTCGGGACCTGTGCACTGCGCTCGCGGGCCAGCCGCACCATCGCGGCCGAACGGTCCACCCCGGTCACCTCGCGGACCCGCCCCGCCAGCTTGCGGACCAGCAGCCCGTCACCGCAGCCGACGTCCAGCGCCCGGCCACAGCCGTCCGGCACCGCGTCGAGCACCAGCCGGTGGTAGTGCACGTTGTGGTTCCAGTACGGGTGGGGTGCTGCGTCACGGCGAGACATCCGGCCACCGTAGCGAGGACGGCGGCGCACTTTGGGCTCATCGGGTGAACCCACGCGCCCTGCGCAACCGAACAGGCGCCGCCCGGCTTCCGAAGAAGTGACAGCCGCATTCTCCGAATCCCTTGGATTCTTCGGACCGTGAGTTGTGGAGGCCCCATGGCGCACTTTCGCCCCACTCCCCCGCCGTACGGCGTGACGCCGGATTATGTGCTCGCTCCCCCGCGCCCCGAGGAACGCCTCGGCGCGCCCACGGATCCGCAGGGGGCGCCGCCCCCGTCCCATGTGGACCATGTGCTGCCGCCGCCGCGCCCGGAGGACCGGCTTCCGTTCGGCCCGCCGCAGCAGCAGGACCGGCCGTTCCTGCCCCCGCGCCCCGAGGAGCAGCGGCAGGGGCCGGTGGCCCTGCCCGATCGCCGGCGGCAGGACCTCCAGGCGGCGCTGACCGCGGCCGGGGTCGCTCCGACGGACGGGGACCTGGCCGCCCTGGCGCAGATCGCGGCCCTGGGCGACACCACGGCCGGTGCCGTCATCAACTGGCTCGGGACCGCCGCGCGCGCGTCATGGCCGCGGCCGCACGCGGTATGAGCCGCCGGCCCGGGGCTCGCCCCGGGCCGTTCCCGGCCGACGGGACGCCGCGGCCGGCAGCGGGCGGGCGTGGTCCGGGTCGAGGAGCGGGGCGAGCAGATCGCCGTACCGGGCGCAGCGGGGCTCGATCTCGTCGAAGAGAAAGGTGAGTTGCTGCGGGTCGGTGCATGCGGCGATCTCGTCCCAGGTGACCGGGGCCGAGACGGTGGGGGTGGCACGGGCGCGCAGGGTGTAGGCGACCGCGGTGGTCTTGGCGGCGGCGTTCTGGGAGAAGTCGATGAAGACCTTGCCGGGGCGCAGCGCCTTGGTCATCTTGTGCACGACCAGGTCCGGGAGGGCCGCCGCGGCCTCGACGGCGAGGCTTCTGGCGTAGGCGGTGGTCCGCTCGGACGGTGTGGGCTCGACGGGCACGATGAGGTGCAGGCCCTTGGAGCCGCTGGTCTTGGCATAGACATCGAGGCCGTCGGCGGCCAGCCGGTCGTGCAGCCACTGTGCCGCGGTGCAGCACTCCACGATCGTGGCCGGGTCGCCGGGATCGAGGTCGAAGACGAGCCGGTCGGCGACGCCCGGCGCCTGCCGGGTCCACTGCGGGGTGTGCAGTTCGACGACCAGGTTGGCGGCCCAGACGAGCGCGGGCAGGTCCTGGAGCAGGACCTGCCGGGTGGGCCCCGACCTCGAATGGGGGACCTCGCACGTCGTCACCCAGGAGGGCGTGCCGGGCGGCACGTTCTTGGTGAAGAAGCGCTGGCCGTCCGGCCCGTCGGGGTAGCGCAGGAAGGAGAGCGGCCGGTCGTGGAGGTGGGCGAGCAGCGGGCCCGCGGTGGTGGTGCAGTAGTGCAGCACCTCACCCTTGGTGGTGCCGGTCTCGGGATAGAGGACCTTGTCCAGATTGGTCAGCGAGAGGCGCCGCCCCTCCACGACGGTGATCGGCGACATACGATGAGAATCCCACACAAGGGATGAAATATGCGTTCTATATGGAATGGGTCCATATCGTTCGGCCTGGTCACCATCCCCGTGAAGACCTACAGCGCCACCGACCGCACCTCGTCGGTGTCCTTCGTACGCATCCATGAGAAGGACGGCGCGCAGATCCAGTACCGGAAGATCTGTGAGCTGGACGGCGAGGAAGTCCCGAACGAGGAGGTCGGCAAGGGCTATCAGGCGCCGGGCGACGACACCGTCGTGCCGATCACCGACGACGATCTGTCCCGGCTGCCGATGCCCACCGCCAAGACGCTGTCGATCCTCTCGTTCGCCGACCCGGACGAGATCGACCCGCTCCAGATGGACAAGGCCTACTACCTGGGGCCCAACGGGGCGGCCGCCACCAAGCCGTATGCGCTGCTGCGGGAGGCGCTGGAGGACCATCGCAAGGTCGCGATCGGCAAGGTGGCGATGCGGGGACGGGAATCCCTGGCGATGCTGCGGGCGCACGACGGGGCGCTGGTGATGCATACGCTGCTGTGGCCGGATCAGATCCGGCCCGTCACCGGTGTGGCACCCGACGATGTCGAGCTCCGCGAGAACGAGCTGACGCTGGCCGAGACCCTGATGGACTCCCTGGGCGAGCTGGACCCCGCCGAACTCCACGACGACTACCGCGAGGCCGTCGAGGAACTGGTCGCCGCCAAGCTGGAGGGCGAGCCGGTCGCCCCCGCCGCGTCGAGCACGTCCGGCGCCCAGGTCATCGATCTCACAGCGGCGCTGGAGAAGAGCGTGCGGGCGGCACGGGGCGGCGGGGAGGCGGACGCGGAGGCGGAGTCGGCGTCCGTGACGCCCATACGGGGGCGGAAGACGGCGAAGAAGGGTGAGGCGGAGCGGGGCGCCGCCAAGAAGAGCGGTACGGCGGCGAAGAAGGCCCCGGGCAAGAAGACCGCCCCGGCCGCCGCCAAGAAGGCTCCGGCGAAGAAGACGGCGGCCGCCCCGAAGACGGCCGGCGGTCGGGCGAAGGGCACGTCGACGGCCAAGAAGACCGCAGCCGCCGGTACTTCCCGGAAGAGCACGGCGACGAAGACCACGTCGAAGAGCGCCGCCAAGAAAACCGCCGCCAAGAAGACGGTGGCAAAAAAGACCGCGGCCAAGAAGACGAGCAAGAGGTCGTCCGCGTAGGGCCGTCGGGCCGCCGCACCGGCGGGCGTCCGTTCTAGAGTCTTGGTATGGCTTCAGACGAGGGGACCACCCGCATCGACAGCTGGATCTGGTCCGTACGGCTCACCAAGACGCGCTCGCTGGCCACGGCCGCCTGCCGCGCGGGGCACGTACGGGTCAACGGCGAGCGGGTGAAGCCGGCCCACGGCGTACGCAACGGTGACGAGGTGCGGCTGCGGCACGCGGGCCGGGAGCGGATCGTGGTCGTCTCGCGGCTGGTGCGCAAGCGGGTGGGCGCGGCCATCGCCGCGGAGTGCTTCATCGACAACAGCCCGCCGGCCCCGCCGCGCGAGGAGATTCCGGTGGCCGGGCATCGCGACCGCGGCACCGGCCGTCCCACCAAGCGCGACCGCCGCGAGATCGACCAGCTGCGCGGCGGACGGTGACCCGGCCCGGCCGCTGCGAGCACGGGGACGGGCCCGCCCCGACGGGTGCGGGCTACGCCGACGGCAGCGCGTCGAGATAGACCCACTGGCCGCCCTCGCGGACGAAGCGGCTGTGCTCGTACTGGCTGTCGGCCTGGCCGTGCAGGCTGTAGTGGGCGCGGAATTCCACGGTGCCTTCGGCGTGGAAGGCACTGCCGCCGGTCGCGCCGAGGATGTCCAGGCCGGTCCAGCGCTGGGCCGGTTCGAGGTCGAGGCCGGCCGGGCGGGTCGTCGGGTGCCAGGTACGCAGCAGATATCCGGTGTCACCGACGGCGAAGGCGCTGTAGCGCGAGCGCATCAGACGCTCCGCGGTCGGGGCCGTGGCATGCCCCTGATGGAACGGGGCGCAGCAGTCGCGGTAGGTCTCGGCGCGTCCGCAGGGGCACGGCGAGGCGGGGGTGACGGCGGCGGGGCGGCGGGGCTTGTTCTTCTGCTTCGACACCCCACGATTGTGCCGGTTCGGCGGGGCCGCTCCGCGACACGCCGAGCACACCCGGACCCGGCACGCCCTGGCGTTGCGTCCATTTAGGGAATTTCCCTGATAAATCACCCATTTGCAGCTTTTCATGGCTTGATACGTGCTGTGAGGCTGGAAGAACTCATGGTGACCGTCCCCACCACCCAGGAGAGAACCCCCCATGATTCTGTCCATTTCCGGCGTCGTCCTGCTCGGTGTCATCGTCTTCCTCTTCTTCCGGAAAGACGGCCTGAAGTTGTCCCACGCTCTGGTCTCCGCGCTCTTCGGGTTCTACCTCGCCAGCTCCGCCATCGCGCCCAGCATCAAGGCCGGCGGCGCGAGCCTGGCGAGCCTCCTCGGGGGGATCAAGATCTAGGGGCTGTCCCGCAGTCCGCTTCCGGCGCACCGCCACGGGACCCGCCCGAACGGGCCGCACCGGCTCCCGTCCGGGCGGCTCCGTGTGCGCCCCCTGCCCGCAGCCCCGCCGATCCCCCACAACCACCGCACGAGCAACAGGAGAAGATGTGGCCCGGCGCCCTCTGCCCCGCATCCTGACCAACAGCGCACCGCTCGCCCGTATGGCACACAGCGCCTCGCTCGCCCGCAGCCGCGAACTCGCGCGCACCGCCGCCGACAGCGCCTCCGATGTGTTCCATCCGCTGATCACCATCGGCCGGGGGCTGCGCCGGCTGGGCGCGGCCGGCCGGGAACGCTGGGCCGGGACGCCCAAGGATCAGCGCGGTCCGCTGGCGTTCTTCGTGGGCGCGTGTGTGCTGGTGGTGTGGCTGGTGCCGTACGGGCCGCTGCTCGCCCTGATCGGGGTGATGGGCGCGGGGGCCTGGGCGGGGCGGGAGCGGACGCCCGTGGTGACCGGTCCCAGCGAGGCCGAGACCGAGCGGCTGCGGGCGCTGTACGAGGCGCTGGTGCCCTACCTCTCCGCCGAGGGTGACCCCAGCCCGCTGTATGCGCACGGCGGTGACTGGGAGCGGGCCTTCGCCGAGTACGCCTTCGACGACAGCGGGCGGCTGGAACGACTCCAGCTGAAGTACCCGGCGTACTTCACCGACGGTGAGGACCGGTCCCGGGTCCGCATCGAGCAGGTGCTGTACGCCAAGGCCGGCCGGGGCCGGGAGTACCGCTTCACATGGGACGAGCTGGCCAATCAGCTCACGCTGACCGTGCTCGACGCGCTGCCCACGGATATCGCCGCCCAGCGCTTCGTCACCTCGCCGGGCGAGACGGTGCTCGGCTTCACCGACCCGGACTCCGTACAGCGGACCCTGCCGGTCACCGGCGGGGAGGAGACCCGGGATGCCCCGCCGGTGGTCTGGCGGACCGGGCAGCGCTCCACCGAACCGCATCTGCTCGTCCTGGGGCAGCCGGGGACCGGCGCCACGACGCTGCTGCGCTCGATCGCCCTCCAGGCGCTCCAGCACGGCGATGTACTGGTCATCGACGGCAGCGGCACCGGTGAGTACGGCTGTCTGGTCGGGCGCCAGGGCGTGCTGGGAGTGGAGAGCGGGCTGGCGGGGGCGCTGGCGACGCTGGAGTGGGCCTCGCACGAGACCGAGCGGCGGCTGATCGCGGGGAACCGGGCGCGGCAGGCCGGCGGGGCGGCGCCGGACGAGACCCGGCGGCCGCTGTGGATCATCGCGGACCGTCCGACGGCGCTGTCCCATATCGCGGTCGCCGAGGAGCGGGACGATCCGCAGCGATGGCTCCAGGTGCCGCTGCGGCACGGCCGGGCCGCCCAGGTCACGGTGGTGGTGGCCGACCAGTTCGAGACCGCCGAGCTGCTGAGCGACCCGGTGCGGGCGCACACCAAGGCGCGGGTGGTGCTCGGCCCCGCCACGGCGGAAGAGGTCCGGGCAGTGCTGGGGGCGCCGCCGCACACCACACCGCCGGCACAGGTGCCGCCGGGCCGCGGCTACGCGCGGCTGGGGAACGCACCCGTACTGCGGCTCCAGGTGCCGGCCACACCCGATCCGCTCGATGACGCCACCGGCCAGGCACACCGGGAGGCGGTCACGGCGCTGCTGCCGGAGCACACGATGCCGGCCGACGGGGCGGGGCCCGGCGAGCCGGTGGCCGGCGGCAAGCGGGTGGACGTCGGCAAGGCGGTGGCGGCCGGCCCGGCCGCGCGCGCCGATGGAGCGGAAGCGGACGACGGATCCGCGGCGGCCAAGGCACCGCAGGCCGAGGAGTCCGGGTCCGTGGCCGAACCGGTGGGCGCGAGCGCGCGGGTGCGGACCGACAAGGGCGGCGAGCCCCGGGTGATCAAGGGGTCGGTGGAGGCCGTGCGAGCGGAGGGGTGAGTTCCGCCGCCCGGTGGGGCGGACCGGCTCCCGGCGGGTTGCCCCAGCCCTGAAGGACGGGGCCGGGGCGAGCGGTCAGGCCACGAACGTGTGCCGCAGCTCCGCCTCCACCGGCGCGCCCGTCGCCACCAGTCGCGCGGCGCCGGCCAGCCGGACCGCGGCCTCGTCGGCGACCGCCCCGCTGACCGTGAACGGCAGCCGTACGAAGCCCTCGAAGGCGCCGTCGACGCCGAAGCGCGGGCCGGAGGGCACCCGTACGCCGAGCCGCTCCCCCGCCTCCGCGATCCGGGAGCCGGAGAGTCCGCCCGTCCGCGCCCAGAGGGTGAGGCCGCCGCGGGGCACGCTGAATTCCCAGTCGGGCAGATGCCGGTGCAGCGCCTCGACGATGGCGTCGCGATTCTCGCGGGCCTGCTCGCGGCGGATGCCGATGGCCTGCTCCCAGCCGCCGGTCTCCAGGAGCGAGGCGATGGCGAGCTGTTCGAGGACCGGTGAGCCCAGGTCGGAGTAGGCGCGGGCGGCGACCAGGCTGCGGATGATGTCGGGAGCGGCGCGCACCCAGCCGATCCGCATCCCGGCCCAGAACGCCTTGCTCGCCGAGCCGACGGTGATCACCGCGCTGCCGGCCGGGTCGAACGCGCAGACCGGCCGGGGCGGTTCGGCGTCCTCGTCCAGCCGGAGCTCGGTCATGGTCTCGTCGACGACGAGCAGGGTGCCGGCCGACCGGGCGGCGTCGACGAGGCGGCGGCGCTGGTCCTCGGTGGCGAGGGTGCCGGTGGGGTTGTGGAAGTCGGCGACGACATAGGCCATACGGGGGGCCGCATCGCGCATCACCTGGCGCCAGACGGGGATGTCCCAGCCGGCCAGCTTGTCCCCGAGGGCGACCGGTACGAGCCGGGCACCGGCGTCCCGCATCAGCTGGAGGATATTGGCGTACGACGGCGAATCGACGGCCACCCGCTCGCCGGGGCCGGTACAGAGCCGGCAGATCGCGGCGACGGCGCCCATCGCGCCGGTGGTGACCATGATCTGTTCCGGCATGGTGGGGATACCGCGGGCGGTGTAGCGGTCCGCGAGGGCCTGCCGCAGGACGGGCAGCCCGGCCGGGTAGTCGCCGTGGGTGTGGGAGTAGAGCGGAAGGTCGGCCATGGCGCCCTGGACGGCGCGGGTGAGCCAGGGTTCGGGGGCCGGGAGGGCGGCGCAGCCGAGGTCGATCATGGAGCCGGCGGCTTCCGGGGGCAGTGGTTCCAGACCGCGGGTGGGCAGCGGATTGCCGGCCGGGACGGCGGTCCAACTGCCGGAGCCGCGGCGGGACTCCAGGAACCCCTCGGCGCGCAGCGCTTCGTAGGCGGCGGCGACGGTGGTGCGGCTGACGCCGAAGGCCGCGGCCAGTTCGCGCTCGGCAGGCAGGCGGGCGGCGACCGGTATCCGGCCTTCCAGTACGAGCAGGCGCACACCGTCGGCGAGGCTGCGGTAGGCGGGCAACCGGCGGCCGCCGACCGCGAGTTGGGCATCGCGCGGGTCCTGCGACCGGAGCAGCCGGGCGAGTTGGGTCGCGCCAACCGCTGAAGTCCACTGAGCCATGAAGATCAGTCCACCTTCCCCGAATTGGCTCTACTTCCCGAGCCCGGACACGCCACATGGTGTCATGCGTCGGTCCAATCCTGCCAGGAGGGGGAAAAGTCGTGTCCATGATCAGTGAGCCCGGCCCGCGGAGGGGCCTGCCGGTGCGCCGCCTGGTCCAGCTCTATACGGGACTGACGCTGTACGGCGTGAGCATGGGCCTGATGCTGCGGGCCGAGCTGGGGTTGGAGCCATGGAGCGTGCTGAACCAGGGCATATCACGTCATACGGGTCTGTCGATCGGCACGGTCACCATCGTCTCCGGCGCGCTGATCCTGCTGCTGTGGATACCGCTGCGCCAGCGCCCCGGCCTGGGCACGGTGTCCAATGTGGTGATCCTCGGCCTGGTGATGGACGCGACGCTGGCCTGGGTGCCGGAGCTGGACTCGCTCGGCGCCCGTATCCCGCTGCTGGCGGGCGCCGTCCTCCTGAACGGCGCCGCGACGGGGCTGTACATCTCCGCCGACTTCGGCCCGGGGCCGCGCGACGGGCTGATGACCGGTCTGCACCGGCGGACCGGCCGCCCGGTGCGGCTGGTGCGGACCTGCATCGAGGTGACGGTGCTGGCGGCGGGCTTTGCGCTCGGCGGGTCCGTCGGCGTCGGCACGGTCGTCTACGCGCTGGCCATCGGCCCCCTGGCGCAGTTCTTCCTCCGCCGCTTCGCGGTCCGGGCACCCGAGAAGCGGTCCCCGGTGGTGGCCCGCGGAGAGCCTTCACCTGAGCGCGCCATACTGCCGGAGTGACCTCAGCGATACGCATCCGCCACGCCTATCTCGACCACCCCGGACCGCTCCCCTTCGCCCACCGGGGCGGGGACGCGGAGGGCCTGGAGAACACCGCGGCCGCCTTCCGGCGCGCGGTCGGCCTCGGCTACCGCTATCTGGAGACCGATGTGCACGCCACATCGGACGGCCGGCTCGTCGCCTTCCATGACGCGACACTCGACCGCGTCACGGACACCCGCGGCGCGATCGGAGCGCTTCCCTGGCGGGCGGTGCGCCGGGCCCGGGTCGGCGGCCGGGAGCCGCTGCCGCTGTTCGAGGAGTTGCTGGAGGAGTTCCCCGAGGCGCGCTGGAACGTCGACCTCAAGGCCGAGGCCGCGCTGCCGCCGCTGCTGGACCTGCTCCGCCGCACCCGCGCCTGGGACCGGGTGTGCGTCGGCTCGTTCTCGGAGGCCCGGGTGGCCCGGGCCCAGCGGCTGGCCGGCCGGCGGATGGCCAGCTCGCTCGGCACCCGTGGGGTGGCCGGGCTGCGGCTGCGCTCGTACGGCCGCGGAGTGCTGCCGCTCGACCGGCTGCTGGGCGCGGCGGTGCGGCGCAGCGCGGTCTGCGTGCAGGTCCCCGAGCGGCAGTCCGGCCTCCCGGTCGTCGATCCGCTGTTCCTGCGCGCCGCGCATGCGCTGGGCATGCAGGTGCACGTCTGGACGGTCAATGACGCGGATCGGATGACCGCCCTGTTGGATCTCGGCGTGGATGGCATCATGACCGATCACATCGAGACGCTGCGGACGGTGCTGACCGAGCGTGGGTGCTGGGTCTGAGCCGCCCGTGAGCCGTCGGCCGTCCGCCGCGGTGAACGGGGGCGGGATGACGGGGACGGGCGTGCACGGCACACCGGCGGAGGCTCTGGACGAGTCGGCCGGCCGGCGCCGCGAACAGCGCGGCTGGTACTGGTACGACTGGGCCAACAGCGTCTACTCGACCACCGTCCTGACGGTGTTCCTCGGGCCGTATCTGACCTCGGTGGCGAAGGCCGCCGCGGACGCGCACGGCTTTGTGCATCCACTGGGCCTCCCGGTGCGCGCAGGCTCCTTCTATGCGTACTCGGTGTCCGCTTCGCTGCTGCTGTCCGTAGTGGCGATGCCGCTCGCCGGGGCGCTGGCCGACCGGACCGGCCGGAAGAAGCCGTTGCTGGGCTGCTGCGCCTATGCGGGCGCGGCGGCGACGGCAGGGATGTTCTTCCTGGACGGCGAGCGCTATCTGCTGGGCGGGGCGCTGCTGATCATCGCGAATGTGTCGTTCGTGGTGTCGATGATGCTCTACAACTCCTTCCTGCCGCAGATCGCCCGGCCCGACGAACGGGACGCGGTCTCCGCCCGGGGCTGGGCCTTCGGCTACGCGGCCGGGGCACTGGTCCTGGTCGCCGATCTGGCGCTCTACGGCAAGCACGACGCCCTCGGCATATCCGAAGGCACCGCGGTGCGCATCTGCCTGGCGTCGGCGGGGCTGTGGTGGGGCACCTTCGCACTGATTCCGCTGCGCCGGCTGCGCGACCGGCGAACGGCCACCACCGGGGCGCCCGGCGCGGGCCTCGGCGCCTCGCCCCGCCGGGGATGGCGGCAGCTGCGCGAGACGCTGCGCGGGATGCGCCGCCACCCCCTCACCCTGTCCTTCCTCCTGGCCTATCTCGTCTACAACGACGGGGTGCAGACGGTGATCACCCAGGCCTCCGTGTACGGCGCCGAGGAGCTGAGGCTGGACCAGACGACGCTGATCGTCGCGGTCCTGCTGGTGCAGGTGCTGGCCGCGGCGGGCGCCCTGCTGATGGGCCGCCTCGCCAGGCGGTACGGCGCGCAGCGCACGATCCTGGGCTCACTGGTGGCCTGGGCGCTGACCCTCGCGGCCGGCTACTTCCTGCCCGCGAAGGCGCCCCTGTGGTTCTTTGCCCTCGCCGTCGGCATCGGCCTGGTCCTGGGCGGCAGCCAGGCGCTGTCGCGTTCGCTCTTCTCGCATCTGGTGCCGCGCGGCAAGGAGGCGGAGTATTTCTCCGCGTACGAGATCAGCGACCGGGGTGTGAGCTGGCTGGGACCGCTGGTGTTCGGGGTGGCCTATCAGCTCACCGGGAGCTACCGGGACGCGATCGTGTCCCTGGTGGCGTTCTTCGTGGTCGGTTTCGTGCTGCTGGCGCGGGTCCCGGTGAGCCGGGCCATCGCGGCGGCCGGAAATCCGGTACCTGACCGGATTTAGCCTCCGGGCGTGTGGGGCGGTAGTGTACGCCTTTGGCTCACCAGGCGGACCGTTACTGCGCGCTCAAGCATGGAAGGCGCTGGGTGACATCTGCTGCCAGATGTGACAAACCGGGCGCCGGTGGGTACAACAAGGGGCGGCACGAAGGTAGGCAGCGGCGCACAGCGCCTCCGTCAAGGGCGGTGGTGGGCGACGGGTGGGCTCATATCCCGGATTCGGGAATCTTCACCGCCGACCGGACGTTGACCGGATGACGACGACAGCGACACCTGTCCTGTGGGCGACAAGCCCGGGAGGCACGATTCATGAGTGAGCGAGCTCTCCGCGGCACGCGACTCGTGGTGACCAGCTACGAGACCGACCGCGGCATCGACCTGGCCCCGCGCCAGGCGGTGGAGTACGCATGCCAGAACGGACATCGATTTGAGATGCCGTTCTCGGTTGAGGCCGAGATTCCGCCGGAGTGGGAGTGCAAGGTATGCGGTGCACCCTCTCTTCTGGTGGATGGCGACGGCCCCGAGGAGAAGAAGGGTAAGCCCGCGCGTACGCACTGGGACATGCTCATGGAGCGGCGCACCCGCGAGGAGCTGGAGGAGGTGCTGGCCGAAAGGCTGGCCGTCCTGCGCTCCGGCACCATGAACATCGCCGTGCATCCGCGCGACAGCAACCGCAAGTCCGCCTGACAACGGACCTGCGCCAAGCAAGCAACAAGGGCCGGGGCCACTGCATCACGCAGTGGCCCCGGCCTTTGCCGTCCGCACGGCCGGTCCGTCGGCGCGCTCAGCCGGTCAGCGGCGGGTCCTGCCGGCGCGGGGCCGGCGGCTCGTCGTCGCGGATGACCTCACCCTGGACGACCTTGCCGTCCGGCCGGTGCATCCGGGCCTGCTGGAACGCGTCACCGAACGAGCCCGGGGCATAGCCCGCCCGCCGCGACAGCAGCTTCTCGGCGCGGCGCTGCATCAGCTTCCCGGTCGGCGGGAAGAGGCAGAGCAGCCCCAGGGCGTCGGACACCAGCCCCGGCAGCATCAGCAGCAGCCCGCCCACCATGGGGAGCGTATTGCCGCTGCCCGGCTTGTCGTTGCCCGATCTGCCGTTGCCGGACGGGGAGTTACCGGCCGCTGCCGGATCGCCGGCGGTCTGAAAGCTCTCGGTGAGGTTCCGCCAGGCACGACGGCCGGCCCGCTTGATCACATAACCGCCGACGATCACTCCGGCAACCAGCAGGAGCAGCACCGTCAGACCGTTGGTGGCACCGGCGACGACGGTCAGCAGCCAGATCTCCAGCACCATCCAGGCGGCGATGCCCAAGGGGACGAACCTACGGGCGCGCGAACGCTGGGGCGGGCGGGGACTCGGCGAGGGCGTGGCTCCGAACGTCATGCCTCAAGTGTGCCTGGCCCGTCCGGCCGCCTTTCCCAAGGGTCGCCGGAAAGATCCACTCCGGTGGCGGGCCGGGCGTCAGCGACCGCGGAGCTTGTCCACCCGTGAGCCGACGCCCCAGGCCGTGACGCGCCACAGCGCCTCCACGACGATGTCCCGGCTCATCTTGCTGTCGCCGTACTCGCGCTCGACGAAGGTGATCGGGACCTCGACGACGTGATAGCCGGCCTGCACGGCGCGGCGGGCGAGGTCGACCTGGAAGCAGTAGCCCTGGGAGGCGACATCGTCCAGGCCCAGTCCCTTGAGGGCCTCCGCGCGAAAGGCCCGGAAGCCGCCGGTGACGTCGCGCAGCGGCAGATCCAGCGCCAGCCGGGAGTAGGTGCTGCCGCCGCGGGAGATCAGCTGGCGGTACTTGGGCCAGTTGACGGTACGGCCGCCGGGCACCCAGCGCGAACCGAGGACGAGATCGGCGCCCT
Organism: Streptomyces lydicamycinicus; assembly: GCF_000829715.2. Classification (NCBI taxonomy): domain Bacteria; kingdom Bacillati; phylum Actinomycetota; class Actinomycetes; order Kitasatosporales; family Streptomycetaceae; genus Streptomyces; species Streptomyces lydicamycinicus. The sequence goes on along the minus strand of NZ_BBNO01000007.1, from coordinate 287,960 downwards.
TGAGGGCGGTGAGCAGCCGGGGCAGTTCCTCGGGCTGGTGCGAACCGTCGGCGTCCATCTCGACCAGCACGCCGTAGCCGTGGTCGATGCCCCACCGGAAGCCGGCGAGATAGGCGGCGCCGAGCCCTTCCTTGCCCTTGCGGTGCAGGACATGGACCTGGTCGTCCCCGGCGGCCAGCTCGTCGGCCAGCTTGCCGGTGCCGTCGGGGCTGTTGTCGTCCGCGACCAGGACATGTGCCTCGGGGACGGCGGACCGCACCCGCGAGACGATCGGCTTGATGTTCTCCGCCTCGTTGTACGTCGGGATGATCACCAACGTGGTGCCGAGCGGACCGTACTTCCGCTGACCGTCTGTCACTGCTGCCCCTTCTCGTCCTTCGTACGCCCACGCCGGCCGAGGACTGCCGCGGCGGCGCAGGACAGAAGGCCCACGATAGCGAGCGCCCACTCCGGAGCGGCACCGACGCGGTCGGCGAGCGTCGTTTCGTCCCGCAGCGGAATCCGCGCGGAGACCACGCCCTGGGTGAACTCGGGGATCCGGTGGGTGATCGTGCCGTCGGGGGCGACCACCGCGCTGATGCCGCTGGTGGCGGCGGTGACCACGGCGCGGCCGTGTTCGACGGCGCGCAGCTTGGACATCGCCAGCTGCTGCTCGGGCTGGCCGGTGCGGCCATAGGTGGCGTTGTTGGTCTGGATGACCAGGGCGCGGGCGCCGGCGTTGACGGTGTCGTGGACGATCTGGTCGTAGGCGACCTCGAAGCAGATGACGTCGCCGAGCCGGGCGGGGCCGACCTTGAGCAGGCCGGTGTGGTCCCCGGGGTAGAAGTTGCGCGGCACCCGCTTGAAGCGCGTGATGATCTTGCTGAGCTGCTCCCGGAACGGCACGTACTCACCGAACGGCACCGGGTGCTGCTTGGTGTAGGAGGCGCCCGGCCCCTTCTTCGGATCCCAGACGATGCCTTCGTTGAAGACATAGCCCTCCTTGGTGGGGTGATCCACCAGGGCGCCCACGAGGACGGGCACATTGATGGCCTTCACGGCCTCGTCGATCCGGTCGTACGCCTGCGGGTACTTGTACGGATCGAGGTCGGAGGAGTTCTCCGGCCAGATGACCAGGTCCGGCTTCCTGACCCGGCCGGCCTTGACGTCCGCGGCGAGCTTCTCGGTGGCGGTGGCGTGGTTGTCCGTGATCATCATGGGGCGGCCCAGGAAGTCCATACCGGGTGACTGGACGTTGCCCTGGACGACAGCGATGTCAACGGTGTCATCGGCCTTGGTGGGCACGGGCACCAGCACACCGGCCGCGGTGATCGCGGCGGCGAGCCCGAACGCCTCCACGGCCGGCACGGCCCGGCGCAGCGACCCGTTCCCGCGCAGCCCCCAGAGAGTGGCGGCGCAGGCGGCGAGCAGCGCACCGGCCAGCGCGACGCCGAAGGTCACCAGCGGAGCGCCGCCGAGCGCGGCGAGCGGGGTGAACGGCGAACCGGTGTTGGCGAACGCCAGCCGGCCCCACGGGAAGCCACCGAGCGGCAGCCGGTCGCGGGCCCACTCCTCGGCGACCCACAGACAGGCGGCCCACACCGGCCGGCCCGGCAGCCGGGAGGTGACGGCGAGCGCCGCGCCCAGCAGCGCCAGGAAGAACGCCTCGGCGATCGAGAGGCCCACCACCGCGTCCCAGCCGACGACATGCAGCCACTTCAGCAGGATCAGGAAGAACGGCAGCCCGAACGCGAAGCCCGTCCAGGCGCCCTGGCGGGCGGTCCGGCCGCGGGTCAGCAGCGACAGTGCGGCGACGGCCACCAGGGACAGCGGCCACAGGTCGTACGGCGGGAAGGCGAGTCCGAGCACGAGACCGGCGAGGACCGCGAGGCCGGTGCGCGGCGCCTCACGGCGGGCCAGCGCGGCGAGCCGCCGGGCGCGTCCGGGGCGTACGGGCACGGCGGCCGGGGAGCCCGTCCCGGCGGTTGGCACCGGGCCGTCGGGCGTGCTGCCGCTGACGGCTTCTTCGGTGGTGTCGGAGCCCGATGGCACGGTCGCGAGCCTTCCTGCAGGTCGTGGTGGTGAGCTGACCGTACATCGGGAGGCCGGGGTTACGGATGCGGGGTGCACAAAACGTGAAGGGGCATCCGGGGAGGGCGCAGGGAGGCGGTGCGGTGCGGATAGGGGCCCGGCGCCCTTCGGGCCGACCTGGGACCCGCTGGCTGCGGGTCGACCGAGAGCCGTTGTCTACTGAGCGTCCGGGCCCCACCCGGGTCGCACCCGCCGGCCGGCCGAAACCTTCCGTCGCCCCGTGCCGCGGGTCCTGGACCTGGCTCCCAGTGGCGGTGTGCCCCAGTGGCGCACCGCCCCATGGCCCAGCTGCGTTCGACGACTGCGCGGAGATCTACCGGTCGGACGTCCTGTGGTGGACTCGGCCGAACCTACCGGCCGCCGACCGCCTGCTGTCAACAGGTGCTCCGCCTGCGTCGTTTTCGCGTCGCCCCAGGTCAGCCGCGAGCGCCCGCCGGTGGGCCAAGGAGCAGCAAGCACGGTCCGTGGTGGCACCTGCCTGCGCGATGTCACTCGTTCGGCGGCCCGAAGACCGTCCGCCCGCCGACGACCGTGCGCAGGCACACCGGGAGGTCGTTGCCGGGGGTGAGATCGGGCAGGCCAGGGGTGCCGGATCGGGGGTCGGTGGACCAGCGTTCCACCCGCTCGTCGGGGGCCTGGACGAGCAGTTCGCCGGTGCGCCAGACCGCGTAGTCGGCGGGCGCGCCGGGCACCAGGACGCCCGCGTCGTCCCGGCCGATGGCGCGCCAGCCGCCGCGGGTGTGGGCGGTGAACGCGGCGCGGGCGGAGATGCCATGGGCGCGGGTGCGGTGGAAGACGGCGGCCCGCACGGTGCCCCAGGGGTCGAGCGGGGTGACCGGGCTGTCGGAGCCGAGGGCGAGCGGGACCCCGGCCTTGAGCAGCGCGGCGTACGGGTTGAGGGTGCGGGCCCGGTCGACGCCGAGCCGGGCGGCGTACATGCCCTCCGCGCCGCCCCACGCCGCGTCGAAGGCGGGCTGGACGGAGGCGGTCAGGGCCAGGTCGGCGAAGCCCGCGATGGTCTGCTCGGTGAGCATTTCGGCGTGCTCGACACGGTGCCGGGCGGCCCGGATCCGGTCGAGGCCGATGCGCTCGGCGGCGGCCCGTACACCGTCGACGACGCCGGTCAGGGCCGCGTCACCGATGGCGTGGAAGCCGGCCTGGAGTCCGGCCTCGGTGCAGGCGGCGACATGGGCGGCGACGGCCTCGGCGTCGAGGTGCCCGGCGCCGGTGTGGCCGGAGTCCGCGTACGGGGCGTGCAGATGGGCGGTGTGCGAGCCGAGCGAGCCGTCGGCGAAAAGGTCGCCCGCGGCGCCGATGGCCCCGAGCTCCCGGATCCGCTCCGCGTCCTTTGCGGACGCGATCAGCTCGGCCCAGTAGCCGACGACGCGCGGGCCGTTGCCCTCCCGGGCGAGGGCGAGCAGCGCCGTGAAGTCGTCCGCACCGGAGATGTCCGGGCCGGCGCACTCGTGGATGCTGCCGATGCCGAGCGAGGCGGCGCGGGCGAGCGCGGCGGCCTGCGCCTCGGCGCGCTGGGCGGGGGTGACGGTGGCGTACGCGGCCTGCCGCACCGCGTGGTGGGCGTCGCCGGTCAGCGGGGCGTCGGCCCGGAATCCGGCCAGCTCACGCACGCCGGGGACCAGATCGAGCAGCGCCGTCGTGACGACCGCGGAGTGCACATCCACCCGGGTGAGGTAGAGCGGCCGGCCGCCGGTGGCCGCGTCCAGTTCCGCGCGGGACGGCGGACGGCCCTCCGGCCAGGCGCTGGCGTCCCAGCCGTGGCCGAGCAGAATCCGGTCCGCGTCCCGCGCGGCCGCATACTCGCGGATACGGGCCAGCGCCTCGGTCAGCGTGCCGGCGCCGGACAGATCGAGACCGGTGAGCGCGAGCCCCGTCGCGGTGGTGTGCACATGTGCGTCCGTGAACGCCGGGGTGACGAGCGCGCCGTCGAGCCGGACGACCTCGTCCACTCCTTCGGCGAAGGAGTCGGCCGCACCCTCCTCGCCGACCCAGGCGATGCGGTCACCCTCGACGACCATGGCGGTGGCGAAGGGGTCCGCGGGGCTGTGCACCTCACCGCCGCGCAGCAGGACCGTACGGGGGCGTGCCGGGCCGGTGGGGTGCGGTCGGGCCGGATCGGGGATGTGCTCGCTCATACCGGACAGTCTGGCCCCTGTGCGCGGACGGGCCGCGCACAGGGGGGCGATCACCGGTCAGATGCGCGGCGGGCGGGCCTCGTAGGGCGTGGAGAGCACGACCGTGGTGCGGGTCGAGACGCCGGCGAGGGTCCGTATACGGGTGAGCAGATGCTCCAGCTCCAAGGGGGTGGCGACCCGTACCTTGAGGATGTAGTTCTCGTCGCCCGCGACGCTGTGGCAGGCCTCCAGCTCGGGGACCTCGGCCAGGCGGTCGGCGATGTCGTCCGGCGCGCTGGGGTCGAAGGGTTTGACCGAGATGAAGGCGGTCAGCGGCAGGCCCACCGCTTCGGGGTCCACGATGGCGGCATAGCCCCGGATGACGCCGCGCTGCTCCAGGCGGCGCACCCGCTGGTGCACCGCCGAAGTGGACAGGCCGGTGGCCTTGCCCAGGTCGGTGTAGCTCATCCGCCCGTCCTTGACGAGCAGATCCACGATTTGTCGGTCCAACTCCTCCACGCACTCAACCTACTGCGCGCGGGCGCGTGTGCGCACCGCGCGCCGGATCGTGGACACCCTTGCGCCGGGCCATGTGACCAATGCCACACACGCGATCCGGTGTCGGTGGGGTGCCGGCGATTATGCGTGCGGCATGAAGGGAATTGCTGCTGGTGGCCGGGACCGCCCGTCACAGGAAGTCAGCGGTACGACCGGCCCACCCGAGGGGGATGGACATCATGCGACGCCTTAAGCAGGACTCCGCTGCCGCGAACATCGGCGCCCAGGAGGGCGACAGTACCGGCCTCTCCGGCGACGACGGTGCGTACGACTCTTTCGACACCTATGAGATCTACCGAGTGACCTGCCCCGACTGCCTTCAGCCGATCGCGCTGCTGGCGGACGAGGACACACTGCCGGAGCACGCCCTGTGCGCCTCGCCGTGGAACCCCTTCGGGCTGACGGTGTGCCAGGGCTCCGGCCGGGCGGCGTCCGAGGCACCGGAGTCCGAGGACACCCTGGACGCCCAGGAGCAGGACGCGGCGATGCTGCTGACGCTCCCGGAGAGCCTGGACTGGCGCCGTCAGCCGTTTTCGCACATCGGCGGGCCCGGCACCCGTCCGGTGCGGGTGCCGGGGATGCGTCCGGGCGCCTGAGAGGTTTCCGAGTCTTCACGAGGGGCCGCGCTCACCAGTAGCGGCCCTCGATCATCGCCTCCAGCGTCTCCCGGTGGAGGATCAGCGCATCGGCGTCGGCCGGAACCGGCATCTCACCGAAGTGGACCTGCCGGTAGGCCACTCGCAGCATGACGATGGCGTGCCGCAGGGCCGCGTAGAGGGTGTGGAAGTCCATGTCGCGGGGCGGGTGTCCGGTGAGTGCGGCATAGCGGCTCTCGACGCGGTCGCGGGTCAGGAGGCCGGGCAGTCCCCGTTGGCCGCCGGCCTCGGCGAGATCCTGGAAGAAGCGGTGGAGATAGATCATCCACGCCAGGTCGAGTTCGCGGGGGCCGAGGGCGGCCATCTCCCAGTCGAGGACGGCGGCCGGTTCGAACCCGTCGTAGACGATATTGCCGATCCGGGCGTCGCCCCAGCTCAGCACGGTCTCGCCGGGGTCCGACGGCCAGTGGTCGGCCAGCCGGACGAAGCCCCGCTCGATGAGCGGTGAGCGCGGACGGCCGTCAACGACCCAGGCGTAGTAGTCCCGTTGGGCCTCGACGTGCCGGTGCAGCGCGCTCCCGGTGCCGGGCGTGGCGAGGAAGTCGGCCGCCGCGGGCGGGACTTGGTCGTGCAGCCGGGCGAGGACCGAGACACTGGCGGCTTCCAGGTGGGCGCGCTGGGCATCGGTGGCGTCGTGCAGCCAATTCCCCTCGTACGTATAGGGCATGACGTCCGGCGGGACGCGGCCGTCGGCGCGGGCCATGACGAAGAACGGCGCGCCGAGGTGTCCCGGGTCCTCCTCCAGCCAGAGGGTGCGGGGCACCGGGAGGTCGGTGTGCGTGGCGACCAGGCGCATGGTGCGGTACTGCCGGGCCATGTCGTACCGCGGGAAGACGGTGTACGCGGCGGGGTCGGCGGCGAGCCGGAGTGCGCAGGAGACAGGTGCCGCGCTCTGTTCCGGCCCGGCCGGGGGCGCGGGGGACGGCGGCTCGGGGTGCTCGATGTCGAAGAGCAGCGTCTCGCTGGACATCCCGTTGGAGTCCGGGACGGTCGCGGCGACGGCGCGGGTGCCGGGCAGCCGGGTGCCGAGCCAGGCGGTGAGCCGTCGGGTGAGGGCTTCGGGGTCGCGGGTGGTGGTGCGGGGGCGCCGCCCGGCGGGCACTCCCCCGGGCTCCCTTCCGCCGGGGGTGGCGGCGGGCGGCGGGTGCGCCGTCATCGGCCGGCCTCCCGCGCGACGGAGTCATAGCCGGTGAAGCCGCTGGGGTCGTGCCGGCCGAAGCTGCCGTGCTCGAAGATGCCGTAGCCGGTCCGGCCGTCGAGGGTGAAGCGGGCGGCGTGGTCGGTGACTCCGTAGGCGGCGAGCGGGTGGGCCGCCAGGTCGGTGAGGTCGTAGCTGCGCCGGTCGGTCCAGCCCCGGCCCCGCCAGGTGCCGTGCTGCCAGTCGTCGGCGGGGGCATAGCCGGCGCCGAGGGCGAGGGGCGAGGAGGTGAGGATCTCGGCGGTGAGTTCCAGAGGCTTGCGGCCCGGGCCGGTGAGGTGGATGACGGCGCGTTCGGGGTGGCGGGTACCGGGGCGGTAGGCGATGTCCGTGTAGGGCCAGCCGAGTTGGACCTCGCGGCCGTCGCCGTGGACCATCAGGGCCTCGTTGAGGGTGCGGTGGCCGTCGGCGTCCTCCTGGACGATGACCATCACGAAGCGGTCGTCGAAGCGCACCGGGCACCAGACCCAGTGGAATCCCTCGGGCCGCAGCTCCTCCGCGGCCCGTCCGCCGTCCTCGCCGGGTATCGGGCGGACGCCCCAGCTGCGGTCGCGGGTACCGGTCCACTCCCCCGCCGTGACGGCGAGCTCCTGGCCTGCGACGCGGATGCTGCCGGTGCAGGTGCCCGCCTGGACGAACCGGCGGCCTTCCAGCATCAGCCGGTCGCCGCGGTACTGGGTGTGGTGCGGCTCCCAGGTGGCGGGACACGCCGCGTTCCAGGTCAGGTCGTAGGCCAGGCCGTCCGGGTCATCGGGGTCCGCGGCGCAGGTCAGCCGCAGGCGGGCGAGCGGTTCTTCGACGGTGACGGTGAGCGGGCCGACGGTGAGCGCGAGGCGGTCGTCGGTGAGCGCGTCGGAGGCCCGTACGGCATACAGCCGGTCGCCGAGGCGGAGGGTGGCATAGGCGTCGATGACACCGGTGTTGGGGTAGACGCCGAGACCGGCGATCAGCAGGGCGCGGCCGGAGTGGTCCATGACATGGAAGATGCACCGGTCGTAGGCGTTGCGGTCACTGGTGGCGACATGCCGCAGGGACAGCGGGACCTGATGGATCGGGTACTCGTCGAGCGCGATCGGGCGGTCGGGCACGGTCTCCTCCTGGGCGCGCGGGCGGCCGGGCGTCACCCCGGTACGACGCTCACAAACGGAAATTGACGGTACGTCAGCTATGGACGGACGGCCAGACCCGGAAGAGAAGTAGGGGGCGCCAATACACTTCGCCTGTTACCGTCTTCTGGTCCACGCGCCACTGATTCCCTGGAGCCATGGTGATCTCACGATCTCTGCACTGTCTGCGCTGCGCCCGTCCCGCGGAGGGTTTCGACGGCTGCCGGACCTGCGCCGCGGAGGGCATCGGCGTCAATACGATGCCGCCGCTCGCGGACCTGGGCGGCGTGGACCTCACCGGGTATCCCGGCGGGCCGTGGGGGCTGCCATCGGCCCTGCCGGTGTCCGGTCCGCCGGTCACGCTGGGCGAGGGCAACACCCCGCTCATCCGGCTGCGGAACGACCAGGACCGGGACGGCGCGGACGGGCCCGCCGGTGAGGTACGGCTGAAACACGAGGGCGGGAACCCGACCGGTTCGCACAAGGACCGGGCGATGGCCGTCGGGGTGGCCGCGGCGGTGGCGGCCGGTGCGGACACCGTCGTCGCCGCGTCCTCCGGCAACGCGGGGGCGGCGGCCGCGGCGTACGCGGCGCGGGCCGGGCTGCGCTGTGTGGTGTTCACCAACGAGGCGGTACCGGCGGGACTGCGGGCCCAGATCGATGCGCTGGGCGCCGAGCGGGTGGTCCACCCGGGCACCACCGCGGACCGGAACGCGGCCATGGCGCGGGCCGTCCAGGAGCCCGGGTGGTACCCGCTGACCAGCTACTCCGCCCCCTCACCGGGCGGGAATCCGTATGCCAACGAGGGGTACAAGTCGGTGGCTTACGAGCTGGCGCGGGACCTCGCCGGGCGGCGGCTCGACACGGTGGTGGTGCCCACCAGCCGGGCGGATCTGCTGGCCGGAATCGGCCGCGGCTTCCGGGAGTTGGCGGCCGCCGGGCTGATCGCCCGGGAGCCCCGGCTGGTGGCCGCGGAACCGGCCGCCGCGGCGCCGTTCACCGCCGCGCTGCGCCACCCGGACCGCGCGGACCAGGAGCGGACCCGGGTGGCCGCCGGGCCGACGGTGGCGTTCTCCCTCGGTGAGGAGCGGCCGTGCTGGCAGGGGCTGGACGCGCTGTGGCGCAGCGGAGGCACGGCGGTCGCGGTGAACGACGAGGCGATCTCGGCCGAGCACCGGCGGCTGGCGGCCGAGGGCCTGCTCCTGGAACCGTCGTCCGCCGTGGGGGTCGCCGTGGCACGTGCGCAGGCCCGTACGTCCGGCGCGCTGGTGGTGGCGATCGGGACGGCGACGGGGCTCAAGGGGCTGGGGGGCTGACACCGGGACCCGGTCGGGCGGGAGCCGCGGGGTGGGCGGGAACCTCCCCGCCCACCCCGTCCCGCTCAGCGCTTCTCGGGGCCGGCGAGGTGCCGGGCGATGACCATCCGCTGGATCTGGTTGGTGCCCTCGACGATCTGCAGCACCTTGGCCTCGCGCATATAGCGCTCGGCCGGGAAGTCGAGGGTGTAGCCGTAGCCGCCGAGGAGCTGGACGGCGTCGGTGGTCACCCGCATCGCGGTGTCGGTGCAAAACAGCTTGGCCATCGCCGCTTCCTTGGAGAACGGCAGACCGGCGTCCCGCAGCCGGGCGGCGGTGAGGTAGAGGGCGCGGCCCGCCTCGATCTGCGTCGCCATGTCGGCGAGCATGAAGCGCAGACCCTGGAAGTCGGCGATCGGGCGGCCGAATTGCTGTCGTTCGGCGGTGTACGCGAGCGCCTCGTCCAGCGCCGCCTGAGCGACGCCGACCGCACAGGCCGCGATGCCCAGGCGCCCGGAGTCGAGGGCGGACAGGGCGATGGCGAAGCCCTGGCCCTCCTCCCCGATGCGGCGGGAGTCGGGGACCCGGACGGCGTCGAAGTGCAGCTGGGCGGTCGGGGAGCCCTTCATGCCCATCTTGCGCTCGGGTGCCGCGGCGCTCAGGCCCTCGGCGTCACCGGGCACGAGGAAGGCGGTGATGCCATGGGCGCCGCTGCCGCCGGTGCGGGCCAGCACGGTATAGAAATCGGCCACGCCGCCATGGGTGGTCCAGGCCTTGGTGCCCTCCAGCGTCCAGGTATCGCCGTCGCGGGTGGCCCGGGTGGTCAGAGAGGCGGCGTCGGAGCCCGAGGAGGGCTCGGAGAGGCAGTACGCGCCGAGGAGTCCGCCGCCGAGCATCTCCGGGAGGCGTTCGGCGCGCTGCTCCTTGCTGCCGAATCCGGCGAGTGCATGACAGGCAAGGGTGTGCACGCTGACGCCGAGGCCGACGGTGAGCCGGGCCGCGGCGAGCTCCTCCAGCACCTGGAGGTACACCTCGTACGGCTGGCCGCCACCGCCGAATTCCTCGTCGTAGGGCAGCGACAGCAGGCCGGACTCCGACAGCAGGGTGAAGGTCGCGCGCGGGAAGTGGCCGGCGTCCTCCTCCTCGGCGGCCGTTGGCCGGATCTCGCGGTCGGCGAGCTCGCGTACGAGCGTCATCAGGTCACGGGCTTCTTCGGTGGGCAGCCTGCGGTCCACCGGCCGGGGGCCGTACTCGGTCATGGCGGCGCTCTCCTCCCTGTCGGGCGCTGCGGCGACACGCGCGGGGTGGGCGGCGGCGCCGGTTTCCGTAGTGCCAGGCCGATGATCGCGTTCCGGGTCTCGGAAGGCGATGACCTGCGACTGTGGCGCTAGGAGTATGCCCGATCGGAGGCTCCGCGTCACGGGTTGATCATTACTGGCCAAGGGGATCCGGCCCCGGTACCGGCCGGACGGGAAATTGGTCCGAACCATTGACTCACTGGTCTAGTCCTTCTACCTTCACCTTCAACGTTCAACGCGTTCATGCCAATTCGGAACGCAGGTCAGGCTCCCTCCAGGGAGTGTCCGCAGAGCCCCGCCGTCCGTCTGGAGCGCGGGCCGTTGGGGAGCGCGGACACCCCTACCCCCCTCCGAGGAGACGACATGCCCATACCGCACCGGCTGCGCGCCCCGCGCAGAGTGATCGCCGCCGTGACCGCGCTGTGTACGGCGGCGCTGGCCGGCACCCTGCTCGCCGGACCGGCCTCCGCCAGCCCCGCGAACGCCCCCACCGCACCGCGCGACACCGCCCCGGCGGCACCCGCCGCGGCAGGTGGCAAGGTCGTCGGATACTTCACCAACTGGGGTGTCTACGACCGCAATTACCACGTCAAGAACATCGAGACATCGGGCTCGGCGGCCAAGCTGACGCACATCAACTACGCCTTCGGCAACGTCCAGGGCGGCAGGTGCGCCATCGGCGACTCCTACGCCGACTACGACAAGGCCTACACCGCCGACCAGAGCGTCGACGGCAAGGCGGACACCTGGGACAACGGCGCGCTGCGCGGCAACTTCAACCAGCTCGGAAAGCTCAAGAAGCTGCACCCGAACCTCAAGGTGATCTGGTCGTTCGGCGGCTGGACCTGGTCGGGCGGCTTCGGCGAGGCCGCCAAGAACCCGGCGGCCTTCGCGCAGTCCTGCTACGACCTGGTCGAGGACAAGCGCTGGGCCGATGTCTTCGACGGCATCGACATCGACTGGGAGTACCCCAACGCCTGCGGTCTGACCTGCGACACCAGCGGCCGGGACGCCTTCACCAAGGTGATGCGGGCGCTGCGGTCGAAGTTCGGCCAGAGCAATCTGGTGACCGCCGCGATCACCGCGGACGCCTCGGCCGGGGGCAAGATCGACGCCGCCGACTACGCGGGCGCGGCCCAGTACGTCGACTGGTACAACCCCATGACCTACGACTACTTCGGCGCGTGGGACGCCAAGGGCCCGACGGCTCCGCACTCCCCGCTGACGTCGTACAGCGGCATCCCCAAGGCCGGCTTCAACAGCACCGACACCCTCGCCAAGCTCAAGGGCCTGGGCGTGCCGGCGAGCAAACTGCTGCTGGGCATCGGCTTCTACGGCCGCGGCTGGTCCGGCGTCACCCAGGACGCACCGGGCGGTACGGCGACCGGCGCGGCACCGGGCAAGTACGAGGCCGGCATCGACGACTACAAGGTTCTCAAGAGCCGCTGCCCGGCCACCGGCAAGGTGGGCGGCACCGCCTACGCCAAGTGCGGCGACCAGTGGTGGAGCTATGACACCCCGGAGACCATCGGCACGAAGATGGCCTTCAAGGACGCACAGGGGCTGGGCGGCACGTTCTTCTGGGAGCTGAGCGGCGACACCACCAATGGTGAGCTGATCAAGGCGATCAAGTAGCGGTAACCGGCGCGGAGTCGGGCGGGGGGCAGCGGCCTTCCGCCCGTTCGTCGTCCGGCATCCCCGGCTGCCCGCGGGCTGCCGTCCCCGCGGGCTGCCGGAACGGGCGCACGACCGCTCGATGCGCGCCCCTCGTGGGCACCCGGCGCGCCCCGCGGGGTTTACGGTCCCGCCCGCTACGAGCACCATCGGCCGTACGGGTGCAGGAGCCGCATCGGAGAGGTGACACGTGGTCAACCCTTGGCTGGCGATGGAGGCCGGAGCCGATCCGGTGGAGCGCACCCGCACGGTGCGCAGGGCCCATGCGGCGTTCCTGGCCGACGGGACGGTCGCGCCGCCGGTCCGCCAGGTGGTCGCCGACTCCTGGCGCCGGTCCGCCGACGCGCACGCGGCAGCCGACGGCGCCGCGCCCATCGAGCTGGACGAGGCCGCGCTGCACGCCTACCGGGACGGGCATCCGCTGGCCCGCGCCATGCCGGTCTTCCGGGAGCTGCTGGGCAGCTTCGCGCAGGACGGCGCGCATCTGCTGGCCGTCTGCGATCCGCAGGGACGGCTGCTGTGGGTGGAGGGGCACCCCGGAGTACGGCGCAGTGCGGAGCGGATGAACTTCGTCGTCGGCGCCCGCTGGGACGAGCGGCACGCCGGCACCAACGCCCCGGGCACCGCCCTCGCCGCCGAGCACGCCGTACAGATCTTCGCCGCCGAGCACTACAACCGGCAGGTGCAGCGCTGGAGCTGTGCCGCCGCCCCGCTGCACGATCCACGGACCGGCCGGCTGCTGGGCGCGGTGGACCTCACCGGCGGGGACCATGTGGCCAGTCCGCACAGCCTGGCGCTGGTGCAGGCCACCGCCCGCGCCGCGGAAGCCCATCTCACGTCGGGCGTACCGGAGTTGGGTGTCTGTCTCTCCGCCCTCGGCCGGGACGAGGCACTGCTGGTCATGGACGGGAAGCGGCTCCGGCTGGGCCGCCGGCACAGCGAGATCATCACGCTGCTGGCCCGGCATCCCGAGGGCCTGACGGGTGATCAGCTCTCGGTGCTGCTGTACGGCGAGCGCGAGAGGCGCCCGGTGACACTGCGGGCCGAACTGTCCCGGCTGCGGCAGCTGGCCGGCACCCTGCTGCACTCCCGTCCGTACCGGCTGAGCAGGTCCGTCGAGACCGACCTGGACGCGGTCGAGGAGGCGCTGGCCGTCGGCGAGGTGCGCTCCGCGCTGAACGCCTATCGCGGCCCGCTGCTGCCGTCGTCGGAGGCGCCCGGTGTCCAGCGGCTGCGCGGCGCGCTGGCGGACCGGATGCGGTCCGCGCTGCTCAGCGCCCGCGATCCCGGCCTGCTGCGCGAGTGGTCGCGCACTCCCTGGGGCGAGGACGACCTGGAGATCTGGGAAGCCCTGGTCGACGCCCTCCCGGAGCGCTCCCCGGCCCGCAGCGCACCGCTGGCCACCGCGCACCGGCTGCGCGCGGCGTACGGCCTGACCGGTGGCGGGGCGGTGGGCGCACCGGCCGCCGCGCGCGTCGCAACGTTCACGCAACCTCCCCGGTTCTAGCCTGCGCGCAACGCCCGTCACACGGAGTGCCGGGCACCGCGCCGAGAGCGATTGGGAGGCCGCACCATGGCCCGTTACGCCAGCCCGGGTTCCGCCGATGCCGTGATGAGCTATCTGCCCCGCTACGACCACTGGATCGGCGGCGAGTACGTGGCGCCCGCCCTGGGCCGGTACTTCGAGAACCCGACCCCGGTCAACGGAGCACCGTTCACCGAGGTCGCCCGCGGCACCGCCGAGGACGTCGAGCGCGCCCTGGACGCGGCACACGCGGCCGCCCCCGGCTGGGCCCGCACGGCCGCCGCCGAACGCGCCGCCGTCCTGAACAAGATCGCCGACCGGATGGAACAGCATCTGGAAGCCCTGGCGGTCGCGGAGAGCTGGGAGAACGGCAAGCCCGTACGGGAGTCCCTGGCGGCCGACATCCCGCTCGCCATCGACCACTTCCGCTACTTCGCGGGCGCCATCCGCGCCCAGGAGGGCTCGCTGTCGGAGATCGACGAGGACACCGTCGCGTACCACTTCCACGAGCCGCTCGGGGTGATCGCCCAGATCATCCCCTGGAACTTCCCCATCCTCATGGCGACCTGGAAGCTCGCCCCGGCCCTGGCCGCAGGCAACACCGTGGTCCTCAAGCCGGCCGAACAGACCCCCGTCTCGATCCACTTCTGGATGAGCCTGATCGCCGATCTGCTGCCGCCCGGCGTGGTCAACATCGTCAACGGTTTCGGCGCCGAGGCCGGCAAACCACTGGCCTCCAGCCCCCGGGTCGCCAAGGTCGCCTTCACCGGTGAGACCACCACCGGCCGTCTGATCATGCAGTACGCGTCCGAGCACCTGCGGCCGGTGACGCTCGAACTGGGCGGCAAGAGCCCCAACATCTTCTTCGACGATGTCTCCTCCGCCGCGGACGACTTCCACGACAAGGCGCTGGAAGGCTTCACCATGTTCGCCCTCAACCAGGGCGAGGTGTGCACCTGCCCGTCCAGGGCGCTGATCCAGCGCGGCCACTACCAGGACTTCCTGGAAGCCGGCGTGGCCCGTACGGAGAAGATCGTCCAGGGGCACCCGCTCGACACCGACACCATGATCGGCGCCCAGGCCTCCAACGACCAGCTGGAAAAGATCCTCTCCTACCTGGACATCGGCCAGAAGGAGGGCGCCCGCATCCTGACCGGCGGCTCCCGCGCCGAACTCGGCGGCGAACTGGAAGGCGGCTACTACGTCCGCCCCACCATCTTCGAGGGCAACAACGACATGCGGGTCTTCCAGGAGGAGATCTTCGGCCCCGTGGTGGCCGTCGCCCCGTTCAGCGACTTCGACGACGCGATCGGCATCGCCAACGACACCCTCTACGGCCTGGGCGCAGGCGTCTGGACCAGGGACGGCTCCACCGCCTACCGCGCGGGCCGCGCCATCCAGGCCGGCCGCGTCTGGACCAACTGCTACCACGCCTACCCGGCTCACGCGGCCTTCGGCGGCTATAAGCAGTCCGGTATCGGCAGGGAGACCCACAAGATGATGCTGGATCATTACCAGCAGACGAAGAACTTGTTGGTGTCGTACTCCCCGAAGAAGCTCGGGTTCTTCTAGACGCCAAAAAAAGGGCGCCTGGCCAGGGCAGATGCCCGGCAGGCGCCCTTTGTCGGGATGCGCCTGGGCCGTGAGACGAAATCGACATCACCAAGGGCGGCTGTCCCCAGCGGAGTTGCCGCCCGTCCGCGTTGCCCTCCGGACGGAATTCAGCATTCCACACCCCATCGCAAAACCACTGGGACAGACGTGCAAAGATCCGGACAATGAGGCGGTGCGCTCCCCACTCCTATGCGGAGCGCACCGCCCCATTCCGCATACCTCATGGAGTCATACGTGACCCAGTCTTCCCGGCGTGCACGCGCCCTGTCGCGGCTCGTCACCTCGGCGGTCTCCGTCGTCCTGGTCGGTGCCACCGCCGGCACCGCTCTGGCCGACGCTCCTGCGACGACCGGTCCGGCGAAGAACGTCGCCCGGAGCGCCGCCACGGCCGGGCAGCACAAGCCCACCCCGGCCGCGCCGTTCTTCTTCCTCTCCGGAATCCTGCCGTCGGGCCAGATGTACGCCTACATGCCCGACGGGAAGGGCGGCTTCGACGACAGGTCGGGCGCCTACGTCTGGCCGCACTTCCGGCACGGGGTGGCGATTGACCCCGATCTGACCGGCTACCAGGACGGTGCGTACCACGTCATGGACGACGGCGCGCTGAATCTCTGGCGCAACGGGCGCCTCAAGAAGGTGGCCACCGGCTGGGGTCAGTACAACGTCGTCTTCTCCCCCGGCACCCTGGGCGGCGCCAAGCACCCCGACCTGCTGGCCCGCGACAAGCAGGGCGTCCTGTGGCGCTTTCAGACCAAGGCGGACGGCTCGCTGGCACCGCGCGTCAAGGTCGGCGCCGGCTGGGACCAGTTCACCCAGATCGCCGGTCAGGGCGACCTGACCGGCGATGGCAAGCCGGACATCGTCGCCCGCGACAAGCAGGGCGTCCTCTGGCTGTACAAGGGCACGGGCGATCTGCGGAAGCCGTTCGCGTCCCGCGTGAAGGTGGGTCCCGGCTGGAACCAGTTCAACAAGCTGGTGGCCACGGGTGACGTCGACGGCGACGGCCACAGCGACCTCCTCGCCCGCGACCCCAAGGGCAACCTGTGGCTGTACCACGGCACGGGCAAGGCGTCGTCGCCATTCACGTCCCGGGTGAAGGTCGGCTCTGGCTTCAACCAGTACCGCGATCTGTTCTAACCGTCCTTACGGGGGGGGGAGGCGTTCGCGCTGAGCCCAGCAGCGCGACACAGGACCTCTACGCGGCCCGTTCTCCGGCAAGCCGTCTCAGCCTTTGTCGATTGGCGACGAGAACTCCGTAGACGGCCACGACCGGGCGGTCGACCCCGTCATGCCGCGGGCGGTGGCGGCCGCCGCGGAAGAAACCCTCGGGACGGACCCGGTCCGAGGGTGGTGCAAACGGTCCGGGCCCCACCCATGTTCTAAGAAGTCATCTCATGTGGTGGGGTCCGTAGGCTCAGGACCGTGATGGGGATCGTTGAGCGGCTGGTGCCGGACGAGTTGTGGGCGTTGTTCCAGCGGGTGGTGCCGGAGGCACCGTCGCGCCCGCAGGGCGGTGGCCGACGCCTTCACGGGGACCGCGAGGTGCTGGCCGCCATCGTGTTCGCGGCCACGCAGGGTGCACCTGGCAGCAGCTGCCCGCCGCGTCGTTCGGGCCCTCGGGAGCGACGGCCCACCGCCGCTTCGCCGAGTGGACGAAGGCCCGGGTCTTTGCCAAGCTGCACCGCCTGGTCCTGGATGAACTCGGCTCCCGCGGCGAGCTGGACTGGTCGCGATGCGCGATCGACTCGGTGAACATGAGGGCCCTGCAAAGGGGGACCTGACAGGTCCGAATCCTGTCGACCGAGGCAATTACGGCTCAAAGATTCATTTGATCACCGCATCGCCTGCACCCTCATCTGCTTCCGCAGACTCACCAAATGAGCTGACCTCATAGTGCTCACCGTTCCACATGCCTGCATGCTAGAAACGGGAGTTGAGTTCGCCCGTAATCCGGGAAGGGGGCGTTCGTGAGGACCGAGTCCGTGAAGCGGCCGGAACGTGTTGCTGTCATCGGAGTGGGCATCATCGGAGCCAGCGTGGGCTGGAACCTGTCCCGGCACGGCGCCAAGGTCGTCCTCGTCGACGCAGGCCAGCCGGGCGAAGGCGTCACCAACTGGTCTTTCTCCTGGGTCAACGCCAGCAACAAGACCACGCTCAAGTCCTACTTCGACCTGAACGTCGCGGGCATGGCAGCCCACCGTGAGCTTGCCAGGACCATCGGGCCAGACTCATGGTGGTATCCCAGCGGCCACCTGCGCTGGGCAGACGATCCCGCAGCGGAGACGAAGCTCCTGAAAACGGCCGAACAGCTGGCCAACTGGGACTACCGGGCTGAGGTGTACACGGGGGCCGAGGTGCGCCGCCGCCTCGAACCTGCTCTCACGATGCCCAGTGAGGTTCCAGTCGTGTTCTACCCCGACGAAGCCTGGGTGCACGGACGTCATCTCGTCAGCCGCCTGGTCGGCCAGGCCGTTGCATCCGGCGCCGAGCTCCGGTCCGGCACCGCGGTCTGTGACATCGACACAGGTGCCGACGGGAGCGTCCAGAAGGTTGCTCTATCGGATGGGAGCTGTCTCGACGTCAACATCGTCGTGAACGCAGCAGGCCCCAGCGCCTCGCACGTCGCCGAGCTCATCGCACGGCACTTGCCGATGCGCCGGGAACCCGGCGCCGTCACCCGGATCGACTGCACTCAGGTCCCGGTTCACCGGGCCATGCACGCGCCGCACATCGAGATCCGTCCTGACGGAGATGCTTCGGTGGTCCTCCACAGCCGCGAGATCGACGCACTCATCGACACAGGCGAAGATCCAGCGCAACTCGCACGGCTGCTCCACGAATCGGCGCGGCAGGTCGTTCCCGAACTCGGCAACGCCCGCATCGCACAGACACGGGTAGCCCACCGGCCCATCCCGGCCGACGGATTCCCCTCGGTGGGAGCGGTGCCGTCCGTGCCGGGCTACTACGAGGCCGTTTCCCACAGCGGCATCACCCTCGGGCCGGTAATCGGCCGGCTGCTTGCCTCGGAGATCCTCAGCGGCAAGAGAAATGAGATGCTCGCGGACTTCTGCCCGGAGCGGTTCCCCCCGTGACAGCCCGGGCAAGCGCCACCAGTACCGCGACCAGGCGGGCGCGTCTCCGTGCGCCCGAAACAGTCTCGTAAAGCCGCGCCGCCGCGTCACACGAGCCGGAAAGACCGGACGGTCCTCCACCTCTGCCGCTCCAACCCGCGCACGAGTCATCCGCGTCTGGTGGTTGAGCGCCACACCAAGAGACGTGTTGCAAGCAGCACCAGCCGCTCAGCGATCCCCACCACGGCCCGGATCCTGTTGGTAGCGGCCTACTGACGTACGAACTTGACGCTGCGGCAGCTCGCCCCGCTGTTCGGGGGGGGGCGAAGTCGGCCGCTCGCGGCATCATTCCGGCTCGGAGCGTGCTCAGTCGATACAGAACTCGTTGCCCTCGATGTCCAGCATGGGGATGCACGAATCATTGCCGTCATACAGCGTTTGCACGTGTACCGCGCCGAGTGGGACCAGTCGTGCGCATTCGGCCTCAAGTGCGGCGAGGCGCTCTTTCCCCACGAGCCCGGTGCCGACCCGCACATCAAGATGCACCCGGTTCTTGGCGGCCTTTCCTTCGGGAACGCGCTGGAAGTACAGTCGCGGGCCCACACCTGAGGGATCACTGCAAGCGAACCAGGAATCCCGCTGCTCAGGTGGCTGCGAGCACTTGAAATCGTCCCAAGTGGCAAAGCCCTCCGGTGGCGGCGGTATGACGTACCCCAACACCTCGCACCAGAATCGAGCGAGGCGCTCAGGTTCTGCGCAGTCAAAGGTGACTTGCAACTTCTTGATCGCTGACATCGGCGCAACATATCAGAGGGGCTCCGCCTCCCAGCGGTGGTCCCCAGGATCCAGTACTGACCAACCAACCACCCTTATTCCACAGGCCAGTTACGGGACACCCCTTAGGGCCTGTCTCTCCGATCTGTGTTAGCCGGGTGTTGGCGGAGCGGCAGCTTCTCGATAGTGGCCCGGACCAGAGTGGGTGACGTACGAGAGACAACGACCCGACCGCCCCCGGGGGACCTGAAATGAGCTCCAGCACCACCGCCCGCACCGCCCGTCGCCGCACCCTGCGCATCGCCGCGGCGGCCCTGACCGCAGCCGCCGGCCTCACCCTGACCGCCTGCTCCGGCTCGGACGCCGCCGACGCGAAGTCCGCGGGCCACCCGAGCACGAGCTCTTCCGCCGCCAAGTCCGCCGCCTCGGGCTGGTCCGGAATTCAGAGCTCTGAGGGCAAGGCCAGCCCCGATGCCCACATCGGCACCAAGTCGGTCGCTGCGGGCAAGCAGTCGGGCGGCGCGCAGTCCGCCAGGGCCAAGACGGGATCCCCGGTCCGCACCCAGACCCTGGTGGACGGCAGCACGGCCAAGATCTACGACCTCGGCTCCCAGCGCTACCGCGCCGAGATCGTCAGCGACGGTTCGGTCGTGGCCGCGATGGAGACGACGGGACAGGACGCCGACGCCGGGCTCGACGCCAACGGCATGTTCGTCGTGCTCACGATGGGCGGCGAGGTGCACTCCTGGATGGGCGGCGAGCACCGGGGACCGGGCACTTTCAAGCTCGCGGGCGGCTGGACGGCCAAGGTCACGAAGGTCGGCGAGCTGCGGTACCGCGCGCAGATCATCGGCTTCGAGGGCGTGGCCGCCACGCTGGAGACGAACGGGCACGACGTGGGGGTCGAAGCCAACGGCGGGTACATCGTGCTCAGCGCCGGCGGTGTGATCAGCGCCCACAAGTAAAGACCCGCCCGGCTGCGGCGGGGCGGCCCCACCGCCATAGCGGCGGAAGCGGTCTGCGCACTCACGCACACCAGGCGTCATTCATGGCCTGACCATGACGAACGTCAACCTGTGCAACTGGCCCGGTGCGTGCATCGAACCCAGTGAAGAAAGGCGAGTTGATGAGCCCTCATAGCCTCATCCGACACGATGGCACCGACGTCCGGCAGTCGGGCAGAACCCGGCGATTACGCTCGGCGGTATCCCTCCTGGTCGCCTTTCTGCTGGCCTGCGCCGGCATCGCCACCTCGACCGGTACCGCACAGGCGGCCGCCCCGGACAGTCACAGGCCGGCGACCTGGAACATGGATCAGAGCAGGGCCCGCTGGACAGGCGCCTACGAGCTGGCAATCACTCACGACGTGGTCGCCCTACAGGAAGTCCCCAGTACCCCACCGCACGCTGCCCGCCACCAGGGCACGGTCAACGGTGTCGACCACTACCTGTGGCAGGAAGGCGAGCGGGGCGAAGAGCGTCACCTGTACATCCTGCGCACGCCCAGCCGGAACCTCGGAATGATCACTTCGTGGACGCCCGACGACGTCCTGAACATCACCAGTGTCTACCGGCCCGCGCTCGGTGTGATCGACCGCGCCGACGGCATCATGTTCGCCTCCGTGCACGCGTCGTCCCGCCAGGGCGGTGACTCCGGGAGACTGCTGTGGGAAGTCGCGTTGGAGGCCGCCGCTGAGGGCATCGCGCACTGGGCCGCGATTGGTGACTTCAACATCGCCCCGGAAAGCATCGGGCGGCTCTTCCCGCCGGGCAATTACCGGGTGTACAACCCCGGTCAGCCCACGCACGTGAACGGCAGCGAATACGACTACATGGTCGCGAATCTGACCACCGACAGGTGGCAGGCCACCGTGCGTTCCAACCCCGGCAGCGACCACTGGCCCGTACGGTTCGGCGCGCTGCTGGGCGCCGCCGGGCCCCGCTCGTTCACCATGGAGGCGCAGCACAGCGACCTGCTGCTGAACGTCGACCACGGCAACTCGGCCAACGGAACGCATGTCGTCCAGTCCCAGGACCACGGCGAAGCCTCCCGTTGGTTCCTGCGCCCTCTCCATCGAACCAATCCACCGGGCCAGCCCTTGTACCGCCTCGTGAGCGCGACCGGCTACAAGTGCCTGGACGTGCACAACGGCCAGCACTCAAAGGACGGTGACTACCTCGAGATCGATACGTGCCACCTGCCCGATGGGGCGCCCGAGCCGGGCGGCTACCTGCACGACACCCAGAACTTCACCGTGGAGCATCCCGTTGCGCACCAGCCGAACATGACCGTGCTCCGCAACCAGGCCACCGGCGACTACGTCAGCATCAGCGGCAACTCCACCCGTGACGGCGCCTGGGCCATCCAGTCCCCCTATGAGACCGGCAGCGGGTCCTACCCCGTGGGCAACGAGACCTTCTACCTCCACCCCACCCCCCAGTAGGCCCCCACCCCCGATACCCGGGAACCGTCCGAAGGGTGCCTGTCCGGCAGATGCCGGGCAGGCACCTGGGCGGGGGGCACCGGAGCACAGCAAGACCGTGCCGAACACCTCACCGCGTCCTCCCCGGACGCAGAACCCCCGCCGGCAAGCCGGCGGGGGTTCCTCACCCGGCGCGTTCCTCAGTCGAGAGACCCGACTCTACGGAATGGCATCGTCCTGGTCATCGCCGCACTCGTGGTAGATGTACTGGTCGATGTCGAGGGACGCCTTGGCCTTACTCATCCAGGCCAGCAGGTCGGCCCCGAGGAGAATGCCCTTCTGCCGCGGGTCGTCGAGGTCTCTGATCTCCTGAACGATCTCCAGCGAGACAACGGCCTCCCCGGAGTCGGCCAGTCGCCCCAGGGCATCGGCGAGATCCGGCCCCCACCCGACGACCACCGGCTCCAGATCCTCAGGCCGCGCGCATCCTTTTGCCGTTGCGGCCCATCGGATCCAGGTCGCATGCGACCGCGGAGGCGACTGCGGATGTCTGCGACTTCCGATCGACGTCGATTCGTCGGGCTGCGCTCCCAGCCTCCTGGAGATGTCCTCCGGCTGCAAGGAATCACTGACCACCCTGAGATACATGCGAAAGGCGCTCATGGCACGTACTTGTAATTCGTCGGAACCAAGATCTTTCCATCCTTGCTCACAAGAATGAGCCTGCCGTCGCCGTCGCGCATCGCATCAAATCTCGACACATTGTTCTTCCCGACCCAGTCTGCTTTGAAGCCGTGCGGGTCCTCATCAAGGCTCTTGAGCGCCTTCTCAAGCTGCTTCTCCCGCATCTTGACCAGGGAACCACGATCGATGTTCGCCGCGTCAGGAATGTCTCCGGGGATGAATTCGCAGGAAGCGTTGTGCACCAGGACCGGGGTCCTGCCTGCCAGCACATAGTACGTGTGCAGGTCGGCGACCGTCAGGTTGTGGACGCGCTGCCGGGACGTGGTCCAGGACCTGGTCGTGTCGATCCGCGCCTGGCTTCCGGCTTCGGTCAGCAGCCTTTCGCCCGGCTTGAGTTGCTCGGCGTCGCGCCAGGCGTTCCTGCCACCCGTCACCCAGAACGGGTGCTTGCCGGTGGCGGTCACCGTGCCGGAGGTCCGTGCACCGGGACCGGTGACGGTGACTCGCACGAGATCCTTCCGGCCGAAGCCGGTGATGGTCGCCTGAACACGCTTCGCCGCGGTGCGGCCGGTCCGCGGGTCCGTGGCGATGACCCGGTCTCCGGTGCGGATGTCCTCGATCGGTTTGCTCCGGTGACCGGCCATCAGGACGCGGGTGCCGGGGATGAAGCTGTTCTTCCCGCAGGGCTTGCCCTTCTTCAGGAATTTGAGCTTGAGAGCACTGAACGCGAGGCCCTTGAGGCACGAGAGTTTCTTCGTCTGGAGGCACTGTTCGATCTCTTCCGCGCCCACGTACCAGGCGATCAGGCGGTCGAGGTAGGTGCTGTTCGTGCAGCTCATCCCGCCTGCTCCGTCGCCCGCGCAGACCAGGACCACCTGGCCGGGCTTCAGCCCCCCGCTTCCCAGGAGGCTTCTGCGGTACTCGATCAGCCGCTTGTCGAGGGTCTTGCGCATCTCGCTGTCGGACAGGGGCTTGTTCTTCTTGAGGAGCTCGTCCTGGATTTGCGCCTTCATCTCCGAGAGCAGCAGGTCGGCCGCGGTCTTCATCGCCTCGGTCGAGGCCTTGGCCGCCGCGGTGGCGTCCTTACCCGCCGCCTGAGCGGAGACGCTCGCCTCGTAGGCGGCGGAGTTGGCCTGCAGGGAGTAGGAGGACGCGATGCCCGAGGAGTGCTCGGCCCGCTCCGCGGAGCGGGCCGCCGCCTGCGCGTCCTTGCGGGCGGACGCCGCGGCGCTGTTGGCCTTCCTGGCGGACTCGGCCGCGCTTCTGGCCGAGTCGGCGGCCTGGTCGGCGGACTTGTCAGCTTGCTTGGCGTAGGTGTCTGCTTTCTCGGCGGACTTACGCGCCTTCTCCGCCCAGGTGACGGCCTGCGTGGCCTCGTCGCGGGCGTCGGCGGCGACGCTCTGTGCCTGGGCGGCGTCCTTGTGGGCGAGCGCCGCGGACCGGTCCGCCCCCGCCAGCAGGATGTCGATCTCGGCGATGTGGGCGGCGGCGTTGGCGTCGCGCTGCCGCGCCCGGTGGAGCCCGATCTGCAGGAAGTCGTGCAGATCGGACGGCGGTGCCGACAGCGCGGCCTGGGCCGCTGCCTTGACCTCGGGGCCGCCGGCCGTCATGGCCTGGGAGACCGCGACCCGTTCGTCGCCCTCGCGCGCCTTGTACTGCCCGGTCTCCAGGAACTGGTGCAGGTCGGCGGGGGTGCCGTCAAGGGCCTTGTTGGCCGCAGCCTTCACCCCCGGGCCGCCCGCCTCCATGATCCGGGAGACCGCGATGCGGTCGTCGTGCTCCTTGCCCGGGTAGGCCTGGGTGCGCAGGAACTCCCGCACCTGGTCGGCCGGCTTGTCCATCACGGCCAGAGCGGCCCCCTGCAACGCCGGGTTGTCGCTCGTGGCGGCGATGTGCCCCACGCTGGCCCGGTCGTCCTGCTCCATGGCCACCGTCAGCCCTGTGCGCACGAACTCGACCACTTCCGCGTCGGTCCCTATCAGGGTCTGCTCGGCGACGGCGCGGACCCATGGGCCACCGCTGGAGGCGAGGTTGACCGCGAGCTGCCGCCCCTTGGCCGCCATGACCTGGGGGTCGGACGCCGCGGTGGCCTCTTCCCGGAGTTTCTGGGTCGCGGTGTTGAACTGCTGGACCCGGCCGGCCTGCCACTGGGCGGCGGCGACGCTCGCGTCGTGTCCCTTCTTGGCCTCCTCGGCCGCGAGGACGTTCTCCTCCTGCTGCTCCGCCAGCCGCTCGGCGTCGGCCTTGCGGGCCAGCTCCGCCACGGTCCTGGCCTGACCGGCTGCCGTCTGCGCGTCATTGGCGGCCTCCGTGGCGGCGTCCGCCGCAGCCGTCGACTCCTTGGCCGCATCCACCGCCTGCCCCGCCTCGTCCGCGGCCTTGTCCGCCGCCTTCGCCGCGGCCTCGGCATGCTTCGCTGCATCGTTGGCGGCGTTGCGCGACTGCCGTGCGGCCACCGCGGCCTGACGAGCATTGGTCTGCGCCGCCTCCGCCGCACGCGTGGCCTGGCCCGCCAGCCGCTGGGCCCGGGCCGCCGCCGCCTTCGCCTCGGCCTCCTTCGCACCGGCCTCACCGGCCCAGCGCCCCGCCTCGGCGGCCGACGTGGCCGCCGCGGCCGCATTGGCGCCCGCGCTGGCCGCGGCACCCGCCGCCTTCGCCGCGTTGTCCGCGGCAATACCGGCCTGATCAGCGGCGTCCGCCGCCTTCTTCGCCCCGGCGGCCGCATCACGCGCCTTCTGCGCCGCCAGCCGGGCCTCCTTGGCCTTGGACGCATTACCGGCCGCCGCCGCTGCCGCCGACCGGGCCGAAGAGGCCGCGCTCCCGGCCCGCCCGGCGGCATACGCCGCCTGCGCCGCAGCCGTCGCGGCCACCCGTGCCACCCGGTTCGCCGCAGCAGCCGCCGCCACCGCCGTACGCGCCGCCTGCGCCGCCCGGTCGGCCGCGGCAGCCGCCCGCGACGCCGCTGCCGCCGCCTTGTGAGCCGACGACTTGGCCCCCTCGGCTTCCTTCGCCGCGACCTGCGCGGCCTCCTTGGCCCGCTGAGTCGCCTTCTCCGCCTTGGCCGCTTCCTCCTTGGCCTCCTCGGTCAGTTCCTTGGCCTTCTTCTGCGCCCGGTCAGCGAGTGCGGCCAACTGCGAGACCGTAAGGGCCTCCTGGTCCCGCGCGGCAGCGACCTGCCACCCCTCGTCCAGGAACTCCTGCACATCCTCCGGAGAACCGTCGAGAGCCTGCTGCGCGACCTTCTTCACATTCGGGCCACCCGCGGTCATCAACTGGGCGACCTGAACCCGGTTGTCCTCCTCCCCCGCCCGGAACTGCCCGTCATCGATGAACCGGCGCCACTCGTCGGCCGAGCCGTCCAGCGCCTTGCCGGCCGCCTCCTTCACACCCCGCCCACCGGCGGCCATGATCTGCGACACCTCGACACGCAGATCGTCGTCATAGGGCTGAACGAGCCCGCCGTCCAGGAACGCCTGCAACTCCTGGACCCCGCCGTCCAGCGCCTTGTTCGCGGCCTCCCGTACGCCCGGCCCGCCCATGGCCATGACCTGCGCCACCTGAACCCGCAGGTCGTCTTCCCTGACCGACGGAAGTTCCTTTTCCATGAACGTGTCGACGTCCGGATCCGGCTCCAGCAGGACGGCCTCGGCCGCCTTGCGCACGCCCGGTCCGCCGAATTTCCATTCCCAGAGAACGTCGGTTCTGTCGTACTCCGGCCCCTCATCGGCCGCGGCGGGAGGCAGATCCGCGCCCGCTATCAGCGCCAGGGCCAGCAGCGTCGCCACGACACCGCGCCGGCCCGAGGCGCTCCGTAATCCTGCTACCACAACGGTTTCTCCTTGTGAGTGAGTGAACGGTTCTCATGGACAGCCAGACGGTGCGTCTCCCGACGCGCCTCGGGCGGCACGGCCCGAGGCGCGCCGGAAGTCCGCGTCAGCGTTCGGCGCAGTGCGCGTTCCGCCACTGGACGAAGTGATCGGCGCGGTTGGTGATGACGCCGTCGACGCCCCATGCCGTCGCGGTCTGCCACTGGGCCTCGATGTCGACCGTCCAGACGAACACCTCGACGCCGGCGGCCCGGAGCTTTTCCACGGCCGCGGGACGAGCCGAGAGGCCACTGAACTTGACCGCATACGCGCTGAGCGAGAACTGCCGTGCGGTGGCCACGGGGTCGGCGTCCAGGACCGACCGGAGCAACGCCACCTTCGTCCGGTGCGGGGAGGCGGATGCGTCCCGCACCACCTGCTCGTCGAAGGACTGGAGCAGCGTGCGCTCGCTCATCCCCGCCTCGGAGACGAGCCCGAGGGCCCGGTTGACCGCGGCGGACGACTGCGGTCCCTTGATCTCCAGGAGGAGCCGCGCCGGCCTGTCCTTGAGCGAGGCCAACACCCGTTCCAGCGTTGGGACTTGGCCTCCGCCCTTGACCGTCAGCCGGGATATCTCCTCGGCGGTGAGCTCGTCGACCCGCCCGGTGCCATCGGTCGTCCGGTCCACGGTCGCGTCGTGCATGATGACCGGCCGGCCGTCCTTGGTGAACTGCACATCGGTCTCGACCCAGTCCGCACCGCGATCGGCCGCGGCCTCCAAGGAGGCCAGCGTGTTCTCCGGGGCTATTTCCGGCGCGCCACGGTGCCCGATGGCATTCGTGCGCGAGCAGCCGACCAGGACGGCCTCGTCCCAGATGCGGATGTTGTCGATGGTCCCGGCGAAGTGTTCCTGGAAGGTGCCCTGGTAGTGGAGGCGGCCGATCTGGAGCCCACCGTTGGCCCGCCAGGGGGTGGTGAAGTCGACTGCGGTCTGGGGCTTGCCGTTGACGAAGAGCTGGATCTTCTTCGCGGCGCTGTCATAGACGCCGGTCAGATGGGTCCAGACGCCGGTCTGTGCCGTGTCCGTGCTGATCGAGCGGGCGATGGTGGTGTCGTCGGCGTCCGCGGTGTGCCGGTTGAAGACCCACTTGTCGTAGTTCTTGGAGTAGTACAGCTGAAAGCCGCTCGCGCGATTACCGGCCTGGGAAAGGAGCGTGCGGTTCTTTTCTTTGTTGTCGAGCTTCACCCATGCGGAAACGGCAAACGACTTGGTGGTGTCGACGACCGGCCCAGCGGTAGCCGCATAAGCGGAGGTGCCGTTCAACTTCAGGGCGGTGCCGACCTTGCCCGGTACGCCGAGCTGGGCGCCGCCTCCGGCCACCGTGGCGACCGGACCGGCACCCATACCTCCGCTGACGTGCGTCGCCCCCGCGGTCTCGTCCAGCGGGAAGGACGCCAATTCCTGCAAGTGCGCGGGGAACTGGCCGACGGAGAGCGCCGTGGCATCCGCCTGCGTCACAGCGGACTGCACCGTACGAACCTCATCGATCGCGCCCGCCGCATTCTCCTTCCAGGCGCTGTGCGAGCGCAGCCGGCCGATCTGAAGACCGCCGGTGGCCCGCCACACGGCGGCTGCCTGCACCGACTGTTGGAGTCGACCGTTCACGAACAGCGACAGCGAGCGCTTTTCCGCGTCATAGGAACCGGTCAGATGGGTCCACTCATCCGGCTGCGCGGCATCCTTGCTCACGGCGCGCACGAGGTCCGGGCCGTCCGTGTCGGCGGTGTGCTGATTGAAGACCCATTTGTCGTAGGCCTTTGAGTAGTAAAGCTGGAATCCGCTGGCGTGGTTGCCGGCCTGGGAGAGGAAAGTCTGGTTCCTTTCCTTGGTGTCGAGCTTGACCCATGCGGATACGGAGAAGGATTTGGTGGTATCGATGACGGGACCGGCGGTGGCCGCATAGGCAGAGGTGCCGTTGAGTTTCAGGGCGGTGCCGACCTTGCCGACCGTCCCCGGCTCGGCTCCACCGACCAGCTCTGCGGTGAACTCCCGTGCCGCACCACCCAGCACCCGCCGCGAACCGGCGTCCTCATCCAGGGAAAAGGCCGCGTCCTCGGCCACGCCGGCCGACCGGACGGAGGGGGCGCGCCCGGCCGGTGAAGCCGCGAGCGGATCGCTCGACGCCATCGCCGGGGTACCGGTGGCCAATACGGTTGCCACCATCAAGGGCAGCACTAATCGACCGTGGAGTTTCATCTCTGATCCTTGTTCATCAAGCGTTGGGGCATGCGGAGAGCGCGTCTCCGTGCTTACGGAAGCCGGGGCCCGGCCCGGCGCAAATCGCCGGTCAAGGCCCCGGTGGGGAATGACTCCGGAGACCGCTAATTCTTGGTCTGGATCCCGTCGTTGAAGATCTCGTCCACGCCAACGGCCCGATCCCAGATGCGGATGTTGTCGATGGTCCCGGCGAAGTGCTCCTGGAAGGTGCCCTGGTAGTGGAGGCGGCCGATCTGGAGGGCACCACTGGCCCGCCAGGGAGTGGTGAAGTCGGCTGCCGCCTGGGGCTTGCCATTCACGAAAAGCTGGACCTTCTTCGCGGCGCTGTCATAGACACCGGCCAGATGCGTCCACACCCCGGTCTGTGCCGTGTCCGTACTGATCGAGCGGGCGATGGTGGTGTCGTCAGTGTCGCCGTTGTGCCGGTTGAAGACCCACTTGTCGTAGTTCTTCGAGTAGTAGAGCTGAAAGCCGCTCGCGCGATTACCCGCCTGAGACAGGAACGTGCGGTTCTTGTCCCTGGCGTCGAGCTTCACCCATGCGGAAACAGCAAACGACTTGGTGGTGTCGACGACCGGCCCGGCGGTGGCCGCATAAGCAGAGGTGCCGTTCAACTTCAGAGCGGTGCCGACCTTGCCCGGTACGCCGAGCTGAGCGCCGCCACCGGCCACCGTGGCAACCGGACCGGCACCCATACCTCCGCTGACCTGGGTCGCCCCCGCACTTTCATCCAGCGGGAAGGACGCCAATTCCTGCAAGTGCGCGGGGAACTGGCCGACGGAGAGCGCCATGGCATCCGCCTGCGTCACAGCGGACTGCACCGTACGAACCTCATCGATCGCACCCGCCGCATTCTCCTGCCAGGTGTTCTGCCACCGCAGGCGGCCGATCTGGAGGGCACCACCGGCCCGCCAGGGGGTGGTGAAGTCAGCTGCCGCCTGGGGCTTGCCATTCACGAAAAGCTGGACCTTCTTCGCGGCGCTGTCATAGACGCCGGTCAGATGGGTCCACACCCCGGTCTGTGCCGTGTCCGTACTGATCGAGCGGGCGATGGTGGTGTCGTCAGTGTCGCCGTTGTGCCGGTTGAAGACCCACTTGTCGTAGTTCTTCGAGTAGTACAGCTGGAATCCGCTGGCGCGATTACCCGCTTGAGACAGGAACGTCTGGTTCTTGTCTTTGTTGTCGAGCTTGACCCAAGCGGAAACGGCAAACGACTTGGTGGTGTCGACGACCGGCCCGGCGGTGGCCGCATAGGCAGACGTGCCGTTCAGCTTCAGGGCAGTGCCGACCTTGCCGACCGTCCCCGGCTCGGCTCCACCGACCAGCTCCGCCGTGAACTCTCGCGCCGCACCACCCAGCACCCGCCGCGAACCCGCATCCTCATCCAGGGGGAAGGCGGCCTTGCCGTTGAAGGCACTGCCCGTGAGCCACGAGACGATGTTGTCGGTACGCGCAGCGGTGGAGCCGTCGCCGTCTCCGGACTGGCCCAGGCAGCCGGCGTGGGCCGCGAGACTCTGGACCGCCGTGATGCGCCCGTTCCCGTCGAGGACCGGCCCTCCGGCATCGCCCTTGCACATCCTGCCGCCCGTCAGCGCCATGGTGGTGTCCGTGGCGCTGCTCCGGGTCACGTTGCTGTTATGCGGACCGGCGGGCACCCACGCCGTGCCGGTTCGCCCGTATCCGGCCGCGACCAGTGCCGCCCCGTCGCCGGGGGAGCTGCCCGCGATCCTGGCAGGGGCGATGTCGGTCAGCGGAGCGGCCAACCGGGCCAGCAGCACGTCACGGTCGTCGCGCGGCACCACGTAGTTGATCCGCACCGGCGCCTTGCCCGCGAAAGCGGCCGTCGCTTCACGCGGCGGCGCGCCCGCCGGCACCGGCTTGGCCGGGTCGCCGGAGAAGCAGCTCGCCGCCGTGAGAACCCAGGTCCGGTCGACGAGGGCGCCGCTGCACCCCTTGCCCCCCTGCTGCCCGGGCCGGCCCACGGTCACCCGGGCCAGCCATGGGCGAGCGGAGTCTCCGGTCATCACGGGCGTCTTGCCCTCACCCACGCTGAGTTCCAGCACGGTGGAATCGAGGGCGGGGTCGAGCCCCTCGCCCAGCGACTTCCAGGCACCGGGTTCGAGGACGACTTCCTCGACCTTGCTCTCATTGGTAGCGGGGTTCTCCGTCCGCACCGTCGCTGTGACGCCTTCCCGGCTGTCGGACTTGGCCAGGTAGGAGCGCTTGATCTCCAGAGCCAGGTACCCCACCGGCCCGGAGACCGCGAAACACGCGTCGCCGCTGGTACGGCTGTTGACCCGGACCAGATCGCTGCCACCGGAGGCGCAGTCGACGAGCGTGATGTGGCCGTCACCTGAGACGAGCTTCAAGCCCTTCTCCGCGAGCAGTTTGTCCCGGTCGGGGTAAGCGAAATCCTCCACCAGGGAATCCGATCCATCACCGGGCGCCGCCGCCGACACTCCGGCCATGGGGCCCGTGCCCCAGGCGGCCACCGCGGTCAGCGCGGCCAGTGTCACTGACATCGGCCGCCCCAGCACACCACGCCACCTCATACGAACTCCCCCCATACATGGATGTCAAAGACCAGCCATGCGGAACGCCGATGCGATCAGAGATGTCGGTCGGCTCGGTGCGCGTCGCGGCAGATCGGGGCGCGCGGTTCCGTGGTCATGCCCTGCGGAGATGGTCCCGGCATGGTCAGGTCAATCCATCTTCACCTGATCATCACAACCTTCACAGGCGTTCCACAGCCAATTT
The DNA here is from genome assembly GCF_000829715.2 of Streptomyces lydicamycinicus. Classification (NCBI taxonomy): domain Bacteria; kingdom Bacillati; phylum Actinomycetota; class Actinomycetes; order Kitasatosporales; family Streptomycetaceae; genus Streptomyces; species Streptomyces lydicamycinicus. The sequence continues at coordinate 257,042 of NZ_BBNO01000007.1, read as the reverse complement.
CTGTCACAGATGACCGAAACCGGTACATCGGGTTTGAGGTGGGTGAGGCGTGCGGGCAGGGGGCCTTGGCAACCGCGGAGAGAGCCGAGGAGTCCGGGGCCGTCTCCCTCCCCCGGGGCCTCTCCTCACGGGATGCCTGGCCCCGCCGAATCCGCCCCTTGCAAGCACCCTTTGTCGCGTACGGAACCACGGGTCCTGCTAAGCGGTCCTGGGCACATCCAGAAGCAATCAGCTGCGGCCGGGACGTCTCGGTGCGCTCCACAACACCTGGGGCGCGGCTGTGGACCCGAGCCGGTCGCGGACGAGGTGCTCGAACTCGGCCCGGTGATCCATAAGCCAGGACAGGTAGAAGTGCCTTTGGTTGATCACGTCTGCATCGGTGCCGCGCTTGTACTCGACTTTACCGACCGCAGGAACTCGTGAACCGGCTCTGAAATGCGACGACTCATAGGCCACAGGTCCGTGACGGGGAGTCGGAGCCGTTTGGCTTTGTTCACGAGAACCGGGTTCTCGTGAACAAAGCCAGGCCGTTGCTGTTCGCCGTCATTCAATCGAGGCGTTTGACAGCGAATCCAGTCGTTGAGGCTTCCTTGTCAGCGAACCTGGTCGCTCTTCGGCCCGATGCCTTTGATCCTGGTCGGAGTTCCGTCCGGGGCGAATGAGTGGTGGAAGGTGAAGGCGTGCGGCACGGCGCCGTGGCCGTGGAGGTGTTCCAGCCTGGAAACCCCGTCCTGCCAGGTGGGTATCACGCCGTCGGAGACCCACCAGCACACGTAATTCGGGTGCTCTGCCCTCTCGAACCAGTCGTAACGCCTGTTCAGCGCCTCACGGTGCAGACCGGTGTAGACGGCGTCGAAGGCGGGGCGCAGGTCGGTCCATAGTGAGAGTGTCGCGGCCAGGGCGGTGGTTTCCACCGTGCGGCCCTTGCCGTACCAGGTCGGTACGGCGAATTCTCCCCATGCACCCCAGTCCGCCCCGAAGAGCATGCCCCGGTCACCGTCTGCCGCTTCAGCACGCCCGAGGTATCCGGGGTGCTGACTGATCTTCCGGTAGACGTCCTCACCAATGTCGTAGAACTCGCGCGTGAGAGGTGCGGGATCGGCGAGAGGTGACTTCAGGACACCGAATGTGTACAGCGCAAGATGGGGCATGCGTCTCTCCTTGGTTGGGGGGTGCCTGGTGTGGACCCGGTTCGGTGGCTTACGCATGGGGGCGCGGATTCGTGGGGCGTGACCAACTCAGCCCGTCGCGGGTGGCTCAGCCTGAAGGAACTCCTGTGCGACCGTGGGCGATCGCCGAAGACCAGGTGAAGGTAGCTGCCTCTGCGAGCCATGTCGAAGTTGCGATTTCCCTGTCCAAGTGCCCTCTTGCACAGGTCTTTTCAGGATCTGGGGCGGTGGCGCTGCCTGCCGCCGTGGAAGTCCGCATCGGACCGGCAAATGCCGAGAAGCAGCATCGACAATCCCGCTCAAGCCGGTGTGCCGGGGCGACGCCGGCGGCGTTGTCGGCGTCGACTGGGTCGGATGACGGAGCGACTGGGTTCACTGTCAAAGGACAGTTGCGGTAACTCGCCTGGGATGTCTCATGGGACGGCCGTCCACCGGGACGGTGAACGGCCGTGGAGTGGTTGGGCGGGGGGGGATCAGGACGTCGGTGCCGGTTCGGCGATGCGGGCTTCGAGGTCGGCGACCCGCCGGTCCTGGAAGCGCAGGTTCGAGCGGGCGGCCTTGAGCCGATCGTCGAGGGTGCGGTTGTCGGTGGTGAGCCGGCGGAGGAACGCAAGCTCAAGGATGGTCGGGAGTGCTCTCCGGCCTCCAGGGCATTCGGGCTCTTGCGTGCCAAAGGCTACGACCTGGTTCGACGCGGGGAGCCCCCCTGCCGAGTCCTGCGTAGGGGCCGCGGAACCCGCGTCGTCACCGCCTCCTTGCTGCGCGTACTCGATCAGCCCTTGCCTCGCCCGGCTCGGCCGGCGCTCAGGCGTTACGCCGTGTGACATGAGCGTCACCGTGCACAGCCTGTTCTGACGCGCCTGGACCACCCACCACTGGGAAGACCACCCCACCCGCGACCCTCTTTCCGGGCGAGCCCCTACTATCACTTGGCGTTCTCCGACGAACGCTGACGCCCGCTGAGTCGTGCCCAACGCCCGACACGACACGACGACTCCGCCGCATGGCAGTGGAGTCGAGCATCGAGGAGAGGAACGTTCATGCGCGCCCGGAGCATCGCCACGGCCACCGCAACAGCATTGGCACTGGTGGCCGCTCGTGACCTTGTCCAGAAGAAGCACGCATTGCTCCGGAACTTCCCGGTGCTCGGGCACGCCCGGTACCTGTTGGAGACGATCGGGCCGGAGCTGCGGCAGTACATAGTGACCTCCAACGACGAGGAGCGCCCGTTCAGTCGTGACCAGCGCACCTGGATCTACGCGTCGGCGAAGGGCGAGAACAACTACTTCGGGTTCGGAACCGACAATGACGTTGAGCACATGCAGGGGCACGCGTACCTGAAGCAGCGCACGTTCGCCGGCGCGTTGCCCGACCTGCACGACCCACAGGCCCTACTGCCGTCAGCCAAGGTGCTGGGCGGGCCGCGCGGGCGTGCCAAGGCGTTCCGGCCGGCGAGCGTGGTGAACATCTCGGCGATGAGCTTCGGATCGCTCTCCGGCGCGGCCGTCACGGCGCTCAACAAGGGGGCGGCACTGGCGGGCACCCTGCACAACACGGGCGAGGGTGGTCTCTCGCCGTACCACCGCAACGGCGGCGACCTCGTCCTGCAAATCGGTACGTCCTACTTCGGCTGCCGCAACGAGGACGGCAGCTTCAACATCGACAAGCTCAAGGATGTGGTCGCCGGCGCCCCGGTCAAGGCGATAGAGATCAAGCTCTCCCAGGGTGCCAAGCCCGGGCTGGGCGGAATGCTGCCGGGCGCGAAGGTGACACCGGAAATCGCCGAGATCCGCGGCATCCCGCTCGGCGAGGACTGCGCTTCCCCGTCGCGACACACCGCGTTCGGCGACGTCGACTCGATGCTCGACTTCGTCGAACTGCTCGCCACCGAGACCGGCCTGCCGGTCGGGATCAAGAGCGCGGTGGGCGAGATGGAGTTCTGGCAGGAGCTGGCCACGCTGATGGCGCGTGGTGACCGTGGTGTCGACTTCGTGACCATCGACGGTGGCGAGGGCGGCACCGGGGCGGCGCCGCTCACCTTCTCCGACTCGGTGTCGCTGCCCTTCCGGATGGGCTTCTCCCGGGTCTACGGCGTCTTCGCCGAGCGGGGGCTGACCGACGACCTGACCTTCATCGCCTCCGGCAAGCTCGGCCTGCCCGAGAACGCCGCGGTCGCCTTCGCTCTGGGTGCCGACATGATCAACGTGGCCCGTGAGGCGATGTTGTCGATCGGCTGCATCCAGGCGCAGAAGTGCCACACCGACAAGTGCCCCACCGGCATCGCCACCCAGAGTCCGTGGCTGGCCCGCGGCCTCGACCCGGCCTCGAAGGCCACCCGGGCCGCTGTCTACCTACGGACCCTCCGCACGGAGCTGATGAAGATCTCGGCGGCCGTCGGTGTCGCCCACCCGGCGCTCATCACGGCCACGGACATCGAGATCATGAACGGCGACTACGAGGCCCGCACCCTGGCCGGCGTCTACGGCTACAAGGACGGCTGGGGCGAGCTCGGCCCGCACCTCGCCGAGGAGATCACCGCGCTGCTCACCACCGAGCAGTCCTCCGACCAGAAGCCGACCGCCTGACGCGCCGATCACGGCAGGCACCGCGCTCGCCGCTCCCCTGCCCGGAGCGCGCGCGTGGCGCCGGCCGGTGGCACCCTTGTCTTCCCTGCTCCACGAACAGCCCCTGCCTAGGTGATCAGAACATGAGCGAAAAAGTGAGATTCCCGAGCGTCGTCGGCCCCGAACTGGCCGGAGCGATCGACCTGCCGGACGGCGAGATCCGCGGCCGGGGGATATTCGTGCACGGATTCACGCTCGGCAAGGACTCGCCGGCCGCGTCGCGTGTCAGCAAGCAGCTGGCCCGCGAGGGGATCGGCATGCTGCGCTTCGACAACCTCGGGATCGGGGACTCCGACGGCGACTGGGGGGACGGTTCCTTCACCGTCAAGGTCCAGGACACGATCCGTGCCGCGGCCATGATGGCGGAGCGAGGGACTCCGGCAGACCTGCTGGTGGGGCACTCATGGGGAGGCGCCGCCGCCCTCGCCGCGGCGGCCGAGGCAACCGGCGTCCGCGCGGTCGCCACGATCGGGGCGCCGGTCGATCCCAGCCACGTCGAGCGACAGTACGACGCGGTCGTGGATCGCGTGCTCAGCGAAGGGTCGCACGAGTGGTTCGTCGGCGGGAGGACCCTGGTCCTCAAGCGCGCCTTCGTCGAAGACGTCCGCCGTGCTCATCTGCGGGACCGGATCGGCGAGTTGGACCTACCCCTACTCGTCCTGCATTCGCCGACCGACAACACCGTCCACATCGACAACGCCGGAGAGATCTTCCGCGAGGCACGACACCCGCGAAGCTTCGTCTCACTCGAAGGAGCAGACCATCTCCTGACCGCCCGAGGACAAGCACAGCGAGCCGCCCGCATCATCAGCGCCTGGGCCGACCAGTACATCCACGGACCACGGCCCGCAGGAGACACATCTCAGGTGGTGAAGAGCTCGCTCGGATAGCTACGGGGTCAGGGTCGCGGGTGGGGCGTTGTGGGGCCCACCTGGCTGTACCGAGGTAACGATCACTCCGCTGATCTGGGGTTTTTGCGCTGGTTGGCATGGAAGCGCGCTTTCTTCTGACGGTTCCCGCACGTGTTCATGTCACACCATTTGCGGGTGCGGCTTTGGCTGGTGTCGAAGAAGGCGGCTCGGCAGGTGGGTGATGCGCACAACGCCAATTTTCCGTCGCGTTCACCTGCGATGATGCTGATCGCGTCGGCGGCGATCACACTGAGGGCATCTTCCACGCAGGAAGCCGAGCTGAGCCGCCATCGCCGCTTGCCCTCGGGCGTCAGGATCGCCGCGGCCCGCCCCTGAGCGCTGCAGTCATTGATGACTTGGACAGCAGATGCAGGGAGAGCGTCCTGGATCGCGGCCGCTGTCGCGGCGGCGTGAATCGACTCCCTCAGTTCCCGGGCGAGGTCGAGCTGGGCAGGGGTGCAGGAGTCCACGGCGAGGCCGTACACCGTCAGCCAGTCGACGAGTCGGTGCGGCGTGGGAATGCGCTCCACAGCGTCGCCATGGCGCTCCGACAGCGTCCCCGTGAAGCTGGTCGCCAGCACGTTGCCGAGGCGGAAGTCAGGGAATCCAGCACGCATGGAACCACCTTAGACGGTTGCAGCGCGGCTCGGAGAACTGCTAGAACCGTCTTAGCCGGTTCCGCGATGGCCAGGAGGTCTCATGCCCCGTCCAACCAGCGACGTGCAAGCATTTGAAGCCCACGCAACCGACGCCGACCTCGACGATCTGCGCGCGCGACTGGCGGCGGCGCGGCTGCCGGAGGCCGAGACGGTCCATCGCGCCGCGCCCGGCCCTCGCCGATGGGAACAGGGTGTTCCGCTCGCGGACCTCGTCGATGTCGTGAACTACTGGCGCACCGGGTACAACTGGCGGTCGTTCGAAGAGCGCCTCAACCGGATCGGCCAGTTCCGCACGACCATCGACGATCTGGGAATCCACTTCCTGCACCGCCGATCCGCGCGCGCAGATGCCACTCCTGTGCTCTTGACGCACGGCTGGCCGGACAGCATTGCCCGGTTCATCGATGTAGTGGACGAGCTGGCAGATCCGAAAGACGCAGACGCACCGGCGTTCCACGTCGTGGTCCCGTCGCTGCCGGGCTTCGGTTACAGCGACAAGCCGGCCACCACCGGGTGGGGAACCGAAAAGATCGCGGCCGCGTGGGTGGAACTCATGGGAAGGCTCGGCTACCGCAAGTTCGCAGCCCACGGCGGCGACTGGGGAGGCAATATCACCACGGTGCTCGGCGGCAGGTTCCCGGAGCACGTTCTCGGCATCCACACCACGTTCGCGGCGGCGCCACCCGGATTGACGACGGACGGGCTGACGGCGGACGAGCGCGAGTGGACCGAGGACACCCGCGATTTCTGGCGCCACCGCGCGGCGTATGCGAAGCAGCAGGCGACCCGACCGCAGACCATCGGCTACTCGCTCGTCGACTCACCGGTCGGGCTGCTCGCCTGGATCCTTGACAAGTTCGCCGAGTGGTCAGATACCGAGGACAGCCCGTTCGAGACGATGTCCAGGGACAGGGTTCTTGACAACGTCACGCTGTACTGGCTGACGCGGACCGGCGCATCGTCGGCCCGCATCTACTACGAAAGCCACAACTCGCTCGATCCCGAACTTCGGGTCGACGTCCCGTCAGCACTCACCATGTATCCCCGCGACGTCGAGAAGTGTCCGCGCCCCTGGGCGCAGGAGCGGTACCGACAGATCGTCCGATGGAGGTCGCCCGAAGCCGGGGGACATTTCCCGTCGCTGGAGGTTCCCGAGTATTTCGTCAAGGACCTGCAAGAAGGCCTCGCGGCAGTGCTGGCCGCTCACCGGTGAACGCGGCTCGGTGACCCGGCACTCGATCACCGCCTGATCCGGCTCACGGCGTTGCCCGACGGCTTCCAGACGGGAATTGTCGCCTTACCGGGCGCCCTGGGTGCCCTCGGGAATGCCGGTCCCGTTCCGCGTAGATCCATTCTCGGGGAGAGAGCCGCTCGTTGCCCGGACGCGTGAAATCCTGCGCTTCCCGGGTCCCAGATAGGTGGCGGCGATGGAGGCACAGGCGACTGCGGCGATGCCGAGCCACTGGGACCGGTCGAGGCGCTGGCCGAGGACGAGCAGGCCGAACAGGGCGCCCGCGGCCGGCTCCAGGCTCGTGAGTACGCCGAAGACGCGCGGCGGAATCCGGCGCAGGGCTTCCAGGTTGAGCGAGTACGGCAGCACGCTGGATACCACTGCCACGACGGCCGCCACCCACAGGACATGCGGGTCCAGCAGGCCGGAGCCGGCGCGCGCGATGCCATAGGGGGCACTGAGCAGCGCCGCCCAGGCGATGGCCACGGCCAGGCCCTGGCCACCGCTGAGGCGGGTGGCCATGCGGGCGGAGACCAGGATGTACCCGGCCCAGCAGCAGGCCGCCCCTGCGGCCAGGGCGAGGCCGACCGCGGGCAGAGAGGCGCTGCCTCCGCCGCCGAGCAGGAGTACACCGCCTACGGCCAGGCACGCGGGGAGCAGGTCGAGCGCGCGGCGGGAGCCGGCGAGGGCGATGGCGAAGGGGCCGAGGAATTCGATCGTGGCGACGATCCCCAGCGGGATGTGATTGACGGCTTCGAAGAAGGCGATGTGGTGTCCGGCGAGCAGGGTTCCGGCGGCGAGCACGGTCTTCCAGGCTCCCTTGGCCGCTTTGAGTGCTTGGTGCCTCGGGCGCCACAGCGCGCAGAGGATCAGGCCGGCGATGAGGAGCCGCAGGAACACCACGCCCGCGGCTCCTGCCTGGGGATAGGCGCTGGGGGCGAGGGCTGCTCCGAACTGGATCCCGCTCACTCCGGCCAGTACGAGGCAGGGCGCGGGCACCTTGCCCGCGACGGCGGAGAATCCTCGGTCCGCACTTCGTTGCTGCATTTCTCCGTCCGCGGTTCTGGGCCCGGGCAGGGGGCTGCCCGGGCCGTGGGTCTTGCAGGCGGCCTGCGTCGTGAACTGCTTGCCGGGGAATGTTCAACCGGAAGCGAACATTAGCAATGTACGATGGGGATCGAACATTCAGCAAGCGAGTGCGGAGCCGCGGAGGAGGCTGAGGGATGCCGGAGCAGGCTGCAGCCGCAGGGCACCGACCGGCGCCCGTGCACACCCACCCCGACGATGTCCCCGTGCTCACCGCCCTGTCCGCGCTCGCGGACCCTGTGCGCATGGATCTGATCCGCACTCTGGCGGACCACTCCGACTGGACGCTCAGTTGCAGCAACTTCGACGTGTCCGTGGGCAGAGCCGCCAAGAGCCACCACTTCTCCGTCCTGCGCGACGCCGGCCTCGTCGAACAGCGCGACCAGGGCACCAAACGGCTCAACCGCCTGCGCCGCGAAGAGTTCGACGCCCGCTTCCCCGGCCTTCTCGACCTGGTCCTCCGTGCCGACTAGGCAGTTCGCTCGTCATCGGGCGGACCGGAGGAAAATGCTTGGCGCGTCGCGGCCTGACCGGCGGTGCGAACGAGGCTCAGTGGCCGGCAGCGGTCGTCGGCAGCAAGGTGGATCGTTGTGGTCAGCCCGCCGCGGGACCGGTCGATGGCATGGTCGCCCGGTTCGCCTACCGGAGCCCCTTTTTGCGAGCCCCGGCAGCACGGAGGTTTTTTGAGCAGGACGGGGAACGGGTACGGCTCCTCCCTTATGGTGACGCTGACTCAATACTGCGAGCGAGGAGCGACCATCGATGGCGGTCTCGATCGGATTGCATGTCAGCCCGGAATTTTCCGCGATGCGCGAGCGGATTGACGCACTCGGCGGGGCGCTGGAGGCGGACGCGGACGCGGCCGAGGAACTCGGCAGACTCACCGAGGACATTGCGCGGGCGTTGCTGGGGGCTGGGGTCGTGCGAGCCGCACTGCCGCTGAGCCTCGGCGGTTACGAGTTCTCCCCACGCCAATTGATAGAGACCGTCGAGCGGGTCAGTTACCACGATTCCGCGGCCGGCTGGACGATGATGGCGCTTCAGTTGATGACCGGCACCACTGCGGCCTATCTCGATGCCGTTGCGGCGGCCGACTTGTTCCCTGATGTCGCGGATGGGGATCACGCGTTATTGGCTGGGCACGGCACCCGGCCCGGCCGGGCCGTCCCGGTGGAGGGTGGATATCTGGTGAGCGGCAGTTGGCAGTTCGCCTCCGGTATGGCGCACGCCACCCATATCCACAGCGCGATCCAGGTCGAGGGCACCGGGGAGCTGCGGGTGCTGGCGATGCCGAAGTCGCAGGTGGAACTCGTCGACAACTGGGATGTGCTCGGGCTGCGTGCGACGCACAGTATTGATTACCACTGCGCCGATGCGCTTGTCCCGGAGTCGCACACCTATCTCGCCACGACGATGAACCCGGCCAACGGCGGCGCGATTTACCGCCTCGGCTTGGTCAACATGTCCGCAATCGGACACACCGGGTGGGCGCTCGGTGTCGGGCGGCGCCTGCTCGATGAACTGAAGTTGGTCGCCGCGGCCAAATCCGGCACACGTAACGCCGCCGTCGACACCGCGCAGTTCCACGCGGAGTACGCGACCGCCGAGGCCAAGCTTCGTTCGGCACGGGCGTGGGCGATGGAGGTGTGGCGAGGTATCGAAGACATTCTGGATGCAGGCGAGTTGCCGAGTACCGAGCAGGACACTCTGCTCAGGCTGGCGCTCAACCACACGACATGGACCGTGCAGGACGTGGGTCAGACGGTGCACCGATGGGCGGGGACGGCGGCGATCCGGCGCGGGCCGATCGACCGGTTTCTGCGTGATCTCGGCACAGGTACCCAGCACATCACCTCAAGCCCCACGGTCCTGCAGAACTGCGGGAAATGGCTCAGCGGAGCGCAACCGCGAGCGCACTGGGAATTTCTCGACTTGACGCCGTGACCACCGGGCCGGCGAGTACGCACCGGCACGAAAGGGAGCCGGCGTTCGGCCCGGCTCCCGGATTTCATGGTGCCTGCGGCGACGCCACCGCCTGGCGGCCCTGCCTGGTCGAGGCCGAGCGGCACGGTCAGGACTGAGGATGGACAGAACGGCCTGCATCGTCCTGCCCGCCGCTCGCCGCCCGCCGCCCGCTGATCGGCAGGGCCGTCGAAAGACCGAATTCCTCCTATGACCGCAACGTCTCCGAAGGCGACTCCCCGAACTGTTGGCGGTAGGCGAGTGAGAAACGACCCGGGTGCAGGAAACCCCAGCGGGAGGCGACGGCAGTGACGGTCGCGGCACCGGGATCGGAGGCCAGGAGTTCCTTGCGTACGCGGTCCAGGCGGACCTCGCGCAGGTACGCGAGCGGTGTCGTGTCGAGGTGCCGGCGGAAGCCTTCCTGAAGGGCCCGTACGCCGACGCCGACACATTCCGCGATCTCCGCGACCGTGAGCGGCTCAGCGGCGTGTCCCTCGATGACCTCCATGGCGCGGCGGACCGCGGGCGGTGCGACGCGCGGCTGCTCGCCGAGCAGCGCCGATGTGTAGTTGTGGGGCTGAGCCATCAACAGCTGGGTCATGAGGAGTGATTCAAGCTGTTTTGTCACAAGGGGCCGGCTTGTCATGTCGCCAGGTCCCTCCGCCTCCCGGCGCATGAGGTCGACGATGTTGAGCCAGGACCGGGAGCCCGGTGTGGTGAGGTTCATGCCGAGCGAGAAGAAGATCGGGCGGCGCACGGCGCGGCCGAGCAAACTGCCCAGGTGCGATTCCAGTGACGATCGGTCGAACCACACGATCAGCTGCGGATTGCCGTCACCCCAGCGCATGTCCAACTTTCCGGTCGGAGAGGGGACAGAAGCGAGTTCCGGGGAGGAAATGATCTCCTCGCGGCCGCAGGTGATTTCGGCGTAACCGGCGAGCGGGATCTGGACAAGGAAAAAGCTCTCCAGATCGCCCGGTGTGATCCGGACTTCCGTTCCGTAATCGAGGTAATAGAGACCTGTCCGGTCGAAGGGTGCGCCGTGCAGCCTGGCGTCGAGCGTCGCCGAGCGCCGCGTGATGCGCAGCTCATGCGGACAGAAGGCGCGGCCGACCTCGGCCCGCGCTTCCCAGATGTCCGTTGTATGAAACCGCTGGTGATTTGCGAGGGGGGACTCTTCAGCGGGCATATAAACCTCCACCGCCGAGATGCGCGATCGGGACAGCAACCCGCGTGATCCGGATAGCGAAGGTGATCTTGCCATACCAAGATTGCTGCCTGAACGCCGCGGACCCGAGAGAATCCTGGGAATCAACAATGCAGGGAGTGCCGGGCCGGACTGCGCTCGTCAGAGGCGCAGTCACGCCCAGCGGACAGCCCGTCGCATGCGCGCTGCGCTTATTACGCGCGACCGGCGCGGCGGGGGCCGCCATGGCCGTACCCCCGCACATCGCGGCACCCCTGCCTCTGCTGCCCCGGCTCGCCGATGCGGCCGGGCCCCTCTAGCCGGCCGGGTTACCCGGGGCCCCTCCCCCGGTCCTACGGGTGCCCCGGCCTCCCGCGGCTGCCCGCCAACCCCCCCTCCGGCGGGCAGCCGCATCCCCCACCGCCGCTGCCCTCTCGTTGCCGCCGCTACGCGCCGCAACGCTGCACAGCGCACGGCACCGCACGGCACCGCTCAAAAAACCGCACATCCAACCCCGGAGATCCCCCTCATGCGCAAGATCACCATCGTCGGAGCCGGCCAGGCCGGTCTCCAGCTCGGCATCGGCCTGATCGACCACGGTTTTGACGTCACCCTCGTGTCCAACCGCACCGGGGACCAGATCCGCGAGGGCCGGGTCATGTCCAGCCAGGCCATGTTCGGCACCGCGCTGGCCCACGAGCGCAACCTCGGCCTCGACTTCTGGGGCGACGCCTGCCCGTCGATCGCCGGTCTCGGCGTGAGCATCGCCGACGGCCAGGGTGGCCGGGCGCTCTCCTTCGGCGCCCGTCTTGAGGCCACCGCCCGCTCCATCGACCAGCGCGTCAAAATGCCGCTCTGGATGGGTGAGTTCGCGCGCCGCGGCGGCCGTCTGGAGCTCTGCGAGGCCGGCATCGAGGACCTGGAGCGCTGCGCCGCCGAGTCCGACCTGGTCATCGTCGCGGCCGGCAAGGGCGAGATCGCCGGGCTGTTCGAGCGGGACGCCATGCGTTCCCCGTACGACGCTCCGCAGCGCGCGCTGGCCCTGGCGTACGTCACCGGCATGGCACCGCTGCCCGACCGCCCCGGCGTCAGCTTCAACGTCATCCCCGGTGTGGGTGAGTACTTCACCATGCCCAGCCTCACCACCAGCGGCCCTTGCGACATCATGTTCTTCGAGGGCATCCCGGGTGGCCCGCTCGACTGCTTCGACGGGCTCACCCCCCACCAGCAGCTGGCGAAGTTCCAGGAGCTGCTGCGGACGTACGTTCCGTGGGAGGCCGAGCGCTGCACCGATGTCGCGCTCACCGACCAGAACGGCACCCTCGCGGGCCGCTTCGCGCCGACCGTCCGCAAGCCCGTCGCCACGCTGCCCTCCGGCGCGCAGGTGCTCGGCCTCGCCGACGTCGTCGTCCTCAACGACCCGATCACCGGCCAGGGGTCCAACAACGCCTCGAAGTGCGCGGCTTCCTACCTCGCCACCATCCTGGACCACGGCGAGCGCCCGTACGACGCCGCGTTCATGGAGCTGGCCTTCGGCCGCTTCTGGGACACCGCGCAGTCCGCCACGACCTGGACCAACGCGATGCTCGGCGCCCCGCCGCAGCACGTCCTGGAGCTCTTCGGCGCGGCGAGCGCCAACTCCCGTATCGCCGCCCGCTTCGTCAACGGCTTCGATGACCCGCGCGACCTCTTCCACTGGTTCATGGACCCGGTCGCCGCGAAGAACTACCTGACCGAGGTCAGTGCCTGAGGTCCCTCAGGACCCGGTCAGCAGACTGACGGCTCGTCAGTGGTACGTACGTAACGAGAGCAGGACAGCAGGACCATGAGAAGGATCGCGGTGATCGGCGCCGGGCAGGCGGGTGCCCAACTCGCCCTGGGACTCCAGGCGCACGGCTATGACGTCACCCTGGTCACCGACCGCGGCCCCGACGAGATTCGTCGCGGCCCGGTCATGTCCAGCCAGTGCATGTTCGACACCGCGCTCCAGAGCGAGCGCGAACTCGGCCTGCACCACTGGGAGGACCAGGCCCCGGACATCTCCGGTATCGCGCTCTCTCTCATCGGTCCGCACGGTACTCCGGACGTCTCCTGGCGCGCGCCGCTGGAGGGCCCTGCCCACTCCGTCGACCAGCGGGTCAAGTGTGCCGCCTGGATCGAGCAGTTCGCGGACGGCGGCCGCGGCGAGATCGTGCTGCACGAGGCGGGCGTCAATGACCTCGAATGGTATGCCCGTACGCACGATCTCGTCGTGGTCTCCACGGGCAAGGGCGAGCTGAGCCAACTCTTCCCGCGCAACTCCGAACTCTCCCCGTACGACCGGCCGCGCCGTGCGCTTGCCCTGACGTACGTCACGGGAACGGGGCCGCGGGAAGGGGAGGCCGCCGTCCACTACCGCATGGTCCCCGGCGTCGGCGAGTACTTCTCCTTCCCCGCCCTCACCACCACCGGACCCTGCGACATCATGGTCTTCGAGGGCGTCCCCGGCGGCCCCATGGACTGCTGGGACGACATCCGCACGCCTGAAGGCCACCTCACCCGCTCACTGGAAATCCTCCACCGCTTCTTCCCCGACGAATACGAGCGCTGCCGGCACGCCCGACTCACCGACAACCAGGGCGTGTTGCGCGGCAGGATCACTCCGACCGTTCGGCACCCCGTCGCCCGTCTGGCCTCCGGCCGGCACGTCCTCGGCATGGCCGACGCCGTCGTCCTCAACGATCCGATCACCGGCCAGGGTTCGAACAACGCGGCCCAGGCCGCGACCCACTACCTCGACAGCATCCTCCGCCACGGCACCGCCGAATTCACCCCGCAGTGGATGCAGCGCACCTTCGACAACTTCTGGCGCGGCTGGGCTCAATGGGCCGTCGGCTGGACCAACTCGCTCCTGACCGACCTGAGTCCCCACCACCACGACCTCCTGACAGCGGCGGCCGAAATCCCCGCTGTCGCCGGCGCCCTCGCCGCCGGATTCGACGACCCGCGCACCCTCTACCGCTGGTGGTTCGAGGAGGCCGAGGCGCACCGCTTCCTCGCCGAGAAGCGCGCCCAGCACGCCGCCCGCTTCGACGGCCGCGAACTGCGCCGTGCGCTGGGCCAGTACGCCACCGGCGTGACCGTGGTGACGGCCCGCGCCCCCGACGGCCGCAACGTCGGCATGACGGCGAATTCCTTCACCTCCGTCTCGTTGGACCCGCCCCTCGTCCTGTGGTGCCCCGGCAAAAACAGCCCGAGCCTCCCGGACTTCACCGACGCCTCGCATTTCGCCGTCCACATACTGGCCGCCGACCAGCACCACCTCTCCCGCCAGTTCGCCACCCCGGCCGACGACAAATTCCGCGGTACGCCCACCACCCCCGGCATCGCCGGCACCCCCCTCCTGGACGGCGCGGTTGCCCGCTTCCAGTGCCGCACCGTCCAACGCCTCGACGCCGGCGACCACATCATCTTCCTCGGCGAGGTCGAACAGTACGAGGCCGACGGCGGTACCCCTCTGGTCTTCCACTCGGGGTACTACCACGTGGCGACGAAGCATCCAGATCTGTGACGGAGCATGCGGATCCGTTCCGCTTCTTCCGCGCGATGGAGAGGGACTTCCCGAGGGGGTCCTATGACGGCAGGTGAGCGCGGGCAAACGCGATCGTCGCCCCGATCTGTTTGATGCGTTCGTCGGCGACGAGGGAGCCGTGTCCCGCGTCGTAGCGGTATACCTCGTGTTGCTTGCCCAGTGCGGCCAGGCGGTTGACGTAGTTGTCGATCTGGCGGATCGGGCAGCGGGGGTCGTTCTCGCCCGCGATCACCAGGACCGGTGCGGTGACGCGGTCCGCGTAGGTGAGGGGGGAGGACGCCCGGTACCGCTCGGGTACTTCGTCGGGGGATCCGCCGAAGAGGGAGCGGTCGTACGCGCGCAGGGCCTCCATTTCGTCCTCGTAGGCGGCGAAGTAGTCCGCGACCGGCATGGTGCTGATACCGACAGCCCAGTTGTCCGGGCGGGTGCCGAGGCCCAGCAGGGTGAGGTAGCCGCCCCATGAACGGCCGGACAGGACGAGGCGCTTGGGGGCGGCGAGGCCGCTGGTGACGGCCCATTCGCGGACGGCCTCGATGTCCTCCAGTTCGGTGAGGCCGGGGCGGCCCTCGATCGCGTCCCGCCATCGGGAGCCGTAGCCGGTGGAGCCCCGGTAGTTCACCTGGACGACTGCGAAGCCGTGGTCGACCCAGGCGGCGACCACGGGGTCGAAGGCGTCGTCGTCGTAACCGATCGGGCCGCCGTGTACCTCGAAGACGCACGGGAGCGGGCCGTCGGCCCCCGGGGGCCGGGAGACCAGCGCGTGGATGCGGCCCCCGGGGCCGTCGACCCAGGCGTCGGTCACCGGGACGGAGGGCGGGGCCGTCGGTCCCGGCGGGGCCAGTACGGTCCCGCCCGAGGTGGACCTGACGACCGGCGGGTGTGCGGCGCTCGACCAGACGAACTCCACGGTGCCGTCCGGACGTGTCCCGGCGCCCCTGATGACGCCCTTGGGGGTGTCCAGGCGGATCAGTTCGCCGGTCTCCGCGGTGCCCAGGTCCAGTCGGTAGAGCTCGTCGCGGGCGTGATGGGTATGCCAGATCAGCAGTGCCGAGCCGTCCTGGTACCAGGCGGCGCTGACCTCGCCGGGCAGGTCGAGTGCGATCTCGCGCTGTTCGCCGGTGGCGACGTCCAGGATCATGGGCTCGGGCCGGCGGTGGCGCTCGTGCTCGATGAGCAGCCTGTTGTCGCCGGGGACCGGGGAGAACGCCATACCGCCGAGGCCCTTGCCCGGGCCGTCCCAGATCCCGCCGAGGCCGCGCCCCTCGCCGTCCCACAGGTCGGCAACCACCGTGCCGTCCAGGTTCAGTACGCGCACCGCCTTGTGCCGGCTGTCGCCGTGTTCGCTGTGGCCGATCGCGACGAGGGTGTCGTCGGCGGACAGGGCCCCCACGTGGGCGTCCGAGGGGTGGGTGTAGAGCGTCCGGGGTGCGGTTTCCGGGCGGCAGACATGGATGGTGGTGCCGCCGGTCATGGTGGTGCCGATGACGGCGAGGCCGTTCCCGCCGAGGGCCAGTCCGGCCTGGTGGGCGGGGCCCAGAGCGGGCACGGCGGGTTCGTCGTGGTCACCGCCGAACGGTCGGCGCATCCAGACGCCACGTTCGTCCCCGTCGGTATCGGCGAACCACCACACCCAGGCGCCGGCCGGGTCGAGGAAGCCCAGGGCGGTGCCGTGGGGGCGGTCGGTGAGCCTGCGGCGTGTGTCACTGGCCCGGTCCCACTCGTACAACTCCCATGTACCGGTGGCGTTCGACCGGTAGACACAGCGGTCGGGGGCGTCGCGGGCCCAGCGGGGCACCGTCACATGGGCGACTCCGATGCGTGCCTTCCACCGCTCCTCATCGACCCCGTCACCCGTCTCAGCCACTGACGACTCCGTCCGCACTCCTGGAACTCCACTTCTCGGTGTCGAACACCGCGCCTCGCAGCAGCAGGAGGACGGCGAACAGGCCGGCCACCGCCCCCGCGCAGATCACGGCGCTCGGACTGAACAGCTCGGCCACCGCGCCACCCGCGGCGAAGCCGAGCCCCTGCCAGAACATGAGCCCGGCCGTCTGGAGGCTGAGCGTCCTGGCCCGCAGTTCCTCGGGCACCACCTGGAGCAGCAGCCGGTCCTGGCCGAGCTGGGTGCAAAACCCCAGGCCGCACACGAACAGCACAGCGATCGCGGGCACCAGGCCGGGGCGGAGCGCGAAGAGGAGCATCGGCACGAACACCAGCAGGGCGGCCGGCCCGATCATGCGGATCTGCCGTGCCTTCGGGACCAGCCAGTTGGTGAGGACCTCGCCGGCCACGGTCCCCAGCGGGATCGCGGTGAGCAGCAGGCCCGCGGCGGTCGCCCCGCCCCCGAGCCCGGCGGTGTACGGCACCGCCAGGGCCTCCGGTATCACTCCCAGTGCGGGGACCGCCCAGCCGAGGAGCAGTGTGCGGCGTACGGCCGGAACCCGCATCACCGCGCCGATCCCGTTGAGGGAGTCGCGCAGCAGGGAGGTCCGCCCGGTGGTGCCGTCGTCGGGGTGCAGCCTGCGTTCCTTGGTCCCCAGCCGCAGCACGAGGGCCGAGAAGAGGAAGCAGCCCGCGTTGATGAGCAGCATCACCTGCGGCGAGAAGGCCGCCATCAGCAGGCCGCCGACCGCGAATCCGCCCAGCTGCGCGCCCTGGGCGACCAGCCGCATGAGGCTGCGGCCCGGCACGTAGGCGTCCCCGGGGAGCACGTCGGGCAGGGTGGCCGCGCGGGCGCCGGAGAACACCGGCTCGATCAGGCCGAGGGCGAAGGCCAGCGCCAGTACGGCGGCCACCGGGGTGCCGGCCAGCGAGATGACGAGGACGAGCGCCGCGGAGAGCAGATTGCAGCAGACCAGCAGGCGCCGGGCCGGGAGCCGGTCGATGAGTGCGGACAGCAGGGTGCCCGCGATCAGATGTGGTGCGAGGACCAGTGCGAAGACCAGTGCGGACAGCAGCGACGAGCCGGTGCGGGAGTAGACGAGCATGGCCAGCGCGAAATTCGCGGTGACCGCTCCCACCATGGAGACGACATGTGCCGTGAAGATCGCCCGGAATTCGCGGATGCCCAGCGCAGTGCGGTACCTGCTCATTTACCGATTTCCAGGGGCAGTTCTGCGAGGGTGCGGACGGTGGCGAGTTTCTTGTGTACGGCGGGCCCGGCCGGCTTGAGAGTGGTGCCGCGCTCCACCAGTACGGTCAGCAACTCACGCAGGAGCAGATGGGCGAGCAGCGATCCGGTGCAGGCATGGGCGCCGTAGCCGAAGGTGAGATGGTGGTTCGGCCACCGGTTGAGCCGTACGGTGTCGGGGGCGTCGAATTGCTCGGGGTCGCGGTTGGCGGCGGCGAAGAGCATCAGCATTCCCTGGCCGCGGCGTACCTGTACACCGTTGAATTCGATGTCCCGGACGGCCAGGCGGGTGGTTCCCTGGATGGGGGCCTCGTAACGGAAGAACTCATGAGGCGCCCGGTCGATCGCCTCGGGGCTGCCGAGCTGATCGGCCAGGAGGCTCGGATCCCTGGACAGCACGTTCAGCGCGTTGCCGAGCGAGGCCGGTACGGCGGTGAATCCGTTGACGACCAGGGTGCGCAGCGAGTTCATCGCGATATGGCGTGGCACACCGGCGGCCATGGCATGGGCCACCAGTTCGCGGATGGGGTGGCCCGCGTCCATCCCGGTCACCCAGTCCTCGATCATCGCGGCCAGTTGACGCTGTGCCGCGACGCCCGGCTCCCTGGCTGCCGGGTTGAGGCCGGAGTCCATGGCCTGGGTGATGGCCTCCGCCATCGGCCGGACGGTGGTCAGATCGAAGGGGGGAACTCCGATGGCCTCGGGGATGAACCAGCGTGCCAGCGGCTCGGTGAATTCGGTGATCGCGTTGAAGGGCCCGGCCGGCCGCTCGTCGAGCATGGCCGCGATGTGGTCCCTGGTGCGGGCGGCGAGGCCGTCCGAAGCCATGTCCCGCAGTGAGTCGGCGAGTACTCCGTAGATCGCGGTGTGGTCGGGCGGGTCGATGGTGTGGACGTCCAGCGCGGGGTCGGGGACGGTCTCGCCCGCCCGCCGCCAGTCGGCCGCGAAGTTCTCGTGATCCAGGAGGACTTGACGGCAGTCCCGGTACGAGGTGAGCACCCAGCTGTCGAGCTTCTGGTTCCACACGGGTGCGCCGGTCGCCCGCAGGGACGCGTACACCGGGTACGGGTCGAGCAGGGTGTGCGGGTCGAGTGGGTGGTATTCGACTGCGGCGTCAGTGGTCATGGCTCTCACTCTCAGCGTTCGGGCTCAGCGTTCTGGAACGTGACGGGCAGCCGGTCCGGGTAGCGCAGGGTGGCACGCGGCACCCTGACGGGCGGGGCGGCGAGTCGCGGGGGCGCGGGTGCGTCCAGCAGCTGCTGGACGAGGGCCCTGATGATGATCCGGGCGAGGAGGGCGCCCGAGCAGGCATGCGGGCCCCAGCCCAGGGAGAGATGCCGGTTGGGGTGCCGGTCCAGCAGCAACTCGTCGGGGGACGCGAACCGTTCGGGGTCGCGGTTGGCGGCGCCGAAGAGCGCCAGCACCAGCTGGCCGCGCTCCACGGTGACGCCGTCGATCTTGGTGGTGTCGACGCAGGCGCGGGTGGTGCCCTGAACCGGGCCGTCGTAACGGAGGAGTTCCTCCACTCCGGAGTCCAGCAGGGCCGGGTCACGCAGGCGTTCCAGCGCGCCGGGATGTTCGAGGAGGGCGAGCACGGCGTTGGCGGCCGCGCCGACGGTGGTACTGAATCCGGCCAGGAAGAGTACGCGGACGTTGTTCCACACCGCGTCTTCCGTGACGCCCGCGGCGCCCGCGCCGTGGAGGACCTGGGTGAGCAGGCCCGGCCTGCGGTGGGCGGTGAACCACTCGGCCATGAGCTCGTTGATCCGGCCTCGGGCCGCCATCGCCGGTTCCAGTACCTCCGGCAGCAGGCCCGCGTCCATGCCCCGTACGAGCGCGTCGGACAGCTCGGCGAAAGCGGCGACCGGCGGGGGGTCCACACCGAGCAGACGGCATACCGCCTGGAGCGCCACCGGGCGGGCCACTTCGGCGGTGAAGTCGAAGGAGGGCGCATCGGCCAGCTGCTCGAAGACCACGGCGGTGTCCCGCACCGCGAAGGCCGCTATCGCATCGAGATCCTGGTCGCGTAAGGCCGTGGTGAACAGCCGGCGGACCGGTGTGTGGTCGGGCGGGTCGAGTTCCTGCATGCTCAGGGCCGCGGTGGGTGGCGCCTCATGCCCCGCCCTGCGCCAGTCGCTGGCGAATACGTCCACATCGCTGAGCACGCTGTGACAATCCGAGTAGCGCGTCACGATCCACGAGCCGAAACGCTCACTCCAAAACACCGGCGAATTCTTCCGCAGCCGCTCATAGACGGGATAAGGATCGGCCACCGTGGCCGCGTCAAGCGGATCGTAGTCAGACACATTCCGTCCTGAGCGAGTGAGAGGAACACGAGGGCTACGTAAATCAAAAGTCGCGCGGGCCGGGGTCCAGTGACCCCGGCCGACGCCTCATATACCTCAGTACGCGTAACGCATAATGGCACCCCCTTGCCGTAGCGCGACGGCCCGTTGAAACGGAATCCAGAAATCCGCGAAGGGGAATCAGAATTTCCGCTCTCAAGGCCAACCGGCGAACTCCCGCCGGACACCAGGACTCTATTCACACGGGAATTCGTCGCACGAGCCGCCCGACATGGCCGAAATGGCGGGTTGTTGAAGTAGGGGCGACTTTGAGCCTTCGGCAAAACCCCCCAAAGGGTGCACATCAACGCCGAAACGTGACTCACATCACGGGGCTAGGTGGCGTTTCTCGGCCACTGAGGCCGAATAGCGCTTACGGAATGAGGAATTCGGCCAGGGAAATACTTCGGTTTACTGATCTCCGCGACCGTACGGCGGTTGCCCCTCGAAGCCCCCGGCGACGGCCCCGTCGTCAGCCCGGCGGGACCCGCCGTCACAGTGATGTCGCACCGGGCCCGCGCGATGACGCCCCCCACCCACGGACAAACGCCCCCTCCACCCCTAGCTGTGACGCGTCTCATGCGGTGATCTCCCGGGCCGCCGATGAGTGGCGGGCGGGAAGTGAACGGGCCGTAGGTGCGGGGCTGTTGGTGCCGGGGACGTGGTCCGGCGGGGCCGGGCCGCGGGGTGTTCCGGCAGCTCAGCGGGCGTTCGCGCGGTGTGGCCGGAAATAAGGTGGTCGGCGGCAGACGAGAGCGGCCCCGCCGATAGTGCGGGGGTATGCGCACCACCAGGACGGACAACACTTCCCATGGATATGAGCGCCGGCGAGCGCAAGGGGCTCAGCCTCTTCGCCCTCATCATGATCGGCATCGGTTCGATCTTCGGCTCCGGCTGGCTCTTCGGGGCCGGCTCCGCTGCCCAGGTGGCGGGCCCCGCGGCGCTGGTCGCCTGGGTGATCGGCGTCATCTTCATCGGGATGATCGCGATGTCGTACGCGGAGGTCGGTTCCGCCTACCCGATCCCCGGCGGCATGGCCCGCTACGGGCACCTCTCGCACGGGCCGGTGCTCGGTTTCCTGACCGGCTGGGCGGTCTGGATCGCGACCGCCTCGCTGATTCCGATCGAGTCGATCGCGGCCACCCAGTACATGACGTCCTGGAGCTTCGGCTGGGCGAAGGGCCTGGTCGATCCGGCCACCCATCAGCTGACCCTCTCCGGCACGGTGGTGTCGCTGATCCTGACCCTCGCGCTCTGGCTGACCTGCTTCTGGTCGGTCCAGCTGCTGGCCCGCGCCAACACCGTGCTCACCCTGGTCAAGTTCGCCATCCCGGTGCTGGCGGTGCTCGCCCTGGTCGGGTCCGGCTTCCACACCTCGAACTTCACCGACCACGGCGGCTTCGCCCCGTACGGCTGGCCGGCCGTGCTCACCGCCGTCACCACCTGCGGTGTGGTCTTCGCCTTCAACGGCTTCCAGGCCGTGGTCAACCTCGGCGGGGCCGCGAAGAACCCGGGCCGGGCCATCCCGGTCGCGCTGATCGGTGCGCTCGCGCTGGGCCTGGTGATCTATTCGGCGCTCCAGGTCGCGTACCTGGGGTCGGTGCCGCCCGAGCTGCTGGAGCGGGCCGGCGGGTGGCAGGGCGTGAACCTCAACTCGCCGTTCGCCGACCTGGCGGGGCTGTTGATGCTGCACTGGGTGGTCACCATGCTCCAGTTCGGCGCGTTCATCTCGCCGGCCGGGTCCAACATCGCCAATGTCGCCTCGGCCGCGTACATGGTCACCAACCTCGCCGAGACCGGATTCTTCCCCCGGAAGCTGGCGGCCGTGCACCCCCGCTACGGCACCGCCCGCCCCGCGATGTGGCTCAACCTCGCCTTCTCCGTCGTGCTGCTGCTCACCGTCGGCCGCAGCTGGCAGGCGCTGGCCGGAGTGGTGTCGGCGGCCATGGTCATCTCGTATCTGATCGGCCCGATCGCGGTCGGCGTGCTGCGGCGCACCCGCCCGGAGCTGCCCCGTCCGTTCCGGCTGCCGGCCGCCGGGGTGCTGTGCCCGGTCACCTTCGCCTTCGCCGCCTGCGCGCTGTACTGGTCGAAGTGGCCGGAGACCGGAAAGATCACCGTGCTGACGCTGGTGGCCGCACCGGTCGCGGCCCTGGTGCTGTGGCGCCGGGGCGAGCGGCAGCTGCTGCGGCAGTTCGCGCCGGCCTGGTGGATGATCGCCTTCCTGGTGTGGACGGCCACGGTGTCCGCCCTGGGCGGCGAGGAGTTCGGCGGCCGGGGCGTCCTCCCCGGCGTACTCGGCACCGCCCTGATCGCGGTCACCGCCCCGGTCTTCTACTTCTGGGCCGTCCGCTCCGGGGTCAAGGCCCACGCACGCGGCCTGACCAGCGCTCCGACCCCCACGGAAGCCGACCCGGCCGCCGTTGCCACCCCCGACGACGCCCGCCCGATGGCCTCCGTCTGAGGCCACCACGCCGGGTCCGGGGCACGCTCGGGCCCGGCGTATCTCCTCTGAGCGCCGGTCCGGCCGTCCGTCACCGGCATGCGCCCCCTGATCGACGATGGCGTCGTCGTGAAGAACGCGCACGAAAGACCATCGAGCCGGACAACGGACTCCATGGACGGAACATGTCCTGGTCCGAGGGGAAGGCGGGCAGTGCGGTCTGACGGCCGGCGGTCCGGACCACCAGCCGTCAGCGTTCCGTCCTCTTCCCACGACCGCGGGCTACTTGCCGGACGTCCCCGAGAAGCGGGTGATGGCCGGGACGAGGTCGCCGTGTGTGGCGATGCCCGCGGCCCACAGCCGGGAGCTCTTCGGGACGGTCGTGAATCCGCGGACGACGATGCCTGGGCCGGTGGTCTGCTGCCACCGTTCGGCCGGTGCGTTCCATCGCAGGGCCACGGGGGCGCTCCCTTTCCCGCCCACCGCCCGCAGCGTGCCGTCCGCGGCCCGGCCCACGGCGCGCAGCCGGCCGTCCGGGACGTCGGGAGTCGTGGTCGTGGTCCACTTCGTGCCGTCCCAGTGGACCGCGTACGGGCGCTCGGAGCCGCCTGTCGCACTGCCTCCGACCGCCCAGATGTCATCGGCACCGAGCGCGGTGACGCCGGTCAGCCACTGGTGGGCGCCTGCCGGACCGGGAGCGGTGATCTTCTTCCAGGCGGTGCCGTCCCAGTGCAGCAACAGAGCGGTCTGTGGCGTCTTCTCGTCCGCGGTGTACGACGTGCCCACGGCCCATACGTCATCGGCGGCGACGACGGTCACTCCGCTCAGCTCGCCGGTGCCCACGTCGGGCAAGGTCTGTCGCTTCCACGACGTGCCGTCCCACAGCTGGACGGCCGGCACGCCGTCCTTGACCGAGCGGGACATGGCCCGCCCCACCGTCCATGCCCGACCGCCGGGCGCGCTCGCCACGGCGTCCGGGACGACCCGGCCCGCCGGATCCCGGTCCAGGGGACGGGTGGTCCAGGTGCTGCCGTCCCAGTGCTCCGTCGCGGAACCGACCGCCCAGATGTCGTCGGCCGACCGGACGGCGAGGGCCTGCGGAAAGCTGTTCGCCGGCAGCGTGGATTCCTGCCTCCAGGTGGTGCCGTTCCAGCGCAGGGCGACCGCTTCGAGGGCGGTGGCGCTCTTCAGCCGGTAGCCCACGGCCCAGGCCTGGGTGTCACTGAGTGCGGCGATGGCGGTCAGGTCGCCCTTCGCCACGGGTACCGGTGTGCGCTGCCACGTGCCGGCGTGCACGACGGCCCCTACGGGTGTCGCGGGCGCGGCCGACGCGGCGGGGTCGCCGGCCAGGGCGGCCAGGCCGAGGGGCGCGGCGACAACGGCGGCGGCGAGCGCCACGAGCAGGGGCGCTCGGCGGCGCCTCGGCTCCCGTGCCGGGGTGGTGGAGGGGTGTGCGGGCGTCATGGGGTCCTCCGTCGGTGGGGAGTCATGGGCGGTGGGGGGCAGGGGCTCAGGCGGTGGTTTTGAGGACGAAGTCGAAGGTGCCGGAGTAGGCCGCGCCGGGCCGTGCGGTGAGTGCGATGGTGCAGGCGCGGTTGAGCAGCCGGTCCGCGGCGTTGAGGGCGGCGAAGTCCCGGCCGTACGCCTCGGTGTCGTCGGGGAAGTACAGCTGGGTGACCAGGACGGGGCTGCCCGGTGCCTGGACCTGGGTGTGGATATGCGGCGCCCGTTGTCCCCAACGGCCCCAGTAGTCACGGGGGATGATGGTCCGGAGCAGATAGGCGCCCCGGTTGTTGGTGTACTGATGGCCGCGGAGGGCGAATCCCGAGGTGTCGTAATCCCCGTTCTGGTCGCACTGCCAGAATTCGATGAGGGTGCCCGGCAGCGGGGTGCAGGAGGTGTCGTAGACGACGCCGGCGAGGTCGATCCGCACCCCCTGGGTACCGGGCGTGACGAGATCACCGCGCTCGGGGGAGGCGGGCTTGAAGAGCGGGCCTTCGACCGACGCCGGAGTCTCCTGGCCTGAACAGGCGGGCGTGACGGGCTTCGTGAGTCCTGCGGGGCGCACCCGTGACGGCTGCTTCGGCGTGGTGGCCGGTACGGTCTGCTGCGCCGAGGCGGCCGAGGTGGCCGCAACGCCGGCCGTTGCCGCCAGGGCGGCGGAGGTCACGCCCGCGGAGGTGGTCCTGAGGAACGCCCTTCGGGAGTTGCCCCGCTTGCCGTCCGTTGCGTCCGTGCCGTCCGGGACGCGCATGGCGTCCGGGCGCCGGGCGCCGCCGTGGGCGTCCGGCGCTTTCGCTTCGTCGTCGTACCGCATTGCGCCTCCAGGTGGAATCGGCGTCGAGCCGGGCATCGGCTCCAACTCGGTGGGCGGGGCTCCCCGTTGGGAAGGAAGCCGCAGGGTCCGGCAGCCCCGGAGCGCCCCGTTCCGCACAGTTTCCGGGGCCGCGCCGTTCCGTACACGGGTCGGATGACCGGTGACTTGCGCGCGTAACGAAACGGCGGGGCCGGGCCCCCTCGTCACTCATCAGCAGGCGCAGGACCGCAGGGCCTCACCGAGCGGGCCGGGGGTTCCGCCCAGTGATCCACAGGGCGATCTGCGTGCGGGTACGGAGCCCCGACTTGTCGCGGACCCGGTCGAGATGGCCGCCCACGGTGCTCGGGGACAGGCCCAGGTGCGTGGCGATCTGCCGGTTGGTCAGGCCCTCGGCGACCAGTCGGGCGACCGCCGCCTCACGTGCGGTCAACGCCGGCCCGGCGCCCGGGTATCCGTAGGGGTCCGCACCGCCGAGACCCTCGGGCGGGCCGGATACGCGTCCTTCGGCGTCGGAGGAGCGGTAGCCGTCTGCGGCGGCTTCGATGCCCGCGGATGCGCTGTCCGTACGGCGCAGGGCGTACCCGGTCAGCCGCTCTCCGCGCAGCCTTCGGCCGGCGGCCACGGCCCGGTCCGCGGTGGCCGGACGCAATCGCTCCCGCGCTCGTGCGGTGGCTGTGGTCACCTGCCGCTGCCAGTGCGGCTCGGGCTCCGTGTCGATCCGCCGTCGCATCTCCGAGGCCGCCGCACACAGCCGCAGTGCCCGTTCCGCCTCGCCTCGTCCGGCCGCCGCTATGGCGAGGCCCTCCAGCGGATACAGCGAGTGGTAGCTCTCCATGGGCGCCTGATGGAGCACCTCCACGAATAACTCCTCCGCGCCGCCGGTGTCGCCCTGGGCCAGCCGGACGGCACCGGCGGTGTGCAGTGCTGCTGTCAACTGCCCCGGAGGGGCCTCGGCGCGCAGCGTGGGCAGGCATTCGGCCATCAGCGCGTCGGACGCGGCCACCCTGCCCGTCTGGAGCTGCGCCCAGGCCAGGTGGTGCAGACACAGCGCGGTGTCCAGCGGGCGGGCGAGCGGGCGGACCACGTCGAGGCACTCGGCGAAGGCGGCGACCGCCTCGGCGAATTCGCCCCGGCACAGCCGGGCGGCCCCCAGTGCGTCCAGCGCATTGGCCGTCGCGGCGGGGCGGCGCTGTGTGCGGGCCACGGCGACCGCCTCCTCGGCGAAGGCGAGGGCGGCCCCGTGGTCTGCCTGGAGGCAGGCCGCACGGGTTGCCAGCGCCAGCGCCGCGCCCCGGGCCCCGCCGTCCCGGGCCCGGGCCAGCACTCCGGTCAGCAGGGCGCGGGCAAGTGTCAACTGTTCCTGGTGGTAGTGCAGTCGGGCCAGGGCGAGCGCGAGCGGGACATAACGGGGGTCGGGCCGGTCCGTGGTGTACGCGACGGCTGCCACGAGGTTCTCCCGTTCCATGACCGGCGGACGCACCGTGGCGTCGGCGAACACCGAACCGTGGTCCTCGGCCGCCTGGCCGGCCAGCCGGTCGAGCGCGCGGTGCCAGGTGGCGTGCAGCTCTCCCGCCTCGGTGAGCCGGTTCCTTCCGTAGGCGCGGATCGCGCTCAGCTGCCGGAAGCGGGCCGCGTGCGGTGCGTCACCGGGCACCCGGACGATCAAGGACTTGGCCTCCAGCGCGCAGAGCACCCGTAGCACCTGCCCGGAAGGCACCCCGGCGACCGGCGTCGCACCGTCGCCTGTCCCATCCACCGCATCGATGCCGAGTTCCGTACCGCCGGCACAGACCGCGGCCGCCCCGGCGGCGTCGAAGCCGCCTTCCAGCACCGACAGGCGCCGGAAGACGATCCGCTCCGCGGGGTCCAGCAGCCGATGGCTCCAGTCGATCGCCGCGCCGAGTTCGCGATGGCGGCCCGGTCCCGTCCGGCTGCCGTCGGTGAGCAGGCCGAGCTGGTCGTCCAGCCCGCGCAGAATGTCCGCCGGCGTCAGGGAACCGACCCTGCGGGCCGCGAGTTCGACGGCCAGCGGCAGGCCGTCCAGCCGCCGGCAGATCTCTGCCACGGTATGGGCGTTGCCGGGCCCCAGGGTGAAATCCGGGGCGCAGGTCCGGGCCCGCGCGACGAACAGCCGGACCGCCTCCACGGGCTGCTGCCCGTCCGCACCGGGCTCCTCGTCGTCGGGGGCCAGCGCGAGCACCCCCACGCGGAACACCACCTCGCCGGGCACCCGCAGCGCCTCCCGGCTGGTGGTGAGAATCCGCAGACCGGGGCAACGGCTGAGCAGGGTCGCGGCCAGCGTTGCGCCGGCCTCGATCACATGCTCGGCGTTGTCCAGCACGAGCAGCATGCGGCGGGTGCCCAGCGCGTGGACGAGCGCCTCGACGCCCACCCGGCCGCCGCGCTCGCCGATGCCGAGGGCGACGGCCACGGCCTGCGGCAGCAGCTCTCCGTCACGGAGCGAGGCCAGCTCGACCAGTTGGGCGC
This sequence comes from Streptomyces lydicamycinicus, assembly GCF_000829715.2. Classification (NCBI taxonomy): domain Bacteria; kingdom Bacillati; phylum Actinomycetota; class Actinomycetes; order Kitasatosporales; family Streptomycetaceae; genus Streptomyces; species Streptomyces lydicamycinicus. Next base: position 229,921 of record NZ_BBNO01000007.1, on the reverse strand, counting down.
GTCCCGGGCGGCCGCTGCGCACCCGGCTCGCGAGCTCCAGCGCGAGCCGGGTCTTGCCGACCCCGCCGGGACCGACCAGGGTCAGCAGGCGGGATGAGCTCAACAGAGTGCGCAGGCGCACCAGTTCGCGTTCCCGTCCGACGAACTCGTCGAGCGGCTGCGGCATCCCGTGGCCCGGTCTGTCCGCCGTACCGTCCAGTGGCTCCCTCGCGTCTTGCCGACCGGCACTCTGCTTGCCGACGCCCTGACGGCCGGTGCGTTGCCGGAACGCGCGTTGCCGGCAGGCTCCGGAGCAGTAGCGGGCCGGCCGCCCGCCCCGGTTCTTGCCGTCCCGCGCGCGTGGGGTGGTGGAGCGCAGCTCGGTGCCGCACGTCTCACACGTCCGCGTGATGGTCACCTACCGCATCCTTCCGCAACTCCACGAACGGCCTGGAGCTGCCCTGACGAAAAAGCGCTTGGCGGAGCGGGCACGTGGGCTGATCGGCAGAGGCTCACCTATCCACCCGATAGGGCACGGACGAGAGGTCTCTTATTGCATATCCTTTGCAATAACTGAGCTGCGGCAATAGTAGGGGGCCGCGGTGCGCGAGAAGGGAACGGCATGCAGGGAACGCCCGTGGTGCTGGGCATCGAATCGTCCTGTGACGAAACAGGGGTGGGGCTGGTGCGTGACGGCCGGCTGCTGGGGCATGCGGTGGCGTCGAGCATGGAGGAGCACGCCCGGTTCGGCGGGGTGGTACCGGAGATCGCGGCCCGTGCCCATGTCCACGCGTTCACTCCGGTCGTGCACCGGGCGTTGACGGAGGCCGGGTTGCGGATGTCCGACATCGGGGCGGTCGCGGTGACGACCGGGCCGGGGCTCTCCGGCGCGCTTCAGGTCGGGCTGGCCGGTGCGAAGGGGCTGGCGTATGCGCTGGGCGTTCCGCTGTACGGCGTGCACCACTTGGCGGGGCATGTCGCCGCCGACACCTTGGCGCACGGGCCGCTGCCCGACCCCTGCGTGGTGCTGATCGTCTCCGGTGGCCACACCTCACTGCTGCTCGTCCGCGATCTGGCCCGCGATCCGATCACGCACCTCGGCGACACCCTCGACGACGCGGCGGGCGAGTGCTTCGACAAGGTCGCGCGGGTCTTCGGGCTGCCCTATCCCGGCGGGCCGGCCATCGACCGGGCGGCGCGCGAGGGCGACGCCCGCGCGGTCACCTTCCCCCGGCCGCTCACCGGGCCGCGTGATGATCCGTACGCCTTCTCGTTCTCCGGGCTGAAGACCGCCGCGGCCCGATGGACGGAGCGGCACCGAGGACAGGCCCTGCCGGTGGCCAACGGCGCCGCCGCGCTTCAGGAGGCGATCGCCGATGTGCTGACCCGTAAGGCGGTGGCCGCCTGCACCGCACACGGTGTCGGCACCCTCGTCGTGGTCGGCGGGGTCGCCGCCAACTCCCGGGTGCGGGCGCTGGCGGAGGAACGGTGCGCGGCGGCCGGCCTCACCCTGCGCGTCCCGCCGCTGAAGCTGTGCACCGACAACGGCGCGATGATCGCCGCCATCGGGGACCTCCTGGTCCGGGCGGGCGCCGCACCCGCGCCGCTCGATGTCTCGATCGACCCGTCGGCGCCCCTGGAGTACGCGGCACTCCACCCGGTCGCCCGGCCCCTCACGGGAGAGGCCGGGACCACGCCTGTCCGCCTCCCCACCGGACCACGGCGGACTGATAAGGTAAGCCTTACCTAACCTTCAGGAGTCTGTATGCGTATCTTCGGTGGTGCGGAGCGGCAGCCGACCAGCGCCGAAAGAGTCCGGGCGATCCTGGCCTCGGCGCACTCGATGACGATGGTGGCCGATGGCCGCAGCACCGAGGTGTCCCGCGGAGGCGGGCCGGGAGCGACACAGCACGTCCACCTGCACCCCTCCCCCGCGGATGCCGGCCTCACCGGCGCGGCCGGGGCGGGTGAACGGGTACCCGCCACCCTGAAGTTCACGGATGTCGCCCCGCTTCCGGTACGTGACCGGGTGCGCGCACGCGTCACCGTGCTGGGGTGGCTGACCTCCCAGGACAAGGCGGCCTCGCCCGCCGGTGACTGCATGGAGTTCGCCACCGCGGTGCTCGAAACGTCCATGTGCAAGGCCCGCATCGGTCTTGACGACTTGATGGCCGCCCCCGCGGACCCCTTGGCCACCTATGAAGCCGACATCCTCACCCACCTGGCCGAGGAGCACAGCCACTACATCCCGCTTCTGCTGCGACTGGTGGAGCCCCGCTTCCTGCAACTCATGGAACGTGTGGTGCCCCTGGCCATCGACCGCTACGGCATCAGCCTCCGCGTGGAGTACCCGCTCGGCCACCACGACGTACGGCTGCCCTTCCACAAGACGCTCACCGACGCCGGTCAATTCGGCATTCAGCTCCAGGCGCTGCTCACCACCGCCCGGCGCTGCTCACACGGCAGCCGGCTGCTCAGCGAAGGACGCGGGCCGGACGAGAACGCGATATCGCGCCGCGGCTGAACGGGCCGGGGCGCCCGGCGTCGGCTCGCTCGCCGGGCGCCCCGGTGTCACCTACGGCGCCGGAGGTCCGTGACCGGGACCGGCGTCAGGGCCGGTATGCCTGCCGCAGGGCGCAGGTCCAGATGACGGCACGGGTGGTCGACCCGGCATCGGCCGCGGAGCCACCGACGCGCTGGTCGTCGCTGACGGCGTACGCCTGGGAGGCGCCCTCCGGGGAAAGCCGGGGCAGCGCCAGCAGGGGGCCGGTGCCCGGCCATATCTGCGCCTGCTCCGGGGGCGCCGTCTCCGGCGGGAAGGGCCCGACCATGTGGCTGTCCGAGGCGGTGCCCACACTCACGTTGGTGGTGGGGCTGATGGCTTCGAAGGTGCCGCTGGTGCGCTCCCCGAGCAGCCCCGGTTCGCTCTCGGTCGTGTACGGGGGCCGCCACTGGGTGGGAGTCCGGGTGTCCAGCCGGGTGTAGTCGTGGGTGCCCACGATGCGTCCGGTGCGGTCGATGTCGCGGGGGTACCAGAAGTCGTAGGGCACTCCAGCGGGCCAGAACCGCTGGAGCGGTACGGCCGCGGCGCCCCTCCCGGCGGGCCAGACGAGGCCCGCCGACCACGATTCGTCGTCCTTGACGGCCTCACCGGAACCGGCGATCTGTCCTGCGTTGTTGAGGGCGGTCACCGAGGTCAGCGAGTATCCGGCCGGCGGCGCGAGCCGACGCCGGATCCGCGTGCCGTCCCATTCGAGGCCGATGAGGGCGCCGTCCTTGACCGCGTCACCGACGATCAGGCCCTGGTCGTTGACGTCCGCCGCGCGGGCCCCTTCCGGCAGCAGGGTCACCGCGCGTGCGCCGGCCCGGAAGCTGAAGGCGGCGGTACGGCCCGCGCCGCGCAGCGAACCGGCCATCAGCCCCTTCGCGTTGACCGCCGCGACCTCACCGCCGGTGAATCCGGCGGGCAGTGGTACGCGGTGGACCCGGGTCCCCGTCCAGTACACGGGCAGCCCGCGCGATGCCCCCACCGCCAGCGCTGTCGGCCCGAGTCCCTTGACCTGACTGTCGCCTGTACCCGGCAGAGAGGCCAGGACCTGGAGGGCGGGCCGGCAGTCCGCGGGCTTACGGGCGCCGTCGGTGGGCCGGCCCGACGAGGCGGGCGCCGGACTCGCCGTCAGCAGGGGCATGAGGAACGCGGTCGCGACCACCGCCACCGCGGCACGGATGGGTCTTCGCATCATGGTCTCCGTTTCCGAGAACACGGGAAGGGCCCCGTCGGCACCTCAATGAGCCAGTGCATGACGGGAAGGACCCGGCAACGCCGGACTGGAGCTGTTCGTTCGGTGCGCTCACGGGAGAGGCGGAGGCCGATCACCGGATCTCACGGCCGCGCGGAGCGGTTGCCCCTCCCCGGGCAGTCTTGGGCACGCCACGCACACGTCCGTGACGTACCGAGAACTCCCCCAACCTCCCTGGATGGGAGGTTTCCGCGGACCGGCCCCTTTCCTACCGCACCTGTGACCCGTCGGGACGACTCCGCCGCCCAATGGCCGGAACTCGTCCGGGAGTGTCCGGGTCCGTTCCGGGAGCGGCCGGCTCCCCATGGGTCGGCCCGGTGCGCTCATCGTGCGCCGGCGTGGTCCACGGCGGCCGAGGCCAGGCCGGTGACCAGCGGGTGCGCCCGGGTGCCGTCGCCGTCCAGCTCGGGCTGGAAGAGGGTGGCCAGGAAAAAGGGGTGGGCGGGCAGTTCGGCGATGCGCAGGTCGCCGGATTCATCGGTGCCGGTGAAGGTCAGTCCGTGTGCCCGCAGGACATCGAGGTAGTCGGGGTTGGGGCCGTAGTTGCAGTGATAGCGGGCCGGCGTACGGTCGGCGCCGAGAAGTTGGGCGGCCCGGGAGCCCGACGCGACCTTGACGATGCCTTCGTGGCCGACCAGGGAGCAGGCGAGCGGGACGATGACGGCGTCCTCGTCAGCGGTTTCCGGGGCGTTCTCGGCATGGCCGGCCCCGGGCACGCCGCAGACGTTGCGGGCGAATTCCAGCAGCGCGTGCTGGAAGCCGCCGCAGGTGCCCAGAAAGGGGATGCCGCCTTCGCGTGCGGCCCGGATCGCTGCCAGGACACCGCTCTCGCTGCGGTAGGGACTGCCGGGCAGCACCCAGACCGCGTCAAAGCCGTCCATGCTCTGGCCGGCGTCCTGGGTGGGGATCCAGTAGGCATCCAGGTCCAGTCCGTCCCGCACCCGCAGCGCCTCCAGCAGGCCGGGGATGCGGGCATGGGACCGGATGGCGTCGGAGCGGTCGCCGACCAGGGCGATACGTGCGGTGGGGTTCATGGCGACGATCCTGCAACCCGGGGCACATCAGGTCCAACGATGATGTGTGCACCCGCCATTAGCGATCCTGATGCCCATGGATCCCCATCTGCTGCGCACCTTCGTCGCGGTGCTCGACCACCGCTCGTTCTCCGTCGCCGCCTCGGCCCTCGGCTATACGCAGTCCGCGGTCTCCCAGCACATCGCCGCCCTCGAAGCCGATCTGGGAGCCCGGCTGGTCGAACGCCGCCCGGTGGCTGCCACCCCGGCCGGAGCACGGCTGATGGAGCACGCTCCCGCCCTGCTGCTGCGCCTGGACGCCGCCCGCACCGACATCTCCCGCCTGCGGCACGCCCGCTCCACTCAACTGACCCTGGCCTGTTCGCCCGCCGCTCTGACCCCCGCCATCGCGCAGGTCCTGGTCCAACTGCGCGCCGCCGCCCACGCGTTGGACCTGGAGGTGCAGACGCTGGGCCGGGAAGCGGTGCTCGCGGAGGTGCTCACCGGACGCGCCGACCTCGGCCTCGTCGACGGCACCGCCGCCCCCAGCGACCCGCTCCCGCTGCCCGACCTCGGGCCCGCCACCACCCTCGCCGCGGCCGAGGAGCCCCTGGCCGTGCTCTTCCCGGACCACCATCCCCTGGCCCGGCGCCGCACCGTGCGCCTGACCGACCTGGCACAAGCCCACTGGATCGACGCCCCGGACACCGCGATACCCCTCGACCGGCTGCGTGACGTCTGCCGCACCGACGGCTTCCGTCCCCGGATCCGGCACCGCGGCACCGACCTGCACGGCCTCGCCGCACTCGCCACCACCGGCCACGGCCTCGCCGCCCTCCCGCTCCCCCTCGCCGCGACGCTCGGCGGCACCGCCGTGCCGGTGGCAGAGCCCCGGCTGATACACCGCACCGAACTCGTCCACGCCGCCAACCCCACGGAAATGACCCGGCGGTTGGCCGAGCTCCTCACCGGTGACCACACTCGCCGTGGAGCGGGGTGGTCGTCTGCTGCCCTCGGCGGCGGCCGGGCTTGACGTCCTGCCGCCTCGGCAGAACGGCGAACGCGCCGGCACCGGGACTGCCGGATTCCCGGCATGGCCCGACCGGCCCCGGTATTCGCTTGTCAGTGCGGTGCGGCCTCTTACAAGCTGTCGGCTCATGTGCGCGCAGGGCGTACGTGGAGAGCTTTGGGAGGACACCGGAGTGAGCCGGCGGGTGGGAACAACAGCGGTGGACGGCGATGTCGGGTCAGTGCGGCGGGCGAACGGGCGAGCGCTCGCCGCGGCCTCCGTCACCGTGGTGCTGTGGGCGTCGTCGTTCATCGCGATCCGTAGTTGCGCCGCGGATTTCGGGCCGGGCGCGCTCGCACTGGGCCGGCTGGTGGTGGCGTCCGTCGTGTTGAGCGCCCTCCTGCTGGCCCGGCGTGGTGGATTCCCGGCCCGCGAGGCCTGGCCGGGCATCCTCGCCTCCGGAGTCCTGTGGTTCGGCGCGTACATGGTCGCGTTGAACTGGGGTGAGCGGCATGTGGATGCCGGCACGGCCTCCCTGGTCGTCAACGTCGGGCCGATCCTGATGGCGCTGCTGGGAGGGTGGCTGCTGAAGGAGGGCTTCCCGCCGAAGCTGATGGCGGGCATGGCGGTGTCGTTCGCCGGGGCCGTGGTGGTCGGACTGTCCATGTCCGGCGGTGGCACGTCGTCTCTCGTCGGCGTCCTGCTGTGTCTGTTCGCGGCGCTGGCATACGCGGTGGGTGTGGTGCTTCAGAAGCCGACCCTGAAGCACGCCACACCGATGCAGGTGACGACGTTCGGCGCGCTCGCCGGAGCGGTGGCCTGTCTGCCGTTCGCCGGGCAGTTGGTGTCTCAGGTGAGCCGGGCCCCGGTATCGGCGACCTTGCAGATGGTGTACCTGGGTGTGTTCCCGACCGCCCTTGCGTTCACCACGTGGGCCTATGCGGTGTCCCGTACGACCGTCGGGAAGATGGGCGCCACGACGTACGCGGTACCGGTTCTCGTCGTCTTCCTGTCCTGGCTGTTCCTCGGCGAGATACCCGGCTGGCTGACGCTCCTCGGTGGTCTCCTCTGCCTGTCCGGGGTGGCGGTGTCGCGGATGCGGGGGAAGGCGCAGCCGCGGGTCCCGGAGGACGCACGAGGGGGCGGTGCGGACGCGCGGGCGGAGGGGCCGGCGGAGTCCGCGCAGCGCACTGCCGGCTGAGCACTGCCGCCCGGGCATCGGGGGCGATAGCGTGCGGAACACGGTGGACCACACCACCAACACCTCGATCAGATAAGGGGGTTGTTCTGGTATGAAACCGACCGGACACAGCGGTTTACGCAGAACACTCACCGTCTTCATCGCCGTGCTCGCCGTCGCCCTCGGCCTGACCACACAGACCGGTACGGCCCAGGCCGATGACGGCTCGGGCCTGAACGGCCTGACGTTCACATCGGTCAACAACGGCCGGAACCTGGATGTGCAGAACGGCAACACCGGGGACGGTGTCTTCATCGTCACCAACTCCGCGCCGGGCTACCACCAGAAGTGGAACGCCGGTCTTCAGGCCGATGGATCGTTCACCCTCGTCAACGACGCCACGGGCAAGTGCGTCGGAGCGGGCTATCCGCTCAAGCAGCAGTCCTGTTCCGGATCGTCCGGTCTGCGCTGGTACTTCCAGCCCGTGAGCGGCGCCGGCGACACTTTCATGATCCGTAACGCCGGTGACAACAAGTGCGTCGACGTCGTGCTGGGCGCCCAGTACAACGACGCATGGACCCAGACCTACGGCTGCAACGGCAGCAAGGCGCAGCAGTGGAGGGTCCCCTCGTCGGCGACCGGCGCCGTGTTCAAGGCCGCGGTGTCCTATGCGTCGAAGCGCTGCCAGAAGGACGCCACAACCTGCTCGTGGACGAAGGGTTCGCAGGCCCCGGCCGAGCCCCTTCCCAAGCAGTGCGTCTCTCCCGTCTGGTACAACGGCACCGAGGCGCCGGTGCCGTGGACGTTCTCGCTGAGCACCTCCAGCGGCTGGTCGAGCCAGCTCGGAGTGTCCTTCACCTCCACCCTCGGCACGGGCATGGCGAGCCCGGTGCAGACCAGCGTCAGTCTCACCCTCTCCGGCCAGGTCACCTACGATCTGCGGACGGATCTCGGCAACAGCCTGGTGATCTCCGTGCCGTCGCATCAGTACGGCTGGGTGGCGCTGTCCGAGCTGGCGACGAAGGTGACCGGTGAGTGGACCTTCGACGCGAACGGCTTCCCGTGGAAGGCACAGGACACGGTCACGGTTCCGCTGCGCAACGATGACCAGGGCCGTGCCAGCATCTATCTGGCGCAGACCAGCCCGGACTTCACGAACTGCAACAGCTGAACCAGAAGGCGGGCCCGCACGGATCGTGCGGGCCCACCCTGAAGCGGACGCGGTCTAGGAGCACACGGACTTGAAGGTCTCGGCGTCGTCCTCCCACTCCTGGCGCGCCGAGCTGAACGCGTCCTTGTAGGTCTCGGCCTGTGAGCTGTCGCGGCGGTTGAGCGCGGCGTCGAACCGTGATGCCGCGTCACTCAGCGCCCGCGCGTCGTCGGCGAGGTCGCGGAGCGCCGAGGCCACCTCCGAGTCGCCCGCGTCGCTCGCCGCTGAGTCGAGGCTGGAGGCCAGCGAGCTCAGGGAGGCGGCGCTCGCCTTGTCGTACATATCGAGGTTGCTGCGGAAGACCTGATTGCCCCGCGCACAGCCGTCGGGGGTCGCTTCCTCCGTCGGCTCCGGGGTCGAGGTGTCGCTGCCGCCGGTCAGACCGGTCGCCTGCGCGTTCACGTCCGGCGACGAGGTGTACGACGGTGTGGAGTACGTCGATGAGGGGGACGGCGATTCCTTGAGCTCGTCGCCGATCGCGCCGATGACCTTGTCCGGGCCGATGACGAAGAACGCCACCGCGGCGAGCAGTCCAACCACGGCGAGCGCGCCACCGGACGAGCTTCCCCCGCCGGACGAGCTTCCCCCGCCACCGGCCGGCGGCTTGACGCCGGCCCCTCCCCCCGTCTTGGTACCGGCCTTGCCGCCAGCCGTGTCCTTCTTCTCGGTCTCGGCGGTGCGGGGCGCCGTGTCGCCCTGGCCGGCCTTCTTGGTCTTGGGCGGCACATACGCCTTGGTGTCGTACCCGGCCAGGGACCTCTCCACGGCCTCGGGGAGCCAGGAACCGGCGAGGGCCAGCGTCTGACCGGTCGTCTGCTTCCTGGCGTACTCCATGATCTCGCTGACGGCGGGCCGCTCCCCGGGGTCCCGGGCAAGGCACCGCTCGACGACCGCGCGCAGTGTGGGCGGACAATCGTCCAGCTCCGGGGCCTCGTTGAGGATCCGGTAGAAGAGGGCGTCGGGATTGCCCTCGCCGAAGGCGGTACGTCCGGTGGCGGCGAATACGGCGAGGTTGCCGAGCGCGAAGACATCCGTGGCCGGGGTGGCGGAGCGCCCGCGGATCTGTTCCGGGGCCATGAACGCGGGTGTGCCGACGCGGATGTGGGTGCTGGTGAGCGTGGTGGCGTCGGCGGCGTGGGCGATGCCGAAGTCGATGACGCGGGGGCCGTCCTCGGCGAGGAGGATGTTGGCCGGTTTGAGGTCGCGGTGGATCAGTTCGCAGCCGTGGATCGCGGTGAGGCCCTCGGCGACGCCCGCCAGCAGCCGGAAGACCGTGAGCAGCGGCAGCGGACCGTGCTCGGTGACGGCCTGGTGCAAGGTGGGGCCGGGCACATAGGCGGTGGCCAGCCAGGGCAGCTTCGCCTCGCTGTCGGCGTCGACGACCGGTGCAGTGTAGAGGCCCTGGACGCGCTGGGCGGCGTCGATCTCCTTCCGGAAGCGGCGCCGGAACTCCTCGTCCTGGGCGTAGTCGGGCCGAACGACCTTCACCGCGAGCGCCCGGCCACCAGGGCTGAAGGCGAGGTACACCCGCCCCATGCCGCCCGCGCCGAGCCGTGCGCGTAAGTCGTATCCGGCCACCCGGGTCGGATCGTCGTCGTCGAGCGGAGCGAACCGGACAGCCATCCGTACCCCCGTGCTGTCTCAGGACCGACATCGGACCTCGGCAGCATCCCACGAGACATACGGCGGATACATGCCGCATGCGCAGACCGGAGCTGCGCATGCGCCGGCGCTCCCCCGCGGTCCTCAGACGGCCATCGCCTCCTGGATCCACCGGTTCACCCGGTACGGGAGCCACCACAGCAGGGGCCCCGTGCGGAAGACCAGGCGCTCCGCCAGGAAGTCGGCGGCGATGGCCGGGGGCACGTCGCGGAGCGGTGCCCCGTAGGAGAGCTGGGCGATCGCCTGCTGGTATTCGGGCTCCTCGGCGGTGAAGCGGCGCAGTTCGCCCCAGCGGCGGTCGCGGATCTGGACGAAGCCGGGGCCCTGGCGCCACAGGCACTTGCAGAGGTAGTGCCCGTTGCGCCACTCGGCCAGCGCGGCCGCGGGGTCGGCGGGGCCGGTGAGGGTATGGGGCGGCTGGAGGTGGCTGAGGTCGCGCCAGCCGTCGTCGGGCTCCGGGGGCAGCCGCAGCTGCCACTGCACCATGACGGCACGGGCGGTCAGATCGCGGATCAGGCACAGGCTCCGGACGGCCTGGGCGGCGTCGGCGGGGTCGTCGACCGCGGTCAGATCGATCTCCCCGGTGAACTCCACCCGGCGGGCCCCGAGTTCCCACAGCCGGGCGGCCTGATCGTCCGGCGGCGCGGTCAGGTCGAGCGCGCCCAGGCTCATGCCCGGCAGGGCGCAGGCGTCCTTGTCGTAGTCGCGCCAGGCGTGGAGGGTCAGCGCTCGGGAGGATGGGGCGGCGGTGCTGATCATGGCGTTCTCCTGCGGGGCATAAGAGTCCTGCTACGGGCCGGGCGGGGATCAGACGTGGGCGACGAGGGCTCGGGCGTCGTCGTCGGGCCGTTCCGGCCGGGCTGCCGCGGCGTGGGTGTGGCGCATGAAGTCGAGGCGCAGCAGGTCCTCGTTGACGGCGGCAGGTGCCAGGTGGACGTACTGGCCGCCGTCGGTGAAGACCAGCCCGAGCGTCACCCAGTGCTGGAGGAGGGCGTGCACGGCGGCCTCGTCGACGGTGTGCTCGGGGAGCCGGGCGGCGAGCTTGCGGGTCAGGGCGGCGGGGGCGTGCGGCTGGTCGAGCAGCCGGAAGGCGGCGATCTCGGTGGGTGCGGTGAGTTCCAGGGCGCCCCAGTCGAAGGCGCGCCGGCGGCTGACGAGCACGATGCGGTCGCCGAGGTCCGCATGGGTGAGTCTGCTGTCCGCGTGGTGCTTCTTCCAGGCGGCGAGGGCGTCGTTGAGCGCGGTGACGGTGGGCTTGGTGATGCCGCGTTCGGGCGCCTCGAAGACGTAGGCCATATCGAGGAGTTCGGATTCGGGCAGGTCGTAGGTGAACCGGTAGTGCTCCTCGGGGCGCAGACCGGTGAAGCCGAGTTCGGGACGGTTGAAGTACGGGCTGAAGCGTTCGATGGCGATACGGGCGGAGAGGTCGACCGGCGGGTCGAGGTGTTCCAGGGCCGGTATCTGGGCGATGACGGGCTCGTAGTCCGTGGCGCTCTCCCCGGGGAAGCCGTGGAGGTAGTTCCAGGAGACGGAGAGCCCGGTCTCGGCTCCGTCCCGGAGCATGCGGACGTTCTGGCAGCCGCTGACGCCCTTGTCCATCAGGTCCAGCACCCGGCTGTTGAGGCTCTCGATGCCCGGCTGGACGTAGATCATTCCGGCCTGGGCGAGGGTGCGCAGCTGGGGCCGGCGCATATTGGCCTTGATCTCGATGTGCATCCGCAGGTCGTAGCCGCTGTCGATGATGCGGGGCAGGACGGTGGTGAGGTAGCCCATGTCGAGGATGTTGTCGACGAGGTACATGTCCAGCACCCGGTGCCGGCGGGCCAGGTCCATGATCTCTTCGTAGAAGGTCTCGGGGCTCTTGCTGCGGAACTGCATGAAGGAGCCGTTGAGTCCGCAGAAGGTGCAGTGGTGCTTCTCCCCCCACCAGCAGCCGCGGGCCCCCTCGACGACGAGTTTGGGCTCCACCCAGTTGCGGGCGACGGAGGACGCCAGTCGCTCGAAGTAGCCGCTGTAGTCGGGCGGCAGGATGGTCGCGGGCGGCAGCGGTCTGGTGCTCATCGGGTTCGCGACGCTTTCGCCGTCGGCGTCGCGGTGGCACAGTCCGGGGACGGCGGACAGGTCGCCGCCCTCGTCGAGCGCGGTGAGCAGCTGGGGGAAGGCGGCCTCGCCCTCGCCGCGCACCACGAAGTCCACGAACGGGAAGTTGCGGTGGGTGGCGTGGCCCTGCTCGGCGTCGCAGTTGGCGCCGCCCATGACGGTTCTGATGTGCGGGGCGAGGCGTTTGACGTACTTGGCGGCGGCGAGCGCGGCGGTGTTCTGCTGGAAGGTGGAGGTGAAGCCGACGACGTCGGGGCCGGCCGCGACGATCCGCTCGGCGATCTCCTGCACGAACTGCGGTACCACACGGTGCAGTTCCTTGGACATCTGCAACCGCTCGTCACGCAGTTTGCCGCGCATCGAAGCGGTGAACTCCGGCACCCGCCACTCGGGGTCGTCATAGAGGGCGGAGGAGAACACCCAGTCGCCGCATCCCATGAAGTAGGAGGAGAGTGCGTAGTACTGGTAGTCGTCCGCGGTGAACTCGGTCCGCCGGGTGATCCAGTCGGTGAACTCCAGGTTCGCGTGCAGGACATCGGCCCGGCCGGAGGTTCGCTCGTCGACGCTTCGTCTCAGGATGCCGAGGGCGAGGGACGGCAGGTCGATCGGGGACCAGGGCATGTTGACCAGCAGGACGCGCATGGCGGCTCCTCGTACGACGGTGGGGTGGGAGGTGGCCGGCGGCCGGCCGGTGAGGTGCGGCGGTCCGGCCGGCCCGGTGTGCCACCGGGCCGGCCGGGGAGGGTCAGTCCTCCTCGGTGTCCTCGGCGTTACGGAACGGGACGGTCACCGTGACGCCGATGCTCGGTCTGCGGTTCTCCTCGTCACCCGCGAGCGGGTCGTTGTGGATGATGTCCTTCTGCATGGCTGCTTCTCCTCTTCTGCCGGTTGCGGAACGGTTCTTACGCTCCGGGGGCGCCGGACGGGCCGGTGCCTCCGGAGACCCCGTCCACCGGGGGACGGGGGGTTCGGTGGGCCGCGGGAGCGCGGCGCAGCTGCTGGTCCAGGAAGCTCAGCGCGCGGTGCAGTACGGCCACGTGGTGGGCGCCGGTGTAGCCGTCGTGGCCGGTCTCCAGCCACATCGACTCGTGTGCCGCCCCGGCCCGCCGCAGTGCGCCGAGGTAGCTCCGTACCTGGCCAGGCGGGCATTTGGTGTCGAGGGTGGCGGCGATCACCAGCAGCGGGGCACGGACGTCGGCGGCGTAGTGGAGGGGTGAGCTCCGGGCGTAGCGCTCGGGCACGGTGTCCGGCGTGCCGCCGAACAGCCGCTCGTCCAGGGCCCGCAGGGCGGGGGTGCCGGTGCGGTACGCCGCCGCGCAGTCGGCGACGGGTTTGACGGCGACGCCCGCCTGCCAGAGGTCCGGCCGGGTGCCGAGCGCGAGCAGGGCCAGATAGCCGCCCCAGGAGGTGCCCCACAGGCCGATCGCGTCCGCGCGGGCCAGGCCGCGGCGGAGCAGATCGCCGCGGACCGCGACGAGGTCGGCGACCTGGGTGAGCCCGACGCCCGCGCCGTACGCGGCGCGCCAGCGGGGGCCGTAGCCGGTGGAGCCGCGGTAGTTGACCCGGGCGACGGCGAACCCGGAAGCGACCAGGGAGTGCACCTCCGGGTCGTAGGCGTCACGGTCGTGGTCGGCGGGGCCGCCGTGCACCAGGAAGACCAGCGGGGGCCGACGGCCGGTGACCGGTTCCGGTTCGCTGAGCAGGGTGTGCACGGGCCCGTCCGGGCCGGGCGTCCACAGTTCACGGTGCCGGCCGGGCGCTGGGGTCGGCAGGGTGGCGAGCTCCGGGAGCCGGGTGCCGGCGGTGGAGCACATCCGGGGCGGGGTGGCGCTGTCGGTCCAGAGGTAGTGCACATCGTCGCCCGGGTGCGGGGCGGCGTCGAGCAGGGTGCCGGGCGGGGACGGTACCGGGGTCAGGGTGCGCCGGTCGAGGTCGGCCGCGGCGAGGGTGGAACGGCCGTGGCGGTCCTGGCGGATGAGGACGCGGCGTCCCGCGGGGTACCAGCGCGCGGTGATCTCGGTGTCGAAGCAGCACCAGTCCTGGGGCAGCAGTCCGCTGCCGGGCCGCCATGTCGCCAGCCGGTAGCGGTCGTCGTGCTCCTGGACCAGCAGCAGTTCGGTGCCTGCCGGGGACGGTGCGAAGCCGAGCGCCCAGAGCCGGCCGTGGTGTCCGGAGAGTTGGTCGAGCACCGCCCCTGAGCAGGTCACGAGCGTGACCGCCCGGTCGGAGCCGGCCGCCCCGGACAGGGCCAGCAGCCCGCCCGAGGGCGAGATGCCCGTCAGCAGGGCCGGCCCGTCGACGGTCCACACCTGCCGGGCCGGACCGCCCGGCCTCCCAAGGTGGACGGTCATTCCGCTGCCGTCCCCGAGGCCGAGGGCCACGGTCCCGGCGTCGCTGACGGCGAGGCCGTGCGGGCGGCCCGGCGACAGGCCGGTCAGGCCCGGCTGCCGCGCTCCGCCCTCGAAGTCCTGGAAGTACCACAGTCCGTGGCCGTGGCGGTCCTCCGCGAACCACCACACCCGGGCCTCGGCGTCGAGGGCGCAGTGCAGGGTGCCGTGCGGGCTGTCGGTGACCTGGCGCGCGGTGCCGGTGACGGCGTTCCAGGTGAAGATCTCGCAGCGGCCGTCGGCGTCCGCGGCCAGCGCCATCCGCGCCGGGTCACGTGGACAGACCTCGGGCAGCGCCGGGTGGTAGACCCGGAAGCCGGTGTCGGCCGACGGCAGTGCGGTGAGGTGTGCCGTGGTCGTGCTCATGCGGGCTCCGAATCGGCGCGGCGGGTGCGGGCCGGTGCCACGCAGGTCGTGTGGAGCGCGAGCACGGCCAGCAGCGCGGCGCAGCCCATGAGGGTGACGGCGGCCCCGGCCCGGTCGGCGGACAGCCCGGCCAGGGCGGGCGCCACGGCGGCGGTCGCACCCGACACGGTGGCCAGCACGGTCCCGGTGCGGGCCTGGAGTCCGGGTGGGACGACCTGGATGATCCGGGCCTGTAGCGCCACGGTGGCCACCGGCGTCAGCAGACACAGCAGACCGAAGAGCAGGCCGAAGTGCCAGGCGTCGCGGGCCATCGCGAGGGCAGCGGCGGGCGGCACCATCAGCCAGGAGACCGTCACCAGCACCCGGCCCGCGGAGCGCCGGCCGGCGATCCGGGGTGCGGCGAGCGCTCCGGCCAGACCGGCCGCCCCGGCGAGCGCGAGGACCAGGCCCAGCGGTGCCGCGCCCCGGCCGTCGTGCTGAAGGGCGAACACCGTCGTGTAATACAGCGCGACGAGCAGGGCGTTGACGGCCGAGATCCACAGGAGCGCGAGCCGCAGGAAGGGTTCGCGGCGGATCAGCGCCAGTCCGGCCGCTGCTTCGGCGGCCCGGGACCGCAGCCCTCGGCGTACCGCTCCGGCCGGTGACTTCTGCTCACGGGGCGGAACGAGGGGCGCGCGCATGGCGCCGATACAGCCCGCCGCGACGGCGTAGGAGAGGGCGTCCGCGAGGAACGGCAGCCAGCGCTCGGCGTGGAAGAGCAACCCGCCCAGTGCGGGCCCGAGCACGAGGGCGCCTCCCTCCCCCGCCTGTAATCGGGACAGGACGCGCCGGTGCTCCCCGGGCGGGCACACCAGGGCGACGGTGCCGAGCGCCGCGGCCTCGTAGCAGGAAGTCGCGCACCGCTCGACGAGCACGGCGGCGATGAGCACGGCCAACGGGACCGGGCCCGCCGCGACGGCGACGGTGACCCCGGCCATCGCGGCGGCGGAGACCAGTGCGGAGCCCACCATCAGCTGCTTGCGCGCCCCGCGGTCGGCGGGGACGGCGGCGAACGGGCCGAGCAGCAGCGTCGCGACCGCGGAGAGTCCGGCGAGGGCCCCGACCTCGGCGGGTGACCGGCCGAGGGTCAGCAGCAGCAGCGGCAGGACCAGCCCGGATGTCTGGCTGCCCAGGGCGTCGCAGGTGCCCGCCCACCAGAACAGCCGGATATCGCGGCGGACATGGGGCAGCGGTGCGGCCGGTGCCACCGCCGGCGCGGTCCCGGTCATCAGGGGCGGCCCGGGGCCGGTCGCGCGGTGCCGCGGTGGGCAGCGCCGTACGTGGTCCGTGCCGGGTGGTGCGTACGGCCGCTGGTGCGGCCGCGTGTCGGGCCGTCCGCCGTCACGGGCCGGGAGGAGATGCGCGGTAAGTCGTAAGGTGCGCCGCCTGCCGGGGATTCCGTTGACCGTTCCATGCGAAGCCACCTCACACATGTGGGCAGACCATGAAGATCAACCACACCAATAGGTCAACTTACGGAGGAAATGTGTCCGAATCGTGCCGGAGCTTAGCCAGACAGTGACGCGGGCCACAAGGTGTGTGCGAGGAACACCTTCAAGCGGAACGACAGGGCAGGCGGATCAGGTGGGACCGATCCGGTGCGCCCACTCGGGAGCCACGCCGAACGGCCGGCCGTCCGCCCTCACCCCTCAGCCGGTGGCGGGCCGGCCGATACTGCGGCCCACTCGCCACGCGCGGGCCTTGGAGCCGGCCGTCAGCGCGCAGCCTCCACCAACTGCGCATACTCCTTGCCGAGTTGCGACATGGCGTGCTCGAACTCCTTGCGGGAGATGACCTCTTGGAGCGTGCCGAGGACCGCCCGTACACCGCGGTCGGCTTCCGACGCGGACAGGCCGGTGCGCGCTCGCACCCTGCGGATCGACTCGTCCGGCCCGAAGATCTCCATCTCCCGCCGCTCCCGCTTCAGCGAGACACGCAGCGGCTCGGGAAGTTCGAGGGCCAGATCGCGGGCTTCGCCGTCGCTCAGACGCAGGGCCAGCGTTTCGAGCGTGGCGCGGGTGAGATCGGCCCCTTCCTGCCGCGAGAGCCTCGCGCGGTCCGCCACTGCCCGGAAGAACTCCTTGTCGTCCATGCGAGCCTCCACATCGGAATCGGGGGATGGGCGAGGGAGGCACCTCACCCACCACCTTGCCACGATCCCCCGCCCACCGTCGGCCCACCACCGGCTGCACCCGCGCACCCACCGAACGTCACCGACGGAGGGCGCCTGACCTGCGGTGATTGCGGTCAGACGGCAGCTGCGCGAGCCCGGCCACCGGCCACCGCACGCCCGGCCGGTCAGCCCGGCCGGTGCGCGCCGGTCCCCGATGCGGCGTCGGCCCGCGGCGAGCCGTCGCACAGCGCGGCGGCGCCGCAGAGAGCGGATTCGGGACGGATCGGGACCCCGTTGGTGCGCAGCACGTCACGGACATCGAGGATCAGCGGGAAGACCTCCTGGTTCCAGTCCTCGCCCTGCTCGTCCCAGGCCCGCTGCTCGGCCTCGACCGCCATCCGGTCCTCGGCGAACACCCGCTCGGTGAAGCGCCGGATGAGCGGCCAGGCCAGATGCAGGGCTCCCGGGATCGGCGGCTTCGCGATCATGAGCAGGCCATAGGCGTGGTTGGTGCGCTGCTCCGCGTCCTCCGGTACGTAAGCGGCCCAGAGCGAGAAGGACGGGAGGTCGGACTTCTCGGGAACCGCTTGGAGGGTCTGATACGGGTACTCGGTGCGGACGGTGATGACGTCGGGCGACTCGCCGCCGCCGAAGCCCTCACCGGACAGCAGTCCGGCGCCGCGGTCCTTCTTCCCACCGGCAGACGTGAACAGATAACGGGCCTCCACGAATTCCGGACCGGTGTCGTATCCGAGGAGCTTGGGCTGGATCTTGCCGAGGACACCGCGGTGCAGGAACTGGTGGTTCATATCCAGCAGATTTTCGTGCATGAACGAGTAGTGGCAACGCACCGTGCGCGAGAACACCATGGTCTTGTGCTTGGCGGAATCGTATTCCGGAAGCTCGGGCAGCGGGGTCGTGGCCGCTTTCTCCGGATCACCCGGGAAGACGAACACCAGACCGTACAATTCGCGGACCGGATAGGAGCGCACCCCGCGCGGCGGCCGGTCCACCCCCTTGGGGAGATACGGGATCTGCGAGATCCGGCCGTTCCCGCGATAGGCCCACGCGTGGTAGCAGCAGCGCAGCAGCTCGCCTTCCACGACACCCAGGCTCAGCGGTACCTGGCGGTGGGCGCACCGGTCCTCCAACGCGAAGACCGTGCCGCTCGCGCCGCGATAGAGCACGATCCGCTCCCCCGCGAAGGCGGTGGCGAAGGTCTTGTTCTTCGGCACACTTCCGGATACCGCGACCGGATACCAGAAATTCGGATTGATTCCCGTACGCCGAAGGTCGGCCATCGCTCCGGGACGGTATTCCCGCATTCGGTCCGGGCCACCGGCCACCCCGGCCGCCATGGTTCCGTCCCTTGCGGGCTGAGCCTTGGTCATACGTTTCTCCCTCGCACGCGGTTCGGTGATACGGAACGGGAGAACGTCGGTATCCGGCGGGCAGCGCGCCGTATCGGTTCTCCGCGATCACCTTGTGCGTTTCCCCCGGCACGACGGCAATCAGGCTCGCCCCGGAGGGTGACGGCCGCCCGTCCGGCGGATCAGGGGCTGGGCCAATTGGCTCCCCGCCATGCCCCCGGCCGTGGCGCGGCCCTGGCCCGCGGTCGTCGGGCCAGGGCGCCCCGTTGTGGTCCGGCGCGTCGGACCGGTGCGGCCCGCGGCACCGTCGACGGGCCGCGCCGGGGCCGTCACGACCAGCGGACCGGGAGATGCCGTGGGCCGCGGAGCAATGCGCCCAGCCGCCAGCGCAGGTCGGCCGGGTGGGCGTCCAACTCCAGCTTCGGACAGCGTTCCAGGAGGGTGCGCACCGCGATCCGGGCCTCCAGGCGGGCGAGCGGGGCACCCAGGCAGAAGTGGATGCCGTGGCCGAAGGCGACATGGCCGCGGGCGTCGCGGGTGATGTCGAAGCGGTCGGGGTCGTCGAAGCGGAGGGGGTCGCGTCCGGAGTCGGCGATCACGGGGAGCACGACCTCGCCGCCACCGGGGATCACCGTGCCGGCGATGTCGACCGGGTCGAGGGTGAAGCGGAAGGTGGCGGTCTCCAGCGGTCCGTCGTAGCGCAGCATCTCCTCGACCGCGCCGTCGATGAGGGACAGATCGGCGCGCAGCGCGGCGAGTTGCTCCGGGTGGGTGAGCAGCGCCAGCACGCCGTTGGCGATGAGATTGCCGGTGGTCTCGTAGCCGGCGATCAGCAACAGCTGGGCCATGCCCAGGAGTTCTTCGTGGCTGAGCCGGTCGCCGTCCCCGTCGCTCACCGCGATCAGATCGCTCAGCAGATCGTCGCCGGGGTGCGCGCGCTTGGTCTCCACCAGGTCGTCGAGGTAGCCGGTCATGGCCGTGAGGACTTCCTTGGTCCGCGGTGTGGGGGCGCCGACCATCAGGATGTCGGTCCAGGTGCGGAAGGTGTCCCGCTCCAGGAAGGGCACACCCAATAACTCGCAGATGACGGTGATCGGGAGCGGGAAGGCCAGCGCCTCGACGAGATCGGCGCGGTCGTCGGGGGCGGCGAGCATCCCCGCCAGAAGCTCATCGGTCAGCTCCTGGACGCGCGGTGCGAGGGACGCCACCCGGCGTGCGGTGAAGGCACGGGCCACCAGGCCGCGCAGCCGGGTGTGTTGCGGCGCGTTGGAGCGGAGCATCGACACGCCGCTGGACACCGGCTGCATCGGCTGCGCGGACGAGGCATGCCGCCACTCCTTCGACAGCCGGGGGTCGCTGAGCGTCGCGCGTACCTCGTCGTAGCCGACGACCAGCCAGACGACCGTGCCCTCCGGGAGGCGTACGCGATGCACCGGGCCTCGCTCGCGCAGCCGCGCGTACACCTCGAAGGGGTCGCGGACGAAGTCCTCGCCCATTGCCGCCAGTTCAACGGTCCCCATCGGTTCGGTTGTCATCCGGCCTCCTGTCCGTCGTGGCCCTGCCCCGGGACGACTGGGTACGGGGAAACCATCCCCGGCGGCGGAGCCACTAACCGCGGCCGGAGCCGCCGGCCCGCTCGGGACCGGCGGCAGACACGGCGCCCGGGGCCGGTCCCGTCTACCGCTGGGTCAGGTACAGCAGCAGAGCGGAGATGACGGCCCCGGCCACCCCCTCGATGGCATGGGCGGCGGTGAAGCGGGCGTACTTCCTGAGCCACGGGCGCCGTGGCTCCGCGGGAACACGCGGTGGGGCCTGCCGGGCCTCCGCATGATCCTTCATGGGCGTCTCCTTGATCGGTGGTGGGTGGTCCGTGCCGGCCCCCCCGGGCCGCGGCTCGCCAAACGGGCTTCCGGGGAGGGCCGGGTTCGTCTGCCTGGCGGCGTCAGCGCCCCGCACACCCCACGGACAACGGGGCCTGCGGCTCGGCGAACTGCTGGAGCTCGGGCCCGGAACGCGCCAGCAGCCAGCCGGGGTCCGGGAGCGGGGCGCCGGGAGCCGGGTTGGGCAGATGCCGGCGCGGTGAGTAGCCCAGGGCGGTGGCGATGGTGCGCCACAGGCGCGCGTCGATGAGGTTGTCGTCGGCCGCGTGGTGGATCGCCAGGCAGTGCGCGGAGAGCTGGTCCTCGGCGCCGGCGGCGAACCGCCACCAGAAGACCGCCGCCTCACGCCGGTTGATGGAGTAGAGCAGGCACGCGAAGGTCCGGGCGCCGGCCGCATCGTAGTCCCGGGCGAACTTCTCCAGCCGCCCCATGTGTCCCCCACGCAGCACCGACTCACACAGGGTGTGCAGGTGCCGGCGCAGTTCCTCCGGGCCCGCCGTGGCGCTCGGCACGGGCCGGGGCCGCGGACGTCTGGGCAGCGGCCGGGCCCGGCCGGGGTGCGCCGGGACCGGGCCGCGGTCGTGCCGGGGGTGGTGTCTGCCGCTCGGCCTCGGCGATCCGCTCGGCCAGTCTGCGCGTGAAGGCTTCCGGGTCGTGGTCGGCCAGTACGCTTCCCACCTCATCGGCTTCGGCCTGCAGAATGTCTTCGATGGTCACGACGGTTCTCCTTCCTGATCGTTCCGGAGATAGGAGGCCGCGAGTTCCTTGGCGAGCTGGCGGCCGCGGGAGTAGTAGGTGCGCGCCGTGCCCGGGGTGATGCCGAGGGTCTCGGCGATCTCCTCATAGCTCAGCTGCGCCACGCGGAGCCGGACGCAGTCCGCCTGTACCGGCTCCCGGCGGGCCAGTTCGTCCATGGCGCGGTCCAGGGCGTCGAAGGTGCCCAGGTGCAGAATCTGGTCGACGCAGGACTGGTGGAGCCCGGCTTCCGCGGCGGCGGCCCGTTCGCGGCGGGTCGCCCGGTTACGCGAGCGGATGTGGTCCTTGATGGCGTCCCGCAGGACGCGCAGGCACAGGGCCCGGAAGTTGGGGTGCGACTGGAACTCGTCCCATTTCGCATGGATCTTCATCCCGGCTATCTGCACCACGTCCTCGGCGTCCTGACGGTGGCGCAGCCACTGGTACGCATAGCCGAGGTAGCCGTACTGCGCCTCCTTGAAGAAGGCGGTGAAGTCGCCCCGGAGGCCGTCCATCGGGTCGGGGCGCAACTGCTGTCCGTCTCCGTAATCGCTCACCGGGCGGCCATCCCTCGGCCCGCCACGGGCGGGCGGACGGCACCGGGGTGGACCTGCGCCTGAAGGTCCCGTTCCGCACCGCACCGGCTTCCGCGGTCCGGGTCACACAAGGTGCTGCCGGCCGACGGGCCGCAGATCCGCGAGGCGGTGTGGGTGCTCTCGCGCGCCCGGGCGCGGAGCACAGCCGGGATCGTCCTGGCCGCGCCGCCCATGGCTGGCGTGTCCCAGGGCCACTGGTGGTCCACTGCCTCTCCTTTCGCTGTTCGCGGTGAACTCCCCAGCGTCCGGATGACGCCGGAGAAGACCGCATCTCTTGCCCCTAGACCGCTCGCCAGGCCGTGATTGTTAATCAGATCCGCGGACCAAAATGACCATGCGCAGTCGCCCGCTTACGTTGAGCTTCTGACCTGCGACGTTGGCGGCTCGCCCGCGGCAGGAGTGGCGCGGATCACACTCCGGGGCGGGCGGTGCGGGCAGCTGCGCCGCCCCCCATCGGCCGCCCGCACACGCGCAAAGGCCTCCCGGCGCCGGCGCGGATGTCACCCTCCACACCGGGCCGAAAGGCCCTCACCTCGCCGGAGTGCCACCCCGGGCGTGTCATCCGTCACCCACACACCGGAAGAACACGCCCGGGCCTCGGTCCGCCAGGAACGGAAGGGGACGATCCCTGCCGAGGCGCGGTGGCACTGCTCGCCGGGTCATCGCGGCAGCGGACTCCCCCGGACCCCGGCCGCTCCATGGGGCCGCTGGGGAAGCGGCCGCTCACACGTAGGTGTATCCGCCGCCGACGAGCGTGCTGCCGGCCAGGGTGGTGACCACGACGGGGACGTTGCCGAGCGGGCCGGCCGGGGTGAAGCCGACCAGCGCCGTACCCGACGCGTTGACCGAAACCCCGGTCGCCGCGACCCCGTTGAACGTGACCGACGCCCCGTTCAGATTGCTCCCCGTGATCACGAACGCCGTACCACCCGCGGCGCTGCCCGCCGGCGGCGACAGCAGGGTCACCACCGGCGGGGGCGGTGCCGTGTAGGTGTACCCACCCGCGACCGTGGCGCTGCCCGCAGGTGTGGTGACCACGACCGGGACGTTGCCGAGCACACCGGCCGGGGTGAAGCCGACCAGCGCCGTACCCGACGCGTTGACCGAAATCCCCGTCGCCGCAACCCCGTTGAACGTGACCGACGCGCCGTTCAGATTGCTCCCCGTGATCACGAACGCCGTACCACCCGCGGTGCTGCCTGACGACGGCGACAGCGAGAAGGCGACGGGCGGCGGTGCCGTGTAGGTGAATCCGCCGGCGACGGTGGTGGTGCCGGCCGGTGTGGTGACCACGACCGGGACGTTGCCGGCCGGGCCGGGCGGTGTGGTGCCGGTGAGCACCGTGCCCGCGGCGTTGACGGACACGCCGAGGGCCGCGACGCCGTTGAAGGTGACCGTCGCGCCGGTGAGGTTGGTGCCGATGATGGCGAACGCGGTGCCGCCCGCGGTGGACCCGGTGTTGGGCACGAGGGCGGTGACCGTCGGACCGGTCGGCGGGGTGACCGTGTAGGTGTAGCTCACCGAATTGGAGTTGCCCCGGGGGGTGGTGGCGATGACCTGGACGGTGCCCGCGGCGTGCGCCGGTGCGAGGACGGTGACCGAATTGCCGTAGGGGTCCTGGGCGACGACGGTGGCGGGGACACCGCCGAAGGTGACCAGACTCGTACCCAGGAGGCCGGACCCGGTGAGCAGGACGGTGTTTCCCCCGGCGGTCGGTCCGGAGTCCGGAATGGCGTCGTAGAGTCTGGGATATCTGGGCCAGTCTCCCCCGCCCCCGTCCCCGCCGGGCCAGGAGCCCGAGGCCTGCGGAATTCCTTGCTGCTGTATGACTTCGGACATGACTTCTCCCTGGGCAGCCGCCACTCCGCCGCCCTTCCACGAGTCGATTCGTGAACGGGCCATCGCGGAGCGGAAGTTGCCGCCGTCGAATGTTTGGGTCCTGCGACGGTAGGGTTCCCGACGGATCGGAAGAAGGCGTGTACGTGACAGCAATGATGCGTTCGGCGATCAAAATGACAATACGTAGATGAGCGTCACGCCCGCATCGCTTCCCGGCGTACGCGGGTATTCCGCCGCCCCGTTTTCCACGCCGTGGGTGCGGCCGGCGGGCGTGCGGGAATACGGCTGTTTCCGCTGCGTACGGACGGCCACCGCGGAGGTACGCGCACGGGCCCGGCGACGCATGGTGTGCGTCCCCGGGCCCGTTCCCGTCCTGCCGCTCGGTCCCCTCACCGAGGGGTAGGCCGATTACAGGTGGTAGATGGTGGCGGGCCAGTTGGCCTTCCAATTGCCGTCGCCGAACTGGAGATTGACGGAACACCTGCCGATGTTGCCGTCACAGTTCAGGCTGTTCGCCGGGACCGGAGCCGCCAGCCGGGTGCCATCGCCGGAGCGAAGCCCCTGGTGGAAGATGGTGGCGGACCAGCTCGCCCGCCAGTATCCGTCACCGAATTGCAGGTTGGCGATGCACTTTCCGGTGTCGCCGTCGCAATTCAGCGCGGTCACCGGGACCGGCGCGCGAGAGGCGGACCGGGGCGTCTGATGGAAGATGTTCGCGCCCCAGCTGGCCTTCCAATTGTTGTCACCGAAGCGGAGGTTGGCCGTGCACTGATAGGTGTCGCCATCGCAGTTGAGCGCCGTCACCGGAACCGGGGCGGCGGTGGCGGGGCCGGCCAGCCCGATGGCCAGTGCCCCGAGGGCAGCGCAGGTGCCGACGATGGTGCGTCGCATAGCCGTGTCCTTCCGTCGTGGGCGCGCAGCGCGCCCGACCACGGAGAAGGATCTGCTGAATTCCCGTCGCTCCGAGGCCGCGCCCCAGGGCCTTCAACAGAAGGTGTGAAGGCCCGCACCCACGCCCGAACCGGGCGCGGCACCGCCCCTCGGTACGGGTGGTGAACAGCGCAAACGTAGTGATCCAGGGGCGCGAAGAGGGGCGCATTCATGGCGCTCCCGGCCTTGTGTGGCCCGTGCCCCGTATGCGGTCCGGCCGCCCGCGGCAGCCCCGGCGGACCAGTGCTTCCGTGCGGAGCGGCTGGGGGCATGAGGGCACCGCCCAGGCGGGTAGATTCTCCGATTCGCGGCGCCGGGTGGGCGAGGTCCCGCGGCACCGGGTCGGCGAGGTCCCTCACCGGAACGGGTGACCGGGTGCTCCGATTGGCGTCGGTGCTCCTGCGAGGTGGCAGGTTCGGTGCTGGGCTGGCGACACAGGCCGTGCACCGGCTGTCTTTGGTGTGCCCCTGTACCTCTTCCGTACCGACCTCCGCCTCTGCATGCCGGGAGCCGGCTTCGCCTGCGTGCGAATTACCCGAGACCCCCGGAGCACCCGCAGCTCCCCTGAAGGAGAGAAGTGACCACTACCTCGTTGCGCCCGACCGGTGCCCCGGACATCGAACAGCTTCCGGAGCCGCCCCTGCGCAGATCCATGGAAATCCAGGGCAACATTCTTTCCGGTTTCAACAAGGACTATATGGCGTTCCGCTATGTCCGCTTCCCCGACGGTGCGGGTGGGCGTGGCTGGCTGTCCGTCATGCTCAACACGGTCTCGGTGACCGCCACGGTCGAGGACTTCAACGAGGAGTTCTCGCTTTCCCGCCGGGCCTACGGCCAGGATCCGTTCCTCGTCGCGACCTGGGTCGGAGTGTCCTTGACGTTCCAGGGCCTGCTCCAGGTAGCCCGGGAACCCGAGAAGGTGAAGCAGGATCTGGCGCCGTTCGAGTCGTTTGTGAAGGGTGCGGCCGGACGGGCTCCGGACCTCGGCGACGACGGGACGAGTGCGCCCGAGCACTGGCATTTCGGCTCGGACCGGAACGGCGTACACGCCGTGCTGATCGTCGCCGCGGACACGGAAGAGGCGCTGAACGAAAAGCTCCGGAATATCGCCGCCGCTGATTCGGCGCACGGGGTGACCCTGGTCCATCAGGACGACGGCCGCACCCTGACCGGAGATCTGCGGGGGCATGAGCACTTCGGGTACAAGGACGCCATTTCGCAGCCGGGCGTCAAGGATTTCCACCGTGAGGACCGGGAGAATCCCGGTGTCCGGGACAACCGCCCGGGGTCGACCCTCGTGGAGCCCGGCGAGTTCGTCTTCGGTCACCAGAGTGAGAGCGGAGCACCGCCCGAGGCACCCACGTGGATGGACAACGGTTCTCTCCAGGTGGTGCGCCGACTGCGGCAGGACGTCCCCGGCTGGAACGAGGCGGTGGAACGGGAAGCGGGCAAGTTCCGGCCGCACGCCATCTCCCCCGAGCTGCTGGGCGCATGTCTGGTCGGCCGTAAGAAGGACGGCACGCCCCTCGCACAGGGCGAGAACCCGGTGACCGGGGTCGGTCCGGAGCGCAACGACTTCACCTACGAGAACGACGGCCAGGGGAAGCAGACCCCGTGCGCCGCGCACATCCGCAGGTCGCATCCCCGGCACTTCGAGCCCACCCAGAAGCACCGCGTCATGCGCCGCGGCATCCCGTACGGCCCCGCGTACTCGGCCGGCAAGGCGGACGCGGACCGCGGCCTGATGTTCGTGTGCTACGGCACCTCGCTGGAGCGGCAGTTCGAGTTCCTCCAGCGCGCCTGGTCGAACAACCCCAACTTCCTGCCGGGCGATCCCGGCTCTCCCAACGGCATCGACAAGGTGACCGGCACCATCCGGCAGGGCGGTTCCGGCAGCCCGGACGCCCATATCGTGCTGGCCGACGGCGAGGAAGGCACCGTCTCGATGAACCGGTTCGTGCAGACCACCGGTGCGGTGTACGCCTTCACCCCTTCCATCAGCACTCTGCGCCGACTCGCCGCGAACGAGTCCCTGGACGGGAAGGGCTGAGCCGCCGTGACCGACATCCGCCGAGACCTCCGCGGTGAGCGCACCGGAGCCGAGCGCACCAACGAGAAGACCTATGAGCAGCTCGCCCGCGAACTGCTGCTGGTCGGCCCCGAGCCGGCCAACGAAGACCTCAAGTTGCGCTACCTCGAAGTACTGATCGACAAGGGGCTGGAGCGCCCCGCCGTCCCCAAGCGCATCCTGATCGTCGGAGCGGGCATCGCCGGTCTGGTGGCCGGCGATCTGCTGACCCGTGCCGGTCACGATGTGACGATCCTGGAGGCCAACGCCAACCGGGTCGGCGGCCGCATCAAGACCTTCCACGCCAAGAAGGGCGAGCCGCCGCCCTTCACCGACCCCGCGCAGTACGCGGAGGCCGGGGCGATGCGGCTGCCCAGCTTCCATCCGCTGACGCTGGCGCTGATCGACAAACTCGGCCTGAAGCGGCGGCTGTTCTTCAATGTCGACATCGACCCGTCGACGGGCAATCAGACCGCTCCCGTCCCGCCGGTGATCTACAAGTCGTTCAAGGACGGCAAGATCTGGACGTACGGCGACCCCAGCCCCGAGTTCCGGGAGCCGGACAAGCGCAATCAGACCTGGATCCGCACCAACCGTGCCCAGGTGCGCCGCGCCCACTACGCCAAGGACCCGTCCCAGATCAACGAGGGCTTCCACCTCACCGGCTGCGAATCGCGGCTGACCGTGTCCGAGATGGTCAACCAGGCGCTGGAGCCGGTGCGCGACTACTACTCCGTGCTGCAGAGCGACGGAAAGCGCGTCAACAAGCCGTTCAAGGAGTGGCTGGACGGCTGGGCCGGGGTCATCCGCGACTTCGACGGCTTCTCCATGGGCCGCTTCCTGCGCGAGTACGCCGGGTTCAGCGATGAGGCCATCGAGGCGATCGGCACGATCGAGAACATGACCTCGCGGCTGCACCTCGCCTTCTTCCACAGCTTCCTGGGCCGCAGCGACATCGACCCCACCGCCACCTACTGGGAGATCGAGGGCGGCAGCCGGAAGCTCCCGGAGGCGCTCGCCAAGGATCTGCGCGACCAGATCGTGATGGGCCAGCGGATGGTCCGGCTGGAGTACTACGACCCGGGCCGCGACGGCCATCACGGTGGACTCGCCGGACCGGGTGGTCCCGCCGTCGCCATCCAGACCGTGCCCGAGGGCGATCCGCAAGGTCCGGTGGAGACCTGGACCGGGGATCTGGCGATCGTCACGATCCCGTTCTCCAGCCTGCGGTTCACCACCGTGACCCCGCCGTTCTCGTACAAGAAGCGCCGGGCCGTCATCGAGACGCACTACGACCAGGCAACCAAGGTGCTGCTGGAATTCTCCCGTCGCTGGTGGGAGTTCACCGAGGAGGACTGGAAGCGGGAGCTCGACGCCATCGCGCCGGGGCTGTACGACTACTACCAGCAGCGGGGCGAGGACGACGCCGAGGCCGCGCTGGCCGTTCCGCAGAGCCTGCGGGAGCTGCCCACGGGGCTGCTGGGCGCCCACCCCAGCGTGGACGAGAAGCGCATCAGCCCGCAGCAGGTGGAGTACTACCGCAACTCCCCGCTGGGCGGCGGCGTTCGCCCGGCCACGCATGCCTACGGCGGAGGTTCCACCACCGACAACCCCAACCGCTTCATGTACTACCCCTCACACCCCGTCCCCGGCAGTCAGGGCGGCGTGGTGCTGGCGGGCTACTCCTGGTCGGACGACGCCGCGCGCTGGGACTCCTTCGAGGACGCCGAGCGCTACAGCTACGCCCTGCTCAACCTCCAGTCGGTGCACGGCCGCCGGATCGAGGTCTTCTACACCGGGGCCGGTCAGACCCAGAGCTGGCTGCGCGACCCGTACGCCTGCGGAGAGGCCGCGGTCTACACCCCGCATCAGATGACCAGCTTCCACCTCGACGTGGTGCGGCCCGAGGGGCCGGTGCACTTCGCGGGTGAGCATGTGTCGCTCAAGCACGCCTGGATCGAGGGTGCGGTGGAGACGGCCGTACGTGCCGCCCTCGCCGTCCACGAGGCGCCGGCTGCGGACGAGAGCATCATGGGCGCACGGGCCACGGCTCCCCGCGAGCGCCGGGCCGCCGCCGGATCGTCGGATCAGCCGCGCGAGGGGGTGCTGACGTCATGACCACCTCCCCGACCTGCACGGTGGCCGAGTATCTGGCCCGTCGGCTGGAACAGCTCGGCATCACCCATCTGTTCGGCGTTCCGGGCGACCACCTGGGCCCGTTCCTGTCGACCCTGCACGACAAGACCACGGTGCGCTGGGTGGGCACCCCCACCGAGGGCGGCGCGGGCCAGGCCGCGGACGGATATGCCCGGGTGAAGTCCGCCGACGCGGAGATCGCGCTCGGCGAGCAGGGCATCGGCGCCGTCGCGGTCACCTACAGCGTGGGCGCGTTCAACCTGCTCAACTCGATCGGCGGGGCCTTCGCCGAGTATGTCCCGCTGATCGCGATCAACGCCGCTCCCTCCTACGAGCAGTGGCTCAACCAGCAGGCGATCGGCCTGCTCACCTCACATATGTCGCAGCGCCCGGAGAGCAACCTGGAGGTCTACCGCCAGGTGACCGTGGACGCCCAGGCCATCTCCAACCCCGGGCTGGCCCCCACCCAGATCGACAGTGCGATCACCGCGTGCCTCTCGCACCGCCGGCCGGTCTATCTGGAGATCATGGATGACGTCTGGGGAGCGCAGTGTCCCCCGCCGCAGGGCCGGCTGACGCGCCGCGAGCGACCCGTCACCGTGAAGAAGCAGCAGATGCTCGACCGCGCGGTCGAGGCCTGTGTGGAGCTGATCCGGGAGTACGGCAACCCGATCCTGTGGGCCGGTGAGGAGATCGACCGCTTCCGGCTGTCCGACGAGTTCGAGCGGCTGGTGCACGAGACCCGCATCCCGTTCTGCACCACCATCGGCGCCAAATCCGTGGTGTCCGAGTACACCCCGGGCTTCTCCGGCGTCTACAACGGCAAGGCCAGCAACCCGAAGGTCGCCGAGGTCTTCAACAACGCGGGCTGCCGTATCGGCCTCGGCTCGTGGGCGACGTCCAAGAACCTCGGCGGCGTGCGGTCGATCGGTGACGACTGGGCGGTCGCCGCCCACGACGGGGTGCATGTCGGCGCCTCGTACTTCCCCGATGTGCAGCTCGCGCTGTTCCTCCCCGCGCTGCGGGAGCGCCTGTTGGCCGAGTTCGGAGACGGTGCCTTCGCCGCGGACTACTTCGCCCGTGCCCATGAGGCGGGCCTCGCGGTCCCCGACAGCACCGCCGCCTACCTGGCCTCCCAGACCGGCGGACCGTACCCGGAGAACGTGACGTACGACAGCCTCTTCCGGCACCTCAACGCCTTCCTCGAAGCGCAGACCAGCGAGCCGCCGGACGAGCGCAGCAACCCGTTCACGGTGGTGTGCGACGCCGCGTTCGCGCTGATCGGCTCGATGAATCTGCGGATGGCCGAGCGCGCCTCGTACGTGGCGCAGAACAGCTGGCTGTCCATCGGTTACTCGGTCGGCGCGGCCACCGGGGTGGCGCTCGGCCGGAGCCGGGCGAAAAAGCGGCCGATGGTCTTCGTCGGCGACGGCTCGTTCCAGGAGACGTGCCAGGAGATGTCCACGCATGTGCGGCACGGTCTGCGCCCGGTGGTGTTCGTCCTGGACAACGAGGCGTTCTACGGCATCGAGCAGATGCTGGTCCACCCCTGCTACTACCAGGACGGCGCACCGCGCTCCGACGGCGCCGACTTCTACAACGAACTGCACCCCTGGCGGTACGAGAAGCTCGCGGACGTCTTCGGCTCCGCCAAGCACCCGATGCACGGCTTCGCGGTCCGTCGGCACGACGAACTCACCACCCTGCTGGCGCGGATCGCCGAACCCAGCGACCCGATCAACCAGGGTCCGATCGTGGTGCGGGTGCAGCTGGACCGGCACGACTATCCCGAGGCACTCAAGTACAAGGTCGCCGAGAACTGTCCGCCGCCCGCCGGCACGGCGTCGGAACGGAGCAGACGATGACCGCCCGGCAGCCCACGGCGGGCGCCCCCGTGGACGACTCGGCGAAGGCCCTGCGGCACGCCATGAGCGGGCTGTCCGGGCCGGAGGCCACCGGCTGGACCGGCACCGTACGGCCCGCCGGAACCCCGGGAGCGAACGCGAAGGTGCTGGTCCTGGGCGCCGGTGTGGCGGGCCTGACGGCGGCGTACGAGCTGAGCATGCTCGGCTACCGGGTCACGGTCCTGGAAGCGCAGGACCGCATCGGCGGACGCAACCGCACCGCCCGCCACGGCGACCAGCTCTACGAGCTCGATGAGCACGGCACCCCCACCCCGACACACCGCTGCGAGTTCGACGAGGGCCTGTACCTCAACCTCGGGCCCGGCCGTATCCCGTACCACCACCGCCGGGTGCTCAAGTACTGCCGGGACTTCGGTGTGGCGCTGGAGCCGTACGTCATGGAGACCACGGCGAACCGGGTCCGGCCGCCGCATGCCGACGTGACCTGGCCCAACCGGCGGGTGGCGAACGACACCCGCGGCCACCTCGCGGCCAAGCTCGCCGAGACACTGGTCGGCGGGGACACCTTCACCGGTGAACTCCGCGACCTGCTAAGGGTGTTCGGCGCGCTCGACGCCAACGGCAAGTACCGGGGCTCGACCCGTTCCGGCTATCTGGACAGCCCCGAGATCGCGGAATGGCCGGCCCCGGCCCCACCGCTGTCCTTCGAGGACCTGGTCCACTCGGGCTTCTGGAAGACCCGCTTCTACCAGCCCGTCGACTATCTGTGGCAGGCGACGATGTTCCAGCCGGTCGGCGGCATGGACCACATCGTCAAGGCACTGGCGCGGGAGGCCAAACGGGCCGGGGCGAAGATCGTGCTGGGCGCCGAGGTCCGCGAGATCGAAATCGGTGCGCGCGGCCTCGGCGTCAGCCTCAAGTACCGCAAGGGCGACGACGAGCTCCAGGACGACGCCCGCTACTGCGTCAGCAACATCCCGGTCCCGGTGCTCCGCACCATCAAACTGACCCGTTTCTCGGACCCCTTCGAGCAGGCGCTCCGCGCCGTGGAGTTCGAGAAGACCTGCAAGGTCGGCTGGCAGGCGAACCGCCGTTTCTGGGAAGGCGACCTCGGCGGCTGCGACGACACCGAGGGCATCTACGGCGGAATCAGCTGGACCGGTCACAACATCACCCAGATGTGGTACCCGTCCAACGACTACTTCTCCGACAAGGGAACCCTGACCGGCGCCTACAACTTCGGGACCGCGGCCGAGACCCTCGGCAAGCTCACCCCCGAGAAACGCCTGCAACTGGCCCGCGAAGGCGCCATCCAACTGCACCCGGAATTCAAGAACAAGGATCTCGTCCCCGACAAGCAGGGCATCTCCATCGCCTGGCACAAGGTGCCCTACCAACTGGGCGGCTGGGCAGCCTGGAAGCCACAACAGCCCGCCCACAAGAAGGCGTACAAACGCCTGCTCCAACCCGAGGGCACCGACGCCTTCTTCGTCACCGGCGACCAGATCTCCCCCCTGCCCGGCTGGCAGGAAGGCGCCATGATGTCGGCCCACTACGTCGTCCATCAGATCCTGGGCATCATGCCCCTGACCGCCCCCGAGGAGGTCGCGGTACCCGACTCGGTCGCGTTGACGCAGGGTCTGTTCTGAGACACCGCTGACGCGCCCGAGCGGTGCGGGGCCCGGCCGGCAGATGTGACTGCCGGCCGGGCCTGCGCGCGCTGAGCGGTTGCGGACACCCCCTAGGAGTCGTCCGCTCCCGTCGGCTGTTGGAGGCCCCGGGCCGGGGGCGATGGGGGGAGGGTGAGTTCGGCGATGGCTCCGCCGTCGGGTGCGTTGGAGAAGTGGAGGGTGGCGCCGAGGACCCTGGCCTGGCCGACGGCAATGGTCAGGCCGAGGCCGTGGCCGGTCTTCTTGCCGCTTCCGGAGTGGCTGCTGAAGCGCTGGGGTCCGTGGTCGAGGAGCCGGCCGGGGTAGCCGTCGCCGTGGTCCCGCACGGTGATGGTCAGGCCGTCGACGGTCAGGATCACCGGCGGGCGGCCGTGCTTGTGGGCGTTGGAGACGAGGTTTCCGAGTACGCGCTGGAGCCTGCGCTGGTCGGTCTCCACCCGGGCGTCCCGCTCGATGCGGACCTCGGCCGCCGGCCCGGTGGCCGGCACCGCACGCTCGGCCAGCGGCCCCAGCTGATGCAGGTCGATGTCGGCCTGCTCCACCTCCGCGTCGAGACGGGAGATCTCCAGCAGATCCTCGGTCAGCCGGCTCATGGTCCCGATCCGGTCCTGCACCATCTCGGTCGGACGGCCGGGCGGCAGCAACTCGGCCGCCACCCGCAGCCCGGTCAGCGGGGTGCGCAGCTCATGCGCCACATCGGCGGTGAAACGCTGCTCACTGTTCAGCTTGGCCTGGAGTGCGGCGGCCATCGCGTCGAGTGCGGCCGCCACCGCGGCGGCCTCGTCCTGGGCCTGATCGGGACGCAGGACCCGGGGATCGTCCACCCGGGCATCGAGATCGCCGGTGCTGATCCTGCGGGCGACCTGGGCCGTGCGGTGGAGCCGACGGGTGATACGGGAGACGGCGAACAGCCCGACGAGGAGGGTGAGGGCGATCGCGAAGGCCGAGGAGCCGATGATGGCCCGGTCCAGCCCGCGGAGCGCGGCGGCTCGCTGGGTGTGGTCGAGGTGGACCGCCAGCGCCTTGCCGTCGGCGGGGGTGACGGCCCACATCACCGGGCGGCCGCGGTGTTCGCCGAGCTGGGTGCCGCGCTCGCCGTGCCGCGCCATGGTGCGGAGCGAGGCGGGGAGGTCGGCGGGGTTCACCGCGGCGTTGCGGCCGAGCGGCTCCCCGGCGACATACGCCGCCGCGACGGTGTCGAGCTCGGCCAGGGCGGCGCTGCGGGCCTGCTCTTCGGACTGCCTGCCGACCAGGACGTGCACCAGCACGCCGACCACCGTGGCGAGCACACAGCACATGACGATGACGAAGACGGCGAACTTCCAGTACAGCGTCGCCGTCCATGCGGGCAGCCGCAGCCGCGCACGAGGCCGGGCGCTCATGGCGTCCTCTTCGGTGCGGAGGTGGTGGAGTCCGCTTCGTCGAACTCCATGGCCCGCAGCGTCATGGCCTGCGTCCGGGGGTCCCACTCGTAGACGGTGCGGGTGGCGTACCCGGGGGTGCCCGTGGGCTCCCGCAGGATCAGATCGCCGTTCGCGACCTCCACCGAGAGCGGAGTCGCGCCGGCGTCCATGATCCGGGTCACCACCCCGTGGCGCAGGGTGAAGACCCAGAGCGCCAGGGAGTCGTCCAGCGCCTCGATGCCCACGATCAATTCGGGCTTCCCGTCACCGGTCAGATCCTGGTACTGCGGTTTTCGCACCGGGCAGTGGTCCGGTGCGTCGGCGCAGGCATTGATCCTGCTCTCGGTGGCGGAGTCGAATTGCGGTCCGCCGTCGAGCGCGGAGCCGGCGTCCACCTGCGCCTTGACGACGGTGAGCAGCGGCGCCTTGCGGATGTCCCCGGACGGCACCCGGGGCACGCCGGGAACGGCGGCCGGGAGGTTCTCGCCCCTGCCCCGCTCGGGCTGCGGCGCGGGCTTGCGATCCGGCCACAGCCGCACCGGGGCGGAGGCGGCCGAGGTGGGGCCGGCGCTCCTCGGCTCCCCGCTCCCCGTACAGCCGCCCACCAGCGCCACGATGCCCGTCGCCGCGAGTGCGAGCGACGTCATCCGTACCGGCCCCGGGGAACGCAAGGAGCGGAGCAGAAGCACATCTCTTCCAGTCGTGGTGCGGGCTGAGCTTGTCCGGATGATAGTCGCTGCACTCCACCGAACAGCCAGAGATATCCGATATGACAGAAAAGTAAGGATCGGACTTCTTGTCCCGTGAAGCCGGCGGTGTCAGGCTCCGCGGACGCCCAGCCGCACATAGTCGTAGCCACCGTAGACATCGGCGACATGGACATCGGTCAGCCGCGGGCTGCGCCAGCTGACGTACCTGCCGTGCACGAACGGCAGGTAATAGACCTCCTCGGAGACCTTGTGGTTGATCTCCTCGTAGGCCGCACCGGCCGTGTTCGGGTCGGATGCGGCGACGGCCTTGTCGAGGAGCTTGTCGAGAGCCGGGGAGTCGACTTCGGCCAGATTGGCGTTGCCGCTCGGCGGGTGCGTCCGGCTGTCGACGAGCGGGCGCCAGAAGGCCTGCCCCGTCGGGAAGTCGGCACCCCAGCTCGTGATGACGATGCCGTAGCCCCGCTTCCGCACCTCGTTCGGCGCCCCGACGAGGGCGGACATCCGCGCCGCGTCGAACCGGTCGACCTTCGCCTCGATGCCGATCCTGCCCAGCGCACTCGTCAGCGCTTCGGCGGCGTCGATCTCCGACGGCCGGTTGTTGCGCACCGCGATGGTGGTCGCGAAGCCGTTCGGCCGGCCGCACCTCTTCAGCTCGTCCCTGGCCTTCGCCGGATCCGGCGCGCCGCCGTTCTTGCGCACGCCGTACGGATCGAAGGCGGGGTCGGCGCCCCTGATGCCGGGCGGGAGCAGACTCGGTGCGAGGTCGCCACCCGCGGCGGTGCCGCCGAGCGCGGTCTGGAGATTCCTGCGGTCGGCGGCGTAGGCAACCGCCTTGCGGCAGTGGAGGTTCCCCATCGGCTTGACCGCCTGCGGAAAGGCCGCGTAGCGCACGAAGCCGGACCGCGGGTTGTCCAGGTTCTTGTTGAGGTCGCGGTCCGACAGCGCCTTGGCTCGGGCGGCCGGTCCCAGCCCTGCGGTACCCAGCGCCAGGTCAAAATCGCCGCTGACCAACCCCCTGTCCACGGACTCCTGATCGCCGGTGATCCTGACCGTGATGGTGTCCGGGAGGGCATTGCGGATCGGGTCGGCCCCCGGCTTCCAGTGGGGGTTGCGCACCAGCTCCAGCGATGCGCCCGGACGGTACGAACGGAAGGTGTACGGGCCGCTGGAGAACGGTCTGAGGCCGTATTTGGCCTTGGTGTCCTGGCTCTTCTTCACGGGCGAGGCGGCGATCATGGCGAGCATCTGCTCGAAGTCACCGTTGGGCCGGGGCAGTTTGAAGACGATGGTTCCGGGACCGCGCGTCTCGATCGCTGTCAGGCCCTTCGCCGAGGTGTCCTTGTACGGGCCCCGATAGGTTCCCTCGGGGTCGAGCACCTCCCTGAGGTAGCTCGGTCCGCCGGTGATGACGTCCGTCGCCCAGAGCCGCTCGATGCCGTACTTGATGTCCTCGGAGGTGACGGGCGACCCGTCCTCCCAGGTGCCCCCTTTGCGCAGGGTGTAGGTGTAGGTCCGGCCGTGGTCGGTGATCTTGGCCTTGGACGTGGCCAGATCCGGTGTGAGTGCGGTGCCCTTCGACTTCGGGTCGTAGGTCACCAGTTGACGCGTGTAGTAACGGGCGAAGTTCGCTACGGAGCTGTAGTAGCTGCGCTGCGGGTCCCAGGAGTCGGCATCGGCGGCGCTGCCGAACTTCAGCGTGCCGCCCTCGCGGCCCCCTCTCTTGAGGACATGGCCGACAGCGGCGTTGTACGTGGCCTCGGTGGCGCCGTCCTTGGACTTTCCGCCGGATGCTCCCTGCGCACCGTTCAGCAGAGCGAGGGTGGCGGAGACTCCCGCGACCAGGAGGGCCGCCGACACCACCGCGACGGTCCTGGCCCGGACGGAGGCCGGACGTCCCGGGGAACTCTGCCCGTCGGCGGCGCGGGCAGCATTCGGCGTCGGGTGCCGTCGGGGTGCGGGGGTCCGCGGCTGCGGGCGGTCCTCGCTGTGCACGTCGGGGCTGGGGGCGGGAGTGGGCGCGGGGGCCGGTTCGGCCGGCGGCGGTGACGGCTCGGCCGACGGCTGAGGACGCGGGGCGGCGTGGGCGGGGTGAGCCCGGTTCCGGGCCAGGGCGATCAGCCCGCCGGTGTTGCGGTTGCGCTGCTGGGGCAGTGGTCTGGCCTTGGCCGCCAGCGCGGTGTAGAGGTGCCGGTAGAGGGTCTGCATGTCCAGCAGGGGCGGGCCGTCGGCGATCCCCTGGGTCAGCGCGGTGATCAATTCGCCGCTGAACGCGGTGAATTCCTCACCCGGCGGGGACAGCGCCTTCCGTGTCCGTGCGGAAGCCGCCATCAGGGACGTGCCGTCGATCAGCGCGTGATCGGCCACCTGGGTGGTGCCGCTCATGCCGCCCAGCAGGGCCCGCCCGCTGTAGCAGCAGTCCAGAATCACCACCTTGTGCCGGGCACCGATCCGCGGGTCCAGGACCGCCCTCCGCACCCATTCGAAGGGCAGCGCGCTGTAGAGCCGCTCCGGGTCCGAGCCGGGCAGCGCCAGATACAGCTCGTCGCTGTACGGGTCGATGAGTCCGTGCCCGGCGTAGTAGACGACCAAGGTGTCGGTGGCGCGCAGGGCGACGCGGCTGAGGGTGTCGAGCACGTCCTGGGCGCTCGGCGGCTGGGACAGGGCGACGCAGTGCGCGGGCGGCAGTCCCCATAACTCCGGGTCGGTGAACGCCCCGGTGAGCCCGGCCAGATTGCGCTCGACGGCAGGTAGGGCCGGCATGCTCTCGTAGTCATGGACGCCGATGAGAAGGGCCTGCGAGGCAGCGGGGTAAGGGAGGATCGTCACGGTGACCGCTGATCCGTCCGGCCTCCGCCGGCTCCGTCTCCGGACGGCGGGCGACTCACGGGCTGCACGCTCGCGTACCCCTCTCCCGGGCCTGCGCCCGCCGCGCGAACTGATCAGGATGCCGATCCTAGAGGGGTCTCCGGGTGCGCGTGCGGAGGCCGGGGAAGTCCCGGGCGTCCGTCGGTGCGAAGGGCGGCGCTCGCGCGGCGGCGCCCCGGCGCGGCGGGCTCAGCCGACCTGCGCGGACGGGGCTGAGCCTGCCGGACCGAGGCACCGGCAGGGGGTCGCGGCGTGGTTACGGGGCCATCTCGTACGCCCCGGACAGTGCCTCCACGCGCTGCCAGACGCGCGTCGAACGGGCGTCGTCGACGACCGGGCGGCGGACCGCGCCCAGCGCCCAGCTCTGCTGTGCCGCGGTGGCGGAGTCCTTGCCGTGCAGCTCGACGGCGTGTGCGGAGAAGTCCCGGACGAGGACGGCGAACAGCTCGTCGAGCACATCCTCGTCGAGGCCGGTCAGCTGCGCCTGCTCCAGGATCAGCTGGCCGTGGACGACCAGCGCGAACAGCTGGCCGACGGCGAGCAGCAGATCGAGGTCGCGGCTCTGCTCCTCGTCGGGGGCGGCGGTGGTGACGAACTCGCAGAGGGCGTCGGCCTGTTCGCGGAAGCGGGCGACGTTCGGCACTGCGGCGAAGGCGTCGTAGGCGGTGCGCCAGTCGTGGAAGCGTACGGCGCCCAGGCCGCGGGCCGGTCCCTGCCGGAAGAGGAACGCGTCATCGGCCGCGTCGAGGCGGGTCGGCACGGGCGCGTACTCGGCCGGGTTCAGCAGGTGGTTGCCCATGAACTTGAGGATCAGGGCGAGGTTGACGTGGACGGTGCCCTCCAGCTTGGGCAGCCCGCGGATCTCGGTGGCGGCCTGGGCGAAGTAGGTGTCCTTCTCGAAGCCCTTGGCGGCGATCACGTCCCACATCAGGTCGATGACCTTCTCGCCCTCGGTGGTCACCTTCATCTTCGTCATCGGGTTGAAGAGGAGGTAGCGGCGGTCGTCGGGGCCGGCGGAGCGGAAGTAGTCGACGGCACGGTCGCTGAACAGCTTCATCCCGACCAGGCGGACGTAGGCGTCGGTCAGCTCGCGGCGGACGTGCGGGAAGGCGGTGACGGGGCGGCCGTAGAGGATGCGGTTCTGCGCATGGGTGACGGCCTCGTACATCGCGTGCTCGCAGATGCCGATGGCGCCGGTGCAGAGGTTGAACTTGCCGACGTTGACGGTGTTGAGGGCGGCGTCGAAGGCGGCGCGGCCGGTGTGCAGGATGTCGGCTTCGGCGACCGGGTAGTCCTCCAGGCGGAATTCGCTGACGTACTTCGAGGAGTCGACGACGTTCTTCACCAGGTGGTAGGCCGGGTGGCGGCTGTCGGCGGCGAAGAAGACATAGCCGTCCGGGCCCTCGATGTCGGTGCGGCGGCCGAAGACGGAGACGAGTCCGGCGGCGTTGCCGTTACCGATGTAGTACTTGGATCCGCTGGCGCGGAAGCCGCCGGCACCGTCGGGCTCCAGCAGCATGTCGGTGGAGTAGATGTCGGCGCCGTGGGCCTTCTCGGACAGGCCGAAGGCGAACACCTCGCCCTGGGAGAGGAGTTCGGCCGCACGGCTGCGGACGGCGGCGTTGTCGCTCTGCCAGACCGGGCCGAGGCCGAGGATGGTGACCTGCCAGGCGTACCAGTAGTCGAGCCCGTAGAAGCCGAAGATCTCGTTGAGGGCGGCTATCCGGGCGGTGTCCCAGCGCTTGTCCTGCTGCCCGTCGGCGGCGGAGGCCGGGGTGAGGAAGGTCGCGAACAGCCCTTCCTTGCTGGAGAATTCGAGGAACTCCGACAGCCACGCGCGGGAGCGGTAGTCCTCGATCAGCCGGCGCTTGCCGCGGTTCTCGAACCAGTCGACGGTGGCGCGCAGCAGCCGGCGGGTCTCGGGGTCGAAGTGCGCCGGGTCGTAGGTGCGGGGGTTGAACAGCAGCGGGTCGGCCATGATGTTCGCCTTTCCGGCTCAGGTTGCGGTTTGCGGTGGTGGACGGGGAAAGCTCGGGAGCTGACCCGAACGCGGCAGCCGGGCAAACGTGTTGCTCACCCGGCGCCGGTTCAACGCTCGGGTCGGAGTCGGCGGAGGGTGGCGAGTACGTCGTCCAGCCAGTCGAGTGTCATGCGCTCGTAGGCGATGCCGCCGCGCAGTACGACGTGCTGGAGTTCCTGGCCCGCGTCGGGCGTGGCAGGCGCCTCGGGGCCGGTGAAGTCACGCCGCTCCCCCGCCAGGTAGTGCGCGAGGCGGTCGGAGTGGATCTGATGGTGCCGCTCGACCTCACGGATCAGCGCGGCGGGATCGTCGAAGGCCGCACCGCGGATCTTCACCGCGAGGTCGTGCCGGACGCTCTCCGGTTCGATCGGCTCGTGCAGCCACTCGGCGAGCGCCGTCCGGCCGAGAGCGGCGACGGAGTACTCCTTCTTGTCCGGCCGGGCCTGCTGCGGCACCTCGCGGACATCGATCCAGCCGTCGCTCTCCATGCGCTTGAGGACGCGATAAATCTGCTGGTGGGTGGCGGTCCAGAAGTACCCGATGGACCGCTCGAACCGCCGGGCCAGCTCATAGCCGGAGCCCGGCTTCTCCAGCAGGGAGACAAGGATCGCGTGCTCAAGCGCCATACCCCGATCCTTCTATGCAACTCGTTGCATAGACAAGAGGCGCCGCGGGGGTGAGACGCGGCTCACCCGGGCGGGGCGGGGTGAGGGCCCGGCGCCCGGCGTGGCGTCGTGTGGTCGCGGGAAACGCCCCTACTCCCCCACCGCCCCATCGGCCAGCTCACGGGCGATGTCGAGGTGGCCCGCGTGGCGGGCGTACTCCTGGAGGAGGTGGAAGAGGATCCAGATCAGGGTGGGGCGGTCTTCGTCGGGCGGGACCTTTCCGCCGAGGGTGGCTGCCCGGTCCTCCAGGCGGGTCGCGGCGACGATGGCGCGGGATCGGGCGCACTGCTCCAGGAAGAATTTTCTGCAGTCCTCGAATGATTCTTCAGGGGCGACGTGCCACACTCCAGGACGGGTCTTGAGGTCGGCCCAGGGTTCTTCGATGTGTTCGCCCTCGAACCCCCATTGCAGCCATCGCAATTCCACACAGGCCAAGTGCTTGAACAATCCGAGGGGCGACCATCCGGTGGGCATTCGGCTGGCCCTCAGCTCCGCGTCCGACATTCCCTCCAGCTTGCGCAGCACGGTGTTCCGGTAGAAATCGAGATAGCCGGTCAGCAAGTCGTAGGGGCTGGTGAGAGTCACCGGAGGCTCAGCGGCGGGTTCAATTTTGTGGACCATGATGAGGACCATATGGAGGCGGGGGTGACCTGTCCAGGGTTCGGGCGGGCAGTTCCACCGGGCACCGCCGTCCGGTGGAATGCAGAGGGCCCGTCGGCGGGAGACGCCGACGGGCCCCGGGGTCAGTCGCTCAGCACTTCAGGTCGAGGACGTGGATGTTGGGGAGAATTCCTTCGATCCGGTAACAGTGGTTCTTGTCCGGCTCCTTGATGTACAGCGGCGTGGAGCCTCCCGACCAGTGCACCTGGACCGTGACACCGGTTGCTTCCGCGGGGAAATACGCCTTCCAGCTGTCGCCCACCGGCCGGACGTTGTGGCAGTAGTTCTTCTTCTCTATGCCCTCCGGGCCCTGCCACTCATAGCAGGTGTCGATGAGCGACGCCGCCTGGTGGTCGAACTGGAGGTAGTTGTCCGAGGCGGCAGTGGCGGAGGGTGCCGTCAGTACCGCGCCGGCCAGGGCGAGGCCCAGGGTGGCAGCACCGTATGCCAGGGAACGCTTCTTGCTTCGCATGCTGGAGTTCACCTCTCGCTTCAATGGTCCGGGCACGCCCTAGCAGGTCTTGTCGGTTCTCTTCGGGCCCCAGGTGTAGCCACTCAGCTCGTAGCAGTAATTGCGGCTCAAGTCGGTGATGTGCGGCGACACATTGTCACCCGCTATTTGCCCGTCCACCGTCACCTCGACCTTGACGCCCTGGGCGTCATCGGGGATTTCCACCCGCCAGTCCGTGCCGATGGCCTTCCCCTTGTCGCAGGAGTCCGGGGTGGTCGAATTCGTCCAGTGGTAGCAGGTCTCGGCGATGAACCAGCCTTTGTTGGAGAAGCCGATGTACTTGCCCGAGCCCGAGCCCGCGGCCGCGGCGGACGGCGCTGTCATCGCGCCGCCGACCAGCGCGAGGCCCAGTGCGGCGACCCCGTAGGCCGCCGACTTCTTGATGTTCCGCACGGAATGCCCCTTCGTGAGTGTGTAGCGCGTGGGAGCGGCGGCTCAGCGCCCGTTCTTGAGGGCGGCGCCGCAGGCGACCACGTCGGTGTCGGCGCGGGCCGTGCTGTTGAGCGGGATTTCGGTGCGCAGTGCGGAGATCTTCGCGCCGCCGAACTCGCCGCCCTGGATGGTCACATCGGAGACGCGCTGTTCCATGTCATGGCCCATCTGGAGCATCCCCTTCTGGCCCGGCTTGACGGTGATCCTGATGTCGCCGCTCTTCGACTCGGTGTTGGTCTGGCTGTACTGCGCGGAGGCGCCCACGCCCAGCTTGTCCTTGATCAGGGTGATATCGACACTGGCACCGACATTCCAGCCCCAGCTGAAGGTGCGGGTGCCGCTGAGCGTCTGGTTTATCTCCGCGGCGCCAGGGCTGCAGTTCTGGATGGGCCCGACACCCATACCGGCGTTGTCCACGTCGAACCACTTGGTCACCTGCTTGGATTCCAGGGTCGTCGACGAGCAGGACACGCTGCTGTCATTGCACTGTTCCAGTGCGCGCTTGACCTCTTCCGCGGAATTCACCTGGTATCCGTTGTCGTAGGTGACGGAGGGGCTGCCTTCCTCCACCCACTTGTCGGTGTGGCCATTGACGTCGGGGAGGCTGGAGCCCTGGGCGGCGGATGCCGCGGGCGCCGCCAGGGCGAGCGCGGCGGCGACAGCGCCGAGGGTGAGCGCCATGCGGGATGCGGAGGTGGATGTGGAGATCAACGTTTCCTCGCTCTGTTCTGGGTCATTCCGATGCGCAGGAAGGCGTGACGGCGGCGCTCCCTGCGATTTCCGGGTGGTTCAGCAGCCGGTTTCCTGGAGCTTCGGCCGGTCCACGAGCCCGGTGATCTCGAAGCAGTGGTTGCGGTTGGTGTCGGTCACCGCGGCGGTGTCCACCGTGGCGTAGTCGACGACGCTGGTGCTGAGATCGATCTTTGCGCCGGTCGCTTCCTCGGGGAAATATGCCTTCCAGGTGTCGTTCACCGGCCGGACGTTGTGGCAGTAGTTCTTGCCCTCGGCATCACGCCACTTGTAGCAGGTATTGGCGAGAATGCCGGCGTGGTTGGTGATCTGGATGTAGTTCTGGGAACCCGCATAAGCGGCGGGCGCGGAGAGTACGGTGGAGAAGCACGCGGCCCCCACCGCGAGAAGACCGAATACAGCCCGATGGTTGACCTTCACGGTTGTTACTCCCTCTTGCGCTGTCCGGAGGCGCCGCAATAATTCGACGCCGTGCGATGAGTAAGTCATGAGAGATCCACCGAATCAATGGGATCC
This sequence comes from Streptomyces lydicamycinicus, assembly GCF_000829715.2. NCBI lineage: Bacteria > Bacillati > Actinomycetota > Actinomycetes > Kitasatosporales > Streptomycetaceae > Streptomyces > Streptomyces lydicamycinicus. Next base: position 187,442 of record NZ_BBNO01000007.1, on the reverse strand, counting down.
GGCTAAGACTTCGGTCCCCGGACATTCCCCTTCGGGGCAACCACGAGAAATGCCACGGCCGGGCGGGAACCACGGCTTCCGACCACGAGGAACCACGGTTCCCGCTGCCGGCGGACCACAGGAACACCGGCCGCCCACGGACAAACCGAAAGCCCCTCACCCGAAAGACGGTGAGGGGCTTCTGACCGGGGTGCGGGGCCTTTGACCGTGCGACCGCGCTCAAGAATCCGCCGGATCGCTCCCCCCGCGGAGCCTGCCCGCTTCAGCCATCGCCGCCGCCAGGTGTGGGCGTCCGGTGATGCCGAGCTTGCGGTAGGCGCCGGTGAGATGGGTTTCCACGGTCCGTAGCGAAACGACGAGGAGTTCGGCAATCTGCTTGTTGCTGTATCCCTGAGCGGCGAGGATGCCGACGCGTTCCTCCCCCGCGGTCAACCCCCCGATTCCCTGGCTCCCGGACCGTGCGACACGTCCGCCGGCGAGGTGCAGCCCCTCCTCCAGTCGCGTGGCGAGCACCGTGGCCCCACACCCGACGGCGAGGTCCAGGCCCTCGCGCAAGGTTCTGCGGGCGCCGCGTTTGTCGTCCCGGCGCAGCAGGGCGATACCGAAGTCGTGGCAGGCGCGGGCGAGTTCGAGGCGGGCGGGGGTGGGCCGGAGCACGGTCACGGCTTCGGCCAGCATGTCGAGCCCCCGGGAGCCCGCTGCCGCCGCCCCCGCCGCCCGCAGCGCCACCCCGAGGGCCCGTGGGAGCCGGCAGCGCCGGGCGAGGTCCAGCTCCTGCTCGGCCAGCGCCTGCGCCGAATCGGCTTCCCCCAGGGCGAGATGGACGGGGACCGCGCGGGAGCGCCACGGGGACATGGCCGGGCTGACCGTCCCCAGCGCCTCACTGTGGTGACCGCACTCACGGAGCAACGAGAGCCCGGACCGCGGCTCGCCCTGGGCGATCCGCAGGGCGGCCAGGCTCATCAGGAACCGGGGCCGTTCCCAGGCCACTTCCGTCTGCCCCGCCACGGCATGCGTGACCGCGACTTCCTCGGCGGCCTCGACCCGGCCCCGGGCGAGCAGGGCGTCGATCCTGATCGTGTCCAGGGTCAGGGCGTACGGCAGCCGCCCGGTGGGGGACGCGTGGTCCGCGGCGTCCTGAACCGCGGCGAGGGTCTCGGCGATGTTTCCGCGGCGCAGCGCCAGCACGGCGCGGTAGACCGTCAGGGAGGAGACCAGCAGTTCCATGCCCCGGCCCGAGATCTCCCGGGTCAGATGGCGGTTGAGCCGGTCGGCCGTATCGAGCTCGTCGAGGTACAGCAGCGTCTGGGCGACGAAGTAGTGCAGCGGGAACAGGTCGTGGGAGAACGCCGGCAGATTGACCGACGCCCGCTCGATGAGAGCGGTGACGTACGGGGCGGGCAGGGCCGCGCGCAGGGCGTGGAAGGCGCGGATGGCGAGCAGTTGGCGTTCGCCCGCGGTGCGGTCGGCCAGGTCGTCGTCCCTGCCGGGGGACGGCGCCGGTGCCGGGCCGGTGGCGGACGGCCGCTCGAACTCCATCCACGAGCGCAGCGCACTCATCCGCAGTGCCAGCTCGCGGTCGGCGGCACCGGGGCCCGAGGTGGGCCGTTCGCTTAATGCCGCGAGCTTCCGGTCCACGCTCGACAGGTCCGTCCGGGGCCCCCGGGAGAGCAGCAGGGAGTAGGCCAGCACCCCCAGGGCGTCGCTGCGGGCCGCCTCTTCGGTCAGCCCGTCCAGCGCGCCGGTGACGCAGGAGATGGCCAGCGCGGCATCGTAATGGCTGGCCGCGGTGCCCAGTTCCAGGAGCACCCGGGCGCGCTCGGGCTCGTCCAGCGGCTGGTGCAACGCGGAGCGCAGATAGGTCACGGCGGTCTCCGGCGCACCGCGGCGCAGTGCCTCGGTGGCCGCCCGGCGCAGCGCCGGCAGGACCCAGGAGCCGTGGACGGGGCCGGCCGCCAGCAGATGGGCGGCGACCTCCTCGTCGGGGCGCCCGCTCAGACAGGACACCTGGGCCGCCCGCGCATGCCCGACGCCGAGTTCCTCGGGTGACAGCGTGGCCAGCACGGTGTCGCGGACGACGGGATGGGTGAAGCGGGGGTCGCCGTCCGCCCGCAGCAGGCCGAGCGACCGCAGCTCCTCGGCGGCGGACTGCACCACGGCCCGCCCGGTCCCGCAGTACGCGGCGAGCAGTTCCGGCGGCTTGCGGTCGCCCAGGAAGGCCAGTGCCCGCGCCAGCGCCACGACCTCGTCGGACGCCTGGCAGAGCCGGTGCGAGATCTCCCCGCCGAGGGTGGAGAGGGTGACCGTGGGGATCCGGTCCCGGAATTCCGTCGTCGGCTTCACACCGCTGCGCTGTGCCTGGTGGAGCAGGGCGCGGACGAACAGCGGATGCCCGCCGGTGGCGGCGTGACAGGCGGCGCAGAAGGCCGCGTCGGGTTCGTCGGCGCCCCAGAGCGTCCGCACCAACTGCCCCACGCCGTCCACGTCGAGCGGCTCCACGACGATGGTGTGGCAGTTCGCGGGCCGGACGAGCTCGGTGAACAGCGGATCGAGCCGTCTGCCCTCGGCGCTACGGGTGGTCACGGCGATCAGCACGGGGTGGCTGTCCGCCCGCCCGATGAAGTGGACCAGCCAGCGCAGGGAGGGCTGATCGATCCACTGGAGGGCGTCCACGGCCAGGAGCAGGGGCTGCCGGCGGGCCAGCCGGGTGACCAGTGCGTCCAGTTCCCGCAGCGTCGATGCCGTCACATCGGCGCTCTCCGGCAGCGGATCCGTGGCGGCGTCGTCGTCCAGGGCCCGCAGCGTGGCCGCCGCCGACCCTTCCAGCAGGCGTGCCCGGTCGGTATCGGAGACCGCGGCCAGCAGCGGCTTGAACAGTTGCCGGACGGCACCGAAGGCGAAGGCGCGCTCCAGGGGGTGGCAGCGGGCCCGCAGCACACGGAACTGCCCGTTGCGGTCCCACCAGGTGCTCAGCAGGGCCGATTTGCCGATACCGGCCGACCCTTCGAGCTGTACGACGCGAGGACGGCCGGACAAGACGTCGGCGGCCACGGCGTCCATGGCAGCGAGTTCGCGTTCGCGCCCCACCAACGGCCAGTCGTCACCGCATGCGTCACGGGAATGTGCGAACGTCACCAGTTGCTCAACTCTCGTCGTTCTCGTCTGGTTTTCGAGACGTTCCGATGACGACTGGGGTTGCCTGAGCCGGTCGCCCAGATGTCCGTCCACGACCGGTGCGTGCCCTTACATCCCGGCGCCGCGTGCAACCATGTCGCAACGTTGTACGGAGTTAACTGGACCGCCGCCGGGACGGCGCGGTGGGCACGATCCGGGCGCGCCCGGGCGGCCCGCCCCCGTCCTGTCGACGACATCCGTTTCCGCCGGTCAGGAGCGGAATGCCCAGGAGAGGACGACACATGTACCCACCAGGGACCAAGAATCTGCCGGTCAGCCGCCCCGCCACGAAGCCGGGCCGCTTCTGATGGCCGGCGGCGACGGGGGCGAGACGGCCGCTCCGGGCCCCGCGGCCCCGGAGGGCACGGCACGCATCGGGCTCACCGCGGCGGCGGCCGAACTGCTGCGGCTGCTGCGGAAGGAGCACGGCCCGCTGATGTTCCACCAGTCCGGCGGCTGCTGCGACGGCAGCGCCCCCATGTGCTACCCGGCGGGGGAATTCCGTACGGGATCGTCGGATGTGCTGCTGGCCCGGCTGGGCGTGGAGGGTGTGCGGGAGCCGGTGGACTTCTGGATGTCGGCCGACCAGTTCGCGCGCTGGCGGCACACCCATCTGACGGTGGACGTCGTACCGGGGCGGGGCAGCGGGTTCTCGCTGGAGGCGCCGGAAGGGGTGCGCTTTCTGATCCGCTCGCGGTTGTTCACCGAGGAGGAACGCGCGGGGCTCAGCGGCTGAAGCGGGGCGCGGGCGCCGGGAGACGCCGGGCAGGAGTGAGGCCCCACGCACGGGGGAGAGCGTGGGGCCTCACTTGTAGAAACGGGTGGAAGGCGGTTCAGGTTCCCGCACGGTGAAGATTTCGCGAGAAAATCTTGTACGGACCGCGCGGTGCCGGTCCGCCTCGTCCCTCAGGTCTCGCCCTGCACCAGCCGTTCCAGCATCTTCTGGAAGTCCGCGTCCGCCACCACCCGCAGCCCGTCACCGTCCGGCTCGCTCAGCGGGGTCATCACGCCCCGGCGCCACCAGAACACCCTGGGGCTGATCGCCCCCGCCGCGTCCTCGTGACCGGCCGCCGCGAACTGCGCCATGGCCTGAAGCGCCGGGATGACCTGGGCGTCGTGGATACGGTGGAACGCCAGCTGGTGCCGGAAGGGCAGGGCGACCAGCGCACCGTCCGGCGTGAGCCCGGTGCCCATGAGCCGCTGCACCAGCTCGTCGAGGACCAGCACCCGGCTCGCGGTGAAGAACGAGTCGCCGAGCAGCACCTCGAACGCCGAGCCGTCGCCGCGCCGCACCGTCTCATGCCCTTCGACCGGCAGCGCCCGCAGATTGTTCATCGCCCGGATCCGCAGCTCGGCCACGTCCCCGAGATCGGTCAGCGAGTCCTCGCTGAGCATCTGCACGGCCTCGGGCAGATCGAGGGCGAGCACTTCCCGCAGCCCCGGCGCCGGCGCCCGGCCGTAGCGGAAGGAGTCCGAGGCGGGCAGCGTCTCCTGGGCGACCACACGGGGGTACAGACAGGCCCGGATCTCGTCCTCGCTGAGGATCTCCAGCGGCTGCGGGCCGTCCATCGTGCGGAGCACCTTGCCGACGTGATCCCGGATCAGCGCGGGCCAGCTGCGCTCCCCGCGCCGGTCGCGATGGCACACCGCGGCGAGGTTGCCGAGGCCGAACTGCCGGCCCGCGGAGTCGGTGACCACGCCCGCGTACGCGGTGACTTCGAGTCCCCGTTCCGCGAAGGCCTGCCGGACCTGGGATCTGAAGACACCGCCCTCGCGCTCGGAGAAGAAGCTGAACTCCCCGTCGCGTGCCAGGTCGCGGGAATCCCGCTTCGGTCCTCGGCGGAACAGGCCCATCTCTTCCTCCCGGCAGCGGCCACGCACAACGGCCATGAATGGGCCGATCGTAACGGGTGCCCCGCCGCCCCCGTCGCCCTGCTCGCCGCCGCTCACGGAGGTGACCGGCGCAGGGAGACGGGGCGGCGGGGACGGGAGGGATGAGGGAGGAGACGGGAGACTAGCCGCCGATCGTGACGTCGATACAGGCGTAGAAGGCGTTCGCGGTGTCGGCGATGTTCCAGACCGCGAGGATCTTCTGCTTGCCGGTGATGCCGCCGAAGTTGACGGTGTGCGAGACCGTCGCCGGTGGCTGCGCACCTCCGTCGTTGAACTCGGCGACCTTCTTCCCGCCGACGAAGTACTGCCAGGTGCTGGTGGAATGCCGGGCGGTCAGCCGCCAGTTGAAGGTCTGTGAGCTGCCGACCGGGGTGGCCTTCCAGCCCTTGCTGTCATCGTCGAGTTCGGCGAACCGGCTGTTGCCGCCGCTACAGCTGGTCAGCCCCTTGGGGCCCTCGACGCTCTGCGGCTCCCACTTGACCGGACCGCACTCGATGCTGCCCGCGGCGCACTGCGCCTGCCGGCTGGGCGGCGAGGACACATAGCCGTGCGCGCTCGCCGGACCGGCCGGCAGGGTGACGACGAGCAGCGGGGCGATGCCCGCACCGAGGGCGAGGGCCAGCTTTCTTTTCCTGTGCATGTCAAGCCTTTCGCGAGAGAGGCCGCCACGCGAGAGCAGCGAACCCGACGCCGCCGCGGCGCCGCACGTCCGCCCGGGGAAGCCTCGTTGAGGGGGGTGAATGACGCGAAGGTGCACACCAATTGGTCTAGACTTTACTCTCTGACCGCGTACGGTCAAGAGGCGCGGCGGGTGTTGCCGTGCCGACGGCAGGCCGTGGCGGGGGTGAGTGCGCGCCGGACCCTCAGGCAATCAACTCGCCTCATGTACCGCCTTCTTGACGTGGCGTCAGGCTCGCAAGTCGCCCGGTCGGTGAGCCGAGGAGGCGCCGGCCGGTGCGCTGGAGGCCCGGACGACCAGGTGCGGCGCCAGTCGGACCGTGCGGCGTGGGCCGGGCTCCGTGGTGGACGGCCGGCGGCTCAGCAGGCGGGCGGCCTCGGCGGCCAGTTCACCGACCGGCTGACGGACGGTGGTCAGCGCCGGGTCGGCGAGGCCGGCGAGCGGGATGTCGTCAAAGCCGGTGACGGCGACCTCCCCCGGTACGTCCGCACCGAGCTGCCGCAGCCGCTGCAGGGCACCGGCGGCGATGAGGTCATTGGCGCAGATCAGGGCGTCCGGCCGGGACGGCCAGACACGATCGACGGCGGCGCGTCCCCACTCCACCGAGAAGTCGCCGAGCTCGACGCGCCCGGGGGCTTCCGGGTCCAGCGCCGCGGCCCCCGCCTCGTACGCCGCACGCCGCTCGACCGCCGCCGACGCGGTCCCGGCGGCTCCCACGAAGCAGGGGCGGCGGCGGCCGGTGGCGGCCAGATGATCGAGTACGAGGGCCATACCGGCCGCGTTGTCGACGGCGACGGAGTCGGCGACGCCGGGGCCGCAGCCGCGGTCGAGCAGCACCAGCGGCACCTGGGCGGCCGCACTCGCCACCGCCTCCCGGCTGCGCCGCTCATCGACGGGTATCAGCAGCAGCGCGTCGACCTGCCGCCCCAGGAACGCGCCGATCCGGGCCGCCTCGGTCACCGGGTCGTCGTCGCAGTCGGCGAGCAGCACGGCCCGCCCCTCGGCGTGCAGCGCATGCTCCAGCTCCCGGACGAGGGAGGGGAAGAACGGGTTGGTGATCTGCGGCAGGACGAGGCCGACGGTGCCGGTGGAGCGGCTGCGCAGGGCGCGGGCCACATGGTTGGGGCGGTAGCCCAGCCGCTCGGCCGCCTCGCGTACGGTGCGGGCGGTCTCGACGCCGACCGGACGGGTGCCGGCCAGCACGCGGGAGACCGTGGCGATGGAGCAGCCGGACGCCAGCGCGACGTCCTTCAGCGTGACTTCGGCCACCGTCTCGCGGCTCCCTTCGCTCGGCCCGCCCGGACCGGACGGAGCATACGCCCCCTTGCCTGCCTGGCAAACGTTGTCCCGCGAGAGGTGGTTCTCCCCACCACACCGGCCGCATTTCGTCCCGAAAACGCCCGGTAGGCCAGAGATTGAACCGTTGACAACCGGCCAGTCCATGGGTCAAGTTTCCGGAGAACGTTTTCCCATGTTGCTCGCTCGTGGCTGACTTCCCGCCCGGGCACGCCATGGGCGACCGCCGGGCGCGCTGTGCACCGGAGCCCATGCCGGCCCCGCACCACCACTCCGCACCACATTTCCGAGCAGCAGAGCAAAGGGGCTCTTCCGTTGGCCAGAAAGATCATCCTCGACTGCGACCCGGGGCATGACGATGCGATCGCCATGCTCCTGGCCCATGGCAATCCCGATGTCGAGCTGGTCGCCGTGACGACCGTGGTCGGGAACCAGACGCTGGAGAAGGTGACCCGCAACGCGCTGTCCGTGGCGCGGATCGCCGGGATCACGGGCGTGCCCTTCGCCGCCGGCTGCCCGCGTCCGCTGGTCCGGGACATCGAGACGGCGCCGGACATCCACGGCGAGACCGGTCTGGACGGCCCGGAGCTGCCCGAGCCGGCCATCGAGCTGGACCGCCGGCACGCGGTGGACCTGATCATCGACACCGTGATGTCGCACGAGCCCGGCGAGATCACCATCGTCCCGACCGCGGGGCTGACGAACATCGCGCTGGCCGTGCGCAAGGAGCCGCGGATCGCGGAGCGGGTCCGTGAGGTCGTCCTGATGGGCGGCGGCTACCACGAGGGCAACTGGAGCGCGGTCGCCGAGTTCAACATCAAGATCGACCCCGAGGCCGCGCACATCGTCTTCAACGAGCGCTGGCCGGTCACCATGGTCGGCCTCGATCTGACGCACCAGGCACTGGCGACCCCCGAGGTCGATGCGAAGATCGCCGCGGTCGGCACCCGCCCCGCCAGGTTCGTCGGTGAGCTGCTGGACTTCTTCCGCGAGGCCTACCGCGAGAACCAGGGCTTCACCTACCCGCCGGTGCACGACCCGTGCGCGGTCGCCTACGTCATCGACCCGGACGTGATGACCGTACGGAGGGCCCCGGTCGACATCGAGCTGCGCGGTGCGCTGACCGTCGGTATGACCGTGACGGACTTCCGGGCGCCCGCGCCGGACGACTGCACCACCCAGGTCGCGGTCAAGCTCGACCACGAGCGGTTCTGGAACCTCGTCGTGGACGCACTTGAGCGGATCGGGGACGTCGAGGCATGAACACCCCCACCGAGATGAACACCACCGGCGAGATGAGCACCTCCACCGTCCGGCGCCCCGCCGAGGGGACCGGCGGCGGGTCCGGGGTCCGTATCGGCGTGCTGGTCACCGCGCTGCTCGCGGCCTGTTTCGCCTTCCAGCTCAACGCCAGCATGCTCAGCCCCGCGCTGAAGAACATCGAGGACACCCTCGGCGCCAGCTCCGCGGAGATCGGCCTCACCCAGACCGCGTTCTTCACCTCGGCGGCACTGTTCTCGCTCTTCCTCCCGCGGCTGGGCGATGTCATCGGGCGCCGCCGGGTGCTGGCCGGAATGCTCGGCCTGATGGTTGTCGGCTGTGTCGTCGCGGCGCTGGCGACCAGCGTGCCGATGCTGTTCGCCGGCCGGGTCATCCAGGGTGTCTCCGGTCCGGTCGTCCCGCTGTGTCTGATCATGCTGCGGGTGGAGGTCCAGGAGCCGAAGCGGTACGGCACCCTGCTGGGCGTGATCACCGCCGTCAACGGCGGTATCGCCGGTGTCGACTCCCTCGCGGGCGGCTACCTGGCCGACCGTCACGGCTTCCCGTCGGTGTTCTGGGCGATGGCGGTCGTCGCCGCCCTGGCCACCGTCCTGGTCGCCACCCTCACCCCCGAGTCGAAGGCGCCCGCCGCGACCCGGATGGACTGGCCCGGGGTCGCGCTGCTCGTGGTCTCGGTCGGCTCGCTGCTGATCGCGCTCAACGAGGCGGGCAAGCTGGCCGCCGCCGACTGGCCGCTGATCGCCGTCCTGCTCGTCCTGTCCGCGGCCGCCTTCGCGCTGTTCTGGCGGACCGAGAACCGCAGCGGGCACCCCCTGGTCGCCACCAGGCACCTCAAGCAGCGGGCGACCTGGGCGACCCTGCTGACCACCGTGCTCACCATGACCGGGGTGTTCGCCGTCATGAACGGGCTGATCCCGGCCTTCGCACAGGACGCCCAGGCCGGTCTCGGGATGAGCGCCGAGCAGTCCGCGTGGTGGACGCTGTCGCCGTACGCGCTCGCCGGACTCGCCATGGGCCCGCTGGCCGGCCGTCTCGCCGCGACCTTCGGCTACGGCCGCGTCCTGCGGTGCGGCCTGGCCGGGTCGGTGGCGACGGTCGCGCTGATGCTGCTCACGATGCACAGCCAGTCGCAGATCCTGCTGCTGGTGACGTCCGTCCTGGTGGGCATCGCCTACGCGGGCGTGGCGAACATCGTCCTCAACGGGCTGGGCATCGTCCTCTCCCCCAGTGACAACCCGGGCTTCCTGCCCGGTCTGAACGCCGGCGCCTTCAACCTCGGCGCGGGACTCAGCTTCGCGCTCCTGTACGCGGTCAAGACCGCCGCGTCCCCGGCGGACCCGTCGTCGTCCGGTGGCTACACCGCCGGCATGATCGCGGGCGTGGTCGTCCTGGCCGCGGCCATCGCGACGTCGTTCCTGATCCCGAAGCCGGTGGCGGCCGAAGCACAGGACTGAGGCGCACGCCGGACACCACGGGCCGCCCGCCGACCACGGAATCCGGTCGGCGGGCGGCCCGTTGCGGTGTCCGCCGTCAGTGGTGTCCGCGTGCGCTGTCAGCGGCCCCGCCGAAGAGCCGTGCCACGGCGCGGAACGGCAGGGTGACGACGGTGGCGATGGCACCACCGATCGACCTGAGAACGTCTGCGATCGCATGCAACATGAGTGAACCTCCGTCATGACCCTCCGGCACCACAGTCGAAGTGCCGCCGTCGGCCGGGTCGTTGTGCCGGGAGCGCCTGCCGGGGCGGCAGGTCACCCGGTGGTCGTGTCGTCCGTCCAGCGCAGGATGGCGCCGAGCCCGCCGGACGGTGCCCGCTCGGGGTCACGGACCACCACGATGTCGGCGCCGCTCGCGGCCGCCGACCGCACCAGCGCGTCATCCGCCCGTGCGGCGGCCGGACGCGTCTCGCCCAGGTACTGCAACTCCGTTCCCCGTACGCCGAGTTGATCGGCTTCGGAGCCCACCCAGACCTGCCGGGCGATGTCCGAGCCGTGCGGGCTGACCAGCAAGGTGGCGATCCGGTGTTCCCGGGCCGCCTCGACCAGGGCGGGGATGCCGGCCGCGGCGTGCGGGGCGCTCTTGCCTCCCGGCCCCGCACCGGTGCGGAAGCGGTCCGCCACCTGCGCGATGTGCTCACGTTCCTGAACTGCCCTGACCTGGGCGATGTCCCGGTCCACCAGCGTACTCTCGGCACCGGGCGCCCGCCCGCCGTGTTCGCTCTCGTAGGTGAGGGCGCGCAACGGTTCGGGCAGCTTGTCGTGCACCAGATGGCGTTCGCGGGCGTCGCCGATCAGGACGATGGCCTCGGCGCCACACTCCTCGAACGCCTTGCGCACCGCATCGGCGATCTCTTCGGCGTTGTGCTCCCAGGTGTTCTCCACCTTGGCGCGGAAGTGGCCTTCGGACCAGTCGCCCGAGGCGGTGCGGTGCAGGGGCCAGTCGGCGCCGCTGACCTGGCCGGCGTCCTCGGTGCCCCGTTCGCCGAGGACGGCGAAGTCCGCTCCCGCCCGGTCCAGACGGACCACCAGGCAGACCGGGTCGTCGCCGACCGCCGCCAGGAAGGGAGTGACTCTGGGCACCGGTCCCCAGGCCGCGAACGGGGTGGCAGGAGGCCCGGGAAGCGGGGTGTCGAGCACGATCTCACCATGGGCGGCGAACAGCACCCGCCCGGAGTGCTCCCCGGACTCGCCTTCGTGCCGTGTGAGCAGTGCTTCGTGCACCGCACCGCAGGTGGCCTCGTCCGCGCCGAGCGCGAACAACTGCGCCGTGGTGGCGCTCGCCGTCAACTCTTGCTGTTTTGCGGCGTCCTCGGTGCTGTGCGAGATATCGGCATAGACGGATGCCCAGGGGCCTGGCCGGTCGATGACCGGTTGCAGGAGCGAGATTCGCATGGCGCTGCCTCCTTGGCTTCCTCGGATTCCGTGGATTCTCCTGTGATACGTGGGCCGTGATCGGTGGGCTGCCTTACGAATTCCCGTTCCCGAAAGGCGTATGCATCCAGGGCATATGCATCTGCCGTTACGTTCCGTGGCCGGCCGCGTGTTTTCCGTAGGCATGGTTGAAACAGCGCTGCCGGGTTGTTAGGGCTGGGGGACCAGGGAAACTGGGAGTAACGCGACGGGTCTGTATGACTCGTGGAGCCGGAGGCACCCATGGTCATGGAACACGGAACGGACAAGACCGGCCCCGCCCGGGACGAGATGATGAAGAAGCAACTACGGGGGCAATTGACGGCGGAGCGCGCCCTGCGAACGGACGAGGAGCATGAACTCCAGCCGGCGGGCGAGGACCAGCCGGTGGCGGCGTGGTCCCCCGAGAGCGAGTTCCGGGGCGGCACACCGAGCGGCATGACCGAGGAGGACGTGGGACTGCGCTCCGAACTCGCCCAGCACCTCGGGCGCAGCCTGTACCCGGCCGACAAGTACGCGATCATCGAGACCCTGCGGCGCAACAACGCACCGGACCGGCTGGTCGCCATGGCCGAGCGGCTGCCCGCACACGAGCGGTTCGGCAATGTGCAGAGCATCGCCGAGGCCGTCGGGATCGCGACGGAGCACCGGCGCGCCTGAGGCCGGGCCCGGTCCGCTCATCCTGGCGCTGCCGGGAGCCTCCAGGAGGCGGACAATTGGTCGTAGAGCACCTGCCGCACCCCGCGGCCGGGCGAATGGACGGGAAGAGGGAGGGCGGTTATGTCCGACGACGCGATGGGCGACGAGGTCTACCAGCCGCCCAGATCCGATCCCCGGGACAACCCCAACGCGCTCGACATGGAGGACGCCCTGGACGAGCCGGACCTCGACCAGACGCTGGACAGCGGCTATTCGCCGCCCGAGCGGCCCTTCGTGGTGAACCACGAGGGGACCACCGCGCGCGAGCTGCACGAGCGTGAATCGCTGGAGCACCGGCTGTCGGTGGAGATGCCGGAGGTCAGCGCACCCGACGGCGACGGGATCGGCGACCTCCCGGGCGGGGTGGGGGAACCGACCGACCTCGAATGCGGCGACGAGCGGGCGGGCCGGCTCGTGGGCTCCGACGAGGGGTTCTGGCGCGGAGGCAGCAATGACATCGCCGCCCGGGACGTCGGGATCGACGGCGGCGCCGCGTCGGCGGAGGAGGCGGCGGTGCATATCGCCCGGGACGACGCGGGGGACGGGGACAGGGAGATCTAGCCCCTGCCGTGCCCCGGCCGCCCCGCCCTGATCTCACGGTCCCGCGGCACGCCGGTTCGGCGGCCTCGCCGAGCGCCCTCACAGGACGTCGGGGTCGTCCGAGCGCGCGATCCGGGCCTGCATATTGCGCTCCATCATGCGCAGCGCGGCGGCGGCGAGGTCTTCATGGATATGCGCACAGGCGTCCTCGGCGACGATGACCCGAATATGCCGGATATGAGCGTCGAGCGCCGAATAGAGCACGCATTGTTCGGTGACCTGACCACAGAGCACGATCGTGTCGATGCCGTGCTGCCGCAGCAGATATTCCAGCGGCGTTTCATAGAAGACCGAGTGCCGTGCTTTCACCACGAACAGCGATTTTTCGTCCGGCCGGACCGGCTCCACCAGATCGGCGTGCGGGCCGCTCAGTACGGTGTCCAGAAGTTCGTCGTGGTGTGAGCGCCACAGGCCGAAATTGTCATTGACGTAAATGATCTCGACATCGTTCTTTCGGGCCCGTTCGATCAGCGCGGTGATATGCGGCAAGGTCTGCCGCACCGAGGGCAGCAGCAGTTCCGCGTCCGCGTGCTCATAAGAATTGAGCATGTCGATCACGATGAGCGCCTTGCCGGACATGGCGTCCCCCGGTCAGCCGGGCTGCCCCGGGCTCTCTTCGGCGGCCACCCGCTTCAGGGTGCGGCCGCTGCGTACGGAGCGGGCCCGCCGGGCGTCCGGCGTACCGCCCCGCCCGGCCCGATCGTCGTTCTCCTTGACCAGCAGCCAGGACTCCCGCTTCCCGGGGCCCTCACCGGTACGGAACCGGGTCAGCGCATAGCCGCCGTGGAGCTTGCTGCCGTCGAGCCAGAAGGAGACATGACCGTCCTCCAGCGCCTGGCCGAACGACAGCGGGCGGCCCTTCTTCTTCCGGGGCAGCGGGCGGTAGCTGCCCTGGTCCCAGACGATCACGGTGCCCGCGCCGTACTCCCCCTCCGGGATCACGCCCTCGAATTCCCGGTACTCCAGCGGATGGTCCTCGGTGGGCATCGCCAGCCGCTTGTCGTGCGGGTCGGCGGACGGCCCCTTGGGGACGGACCAGGACTTCAGCACCCCGTCGACCTCCAGCCGGAAGTCGAAGTGCAGGGTGCTCGCGTCGTGGATCTGGACGACGAAGGACGAGGTGTCGCCGGCCGCCGCCGGGGCACCCGGCGGCTCGCGCGTCCGGTCGAAGTGCCGCTTGCCGCGGTATGCCGTCAGTCCGTCCTCGGCACCCATGTGCCCCGCCTGCCCTTCGTACCGGTGGCCGCATCTCTCACTGTCGCGCGAGGCGCCCGGCGACGCATGTGCGGCCGCCCCGCCGCCCCCCGGGTGCCCGGTTGGGTCAGTAACAGGCCTACCAAGGGGCGAGCCCGGCCCGCGGGGGCGAGCGTGGAGGGAGACGAGCCGACGCTGGAGGAACCATGGGCGTACGCCGGCTGCTGCGTGGCTGGCCCGCGTACCGGCAGCTCACGGGCGGTGACCCGCTGGGCCGGGGGCGGGCCGCGATGTCCGGGCGAACCGAGGCGCTGCGCCCGCGCACGGACACCGCGGACCGCGTGGTGGCCTCGGTCTGCCCGTATTGCGCGGTGGGCTGCGGGCAGCAGGTCTACGTCAAGGACGAGCGGGTGGTGCAGATCGAGGGGGACCCCGCCTCGCCGGTCAGCAGGGGGCGGCTGTGTCCCAAGGGCGCGGCGACGCTTCAGCTGACGACCGGACCCGCCCGCCGCCATGAGGTGCTGTACCGGCGGCCCTACGGGACCGAGTGGGAGCGGCTCGACCTCGACACGGCCATGGACATGATCGCCGAGCGGGTGATCGAGCTGCGCCGTGCCACCTGGGAGTGGGAGGCGGACGGCCGGCGGGTCGCCCGTACGCTCGGCATCGCCAGCCTGGGCGGCGCCACCCTCGACAACGAGGAGAACTACCTGATCAAGAAGCTGCTGACCGGTCTGGGCGTGGTCCAGGTGGAGAATCAGGCCCGGGTCTGCCACAGCTCCACGGTCGCCGGTCTCGGCACCTCGTTCGGGCGCGGCGGGGCGACCACCTTCATGCAGGATCTCCAGCACGCGGACTGCATCGTCATCGAGGGCTCCAATTTCGCCGAGGCGCACCCGGTGGGCTTCCAGTGGGTCATGGAAGCCAAGGCGCGCGGCGCGAAGATCATCCATGTCGATCCGCGCTTCACCCGCACCAGTGCCCTGTGCGATCTGCATGTGCCGATCCGGGCGGGCACCGACATCGCCTTCCTCGGCGGGCTGATCCATCACGTACTGACCGAGGAGAAGGACTTCCGGGAGTACGTCCTCGCCTATACGAACGCCGCCACCCTCGTCAGCGAGGACTTCCGCGACACCGAGGACCTCGACGGCGTGTTCTCCGGGCTGGACGAGGCGGAGCGCCGCTATGACCCGGCGAGCTGGCAGTACGAGGGCACCGACGTCCAGGCCCCGGCGGGCGATGTCGAGCAGCTGCGGGACCAGCGCCTGCGGGACGCCGCGAGCAGTTCCCACCCGCCGCCGGGCCACGCCGAGACCCATGGCGCGGGCGGTCCGCAGGCCCACGCCGGTGCGCCGAGCGACCCCACCCTGCGGCACCCCCGCTGCGTCTACCAGATCCTCAAGCGGCACTACGCCCGCTACACACCGGAGATGGTCGAGCGGACCTGCGGGGTGCCGCGGGAGACCTTCGCGGAGGTGTGCCGGGCCCTGACCGAGAACTCCGGGCGCGAGCGCACCAGCGCCTTCGTCTACGCGGTGGGCTGGACCCAGCACTCGACCGGCTCGCAGTACATCCGGGCGGCCAGTGTGCTCCAGCTCCTGCTGGGGAACATCGGCCGCCCCGGAGGCGGCATCCAGGCACTGCGCGGTCACGCCTCCATCCAGGGGTCCAGTGACATCCCCACGCTGTTCAACCTGCTGCCCGGCTATCTGCCGATGCCGCATGCGCACACCCACGAGGACCTGGACACCTTTGTCGCGGCGAGCCGTACCGACAAGGGCTTCTGGGGTGAGATGCGGGCGTACACCGTCAGTCTGCTGAAGGCGTATTACGGCGACGCGGCCACGCCCGCCAATGACTTCTGCTTCGGTCATCTGCCGCGGCTCACCGGTTCGCACAGCACCTATGACACCGTCCTCGCCCAGCTGGACGGGGTGTGCAAGGGCTACTTCCTGATGGGCGAGAATCCCGCGGTCGGCTCCGCCAACACCCGTCTCCAGCGGCTGGGCATGGCCCGGCTCGACTGGCTGGTCGTCCGCGACTTCTCGCTCATCGAATCGGCGACGTGGTGGCAGGACGGTCCCGAGATCGAGACGGGCGAACTGCGCACCGAGGACATCGGGACGGAGGTGTTCTTCCTCCCGGCGGCCTCGCACACCGAGAAGTCCGGCTCCTTCACCAACACCAACCGCTGGCTCCAGTGGCACCATGCCGCCGTCGAGCCGCAGGGCGACGCCCGCAGTGATCTGTGGTTCATGTACCACCTGGGCCGGCGCATCAAGGAGAAACTGGCGGCGTCCACCGACCCGATGGACCGGATGGTGCAGGACCTCACATGGGATTACCCGGTGGCGGGGCCGCTCCAGGAGCCGGTCGCCGCTGCCGTGCTCGCCGAGATCAACGGGCACGGCCCCGACGGGGCGCCGCTGAGCACGTACACCGAGCTCAAAGACGACGGCTCGACCCGGTGCGGCTGCTGGATCTACTGCGGGGTCTTCGCGGACGGCGTCAACCAGGCCGCCCGCCGCACCCCGCACACCGAGCAGGACTGGGTCGCCGCACGCTGGGCCTGGTCCTGGCCCGCGAACCGGCGGATCCTCTACAACCGCGCCTCGGCCGCTCCCGACGGCACTCCCTGGAGCGCGCGCAAGGCGTATGTGTGGTGGGACGCCGACCACGGACGCTGGACCGGCCGTGACGTCCCGGACTTCATCCCCGACCGGGCACCGGACCATGTGCCGCCGCCCGGGGCGACCGGACCCGACGCCCTGCGCGGCGACGATCCCTTCATCATGCAGGCGGACGGCAAGGGCTGGCTCTACGCCCCATCCGGGCTCCACGACGGGCCGCTGCCCACCCATTACGAGCCGCAGGACTCGCCGTTCACCAGCGCCCTCCACCCCGGCCGGTCGCGCTCCCCCACCCGGCAGCTCTACGTCCGCGAGGGCAACCGCTACCACCCCAGCGGCGACGAACCGGGGGCCGGGGTCTATCCGTACGTGCTGACCACGTACCGGCTCACCGAGCACTTCACGGCGGGCGGGATGAGCCGCTGGTCGCCCTATCTGGCCGAGCTGCAACCCGAGTTGTTCTGTGAGGTGTCGCCGCGGCTCGCCGCCGAGCGCGGTCTGGAGCACTCCGGATGGGCCACCATCATCACCGCCCGCAACGCCATCGAGGCGCGGGTGGCGGTCACCGACCGCATGCGGACCCTGACCGTGCACGGCCGTCCGGTGCATCAGATCGGGCTGCCGTTCCACTGGGGGCCCAACGGGGTCGTCACCGGCGACGCGCCGAACGAGCTGGTCGCCATCGCGCTGGACCCCAACTCCCATATCCAGGAGGACAAGGCCCTCACGGCCGACATCCGGCCGGGACGCCGGCCGCGCGGCCCCGCACTCCCCCGCCTGGTGGCCGATTACCGGCGGCGCGCGGGCATCACCGAGCACACCGGAGAGGACCAGCGGCCATGACCGACAGCCTGCTCAGCGGCCCGGAACCCGACCCGGCCGGGGACGCCGGTCATGCCGGTGCCCCGCCCCGGGTGGGGTTCTTCACCGACACCTCGGTCTGCATCGGCTGCAAGGCGTGCGAGGTGGCGTGCAAGGAGTGGAACGCGATCCCGGAGGACGGGCTGTCGCTCACCGGCATGTCGTACGACAACACCGTGAGCCTCGGCGCCTCCACCTGGCGCCATGTGGCCTTCATCGAGCAGTCGGTGCCGCCGTCCGCTCCCCCGGTGCCCGCGCCCGAGGGCCGTACGGAACTCCCGCTGGCGGGGGAGGCACCGGCCGGCGGCGACCTCCGCTGGCTGATGTCCTCCGACGTCTGCAAACACTGCACCCATGCGGCCTGCCTCGATGTCTGCCCGACCGGCTCGATCTTCCGCACCGAGTTCGGGACCGTCGTGGTCCAGGAGGACATCTGCAACGGCTGCGGCTACTGCGTCCCCGCCTGTCCCTATGGCGTCATCGACCAACGCCCCTCCGACGGCCGCGCCTTCAAGTGCACCCTGTGCTACGATCGGCTCGGCGCCGGGCAGGAGCCCGCCTGCGCCAAGGCGTGCCCGACGGAGTCGATCCAGTTCGGTCCGCTGGACGAACTGCGTGCGCGCGCGGCGCTGCGGGTCGGCCAACTACAGGCGGCGGGCGTGGCCGGGGCCCGGCTCTACGGCCACGACCCCGGGGACGGCGTCGGCGGCGACGCGGCCTTCTTCCTGCTGCTCGACGAACCGGAGGTCTACGGGCTGCCACCCGACCCGGTGGTCACCACCCGTGACCTGCCCGCCATGTGGCGGCATGCGGGGGCGGCGGCACTGTCGTTGGCGGGCGGCCTGGCGCTGTCCTTCGCGCTGCCCGCGATGCTGCGAAGGACGGTACGGCGATGACGCGCCCGGCACCGCGCACCGCGGGCGGACGCACCCGCCGCCGTAGGGGCGAGGAACTCATGGTCCCCCGGGCGGAGTTCCGCTCCTACTACGGCCGACCGGTCATCAAGGCCCCGTCCTGGTCCGCCCGCGACATCGCCGGCTACTTCTTCCTCGGCGGGCTCGCGGGGGCCGGCTCGGTGCTCGCCGCCGGTGCCCAGCTGACCGGCCGCACCACCCTGGCGACCTCGCTGAAGGTGTCCTCCCTGGCGGCGGTGTCGCTGTCCGCGGCCGCGCTGATCAACGACCTCGGCCGCCCGGCACGCTTCACCCACATGCTGCGCGTGCTGAAGCCGACCTCACCGATGAGCGTCGGCTCCTGGCTGCTCGGCGGCTACGGGCCGATGGCCGGCGCGGCGGCCCTGTGCGCGGTGGCCGGGCGGCTGCCCCGGGCCGGTGCCGCCGCCACCGCGGCCGCCGCGGCCCTGGGACCGGCCGTGGCCACCTATACCGCCGTGCTCGCCGCGGACACCGCCGTACCGGCATGGCATGGCGCGCACCGCGAGCTGCCCTATCTCTTCGCCGCCTCCGCGACCGCCGCGGCCGCCGGTATGGCGCTGGTGGTCGCACCGCCCCGGGAGAGCGCCCCGGCCCGCTGCGCCGCCGTGCTGGCGGCCGTGGCGGACGCGGCGGCCACCCGGGCGGCCGAACGGCGCCTGGGGATGGTGGCGGAGACCTACCGGGAAGGGCGGGCGGGGCGGCTGCTGCGCGCCGCCGAACTGCTTCTCGGCGGTGGCGCGGCGGCCGCGGCGCTCGCCGGCCACCGCTCCCGCGGCGCGGCCGTCGCAGCCGGTCTGGCGCTGCTCGCCGGCTCGGCCTGCACCCGCTTCGGTGTCTTCGCGGCCGGCCTGGCGTCCGCGCGGGACCCTGCCTACACGGTCCTCCCCCAACGTGCCACCCAGGGCCGGCCGCCCGCAGAATGACAGGGGACCCATGTGTACCCGGCCGCACACCGGTTAGCCGACAGGACACCACGGTGTGCCCGCGCCGGCCGTCGGCCCGCACCGGACGGTGGCCCTGTCCGGCCCGGCGCTCCAGCACCTTCCTCGACCGCAGGAGTCCACGTGAAGCGACGTCGTCCTCGGATCGTGATCGTCGGAGCCGGCTTCGCCGGTTACGAATGTGCCCGCACGCTCTCCCGGCAGGCCAAGGGAGCCGCCGAGATCGTGCTCATCAACCCCCATGACTACTTTCTGTATGTGCCGCTGCTGCCGGAGGTGGCGGCCGGAATCCTGGAACCCCGCCGGATCTCGGTCTCGCTCACCGGGACCCTGCCGGGCGTCCGGCTCGTCCTCGGTGAGGTCCATGACGTGGACTTCGATGCCCGCCGGGTGGCCTACACCGACCCCGAGGACCGGGACGGCTCGCTGTCCTACGACCGGCTGGTGCTGACCGTCGGCAGCGTCAACAAACTGCTGCCCGTCCCTGGAGTCGCCGAGCATGCCCACGGCTTCCGCGGGATGCCCGAGGCGCTGTACCTCCGCGACCACATCACCCGTCAGGTCGAGCTGGCCGCCGCGGCCGAGGACCCGGCCGAGCGGGCCGCCAGGACCACCTTCGTCGTCGTGGGCGCCGGCTACACCGGGACCGAAGTCACCGCCCACGGTGTGCGGTTCACCGACTCCCTGGCCCGGCAGAACACCGGCCTGCGGGACGGCCCACGCCCCCGCTGGCTGCTGCTGGACCTCGCCGACCGGGTGCTGCCCGAGCTCGACGAGCGGCTGTCGCGCACCGCCGACCGGGTCCTGCGCGCCCGCGGCGTCGATGTCCGCACCCGCACCTCCGTCAAGGAGGCCACCCCGGACGGGGTCCTGCTCGACGACGGCGAGTTCGTCAGCAGCCACTCCCTGATCTGGTGTGTGGGCGTACGGCCGGACCCGCTGGTCGAGTCCTTGGGGCTGCCCACCGACAAGGGACGGCTGTGCGTCGACAAGTTCCTGGGCGTGCCCGGCCGGCCGGGGGTGTTCGCCTGCGGTGACGCCGCGGCCGTGCCCGACCTGACCCGCCCCGGTGAGACGACGCCGATGACCGCCCAGCACGCCCAGCGGCAGGGCAAGGTCGCGGCGCACAATGTGGCGGCGTCCTGCGGACAGGGCACCCCACGGGCCTACGAGCACCATGACCTGGGCTTCATGGTGGACCTGGGCGGCATCCAGGCCGCCGCGAACCCGCTGCACATCCCGCTGTCCGGCCCGCTCGCCGGGGTGGTCACCCGCGGCTACCACCTCCTGGCGATGCCGGGCAACCGCGTCCGGGTGGCCACCGACTGGCTCCTGGACGCGGTGCTGCCGCGGCAGGCCGTCCAGCTGGGTCTGGTCCGCTCCTGGTCGGTGCCGCTGGACACCGAAACCCCCGAGGTGGCCCGGGTGGGCGGCGCCTCGTAAGAGCCGGGCCGGCCGGGCGTTCCCCGGATGCCGGATGCGGAGGGTTCTGCTTGGCTGGCCGGTGATGATCCGTGCGGCGTGTACGGGCGGTGTCCGCGAGCCGTCGACCACACGATTCCGGAGGCAAGAGATGGACCTGCACCGTAGCCCGGTCGCCCGCGCATGGCGCCATTGGCGCCGGCCCGCCGACCGCTCCGTCCCCCGCCGCTCCCTGGATGCCGAGGACACCAGCCGGCGCTTTCTGATGTACGGCGTCATGCCGCTCTGGTTCGTCCCCTCGGTGGCGGACTGGATCATGCACCGGCGGACCCGGATCGAGGAGACCAGCGGCGTCCGGGAATCGGCGGTGCACGCGCTGATGATGGCGGAAGCCGGGGTGCCGGTCACCCTGGGGCTGCTGGCCAAGGTCAATCCGCTGGTCCTGACGGTGATGGGCGGTGCGGCCCTGGCGCACGGCGCCACCGCGCTGTGGGATGTGAGCCTGGCGACGACCGAGCGGGAGGTCCGTCCCATGGAGCAGCACATCCACAGCTTTCTGGAGGTCCTGCCACTCACGGCGCTGGCGTTCCTCGCCTGTCTGCACGCCGACCAGGTCCGCGGCACGCTGCGCGGCGGCCGCGGCGCCGGGGACTGGAAGCTGCTGCCCAAGGAATCCCCGTTGCCCGCCCGCTATTTGGCCGGCATCGGAGTCGGTCTCACCGTGTGCGTGGCGCTGCCGTACGCCGAGGAGATGACCCGGTGTCTCAAGGCCGCCCGGCGTCGCGGGACGCTGTGACGGTGAACGTGCAGCTCACGGACGGCGCCGGACGGGGCGGCCCGCGGACACTGCCGGCGCTGCGTATCGTCGCGCCCGGGATCGACGGCCCCGAGGACGTGGTGGCCGATGCCGACGGCACCCTCTTCGCGGGGGCCGCGGACGGTGCGATCTGGCGGCTGCGCCTCTCGGCGTCGGGTGCGGCGGACGAGGCAACGGCGGTGGCACACACGGGTGGCAGACCGCTCGGCCTGCACCCCCTGCCCGGCGGTGAGCTGCTGGTCTGTGACGCCCGGCGCGGTCTGCTGTGCGTCGACCCGCGGCCCGGGACCGTCCGGGTGCTCGCCGACGAGGTGGCCGGCCGGCCCCTGCGGTTCGCCAGCAATGTCACCGCCGCGGCGGACGGCACGGTCTACTTCACCGTCTCCAGCCGTCGCTACGGTCTCGACGAGTGGCTGGGCGACTTCCTGGAGCACACCGGAACCGGTCAGCTGCTGCGCCTGCGGCCCGGCGGCTCCCCCGAAGTCCTGCTGGACGGGCTTCAGTTCGCCAATGGCGTGGCCCTGGCCCCGGACGAGTCCTTTCTGGTCGTGGCCGAGAGCGGGGCCCGCCGCCTGAGCCGCTACCGGCTCACCGGCCCCCGGGCCGGCACCGCCGACACCCTGGCCGACGGGCTTCCCGGCTACCCCGACAACATCTCCCTCGGTCCCGACGGCGCGTTCTGGGTGGCCCTGGCGCGACCGCGGTCAGCCGGTGTGGAGTTGCTGCACGGTATGCCGCGCGGGGTCCGTCGGTCGGTCTGGGAGGTGCTGAAGCGGCTGCGGCTCTCGATGCCGCCGCACCCGACGGCGCGGGTGCTGGCGGTCCGACCCGACGGCGGCGCGGCCGGGGATCTGCGCGCCGTGCGGTCTCCGTACCGGATGGTCACCAGTGTCTGCCGGACGGACCATTTCCTGGCCCTGGGCAGCGTCGCGGAACGGGGCATCGCCGTCTGCGCGTTCCCCGGCGCGGACGGCTCGTCCCCCGGGCGCTGACCCGCCGGACGCACCGTGCCCGCCTGCGCGGACCGTGCCGCTACACCACCCGTTCCGTTTCGGCTTCCTCCTCCTCGGGGAGCCGCACATCGCTGACCGCGATATTGACCTCCACGACTTCGAGGCCGGCCATCCGCTCCACCGCGGAGATCACGTTCTCCCGCACCGCCTGCCCCACATCGGGGATGACCTCGCCGTACTCGACGACGATGTCCAGGTCCACCGCCGCCTGTTTCTCGCCGACTTCGACCTTGACACCGTGCGGGGTGGTCGTGCCGCCCCCGGGTACGCGTTTGCGTAGGGCTCCCACCGACCGCGAGAGCCCGCTGCCCAGGGCATGGACTCCTGCCACATCACCGGCCGCCAGGAAGGCGATCTTCGCGACCACACCATCGGCGATGGTCGTCCGCCCCAGGCTCCCGGTGTTCCGCGACCCGCGCTCTGCGAACTCGGTCATTGCGCATCACCCCAGTGCTCCATCGAGGGGAAGTCTTCGGCCCTCTCTTCACGCTATGGCCGTACGGGTGACGCTGCCTCCCGAAAACGGCCGCGACGGCCAGAGCCCCAGGTGGCACCTTTCCCTTCGTTTGCCGAGACGGCAAGGAAGCTTGTCATTTTCGCCGATCCGGGCGGAGCATCCCGGCAAGGGGGGCAGGCCACGGAAACGGCGCTGCCGCACCTCACCGAGGAGCACGGACCGAGGAGGACTCTCATGACCCATGACGTCACCGTCCCGGACGAGGAGTACTGGGACACCCGCTACGCCCAGAGCGACCGGATGTGGAGCGGCCGCCCCAACTCCGCCCTGGTCCGGGAGGCCGGCGACCTCGCCCCGGGCAGCGCACTGGACCTGGGATGCGGGGAAGGGGCGGACGCGATCTGGCTCGCCGAGCGGGGCTGGGAGGTCACCGCCGTCGACATCTCCGGGGTCGCCCTCGGCCGGGCGGCCGGGCACGCGGCGGCGACCGCGGTCGCCGACCGCATCACCTGGCAGCGACACGATCTCAGTGCGACGTTCCCGGCGGGCACCTTCGATCTCGTCACGGCCCAATTCCTGCATTCCCCCAGCGACGCCATGCCGCGCGAGGACATCCTGCGGAAGGCCGCCGCCGCGGTCGCCCCCGGCGGTGTGCTGCTCATCGTCGGCCATGCGGGACTGCCCGCCTGGGAGCCCGACTCCGCTGTACCTCTGCCCACTCCGGAGGAAGTCGTCGCGGACCTCGGCCTCCCGGACGGGGAGTGGGACCTGCTGCGCTGCGAGGAACACCCGAGCTTCCGGACCGGCCACGACGGAAAGCCCGACCCCCGCACCGACAACACCGTGAAGCTCCGCCGCCGGACCGCCTGACACCTGCCGCACCGACCCCGGCGAGTGATCCGCACCCCATCGGAATGCGCCAAGTCCCATGCGATGTAGGGGTGTTGACCACCGCCCGGGTCCGGTCCCCGCGATAAGGTCCTGGCCCCGGTTCCGCCCCGGGCCTGCCGGGACCGGGGGCGGCGGGGGCTTGCGGTCGCCAAGGACATCTGTCAAAAGGGTGCCGCTCCCGGTGGCAGATCCGTATCGTCTGCTCGCGCCGGAGCCTTCTCGCCCCGGGATCTCCGCACGAGATCTCCCCCGGGCGCCCGTGCCATCGATGGCAGTGCCAGCAGCTAGGGAGCAATGGTGACACCCCTGATCGTACCCGTCATGATCACATTCGGGATCTTCCTGCTCGCCATGGTGACCGTGGGCATCTGGACGTATCAGGACACCGTGACGTTCTCCGACTTCGCACTGGGCGGGCGCCGGCTGAGTGCACCGCTGGCGGCGCTGTCCGCGGGCGCCAGTGATATGTCCGGCTGGCTGTTCCTGGGACTGCCGGGCGCGGTGTACGCGGCGGGGATCGGCGCCTCGTGGATCGCCGTCGGCCTGGCCATCGGCACCTATCTCAACTGGCTTCTGGTCGCGCCGCGGCTGCGTACGTACACCGAGCTGGCCGGCGACGCCAAGACGCTCTCGGCGTATCTGGAGGAACGGTTCGAGGACGGCAGCAGAATGCTGCGCCTGGTCTCGGCGACCGTCACCGTGGTGTTCTTCACCGTGTACGTGGCGAGCGGACTCCTGGCCGGGGGCGTGCTGTTCGAGGGCATCTTCGGCGGCGGCTTCGAGTTCGCACTCACCGTCTTCGCCGTGGTGATCGTCGTCTACACCGTCCTGGGCGGCTTCCGTGCGGTGAGTGTGACGCACTCGATCCAGGCCACGGTGATGTTCTGCGCGGCAGTGGCACTCCCCGCGATCGCCATCGCGACGCTGGGCGGCTTCGGCGCGCTGCACGGAGCGCTCACCCGCAAGAGCCCCGCCCTGCTGGACATGGGGGCGGAGGCCGGCTTCGACGGCAGCCGGTGGACGTCCGGTGGGCCGCTCGGCGCGGTGGCGGTGATCTCCCTACTGGCCTGGGGCCTGGGCTACTTCGGACAGCCGCACATCCTGGCCCGCTTCATGAGCATCCGCAGCACCCGCGAGATACCCCGGGCCCGCCGGATCGGCGTGGGCTGGGTGGTCGTCTGTCTGGCGGGCGCCTCGCTCGTGGGACTGGTGGGCATCGCCGCGCTCGACCGGGCGCCGGACAACCCGGAGACCGTCTTCATCGCGCTGTGCGCCCAGTTGGTCAATCCCTGGGTCGCCGGCATCCTGCTGGTCGGTGTGCTGGCCGCGATCAAGTCCACCGCGGACAGCCAGCTGCTGGTCTCCGCGATGGCGCTCACCGAGGACTTCTACCGGGCGTTCGTCAAACGCCAGGCCTCGGACGCGTCCATGGTGCTGGCGGCGCGCGCGACGGTGGTCGTGGTCGCCCTGGTGGCCTACGTCATCGCACTCAGCGGCGGTGCCGTGCTGGACATCGTCGCGTACGCCTGGGCGGGCTTCGGCGCGGCCTTCGGCCCGGTGATCCTGCTGTCGCTCTACTGGCCGCGGATGACACGAGCCGGGGCGATGGCCGGGATCCTGACGGGGGCGGCCACCGTCGTCCTGTGGAAGCACATCGACCCGCTCCTCGGGCCGCTCCAGTCCGGTATCTACGAGATGGTGCCAGGGGTCCTCGCGGCCACCGCGGCGGCGCTGCTCTTCGGCAAGTTCGTCGGCCGCCCGCCGCGGCGCACCTGGTCGGGCTCCATGGAGCGGAGGCACGCCACGACGGTTCCGGTCGGCTGAGGTCAGTGTTTCCCCTCGGCGGCGCACGGCGGGGCCTGCCCCTGGGTCGTCAGACCTTGCCGGTAGGCACCGCAGGCGACCACGGAGACCGCCCCCTCGGCGCCCTGCCGCAGGAGCACAAACGTCTTGTCGGCCGGCGCCGCGTTGGCGCCCGCCTGGTAGGAGACGTAGCCGGTCGCTCCGTCGAAGCTCATCCCGCTGGTGAGCGCGGTCAGCATGGACCGGCGGTCGGCGTGCTTGTCGCGGTACGTCACATCGGCCGCCCGGGAGAGGACATGGAAGGCGTCGTACGCCACCGCCGCATGGCCGTCCTGGCGCCAGGGGTCGGCGCCGTGCGTCGTGTCGCGCACGAAACGGTCATAGACCTCGACGAACTCCCGGGTCTTCTCACTGGCCCGGGTGTCCGTGACCGGCATCCGATGTGACGAGTAGTAGAGCCGCAGCCAGCGTTTGTCGCTGAAGGAGCCGGTCTGCGCCACCATCGTCAGCTCATTGCCGCCCAACACCGTGATGTCGTCCTCGATACAGGTCCCCTGGGCGTTCAGCGCATTGATGAAGGCGATGAAGTCACGGGCTCGCGCGGACCAGAACACCATGGAATCCGGCTGTGCTTTCAGCGCGCGGCACACCGTTTCCGCGAGGTCATGGGCGCTGGAGACCCGGGGGGTGCCGGCGGGCGCCCGCCGGAAGTCGCCGTTCTGCGCGAAATTGATCACCTGCGAACTTCCCGGGAAGTCGTGGCTGAACTTTCCGGTCAGGCTTCTGCTGTACAGGTCCGCCGGACTCTGCACGATGACGGCCTGTGCGGCCGTCGTGCAGCCGCCCTCCCCGTTCCGCCGCGCCACGATGTCGGATTTGCTCGCGAAGTCCGCCTCGATCCGGGACTCCGTGCTGTTGGCCGGTGCGAAGGGCCAGTAGCTCTGGTTGTCCCCGTCCAGCATCTCGTCGGCGGTGGCCGTGGTCCCCACGGTGGGGATGCCTGCCGCGCTGAGCACCTTCAGGGCGGCCCGGGTCTCGTCCCTGCTCTGGGAGTACCCGAGGACTCCGATGACCTGCTCGTAGGGCTTGCGACGGCTGCCGGCGTTCTGCTCCGCCACCAGCTTGCGCGCTTCCTGCTCGGCGTCCCGGAATTCCTCTCCGGCGCTGCGCACTTCCACTCGCAGCGGCACCCGGGTGTCGTCGGAAATGGCTTCGTCGTTCAGCCTCCGCTGCCACAGTGCGATACCGCGCAGTTCCGGGATGCTGCCGTCGAACCGGGTGTTGATCTCGGTGGTCGGCCGGTTCGACTCGAAGGCCACCACGGTGCGGACCGTGCTGCCGGCCGCGGCGAGGGCCTCGGCCCGCTTGTTCTCCTTGCGGATCGCACCGGTGGCGGCGTCGTACCACTCCTTGGGCCGGACGCCGACCGGCTCCGCCTGCGCGGAGGCGGCGACGGAGTCGTCCCCGCCGACGCAGGGATGGGCCGGCGGCCCCTGGACCACCCCGACGACCCATACGCCGAGCACGGCTGCGGATACCACCGCGCCGGCCGTCACCAGCGAGGTCATGGTCTGCCAACTGGTGCTGAAAGTCTTCGGGTTCACCTGCGGAATGGGCAGGCCGTGCCGCGTCAGGGGCTCATCTCGGAACGTCACCAGGACCGGGCTGCCGTCTTTCTGGGTCAGCTGGATTCCGGCCTGCGTGAGGTTGCTCTCCGCCGGGCCGCCCAGCTCCGCCAGCAGCGCGTCCGAGGGCCGGCCCACCGCGATGACCAGCGGCCCCGGCGGCTGCACCGCGGCACGCGCGCGGTGGAACGCGCGCAGGAACCGCTCGGCCTGCTCCGCCCCCGGCGTTCCCTCCGGGGGCACCTCCACCAGCAGCACGGGCCGGGCGGTGCGGCGCCTGCGCCTGGGCAGCAGCCTGCCGGGCTGCGGCACCCGAAGGTCCTCCAACAGCGCCCGCACCAGCAGATCCTCCAGCCGCTGGAGCGACTCCTCCCGCTGGGGGTGCGCATCGCCGAGCGCCAGTCTCAGCACCTGCCGCTGGGCCATGTCGTCCAGCACCCGGAAGAGGTTCTCCTTGCCGCGCTCGGCGTGGAGTTCGGCCCCGAGCCACCGCGCGCGTCGGAACGGCGAAAGACGCATCGGCCGGACGAGCTCCCGGGTCTTGCGGAGCGCCCACCACCAGCGTGGGAACGTCTGGGTGAGCGGTGTCCAGAGGATGCCGAGCAGCCAGCCGTGGAGACCTTCGGCCGGAGGGTTCGCACCGCCGCCGAGCCTCCAGAGAACGGCCGGCAGCCCGCCCCGCTGCACCCGCTGCGCATAGGCCCGGTCACGCAGCGCCTTGGCACCGGCGGCCGCTCCGCCCCGGGCTCCGTGTCCCATCACGTCCGCGATCACATCGCGGAGCAGCGAGAATTGCGGAAAGCAGTCGGGGGTCATGTGCCGGGGAATCCCGTATCCGAGCCGCTCCCCCGCCGCCGCGGCCAGCAGGCCGGTACCCGCGGCCCCGGCTTCCAGGGCGGCGTGCTGTACGAGTTTCCCCTTGTCATCGAGCGGCTGCCGTAACGCCTCGAAGACCCGGCGCACCCTTCTGTCGTACTCCTCGCCGTGCCCCGGCACCCGTAGCAGGAACAGCGGCGGCTTGGTCGACAGATACGCGCGGTCCGCGGGAGCCACCGCCGTGGGGAGCTGCGCGACGAACGTGTCGGCACCGGTGTCGTCAGGAAATTGCGCAGGCACACCCAAAGGCACGGTCATGATTCCCCCGAATTCAAGTCACCCCACCCACAAGTGATTTGAACCATATCCGAATGCCCCTGCGGCAAACCCCGGAACGCTTCATCTCCACACGCGAAGAATTCGATCACATGAGCCCCTCGCGGAATTCGTCCCCTTGCCCCCTTCCCCCGCCACCAGGGCCCCTCCCGCAGAGCAGACCCACTTCAATCCGTGTCGACCCCTTCACCACAGGTAAGTGAACTGTCCGCATAGCGGGCGTTCACGCCGTACGCGCAACACGTCCCCCCACACTCGTCAGGCTCACCGAACGTCACCACCAATGAACAGGCACGACCATGAGTCGGACAAACACCCGGTCGCCCCAGTACTCCCCGGAGGCCGGGCAGAACTCCGAGTCCGTGTTGTCGCACGGCCTCAAGCAGCGCCATCTGTCGATGATCGCCCTCGGCGGGGTCATCGGCGCGGGGCTCTTCGTAGGCTCCGGGGTCGGCATCGCCGCGGCCGGGCCGGCCATCGTCCTCCTCTTCATGGGTACCGGCGCGCTGGTCATGCTGATCATGCGAATGCTCGGCGAGATGTCCGCGGCCCGGCCCTCCACCGGCTCGTTCTCGGTGCATGCCGAGGAGGAGGTCGGCTCCTGGGCGGGGACCACCTCGGGCTGGATGTACTGGCTGATGCTCTGCGCCGGTGTGGCCGCCGAGGCCACCGCGGCGGGCACGATCATGCACACCTGGGTGTCGTTCATCCCCGCCTACGGCTGGGTGGCGATCTTCATGGTGTTCTTCTGCGCCAGCAATCTGACCGCGGTCAAGAACTTCGGCGAGTTCGAGTTCTGGTTCTCCGCGATCAAGGTCACCACGATCGTCGCGTTTCTGGTGCTGGGCGTGCTCGGCATTCTCGGGGTGTTCGGCGACGCCCCCGGCACCAGCCATCTCACCGGCCACGGCGGCTTCTTCCCGACCGGTGTCGCCGGACTCGCGGCCGGGCTGCTGACCACCATTTCCGGGTTCGCCGGTCTGGAGACCGTCACCATCGCGGCGGCCGAGTCCGACAACCCGAGCCGGAACGTGACCCGCGCCGTCCGCACCGCCGTCTGGCGCATCGCCGTCTTCTACATCGGCTCCATGGCCGTGGTCGTCACCCTGGTGCCGTGGAACAACCCGAAGGTCGCCAAGGACGGCCCGTACGTCACCGTGCTCGACACGCTCGGCATCCCGGCGGCCGGCACGATCATGCAGATCGTGGTGCTGGTGGCCCTGCTCTCCGCGATGAACGCCAATATCTACGGCTCGTCGCGCATGGCGTACTCGCTCGTCAGCCGGGGCCAGGGCCCGCGTTTCCTGGGCAAGGTCACCCGGGGCGTGCCGGCGGCCGCGGTCCTGGCGTCCTGTGTGTTCGGCTTCGCGGCCGTGATCGCCGGGATCGTCTGGCCGACCACCGTGTTCGCCTGGCTGCTGAACATCGCCGGCTGCTCGGTGCTGGTCGTCTGGTCCATCGTCTGCCTCACCCAGCTGAAGATGCGCCGCCGCCTGGAGCGCGAGGCGCCCGAGCAGCTCTCGGTGCGGATGTGGGCGTTCCCCTATCTGACCTGGCTCACCTTCGCCGCCATCCTCGGTGTCTTCGCCGTCATGGCCGCCAGTGCGGACGGCCGTCAGCAGCTCATCGGCACGGCCGTCGTGGTGGCGGCGCTGGCCGGCGCCGGACACCTCAAGCAGCGCCGCGACCGACGGGCCGCCGCCGGCAGCTGAGAGCGTCGCGTCGATAGCTGAGCGCGGCACATCGACGCGGGGCGATCAGCTGCCGTCGCCCCGCCAGATGTTGTCGAAGGCGGCCTTCTCGACGGCGCGGCGCTGTCGCTCCGCCTCCAGCTCCGTGACCGCGTCATGGACGGCGGCGAGCACGGTGGACACCGCGTCGTCGACCTCGGCCGGCTCGCCTCCGGTCTCTGCGCCGTTGATCCTGGCGGCTGTCGCGAGGGCGGTGAGGACGGCCTCCCGCGAGGTCCAGCGGTCCATCGCCCGGCGGCGCGCGGGCGAATCGGCCAGCACCGTCTGCCCGGCCTCGAAGGGCCGCCAGCGACGGTGTTCCCGGGTGGCCTCCCCGTCGTCCTCCAGGGCGCTCAGATAGGCCGCCGCCAGGCCGTGACCCCGGCGCCACAGCCAGTCGTCGACCGACTCGTACGGCGACTGCTGGACGAGCGACGCGGCCTGGTCCAACAGGCGGTCCGGGAGCGTCGGCCGGTAACCCGGCACGATCCGCTCACCGTCCAGCCGGACGGCCTGAGCACTCAGCAGATCGATCAGTTCGGCTCCCGCGAGCGCGAGTGACAGGTCACCCCGCTCCAGAGCGCGACCGGACTCCGCGTCCATGGCAACGATCAGCAGGTCCCGCGGTGTGGTCATGGAGGGCTCCCTGGATCGGTCTCCGGTCCCATGGTCGCGCGTCGGACGGCTGCTCGCCCGCCGACCGCCCCGGCCGGTCACCGGTCACGCCCACGACGGCTTGTCCGGACCTGTCCGAAATCCAGTAATGAATGGCCAAAGCGACTGCTAATCTCGCCAGTTCATCTACTTCGAGGACTGTGCATGACCGTGCCCCCTCCGTCCGACGGCCGGCAGCCCGGTGACCGGATACCGGACGACCACGACCCGTGGAGACCGCCGCCGCCGGGAACGACGCCCCCTCCCCGCTGGGAGCCGTACCCGATGGCTCCCCTGGCGGCACCGCAGGCCCGCAACGGCATGGGCATCACGGCCCTGGTGCTCGGCATCGTCGGCCTCGTCCTCGGCCTGCTCATCATCCTGTTCTGGATGTCCTGGCTGCCGGCCCTGCTCGCCGTGGTCTTCGGCTCCGTCGGACTGAGCCACGCACGACGCGGCCGGGCGACGAACAAGGGCATGGCACTGGCCGGTGTGATCCTGGGCGGGGTCGGCCTGCTGGCCGCGGCCGGCGGCGCCGTTCTCACCATCACCGCGGTGAAGAAGGTCACCGACGACGCGCGCGCCAAGGTCAAGGAGGTGAAGGCCTCCGCCTCGGCGTCGGAGAAGGCCCGCCACCTGTCCTTCGGCGAGTCCTACACCTTCGAGAACGGGCTCAAGGTCACGGTCGCCAAGCCGAAGCCGTACACCCCGGACGACTACGTCCTCGGTCACGCCAAGGGCAACAAGGCCGTCCAGGTCATCGTGAAGGTGCTCAACACCGGCACCGAGCGGGTCAAGGTCGACACCGGCCTCCCCGAAGTCAGCGACGCCGACGGGGCGTCCGCTGAGCTGCTCATCGACGGCAGCGGCCGCCAGAAGGTCATCACCGGCTACGTCCTCCCCGGCAAGGAGGCCATCGGCAAGTACGCCTTCTCCCTGCCGCCCGACGCCGCCGACACAATCGAGGTCGAGTTCAGCCCCGACGCCATGGAGTGGAAGGACGCTTACTGGAGCGGGCCCACCGGCTGAGGGGTGCCTCGAAGCCACCGCGGGGTGTCCTGTGCAGCCGGCCGCCCCGCGCTCGGATACGCCTGACCGACGCCCCACCTCCCTGAGTAACCTCACTGGCAGGTAAGGCAATTGATGCCCCGTCAGCAACGTTGACCAGGGGGCGCCGGCGAGAGCACGACCGGAGACGACCGGGATCGCGAACCCGTCCGCCTACTCCCCGGACACCCTCACCACCTGCTTGCCCACCACTCCGCCGCGCTCGAATGCCTGGTGCGCCGAGGCGATGTCCGTCAGTGGATGGACGCTGTCGATGACCGGGCGCAGTTCGCCGGAGGCCACGTAGGCGGCCAGGTCGCGGAGCAGTGCGGTGTCAGGGTTGGAGCTCAGGGTGCGGATGCGGCGGGGGCCGTGGACGCTGGAGGCGGCGATCGCGGCCATGGAGGAGGCCGAGAGGGCGATGGTGGCCATCCTGCCCTCGCGCGTCAGCCGGCGCCGGTAGGAGTTCAGGTCCGAACCGACCGTGTCCAGGATGGCGTCGAAGGGGCCGAGCTGGTCCGGGGTGGTGGTGCCGTAGTCGAGAACCTCGTCGGCTCCCAGCTCACTCAGCGCCTCGGCATGGCGGTCGCGGCACAGCGCGGTGACGTGTCCGCCCATCGCGTGGGCGAGTTGCACGGCGGCCGTGCCGACGCCGCCGGCGGCGCCGCGCACCAGGAGGCGTTCACCCTTCGTGAGGTGCAGCGTGTCCCGCAGCGCGAGCAGTGCCGTCGTTCCCGCGACGACCAGGGACGCGGTCTCCACCGGCGAGATGTCTGACGGTGCGGGCCCGATGCGGTCCGCGGGGACCACGACGTATTCGGCGGCCGCGCCGACACTGTGCCGCTTGAGCGGCTGCACGGTGCCCCACACGCGGTCTCCGACCTGGTACTGCTGGATGTCGGCGCCGGTCGCGGAGACGACACCGGCGAAGTCCAGCCCCACGCCGAGCGGGAACCGGCGCCCGGTCACGATCCGCAGCCCTCCCGCGCGCACGATCGTGTCGAGTCCGTTCACGCTTGATGCCTCGACGGATATCAGGACGTCACCCCTGCCGGGGGCGGGGCGGTCCACCTCGTTGATGTGCAGAACATCCGGTGCGCCGTAACCGGCGAACTGAGCGGCCTTCATGTCACGTTCCTATCGGTGGTTTGCTGAGCTGTGCGGTAGAGGTTGTGGGGGCGGCGGGCAACCGCTCAGGGGAGGAGGACGACCTTGCCCTGGTTGCGGTGGGCTTCGATGTCGGCGTGGGCTCGGGCGGCCTCGGCGAGCGGGTAGGCGCGCCAGACGGGGACGTCGAGCTTGCCGGCGGCGATCAGATCGGCCAGCTCCGGCAGCGCCTCAGGGAGGCGGTCGGCCGGATCCATGCCGGTGAACCGCACGCCGTGCTCCTCGAAGGACGGGTCGGCGATGGTGATGACCCGGCCCGCATCGCCGGCCAGGGCGACGGAGTCGGCGAGCACGCCCGCCCCCGAGGTGTCGAAGACGGCGTCCACACCGCCCGGGGCGGCGGCCCTGACCCGCTCCACCCAGCCCTCGCCGTAGGGCACGGCGATGGCGCCGAGGCCGTTGACGCGGGCGATGTCCCGCTCGGCGGTGGTACCGAGCACGGTGATTCCGCGGGCGGCGGCCACCTGCACCGCGATACTGCCCACGCTGCCGCCGGCGCCGTGGATGAGCAGTGTCTGCCCCGGTCGCACGCCGAGGTGCCCGATCGCCCGGCAGGCGGCCTCGCCGACCGTGACCATCGCGGCCGCGGTCTCGAACGAGACCTCTGCGGGCTTGGTGAAGGGCCGGTCGAGCACGGCGTACCGGCAGTAGCCGCCGGCCGAGGCGACACCGAAGACCTCATCGCCGACCGAGGCGGTGGCGCCCTCGCCGGCCTTGTCGACGACGCCGGCCACGTCCCAGCCCGGAACCATCGGGAAAACGACCGGGAAGACGCCCCGCATGATCCCGGCGCGAATGCGCAGGTCGATCGGGTTGACGGCGGCCGCCCGCACGCGGATGCGGACCTGGCCGGGCCCCGGTTCGGGGGTGGCGACCCGGGACAGCGTGAGGACCTCGGGCCCGCCGTACTCGGTGAAGGTGATGGCAGTGGACATCAGGCACTTCCTGGAGAGGGGTAATCGCACGGACC
Source organism: Streptomyces lydicamycinicus (assembly GCF_000829715.2). Classification (NCBI taxonomy): domain Bacteria; kingdom Bacillati; phylum Actinomycetota; class Actinomycetes; order Kitasatosporales; family Streptomycetaceae; genus Streptomyces; species Streptomyces lydicamycinicus. The sequence goes on along the minus strand of NZ_BBNO01000007.1, from coordinate 153,599 downwards.
TTGAATCATCCAGCGCGTGTGATTCCGTTGTATCACACGCGACGTATGATTCAAGGTGGGGCTTGAATCACGCGGCACGTATGATTGGCGGTTAGGGTGGCTCCATGCAGCAGCCCCTCCACCGCCGCCGGCCGACGCCGGGCAACCCGCGCGTCCAACGCACCCGCAGCCGCGTACTGACCGTCGCGCGAGAACTGCTGCCCCGGACCGGACCCGCCGGGCTGACATACGCACTGCTGGCCGAGCGCGCCGATGTCACCCGCCAGACCCTCTACCGGCACTGGCCCAACCGGGCCGCGCTGCTCTTCGACCTGATCCTGGAAGGCCCCGACCTCGGCAACTACCCCGAGCCGGGCAGCGATGTACGCACCGTGGCCACCAACTGGCTGAAGAGCCTGCGCGATGGCATCAGCCAACCCGCCATCCGCACCGCGGTGCTGGCCGTCACCGCCCAGGCCGACCACGATCCCGACAGCGCCCAGGCCCTGGTCCGTATCGGCCAGGACCGGCACGCGTCGCTCAACACCCTGCTGGAGCCCTCCGGCGTCCAGATCGACGACACCGAGTTCACCCTGCTCTACGGGCCGGTCCTGGCCCGGCTCTTCCTCGACCGCGGCCAGGTCACCGACGAGTTCATCGACGCCACCGTCGCCCAGTGGCTCACCACGCTCGACAGCTCTCAGCGGTCGGGCGGTCGGGGAGGTCGCTGAACGGGCCGGTACTCAGGGGCAGTTCAGCGCTCCAGGGCTTCGCCGAAGGCTCGTCGATTCGCACCGGGCGTGGCGCCCACCGGCCGTTCCGAGGATTTCCGAGCCGCCGAAACCGCCCGCCGTCGCATGATCCTGATGCACCGTCAGGAATTTCAGCAAGCTCCAAAGAGAAGACCGACCAAGGTCCGGCCAAGGCTCGACGAGGTGCCCTCAGAGGCACCGGCGGATACGGGAGCCCGGCCCCTCGCCACATGAGTCGGGGACGGCCCCTCGACCTGGGTAGTCGCAGGCCAAGAGGCCGTCCCCGGCCTCACGTTCACCCGGTTCGGGCGATCCCCCGCGTCTCCCGAATCGGGCAGCTTGACCGGATCCGTTCCAGGTGCGGGGATCCGGAGTCATACTGAGTTCGTTGGCCTCCAACCAGTCAACGCAGGAGTTACAGGATGTCCCCCCGCAGCGCATCGGTCAATGAAGAATTGCGGCGGCGCTCCCGTGAGCGGCTGCTCCAGGCGACGGTCGAGCTGGTGGGCGAGCACGGCTATGAGGCGACGCGGCTCGCGGACATCGCCCGGGAGGCGGGGGTCGCGCGGGGGCTGGTCTCCTACTACTTCCCCGGCAAGCGGCAGTTGCTCCAGTCCGCCGTGCACCGGCTGATGCATCGCACGCTACAGGCGGCGCTGGAGCGTGCCCCACGGCCGAGCGGACCGGACGCGGGGCAGGAGCTGATGGCGCGGGCCATCGACGCGATTCAGGGGCTGGCGCATGATCATCCGCTGCTGATGCGGACGCATATGGCGGGGATTCTGACGGCCGAGGGGTTCATCCAGTGCCCCGAGCAGCAACGGCTTGCGCAGTTGCTGCGGGAGACGGTCGTGGCGTACGGCTCGTCCGATCCCGATGCCGACTATCCGTTGCTGCGGGCGCTGTTGATGGGGGCGGTGGTGGCGATGCTGCTGCCGGGAGCGGCCATGCCACGGGCGCGGTTGCGTACCGAACTGTTCCAGCGGTACGGGCTGGCATGGGAGTTGGGGGTCCCGCCGGACGAGGGGGCGCCCGGTGGGACGCGGGCACCGGGACCGGTGCGGGGCGGTCAGCGGTAGTCGGGCCGGGTCGGGGCGTTGAGTCCCCGGACACCGCCTTGTTTCCTGGTCCGTTGAAGGTGGCCGGGTGCCGGCCCGAGTTGGCGCCCGGACGCCGCGCCGCCAGGGCCTGTATCCCCGGCCCCCGTGGGCCTGCGGTCCGGCATTCCGTACCGCAGGCCGGCCCACGGAGATCGGGGCGACAGGCCTTAACGCTTGTTGTGACGGGGGGTCAGCAGGCCCTCGTCGCGGGCGCCGGCGATCAACCGTAGCGACCTGCGGCGGTTACGGCCGGTGGCGTGCATGACGGCCAGCACCGGATCGCGCCCCTCCCGCTGCGCCTGCCGGTACGCGTCCGCGGCGATCTTCCGGCGCTCACCGGTCCGCGTCCGGGCGAGAACGGCGGAGCGGGCACGCTCGACCGGTGGGGCGGAGGGCGACGAGGGAGACGGCTCCGCGGCGTCGGGGGGTGTCGGGGACGCGGCGGGCACGGACGCCTCGGCGGGGGCGGGCCGCCCGGAGCTCTGCTCACAGGGCTGCTCACCGGCCTGCTCGCAGCTCGGCTCAGCGGGTGAGCCGGACGCGGCCGTACGAGGGTCGGCGGGGTGGCCGAAGCCGGTCTCCGGCGCGGTCCGGTGCAGTACGCCCTCGCCCTGGCCGAGCCCCGTCGCGCCCGTCGGCCCCGTTTCCCGCGCCCCCGCTCCCGTCGCGCCCGCCCCGGCCGCCTCGCCCGTCGTACACGTCGCGCGCTCCGCCGCCCCGGCCGCCTCCGCCTCCGCCCCGGCCGCCGTCGGTGCCGAATCCGGCTCGCCCGCCGGCGCCGGTCCGCCCGTGGGGCGGGGGTGCCGTGTCGGTCCGTGCGGCGACGCCGGCCGCGAGCCCCGCAGCGGGTCGGCCGCCGCACCGCGCCCCGGCTCCGGTGGCGGCCCGGCCTGCGGCCCCCCGTCCTGTTCCGGTGCGGCGTCCGCCGGGCCGGCCTGCCGTGGTGTGGGACGGGTCTTCCGTGGCTGCCCGGTGGCCGCCCGGAAGGCGTCGTCGAGGGGGCCCTCGATCCAGCGGGCGAGGTCGGCCAAGCCGTCGAGCGTCAGCGGTGGGTCGGCCCGTACGTCCTCGACGGTGATGTGGTCGTCGGAGACCGTCACGAGGACATCGACCCGGGCGCCGTCGGCGAAGGTCAGCCGGGCGCTGCACCAGGGGCCCAGCGGGTCGAGCCGGGGCAGCGGACACCCGGGACCGGCGGAGCCGGCCGGATCGTCGGGGGCGGCGGGGTCGGGGGCGGGCGCGGCGGAGCCGTGCGCCTGAAGCTCCCACGTGGGCCACTCCAAGGGCGCGCCCTGGGCTTCATATCGGTGATTAACGGTATAAAAGTCACTTTCCGACACATTGAAAACCTAGCCCCCCGCTCACCCGGCCCAGTAGCGCGGCACGCTCATCCCACGGGGAGCAACCCCGATAGCGCATCTCCCGTCGCGCGCCCGCCGGTGCGATCCTGGGGGTATTCCGCGAAAGGGGCCACTCGTGCTTCGTGTCGCAGTGATCGGTTCCGGGCCCAGCGGCGTCTACACCGCCCAGTCCCTGATCGAGCAGCAGGCCGTACCGGACATCGAGGTGTACGTCCTGGACCGCCTGCCCTGCCCGTACGGTCTGGTGCGCTACGGCGTGGCACCGGACCACGAGAAGATCAAGTCGTTGCAGAACAATCTGCGCACGGTGCTGGAGCACCCCCGGACGCACTTCGTGGGGAACATCGAGGTGGGGGCACCGGGTCTGGGCGTCGCGGAGTTGCGGGAGATCTTCGATGCGGTGGTGTTCTGTGTGGGCGCCGCCACCGACCGGCATCTGGGCATCCCCGGCGAGGAGCTGCCCGGCAGCCATCCGGCGACCGAGTTCGTCGCCTGGTACAGCGCGCATCCGGACGCCGCCGCGCTCCGCTTCACCCTCGCGGCCAGGTCCGCCCTGGTGATCGGGGTGGGGAACGTGGCGGTGGACGTCGCGCGGATGCTGTCCCGTGGCGCCGCCGAACTCGCCGCGACCGACATGCCGCAGGGGCCGCTCAGCGCGCTCGCGGACAGCCGCGTCGAGGACGTCTGGATGGTCGGCAGACGCGGCCCCTCCCAGGCCAAGTTCACCACCAAGGAGCTACGGGAGCTGGGCTCCCTTCCGGATACGGACGTACGGGTACGGCCCGATGAGCTGGCCCTGGACCCGGCCTACCAGGACCCGGGCGCACTTCCCGCGGTGGCGCGGCGGAATGTCGAGGTGCTGCGCGGCTGGGCGGAGCGGCCGGCGGCCGGACCGGAGCGCCCGGACGCCGCGCCGGAGTCGTCGCCCGCGCACCGTCGCCGCCGTATTCATCTGCGGTTCTACCTGCGGCCGGTCGAGATCCTGGGGGATGCCACCGGCGTGCGTGCGGTCCGGTTCGAGCGGACGGCTCCGGACGGGCACGGCGGGGTGTCGGGTACCGGTGAATTCGAGGAGATCGAGGGCCAGTTGGTGCTGCGTTCGGTCGGCTACCGGGGGACGCCGCAGCCCGGTCTGCCGTTCGATGAGATGACGGGGACGGTGCCGCACGAGGCGGGGCGGGTGCTGCGGGACGGGGCGCCGCTCCCCGGTGTGTATGTGGCGGGCTGGATCAAGCGGGGCCCCACGGGGGTGATCGGCACGAACCGGCCGTGCGCGAAGGAGACCGCGCTGTCCCTGTTGGCGGACGCACCCGCGCTCGCGGGGCACGCCACGGCCGGCGATCCGGTGGCGGCGCTGACCCGGGCGGGGCAGCGGCCGGTCACCTGGCCGGGCTGGCTGGCCATCGAGGCCGCCGAGGCGGAGTGGGGGCGTGGTCTGGGGCGGGGCACCGTCAAGCTGCCGGACTGGTCAGGGCTGTTGGACGCGGCGCGTGCGGCGGAACGGATCAGCTGATCGGCGGGCCGGTCGGCCGACTACGCGGGTGGGCCGGGCACGCGGGCGGGCCGGGCACGTCCGCCGCTGAGATGCCGCACCAGCCGCCGCCCGCTCACTCCTCCCCGAGGCGGCGCGCCTGAAGCTCCGCCCCCCGGAGGACTCCGTCGATCAGGCCGGGGAAGAGCTCGTCCAGGTCGGCCCGGCGCAGTCCGTTCATCTTGGCCGTGCCCCGGTAGAGCTGCTGGATGACGCCGTGCTCGCGCAGCACCCTGAAGTGGTGGGTGCAGGTCGACTTGCTGACCGGGAGTTCGATGTCCGCGCAGTTCAGCTCGCCCTCGGCGGCCGCCAGGGCGCGGACGATCCGCAGGCGCATCGGGTCGGCGAGCGCATGCAGCACCTCGGCGATCCGGATGTCCTCACGGGCCGGGTGCTCCAGCGAACGGGAGCCCGACGGGGCGCGCGGGGAGGTGGTATCGGTCGGCATGACGGCTCCTGACTCTTCTGCGGGGCGCGGTAGGGCCTGGCGCACCGACCCGCCCGTTCATTGTACGAGAAGCGTCGTAGTTTGACATCCACCGTAGTACGACGGCTATCGTATGACTGCGGGTTCCGGCCGGTACCCGTTCATCTTCAGGTACAGGAGCCTGCTGTGAGCGCACTGTTCGAGCCCATCACCCTTCGCTCGCTGACCGTCCCGAACCGCCTCTGGATGGCCCCGATGTGCCAGTACTCCGCGGCCCCCGAGGGCCCGGCGGAGGGGGCGCCCGGCGACTGGCACTTCCAGCACCTGGCCGCGCGGGCGACGGGCGGAACCGGCCTCATCCTCGCGGAGGCGACCGCGGTGAGCCCCGAGGGGCGCATCACCCCGTACGACCTCGGGCTGTGGAACGACACCCAGACCGAGGCGTTCCGGCGCATCACCGACTTCCTCAAGACCCAGGGCACCGTGCCGGGAATCCAGCTCGCCCACGCCGGCCGGAAGGCGTCCACCGAGCGCACCTGGGTCGACCGCGGCGCCCCGATCCTCCCTGGTCAGCGGCATGGATGGGAGCCGGTCGCGCCGAGCCCGGTGCCGTTCGACGACGGGTTCGCGACTCCGGCGGAGCTGTCCGTGGCGCAGATCCGTGAGCGCGTCGCGCAGTTCGGAGCGGCGGCGCGGCGGGCGCTCGCGGCGGGCTTCCAGGTGGCCGAGATCCATGGCGCGCACGGCTATCTGATCAATGAGTTCCTCTCCCCGTTCACCAACCGGCGCACCGACGAGTACGGCGGCTCGTACGAGAACCGGACCCGGTTCGCGCTGGAGGTCGTGGACGCCGTACGGGCGGTCTGGCCCGACGAACTGCCGGTCTTCTTCCGAATCTCGGCGACCGACTGGCTCACCGAGGACGAGAGCGATGCGCGCGAGGGCTGGACGGCCGACGACACCGTGCGCTTCGCCCGCGAGCTGCGGGAGCACGGCGTCGATCTGCTGGACACCTCCACGGGCGGCAACGTCCCGGACGCCAAGATCACCACGGGGCCCGGCTACCAAGTGCCGTTCGCGGAGCGGGTCAGGAAGGAGAGCGGCCTGGCGGTGGGCGCGGTCGGTCTGATCACCGAGGCACGGCAGGCCGAAAAAATCATCGCGGACGGTCAGGCCGACGCCGTGCTGCTCGGCCGTGAGCTGCTGCGCTCCCCCAGCTTCGCGCAGCACGCGGCGCGGGAACTGGGTGCGGAGATCACGTTGCCGCAGCAGTACCACCGGGCGGCCGTCTGAGTCCTCCGAAGGCCGTGCGGCAGCCGCGGGCGAGAGCGGGTGCCGCACCGTCCGACCTGCGCGGATGCCGGCCGGGACGCCATTGTCAGTGGTCGGGTGCAGACTTGCCACTATCTGAGACAACGGCGTCCCGGAGGTGTTCCGGCATGACTGACGTACTACTCGCGGTGGGCACGCGCAAAGGGCTCTTCATCGGCCGTCGACGGCACGGTGACTGGGAATTGAGCGGTCCCCATTTCCCCGCCCAGGCGGTGTACTCCCTCGGGATCGACACCCGCCGCGCGACCCCCCGGCTGCTGGCCGGCGCCGACAGCGCCCACTGGGGCCCTTCGGTGTTCCACTCCGACGACCTGGGCGAGACCTGGCACGAGCCCGCCCGCCCCGCGGTCAAGTACCCACCGGACACCGGGACTTCTCTGGAGCGGGTGTGGCAGCTGCATCCGGCCGGGCCCGCCGCCCCCGACGTGGTCTACGCGGGCACCGAGCCCGGGGGCCTGTTCCGCTCCGAGGACGGCGGCGAGACCTTCGAGCTGGTGCGGGCGCTGTGGGACCACCCGAGCCGGGAGCAGTGGGTGCCGGGCGGCGGCGGACTGGCCGTCCACACCGTGATCACCGACCCGCGGAACGCCGACGCGGTCACCGTCGCCGTCTCGGCGGCCGGGGTCTTCCGTACCCGTGACGGGGGCGCCAGCTGGGCACCGTCCAACAAGGGCGTCAAGGCGGTCTTCCTGCCGGATCAGCATCCGGAGTTCGGCCAGTGCGTCCACAAGATCGCGCAGGACCCGGTCAACCGCGACCGGCTGTATCTACAGAACCACTGGGGCGTCTACCGCAGCGATGACGCGGGCGCGACATGGACGGATATCGGCAGCGGCCTCCCCTCGGACTTCGGTTTCGCGGTGGCCGCGCATCCGCGCACGGGGGATGTCGCCTACCTCTTCCCGATCACCGCCGATATCGACCGGGTGCCGGCCGAGCACCGCTGCCGGGTCTACCGCACCGCCGACGCCGGCGGGAGCTGGGAGCCGCTCAGCACGGGCCTGCCGCGCGAGGACCACTACGGCACGGTGCTCAGGGACGCGCTGTCCGTCGACGACAGCGACCCCGCGGGGGTGTATTTCGGCAACCGCAACGGCGAGGTGTACGCCAGCGCGGACGACGGCGACAGCTGGCAGCAGCTCGCCTCCCATCTGCCGGATGTGCTGTGCGTACGGGCGGCCGCCGTTGCCTGAGGGGGGAGCATGGAGGGCGGGGAGAGGGCCGGATCACCGGGTAACGGAGCGGTGGGGCAGGGCAGTTGGGGTGTCCCGCCGCTCCGGGCGGCCGGGCTCGGGCCATCGGTTGAAGAGGAGGGGGCCGCGGCCAGTAGGGTGATCCCGTGGCTGCACAACCTCTCCAAGACATTGTCGAACCGGGCTGGGCCAAGGCACTTGAGCCGGTCGCCGGACGGATCGCCGCGATGGGTGACTTCCTACGGGCGGAGATCGCCGCGGGACGCACCTATCTCCCGGCCGGCAACAATGTGCTGCGCGCCTTCCAACAGCCCTTCGACGAGGTCCGGGTCCTCATCGTGGGACAGGACCCCTACCCCACCCCGGGCCATGCGGTCGGGCTCAGCTTCTCCGTGGCGCCGGACGTCCGCCCGTTGCCCGGCAGCCTGGAGAACATCTTCCGCGAGCTGCACTCCGACCTCGGACTCCCCCGCCCTTCGAACGGCGATCTGACGCCGTGGACCCGCCAGGGCGTACTGCTGCTGAACAGGGCGCTGACCACGGCTCCCCGCAAGCCCGCTGCGCATCGTGGCAAGGGCTGGGAGGAGGTCACCGAGCAGGCCATCCGGGCGCTGGTGGCGCGTGGACGCCCGCTGGTGTCGGTGCTGTGGGGGCGCGACGCCCGCAATCTGCGGCCACTGCTCGGCGAGCTGCCGGCCGTCGAGTCCGCCCACCCCTCCCCCATGTCCGCCGACCGGGGCTTCTTCGGCTCGCGGCCCTTCAGTCGGGTGAACGAGCTCTTGGTGCGACAGGGCGCCCAGCCCGTCGACTGGAGGCTGCCCTGACCCCGGGCGATAGTGTGCCCCGCATGACGAATGCGAACATCCCTGCGGGTTGGTACGCCGACCCGCAGGGCACCCCCCACCAACTTCGCTGGTGGGACGGGTCCCAGTGGACGGAGCACACCCACCCGGGACAACAGGCCGCGGCGCCCGCCCAGAGCCAGGCCCCCCAGCCCGGCCCCCAACAGGCTCAGCAGGCGCCCGCGCAGCAGGCCACCCAGCAGCCCCCGCAGCAGCAGATGCCGCAGCAGTTCGCTCCGCAGCAGCCCGCGCAGGCACCGGGCCAGGCGCCGTATCCGGGTCCGCAGCAGGGCGGTGCGCCGCACGGCCAGGGCTACGGCCACCCGCAGCAGGCGCCCGGCCAGCCGATGTCCGGCCAGCCAATGCCCGGTCAGCCGATGCAGCAGCCGTACGGACAGCAGCCGATGGCGGGGCAGCCGGGCGGGAACCCGGCCGCCGTGCAGCAGCAGGTGCAGCAGAAGGCGGGCGTGGCGCCCGGCGGGCCGGGCGGTGGCACCCTGTTCACCGAACCGGTGCTGGTGGTCAACCAGAAGGCCAAGCTCATCGAGGTCACGAACGAGTACAGCGTCTTCGACCAGCACGGCAACACCCTGGGCGCGGTCGTCCAGGTCGGCCAGAGCACGGCCAAGAAGGTGCTCCGGGTGGTTTCCAGCCTCGATCAGTACATGACCCACAAGCTGGAGATCCGGGACGCGTACGGGCAGCCGCAGCTGGTGCTGACCCGGCCCGCGAAGATCATCAAGTCCAAGGTGATCGTGCAGCGTCCGGACGGTTCGCCGGTCGGCGAGATCGTGCAGCAGAACGCCATCGGGAAGATCAACTTCGCGATGATGGTCAACGGCCAGCAGATCGGCGCCATCAAGGCGGAGAACTGGCGCGCCTGGAACTTCGCCATCGTGGACCACACCGACACCGAGATCGCCCGGATCACCAAGACCTGGGAAGGCCTCGCCAAGACGATGTTCACGAGCGCGGACAACTACGTCCTCCAGATCCACCAGCAGCTGCCCGACCCGCTGCTGAGCCTGGTGGTCGCCACGGCCCTGACCGTCGACACCGCGCTCAAGCAGGACGCCCGCGGCTTTGGGTGAGCCGGCCGGCCGCCGCCCGGACACCCTCCGGGCCGGCCATGTCCTCGGCGTCGACTCGGGCGGCTCGGGGCTGCGGATCGCCGTCGCCCGCGCCGACGACGCCGAGGCCCGGCCGCTGGCCGTCCGGGTCTCGGACGAGCCGGTGCGCACCGGCCCCGCGGGCATCGATGCGGAGCATCTACTGTCCCAACTACTGCCCACCGCAGCGGAGTTGGCGCGGGAAGCGGGTGCGGACGGGTTCGCCGCGGTGTGCGTGGGGGCGGCCGGTATGGCCACGCTGGGCGAGGAGCTCCGCGCCCGGCTGCCGGGCGCGCTGGCGACCGCGTTCGGGGTGCGGCAGGTCGCCCTCGCCGCGGACGCGGTCACCGCGTACGCCGGGGCGCTGGGCCAGCGGCCCGGTGCGGTGGTCGCCGCGGGTACCGGCATGATCGCCCTGGGCACCGACCTGACCCCGGAAGGCGGTTGGCGCCGCGCGGACGGCTGGGGCCATCTGCTGGGCGACTGCGGCGGCGGCGCCTGGATCGGCCGCGCCGGGCTGGAGGCCGCACTGCGCGCGTACGACGGGCGGCCGGGCGGCTCGGCCGCCCTGCTGGCGCGCGCGGAAGCGGTGTTCGGGCCGGTCGCGGGGCTGCCCGGCGCGCTCTACCCGCGCCCCGACCGGCCCGCCGTGCTGGCCTCGTTCGCCCCGGAGGTCGCCCGCTGCGCCACCGGGGACGACGCGGTGGCCCTCGGCATCCTGCGGGCCGCGGCGGGCCATATCGCCGATGCCGCGGCCGCGGTCTGCCCGCCGGGCGCCGGCAGCACGGTGGCCTGCACCGGCGGGCTGTTCGGCATGGGTGAACCGCTGCTGGCTCCGCTGCGTACGGCGCTCGCCGAGCGGCTGCCGCAGGCCCGTATGACAGCCGCCGCGGGGAGCCCGCTGGACGGGGCGCTGACCATCGCCGCGGCACTGGCCGGCGACCGTCTGACGCTGCCCACGGATCGGAAGTTGTTGCAGATCACATGGCCTGCGCCGGAGTGACGCGCGGGATAAATCGGGACGGATACCGCTCCACCGAACCCTCCCTCCGCGCGGGGGTGGTCCGAGGCGTTAGCATGCGACGCCATGAGTTCCCCCACTGGGCCCGCACCTGGCTCGCCCGATTTTGACGCCGCCTCCCCGAGCCCGGGAGCCGCACCCGGTCTGCCGGTACGTATGCCGCGTGCGCGGCAGTCCGGCCGCCACCGCAAGCCGGAACCGCTCGCCGCACCCGAGGGCGCACCCGCCCTGGTGCTTGCCGTACCCGGCACTCCGTCCGGTGCCTCGCGCAGCCTGGCGGAGGAGGTTTCCAGCATCGCCCGCTCCGAACTCCCGGGCCTCGACGCCCGGATCGGCTATGTCGATGGTGGCGACGACGAGTTCCCGTCCCTGGAGGCCGTACTGGCGCACGCCGCCGCCGAGCACAAGGACCGGGTGGGCGCCGACGGACAGCCCGACCCCGGCCCCGCCGCCGTGGTGGTGCCGCTGCTGGCCGGGCCGGACAGCGCCCTGCTGCGCCGGATACGCCAGGCGATGATGAACAGCGGCTCCGGCGCCGAGCTGACCGATGTCCTCGGCCCGCACCCGCTGCTCGCCGAGGCGCTGCACGTCCGGCTGTCCGAGGCCGGTCTGGCGCGGGCGGACCGCGCCCGGCTGTTCACGGTCGCCACGGCCGCGGACGGCATCATCCTCGCCACCGTGGGCGGCGAGGAGGCCGTACAGGCCGCCGGGATCACCGGCATGCTGCTCTCCGCGCGGCTCGCGGTGCCGGTGCTGGCCGCCGCCCTGGACCAGGAGGGCGCCATCTCCCGTACCGCCGAGCAGCTGCGGGAATCCGGTTCGCAGCAGCTGGCGCTGGCCCCGTACCTGATCGGCCCGGAGATCAGCGACGGCCTGCTGGGTGCGGCCGCCGCGGAAGCCGGCTGCGCGTCGGCCGAGGCGCTGGGCGCCTACGGCACGGTGGGCCGGCTGGTGCTCTCGAACTACGCGGCGGCGGTGGGGATCACCCTTCCAACGCAGACGCAGGGGGTTCCGGTCCGCTAGTCGAAGGGACCGGACGCCGTTCTCCGAAGGGCCGTCCTCGCGCGCAGTGCGCGGGGACGGCCCTTCGCCTCGTCCGGGCGGAGGCGAGAGGTCCGATTCCGCTCCGAGCGGCGCAGAAGCCCGCCAGACGACGCCGCAGGGTTACGGGCGCGGTGCGGGCGGGCGGACGGCTGTACGTCCGTGAGAGAAGCTCACAGGGCGCCTGCCGTCCCTCTGACGCGCCGACCGATGAGTCCGGGCATCCCACCAGGTCTAACGTCCTGTAAGGACCATGCGCCGACCGCTCCTCTCTCGTGGGCGAGCGGGCCGCCCAGGAGGGAAGTTCATGTCGCACATCGATGTCGTCCGCGCCGCCTTCGCGGCCTATCTCGCCCAGGACCGCGCGGCCATGGACCGGTTGCTCGCCGAGGATTTCGTCTTCACCAGCCCGCAGGACGATCACATCGGCAAGGCCGCGTTCCTCGAAATCTGCTTCCCCACGGCGGACCGGCTCCGGCGGCAGGAGATCCTCGATGCCGTCGCGATCGATGATGAGCAGGTCTTCGTCCGGTACGCGTACGAGCTGACGACGGGCGAGCGGCATCGCAATGTCGAGGTGATGACGGTGCGGGACGGCCGGGTCACGGAGACCCAGGTGTACTTCGGCGGGAACTTCCCGCAGGGGTGAGGCGGCCCCGGGCGGGTCAGACGAAGACCACGCAGGAGGCGGCCGGTGCCGCCATGGATCCGCCCCTGGCCGGGATGCCGGTCGCCGGGTCGACGGTGAACCAGGTGACGTCGCCGGAGCGCTCGTTGGCGGCGTAGAGGTGCCGTCCGTCGGGGTGCAGTGCCAGGTCACGGGGCCAATGGCCGCCGCAGGGGACGGTGGTGACGAGCGTCGCGGTGTCGCCGGACGGACCGAGGGAGAGGACCGAGAGGCTGTCATGGCCCCGGTTGGCGGTCCAGGCGAACCGGCCGTCCCCGGAGATGACCAGTTCGGAGGGGAAGGTGCCCTCCGTGGCGGCCCCGTCCGGGAGGAGGCCGGTCTCCCCCAGCGGCGTCAGCACGCCCCCGTCGGCGTCCCAGCGGCAGACCGTCACCGTGGGATCGAGTTCATTGACGACATAGGCACGGTCGCCGCGCGGGTGGAAGGCGAGATGCCGCGGGCCGCTGCCGGGCCGCAGGCCCGCCTCGGTGTGTACGGTCAGCGCCCCGTCGCCGGAGCCGAGGGCGCAGCTGCGCACCGAGTCGGTACCCAGGTCGACGCTGAGCAGCCAACGGCCGCCGGGGTCGGGGAGCACGGCATGGGCGTGCGGGCCCTCCTGGCGGTCGGTCCGCGGGCCGCTGCCCTGGTGGGTGAGCACGGTGGCGGGGCCGGTGAGGGTGCCATCGGCCCGTACGCGGAGCGTACTGACGCTGCCGGAGCTGTAGTTGGCGGTGACGAGCCGGCCGTCGGCCAGGGTGAGGTGGGTGGGGTCGGCGCCGTCCACGGGGACGGCGGGGGCGAGCAGCTCGGGCCCCCGTGGGGTGAGGGCGAAGGCGGCCGCGGCGCCGTCCGGGGTCTCGCTGACCGCGTAGAGGTACCGGCCGTCGGGGCTCGGCGCCAGGTAGGAGGGGTTGGGGACGACGTCGGTGGAGTGCAGCGGAGTGAGGGCGCCGGACTCCGGGTCGACGGCCGCGGTGGTGATGCCGAGACCGCCGGCCGTGGTGAACGATCCGATGTACGCCCGCCGGCCGTTGACGCTCGTCCCCACTGGTCCGCCTCTCGTCCGCCTGCCCGTTGAGGTGCTGCGACGACGCTAACAGGCACGGGCGCGGCGTCCCGGGCGATGGCCGGTTCCCGCCGCCGGCCCCGGACCGTGCGCACTCCGGAGGGCGCTCAGGACGCCGCGAAGGGCGCGGACCGTCCGGGCGCGGGGCCGGGCCGCGGGTCAGGCGTCGACCAGCTCGGAGCGCGGGGAGCTGCGCAGCGGCGCGGAGAGTTCGGCCAGCGCCCGCTCCAGACCGTGCAGATGGACGAGCGCGGGTTCCGCCGCGGGCGGCTGCGACAGCGCGACGACGGCGGCCACCGGGTGGCGGGTGCTGCGCGGTGCGGTGAGGGCCTCGACGGCGGCTTCCACGCGCTGGCAGGCGGCGGTGAGCCGGGCGTCGTGGGAGGCCTCCGGGTCGGCGGCGATGGAGGCCAGCCCGCGGACCTCACGGGCGCAGTCGTCGAGCAGTGCGAGCACCTGACGGGCCCGTTCCTTACGGGCGCGCAGCGGGCTGAGGGGGTGCACCAGCGGGGCGAGCGAGAGCCGTACCCGGCTCAGCAGCGGCGCGAGCTCGGCGACGTGCGGGGCGGGGTCGGCCGTCGTGGAGCCGGCGAGGCGGGCGGCGGCCTCGGCGGTGCACCGGTGGACGCAGCGCAGGGCGCGCTGGATCCAGGCGTCGGTGGTGGCGTGGGTGGTGACGGGCAGCACGAAGAGCACGGCCAGCGCCGCGCCGAGCGCCCCCACGCCGGTCTCGGCGAGGCGCAGCGTGAGCAGCGCGGGGTCCAGCACCCCCAGGAGCCCGTACAGCAGCCCGGCCATCAGCGTCACCGCGAGCATCATCCAGGTGTAGGAGACCGCGGCCGTGTAGAAGATGCCGAAGACGCTGACCGCGACGAGGGCGACCGTGGGGACGAGCGCGCCGTGCAATGGGACGGCGACGACGAGACCGAGAGCGATGCCGAGCACCGTGCCGAGGGCCCGGCGGAAGCCGCGGACCAGGGTCTCGCCGCGCGAGGTGGTGTTCACGAAGATCCACCAGGTGGCGCCGACGGCCCAGTACCACCGCTGCTCGGAGAGCAGCTGGCCGACGAGGAGGGCGAAGGCGCTGCCGGCGGTCGCCTGGATCGCCTGGCGGGTGGTCGTCCGGGCCAGCCCCCGGGCGCTCGGCGGGGCGGGCACGGCCACCGGGGGCAGCCGGAGCTCGTAGCACCACACGGCGAAGCGGACGGTGGCGGCGGCGAGCAGCGCGAGGGTGACCGCGGTGTACAGCTCGGGCAGCTGGTCCGGCACCGTGTGCAGGAACTGCGTCGCGAAGAAGGTCATGAACGCGAACACGCCCAGGGCATGGCCGCGCGGCCCCCAGCGGCGGGCGTAGACCCCGGCGCCCACGACGGCGACGAAGACCGCGTCCCGGCCCACCGGGTGATCGTGCAGCAGCGCCGCGACGGCGAGCACCGGGAAGCCGACCGCGGGCAGCAGCGCGGTGGTGATCAGCTGGCCGCGGACCGTGGCGTCGGTGACCGTGAAGAGGGCGAGCAGTGCGGCCAGCCCGCCGGTGATGGTCGCGACGAGCGAGTGGCCGGTAAGCGCGCACACCGTGACCGCCAGGCCGATGCCGAGGACGGCCCGGGTGGCGCTGCGCAGCCGCAGCAGGCCCGGATCCGGAGCCACGAACACCCTCTTCAGCACAGCTTTCGCCCCTTCGACAAGCCCGCATGAAAAAGGCGCCGCGGAAGTCCGCAGCGCCATCGACAGGGCCATCACAGCATCAAGTCGGCAGGTTGCTCAACAGAGGCCGTGAATGCTGGGCCATTGGTACAGTCTCAGGGCCTCTCTGGCCACCAGAAGCGGGCCAATGGGCAGGAGCGTGACCGAGGGTGACGACTCCTTTTCAGCCACTCGTGAGGAGATCGTTGACATGGCCGTGGACGCCCTGGACGCCAAGATCCTGCGGCTGCTGCTGGAGCAGCCGCGCACCAGCGTCCGGGAGTACGCACGGCTCCTGGGCATCGCCCGGGGCACCGTGCAGGCGCGTCTCGACCGCCTCGAACGGGACGGGGTGATCACCGCCTACACCCCCCGGCTGTCCCCCGCCGCACTCGGGCACCCCGTCCTCGCCTTCGTCCACATCGAGGTCACGCAGGGGCATCTGGAGGAGGTGGCCGACGCGCTGGCTGAGGTGCCGCAGATCATCGAGGCGTTCTCGACGACCGGCGGCGGGGATCTGCTGACCCGGGTGGTGGCACGGGACGCGGCGCATCTGGAGGATGTGATCCAGCGGCTGATCAGCCTGCCGGGCGTGGTCCGCACCCGTACGGAGATGGCGCTGCGGGAGCGGGTGCCGCACCGGATGCTGCCGCTGGTCGAGGCGGTGGGCGGCGCCGGGCCGCGCTGAGCCGACCCGGACGTTCGCGGGGGCCGGGCTGCTGCTCAGGGGCGGCCGACAGGGGTGCACGGCACAGGCCGCGTACGGCCGGCTCCGGCGATGAGGAGCGGCGGCGGTTGAGGGATGACGGGGCGGCGGGCCGGTGGCGGCCGTCGCGGCGGCGCGCCCGCGCCCGCCGGGTGGGGGATGAGCGCCGCGCCCCTGACGGTGGCCGGCGCATCAACACCCGGCCACCGTCAGGCACTTCTTGCCCGAAGGGGCGCTCAGTGAGGAGCCGTCACTCCAGGCCGACGGACTTGCAGGCGGTGGTGAAGCCCTCGCAGAGCAGGTCGGTCCGCACGGCGCCGTCGCGCACCACGGTGTTCTTCATATTCTTCTTGGTGACGATCTGCGCCTTGAACAGCCGGGCGGGGATACCGGACTTGCTCTTGCTGTCGGCGGTGGTCGTCGTCAGGGACTTGATGCTCTTGCCGCGCAGCAGACGGAAGGCGATTTCGGCGGCGGTTTCGGCCTCCGGCCGGACTTCCTTGTAAATGGTGAAGTACTGGGTTCCGGCTACCACCCGCTGTAGCGCGGGGAGTTCGGCGTCCTGGCCGCCGACCGGCACATTCTTGATACCGGCCGACTTGAGCGCCGCGGCGATGCCGCCCGCCATACCGTCATTGGCCGAGTAGACCGCGTCGAAGCCCTCCGCGCCCTGGGCGTTGATGACATCGGTCATCTCCTTCTTGGCCGCCGCCGCGGACCAGTCGGGGATGTCCTTCTCGAAGACGATCTTATTCACCTTGTCGTCGAGGACCTCGTGGGCGCCCTTCTTGTAGGCCGGCGCATTCGGGTCGGTCGGCGATCCGTTCATCATGACGACATCGGAAGCGGCCGCCTGGGAACCGAGGGCGGCAAGGATCCCCTGCCCCTGGAGCCGGCCGATCTTCTCGTTGTCGTAGGAGACATAGGCCGCGACATCGCCCTCGGCGAGCCGGTCGTATGCGATGACCTTGACGCCCTTCTTGGCGGCCGAGTCCACCCAGTTCTTGGCCGCCGCGGCGTCGACCGGGTCGAGAATGATGACCTTGACGCCCTTCTTCACCAGCGCGTCGAACTGTCTCTTCTGGGTGTCGACCTGCTGCTCGGCATTGTGGTAATCGACCTCGCATTCGAGGCAAAGAGAGGCAACGCGCGATGAAATGATACGGCGGTCGAACTTCTCATAGCGGGCCGCTTTGTTCTCCGGGAGCAGCAACCCTATGGAGTCCTTGCCGGCACCGGCATCCTGTTGGTCGCTTCCGCAGGCCGCCAAGGGTGCTGCCAGCGAAATCGCCACTGCGCCCGTGAGGGCACGCCGCATTATTGCATTCATTTCCGGTACCTCCAAAGGGGCCGCCTGACCGGCCCAGAACGGCTGAAGTGAACGCCACCTCCGGCCCTACCGTCAAGAATCAAAGTCACAACGATATGAAAGCGAGTTGTGAGTTGACTCTCTGAACCGCCGTCACCCGGCGGGCGTTCCGGACAGTACCGAAAAGTTCAATTCGTTCCGTATCACTCCGGAACGTTCCCTTTACCGGCCGGTCACTCGGCCGCGAATCCAGAAGTGTAACGCGCGGTAACACCACTCACTCCCCCGCCGGCCGGCCCGTCAACCAGGGCATATCCGCACGGAGTTGCACGACCACGCCGGACCGCGAGCGCACGGGTGCCACGACCGCCACCATTCGCCCCGCCCACCGGGCCACCCGGAGAGCGGGAAAATAGATGCGGGACACAGCTTTCCGGCGGGTCACAGAGCCGCTGCGGCACCGGTCGCCCGGACCAGGACAGCCGCCGCGCCGGCCACCGCCGCCCCGGTGGCGAGAAACCTCGCCGCATTATCACCGCTCCCGCGCCACCATCAAATACAGCGGCAATAAAGGGAATTCCCCGGGAACCCCGTCAGGCTGATTTCTGCGATGGATTACCCCTTCGCGGGCGAGCGCAAGCGCCAGCGGCGACGGTTATCGAGCGGCCCACCCCCTGCCCCTCGCCGGCCGCCCGCCACCCGGCCATCCGGCCCGTTCGATGAGATCCTGAGGAAAGTGAGGGCGACCGCCGATCCCCGCAGACGCCGGTGGGCGGCGGACGGCGCCGGATGCACCTGGGGGCAGAGCAAGGTGACGGACATGAGCACGGCGTGGCAGTACACCCCCATCTCCGCCGACGGCCGGCTGGGGCTCGCGAACCAGCACCCCGGCCGCAGCGACCCGGCCTACCGGCGCCGTCGTGATGCGCTGGCCGCACGGGCCGAAGGCCATCGGGTGGGGGCGCCCTACCCGGCCGTCGACTACACCGAGGACGAGCACCGCACCTGGCGGGCGGTTCACCAGGCGCTCGGCCCGGCACACCACGCCCACGCCTGCCGTGCGGTTCTGGACGCGGGTGAGGACGCGGGCATCCGCGCCGACCGGATCCCCCAGCACACGGAGGTCAGCGCCGCCCTCACCGCCCGCACCGGATTCGCCTTCACACTGGCCGGCGGGGTGGTGCCCAATGAGCGGTTCCTGGGGGCGATGGAGCACGGCTACTTCCATGCCGTGCAGTTCGTCCGCCACCCCGCCGTTCCGCTGTACGCGCCCGAACCGGACGTGCTGCACGACGTCTTCGGGCATGGCGTCCATCTGTCGTGCGCGCGCCTCGCCCGGCTGTACCGGCTCATCGGCCAGGCCGCCAACCGGACCGAAACCGCTGAGGCCCTCGACATCCTCAGCCGGGTCTACTGGTTCACCCTCGAATACGGGCTGATCACCGAGGCGGGCACCCCCAAGGCCCTCGGCGCCGCCCTCCTGTCGTCCTACGGCGAGATCGGCGCTCACGACGGGCGGACGGTCCGCCCCCTGGACCTGCGCGCCGCGGCCGCGACCCCGTACCGCATCTCCGGCTACCAGCCCGTCCTCTACACCGCCCGCTCCCTGGAACATCTCGAAGACGTCCTCGGCGCCTTCTGCGCGGACTTCGACGACGAGAGCGCGAGCCGGCTGGGCGTCCCGGCGCTCTCCCGCGACCGGGCGTAGCCACCGGGTACCACCGGCCGTCGCCACCGCGCATGAGCGGCCCGGCCGGGCCGGATGCCGCATACGTCAGACGCACGCCCCCGCCCCCGCCCGGCACCTGGCGTGCACGCGGGTCCCGCCTGCCGGATCAGCCGACCCAGCCACCCGTGAGGCCGAGCACCGCCGAGCCGTCCAGGTCGGTGAGCTTGGTGCCGGTGAACTCCCGCGCCCAGTCCGACGTCTGGAGGCGGAACGCGGGCCGGTCCGCGGTGAGCGCCTCCAGCACGGCCCCGGCGGCCTCGGCGGGAGTCTGCGCGCCGTTGAGGAACTGCGCGACGGTGCGGTCAAGGTACGCCTGCAACGCGTCCGCGTACGGGCCCGCGGCGGCGACCTCGGCCGCCAGGTCGACCCCGATGTTGTTCACGAACTCGGTCGCCACGGCCCCGGGCTCGACCACGGACACGGCCACACCGAGCCGGGCCGCCACCGGCGCCAGGCTCTCCATGTAGCCCTCGACGGCGAACTTGGCCGCGCAGTACGCCTCGTTGAAGGGCTGTCCGATGACCCCGCCGACGCTGGTGACGGTGATCAGACGGCCGCCGGTGGCCCGCAGGTGCGGCAGTGCCGCCTTCGAGACATGGAGCACGCCGAAGAAGTTCACCTCCATCACGGCGCGCACCTCGGCGACGCTCTCGTTTTCGAGGGTGCCGAGGTGCCCGGCACCCGCGTTGTTGATCACGGCGTCGAGGCGGCCGTGATCGGCGATCACCCCGTCGACCGCGGCGGCGACGGAGCGCTCGTCGGTGACGTCCAGCTGCCGGACATCGAGCTCCACGCCCGCTTCCTCGGCCGCCTTGCGCAGCGCACCGGAGCGGCCGGTGTCGCGCAGCGTCGCCACCACCCGCCAGCCGGCCTGCGCCGCGGCCACCGCGGCGGCCAGCCCGATGCCGGAGGACGTGCCGGTGATCAGAACAACCTTGGACGAGGGGGAAGACATGGGGAACCTTTCGGGCCGTACGAGGCTTGATTAGGTGCGTGTACACACACCTTAAGCATTATGTGTGCACACACGCAACCGGTAGCCTGGCCGCATGGCGAAAAGGAAGCTCACCCAGGCCGAGATGCCCGTGGCCGATCACGCCTTCTACGGGCTGGTCTGGGCCGGAACCGTGCTCACCGAACGCGTGGACCGCGCCCTGAGCAAGGCTCATGACCTGCCGGTCTCCTGGTTCGAGGTGATGCTCTGGCTCGCCTCCAGCCCGGATCCGGTCCCGGCCTCGGTGCTCGGCAACAGCACCATGCTCAGCCGCAGCCAGGTCTCCCGCGTCGTCGACGCCCTCCAGAGCCGCGGCCTGGTCACCCGCACCCCGTCGGCCCGCGACGCCCGCTCCGTCGAGGTCTCCCTCACCCCCGAAGGCCACCAGCTCTTCGAGGCGGCCGACGCCACCCGGCGCGCCTGCCTGACCCCGGTCTTCACCGACCTCCTCGACCAGCAGGACCTCGAAGCACTGAGCACGGTGTGGCGGAAGCTCAAGGCCAACAAGGAGGGCTGATACGGGGAATTCGTGGGCCGGCCGGCAGTTCCCGGTCCCGCGTGTTGTGCGCTGCGCGGTGGACGGGACCTGTCACTGTCGCCAGGATCTCCGGGGAGCACGCAACGATCGGCGACGAGAGGCGGGACGTACGGATGGCGAAGCACTGGGCGGACTTCCAGTACGAGATCTACCTTCAGGGCATGACGGGCGTCGTCCCGCGGCTGCCGACCGATCTGACCCGGCTGGAGCGGCTCGCCGAGCAGCGGCTCGGACCCGGCCCGGTCGGTTATGTGGCGGGCAGCGCGGGCACCGGCAGCACCGCCGTCGCCAACCGGGCCGCACTGGACCGCCGGCGGATCGTCCCGCGGATGCTCCGCGATGTGCAGGAACGTGATCTGTCCGTGGAGGTGTGCGGCCGCGCGCTGCCCGCGCCGCTCGCGCTCGCGCCGGTCGGGGTGCTGTCGATCATGCACCCGGACGCGGAGTCCGCCGCCGCGCGGGCCGCCGCGGCGCAGGGCCTGCCGTACATCCTCTCCTCCGCCTCCAGCACGCCCATGGAGCAGGTCGCCGAGGCGATGGGTGACGGGGAGCGGTGGTTCCAGCTGTACTGGGCGAAGGACCGCGAGGTCACCAGGAGCTTTCTGCACCGGGCGAAGGCGGCCGGCTACACCGCACTGTTCGTCACGCTCGACACCCCGCTCCTCGCGTGGCGGCCGCGCGATCTCGACCAGGCGTATCTGCCGTTCCTGCACGGCGTGGGCACCGCCAACTACTTCAGCGACCCCGCGTTCCGGGCGGGGCTCGCCAAGTCGGTCCACGAGGACCCCGACGCGGCGGTCCGGCACTTCGTGGGGATGTTCGCCGACCCCGCCAAAACCTGGCCGGACCTGGCGTTCCTGCGGGAGAACTGGGACGGCCCGATCGTGCTGAAGGGCATCCTGCACCCGGATGACGCGCTGCGGGCCGCCGAGGCCGGGGTGGACGGAGTGGTCGTCTCCAACCACGGCGGCCGCCAGGTGGCGGGCTCCGTCGCCGCCGCCGACGCGCTGCCCCGGGTCGTCGAGGCGGCCGCCGGGCGGCTCACCGTCCTCTTCGACAGCGGTATCCGCACCGGCGACGACATCGTCAAGGCGCTCGCCCTGGGCGCGAAGTCGGTGCTGGTGGGGCGGCCTTACGCCTACGGTCTCGGCCTCGACGGCCAGGCGGGCGTGGAGCACGTCCTGCGCTGTCTGCTCGCCGAGTTCGATCTCACCCTCGCACTGTCCGGGCACGCCAGCCCCGCCACCCTGACCGCCGACGACCTCATCGAGGAATCCGTATGACCGCGCCGCACTCGGACCCGCAGCCCGTGAAGAACGTTCTCGCCGTCGTCTCGCCGCATGTCGGCGGCCGGGCCACCGGGGCCGCGCTGGCCGGCCTGTTCCCCGGCCGGGCCCGGGTCACCGTCGTCGAGTCGGCCGACGAGGATCCGGCGGCGCTGCGCGCAGCACACCTGCTGATCACCGGGCTGAGTCCGGTCACCGCGGGCCATCTCGCCGCCGCACCGCATCTGGAGCTCGTCCAGTGCGCCAGCCACGGCTTCGACTACGTCGACCTGGACGCGGCCCGCGAGCGGGGCGTCCCGGTCTGCAACATCGGCTCCAGCGGCGCGGAGAAGCAGAATGTGGCGGAGCAGACCTTCGCCCTGATGCTCGCCCTCGCCAAGCAGCTGGTCCCGGCCCACACGGCCCTGGTCGAGGCCGACTGGGCGCTGCCGCGCCTTCAGCAGTCACTGACCGAACTCTCCGGCAAGACCCTCGGCATCATCGGCCTCGGCCACATCGGCGAGGAAGTGGCCCGCCGCGCCGTCGCGTTCGACATGACCATCGTCTACACGGGACCGCGGCCTGCCGGACCGGAGACCGAGGCCCGGCTCGGCGGCGCCCGTCACATGGACCTCGACACACTGCTCCGCACCTCCGACTACGTCACCCTGCACGCCCCGCTCACCGACCGGACCCACCACCTCCTCGACGCCGAACGCCTCGCCCTGCTCAAGCCCACCGCCTTCGTCATCAACACCGCACGCGGCGCCCTCATCGACCAGGACGCCCTCGCCGACGCCCTGGAGGCGGGCACCCTCGCCGGGGCCGGGCTCGACGTCTTCGACCCGGAACCGCCCACGGCGGCGCTGCGCCTGCTCAAGGCCCCGAATGTGGTGCTCTCCCCGCACGTCGCGGGCGTCACCCGGGAGACCCTGGTCCGCATCGCCCTGGCCGCGGTGCAGAACGTCGTCGGCCATCTGGAGGGCAAGCCGCTGCGGGACGTCGTGTCGTGACGGCGGGGCGCCGGGTGCGCTCCGTCCTGAATTTCAGCCATTGTTCGGGGTGCCGGTCAGCGGGCTCGCACACCTGAGCGGGCGGTGCGGTGGCGCGTTCCTGGCGTGCCACCGCCATTTCTCGACACGCCCGACGGCTGCCGCCCCGGCGACTGGAGTAGCGTCCGCCCGGCATCGGCTCCGAGGCCCCACCAGGAAAGGCTGGCGCACGCTCGTGGAACCCCGTGGACGTACCCGTTGGGCGATCGGCGGACTGCTCGCCGGCGGTATCGTCGTCAACTTCCTTGACCGTACGGCGATATCGGTGGCTAGCTCCTCGATCGCCGACGAGTTCGGGCTGGACCTTCAGCAACTCGGGGTGGTGCTCTCGGCGTTCACGTGGTCGTACTGCCTGGTGCAGTTACCCGCCGGCATGCTCGTGGACCTCCTGGGGGTCTCGCGGCTCACCCGGATCGCGTCCGCGCTGTGGGCCGTCGCGGGCCTGCTGACCGCGGTGGCCGGCGGGGTCGGGCCGATCATCCTGGCGCGGCTGCTGCTCGGGGTGGCCGAGGGTCCGTCGATGGTCGGCGCCTCCAAGGCGACCGCGGCGTGGTTCCCGGTCAGTGAGCGCGGGATGGCGACGGCCCTGTTCGACGGGGCCACCAAGCTGGCCAACATGGTGGCTTTCCCGGTGCTGGCGTTCGTGATGAGCGAGTGGGGCTGGCGGGCCGGGTTCCTGTTCAGCGCCGCGGTCAGTGTGCTGTTCACCGCCGTGTGGTGGTGGGGCTACCGGGACCCGTCCGAGTACCGCTCCCTGGGGCCGGCCGAGCGGGAGTTCATCCTCCGGGGCGGGGCGCGGGACACCGACCGGGGCGGGCTGCGGCAGTTCCGCGCGGCCCTGCGTTCCGGCAGGGTCTGGGTCGTCGCCTGCGGTTTCGCCTGCTACGGCTACACCATCAATATCGTGCTGACCTGGATGCCGGAGTTCCTTCAGCGGGAGTTCCATGTGCGGCTGTTGCAGTCCGGCTTCTATTCGATGGTTCCGTGGGCGGTGGCGACGGTGGCCGAACTCGCCGTGGGCGGCTGGCTGGTGGACCGGCTGATCCGCCGGGGCCGCGACCCGTGGGTGGTCCGCAGAACCGTGCTGACCTGCGGGCTCGCGCTCGGTGGCACGATCGGCGCCGCGGGCGGCGCCGGATCACCCGCCCTCGCGGTCTGCTGGATGTCCGTCTCCCTGGCGGGGCTGGCCATCGCCGCGCCGGTCGCCTGGGGGCTGCCCGGACTGCTCGCACCGCCGGGCGCGGTCGGTGCGGTCAGCGGGCTGATGAACTTTCTCAATACGGCGGCCACCGCGGGCGGTGTGCTGCTCACCGGCTGGCTGGCGCAGGTGAGCGGGTCGTTCGACACGCCCTTCCTGTTCGCGGTCGGCGTGCTGGCGGTCGGGGTCACGCTCTACTGGAGGGCGCTGCGCCCGGCATCGGTACGGGACACGGGCCCGGTCCGGGAGCTGCACCGGGTCTGAGGCCCGGGTGGGCACCTCATGCTTTAATCCTGTACTTGCATACTGTGTGCAGTAGCTGTGTCGGTCATCACAGATTCGGCCTCCCACCCCAGGGAATCCCTACTATGGCTGGGCAATTGTCGGCAGGGGGGCGTGGAAAGCGGCTATGCACATCGTCGGCCCGATTCCGGTCCGGTCCGGCCTGACTCCGGAACACCCCCGGCGGTCGCCGGAGCCGACGGTCCCGGCCACCCCTCCCGCGGCATCGAGCGCCACCGCGGCCGAGGTGCTCCGCCGATGAACGACACCTCTGTATTAGCGACCTGCCTGGCCCGCTTGTCCTGGCCACCGGAGCGGCTGGCCCGTGAGATCAACCGGCGGTGCGGCAACGGCACCATCAGCAGCAAAGCTCCGTACAACTGGCTGAAGGGCGCCTGCCCCCGGCGCCGGCTGCCGTACATCATCGCGACGATCCTGTCCGACCACCTCGGTGAGCCGATCACGGTCGAGGCGCTGTGGCCCGGGCACTTCGCCTCCGCGGTCCCGCCGCAACGGCGGAGCGCCGCTCAGCCGCGCCCCGCCGCGCCCGTGCAGCGGCCTGCCGCCCTCGATCCGCTCACCGCGTCGGTGGACTGGCTGGTGGACGACGATGCGCTGCCGCCCCCGTCGCGGCTGCGCGGCGAGGAGATTCCCGGGGTCGCGATCGAGATGCTGACCGCCAGAATCCAGCAGCTGCGCCAGCTGGACGACAGCGGCAGCAGCGGGCTCGTGCTGGACTGGGCGCTCCAGGACCTCCAGTGGGCGGAAAGGCTGGCCGCCAAGTACTCCTACGACGCGTCGACCGGACGGCAACTGCACCGCATCATCGCCGAACTCGGCCAGCTCACCGCCTGGCTGACGGCGGACCAGGGCCAGGACGAGCTGAGCAACTCCCGCTTCCTGGCCGCCCTGGGCGCCGCACGGGCCGCCGGTGACCGGCCGCTCGCCGCGTACATCATCTCCTGTATGAGCTACCGGGCCGGATGGGCCGGCCGGGCGGAGGAGGCGCTGCGGCTGATCCGTATCGCCCGCAAGGGGTCGGCACAGGAGGACATGGGCATCGGCCACGCGCTGCTGGCCACCCGCGAGGCACGGGCCCATGCCAGTCTCGGCGACGAGGCGGCCTGTCAACGGGCCCTGGACGACGCGGCCGAGCTCAGCCGGGCGGGCCGGCCCTCGGCCGAGCCGCTCTGGGCGTACTGGCTCACCCCCGCGGTCATGGTGGCCGATGCCGGCCGGGCCTGGCTGGAGTTGGGGCGCCCCAAGCGGGCGGAGTCGTATCTCACGCGCGGGATCGACATGCTCCAGGGCAGCCAGCCCCGCAATCTGCTGCTGCACAGTGCCTCGCTGGCCGAGGCGCGACTGGCGCGCTGCGAGCTCGACGGCGCGGTGGCGGCCGCCACCGACGCGCTGGCCCTGGCCGAGCACGTCAGCTCGCAGCGCGCCCACGCGCGGCTGATGGCGCTGCGGAGGCGGTTCGTGCGGTACGACAGTGCGGTGGCGCGCGACATCGTGCAACGGGCCGACGATCTGCTGGCGGCGGGCCGGGCGCGGGCGGTGTGCTGAGAATGGCCACGAGCTCCCGTCGGCTGCCGTGCCGTTCCGGGACCGTCAGCAGGGCCCCGGCCCCCGCTCGTCGTGCGACGGCGCGGGACGGCGTCCTGCTCGTCACCCACTGAGGGCCGGTCCTCACCCCCGCGCCCCCTCCCACGGCACGACCCCTCGACACGGAACGGCATCCAGGAGAAACAGGAACATATGCGAGTCACGCACGAGGTACCGCTTGCCCCGATGACGACGCTGGGGCTCGGAGGACCGGCGGCGGTCCTCTTCGAGCTGTTCGACCCCGCGGACTTCCCCGAGTTCGTCGCGCTGGCCGACGCTTCCCCCGGCCGGCCGGTCTGTCTCGGCGAAGGAAGCAATGTGGTGGTCAGCGACGCCGGCTGTGAGGGCGCGGTGCTGCGGATGAGTACCA
This sequence comes from Streptomyces lydicamycinicus, assembly GCF_000829715.2. Classification (NCBI taxonomy): domain Bacteria; kingdom Bacillati; phylum Actinomycetota; class Actinomycetes; order Kitasatosporales; family Streptomycetaceae; genus Streptomyces; species Streptomyces lydicamycinicus. The sequence goes on along the minus strand of NZ_BBNO01000007.1, from coordinate 127,444 downwards.
AGGGCGTCCGGATGACCGGCCGTACCGACGAGGGGCGGGTGCTGGTCGAGGTGCAGGCCGGACACCTGCTCGGTGACCTGGTCGACACCACCGTCGCCGAGGGCCTCACGGGCATGGAGATGCTGGTGGGGATCCCCGGGACCACCGGCGCCACCCCGGTCCAGAACGTCGGCGCCTACGGTCAGGAGACCGCCGACTGCCTGGTGGAAGTGACCGCGTGGGACTGGGAGTTGGGCCGCATGGTCACACTGGACGCCGCGGCCTGCGGGCTGGGCCACCGCACCAGTGTCTTCAAACACTCCCGCCGGTGGACCCTGCTGAATCTGGTCTTCGCGCTGCGCCCGTCCGAGCTGAGCGCGCCGGTGACGTATCGGACGGTGGCCGCCGCACTCGATGTCCCGCTCGGGAGCCGGGTGCCCCTGAACGAGGTGACCCAGGCGGTGCTCGCGGTCCGGCGGAGCAAGGGCATGGTGCTGGGCTGTAGTGGCACCGACGACAGATCGGTCGGCAGTGTGTTCCTCAGCCCCGAGATCACCCCCGCCCAGGCCGACGGCCTGCGGGCACGCAACGCCCCGGTGAACCACTTCCCCGACGGCTCGACGCGGGTGAGTGCGAGCTGGCTCATCCGGCAGGCCGGTTTCGAACTGAGCACCCCGATCGTCACGGGCGTCCGCATTTCCTCGCTGCATTACACACTCGTCGCCGACGAGGGGGCGACCGCCGCCGGTTTCACCCGGGCGATCGAGCTCGTACAACAGGAAGTGCTGCGCCGCACGGGGGTCCGGCTCACCTCCGAACTCGACTTCCTCTGACGGGGACCGAGGGGCGTCGCGGAGGCAGACGACACCGTGAACACCGGCCCGGAGCAGGGGAATTGCCCCCTATCGCGGGTTCTAAACGCTCTTGACGAAGATCGCGGCCTCGGATGAAATACCCCGGCGGTTGCGAAGTATTTCCGCAACAACCGGGATTACTCCGGAATTAAATTATCTTTCTTTGGAGGGGACCATGGAGAACGTCACCATCAACCTGGACGAATTCGACCTCGACCTGGACATGGAGATCATGGAGTCGGCCACGACCGCCGTGAAGGCGCAGGACTCGAAGCTCATGACGCAGGTCTGCCGGCCCACCACCTGGCACTGCGGCTGACACACCGGTGTGGGTGCCGCGGGACATCGCTCCCGCGGCACCCACACCGTCGTCGGGTCAAGCGGTGTCAGGGAACAGGGCGGGGACAGGCGTGAGTGGTACGGGTGATGTGAGATTCGAGTGCGGGAAGGTGGCTCTGGTACGGGCCGCGGCCCTCCCACTGCCCTCGGACGACCCCCCGGCCTCCGCGTCCCTGCCGTCCGGTGAAGTCACGGACGAAGAAGCCCGGCTGCACCGTCGGATAGCGGAACTCGCCGCCGAACCACGGCTCATGACGGCCCTGAGCCTGGCCAGCGCGAGCCTCGCGGAGGAGGTGGACCGCGCCGTCGCCGGGGAACCGCTCCGACTCAAGTCACTGCGCCGCATCGCGCTGTCGCTGACGAAATACCGCTCACGGATGTCCCATCGCCCCACCCCGTTCGGCTTGTTCGCCGGGGTCGGTCTCGCCGGATTCGGACCGGCACCCGCCCGGGAACCGCTCGGGGCCGGACGCACCGTGACCCGGCCGGACGCGGCCTGGCTGGACGGCGTACTGGAGACGCTGCGCGATGTCCCCGCCGTACTGGAGCGCTCGCGACTCACGGCCAACAACCTGCACACCGTACGGGACGGCCGGCTGGTGCTCGTCGACCACCACGACCCCACTGGTGAGCGGCAGTTGGCGGGTTCAGTGCGCCACACCCGGGTGGTCCAGGTCCTGCTGGCGGCCGCGGCGCGGACCACGCCGTTTCCCCGGCTGGTGGAAGAGGGCCGGCGCGTCTTCCCGCATGCGCCCGAAGGCGCGGTCGAGGGCAGCATCACCCAGCTCGTACGCGGCCACTTCCTGCTGACCGACCTGACGCCGCCGCCCGACTGCACCGCCCCCCTCGACCACGTACGCGACCGGTTGCACGGTGTCGACCACCCCACGGCTCGCGAACTGTGCGCAATTCAGGCGGAGTTGAGCACCCTCGACGCCACGTCTCCGGGCAGCCGGCGGGCCCGGCTGACCGCGGTCTCCGCACGGATGCGGGCGCTGGATCCTGCTCCCGATGTCCTCCAGACCGACCTGTCCCTGGACCTACGGCTGACCCTGCCGTCCGAGGTGGCCCGGGAAGCGGCACAGGCCGCGACGGTGCTGTGGCGGACCTCCCCCGTGCACCGCGGCACTCCGCATCTGCGCGACTACCACCTGGCCTTCCTCGAAAAGTACGGCACCGACCGTGCGGTGCCGGTCCTGGAACTGCTCGACGAAGCCCGCGGGTTGGGGCTGCCCCGCGCCTACCGCCAGCCCGGGGCCGTGCCCTCCCCCGAGTCCGGGGAGCGCGACCGGGTCCTCGGCGAGCTGCTGATGGACGCGGCGCGGAGTGGCGTACGGGAAGTGGTGCTGGACGAGGAGACCGTGCGCGCCCTGGAACCGGCGGAGCGCGGGCCGGCCCCGCTGAGCATGGAGGTGGGCGCCGAGCTGGTGGCACCGGACTGGGAGGCCCTGTGCGCCGGGGACTTCCGTCTGGTGCTCGCGCCGCAGGCGGTGTCGCCGCTGGCGGGGGCGATGTTCAGCCGATTCGCGCCGCTATTCGGCCCCTCGGGCACTCTGATTCAGGACCTGGCGCTGCACGCGGAGCGGAGCGCACCGGACGACGAGATCCCGGCCTGTCTCGCCTACCGGCCCAGGGTGGCGCGTTCCGCCAATGTCTCCGCCGTTCCGCAGTGGCTCTCCCATCGCATCCCCCTGGGTGCCGGCCCCGCCGCGGCGGAGACGGCGCACGATCTGCGCCTGGAGAACCTCGCGGTCCACGCGGACAGGGACGGCCTCCGGCTCGTCGACGGCACGACCGGCCGCAGGGTGCGCCCGCTCTCGTACTCGATGCTCAACCCGGCCAACGGCCATCTTCCGTACGTGGCACGGTTCCTGCTGGAGCTCGGGCAGGAGGGCCGGTCCTTCTGCGCACCGTGGAGCTGGGGACGCTGGGCCTCGGCTCCCGCGCTGCCGCGGGTGCGCCACGGCCGGACCGTGCTCTCCCCGGCGCGCTGGCTGCCGGACCGGGCCCTGCGCGCGGCAGCCGACCAAGGGGATGAGGAGTGGGGAGAGCAGGTCGGGCGGTGGCGGCGGCGCTGGGATGTGCCTCGGCGGGTGCTGCTCGCCAGGGGCGATCACCGCGTCGCGGTCGACCTCGACGACCCGCTGCATCTCCCGGTCTTGCGGGACGAGGTGCGGCGGGCGGCCGGTCTGACGCTGGTGGAGCAGTGCGGAGGCCGGGCGGAGCGGCAGTGGTTCCGGAGCGCTGAGGGCCCCCATGCCGCCGAGTTCGTCTTTCCCGTCTTTGCCCGGCCCGACGGCCGGGGAGCCGCGCCCGGTACCCGGCAGGCCCGCCCTGCCACGGCGCCGGTCCCGCTCCTGTTGGACGGCCCGGACGGCGGCCGTGGCGCGCGCACCCATCTGCCCGGCGGCGAGTGGCTCTACGCGAAGCTCTATGTGCCCCCGGCCCGCCAGCCGGAGGTGCTGGCCCGTCATCTCGGCGCGCTCACCGACCCCGAACTGCTGCGCAGCGCGGGCGCCGACCACTGGTTCTTCCTCCGTTACGAGGACCCGGCACCGCACATCCGGCTGCGCTTCCACGGCACGCCAGAGTCGCTGTGGCCGGTGCTGCTGCCCGCGCTGCACTCCTGGGCGCGGGAGCGGGCGGCGGCGGGGCTCCTCGGGACGGTGGGCCTGGACACCTACGAGCCCGAAGTCGAGCGGTACGGCGGACCGGCCGCCCTCGGGCACGCCGAGCGCGTCTTCCACGCCGACAGCGAGTCCGTCGTCACGCTGCTGGCCATGGCCCCCGACCAGTTGGGCGATCCCACGCTGCCGGCCGCGCTGGGCATCCTCGACATCCTCACCCGCCTCGGGACCCCGGACGAGGCGCTCGACTGGCTCAGCGGCCCGTCGGTGCTGGAGCGCCGGGGAGAGGTCCCGCGGTCCCGGAAGCAGCAGGTCGCCGCGCTGCTGGACGCGCACGCCCGGCCCGGGCCGCCGGCCGCGGCGGACGGCTGGGGCGTGGGGTGGAGCACCCGCGGCCCGGCGCTGGCCGGTCTGCGCGAGGTGCTGTCCGCCGGTGCGACGGACCGCGACCGGACGGCACGGATCGCGCTGAGCCTGGCCCATATGCACTGCAACCGGCTGCTCGGCCCCCGTCCCGAGCTGGAGCGGACGGCGCAGGTGACGGCCCGTGAGGCGCTGGCGCTGTGGCTCGGACGGCGGCGGAACAACCGATGACCGCACCCCACGCGCTGTGCGATGCCGCGTCGGACCTCGCGTACCGCGTCGCCGATCTGCTGAGCTCGCCGGAGCAGGTGGCCCGTACGGCGCACCAGGCGCTCGCCGCGCTGCCGCCGGAACTGTCGCAGCCCGCCTGGCAGCCCGCGTCGCTGCTGATGGGGCACCCGGGCATCGCACTGCTGCACACCAGGTGCGCCCGGAACGACGCCCGGTACGCGGCGATCGGGCACGCCCATCTCGCGGCGGCCGTCGCGGCAACCACCGGCGCCGGTCCGGCCACGGTCGGCGATCTGCTGCTGCCGGCACGGCTGCACGCCGACGCGCACGGCGGCTACACCCGGCTGCTGGCGCGCTGCGCCGAGGTGCACGCCGCATATGTCCAGGCCCATGTCGCCCGGTTGGAGGCCCGGCGGCAGGCAGACGGTCCGGGGCTGGCGGCCGACGACTACGACGTGATCTCGGGCCTGGCGGGCGAGGGCCGCGGCCTCCTGCTGGCGGCCGACCACGGCGACGAGCGGTGCGCGCAGGTACTCCACGACGTCCTCGCCTACCTGGTCCAGATGACGCATCCGGTGCGGCCCCCGGCGGCCGACGGAAGCCACGTGCCGGGGTGGTGGTGCGCCCCCGACCGCTATCTCCTCCCCCGTGACCGCGAGGAGTACCCGAGGGGTGACTTCAACGTCGGTGTCGCGCACGGGATTTGCGGGCCCCTGGCCCTGATGTCGCTGGCTCACCGGTCCGGACACCGGGTGCCGGGGATGGCGGACGCCCTCCGCCGTATGGCCGACTGGGTGGTCAGCGTGGGGCACACCGACGACCTGGGCATGCGGTGGCCCGGTCGCGTCGCCCCTGCGGAGGACGCCGGAGAGCCTGCCCACCCGTCCCAGGAGCGCCGACCGCCCCGGGAGGTGGGGGCGAGGAGCCGGCCGGGGTGGTGTTACGGGACAGCCGGGATCGCCTGGTCGCTGTATCTGGCCGGGCGGGCACTCGGTGACCGCCGGCTGACGGCCTTGGCGGAGGACGCGGTCAGTGGCCTGGTGCGCCGCCCGCTCGATGCCGCGGTGTCCACCGACCCGGGCTTCTGTCATGGCCGGGCGGGCGTCCTGCACACCGTCAGCCGGATGGCCGTCGCCACAGGACGCACGGAGTGGTGGGCGAGGGCGGACGGTCTGGCCCGGGAGCTCGTGGCGGAGTGCGATCCCCGAACCCCCTTCGGCTACCGCCAGGTGGTGCCGCCCTCCCCCGCGTCGGGGTCCGCACCGTACCGGGTGCACCACCCCGGGCTGCTGGACGGCGCCGCCGGGATCGCACTCGTCCTGGCCGAGTACGCCGACGCCCGCCGTGGAGTCGTCGTAGCTGAGGTGAACGGCTGGGACGCGGCGTTCCTGATGGGGTGACCCGGCCGCCCGTCGTGCGGAGGGGCTGGGGCGTCGGCCCGTGACAAGCGGGCCCGGGTGCCCCGGCCGGTCAGAATCCTGCGGGTGTCGGCCGGATCTCGAAGCCCGTCAGCCCCTCCGGTTCCTCTTCCCGTACGGAGACCGCGTCGACGGTGGCCAGGGGCGGACCCTCGTGCGCCCAGTCCACGAGCCGCCGCACGCGCTCGGGCTCGCCCTCGCACACGGCCTCCACCGTCCCGTCCGGGAGGTTGCGCACCCAGCCGGCCACCCCCAGCCCGTCAGCCGTGCGCCGGCAGCTGTCGCGGAAGAACACGCCGTGCACATCTCCGGAGACCACCACCCGTCTGCGGATCATCCGTGTCTCACCTCGTCACCTCGTTCGCCCGGCCCGGCCGTCCGAGCGCAGATATATCCCGGCCCCACGGTCACCGGGCGGCGCCACGCCCGGACGGCGCACGGCTCACGGTGCGACCGCGGGCCGTGACGGCACGGGCGAAGGTGGTGGCGTCGCGGACGGCCGCCCCGCCCGGATCGTTGTTGAAGTAGGTGTAGACGTCGGCCCGGTCCGGCCAGGTGTCGGCGATCCGCCGTGCCCAGGTGGTGAGCGCCTGCCTGCCGTAGCGCGGCCAGGGTTCCGCGCGGCCCTCGTGGAAGCGCAGATACCCCCAGTCGGTGGTCCGCCACAGGGGCGTCACGGGCCGGGAACCGCGGTCCGCCCAGCACAGCGCGGCACCCCGCCGCTCCAGCACCGTACGGACCTCCGCGGTCCACCACGACGGGTGGCGGGGCTCGACGGCGACCCGGGTACCGGCAGGAAAGCAGCTGAGACAGTCGTCCAGCAGGCCGGCGTCCGCCTTCAGTGTGGGCGGCAACTGGAGCAGCACGGGCCCGAGCCGGGGGCCGAGGGCGGCGGCCCGCGACATCAGCCGCCCGACCGGTTCCTGCGGCTCGCGCAGCCGCTTGATGTGGGTCAGATAGCGGCTTGCCTTCACGGCCATCACGAACCCGTCGGGGGTCCGGTCCCGCCAGTCCGCGAAGGTCTTCTCCTCCGGCAGCCGGTAGAAGGCGGCGTTGCTCTCGACGGTGGCGAAGTGCCGGGCGTACTCCTCCAGCCACAGTCGCTGCGGCCGCTCCCGCGGGTAGAGGACCTCGCGCCAGTCCTTGTACTGCCAGCCGGAGGTTCCGACGAGGACGGTCATATCCGCATGCCTGCCCGGTCAGGGGCACGGCATATCAGTCGGCGGACATCAGTCACCGGGCATCTCGCGGGCGTCCTGCCCTCAGGCGGGTCCGCACAGTCCCGTCGTCCGCCCGTCACCCGCCCGGAGCCGGGCCCGGCGGGCGGGGCTCGCGGCGTCCCGAGCGGGCGCTCACCGCTCCGAGCAAGGTAACGAGGCGCCCGGCGGCACCCAGCGGTAACACCCGCCCGCCTCCTCGTCGAGCCAGCCGTTGACGCTGTGCAGCCCCCGTTCGTTGATCTGCGCGTCATGGATGCCGTAGGCCCGCTCCGGCTTGACCGCCCGGACGAAGTCGATGGCCTCGGACGTACGCAGCCACGACGCCTGCACGGGCACGAACAGCGTCTCCACCGGCTTTTCGGGCACATGGAGCGAGTCGCCGGGGTGGTAGAGGCGCTCGTCGATCAGATAGCCGAGGTTGGCGCAGTCGGGGAGGTCACCGTAGATCCGGGCATGCCGGCCGCCGTGCGCCGTGATGTGGAAGCCCGCCGCGCTGAACTCCTCGTCCGGCTCCACCTCGATGACGTCCAGGAGGCCGCCGAAGTCCGCGCCCCTGGGTGCGTAGACCGGTGCGCCGATCCCCTTGAGCCGCAGCACATCGACATGGTCGGCATGTTCGTGCGTCACCAGGATCGCGTCGGCACCGTGCAGCGCCCGCGCCTCGCTCCAGACACCGGGGTCGATGACCAGTGCCCCGCCGCCCGGACGCTCCAACCGGACACAGGAGTGGGTGTACTTGGTGAGGCGCATCCTGGGGAGAGTACGCGTCCGGGGTACGGGCGTCGACCCACCGCAGCGGCCGTGCGGCAGGGCTCCAAGGAGTCGCCGAGCGGCCGAAGTTGGCCCGGATCGGCCTCCTTTTACATCCTGTTCGCGACATCGACGCTCCGGTAGGCGACCTGTCGCGGTGTCAGGGTGAGCGTGAGCCGGTGCCTGGCGGGGGCCGACACCCTCCCCGTGCCGGCGTCCGTCACCACCCAGGTGCGGACACCCGATCGTGCCCGGGGGTCGCGCTCCAGCTCGACGGTGAATTCCAGCTCGATCGGTCCCATGTCGAACTGGAGGTCACCGCCGTCGAACGATTCGGTGGCCGCACGCAGATCATCGCGTACGGCCTGCACCGCTTCGGTGAGGTCAATCCGGTTCAAGTCCATGCTCCGCTGCTCTCTGTGTGGCTGTGCGACGTGGTCGGCGGGTTCAACACGACTGATCTCTACATGCGCCGGGATGCCGGCCAGTCCCGAGGTGGCCGAGTACGCATCGGCCTCCGCCGCCAGGTGATAGGCGGACAGCGCTTCGCCCGCGACCTCCCCGGCGTCCCCCTCTCCTCCCGCCAATACGGCGTGCAACTGCTGGGCCCGGCTCCGCTCCGCCGCCAGCGCCGTCTTGCCCCCTGCGGAGAGCTGCTCATACATCGCGAGGGACTCTTCCAGGGGGACCAGGGCCTGCTCCCACTCGGCGCCGGAGGCCAGCAGGGTGGCGAGGTTGTGCAGACCACGAGCCAGCTCCGGCGCGACGCTCGGGTCTTCCTCGTACAGCTCCCGGTAGCCGGTGATGGCCAGGTGCGAGGCGGCGACGGCCTCCGCCGTGCGGTCCGACGAACCGAGGATCAGCGCGAGGCATTCGAGCGCGTTGCAGCGCAGCCGCAGCGCGGGCGGCCGCAGAGGTGCCGGCAGGACGTCGCTGAGCGCGATGCACTCCTGGAGCACATCGACCGCCTCCTCGGCCGCCCCGAGCTCGGCCAGGCAGAGCCCCAGCTGAAGCAGCGCGTGCGCCAGCCCGGTGCCGACGCAGTGGTAGCGGTCGAGGAGTTCCCGGTGAATCCCCACCGCTTCCTGCGCGATGAGGAGGGCTTCCTCTCCTTCACCGGTGGCCCGAAGCCGCTGACAAGCGGTCAGGAGCCGGTCCGCAAGCTGTGGGCCATAGGTCCGGAAGTCTTCCTCCGCCTGGACGCGGAGCCGGTCGAGCTCCCCGCTCCGCTTCCTATCCGGCGTGCTCATCGTCACCCCCCATTGCCATGGCTTGTTGCAGCAGCGTCAGTGCCAGCGCGGAATCGAAGATGTCCGCGCTGCCCACCGGGGTGTGCCAGCTCATGAGTTTGGCCGGCCCGTCGCCCGGCGCGACCGCCGCCGCGGCCACGGCCTCGTCCGCCGCCGTCGGAGGGCGGACGACCGCGGCCTCCGGCACCACGACGGGAACGGGAACGGGCACGGGATCGACGGCCGTCAGGCTCTTCACCAGCGCCAGCCGGCGGGCCCCTCCCATCGAAGCGATCAACGGCGCATGCCGCAGCTCCGCGGACACCATCGCCGCCTTTGTCCCGTCGAACACCGTCTCCAGATCACGCACTTCACCGGCCTGTGTGGCGGCCTTCAGGGTGGCGAGGAAATGCCCCGTGAAGGCCGTGTGATCCGCCCCGTCCGAGTCCTGGGACGGCTGGTTGGGGCCGCTGGAGGCGATGACGCAAACACCGTCGGCATGGTCGTCGGGCAGCTCCTCGTCGAGGAGGATCTCGACCTCGGGCTCCCTGAGGCGAAGGTCGCCCGTACCGCTCAGCAGTCCCGTGGCGACCCCGCTGAAGCAGCAGTCCAGGACGATGATCCGGATCGCGGCCGGGGAGCTCCGGACCAGCCGGCGGACCGTCTTGTACGCGAGCCCCGTGGTTTCGATCGAATCAGGACTCGACGACTGGGAGGCCAGATAGAGGTCGCCGTCGACTTTCCAGCCATGGCCGACGTAGTAGAGCAGCAGTACGTCGGTGGCGGACTCGGCCGCCCGCTTGATGGCGACCCGCATCCCCTCACCCGTCCGCGGGTTGGAGACCATGCGGCACTTCTCGCGGGGAAAGCCTCCGCCGTCGGACGGTGCGAGCACACTGCGCAGCCCCGCCAGATTGTGGATCGCGGCCGGCACCTCGGGAAACTCGTGGTCCTGGTACTCCGACACCCCGATCAGCAAGGCATACGAAGCGTCGAACCGCGGCAATCGGGCCAATGCTTCACTCTTCGTCAAGCTGCCGGATGGCGCGGGCGATCTCCTCGGCGTCCGTGCCGCTCACCGTCACGGTCCGGCCGTTCCGCTCGAAACTCATCGCCAGCTGCGGGGCGTTCATCTTCTTCCACTGGGCGACGGTGTAGCCCAGGGACCCCGCGCTGAAGCCGGAGCTGACGACCAGCTGCACCAGATCGAGCACGAATCCCAGTTCACCCTCGACCGGCGCGGCACCGACCAGCCGCACCTCGGCGTGCCGACGGGCATCCGGTTCGTCGAGCAGCCATTGGTGGAGGCTCGCGGCCAACTCCCCTGCGGAGTCCGCACCTTCACACCGAATCGTGATCTGCACAGCGAGCCTCCGGTCCGCGAGCGAATGTGGTCCGAGCATAGAGCCCGGCGGTGCGCCCGGACGGCACTTTGCCCACACCGCGACCGCCCCTCAGGCGCGCCGCTCCCAACACCCCCGCACGGACCACCCGTTGCCGTCCTCGGTGTCGCCACAGCGGCCCCGCCGCGACTGCCGTCCCGCAGAGGGACAACTGCCGTCCTGACCGTGACAGCACCTCATCCCAGCGGGTGTGCCTCCGCCGCGTCCACGGGTGGCTCGCCCCCCGCTTCGTTGAAAGCCGTGAGTGCCTCGATGAGCGAGGCCCGCTGCGCGGGGGCGAGGCGTTCGACGATGGCGCTGATCTCGGCGCGACGACGGGCGGTGACCTCCTCGACCGTGCGCCGCCCCTCGTCGGTGAGCCGGAGCAGGGTCTCGCGCCGGTTGTCGGGGTTGGCCTGACGGAGCGCCAGCCCCGCCGTGATGAGCCGGTCCACCATGCGCATCGCGGTCGACGGGGCGACCTGGAGGAGCTCGGCGAGGGTCACGAGCTTGGTGGCACCTCGTGTGGAGAGCACCACCAGCATCCGCAACTGCGGCAGCGTCACCCGCTCCTCCACCTCGCCGAGTGACCGCGCGGACACCGCGACCAGCAGCCTCGACGCCGTGAGTACCGCCTGGGTCACCGCATCCACATCATCCCTGCCCCTCGTGGGGGCCATGCGCTCCGCCATCTCCCCTTTCTACCGCCCGGCATCTCTCGGCGTCGGCACGCCGGCTGTGTTCCTTCATGGGCTTCGACGTCGCGAGGCCCGGGCCTGGGCCCCGCGCGCACGAGGGGCGGCATGCTAGCTCATCGTCACCGGCCGCCCCGGGGTTTTGCGCATCGTCGCTGAATCGACTTCTTTGCTCAATGCAAACGTTAGCGTGGCCGTGCCCCAACAGCCCCATGGGCGACAGCGCTCCGGCGACCCTCGCGCGCAATCAGGAGGCACCATGAAATCTCATGCACGGAAATCCCAGCCCACCGCGAGCCGTGGCCGCCTGATAGCCGCCGCGGTCGCTCTTCTCGCGGTCGTCGCGAGCGTATCCGTGTGGCTCGCGCAGAGAAACAGCTCCGCCGACGAGTCACACTCGGCCCATCTGCCCGCCGCGAACGCGGCCCCGGCCGGGCCGCAGGGCGGCAATGCGGGCCCCCTCAGCGCCCTGGACAAGACCTTCCTCACCAAGGTCCGGCAAGCCGGGCTGTGGGAGATGCCGGCGGGCCGGCTCGCCCAGACGCACGCATCGAGCGAGGCCATCAAGCGCGCCGGAATGCACCTGCTGGAGGGACACAGCAAACTCGACCAGCTGGCCCGTGAGGACTCCGAGGCGCTGAGCGTGCCCATCCCCGACGAGGCCAGCGCCGAACAACAGGGCTGGGTGGACCAGTTGAAGGACGCCCGGGGCAAGGCGTTCGACCAGCTCTTCGTGGACCTGCTGCGCGCTTCGCACGGCAAGATCTTCATCACCATCGGCGAGGTGCGCGCCACCACCAAGAACACACTGATCCGGCGGCTGGCCACCCAGACCAACAACACCGTCCAGGACCACATGGACGTGCTGGAGGACACCGGCCTGGTCACCGAGGCGACCCTCGACGATGTCGCCTCGACCATTCCCAAGTGACCATCCGCCGACGGGACATGGGCGCGGTCCGGGAGGCCGCGGGCCTGCCGGGGAGGGTCAGTCGCCCCAGATCTTGCGGTAGGCCTGGCGGTAGCCCTCGGAGTCCCAGGACAGTGCGCCGCCGCTGTTGGTAGCCGTGGCGATGTGGACGGGGGCGACGTACCCGCTGTCCGGGGCGCCGGTGAAGGCGCGGTTGAACTCGTCGACGATCTGCCAGCCCTGTTCGGAGAGCGGCTCGGGCACGGTGGCGGCCTGGAACTGCTTGCCGTTGACGCGCTGGAACGCCGACGGATCGCCGTCACCGGCACCGATGTTGAACGGGGCGCCGGCGCCGTCCTTGCCCGCGGCGCGCAGCGCGGGCGCGGCATGCTGGAAGTACAGGTCGTTGATGGCGGCGGAGTAGGTCCACTTGCGGCCGAAACGGGACAGCAGGGAGCGGACTTCCTTGATGGACCGGCGGTTGACCTCGGGAATGGGCATGTTGGTGTAGCTCAGCAGCTTGGTGCCGGAGCAGGTGGCGAGTTCCTTCTTGATCAGATCGGACTTGCGCTTCGCGAACGGCACCGAGGCGTCGGTGAACAGGACGACGCCCGCGCGCCCGTTGGACCGGGCGATGATCCAGTCAGCGCTGATCTTCGCGACATCCTCGACCCGGGAGGTGACGTTGCTGAAGAGCTTCGGGTCCTTGCTGGGGCCGGGGGCCGGGGCGGCGTGCCAGCCGATCAACGGAATTCCCGCAGAATTCGCCTTCTTGACCTCTGCCGGGGCGATCCCGGGGTCAAAACCACTGATGACGATGCCATCCGGCTTGAGGCGGAGTGCCTGCTTGAAGGCGGCCCGCAGGCCGTCCGGCGTGCCCTGGCCGTTGAGGGTGCGGGCGTGCCATCCGACGATCTTGGCGGCTTCCTGGACACCTTGGGCGACGCCGGCGACGCCGGGGTTGGTCAGGGTCTGGGCTATGTAGACGACGGACTTGCCGTGGACGGCCTTGGGCCCGGTGGTGGGGCCCCGCCAGGGGGCGTTGACCTCTTCGGCCTTCTTGACCGCCTGCTTGGCCTTCGACAGGACGGTGGGGCATCCGGGCTCGGCGGCGGAGTCCCGGTGGGACGCGGTGGCGCCGGCGCCGGGTTCACAGCCGGCGGAGGTGGCCATGACCAGGAGTGCGGCGGCGGTCACGGCCGCCTTGCGGGTGGGGTGCACGGGTCTCCTCGCAGGGCGGAATGAGGATACGGGTTCGGGTGGGGGGAGACAGGTTACGGGTGGCGGTGCTCGGCACAGCAGCCGCCTTCGGGAACGTACGGCGCGCCCGTCCGCCACAAGTCCCCGGTGCGGAACGAGCCGCTCCGCGCGCCCCGCTTCCCGCGAAATCCGGCCAATCGGCCCATCCAACGGCACTGCGCTCCGCAGAGGAGGCAACGGGCCAAACATGACAAAGAATTGAATACCACCTGGCCATTGGTCGTCATGTGTTGCATGCCCGTGCACAAGCGGTAGTGTTCACGGCCGGTCGGGCATGTGGCGCAATCTTTTCGTTCGCGTTCGGAACGAAATCCGCAAGCGTCGCTGTCCCCCGTCGTCGGCGGTCGGCAACAACAACACCTCGGTCACCGCTCAGGAGAACGTCGTAAGGAGGCCTGGGTGTCTGTGGACACAGTGGACCCGTCACACGAACCGGACCGGTCCCGGCGTTCACCGATGAGGCCGTGGTTCCGTCCGCAGACGAGCGCGCTCCTGGACCGATGGCCGTTCCGGCGGAAGCTCAATGTGCTGGTGATCGCCCCGGTCGCGGTCGTCGGCGTGCTGCTGGGCATCGGCGTCACCACGCAGACGGACAAGGCCCTGGACGCCGACCGGACCGCGGAGCTGGTGCGGGACAGCGAGCAGGTCGCCAGGCTGATCAACGACATCCAGGCCGAACACCGGCAGGCGCTGCTGCTGTCCGTGGAACAGGAGTCGGTCCGGCCCGGTGCCGCCCTGCCGTCCACCGCCGCCTACCGCCGGGCGCAGCAGGCGACCGATGAACAGGTCACCGCCGTCCAGTCCGCGTTCGGACCGGACCTGCCCAAGGACGAGGCGCGGGCCCTCACCTACATCCGGGGCCTCGCGGTGCTGCGCGACAAGGCCGAGCGGGGCTCGGTCCCGGCGGCCGGCATCGACCCCGCGTACGCCGCCGCGGTCGGCTACCTGATCGACGGCATCGGCCTGGACCGCTTCATCGGCTCCTCGTCGTCCTCGGTCACCCACCTTCTCGACACGGTGCTGCGCGCCGACGCCGCCCATGCGGCCTTCGAGAGCGGGGTGTTCTCCGCCCAGACCCGGGACGCCAACGCGCTCACCGAGTACACCCGCGCGGTCGGCGCCCACAAGCTCTTCGACGAACAGACGGAACGCTTCGGCCGGATCGCCACCCCGGACCAGATGCTGCGCCTGGGCGGGATCGAGCGCGATGCCGAGGAGAACGGCATCGAGGCCCAGTTCGCGGAGCTCCAGATCGACCCCGGCTCCCTGCAGGGCCAGAGCCCGCAGCAGCTGCGCAAGGCGATGGCCGCCGGCACCCGGCAGGCCGGGGCCCGTCTCGACATCACCCGGTCGCTGATCGAGCAGATCGCCGACGAGGCCGACAGCCTCTCCGTGAGCGCCCTGCGCAACGCACTGGCGATGCTCGGCCTCGCGCTGCTCGGCTTCACCTCCTGGCTCACCTTCTCCGTGCTGGTCCGACGCTCGGTGGTACGTCCCCTGACGGCCCTGACCGGCGCCGCCGAGCAGGTCGTCGACGTGGCCGGCGAGGAACTCGCCAGGGTCGAGGACGACGATTCGACGGAGCGCGCCCCGCTGCGGCCGCGGCCGATCCCCGTCCCGGTCCGTGACGAGATCGGCCACCTGGCCGAGGCGTTCAACCAGGTGCAGGTCACCGCCGCGGCGCTGCTGGAGCGGCAGGTGCTCAGCCGCCGCAACGTCGCCGAGATGTTCGGCAACGTCGGACGCCGGGTCAGCAACCTCACCTCACGCCAGCTGATGCTGATCGACGCCGTGGAACGCGAGGAGACCGACCCGGACGTCCTGGAGCGGATGTACCGCATCGACCACATCGCCGTACGCCTCCAGCGCAACGCCGACAGTCTGATGCTGCTCGCCGGAATCCGGGACACCGAGGTGGAGGCCCGGCCGACCACTCTGGTCAACGTCATCCGGGCGGGGCTCGGCCAGATCGAGGGCTACCAGCGGGTGTCCCTGCGGTCCGAGACCGAGGTCACCGTCGGACCCGACATCGTCGACGACCTCACGCTGCTGCTCGCCGAACTTCTGGAGAACGCGGTCTCGTTCTCCCCGTCCGCCACCCCCGTCGAGGTGGTCGTCCGGCCCGGCACCGACATCACCGCGGACGGCGGTGCCCTGATCGAGATCATCGACCACGGCCTCGGCATGAGCGCGGAACGGCTCGACGAGGAGAACTCCCGGCTGATCCGCCGGGAGCGGCTCGACCTCGTACCGACCAAGGTCCTCGGCCTGTTCGTGGTCGGCAGCCTCGCCCGCCGCTCGGGCATCCGGGTCACCCTGAGCCGTACCCCGGGCGGCGGCGTCACCAGCACCGTCTGGCTGCCTGCCGCGCTGCTGCTGACCGTCCAGCCCGCCGGCGCCCCGTCCCCGGCAGCGGAGGTGACCGGGGACCGGGCCGCATCGGCGCCCCCGGCGGACCCCGAGCCCGAGTCCACCGCCCCCGAGCCCGAGCCGGCCCCGGCCACTCCCCTCGCCGTCCTGCCCGAACCTGGTTCCACCGCCCGGTCGCAGCACGGCGAGCTCCCCCGGCGCCTCCCGCGGCGTACGGACGAGGACCGGTCCGGCTCCGCGTCCGGGCCACGGCCGGCGGACTCCCCCCGCCCGCTGCGACGGCGGGTACGGGGCGCGACGCTCACCATGACCGCCCCGCCGCCCGACCGAGCGGCCCAGGACGTGCGCACACCGGTCGACGCCGACGCGGTCCGATCGGAACTCGACGAATTCGAAGCCGCCGTACGACGGGCGGAGCAGGAGAGCGCTCCGCCCCCGGGGGATTCATCCCCCTCGCCACACCAGCAAACCCGGAAGGAGTCGGGCAGTGAACACGCCGACAGGTAAGAGCGGTTCCGAGCGTGCGGAACCCATGGATCTGACCGCTGCGGCGGCCGACTTCACCTGGCTGCTCGACCGGTTCGCCACTCAGACCGCCGGTGTGGTCGACGCCATCGCGGTGTCCTCCGACGGACTGCTGATCGCGGTCTCCCAACTGCGTGAGCAGGCCGACTCCGAGCGGCTCGCGGCCATCGTGTCGGGTGTCACGAGTCTGGCCGCCGGCGCGTCCGGCAACTACGGCCTGGGCGGCCTCAACAAGGTCATCATCGACTTGGAGGGTGGCCATGTCCTGGTGTCGGCCATCGGCTGCGGTGCCGTCCTCGGCGTGGTGACCTCGAAGGAGGCGAAGCTGGGCAACATCGCCTACGAGATGACCCTCTTCGCCAACCGGGCCGGGAGCGCGCTCACCCCCCAGCTGGTGCTGGAGCTCAAGAAGAACGCCGGCGCCACACCAGCCCGCTGACCGTTCCACTCCGCGGAGGCGGGATACAGGTGCCGAGAAGAGGATCATGATGGCCGCCGGTGAACCAGGACCGGACGAGGACGGGGGTGCCCCCTTCTCAAGCGCTGCCGAGGGCTCGGGGGACGGCAACGCCCCGGGCCCGTCGGAGCCGGCCGGCCGGGCTCCCGCGATCCGGCCGTTCCTGCTGACCGCCGGCCGGGTGGCGGGGGGCGGCACCGGCCCACCGCTCCCGGTCGAGACGCAGGTCGTGGCGACCTCGTCCGGGCTCTCCGCCCTGGGGTCGCTCGCCTTCGAACAACACGACATCGTGGCCGCCTGCCGACGGCCGCAGTCGGTGGCGGAACTGGCCGCGCGGCTGCACCTCCACCTGAACGTGGTCCGAGTGCTGGCGGAGGACCTGCGCGCCGCCGGACATCTGGCGGTCCACGTCCCGGACGCCGGCACAACCCAGGACATTTCCGTACTGCGAAGGGTGATTGATGGTCTCCGTGCCGTCCCCGACTCACGGGACACACTCCGTGACAGCGGTTGAACAGCCGCCGGTACCGGTCAAGCTGGTCATCGCCGGCGGCTTCGGCGTCGGCAAGACCACGGCCGTCGGCGCGATCTCCGAGATCCGGCCGCTGACCACGGAGGCCGCCATCACCGAGGTCGCGGCCGGCGTGGACGATCTCACCCACACCCCCGGCAAGACCACCACCACGGTCGCCATGGACTTCGGCTGCATCACCATCGACCCGACGCTGAAGCTCTATCTGTTCGGCACGCCGGGCCAGGACCGCTTCGGGTTCATGTGGGACGACGTGGTCGAGGGCGCGCTCGGCGGTCTGGTGATCGTGGACACCCGCCGCCTGGACGACTGTTACGCCGCGGTCGACTACTTCGAGCACAAGGGCATCCCCTTCGCCGTCGCCGTCAACGCGTTCGACGGCGAAGTCCACCACGACCTCGATGAGGTGCGCTGGGCGCTGGACGTCTCCGACCACGTCCCGCTGGTCGTCTTCGACGCCCGCAACACGGGCTCGGTCCGGGACGCCCTGCTGGTCGTGCTCCAAGTCGCCCTGTCCCGCGCGGAAAACACCGTGGCCCCGTAACTACCGGTAAGTGATCAGTTTCACTCGGTACGGGACCCCGCCCGCAGACCATGCCGCCCTCCCGACTGTCATGATCCCTAGCGATGCGGAATCCTGCTGATTCCGCACGCACCGAAATGACAGCGAAAACAGGGGTGTTGGCGTGACATTAGGGTGGTCGTGGCGGGCTGTGCGACAGCGGACGGGCACCGGCGCGGGCCCGAGCGGGCCGGGGGTGGACCCTCGGGCCCCTCGCTCACGGGCGGCAAGGCGTTTCGCAGCGGTCGGCGCGGTCGCCGCGCTCCTCGGCCAGCTCCTCGGCGGACACCCCGCCGTGGCACAGGCCGGTGCCCTGCCGGGATCGGCGTTCCCCCTCGTCCTCGACGTGGACCTGACGCCGAATCCGGTGTGCAGCGGCGCCGTGCACGGCCGGGTACAGGTCTACGACCCCGCCGCGGCGAAGGCCGGAGCGACCGTGGAGTGGCGGGTACGCGCGGGTGCGAAGCAGCTGGCCGGCGGGCGTCTCGCCATGACCGCCAACGTCGGCACGGCGAAGTTCGACATCCCCTTCGACCAGGTGCCCGCAACCGAGACCGCGTTGCAGATCGACGCCCGTACCGCCGCCTCCTCCGAGGACGAGAAGCCCGGCCGCTACGGCAAGGTCTGGCGGGACACCATACGCCGCGGATGCGACCCGGTGCGGGTGGCCTCCGTCGGTGACTCCGTGGTCTGGGGGCAGGGCCTGGACCACGACCAGAAGTTCCCCTATCTGACCGGTCAGCTGCTCGGCCGGGAGACCGGCCGGGGCCATCAGCAGCTGGACTACTCGATCTCCGGCGCGGTGCTCGACGCACCCGAGCTGCCCGCGGGCAACAAGGACGCGGCCTGTCTGCGCAGCACGGAGAAGCAGGACCCGGACGGCGACGGGGAGATGGAGTTCGGCGAGGTCACCCAGCAAATGCCAGATGTGTTCTGCCAGTTGGAGAAGGCGGGCGCACAGGCACGGGCAGGCGGCTACGGCCTCGATCTGGTCGTGATCAACGGGTGCATCAACGACCTCGACCCCTTCTTCGGCATCGGCGTCGGTATCACCCCCGGCTCGGAGAACCTGCCCGAGGCGGTGAAGCGCGAGTGCTCCGGCGTCGGCGCGGCCCCGGAGAACCCGGCGAAGGACGTGCCCTACTTCAGCGGCGCGAAGGTCGGCTACGGCGGACGCGGTATGCAGGCGGCCATCGAGAAGGCCCACTCGCTGCCGGGGCACCCGAAGGTGCTCGTGGCCGACTTCTACTACGCGCTGAGCCGCAGCAGTTCCCCGATCCCGCTGAAGCGCTGCTCGGCACCGGGCATCACCGCGTCGCGGCTGATCTCCTGCAAGGGTGCCCTCGGCCGTGTGTCCGAGCGCTACGAGCAGTACACCCAACTGGCCAATGCCGCCTACCGTCAGGCCGCGACGGCCGCCAACAAGGCGTCCTCGGACGGCCCGTACGCGACGGCGGCCGACGGACTCTTCACCGTGGACAATGCCGTACTCACCCCGGACTCCAAGGTCTGGAGCACCCCGGTGACCGACCCGGCGTTCCCGCTGCGCACGCGGGCCTGCCCCGAGCTCAGCGCCACTCCGGTGCAGTGCCTGAGCGCGGCCGTCGGCCACCCCGACATCGAGGGCGCCCGGCAGTACGCCGAATCCTTCCTCCTCAACCCGAACCTGCGCGAGTGGTTCCACCTCCCGCGGCAGGGCCCCCGGGCCGAGCTGAAGGCCCCTGAGCACGCGCGCGTCGGCAGTGAGGTGCCCCTGTCGGTGACGGTGGACGGCAAGACGCCCGCCACCGGATACCGCTACCACTGGTACTTCGGCGACGGCACCCAGCGGGAGACGGACGAGGCCACCGTCACCCACTCCTACGACCACCAGGGGCCCTGGCTGCCACGGCTCGTGATCACCGACCGGGACGGGAAAAAGGTCCTGGTCGAGACCCCACGGGCGCTCACCACCGACTGACGCACCCCGGGGTCCGACACCTCACGAACGGACGCACCACAAAGGGAAGACACCGTCCAAGGGGCGGCTCGCAGACGCGGGCCGCCCCTTGGCGCGCCCGCACCAGGTCCGCTTTCAGGTCTCCGTCGTCGCGAAGACGCTCCCGGCTCTGGCGCGAGCGGCCGGAGAACGATGAGGTGGACTTCCACGTCGAACAGTCGGACGAGGCCGCGCGCCCGGTGCCGCCCCGTGGTGGCGCGGGTCCGGACAGCAGCGCGCGGACGGGAGGAGTGCGGGCATGGAGTTGGAGCTTCGGCACCTGAGAGTGCTGTGTGCGATCGCCGACGCCGGGAGCGTGGGCCGGGCCGCCTCGGACCTGGGGTACTCGCAACCGGCCATGAGTACCCAACTCCGGCGGATCGAGCAGCACTTCGGCCATCCGCTGTTCGTGCGGAACACCTCGGGTGTGGAACTGACACGGTATGGCACGGAGGTCCTGGCACAGGCCCGTGACGTGCTGGCCCGCGCGGCGGCGATCGGCCGCCGGCCCGCCCCGGACGGTGCGACAACCGGCCGCCGCCCGCTCCGCCTGGCCGCGACCAACTCGCCGGTCCTGGCCGGCATGCTCATCCGGCTCCGCAACCAACTGCCCGATCTGACTCTCACCGTGAGCAGCGTCTATCCCTCCTCGGAGATCGTCGAACTCCTGGAACACGGCGAGGTGGACGCCGCGATCGCCGCGGACTACCCCGGACGGGAACTACGGCACTCGGCGACCGTGACACACCGCGGGATCGTCACCGAACCGTCCTTCGTCGCCCTGCCGGCCGGCCACCGGCTCCGGCACGCTCCCGAGGTGACGCTCGCCGACCTGGCCGACGACGCGTGGTTTCTGACCCCGGACGACGGGGCCGGCTGGCCGGGAGTGTTCTACGCGGCATGCCGGGCGGCCGGATTCACCCCGGCGGCCGTCCACGAATTCCTGGGCGACCAACAGCAGTTGCAGAACATGATCGCCGAAGGCATCGGCGTCTCCATCGTGCAGGCCACGCTCCGGCCGATCCCCGATGTCCTCGTCAAACCGCTGGCCGGCACTCCCCTGTGGTGCCGCTATGTGCTGGCATGGCGCCGCGAGAGCGTTGCCGACGAGGTGGCCGACACCCTCTTCGGCTCCGCCGCCGCGGCCTACCGGGCACTCATCGCCCAGTCCCCCCACTTCCGGACCTGGGCCTCCCGAACCTGGAGCGTGACCAGGCCGTAGGGCTTGGTTCCCCCGGACGAACGGTCAACGGACCGTAAAAGTACGGGAGTTGGAAGTGCACGGCCATCAAGCCCTCCCCTCCGGATGTTATGACGGACCCATCCCAGGTGCTATGTCACACCTTATTGTCGCGGCCCGTGCGCGCTGAGACAGTGCCACTCACGCCTCAGCTCGATCCCGAGGCGCATCTGTCCACGAAGGAGCATGGATGCGCTACCGCTTCCCCCTGCCCAGATGTGCGGCCGGCGGCCTGGCCGCCTGCCTCGCCACGGCCGGTCTGCTGGTCTCACCGGCACTGGCCGCGCCACCGCCACACTCTCCGGCTGCCGACCGCCCCGTCCCCGCGTCCCGGTCCGCGTCCCACCCCGTACCACCGACCGGCCCGAGGGTTGGCGCGAACGAGAGGTCCGCGCTTCAGGAACGGCCGCGCGGCGTCGCCCAACTGCCCCCGCTCAGCGCGAAGAATCCCCCCACTTCTTCGACTGCGGCGGGTGACCGGAAGGGCACGGACCACGGCGCCGCGGCGGCGTGCAGCCCGTCCGACTTCGGCAGCCGGACCGGCCCCGAACTGGTCACCTTCATCGAGTCCTCGACCACGGACTGCGTCAACACCCTGTTCAGCGTCACCGGCAAGGACGCGTACAACGTCTTCCGCGAGGACCAGATGGTCACCGTGGCCAACGCCTTCCAGGGCGGGGCGACGACGTATCCCGGTAACAACTCGGAGCATGTGTGGCAGCTCGTGCTGTTTCTGCGCGCGGGCTACTACGTGCAGTCCAACCACGCGGACGACGTCGGCGACTACGGCCCGACCCTGGCGACGGCCTCCCGGGGCGGCCTGGACGCGTTCTTCGCCAACTCGCACACCAAGGAGGTCACTTCGGACAACGGCGACGTCCTGGGCGAGGTCATCATCCTTTCGGACAGCGCCAATGAGCAGGCCCGCTACCTGACCACCTACAAGCAGGTGCTGAGCGGGTACAACAGCTCCTACGACGACATCCCCAGCATGCTGGCCGCCGTCAACGACGTCTACACCCCGCTCTGGCGCGGGAACTGGAACCCCGAGTACGTCAAGGCGGTCACGGCCGATCCGAGCATCATCGACACCCTCAGCGCCTTCGCGCTCGACCACCTGGACATGCTGGGCACCGACAACTCCTACCTCGACTCCAACGCCGGGATGAACGTCGCCCGGTACGTCGAGCACGCGGCCCTCCAGGAGAAGGTCCGGCCGCTCATGAAGGGCCTGCTGGACGCCTCGAAGATCTCCGGTCCGACCGCGCCCCTGTGGGTCACCGTCGCTTCCCAGGCCGACGCCTACGACCAGGCCAACTGCTCGTACTTCGGCGTCTGCGACCTGTCCGGCCAGCTGACCAAGGCGGCCCTGCCGACCACCCACAGCTGCGACGCGACCCACACCGTCAAAGCGCAGTCCCTCACCCCCGAGGAACTCGACGCCACCTGCGCCAGCGTCCTGGCCCAGGGCCCGTACGTCCAGAACCTGGTGAAGAACAACGGCCCGATCCCCGGCCAGTACGAATCGACCATCGACCTCGTCGTATTCGGCAGCCGCAAGGACTACCAGACCTATGCCGGGGCCATCTTCGGCGTCGACACCAACAACGGCGGCATCACCATGATCGGGGACCCCACCAAACCCGACAACAAGCCCATGTCGATCATGTACCAGAGGAGCGACGACAACGGCTTCCCGGCCCGGATCTGGAACCTCAACCACGAGTACACGCACTACCTCGACGCCCGTGACGACATGAAGGGCGACTTCGGCCAGCAGACGTCCGTCCCGGACATCTGGTGGATCGAGGGCCTCGGCGAGTACATCTCGTACAGCTACCGCAAGATCACCAACACCGAAGCGGTCTCCGAGGCCGGCAAACACACCTACAAGCTCAGCACGCTCTTCCAGAGCACCTACGACAACAGCGACGTGACCCGCACCTACCCCTGGGGCTACCTCGCGGTCCGCTACATGTTCGAGAAGCACCCCCAGGACATCGCCACCATGCTCGAACACTTCCGCACCGGCGACTACGCCGGCGGCTACGCCGTCTACAACACCGACATCGGCACCCGCTACGACGCCGACTTCGACTCCTGGCTCACCACCTGCGCCTCGGGCGCCTGCACCATCAAGCCGACCACGAAGTCCACACCTTCAGCACCCAGGCCTCGGGCCTGACCGTCCCTGTGAGCGAGAGCTTCGGCCCCGGTGGTTACTGACCCCGGGGCCGAGGCGCGAGCGAATCCGGCTCGCGCCCGCACGCCGCCCGTGCAGCCCGGCGTCCCTACTGCCACCCGGCCTGCCGACTGACCCGACCAGCCTGTCCTTGCACCGCGGTCACGCCCCATTGGTCCGCTCTGCGAGTGCCTCACGGACGCCGGCACGCTCGCGGCAGGAGGCGAGGGTCCGGGGGTGGTCGGGGCCGTGGAACCTGCTCTGGTCGGCGATCACCTCGTCCAGGACGCGGAGTCCCTCCTCAAGATGGCCGTCCAACGCCAGGAATCTGCCGAGCTGGTGACGGGTGCTCAGCGTACGTGAGTGCAGTCCGAGGACCCGTTGCTGATCCACCAAGACGGCACGGAGCAGCTCAACGGCATCCGCAGCACGGCCGGTCCGGCCGGTCAGCACGGCCTCCTCGTAACGGCTGCTCAGGGCCCAGGGGTGGGCGGTGCCCAATGCCTCGACGAGGGCGGTGTGTACCCGGCGGGTCAGCGCGAGGGCTTCCGCGGGGCGACCCGCGCGCCCCAGAGCCCGGGCGAGATCCTGCCGGGTGAGCCACACCTCCAGGTGCTGGGGGCCGAGCGCCTCCTCCATGACCGGCAGCACCTCGTGAAACTGGTGGACCGCGGCCTCGTGGTCACCGGCTTCGCTCGCGAACCGGGCCCGCCCACTCCGGGCGGCGAGGGTCTGTTCATGCCGGGGCCCCAGCAACCGCGTCCGGTCGCCGACCACCCGTAACAGCACGTCGACCGCCTCCTGGGGATGGCCCGCCTCCGCCACATAGCGGGCGATGTCATGCCACGTGTTCAAGGTGAGTGCGTTCCCGGCTGCCACGCATGCCGCCAGTCGTTCACGAGCTCCGGCCCCGCGGCCAGCAACTCGGCCACACCGAAACGGTTGCCGGTGCCGCGAGCCGCCCGGGCCACCCGCGGGTCGGCCGCCGCCGACCTGGCGCGTGCCACCTCGGCCGGCGTCCACAACCGCTCCAGCCGAAGGGGCTCAGCAGCCATGAGGAGCACCTCGCGACCCGAGCGCCAGGTCGCCGCATCGGTGACCTCGCGCTGCCGGGCCCCGTACCGGTCGTACTCCTTGCTGCGCATGGAGGCGAGCAGGACAACGTGCCGGTTCGCGCCGTCGAGCATGGCCCCCACCAGGTCGGTCGTCAGCCCGCCCACACCGAGGAACTGGTCGAATTCGTCGAACCACAGCACACACCGACGAACCTTCGCAGCCCCGGCCGCCACGGCTCGGAGGTCATGGCCCGGCTTCACGACGAACGCCTCGTGATCGGGCAGTGCCGCGCGCATCGCCTCGTAGGCCAACCGGGATTTTCCCGCGGTCGACTCACCGACGATCAGCACCAGCCCACCGAGTCGTAGCCTGTCGAGCAAGGCAGGGAAGCAGTCCCGCCGCACGAACTGCGGCAGTCTGTCGGACGGGGACGACGCACCGTGTGGGGCCGCCGGGTGGATGCCGAGCGCCATCGGGTCGTTCAGTTCCCCGACCACGCACCGTTCAGCCCGTCCCGGGAGGGCAGGGCCGACGCCGTCGACTCGCCGCCTTGCCAGCCGCCGCTCCGAAATGGCCCTCTGCGCATCGGCGGTGAACACTCCCGCCAGTGCGGCACCGGATGCCGCCAGCATCGCCGCACCCCAGGACGGTAGCCACGCGGCACCCATCACGGCTGCCGCGGTGCCCCCTCCGGACGCACCGACCAACACCACCCACGGACGCATCGATCGCCACAGCAATTCCGCCTCCGATGGCTGGAGATGGCGCAGCACAGCTGTCTGTCGGACTGCCATCTTCTCCACCCGGCGGACGGACAGCCAGCCCCCTGAACCGCCCGCCAAGGACCACTGCGCCTCCTGCCCCTCCGCCAAGCGGACCAGGACCGGCGGACCAGGACCAACGGCCGATCGCGCGCCCGCTGACGCGGGTTATACGTTCCTTGCACCAGCATCCGACGGGCCCTGCCAGGGGCCCGCGCGTCTCCAGAGGAACTGCCATGCGCGTCACGGGCTTCGACCACCTCGTTCTGAACGTCGCCGACATCGAGCGATCGCTCGCCTTCTACTGCGGGCCGCTCGGTCTGGAGCCCGTTCGGGTGGACGACTGGCGCGCGGGCGCGGTGTCCTTCCCCTCTGTGCGCGTGAGCCCGGAGACCATCATCGACCTCGTCCAGGGGCCCCGCGAGGGTTCCAATGTCGACCACCTCTGCCTGGTCGTCGAGCCCCTCGACTGGCAGGAGGTCATCGACTCGGGCGAGTTCACCGTGGTCGACGGCCCCGGCCCGCGCTTCGGCGCCCGTGGTGAGGGCCAGTCCCTGTACGTCAGCGACCCGGACGGCAACACCGTCGAACTCCGCTGGTACCCACACGACGCCTAGAGCCTGTCCGACGGGTCGTCTGGCGGGTGGTCTGGCGGGTCGCCCGACGGGGCGTCCGACGGATCTGCATGGGCGCCACCGAGCTGGGGTTACCCCCACCCCCGAGCGGTGGACCGCCGGATGGGCAACCGCAGGTGCGTGCGGCGATCGTGTCGCCTTCGGGTTTTCCGCTTGCCCGGCGGCGATGGCCCCGGCACACAGCGCCGAGAACCGACAGCCCGTCAGGCACTCCGGAAGGCCACCCGAAGGATCACGAAGGGTCACGAAGGGGGAACAGTGGACCGTTCCATGGAGCGCGCTCTCGCGCGCCGTACGTTACTGGCCGGCGCGGCGGGTACCGGTGCGGGAGCCATGTGGGGAGCGTCGGGGAGGGCCGTCGCCGTCGGGCGGGGGCAGCCGGTGGCGCAAGGGGCGGTGGACGCCGAGGTGGCGCGCCTGAAGCGGGGGCTGATCGAACTGCGGCGGGACCTCCACCGGCATCCGGAGGGGCCGGGGCAGGAGCAGCGCACCGCCGGTGTGGTGGCCCGGAAGCTGCGGGCGGCCGGGCTGGCCGTCACCACGGGGGTGGGCGGCCACGGCGTCGTCGCCGTCCTGCGGGGCGCACGTCCGGGCCGGACCGTCGCGTATCGGGCGGACATGGATGCGGTGCCGCCCAAGGACATCGTGGGGGGCGGTCCGGCTCCGGCCCATCTCTGCGGGCATGACGTCCACACCACGGTTGCCCTCGGCGTCGCACAGGTCCTGGCACGGCTGCGCCGGCACCTGGCGGGAACAGTGGTGTTCCTCTTCCAGCCTGCCGAGGAGAGCCTGTCGGGGGCCCGTGCGCTGATCGGCACAGGCGTGCTGGAGCGCACCCGCGTGGCGGAGATCCACGCGCTGCACTGCGGGCCGTTCCCCGTCGGCCGGTTCGCGGTGACCCCGGGCTTCGGGATGCCGGGGCAGGACAAGGCGGAGGTGACCGTCTCCGGGCCGGACGCGCCCGATGCCGCGCGGCGAATGGCCGCCGAGATCGGCGCGCTCGCAACGGTGGCGCTGCCGCAGACTCCCGCGGACCTTGAGCGGATCGTCGCCGACGCCCAGACTCCCCACGGGCCGCTGGCCGAGTTCGTGGCGGTTCGGGCCCGAGCGCAGGAGGCCAAGGTGACGGTGTCCTACCGCTGTTGGCCTCCGGAGCGGTACCTGGAGGTACGCCAGGACATCCACCGCCTGGCCACGTCATACCCGGGGGCCGGGCTGAGCTTCCCCACCGAGCCGTTCCCGGCCATGGTCTGCCCGGAACGCGACGCCCGCGTGCTCGCCCACCACCTGCGGCGCACACTCGGCCGGGACGCGGTTACCGAGCTCCATGCCGCCTTCCCTCCCTTCAGCGGCGAGGACTTCGCCCTCTACCTGGACCGCGTCCCCGGCACGTTCACCTTCCTCGGCGTCCGCGCCCCCGGCGCCCCCCTCACCACCAGCTACCCGCACTACCCCGACTTCGCCCCGGACGAGCGCGCCATCAGCGTCGGCGTACGGGCGATGGCAGGCTGGATCGCGGAGCGGGCCCATCGGGCGCATGGCGCGTCCAGCGGGTCTAGCGAGTCCGGCGGGTCCGGCGGGTCCGGCGGGTCCGGCGGGTCCGGCGGGTCCGGCGGTTAGGTCTGCCCGGCGGTTACGGGCCGAGCCGGAGGCGTGGGGCAGGATGGCTGAGCTCGGAGCAGCCGTTGCACCGCGACGTCACACTCGGCCGGCCAACAGGTCGTCCAGTTCGGCTGCGAAGAACAGGGCGGGGTCGAAGCCCATGTCGGTGAAGTGGCCGGCGAGTTCCAGGGACAGAACGCCGTGGAGCCGGGTCCAGAAGGCCAGGGCACGGTGGAGGGCCGCGGCCGGGGCGGGGTGGTCGCCGGCCCAGTCCCGGTGGTCTTCGAGGTGGGCACTGAACGGAGCCGCGGGGGCGTCCGGAGCGAGCGCCGTGCACGCGTCGAGCAGAGTCCTCATGATCTCGGAGGCGATGCCGGTGATGTCCTCGGGCGCGTGGTAGCCGGGGACGGGAGTGCCGTAGATGAGGAAATACCGCTGGGGGTCCTCCAGCGCCCAGCCGCGCAGGGCGTGGGCGAGTCCGGCCAGGTCGGCGCCGGTGGTGGAGGACGCGCGGAGGGACTCGGCGAGGCTCCGGTACGCCTCGCGGATGAGTTCGGTGATCAGCTCGTCGCGGCTGGCGAAGTAGCGGTAGAGCGCGGGTCCGCTCATGCCCAGCTGTTTGGCGATGGCGTTGAGGGAGAGGGCTGACGCGCCGGCCGTGGCGATCTGCTCCCAGGCGCGTTCCTTGATCTCTGCGCGCACCTGGGCGCGGTAGCGCTCCCGCGGGGTCCTCGTGTCCGTCTCCACGTCCGCATCCGCCTTCGCCACGACCTGTCACCTTCCCCAACCGGCTGACTAAACCCTCCAGATTGAGTTAGAGGCTATCACGCATCTATTGCCCCCTCACATCAACTTGGGTTATAACTTCTAACGAACCCAAGAAGCCCTAGCTGCGTGCGGGATGCACAGTACCGCTGCGCCACGTGCACGCCACCGAACGAGGGGAACCCCATGGCCACCACAGCCGAGTCACCTCAGCCCCACACAGGCCGGCATGCTCCGCTGCCGGTGACCGTCGCCTCCTGGGCCGTCCTCGTCATGGTGATCGGGCAGTTCGCCTTGATCGCCGGCCTCCCGGTCATGATCGTGTTGGTCGGCGCTCACCGTTCCGTTCGCGACCGGGCGGTGCGCTGGGCCACCACCCTGCTCGCCGTCGCATACGCCGTCCCACTCGTCGTATGGCTGGCCCGGCCCGACGGAGCGCAGAGCCTGCCCAAAGACATGCACCCCGTGTTCGCCGCGCTGATCGTCGCCACGTCCGCCGCAGTCATCGCCACCCTCCACCGGTCGCGGACGCGGTTCCTTCCCGCGCACTGACACACCTCCGGGCGGGCGCCCCACTCCCGCTCGCCCCCGTCACCGACGCCACGGACCACGCCGAACCCGCCGGGCACCAACGCCACAAGCAACGTCCGCAACTATGACGCGCCCGCCCGGCGCACCCCACCCACCCGACGACCGACGCCCACCGACCTCACACGCGCTTCGCCACCGACAACAACGCCCGCCCACCAACCGACAAAAACGCCACCCACCGACTGACAAGGGAGAGACCCCATGTCCGACATCCCCAACACCCGTATCCGCACTGCCCTGTTCACCGTGCCGCTCGTGGCCATCGGCGTCCTCGGCTCCGCCACCGCCCCGGCCGAAGCCACCACCTCTCATCCCAACAGGCCCCTCACCTGCCGCGGCGAAGGCGTCGACCCCCAGGCCCGCGTCCGCCACCGGACCGAGACCGTGATCCACGCCCCGCTGCGCACCATTTGGAAACTTCAGACCGACGTGGAGCGCTGGCCGTACTGGCAGGACGCCATCACCACCATGAAACGCCTCGACCACGGCCCGTTCCGCAAGGGTTCGGCGTTCCGGTGGACCACTCCGATACCTCCCAACCCCGCGACTCCCGCCACCGGCCTCGACATCACCTCGACCGTCCAACAGCTCAAACACCACTCCTGCATCCGCTGGACCGGCCCCGCGGTCGGCGAAGGTCTGCGCATCGACGGCGTGCACGTGTGGAACTTCACCAGGGTCAAGGGCGGCATCCGCGTGAGCACCGAAGAGACCCACACCGGCGCCGAGGTCGAAGCCGACGTCCCCACCGCGACCAAGCTCCTCCGCCAGGGCCTCGAAGCCTGGCTCCGCGACCTCAAAACCGCCGCCGAAGCCCCCCATCGGCCGCACTGAACCACGCACCAGGACCGGTTCCGCGGCGCCACCCCCGAAGAGACGCACAGTCCTCCACCCAGCGGCGCGCACCCGTCACTCACGTTCAGCGAGAACCCTCAACCCTCGCCGGAAGAAGGCACCTTGGTGGTAGCGGGGCCCGGGGTGCGGTGTCGTGTGAACACCCACAGCACGAGCCCGACGCCACTGAACCCGGCACCCAGAGCGCATACGGCGCCCCAGCCGGCCACCGTGTAGAGGGAGGTGGCGGCGAGGGCGCCGGTGGCGCTGCCGATCGAGTAGAAGACCATGTATCCACCGATCAGCCGACTGCCCGCGTCCGGGTACAGCGCGTAGATCAGGGTCTGGTTGGTGACATGGACCGCCTGCACGGCGAGGTCGAGCAGGATCACCCCGACCACCAGGGCCCAGAGCGAGCTGCGGGTGAAGGCCAAGGGCAGCCATGAGGCGGCGAGCAGTGCCAGAGCGATGCCGGTGGTCCGCCGGGAGAGTCCGCGGTCGCTCAGGCGGCCGGCCACCGTCGCGGCCAGGGCGCCCGCGACACCGATCAGCCCCAGCGCCCCGATCGCACTGTGGGGCAGGAAGTACGGGGCCTCGCTGAGCGGCAACGCGACGCTGCTCCACAGAGTGCTGAAGGCAGCGAAGATCAGCAGACCGAACAGGGCCCGGAGCCGCAGCAGTCGTTCCCGGGCGAACAGGGTGATCGTGGAGCGCAGGAGCTGTCCGTAGCGCAGGGTTGTCGGCGGAGCGTCACACCGGCGCGGCAGCGCTCGGTACAGGACCAGGGCGAGCAGAGCGGTGAGCGACGCCGAGGCGAGGTAGACGGAGCGCCAGCCCGCGAGATCGGCCATGAGGCCGGATGCGGTGCGGGCGAGCAGGATTCCGACGACCACGCCGCTGGTGACCAGACCGACGACCCGTCCGCGCCCGGCGGGAGGGGCCAGTGCTGCCGCGAAGGCCACCAGCGTCTGCGTCACGACCGCGAGAAGCCCCGTCGCGGCCATGCCCATGAGCAGGATCGCCGCCGTGTGGGCCGCGGCTACCACGGCCAGCGCCACCACCAGGAGCAGCAACTGGGCCACGACGAGCCGTCTGCGGTCGGCCACGTCGCCCAGCGGCACGAGGAAGAAGAGTCCCAGCCCGTATCCGACATGCGTGAGGGTGACCACGCTGCCGACCAGTGCCGGGCTCATGGCGAGGTCGTGACCCATCGTCACCAGGAGCGGCTGGGAGAAGTAGACGTTGGCCACCGCGGCCCCGCAGGCGACGGCGAACAGCATGACGACGCCACGGGACAGGACGGGCGCGGGACCCTCCCCACTGCGGGCCTCGGTCCGTCGCGTCACAGCCTGACCGTTGCCGGGCATCAGCACTCCCCCATATCTGGTTTCATCTTGCTACCAATGGCGACGGTAAGCATTTTGGTAGCATGTTGCAACCGTCGAGAGAGTGAGGGACGCCATGGTGACCAGGACGCGCTTCGACGACAGCGAATGTCCCGTCGCCCGGTCGGTGGACGCGATCGGCGACTGGTGGTCCCTGCTGATCGTGCGGGACGCCTTCGACGGAAGCCGGCGCTTCGGGGAGTTCCAGCGCAGCCTCGGCGTAGCGAAGAACATCCTCACCGCGCGCCTGCGCACCCTGGTCGCCGGCGGCGTCCTCGAATCCGTCCCCGCCTCGGACGGCAGCGCCTACCGCGAGTACGTACTGACTCCGAAGGGCAAGGCACTCTTCCCCGTCATCGTGGCACTGCGGCAGTGGGGCGAAGAGAACTTCTTCACCCCCGGCGAACCGCACTCACAGCTGGTCGACCGCCAACAGGGACACCGCCTCCGCCCACTGGAAGTACTGTCCGCGGACGGGCGACGGCTCAACCCCGACGACACCACCGTCCACAAGGTCGCCGGCCAGTGATCCGGGCGTTCACGCGCAGAGCGCGAACGACGCTCGCTGTAGCCGCTTGGCATCGTCTTGGGCCATGAGGTCGACTGACGAGAGCCGTGACGTAGAGGGGGGTCGCCAAGAAGGCTCGATCCCGTCAGTGGCCCTGGCCGCCGCCGTGGTTGGCGCCCCCGTGGTCGCCGTGGCCTTGGCCGCCGGTCTGGCTGCCAGCGCCGAGGCCGCCGCTCTGGCCCCCACTGCCGACGATCGTCCACGGCCGCATCAGGTCATCGAGAGCATGGACGAACGCTCGTGGTTGGTGTAGGCGCAGATCGCTTCGGGTGGTCCGCGGTCACGCTGATGGTCGGCCCGAGAAGGCCCATGCCGATCGCCTTGCGAGGATCGTGCGGGTTCTTGGCCCACTAACCCCATACGGTTGCCGGCTTGAGATCCCGGTGGAAGCGCCACGAGCCCTGCCGCATCGTGATCTCGTAGTAGTCGGCACCCGGATAGACGGAAGGATCCGGGACGGCCGTCAACGGCGTGGGCAGCGGTCAACGTACTTCTCCAGCGGAGGAGTTGACGTCACTGGGGCATCGTCCGCAGACCCTGTCCCGTGAGACGACGACGCATACCTGTGCGCTCCCAGAACACCCAGTGGAAGCATGGCCGCGCCCCCCATGGCACCGGCCATGAGGAATTTCCTTCGCCCGAACATCGTCCCCAGCCTTCCTTCGCCTCACCTGACGAGCAAGGGATACAAGGCTGGTCAGGGACGTTGCCGCAGCGCGCCGGTCCGGTCCGCCCTGGCCGGGCCCGGGATATCCCGGCCGGCCGGTGAGTGGCCGACCGGGACGTCGGGCTCAGGCGAGGTCGAACCGGTCGAGGTTCATTACCTTGTCCCAGGCCGCCACGAAGTCACGCACGAACTTCTCTCCCGCGTCCCGGGACGCGTAGACCTCCGAGACGGCTCGGAGCTGCGAGTGTGAACCGAAGATGAGGTCTACGGCGGTGGCGGTCCACTTGACCTCGCCCGTGACGCGATCCCGGCCTTCGAATACGTCCTCAGACGATGTTGACGCCTTCCACTCCGTGCCCATGTCGAGCAGGTTGGCGAAGAAGTCATTGGTCAATGTCTCCGGACGCTGTGTGAAGACGCCATGGGGGCATCCCGCGAAGCCGGCGTTCAGGGCCCGCATACCGCCCATCAGCACCGTCATCTCGGGAGCCGTCAGCGTCAACAGGCTGGCGCGGTCCAGCAGGAGCGTCTCCGGTGACAGCTTCTCTCCCGCCCGGAGGTAGTTGCGGAACCCGTCCGCCTTGGGTTCGAGCACGGCGAACGCCTCCACGTCGGTCTGCTCCTGCGAGGCGTCCGTGCGTCCAGGTGCGAACGGGACGGTGATGTCGTACCCGGCGTTCTTCGCAGCCTTCTCGACGGCCGCGCATCCGCCCAGGACGATCAGGTCCGCGAGGGACACTTTCCTTCCGCCGGCCTGTGAGCCGTTGAAGTCCTGCCGGATCCCTTCGAGGGTCTGCAACACCTCGGCCACCTCGGGCAGGTCGTTGACCTCCCAGCCCTTTTGCGGTGCGAGGCGGATCCGTGCCCCGTTGGCCCCGCCACGCTTGTCGGTGCCGCGGAAGCTCGACGCCGACGCCCAAGCGGTGGTGACCAGCTGGGAGACGGACAGTCCCGAGGCGAGGATCCTGTCCTTGAGGGCAGCGATGTCGTCGGCCGCGACCAGTTCGTGATCGACCTCGGGGACGGGGTCCTGCCAGAGCTGCGGCTCGGGAATCCACGGGCCGAGGTAGCGCGAGATGGGTCCCATGTCGCGGTGCAGCAGCTTGTACCACGCCTTGGCGAACGCCACCGCGAGCTTGTCCGGGTTCTCGTGGAAGCTCTTCGCGATCGGTCCGTAGACCGGGTCCACCTTCAGCCCGAGGTCCGTCGTCAGCATCATGGGAGCGTGCCGCTTCGACGGGTCATGAGCATCCGGCACCGTGTTCTGGGCCGCGGCATCCTTGGGAGTCCACTGGTTCGCACCGGCGGGGCTCGTCGTCAGCTCCCAGTCGTACCGGAACAGGTTGTCCAGGTACTCGTTGTCCCACTTCGTCGGCTCGGAGGTCCATGCGCCCTCGAGCCCACTGGTGAGCGCGTCGGCGCCCTTGCCGCTGCCGTACGTGTTCCTCCAGCCGAGGCCCTGCTGCTCAAGGGGACACGCCTCGGGCTCCGGGCCGATGTACGAGGGATCGACCGCACCATGGCACTTGCCGAACGTGTGTCCGCCGACGATGAGCGCCACCGTCTCCTCGTCGTTCATCGCCATGCGCCCGAATGTCTCGCGGATGTCCCTGGCGGCAGCCATCGGGTCCGGGTTGCCGTTGGGCCCCTCCGGATTGACGTAGATCAGACCCATCTGCACGGCACCGAAGGGGCCGGTGAGTTCCCTGTCGCCGGTGTAGCGCTCGTCTCCGAGCCAGGTGTCCTCGGGCCCCCAGAAGATTTCCTCGGGTTCCCAGATGTCCTCTCGTCCGAAGCCGAACCCGAACGTCTTGAACCCCATCGATTCCATGGCACAGTTGCCGGCGAAGACCAGAAGGTCGGCCCAGGAGATTTTGCGGCCGTACTTCTGCTTGACCGGCCAGAGCAAACGGCGTGCCTTGTCGAGGCTCGCGTTGTCCGGCCAGCTGTTGAGGGGGGCGAAGCGCTGAGCGCCGGCGCCGCCACCGCCCCGGCCGTCCGCGATGCGATACGTTCCCGCGGCATGCCAACTCATCCGGATGAAGAGCGGCCCGTAGTGGCCGTAGTCGGCAGGCCACCAGTCCTGCGACGTCTTCATCACCTCGAATACGTCGCGCTTCAGCGCGTCGACGTCGAGGGTCGAGAACTCCTCTGCGTAGGTGAAGTCCTCGTCCATCGGATTGGACCGGGACGAGTGCTGATGGAGAATCTGAAGGTCCAGCTGATTCGGCCACCAGTCCCGGTTCGTCCTGGGCCGGGTCGGCGTGGGGGCCGGGGAGGGGATTACTGGGTTCTCGCTTTCGCTGCCGGACACGTCCGTCCTTCTTCCTGTCTCGGTGTTTCCTTCTGCTGGCTGCTTGCTCTTGACGTTGGTTTGTCTCGTGGTGTCGAACACTGCGACCGCGCTCACAGCGCGCCACGGCGCCCGCCGGCCGGCATCGCCTGACCAGACCCGCGGCAGTCAACGGGGGCTACCGCGGCCGGCGAGAACCCACTCTCATGCACGGCGCCGATGACCGATCCTGTGTCGGCGTCCGTATGGTCGCGCACCACAGGCCGCACCGTTACGAGAACACGCTGAGCACTCTGCGTAACACGCACTCAAAGTCCGGAGGGGACGCCGTCGCGCTCCGGTGAATACCAGGCCATGGACGACCCGGATGGCCAAGGGCCCGGCGCCGTCGGGCATCCGCGATGAGATCGAACGAGACGTCCGCGGGGTGTTCGCCGCTCTGGGCGTCAGCGCTTTCCGGGCGAGGCGATGGTGTTGCAGACACTCCGTCAGATCAGCAACGGGTTCGAGGCGGGGGCGGGGCCCACACCGGTGGGAATCTCGTCCCGTCCCCTTACCCGGACACCTTGCTCATACTGCGCGGGTCGACGCGCCGCGGTACCGAAATGCAGCCAGAGCCGTCGCCTCGGGTTGGACTCCAGGCGCACTCAAGGCGCCTCGGTGTCCGGGTCGCAGAGAATTCGAGCCGAGCACACCAGTCGGACCGAAAGCAATGGACGCACAAGGCAACCTTTCCCGCCCATAATAAAAGTGTCGATATTTGCGAAATCTTTAATGTTGATTGACCAATTGTTTAATCAGGCGCGCTTGATCTCCATTGTGGCCCGGGTTTTACTGGTGAGGATAACCCATGCGCAACCTCCCTCCCAGAGAGAGGCCCCAGTGAGTTTTCCGTCGATTAATTTATCTCTTTTCATTTACATTGCTTCCAACCCTGATCGCACGTCGACAATTCAGCCACCTACCCCCTCACTCTCGCATTCCGGGTAAATCCCGAGGGGAATTCGCGGCGGGGGAACAATGAGCCGGGATGCCGGCGCGGGACTACACGGTACACATGGGAGCGATAAATATGGGCAACAACGTCATTACTGTCCTTGTGGTCGAGAACCAGACCCTGCTCAGGGAGGCACTCTGCGACGTGCTGGCGGCCCAGCCCGACATCGAGATCATCGGCGGCGTTCCCAATGACGAAGGCGCCGTACACGTGGCAGCCGAGACGCGCCCCGAAGTCGTCCTGCTGGACGGTGCCGAGCCGCACGAGATCATCACTCGGGTCGCCGCATTGCGGAGGGTGTCACCGGAGTCGCACTGCATCGTCCTGACGTCTTTCCATCACCCCGAACTCATCAAGCACGCCCTGCGGCTGCATGTGAGCGGATTCTTAACCAAAAGCCTCACCCGGGAAGAAGTAATATCCGCTATCCGCAGCGTCAGCAGTCATCCCGACCAGATATTGTTATCCGTTCCGAAGGAAAGTCTCGCGGCTGCGCGGCAGGACGTTGAGGTGCACCTTTCCTCGCGAGAGCTGCAGATCATGGAGAATGTGGCGCAGGGGCTCAGTAATGGCCAGATAGCCAGTCGGCTGGACATCACTGAGGCCACCGTGAAACGCCATCTACGGAATATCTTCGACAAGCTGGGGGCCGTTTCCCGTATCGATGCGGTCAACAAGGCGAAGTCGATGCTCGTTCTCGGATTCTCCGCGAGCCGGAACGGCATGGGGCGGATGAAGGGGAAGGGCGATGGCGCCGGGCAGGGGAACGTACGCGGAAGGATGCGCGCGAACGGGCACGAGTACGTGGTCCCGCACCGAGCAGCACTGCGGGTGACAGTGGGTTCCTGACGCAGGGAAGGTAGCGGGCCGTTTCTTCCCTGTCCCTCTCCCGGGGCTCAGGGAAGAACGGCCCGCCGCACATCAGCAGGTACGACAGGCGCTCACAGGCGCTTGACTGCGTGCAGGATGTACTCGTCCCGGTCCAGCGGATCGGGTCCCGCAGGCCGGGGCCGTACGGGGAAACTGCCGCTGACCGGCCTGTGACCGTGCAGCTGGGACAGGAAAACGCCTTCCCCGTTGGTGAGTGAGGGGATACGCCGACCGAGCTCATGGACGCGGCCGGCGGGCAGGGTGCCCTCCAGCAGGAACGCGTCCCCCCGGGCCAGGGGGACTTCAGGAGTGGCACCCAGCGCCGCCAGATTCGCCAGGACAGTGCTCAGCACGGCGGCCGGGATCTCCAGCTCGAAGGCGCTGACCGGCTCATACACCTGCGTCCCCGCCTGCTTGAGCGCGCTCATCAGGACCAGGGGCGTCACCTTGCGGAAGTCGTCCGCCGCGCTGACCGGACTGGCGAAGCCGGAGCGGTTCAAGGTGACGACGACGTCGGTGACCTGCCAGCCGTGCAGCCCGTGCCGCAGGGTGGTGTGCACCGTCTCCTCGATCGCCTTGTGGAACGCTCCCGGCAGCGAGCCTCGTTCGACCGCAAGGCGGAAGTCGATGCCGCTGCCCTCCTTGCCGGGCTCCACCCGCAGTCCCACCGTCGCCCAGAAGTAGTTGAGCTTGCGCAGATCCCACTCCTCCAGCGCCTCACCGACTCCGACAGGCTTTTCGATGCAGACGGTCCGGGACTCCTTGAAGACGGCCCGGACGCCGAAGGACTCGGCGAGCGTGGTGTGGATGATGTCCTTCTGCACCTCCCCGTACAGGCGGAGCACCGTCCCGTGCGCGCTCTCCTCGTCCTGCCGCAGCTCGATGGACGGGTCTTGCTCGCTCAGCATCCGCAGGGCGGCGTGCAGCCGGCCCGAATCCTCCGGGCACTCGGGCCCGACCACCGTCTCAAGGTTGGGCGGGGCGAAGAAGTTCCGCGGCGGCGGCTCTTCGCGGTAGCCGGCCTGGTCGCCGATCCGGACGTCCTTCAGCCCCCAGACCTTGGCGATGTCCCCGGCCGCCGCCCGGGCCTCGACGGTGGCGGAGCCGTGCTCGTAGACCCGCAGCGAGGTGATCTTGCCGGGGTGCTCGGTCACCTGACCCGCGTG
Source organism: Streptomyces lydicamycinicus (assembly GCF_000829715.2). NCBI lineage: Bacteria > Bacillati > Actinomycetota > Actinomycetes > Kitasatosporales > Streptomycetaceae > Streptomyces > Streptomyces lydicamycinicus. Next base: position 90,151 of record NZ_BBNO01000007.1, on the reverse strand, counting down.
GTCGGTGCGGTGCAGCGTGACATGGTCGCGGGTGGCCAGCGAGCCCGATCGCAGCCGTAGGTAGGCGATGGACTCCCCCCGTGGGCCGCGCTCGACCTTGAAGACAGTGCCGAGCAGGGGGGCCTCGTCCTCGCCGTCGTGCACCGCGGGCAGGAACTCCCGGATGCCGCTCAGCAGTTCGACCAGCCCCTCGCCCTTCAGTGCCGAGCCGAAGAACACCGGGTACACCTGGCCGTCCGCGGTCTGCCGGGCCAGTTCCTCGGCGTACTCCTTGTCGGTCAGCCGCGCTCCGCCGTCCAGGTCCAGATAAGAGGTGAGGAACGCGTCATTGTGAAGGGACAGCAACTCGCCGAGTTCGGTGGCGAACGCCGGGTCGTCGGGACGGCGCGGGATCGCCCGCGCGGCGGGGGTCCCGATGTCCGTTACGGCGGACACCGCCACCGCGGACGGCGTGAGCCGCTTCGCGATCTCCTCCAGAACGCCGCCGTAGCGCGCGCCGCGACGGTCGATCTTGTTGACGAAGACCAGGGTGGGAATCCGCAGCCGCCGCAGCGTCCGCATCAGGATGCGGGTCTGCGGCTGCACTCCCTCCACGGCCGAGACGACCAGCACGACGCCGTCGAGCACGCCGAGTGCCCGCTCCACCTCCGCGATGAAGTCGGAGTGGCCGGGAGTATCGATGAGGTTGACCTTCAGTCCGTCGGTGACGAAGGTAGCCACGGCGGACCGGATGGTGATGCCACGGCGCCGCTCCAGCTCCATGGAGTCGGTCTGTGTGGTCCCGGCGTCCACACTCCCGAACTCCTCGATCGCGCCGGTGTGGTGCAGCAGCCGCTCGGTGAGGGAAGTCTTTCCCGCGTCAACGTGCGCGAGGATTCCCAGGTTCAGCTTCTTGTTCATAGAGACTCTTTGATGTCCTGAATGTCGTCATGCGGTCCTCTTCCTTGGTGGGGTGGGTGGTTGCCTGCCGCATCGCTTCGACCTTCTCCGTTCGCCGCTGTAGCTGCTGGTCCGGCTGGTGCAGTCGATGCCCCCAGCCGTCGTACGGGCCCCGAGCGCCGCTTGGCGGGCCCCGTGACCGCGCCCGCCGGGACGTGCGTCCCGGCAGGCGCGGTCACGGTAACAAATGCCTTGTCGCAGGTCAGGGCTTGACGGCGACAATCAGCCAGTCGCCGAGGAGATTGTCGATGCGCTCCGCCTGCCGGATCGTGAATCCGGCCTCCTCCACGGACGCCCGGTACTGCGCCACGCTGGAGGAGGAGCTGTCCCCACGGATCAGCCCGTGGTTGAGGCGCTGGAGGATGTCGTGGGCGCTCTCGGACGCGGGGTCGGTCATCAGGTCGTAGATCACCAGGGCGCCACCCGGGCGCAACGCGCCGTGGATCCGACGCAGCAGCGCACGCCGCTGCGGGAAGGGCCAATCGGGCAACACGTGCCCGATGACCACCGCGTCGGCCGCGGGCAGCGGATCGGTGCGGAAGTCGCCTCCCTGGAAGCGGACCCGCCCGTCCAGGCCGCGGTCGGCCGTCAACTCCTCACACAGCGGCGCCAGCGCCGGTAGGTCGAAGACCGTGCCCGACAGGTGCGGGTGGGCCAGTGCCAGGCGGGTCGCCAGGTTTCCGCGCGCGCCGCCGATGTCGACGAAGGAGTGGTACGGGCCCCAGTCGACGCGGCGCGCGAGCTCGTCGGCGGTGAAGGTGGTGAAGGTGTCGAAATGCGCCATGATCTGACGGGCGCGTTCGAGGTCCGCGTAGTGCTCGGGATACGCCTCCGGGCCATGTGCCTCCGCCCCCGAGCCCGCCTCGCCCTCGCGCAGCGCCGTGGTGAGCCCGGCCCACACGTGGTAGTGCTTGCGGGCGTGCTGAAGGACGCTTCCGCCGAGGTACTCGGGGGCACCGGGCACCAGGAACGCGGTCGCCGTCGCGGAATTACGGTAACTGCGTGGGGGGCCGTCGTCCGCCTCCAGCAGCCCCACGGCGACCAGGGCATCGAGGAAATCCGTCGCCAGCGGGTGGGCCAGGGACAGCTTCCGGCGGACCTCGTCCACGGTCGACGGGCCGCCGGCGAGCATCTCGAACAGGCCCAGCTCCACTGCCGTGTGCAGGAGCTTGGCTTGGTGGTAGGCGGTGTTGAGCTGGAGAAGCGAGCGGGCCTGCTCGACCGAGGCAAGCGGTGGGAGGGGCATGGGGCTCCTTGGCCTGAGGTGATCACTGGGGGACGAGCGTGCTGCGAGGGATACGGCGGCGTTACGGCGTCGGTGCGCCGAACCAGGCGTGCAACGCCTCGGTCAGGCCGTCGACTCCGCCACCGGGCGTACCGGCCCAGCAGACGTACCCGTCGGGACGGATGAGCAGCGCGGTGAATTCGGCGGACGGGGCGCCGGGCGCCCTGACGGCGTTCACCGGGACGAGAGCGACCCGGTCCTTCCAGCCGGCGGCCGCGTCGGCCTGGCCGCGGTCCGGCGGCAGGGTGAGCAGCACCCCCCGGGCCTCATGGAAGAAGGAGCTGAGCCTGCGGCTGCCCTCGCCGGTGTCCAACAGCAGGTCCGGAACCCGTCGACCGGTCAGCGGATGCTCGCCGGGGAGGTCGTAGCGCACGTCCAGCGCCGAAATCAGGCCGGCCAGATAGCGGTTGGTCTCCGGTACGTGCAACAACTCGATCATCAGCTCCCGCAGCCCCTCGAACCGCGGGTCGGGATCGATGAGGACGGCTTGGGCGCGGGTGTTGCGCAGCACGCCCGCCGCGACGGGGCGCCGCTCGGACTCGTAGGTGTCCAACAGCCCCTCCGGGGCCGTGCCGGCGAGGGTCGCGCCCAGCTTCCAGCCGAGGTTGACGGCGTCCTGGAAACCGAGGTTGAGACCCTGCCCCCCGGCGGGGAGGTGGATGTGGCCGGCGTCACCGGCCAGCAGCACCCGTCCGTCCCGGTAGCGGGTGGCCTGCCGCGAGGTGTCGGTGAGCCGGGAGAGCCATCGCACGTCGTGCATCCCGAAGTCGCTGCCGGCCACCTCGGTCAGCGCGGCTCGTACGTCGTCCTCGGTCACGGCGGCGCGCCGGTCGGCGTAGGGGCGGTCGAAGAAGGCGACCGTTGCCCGGAAGATGCCGGGCTCCAGCGGGAAGGCCGCGAACCAGGCGCGGATATCGTGCCGCATCACGCCGTATGGCCGCATGGGCCCCATGCCCTCGCCATGCGGCAGCTCATCGCGGAACCGGGCGTCCGCAATCACCGCGAACATATGGGGCTCCTGGCCGGGGAAGTCGATACCCAGCAGCTTGCGGACGGTGCTTCCGCCCCCGTCACACCCCACCAAGTACGCGGCACTGACCTCGTACGGCCCGTCGGGCCCCTCGACAGTGACGGTCACGCCGTGCTCGTCCTGCGTCAGGCCGGTCAGGGCGTGGCCCCGGCGCAGCTGTGCGCCCAGGTGCAGGGCGCGCTCGGTCAGCAGCTGCTCGGTACGGACCTGGGGAACGAACAGGGCGTAGGGATGCAGGGTGTCGAAGGACTCGAACCGCAGCGGTACACCGAGGCTGGCGAAGTTGCCGCCGCGCAGCTTCGGGGCGTCCCGCAGAAACTCCGCGGCCAGCCCGCGCATCTCCAGCAGTTCCACGGTGCGCGCGTGGACGCCCAACGCCTTGGAGAAATCCACCGGTTGTGCGAGGCGTTCCAGCACCAGGGTTCGCACCCCGGCCAGTTGCAGCTCACAGGCGAGCATCAGACCGGTCGGTCCGGCGCCTGCCACCACCACGTCGTAGTCCACCACGGCCCTCCTCATGCAGGGATTTGCTTTCCGCGATGCATGCTGGCCCCGTGGCTTAGAGCCGCCGTCCAGCCGTAATCCGGGGCCTTGGCCATGTCGTCGGACTCCCGCCTGCCCCTCGTACTCGAAGGGCTCTCGAAGGTGACTTCGTAGCGTGTCCGCGACCCTACGAACATCGAAGGATGCGATATGCCGTTCACCCCGAAGGAAATCGCCTATTTGCGGTCACAGGGTTACGGTCGGCTCGCCACGGTCGGCGCGTACGGAGAACCGCACAATGTCCCCGTTTCGTTCCTCTTCGATGAGGACGACGGTGTTATCGAGATCACCGGAAGAAACATGGGCCGCAGCCGGAAGTACCGCAACGTGCTGGCCAACGACAAGGTTTCCTTCGTCGTGGACGACATTCCCTGCCGCGATCCGGAAGTCGTACGGGCCGTGATCATCCACGGGCGAGCACGGGCGCTGGCCACCGGAGGAAAGGCCCGCCGTGCGCAGTGCGACGAGGAGATGATCGTGATCCGCCCGATGCGGATCATCAGTTGGGGCATCGAGGGCAGCCTCGCCACCGGTGTGCACTCCCGCCGGGTCACCATCGAAGAGGAGGCACAGCGATGAGGGACATGCCCGAATTCCCGTGGGACGTCATCCTGCCGCACAAGCGCCGGGCGGCCGAACACCCCGGCGGCATCGTCAATCTCGCCCTGGGCGAGCCCGTCGACCCCACGCCACGCCCGGTACGGGACGCCCTCGCCGTGGCCTCCGACGCCCCGGGTTACCCCCCGACCGAGGGCACCGACGCCCTGCGCGAGGCAGCCGCCGGCTGGCTGCGCCGCCGTCTGGGGGTCAGCGTGGACCCCACGGCCGTGCTGCCCGCGGTCGGCACCAAGGAACTGATCGCCTGGCTGCCCACCATGCTCGGCGTCACCCCCGGCGACACGGTGGCCTTCCCCGAACTGGCCTTCCCCACCTTCGATGTGAGCGCCCGGCTCGCCGGAGCCACCTCCCGCCCCGTGGCCTGGCCGCCGGACCTGCCCGCGACGGAGCGCCCGGCGGTGGTCTGGCTCAACTCACCCTCCAATCCGGAGGGAAGGGTGCACTCTCCCGACGAGCTGCGCGCGCTGGTCGCCTGGGCCAGGGAACACGGCACCGTGCTCGTCAACGACGAGTGTTACATCGAGTACGGCTGGGACGGCCGGCCCTGCTCTCTCCTGGACCCGCGGGTGTGCGGGGGCAGCCACGAGGGGCTGCTGACGGTGCACTCGCTGTCCAAGCGCTCCAACCTCGCCGGCTACCGGGCCGGGATCTGCTCCGGGGACCCGGCCCTCATACGGCGGCTGCTCGGGATCCGCAAGCACGCCGGGCATGTCGTCCCCGCTCCCGTACAGGGCGCCATGCGCGCCGCGTTCGCGGACGACGCACACGTCGAGGAGCAGCGGGCGCGGTACGCGCGCCGTCGGCAGACCCTGCGCGCGGCGCTGCTCGCGGCCGGTTTCACCATTGAGCACTCGGCGGCGGGTCTCTTCCTGTGGGCGACCCGTGGAGAGTCGTGCTGGGCGACGGTGAAGGAACTCTCCGAGCACGGCATCCTCGTCGCCCCCGGCGTCTTCTACGGTCAGGCCGGGGAGCGCCATGTCCGCATCGCGATCACGGCGAGCGACGAGCGGATCACCGCTGCCGCCGCCCGCCTGCGATGAGCACCCCCGCTGCGGCACGCCCCGCCGCGTACCCCGCTGCCGGTCCGCGGCCAGTGGCGCTGCTGCTGCCCGGCCAGGGCTCGCAGCACCCCGGCATGGCCGCCGGTCTGTACGCGGCGGAACCGGCCTTCGCGGACGCGGTTGACGAGGTGCTGGACGCGATGGGCGGGGAGGGCGGACGCATACGGGACGACTGGCTCACCGGGACCGGCACCGCACCGGGCGGCCGGCGCGCGCTGGGCCACGGACTGCCGATGGACCACGTCCTGCGCTCCCAACCCCTGCTGTTCGCACTGGACTTCGCGTTCGGACGCCTGGTCGAGAGCTGGGGCATCCGGCCTGCCGCGCTGCTCGGCCACAGCATCGGCGAGCTGGCCGCGGCCTCCCTCGCGGAGGTGTTCACGGTGCGGGACGCCGCCCGAGTGGTGCTGGACCGGGTGGTACGGCTGGCGCAGGCACCACCGGGCGGACTCCTCGCGGTGGCGGCGGCCCCCGACAGGCTGGAGCCCTATCTGGGCGACGGTGTGGTGGTCGGTGCCGTCAACGCGCCGCAGCAGACGGTGCTTGCCGGGCCGGAGAACGCGCTGCGGGCGGTGGGCCAACGGCTGTGCGCCGACGGCCTGGCAGCCCGGCGCGTCCCCGCGCTGAGTCCCTTCCACAGCCCGGTGATCGCCCCGTACGCCCAGGGCGCCGAGCGCCTGCTGGCGTCGGTGGCGCGGCGCGAGCCCAAGGTACCGGTGTACTCGTGTTACACAGCGGCACCGCTGACGGCGGCCCAGTGCGCGAATCCCGCGTTCTGGGCCGCACAGCCCGTCGATACGGTGCGGTTCTGGCCGGCCCTGGACGCGCTGCTGACCTCAGGGGACCACGTGGTGGTCGAGGCCGGGCCCGGCCGGGGGCTGTCGAGTGTGGCCCGGCGCCACCCCGCCGTACGGCGCGGACGCAGCCGGGTGATCGCCTTGGCGCCGAAGGGCCAGGGCGTGCCGGAGGACGAACGAGCCTGCCTCGAGGCCGCGCGGGAGGAACTGCGGGACGAGGGGTACCCGGTGCCGTTGTAGGTGTGCACGCACCGGTACCGACGTGAGGTACGGAAATGAGGGGCGCCCCGCACGATCGCGGGCGCCCCTCAGCACTTCGTCCTGCGGCGCGGTCGTCACCCGTCCTCGTCATCGATGAGCGCCGCCGCGCGGGTCCAGCCCGCACCCGCGCCCGCGATCTTCACCGGGAAGCACGAGACCAGGAACCCGGTCGGGCCGGGCAGCGCGCCGAGATTGCTCAGCCGTTCGATCTGGCAGTATTCGCGCTCCCTGCCCACGAAGTGGGCCGGCCACAGCACCCCGCCGTCGCCGGTGCGCCGGTACTCGGTGAGCATGTGCCCGAAGGGGGCGTCCAGGCTGAAGGCGTCGGTGCCGATGACCTTCACCCCGAAGTCCAGCAGCAGATGGGTGGCCTGGGCGTCGAGCCCCGCGAACTCGCTGAAGTACGCGGGCGTGCCCGCACGTTGGTCGGCTCCGGTGTGCAGCAGCACGATGTCCAGGGGGCGCGGGTCGCGGCCGGCCTCGTCGAGCGCGCGCCGCAGTCGGCCGGCGCCGATGACCCCGGTCGGTGCGTCGGTGAGGTCCAGCTTGAGGCCGGGCCGCAGAAACCAGTCCAGCGGCATCCGGTCGATGTGGCGGGGAACGCCGTAGCGGGCCTTGGACCCGTAGTGCGACGGGGCGTCGACGTGGGTCCCGGTGTGGGTGGTCAGCTTCAGGGTGTCCAGGGAGAGCAGTTCGCCGTCGGGCAGCTCGGCCGGGTCGAACTCGATGCCGTAGTCGCGCCGCATTCCCTCGGCCATGTGGCGGCCGCCCTCGGCGGGAGAGAGGACCTGGTGTTCCACCGGGTCGATCTCCCACTGGTTCGCGTCCACGGTCGACGACAGATCGACAATGCGCATCACTGGCCTCTGTTCTCTCGTGTCAACACGACGTCATCCGCCGGTCGTTCACCAGCGGGGGTGGTGACGGATACGGGCGCAAGCCGGTCAGCGCAGAGCCGCTCCACCGTCCACGGTGAGGACCTGCCCGTGCAGTCCGCCCGCCTCCGGGCGGCACAGCAGCGCCACCACGTCGGCCACCTCTTCAGGGAATGCCAGGCGCCCGGTCGCGGTCCGTCGCTCCAACCGCTCCCGCACGTCGGCGGGCAGGGCGTCCGCGCCGGGGTCAGCCAGCTTGTCTGCCGCCACCGCGTTGACGGCGACGCCCCGCTCGGCCAGCTCCACCGCGAGATAGCGCACCAGGGTCTCCAGCGCGGCCTTGGCCATGCCCGCACCCGCGTAACCGGGCACCACACGATGTGCCCCCGTACTGGAGACCGCCACTATCCGGCCCTTACCCGGTGTCATCAACTCCCCGAGGCGACTGGCGCCGTACAGCAGCGGTCCGAGTGCCACGGCACCGTCGCGCAGCGACCGTCCGACGTGCGGGGCGGCGGTGGGGGCCGGGTGGAAGGAGGCGGCGCTGTGCACCAGGACGTCCAGCCGCCCGTGGGTGCGGCGGATGTCGTCGAGGAGCCGCACCACGCCGGCGGGCGTGCCGATGTCCGCCCGCACCAGGCGCACCGTGCCCCCCGCCTTGACGAGTCGCCGCTCCACGTCGAGTGCGGCGCGGCTGTCGTGGGCGTAATTGAGCAATACCTCGCAGCCCGCGGCGACGAGCTTGTCGGCGATGGCGCGGCCGAGGCCACCGGTGGCCCCGGTGACCAGGGCCACGGAGTCGCTGAGGGTGCGGCACGGTCCACCGGAGTGGTCCGCCGGGTGTGCTGTCGCCTCTGCTGTCGTATCCACTGTCATGGAAGTGCCTCCGTCATCGGTTTTGTCCACGTCGCACGGCCTCATTCGGCCCGCGCGTCCTGTCGTACGCCGCCGTCCTCGTGCCGTGGTGACTGCGCTGCTGTCTGCTCGGGGATCAGATGGAGGCCGCGCAACATCTCCTCCATGGCCTCGGCGGTGGCGAACGGCGCCTTTGCCGCGAGGTAGCCGTCCGGCCGGATCAGTGCCCAGCCGCCGGGGGGAACGCCGAGGCCGCGCCGCAGAGCGCCGTCCGGATCGGGCAGGACGTCCGGCTCGTCCTGTCCCCCGGTGCCCGGACGGACGCGGTGCACGGATACGGCCCGGCCGAAATGCCGCTCCAGACGCTCCCCTGCAGCCCGGTCGACGGTGTGCTGGTCGGGGGCCTTGTGCCGGGCGGGGGCGCGGCCGGAGGCATCCGGGGCCGTCGGGAACAGCAGCAGGGTCCAGCGGGGATCGGTCAGCGCCGCGCGGAGCGCCCGCCACCCCGGATGGTCCGCTTCGTCCCGCGCCGTACACCCCACGCGGTGCCCCGGCTGCACACCACGGTCCGCGCCCGGGGCCGGGGCGGGGCTGAGCGGTCCGTCCCCGTAGTGCAGCGCGAGACCGGAGAGGCCCGCCATGATCCGGTGCTCGACCCGCCGCTTGACCGGTCGCAGCGCTTTGAGGGCGGTGAGCCCCACCGGCATGAGCACGGGAGCGGCCGCGTTGCGCAGCGCCACGAGCGCGGTCGCCTTCCGGGTCGACGAGAGCAGCCTGCCGCCCACCGGGAGGCGCTCGGCGGCGTAGGAATCGAGCAGGGTCTCGTGGGCATGGCCACGGACGACGTCGGCCAGCTTCCACGCCAGGTTGTAGGCGTCCTGCATCCCGGTGTTCATGCCCTGGCCAGAGGCAGGGCTGTGGACATGCGCCGCATCCCCGGCCACGAAGCAGCGGCCCGAGCGCATGGCGGTGATCATGCGCTGCTGTACTCGGAAGACCGAGATCCAGGTCGGCTCCCCGACCGTGACCGGGCGGCCGAGCGCAGCGGAGATCTTCTCCCCCAGTCGCCGGCGCACCGCCTCCGTGTCGCCCGCCGCGTCCGTCTCCTCGGTGTCCACCACCCGCCATTTGCCCGGGTCCGGGAAGGGGACGAGCAGGACGGTGCCGGAGCCGGTATGCAGCAGATGGTTGCTGTCGCGCGGCAGGTCCGCGTCCAGCACCACGTCCGCGTTCAGCCAGGTCCGGGTGGCATCGCCGACCAGGCGCAGCCCAAGCCGGTCGCGCACGGTGCTGCGCGAGCCGTCCGCGCCCACCAGCCAAGGCACCTCGACCTCTTCTTCGACGGTCGTCCGGGTACCCTCCTCGCCCGCTGCCGCCCGACCGGGGGCGGTGCTGCCACGCCGCAGCCGGGCGATCACCCGCTCCCCGTCCGGCCGGCAGTCCGCCAGCTCCACCCCCCACTCGATGGTCACCCCCAGTTCTGCCAGTCGGCTCCTGAGGACCTCCTCCGTACGCACCTGATCCAGCATCAGGGAGAAGGGATAGCAGGTGTGCAGGCGCGTGTAGTTGGTGTCGAAGCAGATCAGCTCGCGGCCGCGCAGATGCAGCGTGAAGTGTGTGACACGCTGCCCGCGCGCCAGCAGCGCATCGGCCAGCCCCATCTGGTGGGCGATCTCCAGTGTGCGCGGATGGACGGCCAGTGCACGGCTGGTCGTCGCCGGGCCCGACGCCCGGTCCACCACCCGCACCCGCACCCGTCTGCGGGCCAGTTCATGGGCGAGGGTGAGGCCGACCGGGCCGGCACCGGCGATCAGCACCTCGCTGCGGCCGCCCGCCGTGGACCGGCGCGGTGCCCGGCGGGCAGGCCGCCGCGGCTCAGTCGGCATGCCGCGCCTCCGCGAATTCCTTGGCGAGGGCGAGCGTGGCGGCGCTGTTTCCGCCGACCGCCTCGCGGACGTACGTCCGTGCCTCGGCCGGCGTCGCGCCCTCGCCGACGACGGCGGGGATGGCCGCCGCGTTGAGCCGGATGGTGTGCTGCGACGTGACCCGCAGCCCGTCACCGGTGTCCGCCACCGTCCACCGGCCGGTGTGCAGGGTCATCAGCGGCGGGGTGGTCACCTGCTTGTAGACGATGGTCCGCTCGGCGGGGAAGCAGACCCGTACCGATGCGGTGGTGTGCTCCGAGCCGTTGCCCGCGCGGGTCACCATGGTCATCTGCTGGATGCCGTCCGAGGGTTCGGCCAGTTCCATACGCGCGACATGGGGGAGGCGGTGGGGCCACTGGTCGGCGTCACGCAGGAAGCCGTACACCGTGTCAGCCGGGGCGTGCACCGTCTCGTGGTCCTCGAAGGAGAACAGCAGCTCGTCCGGCTCCCGCCACCCCTCCGCCAGGGCCTTGATGTTCTGGAGCTCGGTGGTGCTGTTGCGGTCGGTGGCTGAGGTAATCCACTCCACGTTCCCGGGAAGGTCGTCCACCGCGGCGAAGTCATGGTGCAGCGTCAGTGTGCTGGTGCCGCCGGGCCGGTCCTCGATGACCCACTCCCCGCCCATCGCGGCGACGGGAGGGGAGCAGACCTCCTGGCGGAAGATCACCCGCCGCCGGACCGGGTCCAGGGTGCGATGCGACGTCCAGTGTTTGACCTCGTCGTTGGCGGTGGCCCAGAGGTGCAGCCGCTCATCGCGGGGGCCGAGTTCCTCGCGCCGGACGTGGACGGTGGGGGTGAAGCGCTGCGGCCAGGACGCGGCGTCGCGGACGAGCGCGTACACCCGGTCGGCCGGGGCCTCGACGGCCGTTTCATGGACGGTGTGGTGGATGCGGGGCGCGGGCATGGGCTTCCCTTCTCATGACTGTGAGGGCTCATGGCACGGCGGAAGGCGTGCGGTGGGGTTCAGTAACTGCCCAGTCCGCCACAGACGTTGAGGGCCTGCGCGGTGATGGAGGCGGCCTCGTCACCCACCAGATAGCCCACCAGCCCGGCCACTTCCCCGGGGGTGGAGTAGCGGCCCAGCGGGATCTTGGCGTTGAAGCGGGCGAGGACCTCGTCCTCAGTGGTCTGCCAGGTGGTGGCATACGCCTGCCGGACGCGGGCGGCCATCGGGGTCTCCACATATCCCGGGCACACCGCGTTGACGGTGATCCCGCAGGTTGCCAGTTCCTTGGCCAGGGCTTTGGTGAAGCCGATCATCCCGCCCTTGGACGCCGAGTAGGGCGCGCCCAGCGGCACACCCTGCTTGCCGCCGGTGGAGGCGATGTTGATGATCCGCCCCCACCCGGCCTCCTCCATGCCTCCTGTGGTCAGGACCTCGCGGGTGACCAGGAAGGTGCTGTTGAGGTTCGTGTCGATCACGTCGTACCACAGCTCGTCGGTGATCCGGGAGGTGGTTCCGCCGCCGTTGCGGCCCACGTTGTTCACCAGGACGCCCACCGGGCCGAAGCTGTCGACGGCCGCGCGAACCACCCGGCTCACCGACTCGCGCGAGCGGACGTCCCCCTCGCAGCCGTCCACCTCGTACCCCCGGGCCCGCAGGTCCTTGACCACCGTCTCCACGGTGTCGCGACTGCGGGCGCAGAGGAACACCCGCAGCCCGCGGGCGGCAAGGGTCTCGGCCACGGCCAGGCCGATGCCGCTGGTGCCGCCGGTGACCAGGGCCGTGGCGGGGGGTGTGGCGGTGCTGCTCATGGGGCTCCTCCGGTGGTGTGAGGTGTGTCCGGGGTACGGCGCACCACCAGCGTGCAAGCGAGGGTTCGAGGCGGAACCGACCGCGGTTGGGGCCGTGGCCGGGCCGACCACGGTCGTCGGCTCGCCGGTTCGCCGCTCTAAGACGGGTCGAAGCGGTGCTGTCACGCTCACGGCGGGTGGCCGCCCACCGCGCGGCCGCCGGAGAGGAGATCCCATGTCACCGTCGAAGCGGCCCCCGTCGGGCTCCGCATCGCCCGTCCTCCCCGTCGACGACGCGCTCTATCAGGAGATCCAGCACTTCTACGGCCGCCAGATGCGGTTCCTGGACCAAGGCATGATGGAGGAGTGGGCAGCGACCTTCACCGAGGACGGGGTGTTCACGGCCAACGCCCACCCGGAGCCGTCCGTCGGCCGCGCCGCCATCGCCGGCGGCGCCCGCAAGGCCGCCGCACAGCTGGCCGAGCAGGGGCTCCAGCGCCGCCACTGGCTGGGCATGCTGGAGGCCGACAAACAGGCCGACGGCACTATTCACGCCCGTACGTACGCCCTGATCCTCAGCACCCCGCGCGACGGTCAGGCTTCCGTGCACCTGAGCACCACCTGTGACGACGTGCTGGTGCGGGAGGAGGGCCGGCTGCGCGTCCGCCGCCGCGAGGTCCGCCGGGACGACCTGCGGTGACGTACGCCATGGAGGAGACCGACCCGGAGCACGGCCGGGCGGGGAATCCGCGGCCGGCCGGCGAGGGCGACAGCACCGCGACCGGCGCCCCTCTGGAGACCATCGACCACCTCGTGGGCGGCCCACGGATCGACGATCTGCTGCGACGGGCCGCCCGACGTGCCCCCGGCCGGCTCGCACTGAGCGGCCCGTCGGGAGCGCTGACCTACGCCGCTCTGGACGAGCGGGTGACCCGGTGCGCCGCCGCGCTGCGGACTCTGATCGGCGAGCCCGGCCCCGGCGCAGTGGTCGGGATCGCCGCGGCGCTCGACCTGCCCTTTGCGCTGGCGTACTTCGGAGCCGCCCGGGCGGGGCTGGTCAGCGCCATGTTCAATCCGCTGCTGCGCGAGGAGCGCCTGGCGCACGTCCTGACGTCCTCAGGCGCCCGGGCAGTGATCGTGCCGCCCGCCATGTACGCGCGCATCCAGGCGGTCCGTCCCGCACTGCCCGCCCTGCGCACCGTGGTGCTCACCCATCGGGAGGCGGAGTACGAGGAGACGACGCGGCGGATTCCCGCGCTCGACGAACTGGTCGACCGGGCCGCGCCCGTGGCACCGCCGGCCGCGTCCGACGCCGGGGCGGTGGCCAATCTCCAGTTCACCAGCGGCACCACGGGCGCCCCGAAGACCGTGCAGCTCACGCACCGGAATCTGACGGTGAACGCGGCCCAGACGGCCCACGCCCACCGGCTGACCGAACACTCGATCCTGCTGAACAACCTCCCGTCCTTCCACCTGATGCACCTCAACATCGCGGTCACCGTCGCGGCGACCCACGTCCTGTGCCCTGGGGACGACGGTGAGCAGGCGGTGCGGACGGCGGCCCGGCACGGGGCAACGCACTTCTACAGCCTGCCGGTCCGGCTCTCCCGCCTGGCCGCGCACCCGCGCCTGGCCGGCCTGTCCGTGCCCACGCTGAAGGCGGTGCTTTCCGGAGGCTCCGCATTGCCCGCCCGTACTGCCGACCTCCTGGGCGGGCACTTCCGGGTGCCGGTCGTTCAGGGGTACGGGCTCGCTGAGACCTCACCGTCCACGCACTTCGACAGCCTGGACCACCCGGTCACCGGCTCCTCGGGGCCGCCCGTCCCCGGTACCTGGTGCCGGATCGTCGACCTGGACACCCGAGCCGTGCTTCCGGTCGGGGAACGCGGTGAAATCCAGGTCACGGGACCGCAGTTGATGAAGGGATACCTGTCCCGCCCTCCGGAGGAGGCCGTGGAGCCCGGCGGCTGGTTCTCCACCGGGGATATCGGCTACGCGGACGCGGACGGGCGGCTGTTCGTCGTCGACCGCGTCAAGGACGTCTTCAAGTGCGACAACTGGCTGGTGTCGCCGCTGGAGATCGAGCACGTCCTGCTCCGCAGCCCGGACGTCGCCGATTGCGCGGTCTTCGACCACCCGGACGAGTACAGCGGGGCCGTGGCGCACGCGCTGGTGGTCCTCAAGGGCTCCGGTGCCGACCCCACCGCCGTCACCCGCTTCGTCAACGACCAGCTCCCCTACTACCAGCACATCCGGTACCTCGACGTGGTCGAACGCATCCCACGCTCACCCACCGGCAAGATCCAGCGTCGTGAACTGCGGGACGCCACCCTCACCCGGCATGCCCCGGACTGACCGCGGCGCCCCACCGCAGCCCCACACCCCACCGCACGAGAGGAAGACGCGTGTTCACCTTCATCAACCGGTTCACCGTCGACGGCGACACCGCGGAGTTCGAGAAGCGACTGGCGGACATCACGGCTCATATGACCCGCCAGCCGGGCTTCCACTCCCATCGCCTCTACCGCTCCGGCAAGGACCCCAAGGTGTACGTGGAGCTGGCCGAGTGGGAGGACGCCGCCGCTCACCAGCGCGCCGCCCGCACCGAGGAGTTCCTCGCCGCCGTACGACACGTGCAGCAGCTCGCGACCGCCGACCCGGCTCCGTACACGCTGCTCACCGTCCACTAGTCGGCCCGCGAGCCACTGGCCCGCAGACCGGACCCACGCCCGCTCCCGTACCAACGAAAGGGATTCATCCGTGACCAGCACAGCCCGTACGTCCGGCACTCCCGGCACGGTGCTCCCCCCGGCCGTGAGGCACCTGCGCGAGCTCGCCCTGAGCGCCGCCTGTGCCGCGGCCGTCCGCGCCGCGGCCCGCCTGGGCGTGGCCGACGCCCTCGGCGACGAGCCCACCGGCGCGCCGGCCCTCGCCGACGCCGTCGGCGCCGATGCCCAAGCCTTGGCCCGGCTGCTGCGCGCCCTGGCCGCGCACGGCATCTTCGCCGAGCTGCCCGACGGGCGGTTCCAGCACACCGACACCTCGCGGCTGCTGCGCGAGGACGCGCCGCGCAGCCTGCGCTACTCCGCCCTGTGGGCCACCGAACCATGGTCCTGGGAGCTGTGGCCGCACCTGGAGGAGGCGGTGCGCACCGGGAAGGAAGTCTTCGCCGGGCTGTACGACAGCGAGTTCTTCGCCTGGCTGCACACCGCGGAGGCCCGGGAGTCCGCGGTGGTCTTCGACAAGGCCATGACCCAGTCCAGCGTCTTGTCCGCACGGGCCATCACCGAGGTGCTCACCATCGGCGACGCGCGCGAGATCGTGGACATCGCGGGCGGCCAGGGCATGGTGCTGGCCACGTTGCTGGAGAAGCACCCCGGCCTCCGCGGCACCCTCTTCGACCTACCCGCCGTGGTCGCCGACGCCGACCCCCGGCTGCGCGAGGGCGGTTCGCTCGCCGGCCGGGCGCGGCTGGTGCCGGGCGACTGTCGTAGTACGGCCCCCGAGGGCGCCGATCTGTACCTGTTGAAGAACATCCTGGAGTGGGACGACGAGAGCACGGTGCGCACGCTGCGGAACGTCGCCGCGGCGGCCCCGGCCGGGGCCCGGGTCGTGGTCATGGAGAACCTTGTCGACGGCAGCCCCGAGGCCCGTTTCACCACCGCCATGGACCTGATGTTGCTGCTCAACGTGGGCGGCCGCAAGCACACCAAGGACGGGCTCAGCTCCCTGATCAAGGAGGCGGGCCTGCGGCTGGAGTCCGTCCGGCCGGTCAACTCGTACCTGCACCTGTTCGAGAGCAGGGTCCCGGCGTAACGCCGCCTGCCCACCGCCCACCGCCTCACACACCAGAAGCCCCCGGCCGCAGAACCTGCGGCCGGGGGCTTCCCCGGTGCCTCGCCTCCCCGCGGAGACACGAGGGACGGACGGGATCAGGCGGGAGCGGTTTCGGTGTCGCGGAAGAGGTCGTGCCGAACCTCCACGCCGCGGTCGCCGTAGGCGATGCGCCGCAGCACCGAGCGGTAGGGGGGCGTACGCGAGACCAGCATCGCGGCCTTGGGCCGTACGATGCCGGAGAGACGGCCGGTGGAAAGCATCATCCGGCTCTGCATCAGCTGAAGCTTCGTCATTTTTCCGGTCTCCCGCTGCCGCCGGACGACCAGCGGGGTCAGGAAACGAGCGCTCAGATCGCGCCGACGCAACCCCTCGCAGAGCACGGGGTGGGCCGCTACCGCGTCCTGGATGGCCAGGTTGATGCCCTGGGCGCCGATCGGGCTGTGGGTATGCGCGCTGTCCCCGATCAGCAGCAGCCCGTCGCGCGCCCACTGCCGGGCGCTGCCGGCGAACACATCGAGCAGGGACAGGTCCTTGAAGCCGCCGATCTGCTCCTCCACGGCTTCCGCGTACTGCGGCACCGAGGCGCGGATGCGGTCCTTGACGTACTCAAAACCGCGCGACGCCAGCTTCCGGTAGCCGCGGTGCGGCAGGGTCCAGCCCAGCTGCACCCGGTCGGGGAAGGAGGTGTACGCGAGGACGGGGCTGCCCCCGGCGCGGAGGATCCGCACCGTACGGGTGGCGCCGGCGGTGAGCTTGAACCAGAGCACGTCCTGGTCGAAGAGGTCCACCCGGTCGTAGGGGATCCCGGCGAGGCGGCGGACGGTGGAGTACCGCCCGTCCGCCCCCACCACGCACTGTGCCCGTACCACCCGCCCGCCCGGCTCGCCCCCCGCACCGGAGCAGACCACCCCGCGGACCACGCCCGCCTCCTCCACCAGCCCGTTCACCTTGCTGCCGGTCAGACAGACGAAAGCCGGATGGGCCCGGCAGCGGAGCAGCAGTTCGGCCAGCAGATGCCGCTGGGGGAGGCTGAGCAGGCAGTTGAACGGCCCCGGCAGCCGGCGGTAGTCCCCCTCGATCAGGATCCTGCCGTGCTCCTCCAGCCGGAAACCGTCATGTTCGTGGCACCCGCGTGCACGGGCCCCGTCGAGGACGCCGAGCGCGGCCAGCAGCTGCTGACCGCCGGGTTGGAGGATCTCCCCGCGGTAGGCACGCTCCAGCGTGTTGCTGCGCTCGACGAGCGCGACGCGCGCGCCCGAGCGCAACATCAGCAGCGCCAGGGTCAGCCCGGCCGGGCCGCCGCCGACGACGCACACGTCCACTTCCACCTCGGCGGAGCACCCGGCGCGGAGGGCCGCGGCATCGGGACCCACCGCGTCAGCGCTCACAACTCCAGCCGGATGTCGTGCGCGGTCAACCAGGTGTTCATCCACAGCGCCATCTCCAGACTGCCGCGATCGTAGGGGCGGCTGACGCCGCCCACCGGACGCCGCAGCACCTCCCGGGCCTTTTCCAGATCCATCAGCTCCCGCACCGGGGCGTCCCCGTCCGCCAGCACGGCGGACAGCTCCCGCCGCAGCACCCGCTCGTACGCCGGGTCCTGGGTGGCGGGGTAGGGCGTCTTGACCCGGGTGAGGACGGACTGCGGCAGCAGATCGGTCACCGCCGCCCGCAGCAGGCTCTTCTCCCTGCCGTCGAAAGTCTTCATCTCCCACGGCACGTTGAAGACGTATTCCACCAGGCGGTGGTCGCAGAACGGCACCCGCACCTCCAGTCCGGTGGCCATGCTCATCCGGTCCTTGCGGTCCAGGAGGGTCTGCACGAAGCGGGTCAGGTTCAGGTACGACACCCGGCGCAGCGCGCGCTCCGGCTCGCTCTCTCCGGGCAGCACCGGGACCTCCGCGCGGGCCTGCGCGTACCGGTCCCGCTGGTAGCCCGGCAGGTCCAGCTTGTCCAGCAGCTTCCGGTCGAACAGGCCCCGGCCGCCGAAGTAGCGGGCCGAACCGGGGGTCAGCCAGGGGAAGGTCTCGGCCTGGACCGCGGCTCTGCGGTGGAACCACTGGTAGCCCCCGAAGAGTTCGTCCGCCGCCTCCCCGGACAGCGCCACCGTGCAGTGCCGGCGCACCTGCTGGAAGAAGAGGTAGAGCGAGGGCCACATGTCACCCCAGTAGGCGGGTGGCGCATCGGTGGCCGTCAGCACCGCATCGCGTACCGCGGGGGCGGACAACCCGCCGCTTTCCAGGAGGACTTCCGTGTGGTCGGCGCCCACGTGCCGCACCATCTCCCGTACGAAGGGCGCGTCCGTGGCCCGGCGTACGGCGTCCGGCTCGAAGCCGGTGCCGGCGCCGGTGAAGTCGACCGAGAAGGTCCGTACCGGCCCCCTCCCCGCCGCGCCGAGCTCGCTCGCAGCGAGTGCGGTCACCGCCGAGGAGTCCAGGCCGCCCGACAGCAGCGTGCACAGCGGGACGTCGGAGACCAGTTGGCGGGTGACCGTGTCCGACAGCAGATCGCGAACCGTGGCGATGGTGGTGTCCAGGTCGTCGGTGTGCTCGTGGGCCTGGAGCCGCCAGTACGTCCGCCGGGTGAGGCCGCTGCGCCCGACGACGACCAGCTCGCCGGGCCGCACCTCGTACATCCCGGAGAAGACCGTCCGCCCCGGTGTCTTGACCATGTCCAGCACCTCGCACAGGCCCTCCGCCGTCACCCGGCGGGGCACCGACGGATGGGCGAGGACGGCCTTGGGCTCGGAGCCGAAGAGCACACCGTGCGCGGTGGGGTAGTAGTAGAGCGGTTTGACGCCCATCCGGTCGCGCACCAGCAGCAGTTCCTCGCGCGCTTGGTCCCAGACGGCGAAGGCGTACATGCCGTTGAGCCGTTCGGCCAGGCCCCGGCCCCACTGGACATAGCCCCGCAACACCACCTCGGTGTCGCAGCGGGTGCGGAACCGATGTCCGTACGCGATCAACTCGGCCCGCAGCTCACGGAAATTGTAGATCTCTCCGCTGAAGGTGATGACCACCCCCGAACCGTCGCCCGCGGTGGTGTGCATCGGCTGTCGGCCGTGCTCCGGATCGATCACCGCCAACCTGCGGTGGCCGAGCGCCGCGTGCCCGCCCAGCCACACCCCCTCGTCGTCCGGGCCGCGGCAGGCCAGGGTCCGGGTCATGGCCCCGGCCGTGGCGTGCTCGGACGACAGGTCCCGTTCGAAATCGACCCAGCCCGTGACTCCACACATGGGACGGCCCCTCACTTGTCCCGAGCGGCGCCGGGCACGTGCCGCCGGGCATCGGCGAGCGCCGCGTTGGTCAACTCGATCAGCGCGTGCGGGGTTCCGGCGCTGCCCACCGCGTCGTCGCCGAGGCTGACGCCGTATTCGCGCTCGATGCGGCCGACGGTGTTCAGCAGGGCCAGTGAGTCATAGCCGAGGCTGTCGAAAGGGGTATCGAGGACATCGCCGTCCAGGTCGACGGACTCGTCCTCGCCCGCGCACTCGCGCAGCAGGACCAACAGGGCGTCAAGGGTCAGGAGGGTCATGGATTTGTTCCTTCCGTCGGTCGTGGTCATGCCGTCAGGCGTGGTCGTGCCGTCAGGCGTGGTCATGCTTGTGGTGACGAAGGCTCCGGTCCTACCGGGGCGAGGGGTGGGAGCGGCCGTGCGGTCACGCCGCGCGGCGGACCACCATGGCCGAGTTGAACCCGCCGTATCCGCGGGCCAGCACCAGGGCACAGTCCAGCCCCGCCGCACGCGGTCCCTCGGTCACCAGGTCCAGCGCCTCCGGTGCCGCCTGGTCGGGCACGTTCACCGTGGGCGGGATCACCTGGTCGCGCAGCGACAGCAGCGCGCTTGCCAGATCCAGCGACGCGCCGCCCGCCAGCAGCCGCCCGGTCATGGTCTTGGGCGCGGTCACCGGTACGCCCCGCGGTCCGAACTCCGCGGCCAGCACCTCGGCCTCCACCGCGTCCGGCCCGGGCAGCCCCATGGCGTCGGCGAAGACCACGTCGATGGCGTCCGCGGTCACCTCGGCGTCGGCGAGCGCCAGTTGGATGGCGCGGCGCAGTCCGGGTGGGCGCCCGGAGTCGGGGCGGGGGTCGAAGGTGGCGGCGTACCCGGCGATCTGCCCGTAGACGTGGACCGCACCGCGCTCAGCGGCGGAGCGGGCGTCCTCCAGAACCAGCAGTGCCCCGCCCTCGCCGGGCACATAGCCACTGGCCTCGGTGGAGAAGGGCAGGTAGGCGCGTTGCGGATCGGTCTGCGGGGACAGTCCTCCCGAGCGGGTCTGACACAGCCAGCCCCAGGGGCACAGCGCCCCGTCCACTCCCCCGGCGACCATCAACGCCGTGCCGTCGCGTACATGCCGGCGGGCCTTGGCCACCGCGTCCAGGCCACCGGCCTGCTCGGCCACGAGCGCGCCACCGGGACCGCGCATCCCGTGACGGATCGATATCTGGCCGGAGTTGACGGGGTAGAACCACGCGAACGACTGGTAGGCGCTGACGTGGTCACCGCCTTTGCTCCACAGCGCCTGGAGCTCCCGCTGGCCGAATTCGAAGCCGCCTCCGGACGCGGCGGTGACCACCCCGGCCGCGTACGTGGACAGCTGCCCCGCATCCACGCCCGAGTCGGCCAACGCCTCCTCGGCAGCCACCAGCGCCAGCCGGGTCATGGGGTCGGTCTGGGGCAGCAGCCTGTTGGGCAGCCGCTCCCTGGGCACAAAGCCCTTGACCTCACCGGCGAGCGTGGCGGCGTACCGGGACGGGTCGAACCGGGTGACCCGACCGATCCCGCTCTCGCCGCGCAGCGTCGCGCGCCAATATTCCTCGGTGCCCGTGCCGTTGGGAGCGATGACGCCGAGCCCCGTGACCACGACCCGAGGTGTCGCGGTCGTACGGGCGGCCGACGTAGGGGACACCGCCGGGGCGGGTGCGGTGCGGCCGTTCACTGCGCGCTCCCCGGGTCGGTGAGCACGATCGCGCTCTGGAACCCGCCGAAGCCGCTGGCCACCGACAGCACCGTGTTCACCTGCGCCTGCCTGGCCACCAGCGGCACATAGTCCAGGTCCAGATCGGGATCGGGCTCGTGGAGGTTGGCGGTGGGCGGAATCACCGCGTGCTCGATGGTCAGCGCGCTGGCTGCGACCTCCAGCGCACAGATCGCCCCCAGCGAGTGCCCGATCATCGACTTGATCGAGCTGACCGGGGTGGCATAGGCGTGCTCGCCCAAGCTCCGCTTGAACGCCGCGGTCTCGTGGAGGTCGTTCTGTTTCGTCGCCGAGCCATGCGCGTTGATGTAGTCGATGTCCTTCGGGTCCCTCCGCGCCCGGTCCAGGGCCGCGCGGATGGCGTCGGCCATCTCCTTACCGTCCGGGCGCAGGCCCGTCATGCTGTACGCGTTACAGCGCGCGGCGTACCCAGCGATCTCCGCGTAGGCCCGGGCCCCACGGCGGCGTGCATGGCCGAGCTCCTCCAGGACGAAGAAGGCGGCCCCCTCGCCGAGGACGAACCCGTCACGGGTGCGGTCGAAAGGGCGGGAGGCCGTCTCCGGCTCGTCGTTGCGTGGAGTGGTGGCCTTGATCGCGTCGAAGCAGGCCACGGTGATCGGGGAGATCGCCGCGTCCGAGGCCCCGGCGACCATCACCTCCGCCGCCCCGTCGCGGATCAGGTCCGCGGCGTGGGTGACCACATCGATCCCCGAAGTGCAGCCCGCGGAGACCACCCCCGCCGGGCCCTCGGCCTCGGCCAGCCAGGCGATCTCCCTGGTCATGGAGGAAGGCAGGAAGTAGTCGTACAAGTACGGGACCCCGTGGGCGGGGTCCACCTCCCACAGCTTCCCCTCATCGCTGACCACTGCGTACTCGCGGTCCAGGCTCATGGTCATCCCGCAGGCGGTGCCCACCATCACGCCGGTGCGCAGCGGGTCCGTCTCATCGGAAACCCCGCTGTCCGCCAGTGCCTCCCGGGCGGCCACGTACGCGAACTGGGTGGTGCGGTCCCAGGCCCGGATCTGGCGCCGGCTCAGCCCCTCCGCCACCGGATCGAAGTTGCACTCGGCCGCCACCTGGGAGCGGAACGGTGAGGCGTCAAAGGACGAGATGGTGCGGGTGGCGGTCCGCCCCGCCGTGAGTAGTTCCCAGAACGGCTTGGTGCCCACGTCGCCCGGGGCCACCACGCCGATACCCGTGATCACGACGCGTCTGGCGTCATGCGTGTTGGACACTGCGTCTCCTTAGCCGTCGTCGCGCCCGGGCCGCGGGGCGGCGAGGGCGCGTCGATGCCAGCGTGACCCGCGGTGTTCAAGCCGGGGTGGAGGCGGGTTGGGGCAGCGTGCGGGGCCGGGAGGCGTGCTCTCGCAATCGCGGGCGTCGGCCACGGGACCAGGAGCGCCGGTGCGGCGCCGGTGCGTAGGGACGCGCAGGGTTGTTCACGGGGCGCCGTGTGGGCGCGGGTGGGCTTGCCTGTTGCTCCGAGGCCGGCGAGGCGGAAGAAGCGCCCTAATCCAACTGGGCGTCCAGCTTCTCGCGCAGCCGGCGCAGGACAAGCACCGTGGTGCGCAGATCGTCGTGGGTGATGCCCGAGGTGAGGTCCTGGAGCCACTGCCGCTCCAGGGGCCGCAGGTCGTCCAGCGCCCTTCGGCCCCGATCGGTCAGCTCGACCAGGGGGCTGCGTTGGTCCTGGGGGTTGGGGCAGGTCGTCACGACGCCTTCGGCCCGCAGCCGGTCGACGGTCTGCTGGACTGCCTGGCGGCGCAGCCCGCGCTCGCGGGCGAGCCGGGCGACGGTGGAGGGGCCGTCCAGCAGCAGACCGGCCACCTGCCAGCGGGCCGATGTGAGTCCGGCGTGGGCGGAGAGCTGGTCTCCCGCACGCAGCAGCCGACCGTTGACCGCGAAGACCTCGGCGGTCACCTCGACCAGGGTGTCCGCTTCCGGCGTTGACGCATCCATGGCCTCAGCGTATGTCCCGGCAACCAGAGAACGACAAGAGCTTGTCGAAAAGCTCGGTTCCTGGCTACTCTCGGCACGCCACACGAGCCCGTCGGCCCCGAAGCTCACCGCCCCGGAAAGTGAGGAACCGTGCCATCCACGAATCCGCGCGCCACTCCCGTCGCGACGGGCACCGACGGCGGTGGGTTTACACACCGGCAGATCATGACGGCCATGTCGGGGCTGCTGCTGGCGGTGTTTCTCGCGGCGCTGGACCAGACCGTCATCGCCACCGCGATGCGCACCATCGCGGACCAGCTGCACGGCCAGACCGAGCAGGCATGGGCCACCACGGCGTATCTGATCGCCTCGGTGCTGGCGATGCCCTTCTACGGAAAGCTCTCCGACATCTACGGGCGCAAGCCCATGTACCTCATCGCCATCGTCGTCTTCGTCGTGGGCTCGCTGCTGTGCGGCATGGCCGACTCGATGGTGACGCTGGCACTATTCCGTGCGGTGCAGGGACTGGGCGGCGGCGGGCTGATGTCGCTGCCGACCGCCGTGGTGGCCGACCTCGCCCCGGTGCGCGAGCGCGGGCGCTACTTCGCGTATCTACAGATGGCCTGGGTCGCGGCGAGCATCGTCGGCCCGCTGGCCGGCGGCGCCTTCGCGGAGGCCGGGGACGTGCTCGGCCTCGACGGCTGGCGCTGGGTCTTCCTGCTCAATGTGCCGCTGGGCGCGCTGGCCTTGATCACGGTGCGCCGCGCGCTCGACCTGCCGCACGAACGGCGCGAACACCGCATCGACGCACTGGGCGCAGTGGCGCTGGCGCTGTTCCTGGTACCGCTGCTGATCGTGGCCGAACAGGGCCGGGCCTGGGGCTGGACCTCCCCCGTCTCGCTGGTGATGTTCGCACTGGGGGTGGCCGGTCTCGCGCTGTTCATCCCGGTCGAGCTGCGCCGGGGCGCGGAGGCCGTACTGCCGCTGCGGCTCTTCAGGCGCGGCGGCATCGCCCTGTGCTCGACGATCAACTTCACCATCGGCGTGGGCATTTTCGGTACGGTCACGACCCTGCCGCTCTTCCTGCAGATGGCGCAGGGCCGCACCCCCACCGAGGCGGGGCTCGTCGTGATCCCGTTCATGGTGGGCACCATCGCCTCCCAGGTCGTCTCCGGGAAACTCATCTCCGCGTCAGGCAAGTTCAAGAAGCAGGCGATCGTGGGCCTGGGCTCCATGGCGGGCGCGTTGCTGACGCTGTCCACGTCCGGCGTCTCCACCCCGATGTGGGGCATCACCCTGATCGTCTTGTGGCTGGGCATGGGCATCGGGCTGTCCCAGACCGTCATCACCCTCGCCATGCAGAACTCGGCGCCCAAGAGCGAGCTGGGCGTGGCCAACGCCGCCTCAGGTCTGTGCCGCCAGATCGGCGGATCGACCGGAATCGCGGTCCTGTTCTCGGTGATGTTCGGGGTGGCCATCGCGCGCCTGACCGAACTGTGGCACAGCCCCGGCTTCTCGCGGCTGGCCTCCGACCCGGCGGTGGCCGACAACCCCACGAATCACCACTTCCTCCAGGTGGTCGGGGCGAACAGCACCTCGAAGATCGATCTGAACGACACCTCGTTCCTGCAAGGAATTGACTCCCGGCTGGCGCACCCCGTCATGGAGTCCTTCGCGCACGGCTTCCACGCCATGTACCTCGTCAGCGGCGCGGTGCTGCTGGCCGGGTTCGTCCTGACGTGGTTCCTGCGGGAGCTGGAGGACGGGACGCAGGACGCGTCCGCCGCGCAGGTGAGTGACCAGGGTGCGACAGCGGCGGATGGCGGCAGCCCGCAGGGCCAGGACGTGTGAGAACGGGATTCCGCATCAAGTCCGCCGGCCCTCAACTCCCGCTCTCGTCACCTTCATTACGGAGATGAGAGCGGGAGCAACGACGGTGGGAGGGCACGAGGAGTAGCGGAAACTGCCTCCAAGGGATCAGTGTGCCTTCCGCCTTCCGCACGTGGTAAATCACTTCCGTGCCCTTTCCTTGGCCCCTCTCCCGCCCCCGGTTAGCGTCTGACTGGTTTGGCCGACCGTATGGCCACGGCAGTTCACCGGAGGTATGAGAGGCGATGGAATTCAAGGCGCTCGGCCCCATCGAAGTAGTCAACGACCGACTCGTTTACACACCAAGTGCTCCCAAGGTAAAGCAGGTTCTCGCGCTGCTGGTGATGCGGACGAACCAGATCGTCAGGCTGGAGTCCATCATCGACGAACTGTGGGGCGACCACGCCCCACGCACCGCCGTCACCACGGCCCAGACGTATATCTACCAACTGCGCAAGGATTTCGTCGTCGAGCTCGGCGAGGAACTCGGCGAACGCTTCATCGTCACCACCCCGCCCGGCTATGTGCTCAGCGTCCCCGAGGATTCCCTGGACATCCGCGTCTTCGAGCAGTTGGCTGACCGCGCCCACGCCTGCACCGCGGTCGGCGACGCCGAGGGCACGGCGCGCTGGGCGAAGGCGGCGCTCCAGGTATGGCGCGGCGCCCCGCTCGCCGACGTCCCCTGCGGGCGCGTGCTCCAGGACTATGTCAGCAACCTGGAGGAGAAACGCGTCTCCACCCAGGAGCTGTACGTACGGGCCGCCATGAACCTGGAGCGCTACCGCGATCTGATCACCGATCTGCGATCGCTGGTGATGGAATACCCGTTCAACGAGTGGCTCCACGCCCAGCTCGTCCTCGCCCTGAACAAGGCCGGGCGCCGGGTCGATGCCCTGCACGCCTACCAAAAGGTCCGCACCCTGCTGCGCGACGAACTCGGTCTGGACCCCTCGCACGATCTCCAGCATGCACAGCAGGAGGTGCTCAGGTCCTCGCCCTGATCGGACGCACATGGACTCACAGGCCACACCAGCCCCTGATCCCACTCCCGGCGAAGCGGCTGACACGGGGCGCAGCGGGCGAGACCACTGAGGCACGCCCACCGGGAGCCGGATATGACAAGAGCCCCGCGCACCCGAGCAGGAAGCCGACAACGCCGTCCGCCGCAGGGCCCGGGCCGGAGTGGAGCACACCTTCTCATGGATGGAGAACCGGAAGATCCTGCGTGACTGCCGTCTGCACGGAACCGGCGTGCACCACGCGCTGCTCGGCGTCGCACGGCTCCACAACCTCGCGCTCAGTGGATGAGTTGGTCGCGCCTCACCGTGAACTCCTCGCGGCCATCGGACGCGGCGACGCCGTGCGGCGAGGTGGAGACCGCGACGGCCTCGTCGTCCTCCGGCAGGCCGTGGCCTTCGGCAACCACGCAGGCAACGGTGACCTCCACCAGGCCATTCGCCGGATTGAACCAGGCTGCGCTCCGGCAGCTCCAGGCAGCCCCTGCCGTGCGAGCCGGCAGGTCAGCGACCCGAATCCGGTACCTCGCGCGGGGCGGACGAAGCCTGATCTCCGGGCCGAGAGACCCAGCCGGCGGTGGCGGCCAGAGTACGCAGGACGGTAGCGCCGACGAACACCACCGAGGAGACCGGCCATCCCACCCATCGCGTCAGATCGCCTCGCAGGTCGGGATCGACCTCGACGGTCACCCGGATGTATCTGCTCTGCAACCTGGTGACCTTGGTGGACCGAGGTGCCGAGACATCCGGCCCGCGCCGCAATGCCGCGCGGTAGCTCTCCTTGCGCTGACTCATGCCTCATCCTGACGCTTGATCAGTTCCTCCGCGAAGTCCATGTACGCCGACCCCTTGGCCTGCACCGGGTTCCCAAATGACTGGGCGTACAGGTCGAGCCGCGCGATATGGGTGTCCAGCACCTCGAAACCCCGCTCGGTGAGTGCCTCGCGAGCGTCCGCATCGGGCCCGGTGCGCGTGGCATCGGGACGGTTGGTGCGATTGAGCAGGACCGCGGTGCGGGCCGGCTCGGCACGCAGGGACTGCACGTCCGCCATCTCACCGAGAATGGGTGCCATCCGGTCCAGTTCGATGGGGGCGGGGGTCACGGGCACGATCCACTCGCCGGCGTACCTCATGATGCTGCGGGTAATGCGG
Source organism: Streptomyces lydicamycinicus (assembly GCF_000829715.2). NCBI lineage: Bacteria > Bacillati > Actinomycetota > Actinomycetes > Kitasatosporales > Streptomycetaceae > Streptomyces > Streptomyces lydicamycinicus. The sequence continues at coordinate 63,438 of NZ_BBNO01000007.1, read as the reverse complement.
GGATGGTCCTCCAGCTGGGGCGCATCGAGCACGACGGCCTGCCGGTCGCCGAGGAAGTCGTTCACGCGCCGGTGGACGTCCCCCACCGGCAGGGCGATCACCGGAAACGGAAAGCCACCGGCCAGCTCGCTCCAGCGCAGCGCGGAAGCGGCTGGGTCACCGTCGACCAGCAGCGGCGACATACCCAACTCGTAAAGCGCATGGGCCAGCCACACGGCACTCGTCGTCTTTCCGACGCCGGGCTTGAGGTTCACAAACGCACAACTCAGAGGCACAAGAAAGGACAATAACGGGCGCGATCGCCCAGTTTCGGTCGGCACGGCGGCGTGGTTCCGTGGTTCACCCGCAAGCAGCGAGAAACGTCGGACACCCGGGAGTGGGGTCATTCCTCCAGTGCTGCCGCCATGCGGTCGAGGTCGGCGAGGAGCACTGCCAGGCGCTGCGCCGGGATCGCTTCGACCATGCGCTGTTCGATGGCGTAGACGGCGGCCTGGACGGCGGCCAGGCGCGCGTTGCCTTCCTCGGTGAGATGGGCGGGCCGGGCGCGGCCGTGGTCGGCGGTGGCGGGGCGGGTGATCAGCCCCTCTTCCTGCAGGCCCCGCAGGACGACGTTTCCGGATTGCCGGGTGACGAAGGTCGCGCGGGCGAGGTCGGCGTTGGACATGCCGGGATGCAGGGCCAGGAGTTCGAGGGTGGCGTACTGCGGCACGGTCAGGCCGTGCTCGCGCAGGACCTTGTCCATGGCCCCACGAAGGGCGGCCTGGGTGCGTTTGAGCACGTACCCCACGTGTTGAGTGACGTCTTTCGTGGGGTGGGACGGTTCGGCCGACACGTTCTCCAGCATGTCAGCATTTTGACATACGCGACACGATCGCCTTAGCCTCAGCTATGTCAAAGTCCTGACATTGAGTTCGAGGAGACCCATGACTGTCACCATCGACGGCCCCGACTTCGTCGCCCTGCAAGTGCGCGACCTGAACGCGGCAGCGGACTTCTGCGAGCAGCACCTCGGCCTGCGTCGGGCCGAGGTCTCGCCACCCCACGCGGTCGTCTTCGACACCAAGCCGACCCCCTTCGCCGTCCGCGAGCTCCTGCCGGGCGTCGACCTCGCCGACACCGCACGGCCCGGACTCGGCGCGGTGCTCTGGTTCCAGACCTCCGACGCCCATCAGCTCCACGACCAGCTCACCGCTGCCGGGATCAAGATCCTCACCCCGATCGCGGACAGCCCCTTCGGGCCGATGTTCTCCTTCGAGGGCCCCGAGGGCTACACCCTCACCGCGCACGGAGGCTGACCGTGCCCGCCGTCACCCTCACCCCGGCCGGGCCCTTCTCGCTCGCCTCCGGCATCCGGTTCCTGGAGGGCTTCGGCCCCGCGAGCTACCACCACGCGGCGGACGGAATCCTCCGCCTGGCCTTCCCCGCCGACGACGGCGTCTCGGTCGTCGCGGCCGCCGTCCGGCAGGAGGTGAGGGCAGACGGCGGCACGGGAACGGTCCGGGCCGAGTTCACCGTGCATCCCGGCACCCCGTACCCGGCGACGGCGGTGACCGCAGAGGCAGCGGCCAAACAGGCCGTGCGGGCCCAACTCGCCCGCATCCTCTCGCTCGACGTCGACGCCACCGGATTCCCCGGCCTTGCCACGGACCCCGTGGTGGCCGGGCTCGCGGCGGACCACCCTGGGCTGCGCCCGGTGTGCTTCCACTCCCCCTACGAAGCCGCCACCTGGGCAATCATCGGCAACCGCATCCGCATGACCCAGGCAGCCGCCATCAAGGCCCGCATCGCCCACCAGCACGGACACCGCGTCCACATCGCAGGCCAGACCCTGCACGCATTCCCCACCCCCGCGGCCCTGCGCACCCTCACCCACGTGCCCGGCCTCACCGACATCAAGATCCAGCGACTGCACGCGCTGGCCGAAGCAGCCCTCGACGGGACACTCGACGCACCCCACCTGCGCGCCCTGCCCGCCGACCACGCCCTCGCCGAACTGCGCACCCTGCCCGGCATCGGCCCCTTCTCCGCCGAACTCATCCTCATCCGGGGAGCAGGACACCCCGACGTCTTTCCCCGCCACGAACCACGCGTCCACAAGGCCGTCGCCACCGCATACGGACTCGGTGCCCCGACCACCGACGACGACGTCACCCAATTGGCCAAGATCGCCGATCGGTGGAAGCCCTACCGCAGCTGGGTCGCCTTCCTGCTCCGCGCCCGCGCCCAGGACACGTCCCCGCCGGGCCCCGTGTGCCACGGCTCCCCGCCATCGTCATGACACCCGTCACCAATGTGCCGGGACAACACACTTGGGCACCTCTCCGCTACCGCGCCCACTCCGGCGCCTTGCGAGGTAGCTCGGCATCCGTGGAACGAAGGAAGAGCCGAGACGGAGAGAGCGATGGGGTGCCCCCGCGCCCCTAAGACGTAGGAGAGAACGCAGTGCACCGGACCCCGCGACCTTTCCGACCTGGACACCCATCGGACGGGCTCTAGAGACCCCGTGGCCGCACCCTCATCCGGATCCCGTCCCGCGCCCACAGCACGAACCGTTCCACCGGCGTCACTTCGTGCCCCGGCGCGGGCCGAAAGCGCAGGCGCTTGAGGAGGACGGCCAGGACGAGCTGGGCCTCGACCGTGGCCAAAGCGGCGCCCTCACAGCTGCGTGGCCCGATCCCGAAGGGGACGTACGCGAGCCGCGGCCGCTTGGCCACCTCCTGCGGCGTGAACCGCTCGGGGTCGAACCGCTCCGGCTCGGGCCAGTGCTCAGGGTTCAGGTGCACCGCCCAGAACGGATAGAACACCGTCGTCCCGGCCGGGATCTCGTACGGGCCCAGAACCAGGTCCTCGGTCGTCTCGCGTGCGCCGTACGGGCCGGGCGGGAACAGGCGCATCGACTCCTTGAGCACCATGTCCAGATACGTGAGCCGCCGCAGATCACCGTAATCGGGCGTGGCGCGCTCGCCCAACACCTGGTCCAGTTCGGCCGCGACGCGATCGGCCGCTTCGGGATGGCGGCCCAGCAGGTGCAGCGTCCACGAGACGGCGACGCCGGTGGTGTGGTGGGCGGCGAGCAGCGTCACCATCACGGTGTCCCGGATCCTCGCCGGACTCTGACCGGCTTCGACGAGCGCCCCGATCAGGTCGCTGCGGTCGGTGCGGCCGTCCGGGCGGTGCGCCGCCACTACGCGGTCGACCGTCTCCCGCAGATATGCAAGGGCCACCTCCGCTCGCTCGGCCGAGCGCGGGTCGGCCCGCGGCACCTGGTAGAGCCGCCCGAGGTGCTCGGTGAGCACGTCCTCGAACGCGGCGACGACACGGTCCGTGTCGGTTTCCGCGCCGCCGAGCGCGAACCCGCAGATCATACGGAGCGACAGCGCGGTCAACTCCTGTTGCAGCTCGACGGGTTCACCGTCGGCCTGCCCCGCCCAGCGGTCCGCGAGCTCCCGCGCCAGCTCGGTGAAGCGCGCGAAGTGGCGCTCGTGAGCCGGCCGTCCGGCGAGCACCGAGAGCAGTAGTCGGCGCCAGGGGGTGTGCTCGTCGGCGGGTAGCACTTGCAGGTTGCCGGCCTCGCACAGCGGGTCCAGGAACGCGAACAGCTCCTCGGGCCGCGTGTCGAGGTGCGCCGTGGCCTCCAGAAGCACGGGATCGGCGACCGACACGGCCGTGTCCGCGCCCGGCAGTTGGAAGCGCACGACGGGTCCGTGCGCCTCGTGCAGACGTAACTGGTACCGATGCAGCCCGCCCGCGGCCGCAATGGCGCTCAGCCCGCCGTCCTCCTGGTGCTCGGGTCCGGGGATACGCATAACAGTGGCTCCTGTCCCAAGTCCAAGTCCTGCCCTCGATCGCGTCTGTTCCGAGGGGCCTCAACTCGCCCTTGCATCAGCCAGTTTTTCCCCCCGTCCCCGCTTCCCTACCCCACGGCGGGTTCATGCCCGCACTGCCCTCCGCAATCAGGGTTCTTTCAGCGTTCAGAAGCCCACCAAAAGGAGTTCCTAAGGAGTTCCTGATGAAGGCCGTGGCCTATGTGGTGAGGCGGTATCCGGCCACAGAACCGCTGCAAAAACCCGTTGGCGGGCCCACGGCGACCACTGCTACCTTCCGGAAAGCCGTGCGAGAGAACGAGGAGGTGGTACCCGTGAACGCAGTATCGACATGGGTGCTCCCCTCCGGGGTCACGGTCGGGCGATAGGTCGTCCGGGAGCGCCGTTCAAGCGCACTCCCGAAAGGCACGACCATGCACTTCACTTCTGAACAGCACCTCGACGACGGCGTCCTCGAACGCGAATTCACCCTCGGCGAGATCCCTGGCACCCTGTGGACGCCCGCATCTGCATCCGCATCCGCACCGGCGCCGCTGATCCTGCTCGGCCACCCTCCGCTCGGACTGCGCACGATGTACCCCCGGCTGGCGGGGCGGGCCCGGCACGCCGCGGCGGACGGCTTCGCCGCGGCCACCATCGAGCTCCCCGGGAGCGGTGACCGGCCCCGTTGGGTCGCCGCCGAGCAGGCCCGCGCCAACCTGCGCCGGGCCATGGAGGCCGGCGAGCCGGTCGACGACGAGATCATCGACGCCCTCGTCCTCCCGCTCGTCGAAAAGTCGGTCCCGGAATGGCAGGCCGCCCTGGACGCCCTCCTGTCACTGCCCGAGATCGGCGGCCCGGTCGGGTACTCGGGGGGAGTGATCTCCATCGGCATCCGGCTCGCGGTGGTCGAGCCGCGCATCTCGGCCGCCGTTCTGTTCGCCGGGAGTCTCGTGCCCGCCGCCATGTTCGAGGAGGCCCGACGGGTCACCATCCCGCTGCACGTCCTGCTGCAGTGGGACGACGAAGGGAACGACCGGCAGGCGGCCCTGGACCTGTTCGATGCCTTCGGCTCCAAGGAAAAGACGCTGCACGCCAACATGGGCGGGCACAGCGGCGTCCCGCAGTTCGCGGGGGACGCCGCGGCCCGGTTCTTCGCCCGGCATCTGCGCTAGCCGCCGGCCGGCGCCGCCAGGCCAGTAGACGTAGGCGGTGCCGGCCGGCACGCCACTCATCAAGGACAGGCCCTGGCCCTCCTCGATGGCCGTGGCCGGCAGATGCACAACCGCCCCGATCGCGGCGGTACCGGCCGTCGGCGGTACCGGCCGGTCGGGGCGGCGTTCGGCCCGTTCGTGTCCGACAGGACATGCATCTTGGATGCCTGGCTTACCCCCGATCCTCGGACCTCGGACCTCGGACCTCGGACCTGTGAGTTCGCCCCCTCTTCAGCGCGGACTTGGGCGGAGTCGAGGACCGCTCGGGAGAGATCGAGGAGGCCCGCATGGTCGAGCAAACGTCGACCGCCAAGCCGCATTTCCTGACTGGCTGGACTGGTACAACTACCACCGACCCACACCGGAATCAGCGGCCACACCCAGCCAGCCGCGTCACCACTGTCGAAACAGCACACCTAGCTCCTACGGCTTGACGTCTACAGGAGCATCCGCTCTCACTACTCCGCCTGTTCCTTTTCCGCCAGTTCTTCTGGCGTGCCGACGAAGGCTCGACCGCAGCCCGGCGGGAGTCGTTCGACCACCATCGCGATGGCAGCCTCCGCGGTCGGGGCGGGGCCGACGCTCTGGGACCGCGAGGGCCCGCCGACGAAGAAGCCTCCGCCCATCATCGGGGCGATGAACGGCACGTCCCAGGTCCAACGCAGCTCTGTGCACCGGCTGAAGTGCAGCTCGCCCATGCCGACCCAGGGGAACAGCTGCCGTAGTCGGGGCTCGGCGTAGGCGGCGCGTAGCAACCGGCCGTCCACGCGATGGGCAGTGAGCAGCTTCTGCCATGCGGCTTCGATGATGTCTTCCTCGGGTGCGTCCTCCGTCATGCCCCGCATTCTGCTCGACACCGAAAGATTTCGGCCAGCTCACGGTGATAACTCTTGGCCCCGCCCCGGGGCACGCCGCACCTCCAGAGGGCAAACGTTTCGCGTCGTCCCGTGCGGGCCGGGCGTAGTCGGACCCCTCATCGGCGTCTCCAACGGCACCCCTCGGGCCCGGTGACACCACCCCCCAGGTCATCCCCTCGGCAGGGGGACACAGTCAGGTCGGGCCCGGAGGCAAGCGGCCCTCTTGCAGGACCGCGAAAAAACAAAACGGGGGGCGCTGAGCGGACGGGGCCCCGGTCCGGTGTCCCGGCGAGTGGGCGCCGGACCGGGGCGTCCCATCACCCCTGCCGGCCCGTGTGGACCTTCAATGCCGTCCGGACGGCGGATTCGAGGGCGCCTTCGATCCAGGCGGGCTTGATGGACGTGTGGTCCCCCGCGAAATGCAGCGGCCCTTCGGACGCGGGGACGTCGGGGAAAAGTTCCGTGTGCTGGCCGGGGAAGAGCACAGAAGCCTCACCATAGGCGTAGTGGTCGCGCATCCACGACTGGGTCTTGCACTTGTTGGTGAAGAAGACCTCGCAGCGGCGGCCGAAGACAGCCTGCACTCCGGCGAGCGCGCGCAGATACCGCTCCTCGTCGGCGAAGGCGTCCCATTTGAGGGCGTCGTCGGACCAGCTGTAGGAGGCGAGCATGATGCCTCCGTCGCTGCCCTCCAGAGGGTGCGCGTGCTCGAAGTACATGAAGCGGTTGGCGTTGTCGCTCACGGTGCCGCCGCCACGGACATGAGCGGCCTCCGGTTCGCCGCTCATGACGGGCCGGAAGACGGCGAAGCACTTCTTGAGTTCGTCGGGGATCGTCACCCCCAGGTCCTTCACGGACTTGTGCGCGCCGAGGTACTTGCCGTGTTTGACCCCGCCCGCCTTGTACTTTTCGTAGAGCTTGTCCTCGATGGAGTTCAGCGCCTCCTTCCACTGCGCCTCGGTGAACTCCCACCAACGGCGGGAGAACTCCAGCAGCACCTTGGTCGCGGCGTCGTAGTGCAGTTCCGTGACGGCCCGGCGCTTGCCGTAGGTGAGCGGAGGGTCGAAGGCCACGTGGCGCAGTCCGGAGAAGGGGACGGTGATGATCGCCTCGTCGCCCTCGAAGACCTCCGTGACACCCCCCTTGCCGGTCTGGCAGCCCTCGGAAACGGTGTGCACCCTGACCTTGCCGCCGTTGCGTTCGATGCGTAAGGCGCGCCTGTCGAGCCTTACCTTTCCCTTCACAGGCGCGTACAGCGCGTCGGCGAGCAGCGCGGTGCCGCCCTTGATCTCCCAGAACTTGGTCTTGGGGTCGATCAGCGCGGCGGACAGGAAGCTGTGCGTGAAGGAGAGGTGCAGCCGGGAGGTCAGGTTCTGGATGGTGCCAATGAGGTCGATGGTCCTGGTGTCGAGTTTGGCGACTTCGGTGAGATACCGGTACATGGACCAGTGGCCGTACCTCTTGAGAACCTCGACCCATCCGTTGACGAGGGCCGTCCCCTCCTTACCCCGGATGAGCTGGTGTGCAGGTTCGAGGGCCTGCGCGAGGATGGCAGAGGCGGTCTTCGTACGGTTGGGGCCCGTGACACCGAAGGTGTCGTTGATCTTTTCGGGGTTCTTCTCGTAGTCGGCACGGCGCATGTGGATGCCATTGACGTGAATCCAGGTGCGGTTGGCCTTCTTCGTCGGATTGTCGACCTCCACATCCACCAGGTAAAACTCCTGGAGCGCGAGGTCGAGCTTCTTGATCAGTGCCATAAGGAGCGGGTGGCTGTCGGGCAGCCGCATGGCCCCGGCTTCGGCGTACTGCTTGGGGTCGGCGAAGGGCTGCTCCCCCTTCTCGTGGCCGCCCTTGCGGAACGTCTTGATTCGGCCGCCGACGCGGTTGCCGTTGGCCTCGATCACGACGACATCGTGGCCTGCCCGGTTGAGCAGGTTGGCGGCGAGCAGACCGGCCGGTCCGGCCCCGACGATCAGGACCCGCTTCGTTGCTTTCGCCCGGCGGGCGGGCAAGCCGTTCTCGATGACCTTCACGTAGGCCGGGACGAGGGGTTTGTCGTGCTCGTCGTAGACGGCGATGGCGCGGGCGACCGTGGTGTACGCCTTGGGATCGAGGCCGGGCGGCACCGCGGCCGGCACCGTCGAGGGTGCGGTGGCAGGGCTCAACGCGGTCGCGGGCGCGACGGAGGCGGCGGTGAGCCCGGCAGCGAGCGCCGAGGCACCGGTCGCGGTGACCACGGAGCGCCGTGAGGGCTGCGCGCCGTGCGACCGAGGCGAGGGATGCGAGGCGCGTGAAGCATCCGACGCGAGTCGCTCCTCGCTCGCCGCGTCCATGTTCTTCGTGCTCGGAATGCTCAGGCCTGGAGTGCTCATATCTTGTGTACTCATCGGCCATCACACTTGGCATACGAGCGACGCAGAGCCAGTGCATTCACACGGACGAGGACGGTAAACCACTCGAACCGCTACATGACGCGGCTCCCCTGTCAACGTCCACACGAGAACCGGACGCTCGCTCCCTCGTCCCTCGCCGAAGGCAATGCGGAACAGGGCCGCCCCCAGCTGGGAAGCCAGGCGCAGGTTCGCCAGCTGGACGTCCGTGACATCGGCCGAGTGCGAGGCGCGCGCACCTTGAAGAGGATCTCCTGGTTGCGCAGGGCGGTGGCGAGCTGCCAAATGGCGGGGCGTTTACCGTCCAACTCGGTGAAGGCGCTCCTCACGGCGCAAGCAACCGGCCCCGCCCCGTACCTGGCACTCAGCGACCTGGTCCCCCGCCCCATGCCCGTGTCTGTACGTGGCGCCCTCTTGCGCTTCGTCCCTCCACGACCCGCCGAGACGATCCGCGTCGTATGGAATACCGCACCCGGCCACGACCGTCTGGCGCCCACACTCATATCGGTCTCCAGGCCCCGGCCGCAGTCTTGGAGACCGGTCGTCAGGTCTGGGAATCAAGCATCATGGCAGGGATTGGCGGCGCGCCACCGCACTTGGACTGTTTTCCGGGCAACCCATCACTCCATCTCCTAAGCTGCTGCCGGGCCGACGGTTGGCTGCCGTCCTCACACCAACCGGGGAGTAAATGGAAGCCGCTGCCATTGGTGCTCGCCTCGCCTCAAGCGTTGTAGCGCCGCTGATCAAGAGACTCTTCGTAGCTGACGGCCCGGGTGCCGGTTTGGTCGACAAGCCGCTGCGCGTCTCGAAGCTCGTTTCGTTCAAGGGCGAGAAACGAGCCCTGTCGGACGAAGACCTACACAAGATCGCCGAGGAACTGGTGAACCGCGCCGCGCAGTCCACCGGCGTCAAGGAACGTCTGCCGGCATACGAACAGCGTGCTGTGGCACATGCCGTAGCGGACTCACTGAGATCGCTCGGCTACATCGACATGGACGACGTGCAAGCCGTGCAGCTCGGGCACCTTGCGCTCTCCCGGCATCTGCGGTCGCAGAGCCCCTCGGCCACCCTCGGTTTATCCAGCGACGCGGTGACACTTCATGCGAGCGTGCTCGACACCGCGTGCCTGCACATCCTGCAGTTCTTCACCCAGAGATCAACTTTTGTGGCCCGTACGCTGATCGAACACAGCCGCCGGATCGAAGAGTTATCGCTCAAGATCGACTCCCTGATCGCCCGCACTCCGTCGCCAGCCGACGGGCCTTTCGAGGAGCGCTACGCCGAGTACATCGCCTCCAAGCACGGCAAATTGACCATTTTTGGCCTCGATCTGTCCGAAGCGCCCGAGAATTGGCCGCTCGACGCCGCCTATCTGAGCTTGGACGCAGCGGGCGGCAGAACGCATGACCTCCCCACCCTCCTCCCCGCCGATCACATCTTGGCCGGCCGTGATCGAGTATTGCTCCGGGGCGTGGCAGGGTCAGGGAAAACTACCCTCGTGCAGTGGCTGGCGGTATCCACGGCGCGGAAGGCTCTCGACGAACGTCTGCTGTATCTCTACGGCCTGGTGCCGTTTGTACTGCCGCTGCGCACGCTGACCCGAGGCGGCGCCAAACTCCCCACACCCGACGGATTCCTGGCCGCCGTTGACTGCCCCATCGCCAACCTCCAGCCCACGGGGTGGTTCGACAGGGTGTTGAGGTCAAAACGTGGGTTGATCCTGATCGACGGGATCGACGAAATTCCGGAAAGCGAACGCCAAGAGGCTCGCCGTTGGCTACAGGAGCTGGTCAGTGCCTACCCGAACAACCGGTGGCTGGTGACCTCTCGGCCTTCGGCCGTACGCCAGGACTGGTTGGTCGGTGACGACTTCGCAGAACTCGACCTCGCTCCGATGAGCCGGGAGAACGTCGCCGAGTTCATCAAGCGGTGGCACAAGGCCGCGGGCATTGGTGACCGCTATGCCACAGATCTCCTGCAGTCGGTACGAGACAAGCAAGACCTGGGCCGGCTCGCCACCAACCCCCTGATGTGCGCACTGATCTGCGCCCTTCACCAGGACCGTCGTGGCTACCTCCCGGATGGCCGGAAGGAGGTCTACGACGCCGCCCTTTCCATGCTGCTGTCCCGGCGCGACCGTGAGCGAGGAATCTACAAGCCGGGCACCATCCGCATCGGCGAGGAACACCACATCCAGTTGATCCAGAAGCTGGCCTACTGGATGATCCGAAACGGTCGTTCCGAGATGGACCGGGCCGACGCCATCGAGCTGCTGGAGCATGCACTACCCGCCATGCCGAAAATCGCCGATCAGGGAACGGCTGAGGAGATCTATCACCACCTACTGATCCGAAGTGGTCTCCTGCGCGAACCAAGTGCAGGTTCGATGGATTTCATTCACCGCACTTTTCAGGACTACCTGGGTGCCAAGGCTGCTGTGGAAGGGCTTGACTTCGATTTCCTCATCGCGCACGCGCATCTCGATCAATGGGAAGACGTCATCCGGATGTCCGTTGCCCACGCTCGGACCATGGAGCGAACCCGGCTGTTGACCGGTCTCATAGAACGAGGTGACACATCCGAGAAGGACAGCAGGCGTCTCCATCTGCTGGCAGCGGCCTGTTTGGAACATGCGACAGAACTGAATCCGGATGTGCGGACGGAGGTGGAGCAGCGGGCCGCGGCACTTATTCCGCCCCGATCGGCGGATCAGGCGCGCGCTCTGGCTGATGTGGGACCAGTCGTTCTGGATCTGCTTCCCGGTCCGCAGGGACTCTCCGAAGACGAGGCCTACTTCACGGTACTGTCCGCGACCCGTCTTGCCACCGACGCCGCGATCTCCGTACTGGCCCAATACCGCGACCTCTCAGACCTCCGTGTGCGTTCCGAACTGGCCAGGGTCTGGAGTCGCTTCGAGTGCGATCGATTCGCCGAGGAAGTCATTGCTCACCTCGGAGAGGAAGATCTCTACTTCTGCGTCTCGACTGCACAGGAATTGCATGCGCTCCGACGGTTCGGTGGCCGTTCGCGCATCCGGATAACAGGCACGATCACACCTGAGGAGTTCCAAACTTCCTGCGACCGGTCCCGCCTCACTCATTTGTGGGTGGAGGCTGAGTCGGGCGCCACCTGGGAGTGGCTGGCGTACTTCCCGAACCTCAGCACCATCACCTTCGATAGCCCGCTAGCCAGTATCGACGTGAGCAGTCTCAAGAAGGTCAGGTCCCTGCGCACCATTCGGCTCTCCGAGGAATCCGTGTTCGTGGGATCCGAGGCGCTTCCGCCGTCCACGAAAATTGTGCGAGCGTGCCTGACCACGACCTGATGGACTTCGTCCGCACCGCGGATGCCCACCGATGGCGTGCACGGGCCTCCGGGCCTCCCTCTTCACTGTGCCGGCGGCTCTGTGCCGCCCCCTCGGGGATATGCGGCTTGTGGAAGCTGCGTTGAATGCGATTCCGCTCATGAGTGCAGGTAGGCGCCACCGAGCGTGCCGTCGTAGCCCACAGCCCGGGCCGCGACCTCCAGGCTCGGGTAGTCCTGGCTGATTCCCTCGCCGATCATCTCCATGTAGTCCGCGCGAGTCAGTTCGGGCGCCTGCCGCTTCGAAGCCCGGCGCTCATGATGGGGCGTTCGTGCGCTGTCCGTTGCGAGGGTCGGGGCGGCGGTCGTGGGCAGGTTTCCCAGCCGTCGTAGTCGCCAGACGAGGACGTCGGTGACGTTGGCGGCGGTGTCCAGTTCGCGCCATGTGATGGCCTGCTGGAGCAGGGACGAGCTGGTCACCTGCGAGCTGACCGTCCAGGCCTTGTGGTGCTTCACCCGGCAGATCCAGCAGATGTTCGAGGACGGGACAGGACCCCTCCATGCCGGAGCAGTACGGCTGGCGCTTCCTGCGCGCCGCATTGCACGCAGGGTACGGAGAATTCACGGCCACCTCCAGGACGATCTTGGTCACCCCAGGAAGCTCAACCGCACCTGGCGGTTCGGGTTGTCGACGTTGGTGTCGACCAGGCAGACGGACTGCCAGGTGCCCAGTGCCATGTGGCCCGCCACTACGGGGAGGGTGGCGTGGGGTGGGATGAGGGCGGGGAGGACGTGGTCGCGGCCGTGGCCGGGGGTGCCGTGGCGGTGGCGCCAGCGGTTGTCGGCGGGCAGGAGGTCGTGCAGGGCGGCCAGGAGGTCTTCGTCGCTGCCGGCGCCGGTTTCCAGGACGGCGATGCCGGCGGTGGCGTGTGGCACGAAGATGTTCAGCAGGCCGTCGCGGCCGTCGGCTGCCTCGCGGAGGAAGGCGGCGCAGTCAGCGGTGAGGTCGGCAACGGTTTCCGTGGAGCCGGTGGTGACGTCCAGGGTGCGGGTGGTGAATGCGGTGCTCATGCGTTCATTTTCGTATGGACGGTGCGCCCTCGTCCGCATCCCCACGGGTGTCGTCGGCAATGCGGCTGCAATGGTCCGGAAACGAAGGTCCACCAGCCGAGATGGTGTTTGACCCCTCTCGGAGCGCGCCGCTACGTTCAGCGACATGTCTACATCAGCGCTGCTCACCACGCGCGGTCACATCGACCTGCTGCGGGTGGCCTCGGCCGCGTGTCGCCGCGGGGGCGGCCGTTGCTGCCGCTGATGCATTGCCGGCGTTGAGGCATTGCTGGCGTTGAGGCGTTGCGGCGTTGAGGCATTGCCGGCGTTGAGGCGTTGCTGACGTTGCTGGCGTTGAGCCCGTGGCCGACGCACTGATGCCCGAGGATTCGGCGGTGTTCGTCCGCCCATAGGGCTTTGCGGCATCCCGTATGTGCTCCCTTTTGGGTTGCCGCGGGTCTTGTCTGTTGATTCGTTCCCGGTTGTTTGCCGGTGTCTTCGCCGGCTCCTGGGCGTGCTGTGTCGGTTCCGTGTTTGGCCGTTGCGGTGCGCCTCTTCTCCCCTCCCTCTCCCTCGTTTAGCGCCTCTTCTCCTCTCCCTCTCCCTCGTTTGTCGTTCACCGTCCCGTGGAGCATCCATGAGTGTCGATCAGGCCGTGTACGGCCATGCCCCGCCCGATCCGTCCGTTCCAGCAGACCGGCCTTCGCTCGCCAAGGGTGGGGAGGCGGGGGCGGTGGATGCCTTCCGGGAGGTGGACGGCTCCTGTGGTGACGGGCCGGAGCTGGAGCGGGTCGTTCCGGTCTCGGGGCGGCGGCGGGCGGTGCCGCGGTGGTTGCGCCGTACGGTGGGGCCCGTCGCGCTGCTGGTGTTGTGGCAGGTGTTCAGCGCGAGTGGTGCGCTGGAGGAGGACATTCTGGCGTCGCCGGGGACCATCGCGGCCACCGCGGGGGACCTGGTCTCGGACGGGACGCTGCCGTCGGCGATGCTGGTGTCGCTCCAACGGGTCGCGGTCGGGCTGCTGTTGGGTGGTGTGACCGGTGTCGTGCTGGCGCTCGCCTCGGGGCTTTCGCGGCTCGGGGAGGATCTCGTCGACGCCACGGTGCAGATGCTGCGCTCCATCCCGTGGGTGGGCGTGATTCCGCTGTTCATCATCTGGCTGGGCATCGGCGAGGCGCCCAAGATCGCGTTGATCTCGCTGGGTGTGGCCTTCCATCTGTATCTGAATGTCTATGCCGGTATCCGTGGCGTGGATGCGCAGTTGGTGGAGGCCGGAACCTCGCTCGGGCTGAGCCGGTGGGGGCTGATCCGGCATGTGGTGCTGCCGGGTGCGCTGCCGGGCGCCATGACCGGGCTGCGCTACTCGTTGGCCACCGCCTGGCTGGCGCTGGTCTTCGGTGAACAGGTCAACGCCGATGACGGCCTCGGCTTCCTGATGAATCAGGCCAGGGAATTCTTCCGCACCGACGTGATCGTGGTGTGCCTGGTGGTCTACGCGATCCTCGGGCTCATCGCCGACTTCCTCGTCCGTACCCTCGAAAGGCTGCTGCTGCAATGGCGACCGACGTTCACGGGTCAGTGAGCGACACCCCGCGCGAGGCGGGCCCACACGCCGGGTCTCCCGGTGCCGCCGTTCAGGTGGCGGGGCTGGTGCGGGCCTTCGGTGGCCGTGCCGTCATTGATGACCTCCAACTGAGCGTGCAGCCGGGCGAGTTCGTGGCATTGCTCGGGCGGAGTGGCTGCGGTAAGTCGACCCTGCTGCGGGTGCTGGCCGGGCTCGACCGGGAGATCGAGGGTGAGGTGCTGGTGCCGCGCCGTAAGGCCGTGGCGTTCCAGGCACCGCGGCTGATGCCCTGGAAGCGGGTCTGGCGCAATGTGCTGCTGGGGCTGCCGGGCCGCCCCGAACGGGAGGCCGCGGAACGGGCGTTGGCGGAGGTCGGGCTCGGTCACCGTGCGGATGCCTGGCCCAAGACGCTCTCCGGGGGTGAGGCACAGCGGGCGTCGCTCGCCCGTGCGCTGGTACGTGAACCCGATCTGCTGCTGCTCGACGAGCCGTTCGGCGCTCTCGACGCGCTGACCCGGATCAAGGCTCAGCGCCTGGTGGCCGAGCTGTGGCGGGAGCGGGGCTGCGCGGTGCTGCTGGTCACCCATGACGTGGAGGAGGCACTGCTGCTCGCCGACCGGGCGCTGGTGATGGAGGGCGGCCGGATCGCGTACGAGACCACGGTGGATCTGCCGCGGCCGCGCGATATCTCCGATCCGCGGTTCGGTGCGCTGCGCGCCCGCTTGCTCGACCGGCTCGGCGTGGAGGGCGCCGCGGAGGACGTAGCGGGCGGGCCGGACGACGCGGAGGCCCCGGATGCCGACGGCTCCGTCGCTGCTGCCTGATCAGACCGGAACCGGCCCGCCGCCCTATTTCTTCCTCCCGACACACCCAACACCGATCGACCCACCACACCGAGAACGAAACGGATACCCCATGAGAGCACGCCACCTCACCCCAGCCGCCCTGCTGCTTCCGTTCGCCCTGCTGCTGGCCGCCTGCGGTGGTTCGTCGCGGGCCGAGGGGGGCGGCGGGACCGGGAGCGGGACCGACGGCAAGGGGTCGCTGACACTCAACGTCGGGGACCAGAAGGGTGGTTCGGAGGCGTTGCTGCGGGCCGCCGGTGAGCTGGACGATCTTCCGTACAAGATCAAGTGGTCGACGTTCACGTCGGGGCCGCCGCTGCTGGAGGCGATCAACGCCGGGGCGGTGGATGTCGGTGCGGTCGGCAACACCCCGCCCGTGTTCGCGGCCGCGGCGAAGTCGAAGATCAAGGTGATCGCCGGGTCCCACAGCAGGTCGGACGGCGAGACGATCCTGGTGAAGAAGGGCTCCCCGCTCAAGCGGCCGGCGCAGCTCAAGGGCAAGTCGATCGCCGTGGCCCAGGGCAGTTCCGCGCACTACCAGCTCATCGCCTCGCTGAAGAAGGCCGGGCTGACGCCGAAGGACGTCACGCTCAACTACCTTCAGCCGGCCGATGCCCTCGCCACGTTCACCCGGGGGAAGGTGGCTGCCTGGGCGGTGTGGGACCCGTACACCTCGCAGGCCCTGGATCAGGCGGATGCGCGGGTGCTGACCACCGGGCAGGGTGTCGTCAACGGACTCAGCTTCCAGGTTGCCGCGCCGGCCGCGCTGGACGACAAGAAGAAGTCGGCGGCGCTCAAGGACTACACCGACCGGCTGCGGCGGGCGCAGAACTGGGTGTTCAAGCACCCGGACGCCTGGGCCGGGGCCTGGGCGAAGGAGACCGGGCTGCCGGAAAAGGTGGCGCTGGACGCCGTCAAACGCACCCGGGGGACGGCGGTGGCGGTGGCCGTGGACAAGGCGGCCGTCGCCTCCGAGCAGCGGATCGTCGACGAGTTCGCGGCGCTGAAGCTGATCCCCCGTTCCTACGACTTCGGGAAGTTCGTCGACCGCCGTTTCAACGGTGACCTGCCGCCCTCGGGCACGGCGCCGCGTACCTATGGAAAGGGCCACTGAGATGTCCGTACACCTGCACTGGTTTCTGCCGACCGGCGGCGACGGCCGGACCCTCGTCGACCGGCATGCCTACACCGACGGCGGGATCCGGCGTGACCGCATCACCCCGGTGAGCGGGGTACGGGCCCCGGACATCGAGTATCTGGCCCAAATCGCCAAGGCCGCCGAGCAGTTGGGGTTCGAGGCGGTGCTCACGCCGACCGGCACGTGGTGCGAGGACGCCTGGCTGACGACGGTGGCGCTCACCCAGGTCACCGAGCGGCTGAAGTTCCTGGTCGCGTTCCGGCCCGGGGTGATCTCGCCGGTGCTGGCGGCGCAGATGGCCGCGACCTATCAGCGGATCTCGCGTGGGCGGCTGCTGCTGAATGTGGTGACCGGGGGCGACTCGACCGAGCAGCGGCGGTTCGGCGATCATCTCGGCCATGACCGGCGGTATGCCCGTACCGATGAGTTCCTGCGGATCGTACGGGGCGTGTGGGGTGGCCGGCCGTTCGACTTCCAGGGCGAGCACTACCAGGTCGAGGGCGGGCTGACGGCACTGCCGCCGGACCCGCTGCCGCAGATCTTCTTCGGCGGCTCGTCGGCGGCCGCGGGGCCGGTCGCCGCCCGGAATGTGGATGTGTACCTCACCTGGGGCGAGCCGCCCGCGGAGGTCAAGCAGAAGATCGACTGGATTCGCGGGCTGGCGGAGAAGGAGGGGCGTACGGTCCGGTTCGGCATCCGTCTGCACACCATCTCGCGGGACTCCTCGAAGGAGGCCTGGGCGACCGCCGGCCGGCTGCTGGACGACCTCGATCCAGCGACGGTGGCGGCCGCGCAGCAGGCGCTGGGCAAGAGTGAGTCGGTGGGACAGCAGCGGATGCTGGCGCTGCACGGCGGCTCGCGCGACAAGCTGGAGATATCGCCCAATCTGTGGGCGGGGGTCGGTCTGGTGCGGGGTGGTGCGGGGACCGCGCTGGTCGGAAGCCATGCGGAGGTGGCCGACCGGATCGAGGAGTACCACTCCCTGGGCATCGAGCACTTTGTGCTCTCCGGTTATCCGCATCTGGAGGAGGCGTACTGGTTCGGGGAGGGCGTACGGCCGGAGCTGGCCGCCCGGGGGCTGCTGGAGGCGGGTCCCGCTCCGCTGGCCGGCGTACCCGCGGCCAATGGCCGGCCGGCCTCGGCGCCGGGTGGAGCACCGTTGCTGATCGCCGGCGGCCGCTGAACGCCGGTCGGGCGGGGTGGCTGGGCCGCTGGGGCACAGTGCTGCCTCAGCAGCCCGGCCGTCTGGCGTACGGCGCGACTCGCTCACCGGGCTTCCCCGCAGACGGTCCGGTCGGCACGGGCGGCCGGCGGCAGGAGCGAAGAGCCGGTGGGCAGGAAGGAAGGTCCGGTGGGCAGGGAGCAAAGAACCGCTGGCCCGGCGGGAAGACCTGGCCCCCTCCCCCGGTTAGTAGAAGCATGAACAACACCGGGGTGCGTGCGGTCGAGGTCGTGGTGGTCGGTGCCGGGCAGGCCGGTCTGGCCGCCGCCTTTCATCTGCGGCGGATCGGCTATCGGCCCGACCGGGACTTCGTGCTGCTCGATCACTCGCCACGCCCGGGCGGTGCCTGGCAGTTCCGGTGGCCCACGCTGACGTACGACAAGGTGCACGGGATGCATGCGCTGCCGGGCATGGAGCTGACCGGCGCGGATCCGCGGCGGCCGTCGTCCGAGGTGATCGGCGGGTACTTCGACAGCTACGAGCGGACCTTCGGGCTGCGGGTGCACCGGCCGGTGAGCGTGCTGTCGGTGCGCGAGGGCGGTGCGGATCCTTCCTGGGCGGAGTCCGCCGGGCCCCTGGGTCGAGGGCGGCTGCTGGTCGAGACGTCAGAGGGGAACTATGCGGCGCGGGCGCTGATCAACGCGACCGGGACCTGGGACCGGCCGTTCTGGCCGCGGTTCCCCGGGCAGGAGATCTTCGGCGGGCGTCAGCTGCACAGTGCGCAGTACCGGGGCCCGGAGGATTTCCGTGCGGCGCGTGTGGTGGTGGTCGGCGGCGGGACCTCGGCCGTGCAGCAGCTGCTGGAGATCGCACCGGTCGCGGCCGCCACGACCTGGGTGACCCGCCGACCGCCGGTGTTCCGCGCGGGGCCGTTCGGCGAGGAGCAGGGCCGGGCCGCGGTCGCACTGGTGGCGGACCGGGTCCGGCAGGGGCTGCCGCCCCGGAGCGTGGTGAGCGTGACCGGCCTGCCGATGACCGAGGCGGTCCGGCGGGGCCGGGAGAGCGGCGTGCTGGAGCGGCTTCCGCTCTTCGAACGCCTCACACCCACCGGTGTGGTCTGGGGCGACGGGCGCACGGTGGAAGCCGACGCGATCCTCTACGCGACGGGCTTCCGCCCCGCCCTCGACCATCTCGCCCCGCTGCGGCTGCGCGAGCCGGGCGGCGGCATCCGGATGGACGGCACCCGCACGCTCCGTGACGCGCGGGTCCATCTCGTCGGTTACGGGCCGTCGGCGAGCACCATCGGCGCCAACCGCGCGGGCCGGGCCGCGGCCGTCGGCATCCACCGACTGCTGACGGAGGATCCTCAACCAGCTGAGGGAGAAAGGGAGTTGGCGGGCATCCTGGCCTCGTAGGCCGAGGCCGCGTGCTCGACCAGACCGATCAGTACCTCCTTGCAGGACGCACGCTCCCGGGCGTCGCACAGCAGCACCGGGGTCGCCGGATCGAGGTCCAGGGCGCGTGCCACCTCCTCGGCCCGGTGGGCGCGGACGCCGTCGAAGCAGTTGACGGCGACGACGAACGGGATGCTGCGGTGCTCGAAGTAGTCGATGGCCGCGAAGCTGTCGGCGAGCCGCCGGGTGTCGGCGAGCACCACCGCGCCGAGCGCGCCCTGCGCCAGCTCGTCCCACAGGAACCAGAACCGGTTCTGCCCCGGGGTGCCGAACAGGTACAGCGCCAGGTCGTCGTGGATGGTGATCCGTCCGAAGTCCATGGCCACGGTCGTCGTGGTTTTCTGCCGGACCCCGTCGAGCCGGTCGACGGGGCGCCCG
The DNA here is from genome assembly GCF_000829715.2 of Streptomyces lydicamycinicus. Taxonomy (NCBI): domain Bacteria; kingdom Bacillati; phylum Actinomycetota; class Actinomycetes; order Kitasatosporales; family Streptomycetaceae; genus Streptomyces; species Streptomyces lydicamycinicus. The sequence continues at coordinate 44,283 of NZ_BBNO01000007.1, read as the reverse complement.
GCCTCGGTCAGCCGTTCCTCCGTGTTGAGCGGGCGGATCTCGCTGACGGAGCCGACGAGGGTCGTCTTGCCCACGCCGAACCCGCCGGCCACCAGGATCTTGAGGGCCATGAAGGAGTCAGAGCGCGCGGAGTCCATCGATCACTTCCCTGAGTATGTGCGCGTCGGGCAACTGGGCAGGCGGCACGGGACGGTTGACGCGGATCAGTCCCTCGGCCAGGAGATCGCTCAGCAGCACCCGGACCACCCCCAGGGGAAGCCCGGAGTCGGAGGCGACCTCGGCGACCGGGCGGGGGCGCTCGTCGCACAGCCGGTAAATCGCGTGCTGCTCGGGCGACAGCGTGGGGTCCTCGTCCGGCCGGGGCTCGGCCTGCACGACGGCCATCAGCTCGAAGGCCGCACTGCTCGGCCGGGCCCGCCCGGCGGTCATCGCATAGAGCCGGACCATCGGCCCCGCTTCGTCGTCGTACCAGCGCGGGGTGGAGTCGGTCATGGGCGGCCGGTCACTCCGATCCGGCGCGCACGGGGGTACCGAGGTGGGCGCCGACCCGCTTGACGAGCCGGGCCATCTCGTAGGCGACCAGGCCGATATCGGCCTCGGCGTCGCCGAACACCGACAGACACGAACCGTCGCCGGCCGCCACCACGAAGAGGAAGCCGCCCTCCAGCTCGACCATGGTCTGGATGACCTGGCCGGCCGCGAAGTGCCGGCCCGCTCCCTTGGCGAGGCTGTGGAAGCCGGAGGCGATCGCCGCGAAGCGCTCGCTGTCGTCACGGGTGAGCCCGCTGGAGGTACCGACGGCCAGCCCGTCGCCGGAGAGCACCACGGCGGAGCGGATCGCCGGCACACGGGAGACCAAGTCGTCGAGAAGCCAGTTGAGTTCGCCGGAAAGCTGCTGGTCGCCGGTCATGGTGTTTCTTCTCCTCGTGAGGGATTGTCGTTCGCCCCGTTCGGTTGCCGCGGGTCCTGCGGGTGCGGCTGCTCGGGTGGCTCGTGCCGCGGCGCCGGCTGCGGCGGAGGGGTGGCCCCACGGCCGCGCGCCCAGCCGGCGCGCAGCGACGCCATGGTGGCGCGGGCCTGTTCCGGGGAACGCCGCGGTGCGGGCGTGCCCTCGGTGCGGGGCACCCACTCGGGCCGCTGGTCGGGACTCGTCCGCAGCTCCGGCGCGAGGTGGGCCTGGCGCACCCGGCGCGGCAGTGCGGTGTCCGGGTCCGCCGCCGCTTCGGACGGCTGGGCGGAGGCGGCGGGTGCGCGGTGCTCGGCCGCGGGCGGTTCCGCCGCGGTGCCGGCCTCGGCGGGCGGGAGCGCGTGCCGGCGGGGCGCCGCGGCCACCGGCATCCGATGTGCGGCCGTCCGACGCCGGTGGAAGAGCGAGGCACCCGCCTCGGACGGCTCGGTGCTCCGCGCGTCCGACGGCTCCTCCTCCGTTCCTGCGGCGAACAGGGCATCGGGCACCAGCACCACGGCGGTGATGCCGCCGTACACCGACGGCTGGAGGGCCACCTTGACGTGCCGGCGGTGGGCGAGCCGGTTGACGACGAAGAGGCCGAGCTGTTCGGTGTCCAGCAGGTCGATCTCTTCGGCGTCCTGGATCCGGCGGTTGGCCTCGTCGAGCGCCTCCTTGCCCATTCCGAGGCCGCGGTCGTGGATCTCCACGGCGATACCGGCGCCGACCCGTTCGGCGCGTACCTGCACCTTGGTCTGCGGGGGCGAGAACATCACCGCGTTCTCGACGAGTTCGGCCAGCAGATGGGTGAGGTCGGCCACCGCGCCACCGGCCAGCCGGGCGTCGACGACGGAGTGCACCTCGACCCGCGGGAAGTCCTCCACCTCGGCGACCGCCGCGCGTACCACGTCGAGCAGGGGTACGGGATGGCGCCAGCCCCGCCCGGGCGCGGCGCCGGAGAGGATGATCAGGCTCTCGGCGTGCCGCCGCATCCGGGTGGTGAGGTGGTCGAGCCGGAAGAGGTCCTCCAGTTCCACCGGGTCCTCGGTGCGGCGTTCCATGGTGTCCAGCAGGGCGAGCTGGCGGTGCAGCAGCAGCTGGCTGCGCCGCGCGAGGCTCACATAGACACCGGAGATACCGCTGAGCGCCTCGGCTCGGCCCGCCGCCGCCTGGAGCGCGGCACGGTGCACCGCCACCAGGGCCTCGCCGACCTGCCCCACCTCGTCGCGGCCGGTGCCGCGGTCGCCGAGCGGCGCGACGGCATCGATGTCCACCTTCTTGCCCGCGTGCAGCAGACGCATGGAGGCAGGGAGATCCCGGCGGGCGACCCGCAGCGCGGAGTTGCGCAGCTGCTCCAGCTCGACGACCAGCCGACGGCCGATCTTGACCGAGATGAGCAGCGAGAGAAGGACACCGGCCAGACCCAGGACGACGGCGATGCCGGGTCCGCCGAGGGTGCCGGCGGACAGCGGGTCGGCGTCCCGGGCCACCCCGGTGCTCGCGGCCCGCTGTGCGGCGCGCAGGTCGTGCAGGACGGTGTCGCTGACATCGGTCCAGCGCACGGCGGGGACGGCGGTGGCGGCCGGGGTGCCCGCTCCGGCGTCCCGTACGGCGTCCTCGGCGGCGCGCAGTTCGCGGTATGCCGCGCCGTCCAGGATCCGGTGGTAGGCCGCGGCGTCCCGGGGCCGCAGATCGTCGACCGCGGCGGTGAACAGTGCGCGCTGGGTGTGCACCGCGCCGGTGAACGCATCGAACTGCCCCGGCGACATCCGGCCGGAGAGCTGGGCGGCACCGAGGACCGCGTCCTCATGGGCGAGCGCCTCGCGGGCCCGGGAGAGTTCCAGGACGACGCGTGCCTCCGAGGAGACCGCTGTCTTCTCCACGCCGGTCAGCGCGCCGACGGTGGCGAACCCGTCCTCGACGACGCCGGTGTAGTCGGCGACCAGACGGTCCCGGTCGGGCTTGTTGCCGTCGACACGTCCGCGCAGCGCGGCCAGCCCGTCGGCGTCGTGCAGCAGCCGGTCGATACGGCCGGGCAGCTGGGCGTCGGTGGTCTCCGCGTCCGCGCTGCCGGCGTCGATGCCGTCCCGGAGGGCGACCGCGGCGGAGTCGGTGGCCCGCTGGCGTTCCCGCAGCGTCTGCTGACGTCCGGGATCGGGGGAAGCGAGGGCGCGGGCCGCGGCGCTGCGCTCTTCCTGCACGGCGGAGACGAAGTCCCCGACCGGGGCGACGAGGGTGGCGTTGACGTCCTTGAGCCGCTGGAGGTCGGAGACATTCCGCGCGGTGGTGACGGTGGCGAACGCCCACAGGGCGATCAGGGAGACCACGGGGACCATGAGCAGCGCGACGATCTTCGCGCGCACCGAGCGGGGCATCAGGCGAACGCGGTAATCCGTGGCGAATTTACAGGATTTGGCGACCGTGGGCAGCGCATGCCGAGGGCGTCCGTTCCCGGGCGGCTGGGCCTCCCCTGCGGGCCCGGATCGGTCCGGGGTCTGTCGTATCTGCATGAATTCCTCAACAGGTCTGACGAGATGCGGAGTTCAGTGCTCGGGCAGCGAATCGACGGAGGCGGCTGCGGCACGCTCACGGGCGGTCGGGGACAATGCGACAAAGGCCGCTGTGAGGAAGAGAAATGAACCGAGGGCGACGGCCAGCGGAAAGACGAATTCCATTGCGGTGACACCGGTCAACGGCGCCCGGCTGGGCGTCAATTCGATATGTACGGCAGCCATTCCGGTGTAGTGCATGCTGCTGACCGCGAGCCCCATGACGAGGGAGGCGAGGACCGCACCCATGGTGCCCCGCACGGTGAGCGCGGCCCACAGGGCGGCGGTGGCGGCGCCGGCGGCGATGACGACCGAGAGCGCGACCAGCCCCGGGTCGAAGCCGACGTGCCCGTGCAGCCGCATCGCCGCCATGCCCAGGTAGTGCATGGCGGCCACGCCGACGCCGGTGCCCAGGCCGCCGAGCAGCAGCGAGCGCAGCCCGGGGGCACCGTAGCCGACGCTGAAGACACCGGCGCCGACGACCACCATGGCGATCAGCAGGCTGAGCACGGTCAGCGGGACGTCGTAGTGGACCGGGCTGCCGGTGACCCCGAATCCGAGCATGGCGATGAAGTGCATGGTCCAGATGCCGGAGCCGATGGCGATGGAGGCGGTCAGCAGCCAATTGCGGCGTGAACGGCCGTCGGCCGCTCGCGCCCTCACGGTGCAGCGCAGCCCGAGGGCGGATCCCACGCATGCCATGGCATAGGCGAGAACCGGAGATATCCAGCCCGCGCTGAAGTGGTGCAGGTGGCCCACGGAGTTTCCTTTCGCGTATTCGGTTCGCGGCGACGGACGCTAACACGTGATCGTCTTGTGAAACTCGGACACCGGCGCCGAGGGATTCTCGTGGGAATACGGAGTTCCTGACGCACCGTTTCGCTACCGGCGAGTTCAGTGATCTCACTTCCGGGTATATGTCCATCATTGCCCGGGCACCCGGGACTTCTGATTGCACGTCAATTCCGGGTGAATGCCGTCCGGCCCATTTCAGCAACGAGATCGGCAATGAGAAAGGTCACGCACCACGCGACCACTATGCCCGTACGAGCTCCACCATGCCCCCTTAAAAGGGCGGCAGAGGCGTCATATGGGGCATTGCGAAGTCTCCACACGATGCGAACACGCGAACGTGGGGGCGGGCGTTCGCCGGTAAGCATGATCGAAGAGGAGAGGCCTTCAATTGACTCGCAGCGACGAGCCATGATGACGGGGCGCGAGCGACCTGCCGCAGACCGTTACCGCGCCTCCGGTCGATATCCCCTGCTGGTCCGGAGAGTTGAGTCCCCGACTTCAAGGAGAAGAATCCCCATGGACATCCTCACTCATCTGCTTGCCCATGTCCTGCACCTCGTGGGTTGGCTCGTCTGACAGGCCTCACCCCCAAGGCGCCGCCCGTCCCTGTCCCGGGACGGGCGGCGCCTTCGTGTCCGCGGCTACTTCTCCAGCTCCCGCCGTGACGTCTCCGGCAGCGTCAGATAGACGAGGCACGACACCAGGCACAGCCCGGCCACGTACCAGGGGAAGAGATCGGCGTGGCCGGCCTGCTTGAACCAGGTGCCGACATAGGGGGCCGTGCCGCCGAAGAGAGCGACGGTGAGCGAGTACGGGAAACCGATGCCGGCGGCGCGTACCCGCGCGGGGAACACCTCGGCGTTCACGGCCGCGGCGATCGAGGTGTATCCGGTGAGCAGCACCATGCCTGCGCACTGCACCAGCAGCAGCGAGACGAACGTGTCGGTGACCAGGTGCAGCAGCGGAACGGCCAGGACAGCGAAGCCCAGGGAGAAGCCGAGCAGCAGCGGTTTGCGGCCGATGCGGTCCGAGAGCAGCCCGCCGAGCGGCTGGAGCAGCGCGAAGAAGACGAGCGAGAGGGTCCCGACGGTGAGCGCCTCGCCCTTGTCGAAGCCCGCGTTGACCTGCGCGTAGGTGGGCAGGTAGGTGGTCCAGGTGTAGTACGCGATGGTGCCGCCCGCAGTGATACCGCAGATCAGCAGCGACTGGCGAGGGTGGCGGCGCAGCGCTTCGAAGAGGCCGGGGCGATCGGCCGCCCGCTCTTCGTTCGGGGTCTCCCCTGCTCGAACGGAGTCGAGAGCTTGGGGAAGGGTCTCCTGGGCGCCGCGCCGGATCCACAATCCCAGCAGGCTCAGCAGTGCGCCGATCAGGAAGGCCACCCGCCAGCCCCACTGCCCCATCTGCTGCTCGGTGAGCAGCGCCGCGAGCAGCGCCGCGGTCCCGGACGCCAGCAACTGGCCGGCGGTGGTGGACACGTACTGGAAGCTGGAGAACAGCCCGCGCCGGCCGGGCCCCGCCGATTCGACGAGGAAGGTCGTGGAGGCGGCGAACTCCCCGCCCACCGACAGGCCCTGGACCAGGCGGGCGAGGACCAGCACGAACGGGGCGAGGACGCCGGTCGTCGCATAGGTGGGGGTGAGCGCGACCAGCAGGCTGCCGCCGCCCATCAGCAGGATGGTGAGGGTCAGTGCGGTCCGCCGGCCGCGGCGGTCGGCGATCGCACCCATCAGCAGTCCGCCGACCGGCCGCATGAAGAAGCCGACCGCGAAGACCGCGAACGTCGAGAGCAGCGGAACCAGGGAGTTGCCGGCGCCCTTCGGGAAGACCTGCTCGGCGAAGTAGACCGCGAGGAAGGAATACGCGTACCAGTCGTACCACTCCACGGCGTTGCCGATGGAGGCGGCGGCCAGCTGCCGCAGCCGCGACGGGGAGCGGACGCCGCCGGGCGCCCGGTCCTTGGCTATGTGTTCGGCGTTCGACATGGTCCTCCGCTCCCGGTTCTTCTCCTCGCCCTGCTGCGGTGATCATGTCCCGCGTAAGCGGTCGGCCGCCAGGGGTTGGTGTGGCCGAAAGGAGAAGGCAACGTGCGCGTAGCACTGTTCGTCGCCTGTCCCGACGACGTGCTCCCCGGACGGGGCAGGCGTGGCCGAGGGGCGCGGACGGGAGCCGGCCGACGCGGTGGCGCTCGCGGCGCCCAAGACGTGCGAGCTGACCGGGTTCGGGGGCCGCGGCCGGCAGGCCGGGCCGGGGATACCGGCCGGGAAGGGCTGCGACAGGTGTGCGACCCCGCTGTCAGTGGGGATTCCTACACTGATCGGGATGCCCTTCGCACAGGCGGTGCGGGGGCGCGCGCCCGGGGGGAGGGAGCAGCAGATGGTGCTGCGGCAGGACTTACCACCACAGCGTTCCGGTGCGGCCGACCGCGCGCCCGTGACGGACCCCGGCCCGCCGCCCGACGCCGCCCCGCGGGCCCTGGCGCCGGCCCGGCTGCTGCCGTGGCTGGGGCGGCTGGGTGTGCCGGCCGCCGCGTTCGCCGTGTTTCAGGCGCTGTTGGGGATCCTGCCGCAGAATCTCGCGGGCGAGGCGGCGCGCTACTGCGTGGCGGCGACCGCCGGGGGCGGCGTCGGCGCCGTGGTGTGGCTGGCGGCGGCCCTGCTGCGGGCCCGCGCCGCGACCGCCTCCGCCGTACCACCCGCCCCCGTGCCGGTGCCCGCCGGTTCGCTGCCGGAGCTGGTGGACGGCACCTACCAGGCGCTCCGGCGCGGTCTCACGGTGATCGAGGTGCCCGGCCGCGGACCGCTCACCGGCTGGCCGCACTCCCTCGCGGAGAGCGAACCGCCGGTGCATCCGACGGCGTTCGGCACGGCGTACGGGCTGCATCTGCTGCTGGACATCGCGCCGTGCGACGGCCGAATACGGGCCGGTGAGGTGGCCGAGACACTGTGGCGGCTGCGGCTTCCCGGCGGCGGGTGGGCCGCCCGTTCCCAGGGCAGCGGGGCGCGCCCCGAGGTGTCCGCGATCGTGCTGGGTGCGCTGGCACGGGCCGGTGCCGATCCACGGCTGCTGGAGGCCGAAATACGCTCCTGCGAGGTGCTGTGGGACCCCGACCATGACGCGTCGGGGCTGGCGAACACCTATGTGGTCACCAATGTGCTGCGGGGGCTGCTGCGGGCGGCGCCCGGGGCCGCCGCGCTGGGCGGACTACGGGAGGTGCTGGTCAATGGCGCCACGGCCGATCCGGCGCGCGGCCACCACCGCTGCTGGGGCGCGGCACTGGCAACCGGCCACGGCAATCCGGCCCCGTCCGCGGTGCACACCGCGCGGGCGGTGGTGGCGCTGGACCGGGCCGCACGGGTTCTGGGCGAGGACGAACGGCAGCGTGCGGTGCGCGAGGAGGGGCTGCGCTGGCTGCTTGCCGGCCCGGCGGCGCCAGGGGGCGGCGCGTCCGATCTGCTGAACTGCCAGGAGGAGGTACGGCGGCCGGTGCAGGAGGATCCACTGCATCAAGAGCTGCTGTCCGTACGGCACTTCGCGGCCGCGTGGGTGGCCCGCGCGCTGATGACGGACGGTGCCCGGCAGGTGGCGGCCGAGGAGGTGGGACTGCCGGTGTGGGAGGCGCAGCTGACCGCCGCTGTGGCGCGGGTGCACGGTATGCAGCAGGGCGGGGTGTGGCGGTGGGACGACGGGCCCATGGGCCATCCGGTGTGGATGGCGTATCAGGGCCTGTCGGTGCTGCGGCGGTACGCCCTGATGGTCTACCGGCCGTGAGGCGGCCCGGGTGCCGAGGGATGGGGTGCTGTCCTGGGTCGGTTCGGGAGGCGGGTGCGGGCCGGGAGGTCGGCGAAGGGGAGGCGGAGATGCAGGTCGAGGAGGCCCGGCGGCTGCTGGTGGAAGGGCTGGGCGCGGGGCCGGAGCCGCCGTCGCCCGAGTCGGCGCGCCGGGTGACCGCCCAGCTGGCGCACCCCGGCACGCTCGGTCCGCTGGTGCGCCGATTATCCGTCGGCGATCTGGAGCTCGCGGAGTGCGTCCGGCTGTCGTACCGCCATGTGCTGGGCTTCGACAAGCTGTTGCTGCTGCCCGGTGCTCCCGGGTTCATGCTGCGGATCCATTTCTGGCACGGCGCGGCCGGCGCCGTCTCCGAGGACATCCACAATCACCGCTGTGCGATCGCCTCGGCGGTGGTCCGCGGCCGGGTGCGGATGGAGTGCTACGAGCCGGCCGCGGACGGCGTGCCCGCGGTCGCCTACCGGGAGACCATCGACGGCCCCGGCGGGGCCTGGCGCCTGCGGCGGGTCGGCGACGCACGGCTGCGGCTGCTGCACACCGAGCAGTACGGCGCCGGACGGAGCTATGGCCTGGCCGCCCGTACGCTGCACCGGGTGGTGAGCGAGGAGCCGACGGTGACGCTGTTCCTGGAGACCGCCCCACAGCGATCGGTGACCGATGTCTATGTCAGGAGCCGCGGCCGTGCCGGGGACTGCGGCTCCGTCAGGAACAGCGGCGGTGATCCGGGCCGGACCGGCGGCACCGGCCAGGTCACCGGCACCGGCCGGACCGGCGAGGCGAGGGCCGGCGGTGCGGTCAGGGCCGGCGCCGCCGAACGCGCGGATCCACCGCCCAAGACTCCGCTGCCGCCGGCCGTCTACCTTGCTGAACTCGACGCTCTGGCAGCGTCTTTGGGCTATTGAAAGGGGGCAGGCCCGGGTGCCCGAAGCGGGCCGTCATGGCGCGGAGCCCGGCGGCGTCCAGCCGGCCGCCGAGCGCCTGCCGGATCACCGTGAGGTTGTATGCGTCCACCCCGGCCTCGGCCAGCTCGGCGGGCCGCACCCACCGGTAGGCCTGGTCCGGGCTGGGCAGGACGACATCCAGCGTGAGCGGGCGGACGACGAAGTTCTCCTGATGGTTGTGGACGCGGCGGCCCCGGTAGTCGCTGAGGAAGCTGGTCGAGCCGGTGTGCGCGACGATGGTGCCGAGCAGCCCGGTCTCCTCCTTCAACTCCCGCAGGGCACCGCTCTCGGCGGACTCCCCACGATCGAGCTTCCCGCACGGCACCCCCCAGGCGCCGGGCAGAAATCGCTCGCGGTAACTACGGCGCACGATCAGCACACGGGCGTGGTGCACCACCACCGCCGCGGCCAGATAAGTGTCGGCTGCAATCTGGTTCATCGGACTTCTCGCAATCCGAAGAGACGGGCCTCAGGCCCGTGGCGGACGTCCACCGTACCGGCGATGAATCACCGACGGACCGGTTCCGGAGCACCTGACACCCAGGGTCCCGGACTCCCGGACTCCCGGGCTCCCGAGGAGCGGCGGCACAAGCCGCTACCCCCGCAACTCCTCCAGACGTTCGAGGTCGTCGTGCGCCGACTCCCGCTCCTCTGCGGTGAGATGGACCGCGGCGGCCTCGGCGAGGACGGATGTCGCGGTCCCGTCGTCACCGAGGCGCCCGGCGACATCCGCACGGAGTACGAGGAGGCGGAGCAGCTGCACGGGCGTGGGTCGCTCGTCCGCCGTGTGCAGCACTCGGTCGATGATCTTCGCGGCGCCCGCGGGGTCGTCCTTCGAGTCCGCGAGGAGGGACGCGTGGTGCAGGGCCCGGGAAAAGGTCTCCTTGGGCGCGGGCCGGTGGTGGTGGTCCTGGCTGGTCTGCTGCCCGATGCGCAGGCAGTTGCCGCCCGGATCGGTCACGAGGAACTGCCGCATGCCGTGCGAGGTGTCCTTCAGCGGCCCGATACGCGGCAGCCCGCGGGTCGGGATCCTTCCGTACGCCGCCTTGAGCCCGGTCCGGAAGTCCTCGTGCAACCCATCGATGTCATCGGTACGGATGTAGCAGGTGCTGTATGACTCCGCCGGGTCGTACCCCTTCATCCCGAAGAAGTGGAGCTGGATGCCGCCGCGCTGCACGACGGCGTACGGATTGGGGCTCTTCTGCTGGAAGGTCACCTCGAACCCGAGGACGGTGTAGAAGTCGAGAACGGGCTGGAGGGTCGGGCACGGCAGCATCGGAATGGTGTTCTCGGTCATGGTCGGGAGTCTAGTCAAAGTTGAGTAGTGGGGGCGAGGGATTTGCTGGTGGTGGAGACACCAGGTTCAGCACACACTGTCGGTCATCGCGCCCTGCCCGCAGGCTGGTTGCCATGACGCGACGCACCACCTTGATCACCGGCGCCACCCAGGGAATGGGCCGTGGCCTGGCACTCGATCTCGCCGCCCGCGGGGGCACCGTTCTGCTGCACGGCCGTGACCCTGCCCGTCTCGGGAAGGTGGCGGCCGAGGTACGCGCCGCCGCCCCCGGCTCCACCGTCCGTACCTACCTCGCGGATCTGGCCGACCTCGACCAGGTGTATGCGATGGCCGACCGGATCCGGGCGGCGGAGCCCCGGCTCGACGGGGTGATCAACAACGCCGTCGCGGGTGGCGGCACCGAGCCGCTCCGGCGCGAGGTGAGTCGGCAGGGACATGAGCTGCGGTTCGCCGTGAACCACCTCGCCCCGTACGCCCTCACCCGCGCGCTGCTGCCGCTGCTGACCGCCTCGGCGCCGGCCCGCGTGGTCAATGTCGCCTCGATCGGGCAGGAAGCCCTCGACTTCGACAACCTCATGCTGGAGCGGGACTACGAGGGGCTGCGCGCCTACTGCCGGAGCAAGCTCGCGCTGATCATGGCGACCTTTCACCTGGCCGCCGAGCTGACGGGGACCGGCGTCACGGTCAACACGCTGCATCCGGCCCATCTGATGGACACCGACGGAGTGCGCGCGTACGGGCTGACTCCGGTCACCGGCATCGAGGAGGGGGTGCGCCCGACCGTCCGACTTCTGCTCGATCCGGATCTCGCCACCACCACGGGCCGCTACTTCGACCAGTTCACCGACACCCGGGCACACGCTCAGGCCTACGACATCGACGCCAGGGAGCGCCTGATGCAGCTGACCCACACCCTCATTGACCGGCCGGCCGCCGGATAGCCGTCACCGTGCCTCATATGATCCGGCGCAGCAGCCGCTCCTTGGCCGTGGTGAAGGGCGGATAGACGGCCCGCACGGTGTCGGGGAAGAGCGGCTTGTCGAGAACGGCCCTGACGTTGCTGAACGTCTCGACCGAGTGCCGTCCGTGGTAGCGGCCGAGGCCGCTCTCGCCGACGCCGCCGAAGGGCAGCCCGGGGACGGTGAGATGGGCGTGCGGCAGCCCGAAGCCCACCGCACCGGAGGAGGTTTCGGTGAGCAGCCGCCGTCTGGTCCGCCTGTCGGTGGTGAAGGCGTAGAGGGCGAGTGGCTTGCCGTGGGCGTTGATGAAGGTGAGCGCGGAGTCCAGCTCGGGCATGCGCAGGGTCGGCAGGAGGGGGCCGAAGATCTCCTCGGCCATGACGGGGGCGTCCGGCGCGACATCGGCGAGCACCGTCGGGGCGATGTAGCGGGCGGCGCGGTCGTGTCGCGGGCGACGGTCCGTGCCGCCGCGTCGTTCGCGGTCGCCGCACCTCACCGGCCCAGACCGGCGGCCTTGATCGCCCGCCGGGCGAAGACGTCCTCACGGCGGTCCTCCATCTGCCGCAAGGCGTCTTTGCGGTCCCTCTTGGAGAGCCGGTCAAGGTAGGTATGACCGATGAGGTGATCCGTTTCGTGCTGGAGACACCGGGCGAAGTAACCCGTCCCCTCGATGACGAGAGGGTGACCGTCCTTGTCGAATCCGCGGACGACAGCACGGTCGGTGCGCGGAACCGCCATGGTGGCACCGGGCACGGACAGACAGCCCTCGAAGTCGTCAATGAGCCGGCGGCTCCCTGGATCGGGCAGCTCCAGCACCGGGTTGATGAGGTGGCCGACGTGCCGGACCCCGGTGTCGTCCGGGCAGTCATACACGAACAGCCGCAGATCGACGCCGACTTGATTGGCCGCCAGGCCCGCACCGTCGGCCACATACATGGTGCGGAACATGTCGTCGATCAACGCCGACAGCTCCGGGGTTCCGAACGCGGTCACCTCCCGGCACCGACGGCCCAGCACCTCCTCCCCCACCACCGTGACCCGGCGTACCGATCCCCGTTCCGCCTCCGCCGGCAGAGCCGGATACGAGTCAACCGGCCGGCCGTGCAACCGCACCCGCCGGTCGACGGGACGGGACCGCTCGTGACGAACAGACATGGCTGTCTCCCCTTTTGCGCACGCCACAGATGCCGCGGAGGTCACCACGACGGAATACCGGCAGCATGGGCTGCCGCTTGCCAACTCCTTTGCAAAGTAGCAGACTTTGCAAAGTGACCGAAGATGACCTCAACGCCCCGGACGAGCGGACAGCCGGTACCGACGGCGCCTTGCGCGAGCACGAAGTCCGCACCGCCCTCTTGGACCTGCTCGCCGAAGTCGGCACGGTCACGGCGACCGAAGCCGCCTCCCGGCTGGGCTACAGCTCCGGTCTCTGCTCCTTTCACCTGCGGCAGCTCGCACGGCACGGATACGTCGAGGAGGCCCCCCACAGCGGGGGCCGTGCACGCCCCTGGCGCCTGCGGCAGCACGCCCCCGCTGCCGACGGCCCCATGCAGGAGCAGTTCGGCGATCTGGCCCGGGGGCTGGAGGACGAGAGCTGGCAGCGGTGGCTGGCCCAGCGGGAGGAGGCGCCGCCCGCATGGCGCCACGACGAGGCCTTCAGCGCCGTCACCTACCTGACACCCGAGGAGATGAGCCGGGTCGCGGACGTGATCCGGCGGGCGCTCACGCCCTACCAGGACCGCGAACAGCGCCCCCTGGCCCGGCCCGACGGCGCTCTACCGGTGGCCCTCATCACGCGGCTGTTCCCGCTGCTTCCCCACCCGGAAGACGGCGCGGACCAGGACTGAGGAGTCGCCGACCGTCCCGCTGGGGCGACCGGCCCGTCCGCACGGGGCCCGAAGGGGAACGCGGCGACCGGCAAGAGCCGGCGGGAAGCCGGAGCCGACACGGCTTCCCGCCGACGATGGAGTGCGGCGGCCACCCCGACCAATGAACTGGCCGCCGCGCCTTCGACCTTACCCGTGGGTCACTTACGGGGTCATCACTTGCTCGGCGACCGGGGTGAGGTATGCGTCACGCCGTACCAGCGCCGCATAGCGCCCGTCCGCGGCGAGCAGCTCGTCATGGGTGCCGCGCTCGGCGATCCGGCCGGCGTCCAGCACGACGATCTGGTCGGCGTCGCGGACCGTGGACAGGCGGTGCGCGATGGTGAGGGTGGTGCGGCCCGCGGACAGCTCGTCGATGGCCTGCTGTACGGCGTGTTCGGTGCGGGTGTCCAGGGCGCTGGTCGCCTCGTCCAGGACGAGGACCGGCGGGTCGCGCAGGATGGTGCGGGCGATCGCGAGGCGCTGTTTCTCGCCGCCGGAGAAGCGGTAGCCGCGCTCGCCGACGAGGGTGTCGTAGCCATCGGGGAGGGCGGCGATGTGGTCGTGGATCTGGGCGGCCCTGGCGGCGCGTTCGATCTCCTCGTCGGTGGCGTCCGGTTTGGCGAAGCGGAGGTTGTCGGCGACCGAGGCGTGGAAGAGGTAGGTCTCCTGGGAGACCACGCCGACCGAGCGCGCGAGGGTGTCGAAGTCGAGGTCGCGGACGTCCGCGCCGTCGAGGGTGACCCGGCCGCCGGTCACGTCGTAGAGCCGTGGCACGAGATAGCTCAAGGTGCTCTTGCCGCTGCCGGTCGGGCCGACGATGGCGAGGCTGCCGCCGGCGGGCACGGTCAGATCGATGCCGTCGAGGGTGGCGGCGGCCTCGGGGTCGTAGCGGAACGTCACGTTCTCGAAGCGCACTTCGCCCCGCGGGGCCGGGATACGGACCGGCTCGGCGGGCTCGGTGATGGCGACCGGCAGATCGAGGTATTCGAAGATGCGCTGGAAGAGCGCGAGTGAGGTCTGTATCTGCACGCCGGTGGACAGCAGCGAGACGGTGGGACGCAGCAGGCCCTGCTGGAGCGAGACGAAGGCGACCAGGGTGCCGAGGGAGAAGACCGGGCCGCCGAACTGGAGGACCAGACCGGCCGCCCAGTAGATCAGCGCGGGCATGGCCGCCATGACGATCCCGATGGTGGCCATCCGCCAGCGGCCGGCCATGTTGGCGCGGACCTCCAGGTCGACCAGTCGCTCGGATTCGCCGGCGAAGGTGCGGGTGAGGGAGTCGGCGCGGCCCATCGTGCGGCCGAGCAGGATGCCGCTGACCGAGAGGGACTCGGTGACCATCGCGGACATGGCGGCCATCTGCTTCTGCCGCTGGGTGGTGATCTTCTTGCGTTCGTTGCCGACCCGGCGGCTGATCCAGACGAACAGCGGAAGCAGCAGCAGCGAGACGACGGTCAGCCGCCAGTCGAGGGCGAGCATGGCGCAGACGGTGGCGAGGACGGAGGTCAGGTTGGAGACCAGGGAGGTGGCGGTGGAGGTGACCGTCGCCTGCATGCCGCCGATGTCATTGGCGATCCGGGACTGGACCTCGCCGGTGCGGGTGCGGGTGAAGAAGGCCAGCGGCATCCGCTGGAGCTTGGCGTAGACCGCGGTGCGCAGATCGTGCATCACCCGCTGGCCGACGGTGGTGGACAGCAGGGTCTGAAGCACACCGAACACGCTGGTGGTGACGGCGGTGACGATCATGCCGAGGGCGAGCAGGGTGAGCAGTCCGGTGCGCCGGCCGGGGATCGCCACGTCCAGGATCTCGCGGAGGAGGAACGGGGAGGCGACCGAGACCAGGGAGGAGGCGCCGACGAGCAGGCCGACGAGGGCGAGCCGGGCGCGGTAGGGACGGAAGAGCGCGAGGATCCGCCGCAGCGGGACCGGCTTTCCCGGGTCCTTGGGCGGTGGGGTCCACTGGGGTTCGTCGCTGCGCATGGGCTCCTTCGAGGGGGTGCGGAAGACAGGTGGGTGCGGACGGGCGCACAAGCATCGTGGAGCTTAGCTCATTGTTACCTAAGCTCACAATGAATAAGGTCCTGCTGTCCGCTATCCTCGCGGTATGCCCTCCCCCGAGCCGACGGTCAGCACCACCAACCTCGCCGAGCAGCTGGTACGGCTGACCCGCCGGATGCACCGCGCCCAGAAGCACCATCTGGAGCACCTGGACCTCGCCTTCACCCCTGCGCAGTCCCGGCTGCTGCGGATCGTCGGCCACTACGGCGACACCCCGCCACGGATGGCCGACCTCGCCGAGCGCCTGGAGGTCGTCCCCCGCGCGGTGACCACGCTGGTGGACGCGCTGGAGGACCGTGGCGCGGTGCGCCGGGTACCCGATCCGGCCAGCCGGCGGGTGATCCGGATCGAGCTGACCGACACCGGCCGGTCCACACTCCGGGTGTTGCGCAGCGCCCGGCGGGCCGCGGCGGAGGAGATCCTGGCACCGCTCACCGCCGAGCAGCGCGAGGTGCTCGGCGGACTGCTGTCCACCCTGGTCGACGGGCCGGGGGCCGCGCAGTGAGCCAGGGCCGGTCCGGTAGTGCGCGCTGCCGGACCGGCCCTGACACCCAGTCAACCGGAGGAGTGCCGCCATGCCCCTGCTGGAGCCGGACCCACAGACCCTGCGGCCCACCGCCCCCGGCGGCCCGGCCCCTGACCGGGTGGCCGGCCCGCGGGCGTCCGGCACCCCCGAGCCGCTGCGCGGTGACCTGATCGCGCTGCTCGGTGCGGACAAGGTGCTCCACTCGCTCTCCGACCTGGTCCGCTATGCCTCCGACGCCAGCCCGTACCGCTTCGTACCGCAGGTCGTGGTGGTGGCCGAGGACCTCGACGACATCTCCGCGGTCTTCTCCTACGCGCACGGCAAGGGCCGCAAGGTCGTCTTCCGGGCTGCCGGGACCTCGCTCAACGGGCAGGCGCAGGGCGAGGACATCCTCGTCGACGTACGCCGCCACTGGACCGGCATCGAGGTCCTCGACGGCGGGGCCCGCGCCCGCATCCGGCCGGGCACCACCGTGCTGCGCGCCAACACCACGCTGGCCCGCTACGGCCGGCTGCTCGGGCCCGATCCGGCCAGCGCCGTGGCCTGCACGCTGGGCGGCGTGGTCGCCAACAACGCCTCCGGGATGACGGCCGGCACCACCCGCAACTCCTACCGGACGCTGGCCTCGGCCACCCTCGTGCTGCCCTCGGGCACCATCGTCGACACCGCGGAACCGGATGCCGACGCGGAGCTGGCGCACGCCGAACCGGCGCTGTGCGCGGGCCTGATGGCGCTGAAGGCGGAAATCGAGGCCGATCCGGAACTGGTGGCCAGGATCCGCGCCAAGTACGAGATCAAGAACACCAACGGCTACCGCCTGGACGCCTTCCTCGACGGCGCGACACCCGTGGAGATCCTGCGCGGCCTGATCGTCGGCTCCGAGGGCACCCTCGGCTTCCTGGCCGAGACCGTCTTCGACACCCTGCCGCTGGACCGGTGCACCTCCAGCGCGCTGCTGTTCTTCCCGACGCTCGGTGCCGCGGCCGCGGCCGTACCGCGGTTCAACGCGGCGGGCGCACGGGCCGTGGAGCTGATGGACGGCAACACGCTGCGCGCCTCGGTGCGCGTGGCCGGGGTGCCCGCCGACTGGGCGGCGCTGCCCAAGGAGACCACCGCACTGCTGGTGGAGTTCCGGGCGCCCGACGAGGCGGGCCAGGAGGCGTACGAACGGGCCGCGGCGCGGGTGCTGACGGAACTGGAGCTGGTCGCGCCGGTCCCGTCCGTCACCAATGCCTTCACCCGGGACGCGGGGGCGATCGGCGGCTACTGGAAGGCCCGCAAGGCGTTCGTGACGGCGGTGGGCGGCTCCCGGCCGCCCGGGACGACGCTGATCACCGAGGACTTCGCGGTGCCGCCGGCCCGGCTCGCCGAGGCCGGTACGGCCCTGCTGGAACTCCAGTCCCGGCACGGCTTCGACGCGGCCGTGGCGGGCCACGCCGCACACGGCAATCTGCACTTCCTGCTCGCCTTCGACGCCTCGAAGGCGGCCGAGGTGGCGCGCTACGCCGCCTTCATGGATGAGTTCTGCCGGCTGACCGTGGAGCGCTTCGACGGATCGCTGAAGGCCGAGCACGCCACCGGCCGGAACATCGCGCCGTTCCTGGAACTCGAATGGGGCCCCCGGGCAACGGAGTTGATGTGGCGGATCAAGGAGACCGTGGACCCGCACGGCATCCTGGCGCCACGCGTCCTGCTCGACCGCGACCCGCGGGCGCATCTGCGCGGCCTGAAGACCCTCCCCCGGATCGAGGCCCGCGCCGACCCGTGCATCGAATGCGGTTTCTGCGAACCGGCCTGCCCCAGCGGGGACCTGACCACCACACCCCGCCAACGGATCGTGCTGCGCCGCGAGATGCTGCGCCAGCCGGCCGGCTCCCCCGTCACCACCGCGCTGCTCGGCGCCTACGGCTATGACGCCGTGGACACCTGCGCCGGCGACTCGGTCTGCCAACTGGCCTGCCCGGTGGGGATCGACACCGGCGCGCTGATGAAGGACTTCCGGCACCTGCGGCACACTCCGCGCGAGGAGTGGATCGCCGCGCAGTCCGCCCGGCGGTTCAAGGCCGTCGAGCAGGCGGCGCGGCTGGCGGTGGCCGCCGCCGGCCGGATCGGCGGCCGGCTGCTGCGGCCGGTGACCGGCGCCGCCCGTAAGGCCGTACGCCCCGACCTGGTGCCCGAGTGGCTGCCGCGGATGCCCGGTGCGGCGCCCCGTACGCGTCCGGTGACCCGGCGGGCGGGCGCGGTCGCGGTCTACTACCCGGCGTGTGTGAACCGGATCTTCGGGCCGCCCGCCGGGTTCCCCGGGCTGTCGCTGCCCGAGGCGGTGGTGACGGTGTCGCGGCGGGCGGGCCGGCCGGTGTGGATCCCGCCGGACGTGGCCGGGACCTGCTGCGCCACGATCTGGCACTCCAAGGGGTACCGGCGCGGCACCGAGGTGATGGCCAACCGCATCGTCGAGGCGGCCTGGGGGTGGACCGCGGGCGGCCGGCTGCCGCTGGTGGTGGACGCCTCCTCGTGCACCCTGGGCCTCGCCCATGAGGTCGTGCCGTATCTGACGCCCGGCAATCGTGCGCTGCACGAGGAGCTGACCGTCGTCGACTCGGTCGTCTGGGCCGCCGAGGAGCTGCTGCCCCGTCTGGAGACGGTGCGCACGGTCGGGTCGGCGGTGCTCCATCCGACCTGCGCCATGCAGCACTTGGGCGACGCGTCACAGCTGCGCCGGGTCGCCGAGGCCTGTGCGCGGGAGGTCGTGGTGCCGGACGACGTGGGCTGCTGTGCGTTCGCCGGGGACCGCGGGATGCTGCACCGGGAGCTGACCGAGTCGGCCACCGCGAAGGAGGCGGCCGAGGTGACCGCCCGGCACTTCGACGCGCATCTGTCGGCGAACCGGATGTGCGAGGTCGGGATGGACCATGCGACGGCGGGCCGGGGCTATCACTCGGTCCTTCAGGCTCTGGAGCTGGCCACCCGGCCCGCTTGAGGTGTCGCCGGGCGGCGTCCGGCCCGCATCCGCCGGAGCGGCGGGTCCGCCCGGCGGATGCGGGAGTGGGGGTCAGCGAGCGATGTGCAGCGCCACCGCTCCCCTGGCGGGGACCGAGAGCCGTGCCTTGCCGTCCTCGCCCACGGTGACCGTGTGGCCGTCGCACGAAGACGGTGCGGCCGCCACGACATTGCAGTAGGTACCGGCGGGCAGCGAGGTCGCGAAGGTCTGCTTCAGCTCCCCGGCACCGTTGTTGAGGGCGACGAACCCCTTGCCGTCCCGGCCGAAGGCAATCGCGCTGCCGCCGTTGTCCCACCAGTCGGTCAGCTTCGCCGACCCCACCGCGTTGCGGAAACCGACCATCCCGGTGACCGCCCGCTTGGCGTGCTGACGGGTCCAGCCGTTGTTGCCGCTGGGCGGTCCGGCGTCCTTGTCGGACCACTCGTAGCCGGAGTAGACGTTCGGCGACCCATAGGGCGAGGCGAGCATGAACACATTGGCGAGCGTGTAGGCCGCGCCGTCCTTGTAGGTGAGCGTCGAACCGTTGCGCTCGGTGTCCCAGTTGTCGACGAAGGTACGGGCCTTGTCGCTGTCGAGCTTGCCGTCCGCGACGGACTTGAGCTGGGCGAGGCTGCCACCCTGGAAGGCGCTCTTGAGGTGGTGGCCGTAACGGAACTCGTCGACGTCGCCGTTGCCCGTGTACTCCTCGGGCTGCACCGCCTCACCGGCGCCGTGGATGACTTCCTGCACCCAGTAACCCGGGTCGCGCATCTTGCTCTTGACGGCGGCGAGGTCGGCGGCGGAGATGTGCTTGGCGGCGTCCACCCGGAAGCCGTCCACGCCCAGTGACCGCAGGTCGTCGAGGTACTTGGCGATGGTGGTGCGGACGTAGTCACGGCCGGTGTCGAGGTCGGCGAGGCCCACCAGTTCGCAGGTCTGGACGTCATTGCGGTCGCCGTAGTCGGAGATGCTCTTGCGGCAGCCGTGGAAGTCCTGGTCCTGGTAGGTGCCGGGGTAGTCGTACTTGGTGTACTTGGTGCCGCCGGTGCCCGTACCGGAGCCGGCCGCCATGTGGTTGATGACGGCGTCGGCGACGACCTTCACGCCCGCGCCGTGACAGGCACTGACCATCGAGGCGAACGCGGCCCGGTTGCCCAGCCGTCCGGCAATCCTGTAGCTGACGGGCTGGTAGGAGGTCCACCACTGGTTGCCCTGGATGTGCTCGGAGGCGGGTGAGACCTCGACATAGCCGTAGCCGGCCGGACCGAGTTCATCGGTGCAGGCCTTGGCGACGTCCGCGTACTTCCACTCGAACAGCGTGGCGGTGACGGTCTTTTCGCCGGGCGGGGTGGCCTGGGAGGACCACGGCGCGAAGGTGGCGAGGCCGGCCGCGGCCAGCACGCCGGCCAGCGCCCCGCCCAGCACACGGGAACGTTGCTGCATCTTGCGGCTCCTTGGTCATGGGGCGCGGCAGCGCGCACCGCGCCCACGAGAGCAGCCACGCGCCGGGCCGCCGTGGGGGGGTTTCCGTACCGGAGCCTGCCGTTTGCCTTGTGGACACGTCAAGGCTTTCTGCAAGGCTTTTCAGTGCCTTGCGAAAGGTAGTGGCGGCGGCGCGTCCGGCCTTGCCGTGATGGATCCGCTATTGCGGCAAAGAGTCCAAGCGTGCCGTAACAAGAGTCCAATCGGCCCTCTTGTGCCTCAGGCCGACGGCCGACAGGGTCCTGACCGAGGTTCACGTATGCCCCGGCACCCCACCGCTCCTGGAGGACCGATGAACGAGGCACCATCGCAGAACCACGACCCCAACGAGGCCGGGCCGAGCCGCCGTTCGGTCCTGTGGACCGCCGGTGCGGCGGGCGCTGGACTGGGGCTCGGCGGCCTGTCGGCCGGACCGGCCGCGGCGGCCGCACCCGGCGCGGCCGCCGCCGCGGCCCCCCGCGCCACCGGCAGGACGATGATCGGAGTGCCCTTCGAGCGGCGCAGCACCGTACGCGTCGGCATCATCGGCCTCGGCAACCGGGGCGGCAGCATGATCGACCTCTTCCTGGCGGTGCCGGGCGTCCGCGTCGTCGCCCTGTGCGACCCGGTGAAGGAGAAGACCGCCAAGGCCGCCAAGAAGGTCACCGACGCGGGGCAGCCGGCGCCTGCCGTCTACACCAAGGGCGACCATGACTTCGAGAACCTCTGCAAGCGGGGCGACATCGACTTCGTCTACGCGGCCACGCCCTGGGACTGGCACTTCGACATGGCGAAGACCGCGATGCTCAACGGCAAACACGTAGGCGTGGAATGCCCCCTGGCACTGCGGCTGGACCAGCTGTGGGAGCTGGTCGATCTCTCCGAGCGCACCCGCAGACACTGTATGCAGCTGGAGAACTGCTGTTACGGCAAGAACGAGATGCGGGTGCTGCGGATGGCCCATGCGGGCCTGTTCGGTGATCTGCTGCACGGCGCCGGCGCGTACAACCACGATCTGCGCGGCCTGATGTTCGACCCCAAGTACTACGAGGGGCCCTGGCGCCGGCTGTGGCACACCCGGCTGCGCGGTGACCTCTACCCCAACCACGGGTTCGGTCCGGTCGCCAACTACATGGACATCAATCGCGGCGACCGCGCCGTACGCATCTCCAGCTTCGGCACCCCCGCGCTCGGTCTCGCCGCCTACCGCAAGGAGCACATGCCGGCGAACGACCCCAGCTGGAAGGAGTCGTACATCGAGAGCGACCGGACGATCAGCCTCGTCCAGACCGCCAAGGGGCGGGTGATCCGGCTGGAGCACGACGTCTCCACCCCGCACCCCTACAGCCGGATCAACAGCCTCGGCGGCACCAAGGGCGTCTTCGAGGACTATCCGGAGCGGATCTATATCGAGCCGGACCAGAGCAACGACGAGTGGGGCGACTTCAGCAAGTACGCGGAGTGGGACCACTGGCTGTGGAAGGAGCACGCCAACCCGCCCGGCGGGCACGGCGGCATGGACTACATGCTGGTCTTCCGGCTGATGCAGTGCATGCGGCTGGGCCTCGTACCGGACTTCGACGTCTATGACGCGGCGACCTGGACCGCTCCGGTGCCGTTGAGCGATCTGTCGATCAAGGCCAAGGGCGCGCCACAGGAGATTCCCGACTTCACCCGCGGGCTGTGGAAGAAGGCCCGGCCGGGGATGGATTCGAAGAAGCCGGAGGAGTAGGAGGGAGCGCTCCGGGGCCCGGCGGGCGGTGGTGGCACGCCGGCCGGGCCCGGCCCCGCGCCCCAGCTTCGTACGCCTCGTACGTCCCGTGCGCCCCGATACGCCGCTCAGGACCGCTCAGACCGCTCAGGCCGCGAGGTGCGCCTTGTCCCCCATGACGATGACGGGGTGCCGCGCCGGGTCGAGGGCGCGCAGCAAGGCCCGCATCCCGGCCTTCGGGACGCTGACGCAGGCGGATGTGCCGCTGCCGTGGTCCAGATGCAGCCAGACCCCGCCGCCCTTGGACTGCCCCTCCGGCCGGGTCGGGTCCAGCGGGGAGGTCCCCTTGACGCGGTTGTAGTTGATCGCGACGACGTAGTCGAAGTCGTGGCGGGTGTTCTTGGACCAGTACGACGGCGGGGTGAACGCCGAGGAGTGGGTGTAGGGCAGCTTGGCGCCGGGGTCCGGGAGCACACCGCCCGCATCGGTCAGCGGGAACACGCCCACGGGGCTGCGCTTGTCCCCCTCGTGATGATTCACCGTCCAGCCGCGCCGGCCGTTGTGCCCGTCCCAACTCGCCTTGCGGTCCCAGCCATTGGCGCCCTTGTCGTAGAGGACGACGGTGGCGTCGGCGGAGTTCACGCCCGCGCCGTAGACCGCCACCACCTGCCGGGAGGCGGCCGGGATCCGGGACCGCAGGGCCGTACCGGCCTCGGGGATGTTCTTGAGGTGCGTGGTGGACGACCCGCCGCGGGCCGGGCCGCCGGGGCGCTCCCCCTTCGCCGCACCGTCGTCCTTGCCGCCACCGTCCCGGCCGCCGCCCGCACCGCCGCAGCCCGCCAGAAGAACCAGCCCCGCCGCGGCCACCGCCGCCGTCCGTATCGCACTGCCCGCTGTCCGCATGGCCCCATGGTCGCACCCCGCATCCGACGGCCGGTCAGCGCTCGCCCGCCGCCCGCCGCACACCAGCCACCAGCCACCAGCCACCAGCCACCGCACGATTGTCCGAATCATGTGGTCACAGCGGAAAAACCGTTTGAAATCCGCCCAGTCCGCGGGCCAATCTTCCAGAACCTCCACCGACGACGCGACATGCGCGGAGGGGCATTTCGCCTGCCGGGACGGCCAGCTGCCGCCCCTTCACCACGACTCCGGCTGGGACCCCATGCACCTTCGTGACCTTCCGCACCCCGACCCGGGCGTCCCGGACGTCCGTACGGGCGGCACCTTCCTCCGGTGGCTCTGCCGCCGACAGCTCGGCGGCCAGCTCAAGGCCCTGGCCTGGGGGCTGGTGAACATCGGCGCCATCGCCGCTTCCCCGCTGCCGGTGGGCCTCGCCGTGCAGGCCGTGGTGGACCGCGACGGCGGGCGGCTCCTCCTGGCCGGCGGCCTGATCCTGGTCCTGGGCGCGCTGATCGCGGCCGGCGACACCATGCTGCACCGCGCGGCCGTCACCAACTGGATCACCGCCGTGGCCCGGATGCAGCAACTGCTCGCCCGCAAGACCACGGAACTGGGCTCGGTCATGACCCGGCGGGTGGCGGCCGGCGAGATCGTCACCGTCAGCACCGGCGACCTGGAGAAGATCGGCTGGTTCGTCGAGGCCCTCTCCCGGTTCGCCGCGGCGGCCCTGACCACCATCGGTGTCTCCGTCGCCCTGGCCTTCTACCAGCCGGAACTGGGCATCCTGGTGGCCGTCGCGGTACCCGTACTCGCGCTGGCCGTCCTGCCGCTGCTGCCGCCCGCCACCCGGCGCGCCGATGCCCAGCGCGAGAAGGCCGGCCAGGCCACCGAGCTGGCCTCCGACACCGTCGCCGGGCTGCGCGTGCTGCGCGGCATCGGCGGCGAGGAACTCTTCCTCGGCCGCTACCGCAGCGCCTCCCAAGAGGTACGCAAGGCCGCCGTCCGCAGCGCCCGGATGTGGGCCCTGATCTCGGCCCTCCAAGTACTGCTGCCGGGCCTGCTGCTCATCGCGGTGGTCTCGTACGGCGCCCGGCTCGCCCTCGACGGCACCATCGCGGTCGGCGATCTCGTCACCCTCTACAGCGCGGTCACCTTCCTGCTCTTCCCGCTGCGCCGCTTCGAAGAGATCGCCCAGGCCTACTCCTTCGCCAAACCCTCCGCGAAGCGCACGGCCCGCGTCCTGTCCCAGCACCGCCCGGCCGGCGGACGGACCGAGGACCACGGGACGCCGCCCACCGGCGCGCTGCACGACCCGGTCAGCGGTCTGACCGCCCCGGCCGGCCGGCTGACCGCGGTGGTCTGTGGCGACCCCGACGCCGCGGGCCGGCTCGCCGAACGCCTCGGCGGACACCCGCCGCAGGACGGCGAGGACGGTGAGGACGCCGCCGGTCTGTCCGTCGTCCTCGGCGGCACCCCGCTGGACGACCTGCCACGGGACACCGCCCGCCGGGCCGTACTCGTCCAGGACAAGGACCCCATGCTGCTCTCCGGCACCCTCGGCGAGCTGCTGGACGTCCCGGCCTCCGGACGGGTGGGCGCGGCGGACGCGCTGGCCGCGGCCCAGTGCGGCGATGTGCTGACCGCGCTGGCACAGGCCTCGGTCGACGACTCGGGCGACCCGATGCGCACCTATATCACCGAGCGCGGGCGGTCGTTGTCCGGCGGGCAGCGACAGCGGCTGGCACTGGCCCGGTCGCTGGTCACCGACCCGGAGGTGCTGGTGCTCGACGAGCCGACCAGCGCCGTCGACGCCCACACCGAGGCCCGGATCGCCGACGGTCTGCGGACGATCAGGACCGGCCGGACGACGGTCGTGTTCACCTCCAGCCCGCTCCTCCTGGACCGGGCCGAACAGGTGGTGTTCCTCCAGGAGGGCAAGGCCGTCGCCACGGCCGGCCACCGCGAACTGCTGCGCAGCCACCCCGCCTACCGCGCGGTCGTCACCCGCGAAACGGACCCCGAGCCGGCGCTGTCGACCGGCCAGATCGAGGAGACCGCATGATCGGCCTGGCGCCCCCGGAACACGATCCGAACGCCCCGCAGACCCTCACGACCCTCCCCGTCGGCTCACCGGCCACCGTCCGCAGCTACGTCCGCGGTCTGATCCGCCGTCACCGCACGGCGTTCACGGTGCTGATCGCCGTCAACGCGGCCGCGGTGATCGCCTCCATGGCCGGCCCGTATCTGCTCGGCGGCATCGTCGAGGACCTGTCCGCGGGCGCCCGCGATCTCCCACTGGGGCGCACGGTCGCGGTGTTCGCCGTCGCGCTGGCCGCCCAGACGGTGTTCGTCCGTATGGTCCGGCTGCGCGGGGCGATGCTCGGCGAGCGGATGCTGGCGGATCTGCGGGAGGACTTCCTCGTACGGTCGGTGGCGCTGCCGCCGGGCGTACTGGAGCGGGCCGGCACCGGCGATCTGCTGTCGCGGATCACCACGGACATCGACCGGCTCTCCAGCGCGATGCGCGAGGCCGTACCGCAGCTGGCCATCGGCGTGGTGTGGGTGGCGCTGCTGATCGGCGGGCTGACCGTGACCGCACCGCCGCTGGCCCTGTCCGTACTGATCGCGCTGCCGCTGCTGACCGTCGGCTGCCGCTGGTACTACAAGCGGGCGCCGGGCGCCTACCGTTCGGAGGCCGCCGGGTACGCCGCGGTGTCCGCCGTGCTCACCGAGTCCGTGGACGCGGGGCGTACGGTCGAGGCCCACCGGCTGGGCGCCCGCCGGATCGCGCTGTCGGAGCGCCGCATCTGGGAATGGACCCAGTGGGAGCGCTACACGCTCTATCTGCGCTCGGTGCTCTTCCCCGTCATCGATCTGGCGCATGTGCTGCTCCTGGCCTCGGTGTTGCTGCTCGGCGGCGCGTTCGTCCTGGAGGGCTGGATCAGTCCCGGGCAGCTGACGACGGGGGCGCTGCTGGCGCAGATGATGATCGATCCGGTCGGCATCATCGTGCGCTGGTACGACGAGCTCCAGGAGGCCCAGGTGTCCATCGCGCGCCTCGTCGGCGTCCGGGAGATCGCCCCGGAGGCCACCGACGCGGACCGGCACCCGGACGGCCGGGAGGTCCACGCCGACGGGGTGAGCTTCGGCTACCGTGCGGACGTCGATGTGCTGCGCGAGGTCTCGCTGCGGGTCCGCCCGGGGAGCCGGCTGGCGCTGGTCGGTCCGTCCGGCGCCGGCAAATCGACGCTGGGCCGGCTGCTGGCCGGTATCTACGGGCCCCGCGTCGGCAGTGTCACCCTGGGCGGCGCCGAGCTCTCCAGGATGCCGGCCGAGCGGCTCCGCGAGCAGGTGGCGCTGGTCAACCAGGAGCACCATGTCTTCGTCGGCTCGCTCCGAGACAACCTCCTGCTGGCACGCACCGGAGCGGCCGATGCCGAACTGTGGGCCGCGCTCGGCGCGGTGGACGCCGACGACTGGGCACGGACCCTGGACCAGGGGCTGGACACCGAGGTCGGCTCGGGCGGACACGCCCTGACTCCCGCCCAGGCCCAACAGATCGCGCTGGCCCGGCTGGTACTGGCCGATCCGCACACCCTGGTGCTGGACGAGGCGACCTCCCTGCTCGACCCACGGGCGGCCCGCCATCTGGAGCGCTCACTGGGAAGAGTGCTGGACGGCCGCACCGTAGTGGCCATTGCGCACCGCCTGCACACCGCACATGACGCCGATGTGATCGCGGTCGTCGAGGAGGGCCGGATCAGCGAACTGGGCAGCCACGACGAACTGGTCGCCGCCGACGGTGCGTACGCGGCACTCTGGCGGTCCTGGCACGGCTGATGTGGGGCCCGGCCGTTGCCTCCGTACGGGGCGGACGGTACGGAACGGCGGCGCAGACCTTGAAGTCCGCGCCGCCGTTCCGGTGTGCGGGATGACGAGTCAGCCGGCGGAGCCGCCGCGCATGGCCTTGCGCAGATCACTCGTCTGCTGCGCCAGCGTCTTCAGGTCGATCTTTTTGAGGGAAGGCGTGGACGCCGTGCCCACGCCGACCACGTCACCGACCGAGGTGCTGTCGGCCCAGACGCACAGGGGGACGTAGTTGCCCCCGCCCTGGGCGACCCCGCAGCGCAGAACGGCTCCCTTGGCGTCGGGGTCCTGGAGAGCGAAGTCCTTCGGCGCGACGGCCATCGAGTTCGGGCCGAAGGCCGCCTTCACCCGCTGCGCGGGGTCGGACACCGTACCCGTACCGGTGTGGACGCCGAGGGTGACCGAGGGCTTGTCCTGCGGGCGGTAGACCGCGTCGGTCTGGGTCAGGCCCTTCATCTCCGGGTACAGCTCGGGCTTCCGCTTCTCCGGCGGGTACATCTGCGCGGTGGTCTTCGCGTCATAGCGGAGTTCCGCCGAACCCGACTTCACCACCTTGGGGGTGGTCAGCCCCTTGGGCTTCTCCCCGTCGCCCTGTCCCTGGCTCTGCCCCTGGCCCTGGCCCTGGCTCTGTCCCCGTTCCTGGTTCTGCTCCCCGCCCTGACTCTGCTCCTGCCCCTTACGCGCCTCCGTGTCGTCCCCGCCACCGAGCTGCGACCACGCCAGGTAGCCGCCCCCGGCGAGCAGCACGACGGCGACCAGGACGAGGGTGAGGATCAGTCCGGTGCGGCGCCGGGGAGGCGGCGGAGGCTGCGGCGCGAAGCCCGGGCCCCCACCCTGGCCCGGCAGTCCGGCCGGCGGCGTCTGGCCGTTCTGCGGCGCAACCGGTGCGCCGGGGTAGGACGGCAGCGGGGCGCCATATCCGGATGGTGGTGTCTGCGGCGGCTGGTGGGTCACAGTTGTCGGTTCCCTCGTCATCGGTTGCAGGAGCCCGGACATCCTTCCGCATCGCTCGAAGCCGCCAACGTCAGGGGCTGGTGCGGAACAACCGGGCAGCCACCCACTCGCCCGGTGGCGGACATGCGTCCAGCCGGCGTCAGCCGCTCGTGAGGATGACGAGTCGCTGAGTCGCCCGGGTCATCGCGACATAACGGTCGACCGTTCCTTCGATGCCCTGGCCGAACTCCTCCGGATCGATGAGGACGACCAGATCGAACTCCAGCCCCTTCGACAGCTCCGGGGTCAGCGACCGGACGCGGGAGGTCGTCCGGACGGTGGGGTCGCCGATGACACAGGCGGTCCCGTCGCTCTGCACGGCGAGCCAGGTGTCGAGGATCGAGTCCAGATCCGAGGTGGAGCCGTGAACGACGGGGATGCCGCTGCGGCGGATGGAGCTCGGCACATTGGCGTCCGGGAGCACGGCCCGGATGACCGGCTCGGCTTCCGTCATGACTTCTTCCGGTGTCCGGTAGTTGATGCTCAGGGAGGCCAGGCCGACCCGGTCGAGACCGACCCGCTCAAGCCGTTCCTGCCACGACTCCGTGAATCCGTGCCTGGCCTGAGCGCGGTCCCCGACGATGGTGAAGCTCCGGGACGGGCAGCGGAGCAGCAGCATCTGCCACTCCGCGTCGGTCAGTTCTTGCGCCTCGTCCACGACGATATGCGCGAACGGGCCGGCGAGCAGGTCCGGTTTGACGCCGGGCAGAGCGGACTCATCGACCAGGGTGTCCCGCAGGTCCTGGCCGCGCAGCATCGTCACCGCGCCCTCGCCGTCGTCATCGGCCGCGAGCACATTGTCGATGACATCGGCCATACGCTCGCGTTCGGCGGCGACCGCGGCCTTGTGCCGGCGCTGCCGCCGTGCCGTCTCCGGGTCACCGAGCCGCTGCCGTGCCGCGTCCAGGAGCGGCAGGTCGGACACCGTCCAGGCGTGGGGAGCGTCCTTGCGCTGCAACTTCCGTACCTCGTCTGGGCTGAGCCACGGAGCGCACATCCGCAGGTAGGCGGGTACCGACCACAGGTCTCCGACGAGATCGGCCGCTTCCAGCAGCGGCCAGGCGCGGTGGAGGGCGGTCACCAGTTCTTCGTCGCGCAGCAGCGACCTGCGGAAGACGTCGGGCGAGACATCACCGTCGTACTTGTCCCGCAGGATCGTGAGCAGCTCCTCCCAGATCTGCTCGCGCGCCTCGTTGTGCGGCGTGCCTGGTTCCGGTGCGTCGAACGCCTCGGCCCAGTCGTCGGCGCTCAGCCAGATGTCGGCCCAGTCGGTCGTGACCGTCATCCCCTCGGCGGGCGGCTCCTCGTAGAGCCTGACGGCCGCCTCGATCGCCTGCACCAGCTTCGCGGACGACTTCAGGCGCGCCACCTCCGGGTCGGCCTCGATCGCCGCGGTGGCTCCCTCGGCGACAAGGTCCCGCAGGGTGCAGGTCTGCACGCCCTCCTCTCCGAGGCTGGGCAGGACGTCGGCGACGTAGGCCAGGTAGGGACGGTGCGGACCGACGAACAGCACACCGCCCCGACGGTGACCGAGACGGGGGTCGGAGTAGAGGAGGTAGGCGGAACGGTGCAGCGCGACGACGGTCTTCCCCGTACCCGGACCGCCGTCAACGACGAGAGCGCCGCGGGAGCCCGCACGGATGATGGCGTCCTGGTCGGCCTGGAGGGTGCCGAGCACATCGCGCATCCGTGCCGACCTGTTGCCACCCAGGCTCGCGATGAAGGCGGACTGGTCGTCGAGCGCGGCATGCCCGGCAAACCCGTCCGAGGTGAACACCTCGTCCCAGTAGTCGCTGATCCGGCCGCGGGTCCAGCGATATCTGCGGCGGCTTGCCAGACCCATGGGGTTGGCGTGGGTGGCGCCGAAGAACGGCTCGGCCGCGGGAGAACGCCAGTCGAGCAGCAGCCGGCGCCCCGCGCTGTCCGTAAGACCAAGCCGTCCGACGTACACCGGCTCGGGGTCGTCCGCGCTCACCATGTGCCCGAGGCACAGGTCCAGTCCGAAGCGACGCAGTGCGCGCAGGCGCGCGGTCAGCCGATGGATCTCCGCGTCCCGGTCCATCGCCTGCCGGCCCACACCGCCGGGCGCCCTGCGCTCGGCATCGAGACGGTCGGACAGTTCGGCGATCGACTGCTCCAGGCTCTCCGCGAGAGCCGCGAAGTGCTGCTCGTCGCCGCCGATCAGCGCCGGGTCGGCCTTGAGGGAAAGGCGGTCGGGAAGGTCAAACACGCTGGTGGTCAGCGGGCTCACGGCATGTGCTCCGATCTGAGGGCGCGCGGCCATGGCGCGCGGCAAGGCGTTTGGAATGGGGTGCGGAAACTGGCGGGCGTGACGGGCTACGCTTCGGCGGGCATCGGGCCGGGGGCTTTGTGGATTCAGGCCGTGGCGTTGTTGGTTGGGCCCGGGGTCGTTGTCGGCGGGGGTGGGGGTGGGCCGGGCACGCTTCGGCCCGTGGCGTTGTCGGTTCAGCCCGTGGCGTTGTCGGTTCAGCCCGCTGGGGCTAGCGATTCAGGTCGCCAGGGTCTCCCCGCCAACGGTTCAACGTCCCCGCGCGACCCATACGTGGAGAACACCACACGCACCACATGCATTTCGCATCCCCCATTTTCCTGCATTCCGGTTCAGGCCGGTGATTCTGCGGCACAACGGGGGCCTTGCCGCAAGCCCCCCAGTGCGCTATATCTTGAGAGTGGAAAGGAGCGGGGATCTCCTTTCCTTTTCTTTTTCCTCCTCCGTGCTCTCCTTCTCCCGGCCTATCAGGCCTTGTGATCAGGGTGATCCGGGGCGGGAAAAGCGTCGGAGGGATGAAGGCCGGGCTGGTAGCTCGCAGTTGACCGTGACACCGCCCGAGGAGGTGAGACCCATGAACGCTGTATCGATGTGGGTGCTCCCCCTTCCCGTCACGGCCGGGCGATTGACGTAGGTGTAGCCGGGAGCGCCTCGACAACAAGGCGCTCCCGAAAGGCAACATCACGAGAGTTGTACAGGTCGGCGAGCGCGCGGTCAGAACCAGTGCAGGCAGTGCGGGGAACGGTCGGCGCGGAAGAGGGCATCGGCGAGGGTGGCCGTGCCCGGGCGGTGGGCCCGGATGTGTCCGGCGCGTATGAGCGTGCTCGGGGCGGTGCCGCCGAGGTAGACCGCGCCCAGGTCGCTCACGTCCAGGGACAGGTCGGGCTCCCCGTCCGTCGGGACGCAGTCGGCCTTGCCGTCCCGGACGGTCAGCAGGTAGCGGCCGTGTTCGCCAAGGAATGGGTCGTCGACGTCCAGGACGAGCTCGCCGTCCATGAACCAGCCTCGTGCGGTCAGCGCACGCGGGACGTCCAGCAGCCGCACCCAGAGCCAGTCGGTGTCGTCGCTCACCTCGCCGGCGCGGAAGTCCGCGAGCTGCCAGCGCAGCGGGTGCTCGGGCGGGAAATGCTTGAACACGACCTGAGTGACCAGGTCGTGTTCGAGCACGAACCGGGCCAGGGCCGTGAAGACGGCGTCGTCGGTGGTGATGGTCTCGTCGACCGTCAGGGTGCCGGACTCGACCGAGTAGCTGGCGTACCCGTCCGGGACGCCGTCGGCATCTCGGTGGACGGCGATATAGCGCGGCGCCGGAGAGAGCGGGGGCTGCCCCGCGCCCAAGGCCCACCAGCGGTGCGGCCGGGACAGCGCGCCGGGCTGTGTGCGGCGGTACCGGTCGTAGACCTCTTCCAGGATCTCGCCGCACTCGGCACGCCGCAGCAGCTCGACCGAGCCCGTGTCCGATCCGCTCGCTGGAGCACCGGCCGTTCCGTGCGCTCTGGGGAGGGCGAAAGCGGCCTGGTGGCGCGGCACCGTCAGCCGCTGCGTGTAGGTCGCCGGTCCGTAGCCGAACCTGCCGTAGATCGGGGCCTCGGAGGCCAGCAGTACGGAGAGGAACTCCCCGCGGGCCCTCAGCTCGGCGAGCTGATGCCGCATCATCGCGCTGAGCACGCCTTGGCGTCGGTGCGTGGGCAGGACGCCGACGGCGGTCACCCCGGCGGCCGGGACAAGGGTCTCACCGGGCAGGGTGAGCGTGAAGGAGTAGGCACCGGCGGTGCCGACGGGCCGCCCGTCCGCCGTCATGGAGAGCAGGTTGCGGTCCATTTCGAGCGCCGACCACCAGACCCCGCCGCCGCCCTCGGCCGGGGTTTCCGGGAAGCGCCCGAACGCGGCATGGAGTGTGTCAACGAAGACGTCGAGATCCTCGTCGGTCGTGGAACGGATCTCCATTGCTGCCGCTGCCTCCCCGGGATACCGGCACCACGACTCGTGGTGCCCCGCCACAGTGCAGCGTTGATGCGTGGCCGGGGCAAGCGAATTACGGCCGGGCCCGCGGCCGGTCGCAGGACGGCCCAGTCCAGTCCCGGCCCGGCCCCGGGGGGGGTTGCGATGGTCGGGCTCGGCGGCGGTGGGCTCGGCGGCGGTGCTCCCCGCGCGGGAGCGAAGGCGTCAGGCTGTGACTGGCAGTGGTCAACTACCGCCCCAGGCTCCGTCCTGGACACGGCCATCGAACCGGTCCACGTTCATCACGCCAGCCGCCCTGAGCGACACCACCGCATCGGTGACGTGCCGCTGCCCTGCGTACGTCGGAGGAGGGCGGCGGCCCGCCGGGGCATCTGATACTCAGCAGATGGCAACACAGCGGGCCGAGCACGACGGGTCAGATATAGCCGAGCGCGCCCAGACCACCGAGGCCGCCGAGCACCATGAACAGCGGCATCAGCACCTTCAACTCCACCCAGCTGCCGGCCTTGAAGCGCATGCCCTTGGGCGGGCCGACGGGGTACCAGCGCTTACGGCCTATCGGGATGGGCCACAGGATGGGGCAGCCGGAAACGGTCAGGGCATCGCCGATGTCATGGACCAGCGCACCGAGGACGACCGGCAGACCCAGCCAGAGGTACTGCTGCCCCGGCTCGGTGAACAGCCAGCTCGCACCATTGCCCGGCTGGTCGAGAACGCCGGCCAGGATCCACGCCGAGGCCGCACCCAGCAGCCACACCAGTACGTCGCTGGAGACCCGTGCCGCCCGCCACAGCAACCCCTCGATGGCGAGCACCATATGGACGAACAGGATGCCCAGTACCGCCCAGCGTCCGCCCTGCATCGCCAGCAGCGACATCCCGCCGCCGACCAGCACGGCCCACACCCAGGTGTGTGTGAGCGTGCGGTGACCGCCATTGCGGTTCGAGTCGCCGCGCATCTTTGTCGCCTTGTAGACAGCGTGCGAGATGGCGTCGACCACCTCGCACAACATCCGCGACAGCGGCCCGAAAGCCCGGGAGATGGTCGCGGATTTGTGGTCGAGGTCGGGGGCAAGCGCCGCTCCGGCACAGATCAGAGCCCCACACACGAGCACCGGCCAGGGCATCGGATGTCCTGCGGCAGCCGCCGCCGCTCCCACCCCCAGCCAGGCCGCGGCCCCGGACAGCGAGTGCGCCGGTCCCATCATGGTTACTCCCACCCCTTGTTCTCTCGCGCATGTCCACCTGCGCGGCACGTCGCTCCCACACTGCTGAGCCGCGCCACTGACGCCCGGTCGGCGACTCAGCGTAGCGCCAGATGATCTCCGCCCGAGGAGCGGGTAAGCCAACTCCTTCCTGCCAGGCCGGGCCAACCCGCTGCTGTTGGGCAGAGGCGTGGAGTGCCTGGGGAGCACTGGTTATCGATGACGCAGTCCTAACGCCACGTCAGTTCCCGTGCATGGGGGATGGCTACAGCGCGTTGCTGGGGCGAGGACGAGGAATAAGGGGAGCGGAGCCGAAGTGGGGGGCGAAGAGGCGAGCAGGGGAGCAACGGGGTGGGGTGGAGGTGAGGTGGGGCCGAGCCGCGCGGGCGAGCAAGGGCGGGGCCGAGGCAGACCGAGGCGCCTGAGCCGAGAGGAGCGAGCAAGGCCCCTGGCTGAAGGGGCGAGCGGAGGTGGATGTGGAGGTGAAGGTAGGGAGGGTGGGCCGAGAGGGTCGAGCAAAGGCGGGTACGACGGGGACGAGCGGACGTTGGCGAGTGCCCAAGAAGGGCGAGCAAGGCCGCAGAACCAAGTGGGCGAGCGCGCGCCGGGGAGGGAGGGCGAAGGACGGCAGGAAGAGAGGGCGATGGACGGCGGGGGATGAGGGTTGAGGTGTAGGCGGGATTGGGGAGCGGGGTTGGGAGGGGCGGGATTCGGGGGTGCGGCGTGGAGGGTGCGCAGCCGGCGACAGGACGACCGTGGGGCCTGGGACAGGGGGTGGGTGAGGCGGGATGAGGGCGGGCTCTCCTGGGGGCTTCCCCCCTCCCCCTCCCGCCACCACCACCGCCCCAGCTAGCTTCACGCTCACGCTCACGACCAGGCAACGCCCCCATCCCACGACGCCCCGCTCCCGCGCCACCTCGATCTACGACGCCCCGGCCCCACGACCTCCCCGCCCCACGACCTCCCGATCGCGGGCACCTCCTGTCGCGCGCCCCTCCTATCGCGCACACCTCCTATTCGCGCACACCTCCTATTCGCGCGGCCTCCCGACGCCCCGCCCCCACGATGCCCCGCTCCCGCGCCACCCCGATCGCGCCACACCCACCCCCGCACCCCCGCCACGGAACGGGCCCCCCGCCTCTGCACCGCCGACCTCGGGTGATCTCCGACACGCGCCGAGCGCGCTGGTGCGCCAGGGCGCCTTGGCCGCGACAGTGCGTTCGTAGTCGTGTACGGGTTGTAAAGACCTTGCATGGAAGCCTCCCTCGATGCCGAGTCCACTCGGAGCATCAAGAGGTCGTCGCGTCCTTGCTTCACTCGGCGCCGCAGGTTCGCTCACCCCGGCGAGGGGAGACCGCCCCGGGGCGCGGCGGCCCACGTTTCCGCAGGTCAGACCAGATATCGTGGTAGCTCTCAGGGCTGCGTCTGCGGCCTTCGAGGGAAGGGCCGGGCCGCAGGGCGTCCCATGTGCGGCGTTGTCGATCTTTGGCTGGGCTCCCCTTTGGCCGCCGGTTCCCTGATCTGGGCCGAAGACAGGCAGTATGGGGGCGTGACCCTCATCGATCATCTGCCGAACGACGCCGACCCCGATGCCCTCTTCGAAGCCTTTTCGGGCTGGGCCGAGCAGCAGGGCATCTCGCTCTACCCTGCCCAGGAGGAGGCGCTGATCGAGGTGGTCTCCGGAGCGAACCTCATCCTGTCCACCCCCACCGGCTCCGGTAAGAGTCTGGTGGCGGCCGGCGCACACTTCACCGCTCTCGCCAATGATCAGGTCACCTTCTACACCGCGCCCATCAAGGCGCTGGTCTCGGAGAAGTTCTTCGATCTGTGCAAGCTGTTCGGCACCGAGAACGTCGGCATGCTCACCGGTGACGCATCGGTCAACGCCGACGCACCGGTCATCTGCTGCACCGCCGAGGTGCTCGCCTCGATAGCGCTGCGGGACGGCAAGGACGCCGACATCGGCCAGGTCGTGATGGACGAGTTCCACTTCTATGCCGAGCCGGACCGCGGCTGGGCCTGGCAGATTCCGCTGCTCGAACTGCCGCAGGCGCAGTTCATCCTGATGTCGGCGACGCTCGGCGACATGTCGCGCTTCGAGGAGGATCTGACCCGGCGCACGGGGAAGCCGACGTCGGTGGTGCGCTCGGCCACGCGGCCGGTGCCGCTGTCGTACGAGTACCGCACGACGGCGCTGACGGAGACGCTGACCGAACTGCTGGAGACTCGCCAGTCTCCCGTCTACATCGTGCACTTCACTCAGGCCGCCGCCGTGGAGCGGGCGCAGGCCCTGATGAGCATCAATATGTGTACGCGTGCCGAGAAGGACGAGATCGCTCAGCTCATCGGGAACTTCCGGTTCACCACGAAGTTCGGCCGGAACCTGTCGCGGTATGTCCGCCATGGCATCGGCGTGCACCACGCCGGCATGCTGCCGAAGTACCGCCGGCTCGTCGAGAAGCTGGCGCAGGCGGGTCTGCTGAAGGTCATCTGCGGTACGGACACGCTCGGCGTGGGCGTCAATGTGCCGATCCGTACGGTGTTGTTCACCGCGCTGACGAAGTACGACGGCTCGCGGGTGCGGACGCTGCGGGCGCGGGAGTTCCATCAGATCGCCGGCCGCGCCGGCCGGGCGGGCTTCGACACCGCGGGCTTTGTGGTCGGGCAGGCTCCCGAGCATGTCGTGGAGAACGAGAAGGCGCTGGCGAAGGCCGGCGACGACCCCAAGAAGCGCCGGAAGGTGGTGCGCAAGAAGGCGCCGGAGGGCTTCGTCAACTGGGGTGAGAACACCTTCGAGAAGTTGATTGCTTCCGACCCCGAGCCGCTGAACTCCCGTTTCCGGGTGACGCACACGATGCTGCTGTCCGTGATCGCCCGGCCGGGCAATGCCTTCGAAGCGATGCGCAAGCTCCTCGAGGACAACCATGAGCCGCGCAGGAACCAGCTCCGGCATATCCGGCGGGCCATCGCAATCTACCGCTCGCTGGTGGACGGCGGGATCGTGGAACGGCTGGCGGAGCCGGACGCGGAGGGCCGGATCGTCCGGCTGACCGTGGACCTTCAGCAGGACTTCGCCCTCAACCAGCCGCTGTCGACGTTCGCCCTGGCCGCGTTCGACCTGCTGGACCCCGAGTCGCCGTCGTACGCACTGGACATGGTCTCCGTGGTGGAGTCCACGCTGGACGATCCGCGGCAGATCCTGGCCGCGCAGCAGAACAAGGCCCGGGGCGAGGCGGTCGCCCAGATGAAGGCCGATGGCGTCGAGTACGAAGAGCGCATGGAACGGCTCATGGACGTCGAGTACCCCAAGCCGCTGGAAGAGCTGCTCTTCCACGCCTACGGCCTCTACCGCAAGAGTCACCCGTGGGTCGGCGACCACCCGCTGTCGCCGAAGTCGGTCATCCGCGATATGTACGAACGCGCCATGACCTTCACGGAGTTCACGTCCTTCTACGAGCTGGCGCGCACCGAGGGGATCGTGCTGCGCTACCTGGCGAGTGCGTACAAGGCGCTGGATCACACCGTGCCGGACGATCTGAAGTCCGAGGACTTCGAGGACATCATCGCCTGGCTGGGCGAGATGGTGCGGCAGGTCGACTCCAGTCTGCTGGACGAGTGGGAGCAGCTCGCCAATCCGGAGGTGGAGACGGCGGAGCAGGCCGCGGAGCGGGCGGATCAGGTCCGACCGGTCACGTCCAACGCGCGGGCATTCCGTGTGCTGGTGCGCAATGCGATGTTCCGGCGGGTTGAGCTGGCGGCGCTGGACAAGGTCGAGGAGCTCGGCGAGATGGATGCCGATTCCGGCTGGGACGTGGACGCCTGGGGCGAGGCGATGGACGCCTACTGGGATGAATACGACGAGCTGGGCACCGGCCCGGATGCGCGCGGCCCGAAGCTGCTTCAGATTGAAGAGGATGCCGCGCACGGGCTGTGGAAGGTGCGGCAGACTTTCGCCGACCCGAATGGTGATCACGACTGGGGCATCTCCGCGGAGGTGGATCTGGCCGCCTCCGACGAGGAGGGGCGCGCGGTCGTGCGGGTCACGGACGTGGGTCAGTTGTGATGCGGTGGCTTCGGCCGAAGCCACCGGAGGATATGACGGAGGGCCACCGGTCATGACCAATCCTGCCGACAGGCTGGTCGATCTGCTGGATCTCGAGCAGATCGAGGTGAACATCTTCCGGGGCCGCAGTCCCCAGGAATCGCTACAGCGGGTCTTCGGCGGACAGGTCGCGGGCCAGGCGTTGGTGGCGGCCGGGCGGACCACGGAAGGGGACCGCCCGGTGCACTCCCTCCATGCGTACTTTCTGCGGCCCGGCCGGCCAGGGGTGCCGATCGTGTACCAGGTCGAGCGGGTCCGGGACGGGCGGTCCTTCACCACCCGACGGGTCGTCGCCGTCCAGCAGGGACGCACGATCTTCAATCTGACCGCCTCCTTTCACAAGCCGGAGCCCGGCTTCGATCATCAGTTGCCGATGCGTCGGGCGGTGCCCGACCCGGAGGAACTGCCGACGGTCGCGGACGAGGTCCGCGAGCGCCTGCGCGATCTGCCCGAGGGGCTGGAGCGGATGGCGCGCCGGATGCCGTTCGAGATCCGGTATGTCGACCGGCTGCGCTGGACGCCGGACGAGATCGAGGGTGCGGAAGCACGCAGCGCGGTGTGGATGCGTGCGGTCGGGCCGCTGGGCGACGATCCGCTCGTCCACACCTGCGCGCTGACCTACGCCAGCGATATGACGCTGCTGGACGCGGTCCGCATCCCCATCGAACCGCTCTGGGGACCGCGGGGGTTCGACATGGCCTCGCTCGACCACGCGATGTGGTTTCACCGTCCGTTCCGCGCGGACGAGTGGTTCCTCTACGACCAGGAGTCGCCGATCGCCACCGGCGGCCGGGGCCTGGCCCGCGGGCGGATCTACGACCGGGAGGGCAGGCTGTTGGTATCGGTCGTCCAAGAGGGGTTGTTCAGGAAACTCGGCGGCTGACCGGGGCGGGCGGCGGAGGTCGCGGCGGCGGGTGTCCGCAGGTGTCCCGGGGCTTCCCTGCGGGCCGTTTCGAGTTCTCGGGAGAGGTTGACGCGGTACCACATCACCTCGTCGAAGTCGTCCGCCGTCAGCACGCGCTCGTAGGACTCCCGGGCGGCCGGGGTCACCGTGATCACGGATGCCAGAACGGGCCTGAGCCGGCGCAGCAGGGCCCGCTCCCGCGGGTCCTCGGCCACCGAGGCGAGTTCCTCCGGGGGCAGCACGGCGGCGATCACCGCGGCCGCTTCCCAGGGGTCATCGGTCTGGCCCATGAGCTGGGCGACCCGTCGGCTGCGCCACTGGCGGGCCCGCCAGTCCTGTCCGCTGTCGAGCATCACCCGCATCGCCGCAGGGGTGTTGCCCCGCATCAGGTCGGGTTCGCGGTCGGCGAAGTCGGAGACCTCGGCCGCGAGATAGAGCCAGACCACCGCGCCGAAGCGGTTCACATAGAACCTGACGGGGCCGAAGCAGCCGGCCCGGGTCAGCCGCAGGACCCGTCCGGGGCCGATGCCCATCAGCGCGGCGGCCTCGTTCGTGCTGACCGTGCGGATCCGTTCGCGGAGCGCGTCCGGGAAGCCGGGCTCGGCCTGGAGGCGGGTGATTTCCTCCGCCGGGACCCGGCGGCGGCCGAGCGATCCGGTGGCTCCCGGCCGGCC
Organism: Streptomyces lydicamycinicus; assembly: GCF_000829715.2. Taxonomy (NCBI): domain Bacteria; kingdom Bacillati; phylum Actinomycetota; class Actinomycetes; order Kitasatosporales; family Streptomycetaceae; genus Streptomyces; species Streptomyces lydicamycinicus. The sequence continues at coordinate 5,507 of NZ_BBNO01000007.1, read as the reverse complement.
GTCGGGCCCGGCCGGGACCGTCCGCACCTTTCCGAGCTGGGTGGCGAGCTCGAACTCGCCGTTCCTCAGCTCCAGTTCACGGGCCGCTCGTCCCATCGTGAGCGTCTGCTGCCCGTCGCACATCACTGTCATGTCGTTTCCCCCGCAACTCGGTCGATCACTGACAGTGACGACTGTAGCCGCAGGCGATGACAGCGGGTCAACCCCCGCCTCAGACCTGTGGATAACTTTCCGGCTGGCGGGCCGCGACGCCCAGATGCTCGCCGACACGATTGACCAGCAGCGTCATTTCGTAGGCGACCTGGCCCAAATCGGCGTCGGCCCCGGCCAGCACGCACAGGCAGCTGCCGTCGCCCGCCGCCGTCACGAACAGCAAGCCGTCGTCGAACTCAACCATGGTCTGGCGCACCCGCCCGATGCCGAAGTGGAGCGCAGAACCTTTCGCGAGGCTGTGCAGCCCCGAGGCGACCGCCGCGAGATGCTCGGCGTCGTCGCGCTGGAGTCCTTCACTGGCCCCGGTCACCAAGCCGTCGTTGGAGAGCACCAGCACATGCCGTACCTTCTCCACCCGTTTGGTCAGGTCGTCCAGCAGCCAGTCGAGTCCGCTGCTCAATGCCATTGCTGCTTCCTCCCCGTGTCTGTGCCCGCACTCGTGGCCGGACCGCGGCCCGTGGTCCGTTCGAAGGCCGTCGTGCCAGCCTGTCCCACCTCGGCCGTCTCGGCAAGCCGCCCCTCGGGCCGGCGTGCCAGGGGAGACCGGTTCGTGCCGCATGGCCGAGGATGTCGGCATGGCACACAAGATGACGAAGGACGAGTGGCAGAGGTTCCTTTCCGAGGGGACCCGGACCGGCAAGCTGGCGACCGTACGGGACGACGGCGGCCCGCACATCGCGCCGGTGTGGTTCCTCATGGACGGTGACGAGCTGGTGTTCAACACCGGGGAGGAGACGGTCAAGGGCCGCAACCTCGCCCGCGACGGCAGGATGGCACTGTGCGTCGACGACGACCGGCCACCGTTTTCCTTCGTGGTGGTGCATGGGACGGCGGAGATCAGCAGCGATCTGGCGGAGGTCCGTCACTGGGCGGCCAGGATCGCGGCCCGCTACATGGGCGAGGAGCGGGCGGAAGAGTACGGCGCCCGCAACGGCGTGCCGGGCGAGCTGGTGGTGCGGGTCAGGATCGACAAGGTCATCGCCCTGGCTGCCGTGGCGGACTGAGGGCGCAGGTGGCGTGGCCCGTCCGCGCCGCGCCACCTGCCGCCGCGGTCATCCCACCGAATCCAGCACCCTGCCGGAGTGCCGCCGCCCCGCGTGCTCGACGAGCCGTACCAGCACCTCCTTGCCAGAGTCGCGGTCCCTCGCGTCGCAGAGCACGACGGGGGTGCCACGGTCCAGATCCAGCGCGCGGGCCACCTCGTCGGCGCCGTAGGACCGGGACTCCGCAAAGCAGTTGACGGCTACCAGGAACGGGATCGCGCGACGCTCGAAGTAGTCGACCGCCGGGAAGCAGTCCTGGAGCCGCCGGGTGTCGGCCAGGACGACGGCGCCCAGGGCGCCCTCCGACAGGTCGTCCCACAGGAACCAGAAGCGGTCCTGCCCCGGGGTGCCGAAGAGATAGAGCGACAGGCCCTGCCGAATGGTGATGCGGCCGAAGTCCATCGCCACGGTGGTGGTGCCCTTGAGGTCCACTCCCCCGGTGTCGTCGACCGTCTCACCCGCCTCGCTGAGCCGTTCCTCCGTACGCAGCGGGTGGATCTCACTGACCGAGCCCACCAGTGTTGTCTTGCCCACGCCGAAGCCGCCCGCGACTAAGATCTTCAGGGTCAACTCGGCGTCGAGGCCCGGGGCTGCGCCCTCCGGGACCCCTTGTGCGGCGTTCATCGGCCGTCTCCTCCAGGATGCAGGGTCCTGCGTGTCACGGGGTGTGCGGATCCATGGCTCGACGGGGGGAGCCTTCGGCGGCAGAGGGCCGCCGGAAATCCATGGCGAGGACCGTACCGCCCGCTGACAGGGATTTTCTCGGAATTGCCAAAGCCGTCACGTCATCCGATCAAGAAGCCCATCAACCTCCGGATTCGTGATAGTTGAGCCGAGGAGCGGCATCCGCCGCCGGAGTCCGGTCCGTCCGCAGCGGCGTCCGCCCGGTGACCGGCCGGGCCGTGCGGGATCATGAGCTCATGAGGCGGCAGCAGGCACCGGAGCGGCGCGGACCACCGCCCCGTGACGCACGTCTCGCCGGGTGCCGTCGAGTGCCACGGCAGCGCCGCCCTCGCCGTCCTCGCCGCCCATCGCACTCCCGGAGGAGCCCGATGACCGACCACCACGCCGACCGTCCGCAGGAGGTCCGTGCGTTCTTCGCGTCCCGCGCCGCCACCTGGGACACGAAGTTCCCCGACGACGGCCCCGCCTATGCGGCCGGCGTCGCCGAACTGGGCCTCCAGGAAGGCGAACGGGTCCTGGACGCCGGCTGCGGTACCGGACGTGCGCTGCCCGCACTCCGGGCGGCCGTGGGACCGCGCGGAACGGTGCTGGGCGCCGATCTCACGCCCGAGATGCTGGAGGCCGCCGTACGGGCCGGGCGCGACCGGGACGCGGGGCTGCTGCTCGCGGACGTGGCCCGGCTGCCGCTGCCCGACGCCGCGCTGGACGCCGTCTTTGCCGCGGGGCTGCTGTCGCATCTGCCGGACTCGGCGGGCGGCCTCACCGAACTCGCCAGGACCGTACGCCCCGGTGGCCGGCTGGCCCTCTTCCACCCCATCGGGCGGGCCGCCCTCGCCGCGCGCAAGGGCCGCCCGATCACGCCCGACGATCTGCGGGCCGAGCCGAATCTGCGGCCCCTCCTCGCCGGCTGCGGCTGGGACCTCATCCGGTACGAGGACGAGGACTCCCGCTACCTGGCGCTGGCGGTCCGCCGGGGCTGACGCCCGCCCGGCCGGACCGGTGTCTCAGGACGCCGGGCCCTCCCCGTGCGGAACCGGGCAGGTGCCAGTGGGGCGGGAGGTGGGGAAGGTGCCGAGCTCGGCCACCCGGAAGCCGTTGGGATAGCCCTTGATCTCGGGATTCTGGCGGGCGTAGTGCGGGGTGCGGCGGGGCGGCAGCAGTCGTACGGCCTTGGCGCGCAGCTTCAGGGCGGTGCGTACCGCCTTCTGGACCGCCGGCTTGGGCCGCTCGTACCGGAAGGCATCCAGAAGTGAATCGTCCAGGAGGGCCATGCTGGCACCGCGCACCACCGGGGCGAGCGGGCCGTACCACCCCGCCATCAGGTCCAAGGTCGCGTCCGAGACCCGTCGCGCGCCTTCGTCCCAGCCGAAGTGCGCCTCCTCGTAGGCGTCGAGGCACTGCTCGAAGTCCTCGTAGGTCCGCGGGAGTTCGGTGATGCCCATGTGGCGGCCGAGGGTGCGGTAGTAGGTGGCCATGGCATGCCGCTCGGGTGCGGTCAGCCGCCGCCAGCCGTACTCGTCCAGCCAGCGCTTGGGCACCACCACGAAGGTGCACAGGACATAGCGCATGTCCTCGTTGCTGATGTCATAGCTGCGGTGCATCTGGTTGATGCGCCGGATCGCCGTCCGGCCGTCCTCGCTGTCGAAGCCGTGCTCGACGACGGCGTCCAGGAGGAGGGCGGTGTCGTCATAGCGCTTCTGGGTGCGGTCCGTCAGCTCCGCCGTCTCGGCGAGCAGCCGGCCGATGCTCGGCACGGCATAGGTGCGGTAGAGCGCCAGCTCCAGGGCCCGGGTGAGGTCCCAGGGGAATTCATGGGTCGCGATGATGCGGTAGATCCGCAGGAAGTCGCGCTCCGGGTCGAGCCGCCGGATCTCCCTCAACCAGTCGTAGCGCCGCACCTGACAACCGTCCCTTCATTGGCCGAAGCGCCAATTTTACGGGCGTGGGCGGCACTTGAACGGTGCGGCCGGGGGCCAGATCACGCCCCACGGTGGCCGGAATCAGCCGCGCCGGGCGGTCTCCCGTGAGCGCTTCGGCACACCGGCCGGCCGCCGGGCGCTGCGGGTGCCGCGCCCCGGGGTACGGGCGTCGGCACCGTAGCGGTCGGTGAGCGTGGCATCCACTACGGCCAGCGCCGCCCTGACCGGCATACCGGTACGGCCGGCGAGCGCCAGCCGGTCCTTGACCTCGCGTGGTGTCCGCGGTCGGTAGCCCGGTCCCGTACCGCAGCACCCGCCATGAAAGGTCAGCCCCGCGCGCAGCACGGCCTCCAGCGCGCGCCACCCGGCCATGTCGCGCCGCTTGGGCACCGCCAGGTCCGCGCCCGCGTTGATCAGCTCACCACGGCACTGCGGGCAGCGGCCCGGTCCCCCCGAGGCCGGCGTCTTCTTCCACGCGGCCCGGCAGACCAGGCACACGAAGTGCATCCGGCGGCTGTAAAAACACATCCGCGCAGCGTACGGCTGGTGACAAGCCCGTACCAAGCCAATTAGGGTGCGCCGACGTACTCCGCAATGGACCCGATGGGGAGGCCCGCGTGCCCACGACCGAGAGCGCCGACAACGATCAGTTGTTCGTGCTGACGGCGGTGCTGCTGACGCCCGCGCAGTTCCCGAGCGTGCTCGGCGACGACTACCCCGAGGTGTGCGCGGGCCTAGGGCTCGAACCGTACGCGGAGGGCTACGGACTGGTCCTCGGTCAGGACGGTGACGGCGGGCGCTGGACCGTGGTGACGGAGGATGTGTCACTCGTCGCCTGCGCGATCGCGGCCTGGGACTGCGGCATGGAGTACGACCTCTCGCCCGGCGAGAACAGCATCGTCGGGGCGCTGCCCGGCTGGCCGCTCGCGCTCGCCGTGGCGGCACCCGGTGTGCCGAAGCCGCACGATCCCGAGCCGCAGGAGGGCGACCCTGCGCCGCTCACCCCTCCGGACGCCGAGGAGTGGGGGCCCGCGCAACGGCGGCTCGGCGCGGACGAGATCGCCATGCAATGGGCGGCGTGGCGTGAGCAGGTGGAGGGCGACGTCAGCTTTGCCGAGCCGGGGGATGAGGCGCACGAGGGAGTGCGGCGGGTGTTGAAGGAGGCGCGCGGCTATGTGAACGAGCCGCCGCCGCCCGGGCGGGTGCGGTCGTCGTTCGCGGCGGGGGAGGCGCGGACGCTGCGGGTGGACGGGCCTGGGTGGAGCATGGTTGCCCGTACCGATGACATTGCGTTCGTGCTGCTGGACGACGAACCGGGGGAGGTGCATCCGGTGGGGCGGGGGCCCGAGCTGCCGGGGCTGTTGGCGTCGCTTGACGAGTTGGCGGCGCGGCCTGTTTGAAAAGTCGGTGCCCTCCGCTTGGGGCGATGTTTGGGTGCGGGTGCGGCGTTGTTTGTCTGCGGGTGGGTTGTGGCTGGGCGCGCCGTTCCCCGCGCCCCTGAGGGGGCGCCGTACGTCGTTCGGTGTGGCTGTGTTGTGGCTGGTGCCGTTGCGGGGTCTGTGGTTGCCGCGGGGGTCGGAGGGGACGCACCGGGACCCGTCCTCGGCGCGGGCGACGCGGCTACGTGGGATTGAGCACCCCGGTGTTT